>NZ_CP150286.1:0-10000 GCF_037982765.1 Bacillus sp. FSL K6-0138
ATGAAAAATATTTCGGATCTTTGGAATCAAGCCCTCGGGCAGATCGAAAAAAAATTGAGCAAGCCCAGCTTTGAAACATGGATGAAGTCGACAAAGGCTCATTCATTGCAGGGCGATACGCTGATCATCACTGCTCCGAACGAGTTTGCACGCGACTGGCTTGAATCAAGATACCTGCACTTAATCGCGGATACGATTTACGATCTCACCGGGGAAGAACTCAGCATTAAATTTGTCATTCCCCAAAATCAAAATGAAGAAGAATTCATGCCGAAATCTCCTATCAAAAAAATGTCGAAAGAAGACGAACCGGCCGATTTTCCGCAAAATATGCTGAATCCCAAATATACATTCGACACTTTCGTTATAGGCTCCGGAAACCGATTCGCCCATGCCGCATCGCTGGCCGTGGCGGAAGCGCCTGCGAAAGCATACAACCCGCTGTTTATCTACGGGGGAGTCGGACTTGGAAAAACGCACTTAATGCATGCGATCGGACACTATGTCATCGACCATAATCCGTCTGCAAAAGTGGTGTATTCGTCTTCAGAAAAATTCACAAATGAGTTCATTAACTCGATCCGCGACAATAAAGCTGTCGATTTTCGCAATCGTTATCGAAATGTCGACGTTCTTTTGATAGATGATATTCAATTTTTAGCGGGAAAAGAACAAACGCAGGAGGAATTTTTCCATACGTTTAATACCCTGCACGAAGAATCGAAGCAGATCGTCATTTCGAGCGACCGGCCGCCTAAGGAAATTCCGACGCTAGAGGACCGCCTGCGCTCCCGCTTTGAATGGGGACTGATTACGGATATCACGCCTCCCGATCTGGAAACAAGGATCGCGATTTTAAGAAAGAAAGCAAAGGCAGAAGGTCTCGATATTCCGAATGAAGTCATGCTGTATATCGCCAATCAGATCGACAGCAACATCAGAGAACTGGAGGGCGCTTTAATTCGCGTCGTCGCATATTCTTCTTTAATCAATAAAGACATCAACGCCGATTTGGCTGCGGAAGCTTTGAAGGATATCATCCCTTCTTCTAAACCGAAAATTATTACGATCAAAGATATTCAGAGAGTCGTCGGCCAGCAGTTCAATATTAAGCTTGAGGATTTCAAAGCGAAAAAACGGACGAAATCAGTGGCCTTTCCGCGGCAGATCGCCATGTACCTATCAAGGGAAATGACCGATTCATCCCTGCCGAAAATCGGCGAAGAATTTGGAGGGCGCGACCATACGACGGTCATCCATGCCCATGAAAAAATATCGAAGCTGCTGAGTGACGATGAACAGCTCCAGCAGCAGATCAAAGAAATCAAAGAGCAGCTCAGGTAATGGGAAAGTGTGAATAACTTAAACATGGTCTTACACAGTCTGTCCACATGTGGATAGGCTGTGTTTCCTTTCGTTCTCAGCACTTATCCACAAATCCACAGCCCCTACTATTACTTCTGCTATTTTTATAAAACATAATAAATATAGATTCCCGCAAGGAGGATGATTATGAAGTTTACAATTCAAAAAGACCGTTTAGTCGAAAGTGTCCAGGATGTGTTGAAGGCCGTTTCTTCAAGAACAACGATCCCGATCTTAACCGGTATTAAAATCGTCGCTTCTGATGATGGAGTGTCTTTAACAGGCAGCGATTCCGATATTTCGATTGAATCGTTTATCCCGAAAGAAGACGGTGATTTGGAAATCGTAACGATTGAAAGGCCCGGAAGCATCGTTCTTCAAGCGCGTTTTTTCAGCGAGATCGTTAAAAAACTGCCGATGTCAACCGTCGAAATCGAGGTTCAAAATCAGTATTTGACGATTATCCGTTCAGGAAAAGCCGAATTTAACCTTAACGGATTGGATGCAAGCGAGTATCCGCTTTTGCCGCAAATTGAAGAGCATCATGCGTTTCAGATCCCGACAGATCTGTTGAAAAACCTGATTCGCCAAACCGTTTTTGCAGTGTCCACCTCAGAAACACGCCCAATCTTGACAGGTGTAAACTGGAACGTGACCGGCGGTGAATTAATATGCACTGCTACGGATAGCCACCGTCTGGCGCTGCGCAAAGCGAAGCTCGATATCAGCGAGGACAGCTCATATAACGTCGTGATTCCGGGAAAAAGCTTGACCGAGCTGAGCAAGATTCTCGACGATCATCAGGAGCTCGTCGATATCGTTATCACCGAAACGCAGGTATTGTTTAAGACGAAGAACGTTCTGTTCTTCTCAAGGCTCTTAGACGGCAATTATCCTGACACCAATCGTCTGATTCCTCAGGAAAGCAAAACGAATCTGATCGTCAATACAAAAGAATTTCTTCAGGCAATCGACAGGGCGTCATTGCTGGCGAGAGAAGGACGGAACAATGTGGTGAAGCTGTCCGCGTCCGCTGATGAGTCCATCGAAATTTCTTCCAATTCTCCTGAAATCGGGAAGGTTGTCGAAACGGTGAATGCCGAGCAAATCGAAGGGGAAGACTTAAAGATATCCTTTAGTCCGAAATATATGCTGGATGCTCTTAAAGTTCTTGAAGGAGAGGACATTCATGTCAGCTTTACAGGCGCAATGAGACCTTTTCTGATCCGCACCCCGAATGATGATTCGATCGTTCAATTAATTCTTCCTGTCCGGACGTATTAATCTGAAACTGAAGAAAGCTGCCGGGTGAGTCCGGCGGCTTTTTCTCATTTTGCTGACGGAAAAGACGCTCTCTCCCATAGCGCTGTAACTTACCCCTTTCCTTCTTTCCCTGTTTTTTAGTACAATTAGATATTAGTGATATTGAAAGAGGTCGATAAAATGACAAAGACGGTGACGATTGATACAAACATGATTACCCTCGGCCAGTTTTTAAAATTGGCTGACGTCATTCAGTCGGGCGGAATGGCAAAATGGTTTTTATCAGAGCACGAAGTACTCGTAAATGGTGAACCGGATAACCGCCGCGGGCGCAAGCTGTATGTCGGTGATACCGTGACGATTGAAGGGTTCGGTTCATTCCAGGTCGTCGGCTGAAGCAGGTGATATTGATTGTATATCCAAAATCTTACATTATCATCTTACCGCAACTATGAGCGCGTTGAGCTCGAATTTGAAAACAAAGTGAACGTGATTATCGGAGAGAACGCACAAGGCAAGACAAATTTGATGGAAGCGATCTACGTGCTTGCGATGGCAAAATCTCACCGGACCTCTAATGACAAAGAACTCATACGGTGGGATCAAGACTATGCTAAAATAGAAGGCAGGGTCATTAAAAAAAACGGTCCTGTTCCAATCCAGCTCGTCATTTCCAAAAAAGGCAAAAAAGGAAAGGTCAATCATATTGAACAGCAGAAACTGAGCCAATATGTAGGCGCCGTTAACACGATCATGTTTGCTCCTGAAGATTTGAATCTTGTAAAAGGTAGCCCGCAGGTCAGGAGAAGATTTCTTGACATGGAAATCGGCCAAGTGTCACCCGTCTATCTTCATGACCTTTCTCATTACCAAAAAATCCTTTCACAGCGCAACCATTTCTTGAAGCAGCTACAAACGAGAAAACAGACAGATCAGACGATGCTTGACGTGCTGACGGAACAGCTTACGGAATTCGCGGCAAAGGTTGTGATGAAGCGGCTTCAATTTGTTGATCAGCTCGAAAAATGGGCTCAGCCCATCCATTCCGGAATTTCGCGAGGTCTGGAAGAACTGACGTTAAAGTATCATACGTCTCTTCACGTATCAGATTCGCCTGATTTGTCGAAAATGATCAATAGTTACCAAGAATCGTTTTCTAAATTAAGAGATAAAGAAATTGAACGGGGCGTTTCTTTGTCCGGCCCCCACAGAGACGATGTTCTGTTCTACGTCAACGGCCGGGATGTCCAAACCTACGGTTCACAAGGGCAGCAGCGGACGACTGCATTATCTCTTAAATTGGCGGAAATTGATTTGATTCAGGAAGAAATTGGGGAATATCCGATTTTGCTTTTGGATGATGTATTATCAGAGCTTGACGACTATCGGCAGTCTCACTTGCTCCACACCATTCAAGGGCGTGTTCAAACTTTCGTGACAACGACAAGCGTCGACGGGATTGATCATCAAACCTTAAACGAAGCAGGAATCTTTCGTGTTGCAAATGGCGCGCTATTGGACTGAAAAAATGGGGTGAGGGATTGTATATCCATTTAGGTGACGACTTTGTCGTCTCAACACGAGAAATTGTGGCTATTTTTGATTACAAGGCAAAGACATCGCCGATCGTTGAAGAGTTTTTAACAAAACAAAGCAAGCGGATTATCTCTTCAAACAGCACGCCGAAATCAATTGTTGTCACAGTTCAGACGATCTATTTTTCTCCTTTAGCCTCAAGCACGCTGAAAAAGCGGGCTCAATCCAAGCCGGAAATCGATTCATAAATAATCTTAACTATAAATTTATTATGTTTGAAGAAAAGTGTAGGTGAATGTGCGTGGCAGCGGAACAGAATAATAATAACTACGATGAAAATCAGATACAGGTGCTGGAGGGCTTAGAAGCCGTCCGCAAGCGGCCCGGAATGTACATCGGGTCGACGAGCGGCAAAGGGCTTCACCATCTCGTATGGGAAATTGTCGATAACAGCATCGATGAGGCTTTGGCTGGCTATTGTACAGAGATCAACGTTGTCATCGAAAAAGACAACAGCATCACGGTAAAAGACAACGGCCGGGGGATTCCGGTCGGCATCCAGGAAAAAATGGGAAGGCCTGCCGTCGAGGTCATCATGACGGTACTTCATGCCGGCGGTAAGTTTGACGGAAGCGGGTATAAAGTTTCGGGCGGATTGCACGGCGTCGGAGCTTCCGTTGTCAACGCCCTTTCAACGGAGCTGGATGTAACGGTTTACAGAGACGGGAAAATTCATTACCAGGAATACGAGCGCGGCGTTCCAAAAGCCGATTTGAAAATCATCGGCGAGACGGACAGAACGGGAACGACGACCCATTTCGCTCCCGATCCTGAAATATTCACAGAAACGACTGTGTATGACTACGATACTCTCGCCACCCGCGTCCGCGAACTGGCGTTTTTGACAAAAGGCGTCAAAATCACGATTGAAGACAAACGCGAAGGAAAAGAGCGCAAGAATGAATACTGCTATGAAGGCGGAATTAAAAGCTATGTCGAACACTTAAACCGCTCAAGGGAAGTGATCCATGAGGAGCCCGTCTACATCGAAGGTTCGAAAGACGGGATTACGATCGAAGTGGCGCTTCAATACAACGACAGCTATACGAGCAACATTTATTCATTTGCCAATAACATTCATACGTATGAGGGCGGAACGCACGAAGCCGGGTTTAAAACGGGCTTGACGCGTGTTATCAACGATTACGCCAGAAAGAACGGCATATTCAAAGACAACGATCCGAATTTAAGCGGTGAAGACGTCCGGGAAGGTTTGACAGCGATCATTTCAATCAAGCATCCGGATCCTCAGTTTGAAGGTCAGACGAAAACGAAGCTCGGCAATTCGGAAGCCCGCACCATAACAGATGCCTTGTTTTCAGAAGCATTGGAAAAATTCCTGCTCGAAAACCCCGATTCAGCGAAAAAAATCGTGGAAAAAGGCGTTATGGCTGCAAGAGCACGGATGGCCGCAAAGAAAGCGCGCGAATTAACGCGCAGGAAAAGTGCGCTTGAAGTGTCTAATCTTCCGGGGAAATTGGCCGACTGTTCATCTAAAGACCCGTCGATTTCCGAGCTTTACATCGTTGAGGGTGACTCTGCGGGCGGATCGGCGAAACAAGGCCGGGACCGTCATTTCCAGGCGATTTTGCCTTTGCGGGGAAAAATTTTAAACGTTGAAAAAGCGCGCCTTGACAAAATTTTGTCAAACAATGAGGTACGCTCTATGATCACCGCGCTCGGCACCGGGATCGGGGAAGATTTCAACCTCGAAAAAGCCCGCTATCATAAAGTCGTCATTATGACGGATGCCGACGTCGACGGCGCACATATCAGAACATTGCTTTTGACCTTTTTCTACCGCTACATGCGGCAGATTATCGAAAAAGGCTATGTCTATATAGCACAGCCGCCATTATACAAAATACAGCAGGGAAAACGCGTGGAATATGCGTATAATGATCAGCAGCTCGATGAGATTTTAAAAGAGCTTCCGCAAACCCCTAAGCCCGGCCTGCAGCGCTATAAAGGTCTGGGAGAGATGAATGCGACGCAGCTCTGGGAAACGACGATGGACCCTGAAACGAGAACATTGCTTCAAGTGACGCTCAAAGACGCGATCGACGCCGATGAAACCTTTGAAATGCTCATGGGTGACAAGGTGGAGCCGCGGCGGAACTTCATTGAAGAAAATGCTCGTTATGTAAAGAACTTGGATATTTAATGCAGGTAAGACCTTATTTTTGAAATAAGGTCTTTTCTAAAATAGAGCCTTTACAATTTCATGTGTATAAATTCAAGATTATTGATATAATGGAGAATAGCTTTATTCGTTGAAAGAGTATAAATACAAATCTACTCCCACACAACTCATGTAGATTCTCCAGGGAGGTTTTTTAATGAGTGAACAACAAAAGCCCCAAGTCCAGGAAGTCAATATCAGTCAGGAAATGCGCACGTCTTTCTTAGACTATGCGATGAGTGTTATTGTTTCCCGCGCTCTTCCGGATGTAAGAGACGGGCTTAAGCCGGTGCATAGAAGAATTTTGTACGCGATGAACGACCTTGGGATGACAAGCGACAAGCCATACAAAAAATCCGCGCGGATCGTCGGCGAAGTTATCGGTAAGTACCACCCCCATGGTGATTCTGCCGTGTACGAAGCGATGGTCAGAATGGCGCAGGACTTCAACTATCGCTACATGCTTGTCCAAGGCCATGGGAACTTCGGTTCTGTCGACGGTGATTCGGCTGCGGCCATGCGTTATACAGAAGCGAGAATGTCGAAAATATCCATGGAAATTCTGCGCGATATTAATAAAGACACGATCGACTACCAAGACAACTATGACGGATCGGAAAGAGAACCGATTGTCATGCCTGCCAGATTTCCAAACCTTTTGGTCAACGGTGCAGCCGGGATCGCAGTCGGGATGGCGACAAATATCCCGCCTCATCAGCTCGGCGAAATAATTGACGGGGTTTTGGCACTCAGCAAAAATCCTGATATTACGCTTGCGGAATTAATGGAAATCATTCCGGGGCCAGATTTTCCGACAGCCGGATTGATTTTGGGAAGAAGCGGAATCCGCAAAGCCTACGAAACAGGCCGCGGCTCGATTACGATTCGCGCTAAAGCCCAAATCGAAGAAGCATCCTCAGGCAAACAGTCCATTATTATTACGGAAATCCCTTATCAGGTGAATAAAGCGAAGCTGATCGAAAAAATCGCCGATCTTGTCCGCGATAAGAAAATCGAGGGCATTACAGACCTTCGCGATGAATCAGACCGGAACGGAATGCGGATCGTCATCGAGCTGAGAAGGGACGCAAATGCAAATGTTCTGTTAAATAATTTGTACAAGCAGACGGCTCTTCAAACATCATTTGGCATCAATCTTTTGGCACTCGTCGACGGACAGCCGAAAGTATTAAGCTTAAAGCAGTGTCTCGGTCATTATCTCGATCACCAAAAAGTCGTGATCAAAAGGCGGACGGCATACGAACTTCGCAAAGCGGAAGCGAGAGCCCATATTCTCGAAGGCTTGAGAGTGGCTCTTGACCACCTTGATGAAGTTATTTCCTTAATCAGAAACTCGCAAACGGCCGAAATTGCGAAAAACGGGTTAATCGAGACATTCTCATTAACCGAAAAACAAGCCCAAGCTATTTTGGACATGCGTCTTCAGCGTTTAACAGGATTGGAGCGCGAAAAAATTGAAGAGGAGTATCAAGAATTAATCAAGCTGATCGCCGAATTAAAAGCGATTTTAGCAGACGAAGAAAAAGTTCTTGAAATCATCCGGGAAGAGCTGACAGAAATTAAAGAGCGCTTTAACGATGAGCGCCGGACGGAGATCGTCACATCCGGTCTTGAGACGATTGAAGACGAAGACCTGATTACGAGAGAAAACATCGTCGTCACGTTAACCCATAACGGCTATATCAAACGCCTGCCTTCTTCCACTTACCGAAGCCAAAAACGCGGCGGAAAAGGAATTCAGGGAATGGGAACAAATGAAGACGATTTTGTTGAACATCTGATTTCCACATCGACCCATGATACGCTGCTCTTTTTCTCAAACAAAGGGAAAGTCTACCGTGCGAAGGGTTATGAAATTCCTGAATTCGGACGGACGGCGAAGGGAATTCCGATCATCAACCTTCTGGAAGTCGATAAAGGGGAATGGATCAATGCGATCATTCCGGTGAGCGAGTTTGACGATGAGTCATATTTGTTCTTTACGACAAAACACGGCATCTCAAAACGGACGCCGCTTTCTCAATTCGCCAATATTCGCAATAATGGTTTAATCGCCTTAAGCCTTCGCGATGAAGATGAACTGATGGCTGTCCGCCTGACTGACGGCAATAAACAGATCATCATCGGAACGAGAAACGGTCTTTTGATCCGCTTTCCTGAAAGCGATGTGCGGCAGATGGGAAGAACCGCTGCCGGTGTTAAAGGAATCACGCTCACAGACGACGATATCGTTGTCGGCATGGAGATTCTTGAAGAGGATGCCGATGTCTTGATCGTAACCGAAAACGGATACGGAAAACGGACGCCTGCTTCAGAATACAGAACACAGAGCCGTGGAGGAAAAGGCTTAAAGACGTGCAAGATCACGGAAAATAACGGACCTCTTGTTACGGTGAAAGCGACAAGAGGAGAGGAAGATTTAATGATCATCACCGCCAGCGGCGTGATCATTCGGATGGACATTAATGACATTTCCGTTACCGGCCGTGTTACGCAGGGTGTCCGCCTCATTCGGTTAGCTGATCAGGAGCATGTATCTACCGTAGCCTTGGTCGAAAAAGATGAAGAACATGAGACAGAAGAAGATGAATCGTAAATGAAAGTGCAGCCTTGTGGCTGCGCTTTTTTTATCTTTTCTTCCGATAGATTATGTGTTATAATCTTTTTTGGTCGCGAATGAAAAAGATGAAAAAAACTTTTTTGAAAAAAGTGTTGACCGCTTGTCTAATAAATGTTATATTTAAGTGGTCGCCTTGAGAGCGGCAACGAAGTTCTTTGAAAACTAAACAAGACAAAACGTACCTGTTAATTCAAATAAATCGCACATAAACGTGCGTAGTCATTTTCAAACTTTTTTTATGGAGAGTTTGATCCTGGCTCAGGACGAACGCTGGCGGCGTGCCTAATACATGCAAGTCGAGCGGACCGACGGGAGCTTGCTCCCTTAGGTCAGCGGCGGACGGGTGAGTAACACGTGGGTAACCTGCCTGTAAGACTGGGATAACTCCGGGAAACCGGGGCTAATACCGGATGCTTGTTTGAACCGCATGGTTCAAACATAAAAGGTGGCTTTTCGCTACCACTTACAGATGGACCCGCGGCGCATTAGCTAGTTGGTGGGGTAACGGCTCACCAAGGCGACGATGCGTAGCCGACCTGAGAGGGTGATCGGCCACACTGGGACTGAGACACGGCCCAGACTCCTACGGGAGGCAGCAGTAGGGAATCTTCCGCAATGGACGAAAGTCTGACGGAGCAACGCCGCGTGAGTGATGAAGGTTTTCGGATCGTAAAACTCTGTTGTTAGGGAAGAACAAGTACCGTTCGAACAGGGCGGTACCTTGACGGTACCTAACCAGAAAGCCACGGCTAACTACGTGCCAGCAGCCGCGGTAATACGTAGGTGGCAAGCGTTGTCCGGAATTATTGGGCGTAAAGCGCGCGCAGGCGGTTCTTTAAGTCTGATGTGAAAGCCCCCGGCTCAACCGGGGAGGGTCATTGGAAACTGGGGAACTTGAGTGCAGAAGAGGAGAGTGGAATTCCACGTGTAGCGGTGAAATGCGTAGAGATGTG
>NZ_CP150286.1:12500-35000 GCF_037982765.1 Bacillus sp. FSL K6-0138
TAGCGAAAGAGGGGTGAGAATCCCCTCCACCGAATGCCTAAGGTTTCCTGAGGAAGGCTCGTCCGCTCAGGGTTAGTCGGGACCTAAGCCGAGGCCGAAAGGCGTAGGCGATGGATAACAGGTTGATATTCCTGTACCACCTCCTCACCATTTGAGCAATGGGGGGACGCAGGAGGATAGGGTAAGCGCGGTATTGGATATCCGCGTCCAAGCAGTTAGGCTGGGAAATAGGCAAATCCGTTTCCCGCAAAGGCTGAGCTGTGATGGCGAGTGAAATATAGTAGCGAAGTTCCTGATTCCACACTGCCAAGAAAAGCCTCTAGCGAGGTGAGAGGTGCCCGTACCGCAAACCGACACAGGTAGGCGAGGAGAGAATCCTAAGGTGATCGAGAGAACTCTCGTTAAGGAACTCGGCAAAATGACCCCGTAACTTCGGGAGAAGGGGTGCTCTGTTAGGGTGCAAGCCCGAGAGAGCCGCAGTGAATAGGCCCAGGCGACTGTTTAGCAAAAACACAGGTCTCTGCGAAGCCGTAAGGCGAAGTATAGGGGCTGACGCCTGCCCGGTGCTGGAAGGTTAAGAGGAGCGCTTAGCTTATGCGAAGGTGCGAATTGAAGCCCCAGTAAACGGCGGCCGTAACTATAACGGTCCTAAGGTAGCGAAATTCCTTGTCGGGTAAGTTCCGACCCGCACGAAAGGCGCAACGATCTGGGCACTGTCTCAACGAGAGACTCGGTGAAATTATAGTACCTGTGAAGATGCAGGTTACCCGCGACAGGACGGAAAGACCCCGTGGAGCTTTACTGCAGCCTGATATTGAATGTTGGTACAGCTTGTACAGGATAGGTAGGAGCCTTGGAAACCGGAGCGCCAGCTTCGGTGGAGGCATCGGTGGGATACTACCCTGGCTGTATTGACCTTCTAACCCGCTGCCCTTATCGGGCAGGGAGACAGTGTCAGGTGGGCAGTTTGACTGGGGCGGTCGCCTCCTAAAAGGTAACGGAGGCGCCCAAAGGTTCCCTCAGAATGGTTGGAAATCATTCGCAGAGTGTAAAGGCACAAGGGAGCTTGACTGCGAGACCTACAAGTCGAGCAGGGACGAAAGTCGGGCTTAGTGATCCGGTGGTTCCGCATGGAAGGGCCATCGCTCAACGGATAAAAGCTACCCCGGGGATAACAGGCTTATCTCCCCCAAGAGTCCACATCGACGGGGAGGTTTGGCACCTCGATGTCGGCTCATCGCATCCTGGGGCTGTAGTCGGTCCCAAGGGTTGGGCTGTTCGCCCATTAAAGCGGTACGCGAGCTGGGTTCAGAACGTCGTGAGACAGTTCGGTCCCTATCCGTCGCGGGCGCAGGAAATTTGAGAGGAGCTGTCCTTAGTACGAGAGGACCGGGATGGACGCACCGCTGGTGTACCAGTTGTTCTGCCAAGGGCATCGCTGGGTAGCTATGTGCGGACGGGATAAGTGCTGAAAGCATCTAAGCATGAAGCCCCCCTCAAGATGAGATTTCCCATTCCGCAAGGAAGTAAGATCCCTGAAAGATGATCAGGTTGATAGGTCTGAGGTGGAAGTGTGGCGACACATGGAGCTGACAGATACTAATCGATCGAGGACTTAACCAAATTGAATGTCATATCGTTATCTAGTTTTGAGAGAACACCTCTCAATATAAGTTTGGTGGCGATGGCGAAGAGGTCACACCCGTTCCCATGCCGAACACGGAAGTTAAGCTCTTCAGCGCCGATGGTAGTTGGGGGTTTCCCCCTGTGAGAGTAGGACGCCGCCAAGCAACCCGAAAGGCCAGCTTAGTAAAGCTGGCCTTTTTTGCTGTATTCTTTTTTTCTTAATAGCAGTTTGGCGATATAGTATGGAAATTTTCTTTCGGTTATATGTAAAAACTGCTGAATGATGACATAGTCGTCACTTGAGCATTGCAGAAGAAGGTCGTACCACCATTCCGTTTCATATCTGGCGATCATGCTCAGATTGTAGGCAATCAAGTAATGAACCAATATTTCCGGAAGTTTTAAAAACCGGTCGCGGGCGGCGGGAAAGAAATACGCTTCATTCTCAAGGTCAAAAAGCAAACTCGTCGAAGTGCATGGATGAGCTTCCTTTTGGTCTGAAGAAAAAACGAAGCTGCCGTGGTCTTCTCCAATAAAATTCCAATTTAAATGGTATTCGACATGTTCGATGAATCGTTTGGCTGACATGTTATAAGCATCTGCTGTATGCTGGGGGAGTCTGATGCTGCCGTCTTGCACCGACACTTTCACCATCGGATTTTCTCTCCTTTGAAATGACAGCACTTTATTGATTTCCGGTATGTTGGCTAAAAGCTGCTTCATGCTGAAGCGTTCGTCTTCAAGGCCCTTTAATTGAAATAAGGATTGAATGACATGCATGCATAGCCCATTTCTTTGAATTTTCACTTCATCTTCATAAAAACGATAATTTTGTTTTTTTCGTTTTCTCGTGGTGACGCCGTGTGCAAGCACAGAGGTGTGGCTTGGATAGGAAGGATCTGAAGTTAATATGCAAGCTTTTAAAAGCTGGGCCATTCCGTAAAATAACAGAATCGGCTTAATTTCAATAGAAGCCAGTTTTGCCTGTTTGTAGAAGGCTTCAGCATGTTTGAGAAAGAAAATGAACCGTTCTCCATTTTTATAAGAGTTTCTTTTCGGATCGTCCATATCGTGATTTTTATATACCTTTTCTAGAAAATGCTGGGATGTCTCCACGGAGTAAAACAGCTCTAGTTCTTTCCATCCCTTATTTCGCATAAACTCCACTTCCCTCATGAATATTTTCTAAAAATTACAACTGTTTGTCGCTTTCTTGACAGTCGGTTTTCAAGTTGATAATCTACATATAATATTTTGCCGAAAAGAGGGGGATTTACTAATGTGGGAAAGCAAATTTTCAAAAGAAGGCTTAACGTTTGATGATGTATTGCTTATTCCGGCTAAATCAGAAGTTCTTCCGCGCGACGTGAATTTATCGGTTGAGCTTACTCCATCTCTCAAACTGAATGTTCCGATTATCAGTGCAGGTATGGATACCGTTACAGAAGCTGAAATGGCCATTGCAATGGCAAGGCAGGGCGGACTTGGCATCATCCACAAAAACATGTCGATCGAACAGCAGGCTGAACAAGTTGACAAGGTGAAGCGTTCAGAGCGGGGCGTCATTACGAATCCGTTTTTCCTGACACCCGAACATCAAGTATTTGATGCAGAGCATTTAATGGGCAAATACAGAATTTCCGGCGTTCCGATTGTCGATAACAGCGAAGACCAGAAGCTGGTCGGAATCATTACAAACCGCGATCTTCGATTTATTTCTGATTATTCCATGAAAATCAGCGATGTGATGACAAAAGAAGAGCTGGTCACTGCTCCTGTCGGCACAACGTTAGACGAGGCAGAAAAAATCCTTCAGAAATATAAAATCGAAAAACTCCCTCTTGTAGATGATCAAGGTGTGTTAAAAGGTCTTATCACCATCAAAGATATTGAGAAAGTCATTGAGTTCCCGAACTCAGCGAAAGATGTTCACGGCCGCCTGCTGGTTGGGGCTGCGGTCGGCGTAACAGGCGACACGATGACGCGCGTCAAAAAGCTTGTCGAAGCCAATGTTGACGTGATTGTCGTCGATACGGCACACGGCCATTCTCAAGGCGTTCTGAATACGGTCAAAAAAATCCGTGACACGTATCCGGAGCTGAATATCATTGCAGGAAACGTTGCGACCGCAGAAGGAACGAAAGCGCTGATCGACGCCGGTGCAGACGTGGTCAAAGTGGGTATCGGACCTGGATCAATCTGTACGACCCGTGTCGTAGCGGGAGTCGGCGTTCCGCAAGTGACTGCGATTTATGATTGTGCGACTGAAGCGAGAAAGCACGGAGCTGCCATTATCGCAGACGGCGGAATCAAGTATTCCGGTGACATTGTAAAAGCATTGGCTTCAGGCGGACATGCCGTCATGCTTGGAAGCCTTCTTGCCGGTACATCTGAAAGCCCCGGCGAAACGGAAATTTATCAAGGCAGACGCTTTAAAGTGTACCGCGGCATGGGCTCTGTCGCTGCCATGGAAAAAGGAAGCAAAGACCGCTACTTCCAAGAAGAAAACAAAAAATTCGTCCCTGAAGGCATCGAAGGCCGCACGCCTTACAAAGGACCTGTTGCCGATACGATTTATCAGCTTGTCGGCGGTCTGAAATCAGGCATGGGCTATTGCGGAACGAAGGATTTGCAGGCTTTAAGAGAAGACACGCAATTCATTCGGATGACAGGCGCCGGCCTCAGGGAAAGCCACCCGCACGATGTTCAAATTACCAAAGAATCGCCTAACTATACCATTTCTTAATCAAAAGTGACAAAAATTAAACTGTAGACAGAGTGATACTCTGTCTATTTTTTTTTGCTTCATTATGATAAAATTTATGATGTTGTGTTGAAAAATGTCTTTTATGGCTTTTACATAGATTGAGTACGATGAAAAGCGGAGGTATACAATTTGAAAAGCAAGAAATTCAAACAGCTGATCATGTTAGTTGTTGCTTTTGCAGTGGTGATAGGAGCATTTTCTCCTATATCAAACGCAAAGGCTGCAAATGATCCAATTAATGTAAACGCAAAGGCGGCCATTTTGATTGAGGCGTCATCAGGGAAAGTGCTGTACAGCAAAAATGCCGACCAGCGTCTTCCTGTTGCCAGCATGGCGAAAATGATGACGGAGTATCTTCTTTTGGAAGCGATTCATGAGGGCAAAGTGAAATGGGATCAAACATATACACCGGATGATTACGTGTATGAAATTTCTCAAGACCGTTCATTGTCCAACGTTCCGCTTCGCAAAGACGGCTCTTATACCGTGAAAGAGCTTTACCAGGCGACCGCTATTTACTCAGCAAATGCTGCGGCAATCGCGCTTTCGGAAGTTGTAGCGGGTTCTGAAAAGAACTTTGTTGAACAAATGAATAAAAAAGCAAAAGAACTTGGCATGAAAAATTTCAAATTTGTCAATGCGACAGGTTTGGCAAACAAAGACCTTCACGGAAAACAACCGGTGGGAAGCGTTGATGAAGAAAATGAAGTTTCTGCAAAAGACATGGCGATTCTTGCCGACCATTTGATCAAGGATTACCCTGAAATCCTGGATACGGCAAGCATTGCAAAAACAAAGTTCAGAAAAGGCACAGACGATGAAATGGACATGCCGAACTGGAACTTTATGCTGAAAGGCCTGGTTCAGGAATATAAAGGCGTTGACGGACTGAAAACAGGCTCAACCGATTCTGCAGGATCTTGTTTCACCGCGACTGCCGAAAGAAACGGCATGCGCGTGATTTCCGTCGTGCTTAACGCAAAAGGCAACATCCACACTGGACGTTTTGATCAAACGAAAAAAATGCTGGATTATGCTTTTAAAAATTTCACGATGAAAGAGCTGTATGCAAAAGGCGATCAAGTAAAAGGCAATGAAACGGTTAAAGTCGACCAGGGGAAAGATCAGGAAGTCGCGATCGTAACGGAGAAAGCTTTTTCGATCCCTGTGAAAAACGGCGAAGAGAAGAACTATAAGGCAAAAGTCACGCTTGATAAGAAAGAGCTTTCCGCACCTGTGAAAAAGGGTGAAAAAGTCGGAACATTGACGGCTGCTTATACGGGAGATCAGAAGGATTACGGCTACGTCGGCAGCGATGTATCAGGTGTGAAATTGGTAACAAAAGAAAATGATGAGAAAGCAAACTGGTTTGTCTTAACGATGCGCAGCATCGGCGGATTTTTCGCCGGAATCTGGAACAGCATCGTTGAAACGGTAACCGGCTGGTTTTAATAGCAAAGAGCTCTATGATTAGGGCTCTTTGCTGTAATTTCACATTTACAATCCAAACGATTTGATATTAAAATAGAAATAATCTTCGTGTTTTTCCATATGATTTTGCGGAATTATAGGATACAATAAGATTAAATCTGACAATTCTATCAATAGGGGGATCCTACAATGGCTCAAACAGGTACTGAACGTGTAAAACGCGGTATGGCAGAAATGCAAAAGGGCGGCGTCATCATGGACGTTGTCAATGCTGAACAAGCAAAAATCGCTGAAGAAGCAGGAGCCGTCGCTGTTATGGCGCTTGAACGTGTTCCGGCTGATATCCGTGCGGCTGGCGGGGTTGCCCGTATGGCAGATCCGACAATCGTCGAGGAAGTCATGAACGCAGTGTCGATTCCGGTTATGGCGAAAGCACGCATCGGACATATCGTTGAAGCGCGCGTTCTTGAAGCGCTTGGCGTTGATTATATTGATGAAAGCGAAGTTTTGACTCCGGCCGACGAGGAATTCCACTTAAATAAAAGCGAATTTACCGTTCCGTTCGTATGCGGATGCCGCGATCTTGGAGAGGCAGCACGCCGGATCGGAGAGGGAGCTTCCATGCTTCGCACAAAAGGCGAGCCGGGAACGGGAAATATCGTTGAAGCCGTCCGCCATATGAGAAAAGTGAACGCTCAAGTGCGCAAAGTAGTCGGCATGAGCGATGACGAGCTGATGACAGAAGCGAAAAATCTCGGCGCTCCTTATGAGCTGTTAAAACAAATTAAAGCTGAAGGACGCCTTCCTGTTGTAAACTTCGCAGCCGGCGGCGTGGCAACGCCTGCTGACGCTGCTTTGATGATGCAGCTTGGCGCTGACGGCGTGTTCGTAGGATCCGGTATCTTTAAATCCGATAATCCTGCAAAATTTGCGAAAGCAATCGTTGAAGCGACAACGCATTACACAGACTACAAACTGATCGCCGAGCTTTCAAAAGAGCTTGGAACTGCAATGAAAGGGATCGAAATTTCAAATCTGCTGCCAGAACAGCGTATGCAAGAACGCGGCTGGTAATGTAAGGAGACGGTTTTACATGCTGACAATTGGTGTACTTGGACTTCAGGGAGCGGTAAGAGAACACATTCGTTCAATTGAAGCATGCGGAGCGGCCGGAAAAGTGGTGAAATGGCCCGAAGACCTGAAGGAAATCGACGGTCTTATTTTACCGGGAGGAGAAAGCACGACGATGAGGCGCCTCATCGATACGTATCAGTTTATGAAGCCTCTTCAGGAATTTGCCGCGTCCGGAAAGCCGATGTTTGGAACTTGTGCGGGTTTGATTATCCTGGCGAAGAAAATCGCCGGATCTGACGATGCTCATCTTGGCGTCTTGAATGTAACGGTGGAGCGCAACTCCTTCGGAAGGCAGAGGGACAGCTTTGAAGCGGATTTAACGGTTAAAGGGCTGGACAGACCGTTTACCGGCGTATTTATCCGTGCCCCTCACATTTTAGAGGCGGGTGCAGACGTCGAAGTTCTTTCTGAGCATGACGGAAGAATCGTTGCTGCCAAACAAGGGAACCTGCTCGGCTGTTCGTTCCATCCAGAATTGACGGATGATGACAGAATAACCAAGCTTTTCATTGACATGGCGGAACAGCATAAAAAAGAAGCCGTCGTATAAAACAGTTGAAAGCTGTGAAAACTTGTAGTACATTAAAAGGACAATTACAGATCGAAAAGCGTTGACAGGAAGCAGTAGGAAGCCTCTCTTTCCAAGAGAGCCGATGGTTGGTGCGAATCGGCGAAAGATGCTGTCCGAATCCATCCTTGAGCGAAATGCTGAACATTCAAGTAGGCATTTACGGGAAGACCGTTATGAAACGAAGCGGAAAACGGCGTACGACACGTCCCGTTTTCAATCAGGGTGGCAACGCGAGAGCTCTCGTCCCTTTACACATAAGGGGACCAGGGCTCTCTTTTTTTCGATCAAAAACAGTAAAAAGGAGCGAGGCAGATGCTTGACGTGAAGCTGCTGCGGGCAAATTTACAAGAGATCAAACAAAAGCTTGCCCACAGAGGAGAAGATTTAACAGATTTTGATCAATTTGAAGAATTGGATGCAAAAAGAAGAGAATTGATCGTCAAAGTAGAAGAATTGAAAGGAAAGCGCAATGAGGTCTCCCAGCAGGTGGCGGCTTTAAAACGCGAGAAAAAGGATGCAGACCATCTGATTAAAGAAATGCGCGAAGTCGGCGAAGAGATTAAAACGCTTGATGAAAGCTTAAGAACAGTCGAAGCTTCTTTAGAAAGAATCATGCTGTCCATTCCGAACATCCCTCACGAGTCTGTGCCTGTCGGCGAGACAGAAGACGATAATGTCGAAGTGCGCAAATGGGGCGAGGTTCCCGAATTTTCTTTTGAAGCGAAGCCTCATTGGGAAATTGCCGACCAGCTTGAGATTCTCGATTTTGAGCGTGCCGGAAAAGTGACGGGAAGCCGCTTTGTTTTCTATAAAGGGCTTGGCGCACGGCTTGAACGTGCCTTATTTAACTTTATGCTTGACCTCCATGTCGATGAATACGGCTATACAGAGGTGCTACCTCCTTACATGGTGAACCGGACGAGCATGACGGGCACAGGGCAGCTTCCTAAGTTTGAAGAGGATGCTTTTAAAATCAGGGAAGAGGACTATTTTCTGATTCCGACGGCGGAAGTGCCGGTGACGAACATGCATCGCGACGAAATTTTAGCGGCTGACGAGCTGCCGATCAATTATGCCGCGTTTAGCGCCTGCTTCCGTTCAGAAGCCGGCTCTGCCGGAAGAGACACGCGCGGATTGATTCGCCAGCATCAATTCAACAAAGTGGAGCTCGTGAAATTTGTTAAACCTGAGGATTCTTATGAGGAGCTTGAAAAGCTGACAAATCAGGCTGAAAAGGTGCTTCAGCTGCTCGGGCTGCCATACCGCGTGATGAGCATGTGTACGGGAGATCTAGGCTTTACAGCAGCGAAAAAATACGATATCGAAGTCTGGATACCGAGCCAGAATACGTATCGTGAAATCTCCTCTTGCAGCAACTTTGAAGCCTTTCAGGCAAGACGGGCCAATATCAGATTCAGAAGGGAAGCAAAAGGAAAGCCTGAACACGTTCATACGTTAAACGGCTCAGGCCTGGCGGTCGGGCGAACAGTCGCCGCCTTGCTGGAGAACTATCAGCAGGAAGACGGAAGCGTCGTCATCCCTGAAATTCTCCGCCCTTATATGGGAAATAGAGAAGTCATTAAAGCATAATGAAAAAAGGTGCGCGAATCAGGCGCACCTTTTTTATTTTAACGACCAGACGGCGGCGATATTCCGCGCGCAATGTTCGAGATACGTTTTTCCATTGGCGAGCGAATCCTCCAACGTACGCGTCCCCGGCACAATGGAAAAAAGAGCCGAAATCCCTTTGTCATAAACGAGTTCACAGCCTTCACCGAGAGAGCCGGCGACAGCGATGACCGGAATGCCTTCCCGCGAGGCCCGGCTTGCGACACCGACCGGCGTTTTGCCGTGAATCGATTGGCCGTCTATTTTCCCTTCTCCCGTGATCACGAGGTCCGCTCCTTTTATCCGTTCAGAGAAAGACAGGGTGTCCAGCACAATGTCGACACCGCTTTTCAATTCCGCTTTTAAAAAAGCCTTGAGGCCCGCACCTAAGCCGCCCGCCGCTCCGGCACCGGGAAGGGAATCGGCCTCACACTTCATTTCCTTCTTGATGGCGCGAGCATAATGCTTCAAGTTGTCATCCAATAGCGCAACCATGTCGTCCGATGCTCCTTTTTGCGGTCCGAATACGGCGGATGCCCCATTGGGACCTGTCAGAGGGTTGTCGACGTCACAAGCTGCTTCAAATACGACGTCCTTTAATTTTGGATGCATTCCGTCCGTATTGATCGCAGCAATTTGAGACAATGAACCGCCGCCGTCACCAATCTCGCGGCCGTCTTTGTTTAAAAATTTCACGCCGAGTGCGCTCGCCATGCCCGCCCCGCCGTCGTTTGTCGCACTGCCTCCGAGCCCGATGATAATGTGAAGCGCGCCCTTTTCTGCGGCATCGAGGATCAGTTCTCCCGTTCCCCTCGTCGTCGTCACCAGCGGGTTGCGCTGATCGGGAGGAACGAGATGAAGGCCTGACGCCTCCGCCATTTCAATCACGGCCGTTTTTCCGTCTCCAAGCAGCCCGTAAACCGCCTCAACCGGCGTTCCGAGAGGACCTGTTACCGTTTTGCGGATCAATTTCCCGCCGGTCGCATCAACCAATGCTTGAGCGGTTCCTTCACCTCCGTCTGCGACCGGAATTTTGACATATTCCGTCTCAGGCAGAACGGTTGCAAAGCCCTTTTCAATGCTGTCGGCAGCCTCCATGGAGGTCATGCTTTCCTTAAATGAATCTGGTGCGATCACGATTTTCATACTTTCCGCTCCTTCTTACTTAAAAAATTGAAAAACACCGAAAATCAGCGTCGATATGATCGTTAAAACCAAACCGATGGCCGTTTCGTAAGGAATGAGTGCAAGGCGTTTTTTCATCGGCATGAATACGCTGCCTCCTGTCGTATGAAAAAAACTTCCGTGAGGCAGGTGATCAAGGACTGTCGCACCGGCGTGAATCATGGCAGCGCCTGCAAGGCGGGAGACGCCGAGGTCGACAAGCGTCGGCCCGAACACGCTGCTGGCGACAGCGGTGCCTGCGGTTGTCGAAGCTGTAGCCATAGACATCAAAATGCCTGAAATCGGCGCCAAAAGAAAAGGCGGCAGACCCAAACCGACAAGGCTGTCCGTGATCAACGAATTGAGCTCTGAATTCGCGATCATCCCGGCGAGTGTTCCCGTACCAATCAGCATAATGGCAACGCCTGACATTTTAGAGAGGCCGGAAGCGGCAAAATCTTTCAGCTTCCCGGCTTGTCCAGAGGCGATAGCCGTCACAAGCCCCCCGGCCGGGAGTGCGATCATCGGATCAATGGTAATTCCTGCGGCCGGTCTTAAAGCCAATAAAAGAATGGCAGCAGCCGGCCCGCTGATTGCCGCCCAAAACGAGGGGGCATGTTCATGGCCATTGCTTTCAATTTCTGCAGAAGACGTATATGTTCCTTTGTTGGCCAGCCGTTTTGCTAACAAATATGCCGCGCCCAATCCGAAAACGGCGGGAATGATCCCGGCTGCCATCACGAATGTCAAAGGGATGTGAAACGCATCTGAAGCGGCGATTGCATTGGGATTGGGAGACATGATATTCCCGGCTTTCCCGCCGCCGATCATCGCCAAAAGAATGGCGGCTTTGCTGGTTGATGTCCGTTTGGCGATGGCCAGGGCGATCGGGGCAACGGTGATGACTGCAACATCGACGAAAACGCCGACCGCTGTTAAGATTGCTGTCGCCAGCGTCAGCGCAAGCAATGCCCGTTTTTCGCCGATTTTTTTGACGATCGTTTCGGCAATGACTGCAGCTGACCCTGATTGGATCAGGACACCGGCGAGGATGCCGGCCGCCAAAATACGAAGCACGGCAGGAATCATCGTTTTGGCCCCTGCTATCATTAAATCTGTCGTTTCAATGACATTCGCACCGCCGATTAAACCTCCGGCCAACGCTCCAATCATCATTCCATAAGCCGGAGGCACCTTTTTTAAAATGAGAAAGATCGAAATCGCTAAAGCGCAAAGAGCGCCAATAGCGTTTATTTGAATATCCACACTGCATCCCCCCTACAACTTAGATTGTAAACGCTTTCTGATGGAGGGGGAATTGGTCAGGCAAACGGATTTTAACGATCTGAACCATCGCAAAATTGTTCACTTGCACAATTTGCAAAAAGCATCATTGCCGTATACAGCTTAAACAGATCCTCCAGATTTTTTGGATCGCATCCAGTTGCCGCTTTAATTTTCTTTAAACGATAGGATAATGTATTTCGGTGAATAAACAGTTTTGAAGCAACTACACCGATTTCTCCGTTTTCCTCGATGTAGCAGAGAAGGGTTTTCATCAAATCGCCTTTTTGATCTGCATGTGAAAGCCGATCCCAGATCTTTCTGAAATGGATTTCCTGATGTGGATGGCGGATGTTTGAGAGAAGCACAGGGACGGCGAAATCGCGGTAGTCGTAAAAATGATTGCGGGTTCCCGCCTTATCGGCAATGTACAAGGTTTGTTTTGCACTTTGGTACGAAAAGGGAAGCTGGTTGAGCTGCTCAGCTTGTTCTCCGCATGCTCCTCTGATATCCTTCCAGCTGCTCAGCCAATCTTTCCATATCATAAAGGTGTCAGACCGGCTCCTCCCCGGCTCATCTGCCAAGAGAACGGCGATTTCCGTCAGTGAAACATTGGTATAAAGGTCTCGGGGCCTTAGCTGCTTTTCGAGGCCTTTGATAAAGTCCGGCTTCAAATCGGCGGAAGGAAGCTCAAACACGAGGCATAATCGTCTGCCTTCGAGCGGAATTTGCAAACGCTCGGCGCGTCCCAGGCAGTCAAGGGATGACAAATCCGCACCATGGAGCATTTGAATAACCGTTTCCTCCCGAAGCCTTTGGTCCCATGTCAGCTGTTTTGTCAAAAATGCTTGTTCCACGGTCATTTCCGCCGCCATTTTGACAAGTTCCCCGTATGGACTGACCTCAGACGGAGCCCCCGTAATGCCGATGACTCCGATGATTTCATCATGAAATACGATCGGAAGGTTCACGCCCGGTTTTGTCCCGGCTAAATCGGAGCATTCGTCCGGCGAAATGCTGATTCCGCTTTTGCCAGAAAGGGCATCCTTTGCCCCCGCATGTTCATAGCCGATTCTTGAACGATCCCCGGAGGCGATGATCACCCCGTTTTCATTCATAATATTGATATTATGTCGAATAATCGACATCGTTCTATCAACAATTTCCGCAGCGAGTTCTTTTGAGAGATAGTTCATTTTGCCGGTGCTCCTGTCCAGTTGTTTTTCATATGAGGATTTTTCCGTCGATCCACCATTCGATAAATTGTTTTAAAGTGGGGGCAACCCACGTACGGCTGTCGTCTTCATGATTCCAAACGTATATATCGTCTCTTTGGATGGAACCGTTTAAAATGGAATAACCAAATAAATCGCCGTTTCCTGCGTCAGCGATAAATAAGAGACAATCAAATGGCATATACAAATCTTTAAAAATTTCGCTGTTTCTCAGCTCTTTGTTTTCGTCTATGATCCGGTCTGCGGACCAAATGAGATGGCATCCGAATTCATCGTTTATGCCATCGGTTTCTTTCAGCAGGCTTTCCAATTCTTCCGGGAGATCAATGTTGAATGTCTGTTTGATCTCCTCCAGTTTTGCGGTTTCAGCAGGCTTGTTATATGTATACTTTCCCGGAAAATCTCGCCACATCGTCATCACCTTTATCATGTCTTTTATATCATTATAAGTGAACGATCAATAAAATTAAATTTTTATTAAAAATACCCTTGACTCAGAAATATGGGACATGTTATATTAATTCTTGTCGATACGGAGGAATACCCAAGTCTGGCTGAAGGGATCGGTCTTGAAAACCGACAGGGGTGTCAAAGCCCGCGGGGGTTCGAATCCCTCTTCCTCCGCCATTATTGATTTGCATTTTAGTGATTGACTAAGCATAAATTGGAGATTGTGTTGCCGCTGCCCGGATGAGGCAGCGGTTTTTTTATATTCTAACGATAACAGCATGGCTGGCGAATCTGGAGAAAATTGCCCCCAAACCCTGAACCGAAAAGGGCCGGGGGTCTTGTGTTTTCTAATAAGTTCCTATAAAGTAAAAATTAGCGATAGATCGGCTTTTTGTAGGGGCGTTCGGCTCACCTCCATATATGGAAGAAGGGAGGTGAGAAAATATGGCTGTAGAAAGTGCAATTCAATTGATGCTTTCCTTTGGAATCCTGATTGTAGGGATTCTGACGCTGGCCTATAATTTCACGAAAAAAAAGTAGAACGCCCCTGACTCCTACATCCGGGCGTTCCACTTCTAACATTTAGGACAAAGCCGACTCCCTTACAGGAGCTATTCTATTGCCGATCGGAGATGTTACCAGCATCTTCGATCTTTTTGTATTCACAGTATACTCTTTAGAATAAATTATATTCATGTGTGCTGTAATTGTGAACAGGAACCGTATACTGATTGTGTATCGACTATATATTGTCATTGTAGAACAACATGTTGGCCTTGTCCATAAAAAATTCCCTGAATGGAGTATTCGGGCGGCTGAACCTCTGCGGCGTGAATCAAGCCGTCAATATATACCCTTTTTTCATATCTATCTTTGAATGACTTTGCTAATTTTTTCGATAATGGGGTCCAAGGAGGCGGAATTGTTCAATAAATCGTATTCCTCTATGTTGACCCTTACGACAGGACAGGCGTTAAAGCCGCTGATCCAGTTTTCGTACCTTGTATACATTTCCTCCCAGTAGGACCGGTCTGTCTGGAGCTCCATTTCCCGTCCGCGTTTTTGGATGCGGTCGAGGATTTTCTCCAAATCGCCTTCCAGGTATATAAGGGCATCAGGGTGAGGGAAGTATGGCGTCATCACCATCGCTTCAAACAGGCTCGTGTAGGTTTTATAGTCGATTTTTGACATCGTTCCTTTATCGGCATGCATTTTCGCAAAAATACCTGTATCTTCGTAAATGGAGCGGTCCTGGACAAAGCCGCCTCCAGATTCAAAAATATATTTTTGCTCTTTGAACCGTTCTGCCAAAAAGAAAATCTGCAAATGAAAACTCCAGCGTTCGAAGTCGTTATAAAAAGCCTCCAAATAAGGATTATTCACGACATTTTCAAGTGATGTTTTAAAGCCGAGCCTTTTTGCAAGCTCTTTTGTTAATGTAGATTTCCCCACTCCCACCGTGCCTGCGACGGTAATGATGGCGTCTTTCGGAATATCGTGTACAGTCATTGTATATACTCCTTTACTTGATCGGCAATTCGCTGAAAAACTTCTTTAGATAAAACAAAATCATCCTGATCACCGTTTATTTCGATAATCGGCAACGTTGGTTCAGCTTCTTTGATTTGTTTGATTGCAGTCTCGTAGTCTTCGATCAGCTGTTCCAAATACTGCTCGTCCATCTGCTGTTCAAAAGACCGTCCCCGCTTTTTGATCCTCTTTAATAAAGTCGGAAGGCTTGCGCGAATATAAATGATGATATTCGGCTTCGGCAAGTCCTCTGTGAGCAGTCCGTAAATTTTTCTGTATTTCTCAAGCTTTCTGCCTGTTAACGTCCGTTCCGCAAAAATGAGATTTTTATAAATATGGTAGTCGGAAATGACGGGTTTGTTTTTATGTAAAAACTCTTTTTCAGCGTCTTCAAGCTGTTTGTAGCGATTGCAGAGGAAAAACATTTCCAGTTGAAAGCTCCATTCGTCTTTATCCTCATAAAATTTGCCGAGAAAAGGGTTTTCTTCGACAATTTCCTTAACAAGGGACAAGGAGAGCGTTTCTGAAAGCATGCTGGCCAATGTTGTTTTTCCCGCCCCGATGGGACCTTCGACAGCAATAAAAGGGGCTCTTTTCATAGGTGTCCTCCTACTTGGATAAGCGTTTGCTTTTGATTTTCAACATTCATATTGTATCACATCCTTTTCTTTTGCCCATGAAAAAAACGTTCCGTTAACGTGGGAACGTCTCTTTTACAATATTAAATTGATCGGCGATCAGGAGCCAGTTTTGCGGGAATGACAAGCCGAGCTTCCAATAGCTGATTCCCCTTAAGTTTAATTCTTTAATCAGATTGAATTTAGCTTGGATCGATCTTGCATCCTCGAACCAGACTTCGTGCTGTTTGCCCGCTTTGTCTGTATAGCGGAAATGCGGGGCCTGGGCTTCTTCATCGAATAAAATAGATGCGTTATTCTCGCTGGCAATCGTGATCGCTCGCTGGGGGCTGATGGCTTTTGCGGGCGGTCCGCCCGGTTTATAGGGAAGCGTCCAATCATAGCCGTATAAATTTTGGCCCATAACGATTTTATTGGCGGGCATTTCTGTGAGCGCATATTCAATGACATTGCGGACGGGCCCTATCGGCGACACGGCCATTGGCGGTCCTCCGCTGTATCCCCATTCATACGTCATTAATACGACGAAATCGACAATTTGGCCATGCGCCCGGTAATCGTGAGCTTCATACCATTGCCCGGCTTGCGTCGCGCTTGTTTTGGGCGCTAAAGCGGTGGAAATCAGCCAGCCTTCCTGTCTGAAGCGGTCTCGCGCCTCTCTTAAAAATTGATTATAAGCCTCTCTGTCCTGGGGTCTTAAATATTCAAAGTCAAAATGAATGTCTCTGAATCCGTATCTTCTGGCAGTGATAACAATTTGATTCAGCAATGTGTTTTTGACGTTCTCGTCTGTCAGGATGATCCTTCCGAGCTCGGCGCTGAAGGCATCGTTCTCAAGATTGGTCACAATCATCATCATTGTGACGTTCTGCCTGTCGGCAATTTGCTTCAACCCGGTAAGCGGCGGCTCGCGCAGCGTACCGTTACGCCTAACCTGAAAGCTAAAAGCTCCGAGATAGGTCAGATATGGCGAAGCTTCTCTCGCCGCTTGCTGGAGAGCAGCGCTGACTGTGTTTCCTCGCGGTTCAATATAAGCATTTACTTCTATATTTCGCTTTGGCCCAGGAGGAATGTACAATAACAGCCCTACAGGGAGCTCGGCGTCTGGCCGCATGCGGTTGATCCTGGCGAGCTCGGCCGCCGACATGTTAAAACGGGCTGCGATCGATGCCAGTGTATCTCCTGCTCTTACCTCGTAAAATTGACCGGCAATCGGTATCACGATGGTTTGTCCGACAACAAGACGGTTCGGATTTGGAATCTCATTTGTCTCGACAATTTCATTTACCGTGGTTCTGTACCGATTGGCAATTGTGTAAAGCGAATCGCCTCTTTTCACGACGTAGATTTGGATGGAAAACGCCTCCTTTCTCATTGCTACCACTATATGAGAAAAAGAAGTGTTTCATGCTCTAAGTTTCATTGATGAGCTCACCGGAAGTTGTAATGTTGGCAAACAGGACATCCTTCATTATCGTGATTGCGTACCGGTTGTCTTTTTCGGTGTTTGAGGCGATGCAATCCTTCGGCAGCGTAATGTCGTATTCCCGCATATAGGCATCGTTTGCAGTAAACAGAACGCATATGCCGGCGATTCCCGTAATGACCAGATGATTGACAGCGAGTTCGTTTAACAGCGTGTCGAGTGCGGTTCCGTAAAAAGCCGAATGCTTAGGCTTGATGAGAAAATAGTCGTTTTCACTCGGCGCCAGCAGGTCGATGATGTTTTTGCTTTTTCGATTTTTGCATTTCTTGATAATGGCAGCAATATCCGCTTGCCAAATTCCGAAATGGTCATTAATGTATATGATAGGCCAATTCATGCTGTGTGCATGTTTCTTTAACGCCAGGAGATCGGGGGCCATCGCCTCTGTTTTTTCGGAAAGAGCGTCACCCATATCGAATTGAAAATCATTGATGATGTCGACAATAATAAGGGCGGTATTTGACTTGGACAAGTCGGTCTCTCCTCCTTTCAGATTGTTATTATACGTTAGCCTTTCCGGATGAAGAAAAAACATTGAAAGAGTGCGTGCTGATGACACAAGACGAGCTTTATATGAAAGAAGCCATTCAAGAAGCGAGAAAAGCCGAGGAAAAAGGAGAGGTGCCGATCGGCGCCGTACTTGTTCTCGACGATGAAATCATTGCCCGCGCCCACAACTTGAGGGAAACGGAGCAAAGATCCCTCGCGCACGCAGAAATGCTTGTCATAGACGAAGCGTGCAAAAAGCTTGGGACATGGCGGCTTGAAAGAGCGGTCCTTTATGTTACGCTTGAGCCCTGCCCGATGTGCGCCGGAGCGGCCGTGCTTTCAAGGGTTGAAAAAGTCGTTTTTGGAGCGTTTGACCCAAAAGGCGGCTGTGCAGGGACTTTAATGAACCTTCTTCAGGAAGAGAGGTTTAATCATCAGGCGGAAGTGGTCACAGGCGTCTTGGAGGAAGAGTGCGGCCTGTTACTGAGCGATTTTTTCAGGAAGCTTCGGGCGAAAAAGAAAGCAGAAAAGCAAAATAAAGCACAGAGATAGAAATTTGCAATTAAGGATGAAATAAGTTATACTAAGGTGTGCGTCATAAATAGACGCATCAGCATAATTTGATATTTATTTTGCCGTGCTAAGCGGGGAGGTAGCGGTGCCCTGTACTCGCAATCCGCTCGAGCGAGGCCGAATTCCTTTCTCGAGGTTCGTTTACTGTAAGGCCTGCCTTAAACAAGTGGTGTTGACGTTTGGGTCCTGCGCAATGGGAATCCATGAACCATGTCAGGTCCGGAAGGAAGCAGCATTAAGTGGAACCTCTCATGTGCCGCAGGGTTGCCTGGGCTGAGCTAACTGTTTAAGTAACGCTTAGGGTAGCGAATCGACAGAAGGTGCACGGTAAATCAATCATCAAATTACAAACTCATCTATTTTCGAATAGATGGGTTTTTTTCTTAATAAGAGCTTTTGGAATTGAAAGCAGCTTCATGTATAATAAGGATGATGATATTAAGAGGAGGGCGTGTTTGTGAGTTATCAGGCTTTATATAGGGTGTTCAGGCCGCAGTTGTTTGAAGATGTCGTCGGTCAGGAACACGTCACGAAAACGTTGCAAAATGCCCTTTTACAAAAGAAATTCTCTCACGCCTATCTGTTTTCCGGACCGAGAGGAACAGGGAAAACAAGCGCCGCAAAACTTTTTGCCAAAGCTGTAAACTGTGAGCGCGCTCCGGTCAGTGAACCGTGTAACGAATGTTCCGCGTGCAAAGGCATTACAAGCGGTGCAATTTCAGACGTCATTGAAATCGACGCCGCATCCAATAACGGTGTAGATGAAATTCGCGACATCCGGGACAAAGTGAAATTCGCCCCGTCCAGTGTCACGTATAAAGTATATATCATAGATGAAGTACATATGCTTTCTATTGGCGCATTCAACGCTCTTCTTAAAACGCTTGAAGAACCGCCTGAGCACTGTATTTTCATTCTTGCAACAACAGAGCCCCACAAAATTCCGTTAACGATTATTTCAAGATGTCAGCGTTTTGATTTTAAAAGAATCACGTCACAGGTCATTGTCGGACGAATGAAAAAAATCGTCGAAACCGAGCAGTTCAAGGTTCAGGACGGCGCACTCGAAATTATCGCCAGTGCTGCCGATGGAGGAATGAGGGACGCGTTAAGCCTGCTTGATCAAGCAATATCATTCAGCGGCGATGAGCTGACGGTTGATGACGCGCTGCTGATCACGGGCGCCGTGTCTCAAGCGTATATCGGAAAGCTTGCATTGTCCCTTCATGAAAAGAATGTTTCCGATGCTTTGGAAACATTGAACGAGCTGCTTCAGCAGGGGAAAGACCCGGCAAAACTGATCGAGGATATGATTTTCTATTTCAGGGATATGCTCCTTTATCAGACAGCGCCGGATTTAGAGGGTGTGCTTGAAAAGGTGAAAGTGGATGAAGCGTTCCAAAACCTGTCAAAGCAAATTCCTGCACCTGCTCTTTATGAAATGATTGATATTTTAAATAAAAGCCATCAGGAAATGAAATGGACGAATCACCCGCGCATTTTCTTTGAAGTTGCGGTCGTGAAGCTTTGCCAGGGCGCGAAAGCAGAGGCGCCTTCTGCCGGACAGCCGGAAATCGAAGACCTTATCAACAAAGTTCGCCGGCTTGAACAGGAAATCGACAGGCTTAAAACGTCTGGATTCCAAGCAGCTCCAGCACAGAATCAGCCAAAAGAAGCGCCGCGCCCGCAAAAAAGCGTGAAAAGCGGATACAAGGCGCCGGTCGGCCGCATTCATGAAATATTAAAAGAGGCGACAAGATCGGACCTGGAAAAGCTCAAGGGATGCTGGGGGGAATTGCTTGCCCAGCTCAAACAGCAAAACAAGGTGTCCCATGCAGCCCTTTTGAATGACAGTGAACCGGTAGCGGCGTCTTCAACCGCATTCGTCCTCTCATTTAAATATGAAATTCACTGTAAAATGGTTGCCGAAGACAATAACGGCGTCAGGACAAACCTGGAACAAATTTTAGACGGAATGCTTGGCAGAAGAATAGATATGGTTGGCGTTCCCGAAGCCCAATGGGGTAAAATAAGAGAAGAATTTTTACAGGAACACCAGCCGGAAGATTCAGATGCAAATACCAAAGAAGAAGAGGATCCGCTGATAGCAGAAGCTAAAAAGCTGTTCGGAGCGGAACTGATTGAAATCAAAGAATAAAAACAGGAAAGAGAGTGGATTTAGGTATGCGCGGTGGAATGGGAAATATGCAAAAAATGATGAAACAAATGCAAAAAATGCAGAAAGATATGCAAAAAGCGCAGGAAGAGCTTGCGGAGAAAGTGCTTGAAGGTACAGCAGGCGGAGGCATGGTCACCGTTAAAGTAAACGGGCAAAAAGAAATTATTGATGTCGTGATCAAAGAGGAAGTCGTTGATCCGGAAGATGTGGAAATGCTTCAAGACCTCGTTCTTGCGGCGACAAACGACGCTTTGAAACAAGTCGACGAAGTGACAAATGAAACGATGGGTAAGTTTACAAAAGGAATGAACATGCCGGGTTTATTCTAGGAGGAAAATAATAATGCAGTATCCTGAACCAATATCAAAGCTGATCGACAGCTTTATGAAATTGCCAGGGATCGGACCCAAAACAGCGGTCCGTCTGGCTTTTTTTGTTCTCAGTATGAAGGAAGATGTTGTATTAGATTTTGCAAAGGCATTGGTAAACGCAAAGCGCAATTTGACGTATTGTTCGGTTTGCGGGCACATTACAGACCAGGATCCCTGCTATATTTGCGAAGATACAAGAAGAGATAAATCGGTGATATGCGTTGTTCAGGATCCGAAAGACGTCATTGCCATGGAAAAGATGAAAGAATACGATGGATTGTACCATGTTTTGCATGGGGCGATATCTCCGATGGACGGCATCGGACCGGAAGACATTAAAATACCCGAATTGTTGAAACGATTGCAGGATGATCAAGTAACGGAAGTGATTCTCGCGACAAACCCAAATATAGAAGGAGAAGCTACAGCCATGTACATTTCAAGGCTCTTAAAACCATCAGGCATCAAGCTGTCGCGCATTGCCCATGGACTTCCAGTCGGCGGCGATTTGGAATATGCAGATGAAGTCACTCTTTCTAAAGCGCTTGAAGGCAGACGTGAGATGTAGAGGGAGGAGAATTGCATTACCATGGGGTTTCTTCGAAAAAAAAAGCTAAGAAAAGAATTTGATCAAAAATTGATGGAACAGCTGATGAGGCAAAAGGAAGAATGGAACAGACAAAAGCGGCTGATTGAAAACAGCCTTGAGCCTTCCCTTGAAGTCCTTCACGAGTTAAAAGTCGCCGAGGCAAAATACTTTTTTTATTTGCGTGAGGCCAAAAAAAGATATTTAAGACTCGGCGGATGGAAGTAGCCGGTCTATTTTCATGAATCTCTTCATATGCTTGTACTAGAAAAAATGAGGAGTGAGGGATTCATGGGATCTGTTATTATCATTGGGGCAATTGTGGCGTTGGTTGCCCTGTTGTTTTTTTCAGGAGCCTCCTTTAAACCGTTAAAATGGGCTGGTACAATTGCCGTTCGATTTATCATCGGGGCGCTGTTATTATTCTGTGTGAATCTGTTTGGCGAGAGCATGGGAATTCACTTGCCGATTAATGTTATTACGACAGGAATCAGCGGGCTGTTGGGTATTCCGGGAGTGGCGGCACTTATTGTGATTAAGCAGTTTATTATAATTTAATTTTTTGTTGACATTTGTCTTCTAAGGTGTTAAATTTATATTCGTCGCTGATGACGAATTATTTTTTTGAAAAAAAGTTGTTGACGACATTCTGAATAAATGTTACTATATTATAGTCGCTTCGAGAGCGGCAACGAAGTTCTTTGAAAACTAAACAAGACAAAACGTACCTGTTAATTCAAATAAATCGCACATAAACGTGCGTAGTCATTTGCAAACTTTTTTTATGGAGAGTTTGATCCTGGCTCAGGACGAACGCTGGCGGCGTGCCTAATACATGCAAGTCGAGCGGACCGACGGGAGCTTGCTCCCTTAGGTCAGCGGCGGACGGGTGAGTAACACGTGGGTAACCTGCCTGTAAGACTGGGATAACTCCGGGAAACCGGGGCTAATACCGGATGCTTGTTTGAACCGCATGGTTCAAACATAAAAGGTGGCTTTTCGCTACCACTTACAGATGGACCCGCGGCGCATTAGCTAGTTGGTGGGGTAACGGCTCACCAAGGCGACGATGCGTAGCCGACCTGAGAGGGTGATCGGCCACACTGGGACTGAGACACGGCCCAGACTCCTACGGGAGGCAGCAGTAGGGAATCTTCCGCAATGGACGAAAGTCTGACGGAGCAACGCCGCGTGAGTGATGAAGGTTTTCGGATCGTAAAACTCTGTTGTTAGGGAAGAACAAGTACCGTTCGAACAGGGCGGTACCTTGACGGTACCTAACCAGAAAGCCACGGCTAACTACGTGCCAGCAGCCGCGGTAATACGTAGGTGGCAAGCGTTGTCCGGAATTATTGGGCGTAAAGCGCGCGCAGGCGGT
>NZ_CP150286.1:37500-97500 GCF_037982765.1 Bacillus sp. FSL K6-0138
TAAACGTATCACCGAAGCTGCGGACTGTTCTTGCGAACAGTGGTAGGAGAGCGTTCTAAGGGCTGTGAAGCGAGACCGGAAGGACTCGTGGAGCGCTTAGAAGTGAGAATGCCGGTATGAGTAGCGAAAGAGGGGTGAGAATCCCCTCCACCGAATGCCTAAGGTTTCCTGAGGAAGGCTCGTCCGCTCAGGGTTAGTCGGGACCTAAGCCGAGGCCGAAAGGCGTAGGCGATGGATAACAGGTTGATATTCCTGTACCACCTCCTCACCGTTTGAGCAATGGGGGGACGCAGGAGGATAGGGTAAGCGCGGTATTGGATATCCGCGTCCAAGCAGTTAGGCTGGGAAATAGGCAAATCCGTTTCCCGCAAAGGCTGAGCTGTGATGGCGAGTGAAATATAGTAGCGAAGTTCCTGATTCCACACTGCCAAGAAAAGCCTCTAGCGAGGTGAGAGGTGCCCGTACCGCAAACCGACACAGGTAGGCGAGGAGAGAATCCTAAGGTGATCGAGAGAACTCTCGTTAAGGAACTCGGCAAAATGACCCCGTAACTTCGGGAGAAGGGGTGCTCTGTTAGGGTGCAAGCCCGAGAGAGCCGCAGTGAATAGGCCCAGGCGACTGTTTAGCAAAAACACAGGTCTCTGCGAAGCCGTAAGGCGAAGTATAGGGGCTGACGCCTGCCCGGTGCTGGAAGGTTAAGAGGAGCGCTTAGCTTATGCGAAGGTGCGAATTGAAGCCCCAGTAAACGGCGGCCGTAACTATAACGGTCCTAAGGTAGCGAAATTCCTTGTCGGGTAAGTTCCGACCCGCACGAAAGGCGCAACGATCTGGGCACTGTCTCAACGAGAGACTCGGTGAAATTATAGTACCTGTGAAGATGCAGGTTACCCGCGACAGGACGGAAAGACCCCGTGGAGCTTTACTGCAGCCTGATATTGAATGTTGGTACAGCTTGTACAGGATAGGTAGGAGCCTTGGAAACCGGAGCGCCAGCTTCGGTGGAGGCATCGGTGGGATACTACCCTGGCTGTATTGACCTTCTAACCCGCTGCCCTTATCGGGCAGGGAGACAGTGTCAGGTGGGCAGTTTGACTGGGGCGGTCGCCTCCTAAAAGGTAACGGAGGCGCCCAAAGGTTCCCTCAGAATGGTTGGAAATCATTCGCAGAGTGTAAAGGCACAAGGGAGCTTGACTGCGAGACCTACAAGTCGAGCAGGGACGAAAGTCGGGCTTAGTGATCCGGTGGTTCCGCATGGAAGGGCCATCGCTCAACGGATAAAAGCTACCCCGGGGATAACAGGCTTATCTCCCCCAAGAGTCCACATCGACGGGGAGGTTTGGCACCTCGATGTCGGCTCATCGCATCCTGGGGCTGTAGTCGGTCCCAAGGGTTGGGCTGTTCGCCCATTAAAGCGGTACGCGAGCTGGGTTCAGAACGTCGTGAGACAGTTCGGTCCCTATCCGTCGCGGGCGCAGGAAATTTGAGAGGAGCTGTCCTTAGTACGAGAGGACCGGGATGGACGCACCGCTGGTGTACCAGTTGTTCTGCCAAGGGCATCGCTGGGTAGCTATGTGCGGACGGGATAAGTGCTGAAAGCATCTAAGCATGAAGCCCCCCTCAAGATGAGATTTCCCATTCCGCAAGGAAGTAAGATCCCTGAAAGATGATCAGGTTGATAGGTCTGAGGTGGAAGTGTGGCGACACATGGAGCTGACAGATACTAATCGATCGAGGACTTAACCAAATTGAATGTCATATCGTTATCTAGTTTTGAGAGAACACCTCTCAATATAAGTTTGGTGGCGATGGCGAAGAGGTCACACCCGTTCCCATGCCGAACACGGAAGTTAAGCTCTTCAGCGCCGATGGTAGTTGGGGGTTTCCCCCTGTGAGAGTAGGACGCCGCCAAGCAACCCGAAAGGCCAGCTTAGTAAAGCTGGCCTTTTTTGTATATATGCTACACCAATCAAATTGATTTCATAGATTGGGAGTTCTTATGACAACCGGCAACCATAACACAGGTTATCCGTCCAAGGCGGCACAGATGTCGATATTGTGATACAGACACCTAAAGTCTGCCGCTTACATATACTAATCTAACCTTCAAAAACTTTCTTAATTTTGTATACAAATGTTGTTTTTCGGGAATACTGAAGCCCATGGAGGTGGAATGAATGAGCAAGTCTGATCATGGGGAAACGTGTATCATTTGTGAGGAAAAAAAAGCCGAAGGTATTCACCTTTATACAAAATTTCTATGTGCGGATTGCGAAAAAAAGATTATTTCTACATCAACCTCAGATCCCCAATATTCTGATTACGTCAAAAAATTAAAAAGTCTCCGTACGCCGCCATTGTATTCTTAGACCGTTTCCAGGTCTTTTTTTTTGCCGCTGAACGGAAAACTTTATGTTCATATGAAGGCCATGTATAATGGTATTATCGAAACTTGACACATTGACTTTTTAGGCATCTGGACGAAGGTGTCTTTTTTCTATAATTGCGGGAACTTTGTGTTATCGGGAATCAAGAAATGCGTGGGGAGTAGATGGTGATGAAACAGATCCTTCAATTTTTGCTTCGTGTATTAATCGCAAGCACGATGTCTGTGCTTCTTTGGCTGACAAGCTTCTTTGCTTTTAACCAGATGTTTCTGCTGTCTTCTCTTTATGCTTGTGCGGGTTGGGCCGTGATTTACCTTGGGGGCAAATGGTATGAAACACATGTAATTTTAAAACAACATCAGCTGACAAGACGGGAATACGCATACATCAAGCAAAATTTACAGGAAGCGAAATTAAAAATCGCCAGATTGAGAAAGTCCCTGTTTGCAGTCAAAAACATTCAAACCATCAAGGAAAACCTGGAAATATTGCGGATTGTCCGGAAAATTTATATGCTGACAAAACAAGAACCGAAGCGTTTTTATCAAGTAGAACGTTTTTATTATCAAAGCCTTGATTCGATTGTTGAACTGACCGAAAAATATGCTTTTTTAGCCTCGCAGCCAAAACGAAGCGCAAAACTTGAAGTGTCCTTAAGCGAAACCCGCATGACAATTGACCAACTTGCCAAGCAATTGGAAGAGGACCTTTACGACTTGATTAAGCCGGATATCGACGATTTGGAATTTGAGCTGGATGTCGCCAAGCATTCATTAGAAAGCAGGAGGGGAAAAGCTGAATGAGCCAGTATCAATCGCCATGGCAGAAGAAAGGCGGTTTGCCCGTATCCTTTGGACAGGCAGAAAAAGAGGTTGATTCGCTGCCTGAGGAAAAACGCCGTCAAGCATTGCAGCTGTCAGAGCAGATTGATCCAAAGAATCACCAAAGCCTTGATTGGTTTGGAAACCAGGCTCAATCCAGACTGTTGAATTTTTCGCATGCCATGCTTGAGCACGTTCAAAAAAACGACGTCGGCGAAATCGGGAATATTTTGAACGACCTTATGAAAAAGCTTGAACAGGTCAGTCCCGATGAGCTGAAGCCTGCAAAAAAAAGTCTGTTTTCGCGTATCTTTGGAAGGATGCCCAGCCCGGTTCAAGAAGTATTATCAAGGTATCAGAAAACGGGAGCCCAAATTGACAGAATCAGCGTCAAGCTTGAGCATGCCAAAAACGCGCTGATCAAGGACAATCAGATGCTTGAACAGCTGTATGAAAAAAATAATGAATATTATGAAGCGCTGCATGTTTATATTGCAGCTGGACAGCTGAAATTGAAAGAGTTAAATACAATAACCATTCCGGCGCTAAAAGAAAAAAACGAAACAGTACAAAATCAAATGGCTGCTCAAGAAGTGAACGACATGATTCAATTTGCAGACCGCCTGGATAAACGGATCTATGATTTGACGTTAAGCAGACAAATCACAATGCAGAGCGCATCTCAGATCAGGTTGATTCAACATACAAACCGGGTGCTCGTTGAAAAGATCCAATCTTCGATTATGACGGTGATACCGCTTTGGAAAAATCAAGTGGCCATCGCTTTGATATTGCTGCGCCAGCGCCGTGCTGCGGAGACTCAAAATCAGATATCAAAAACGACAAACGAGCTGCTGTTAAAAAATGCGGAGATGCTGAAAGGCAGCACAATTGAAACCGCCAAAGAGAACGAGCGCGGTTACGTCGACATCGACACGTTGAAAAAAGTCCAGGAAAACTTAATCGCCACACTTGAAGAGACCATTAAAATTCAAGAAGAAGGCCGCACCAAACGCCTTCATGCAGAAGAAGAAATCAGGATGATGGAAGAAGATCTTAGAGGCCAAGCTGGTAAACATGAAATCACCCCCCTTCATAAAAGATGATAAAGATTTACCATAAGGTCCTTCTTTAAGTTATTCATCCGGAAGGGTATAATAAGGGCAGAAATCAGTTGTCATATTAAAGGATCGGATGATATGAAGACACCTCTATTCACAGCATTGGTAAACCATGCCAAAGAAAACCCTTATTCTTTTCACGTTCCGGGACATCACAATGGAGATGTCTTTTTTGATGAAGGAAAGTCACTGTTTAATTCCATCCTTCAAATAGATTTGACAGAATTGACAGGGCTTGACGATTTGCATGAACCTTCAGGCATTATTAAAGAGGCGCAAGATTTAACAGCCGAGCTCTACGGTTCAAAAGAAAGTTTTTTTCTCGTGAACGGATCGACTGTCGGGAACCTGGCGATGATTCTTTCGGTTTGCCGGCCGGGCGACCTTTTGCTCGTTCAGCGCAACTGCCATAAATCGGTTTTTCATGCGGTCGAACTCGCCGGAGCACGTCCGGTATTCTTAACGCCTGAAATTGATGATGAGATGGCTGTTCCGACACGCGTTTTGCAGCAAACAGTGAAAGAGGCTGTTTCAAAATATCCGACGGCAAAGGGCATCATGCTGACATATCCTAATTACTACGGTCATGCCGCCGATTTAAAGCCGATCGTCGAAGAAGCCCATAAACACCACATGCCTGTTTTGGTCGATGAAGCACACGGCGCTCATTTTGTGCTGGGACGTCCTTTTCCGCAGTCAGCTCTGGAGGCAGGAGCCGATGCCGTCGTTCAGTCTGCTCATAAAACGCTGCCGGCCATGACAATGGGGTCTTTTTTGCATCTTAACAGCCGGAGAATCGACAGGGATCGGCTTGTGCACTATTTAACCGTGCTGCAAAGCAGCAGCCCGTCTTATCCGATTATGGCGTCGTTGGATTTGGCAAGGGCCTATGCAGAACATCTGCTAAAAACAAACAGGATGGAACGTGCAGAGAAAGAGATCACCGCTATGAAAGAGCAGTTTTTGAATATAGCAGGTGTAGAGATCGCAGAACCGGCCGATCCCCTCATTCAGCAAGACCCGCTGAAAGTGTGCGTCAGATCGAAGCAAGGCCACTCAGGCTACGAATTAAAGAAGATCTTTGAGCAAAATGGCGTGCATCCTGAACTGGCAGATGAAAGGCAGGTACTGTTTATCCTGCCGCTGGAAGGAAAAAGAAGCTTGGATCCTGAGACGATCAGGAGGATTGGAAAGGAAATAGAAAGCAGATCACCAGGGATTCACAGCCAGGTTCAGATCGGAGAGCCCGTGGAGAAAATCACGACCCTGCCTTACGATAAAATCACCCTGTCATCTTTTAAAACGGAGTCAGTGCCTTTCAGCGAGGCCGCAGGACGGGTAAGCGCAGAACAGGTAATTCCGTATCCGCCGGGCATTCCTCTCATCATGGAAGGGGAAAGGGTGAAGCAAGAGAGTATCCGCCGGTTGTCCCGGCTTGTCGATCTGCACGTACACATTCAAGGAAGCAGCCACTTAAAACAAAAACAACTAACTGTATATATAGAAGAGGAGAAATCATGAACGGTTTATTTATTACCTTTGAAGGCCCTGAAGGTGCAGGGAAAACAACCATACTTCAAGGGGCAGCAGAAGAATTAAGGAAAAACGGCCATTCCGTTCTCGCAACAAGGGAGCCGGGCGGCATTGAAATAGCAGAACAAATCCGCGAGGTCATTTTACATCCGGAAAACACGGCCATGGACCCGAAAACAGAAGCGCTTTTATATGCAGCGGCGAGAAGGCAGCACCTGGTTGAAAAGGTAAAGCCGGCTCTTGAAGACGGGAAAATCGTTTTATGCGACCGCTTTATCGACAGCTCCCTCGCTTATCAAGGTTATGCAAGAGGGCTTGGAATTGATGCAGTCCTATCCATTAATCAATTTGCAATCGGAAACATGATGCCGCATATCACCATCTACTTTGCCATTGATCCGGAAGAAGGCATCAAACGGATCAATGCAAATGATTCGCGTGAGAAAAACCGTCTTGATCTTGAACAACTCCATTTTCATACGCTCGTTCAAAAAGGCTATCAGGAGGTTATAAACCGTTTTCCCGGCCGCTTCAGAACAGTCGATGCGAGCCGGTCTATTGAGCATGTGCAAAAAAGCGTAAACGAAATCATTGAAGAAGCATTAAAAACGATTCGACTGTGACCTGCTTCCCATTCTATTGTTATAATGGTAACAAGAATATCCTTAGGAGGCTTTTAAAATGAAACTAATCATAGCGGTTGTTCAGGATCAAGACAGCAATCGGCTTTTAAAGGCTTTGACTGATCATAATTTTCGCGTGACAAAACTTGCGTCCACCGGCGGCTTTCTGAAGTCGGGAAACACAACCTTTATGTTGGGCGTCGAAGATATTCGGGTTGATAAAGCATTGAGTCTGATTAAAGAAAACGGAAGTAAACGGGATCAGCTGATCGCTCCTGTATCACCAATGGGCGGAAACGCGGATTCATATGTCCCTTACCCCGTTGAAGTAGAAGTGGGCGGAGCGACCGTGTTTGTGCTGCCGATTGAACAATTCCATCAATTTTAAGGGCTGAGGATATGAAAATAAGTCAAGAACTGCGAACGATGATAGAAAAACAGCAGACTCCTCCCGCCAGAGGAGAGAACATTTCTGCTTCGTTTAAGGAAAAGATAAACATCCAAACCGGCAAGCTCAGATTCGAACAGCTGACAGTGCTTTTGTCGGATATTGAGGCGTTTGGGAAGCGCCTTGCAAAGTCGAGAAATTTTAAAGATTTGGCGAGATTTAAAGGCTTAATCAAGCGCTTTGTGAAAGAAGCCGTTGAAAACGGCCTGACGGTTGAGAATTCGAGGAGTTTTGACTTGTATGGAAACAGCAGGACATTGAGCATTGTCAAAGAGCTTGATGAAAAGCTCGTTCAACTGACGGAGGAACTGCTTGATCAAGAAAAGCCCTCCATTGAACTGCTGGAACGAATTGGGGAAATAAAGGGTTTATTGATAAACCTTTACACATAGAGAGTGATCGTATGGCTACAACCTGGACAGAAATGCAAAAGCTTCAGCCGCGGGTTATGAAGCTTTTGCAAAATAGTATAGAAAGAAACCGGCTTGCCCACGCCTATTTGTTTGAAGGGCGAAAAGGGACCGGAAAATTAGACGCGGCCATGCTGCTGGCGAAAAGTTTTTTTTGCCTTGAAAAGGGCGTGGAACCTTGCGAATCGTGCCGAAATTGTCAGCGGATTGCCTCCGGCAACCACCCGGATGTACACGTCGTTCACCCGGACGGCCTGTCCATCAAAAAGGGACAAATCCAGGCTCTTCAGGAAGAGTTCTCAAAAACAGGCCTGGAATCTCATAAAAAGCTCTACATTATTTCGCACGCTGATCAGATGACGGCAAACGCCGCAAACAGCCTGCTGAAGTTTTTGGAAGAGCCGAGCAATGATACGATAGCGGTGCTCTTAACGGAACAGCCGCAGAAATTGCTTGATACGATTATATCGAGATGTCAGGTTCTGGCGTTTCAATCGCTGCTGCCCGAATCGATTGAAAAGGAACTGATCAAACAAGAGGTCTCCTCGCATCTTGCAGCCCTTTTGTCGAATATGACAAACAATTTATCGGAAGCGCTCGAATTGAGTCGAAATGATCAGTTTGCAGAGTCCAGAGCGAAAGTGATAAAATTGTATGAAGTCTTACACCAGCGAAAAGGACATGCTTTTTTCTATATTCAAGATCAGTGGATGCCCTTTTTCAAGGAGAAAGACCACCAAGAAATGGGTCTTGATATGCTTTTATTTATATACCGTGATATATTGTCCATTCAGATAGGACATGAAGATAAAATACTATTTCAGGACTTATTCCAAACATTAAAACAGCACGCGCTGCAATCAACGCAACAAAGAGTGACAAACCAGATTCTTGCTGTTTTAGAAGCAAAAAAACGGCTTTATTCCAATGTTAATGCTCAAGGTTTAATGGAGCACTTGGTTTTAATGCTGCAGGAGGGATAAGCTTGTATAATGTCATTGGTGTTCGCTTTAAAAAAGCGGGCAAAATTTATTATTTTGATCCGAATGGATTTAAGATAGATAAAGACAACTGTGTGATCGTTGAAACGGTTCGCGGTGTTGAATACGGGCAAGTCGTCATCGCGAATAAGAAGGTAGACGAGCACGATGTGGTGCTGCCTTTGCGCAAGGTCATCAGGGTGGCCGATGAGCGCGACCGCCTGATTGTCGAGGAAAATCAAGAGGCCGCTCTTTCCGCCTTTGATGTTTGCCAGAAAAAAGTGAATGAGCACGGTCTTGAGATGAAATTGGTCGATGTCGAATTCACATTTGACCGGAATAAAGTCATATTTTACTTTACGGCCGACGGAAGAGTCGATTTCCGGGAGCTCGTAAAAGATCTGGCTTCCATTTTCAAAACGAGGATCGAGCTCAGACAAATCGGAGTAAGGGATGAAGCAAAGATGCTCGGAGGCATCGGACCGTGCGGAAGAATGCTGTGCTGTTCGACTTTTCTCGGAGACTTTGAGCCGGTTTCCATCAAAATGGCGAAAGATCAAAACCTGTCCCTTAATCCGACGAAAATTTCCGGACTATGCGGACGGCTCATGTGCTGTTTGAAATACGAAAATGACGAATATGAAACGGCGAAGGAGCAGCTTCCGGATATCGGGGAAGTGATCGCCACGTCTAACGGACCGGCGAAAGTCGTCGGGCTGAATATTCTCGAACGCATTCTTCAGGTTGAACTGACAAACTGCGAAAAAGTTGTGGAATATACGTGGGATGAGCTGCTGCAAGAAGGTGTCGTATCTGCACAAACCACAGATTAACGAGGTGTGAAACCTTGGATAAAAAAGAATTGTTTGATACAGTCATAAGTTTAGAAGAACAAATAGGATCTCTGTACCGTCAGCTGGGAGACCTCAAGCAGCATATCGGGGAAATGATCGAAGAAAACAACCATTTGCAGCTTGAAAACGAACATTTGCGCAAGCGGCTGGAAGAAACCGATCAAAGGCTGAAGACGGCAAAGGCAGGCGGGAAGGAGTTAAAAGCGGAGAAGACGGGGCATGCTGATATTGGTGAAGGCCATGACAATTTGGCGCGCCTGTATCAGGAAGGCTTCCACATTTGCAACATTCATTACGGAAGCGTCCGCAAAGAAGGAGACTGCCTTTTCTGCCTCTCGTTTTTAAATAAAAAATAAAGGAAGGGCTTCCGGATCAAAACGGAAGCCCTTTTAACGGAATAAGCGCCAAGACTAGATTTTTTTCGGAAAGGGAAAAAACATGATTGAATTAAAAGATGATGAGCGACTCGATTATTTGCTGGCAGAGGATATGAAAATCGTGCAAAGCCCGACAGTGTTTGCGTTTTCCTTAGATGCAGTCCTCCTGTCGAAGTTTGCATATGTTCCGATTCAAAAAGGAAAGATCATCGACCTTTGCACGGGAAACGGAGTTGTTCCGCTGCTTCTCAGCACACGCTCAAAAGCGGAAATCACCGGGGTTGAAATTCAGGACAGATTGTACGACATGGCTGTAAGAAGCGTGGAATACAATAATCTGCAAAAACAGATCCATCTCATCAGAGACGATTTGAAGAATATGCCGCAGGTGCTCGGACACAATAGAGCCGATGTTGTCACATGCAATCCCCCTTACTTTAAGACGCCGCAAAAAACGGAACAAAATCTTAATGAACACCTGGCGATTGCCAGGCACGAAATTTATTGCACGCTTGAAGATGTTGTCCGTGTCGGCAGCAAGCTTTTAAAGCAGGGCGGAAAGCTCGCTCTTGTCCATAGACCGGGAAGGCTGCTCGAGATTTTTGAACTCATGAAGGCGTATCAAATAGAGCCGAAGCGTGTGCAGTTTGTGTATCCGAAGCAGGGGAAAGAAGCCAATACGATTTTAGTAGAGGGCATCAAAGACGGCCGCCCTGATCTGAAGATTCTGCCGCCTCTTTTTGTATATGATGAACACGATCAATATACAAGTGAGATAAGGAAGATACTATATGGAGACAAATAACCACTATTTTTATGTGCTGTCATGCCGGGACGGCAGCTTGTATGCGGGATATACGAACGATATTGAAAAGCGGCTGAAAACCCATAATGACGGAAAAGGCGCAAAATATACAAGAGCAAGGCTCCCTGTAAAGCTGCACTATGCGGAACGCTTTTCGACAAAAAGAGAGGCCATGCAGGCGGAATATTATTTCAAAAAATTATCAAGAAAAAACAAAGAAAGCTATATAGAAGAAAAGCGAAAGGCGGGTGTTCATCATCAATCGTCAACAGAGCTTTGACCAACGATCACAAATGGGAACGTTATACCTCGTTCCTACACCGATCGGCAATTTAGAGGATATGACGTTTCGGGCCGTTGAAACATTGAAAACGGCTGATATCATTGCTGCGGAGGATACCCGGCAGACGAAGAAATTGTGTCATGTATATCACATCGAAACACAACTTGTCAGTTACCATGAACATAATAAAGAAAGCAGCGGACATAAAATTTTGGAATGGCTGAAGGAAGGAAAAGACGTCGCGCTTGTCAGCGACGCCGGAATGCCGACTATATCTGATCCCGGTGCTGAAATCGTCCGCGACTTTATCGATATCGGCGGATATGTCGTGCCTTTGCCCGGTGCGAATGCAGCGTTAACCGCTCTGATCGCTTCCGGTCTTCCCCCTCAGCCCTTTTTTTTCTTCGGGTTTTTGGACCGGAACAAAAAAGAGAGAAAAAAACAGCTTGACGGATTAAAAAACAGACAGGAAACCGTGATTTTCTATGAATCGCCCCATCGGTTGAAGGAAACGCTGTCGGCGATTTACGAGGTATTCGGAAACCGCCGGATCGCGGTGACGAGAGAGCTGACCAAAAAATTTGAAGAATTTATAAGAGGAACGATAGAGGAAGTGCTGACATGGGCCGGGGAAGAACAAGTGCGCGGAGAGTTTTGCCTTGTCGTTGAAGGGTGCGGTGAAACTGTTGCCGAAGAAGCGGCCTGGTGGGAAAATCTCTCGGCAAAAGAACATGTCGAACATTATATCAGCAAAGGGTTTCATTCCAAGGAAGCCATCAAAAAAGCTGCTGTTGACCGAAACGTTCCAAAACGAAAAATCTATGACGCATATCATATCCAAAATTGAAAAAAACCGCTCTTGCTTTGGCAAGAGCGGTTTTTTTATAATCAAATTAATTTTTTAGAGATTGAAGCTGTGCTTGAATTTCATTGATGATTTGCTCAGCGCCTTCTGGGCTAAGAACCAGTTTACCGCCGGCAAGTTTAAGGTTGTCATCAGAAACTTCGCCAGTTACTTGGCAAGTCATGTTTGGTTTATATTTTTTCAAGATGATTTTTTCGTCATCAACATAGATTTCAAGAGCGTCTTTTTCTGCGATTCCAAGCGTACGGCGAAGTTCAATCGGAATCACCACGCGTCCTAGTTCGTCAACTTTACGTACAATACCTGTAGATTTCATATTCATTCTCCTCCCGAAAGATTCTTATTTTAATAAGTGTTATAATCTTCGTCATTATTCGACAAAATCCTTACAGTCCTAGCATAACAAGGTTTCCAATAAACGTCAATCATTTTCTTTTCTATAGTTTGTAAAAATTAGATCTTATAGTCAAAAGACCTTGAGAGAACTGATGAAACAAGGGATTTGAAGATGATAAAACCAATCGATAATCCTAAAATATGCCCTTAAATCAAGACTTTCGAACTAAGGTTTTTCTTCATATCGATTATATACGACATTATTCGACAATGAAAGTATTTTTTTGTCGAAGTTGAATAGGATACTCAAAAAAATAATGTGTAATCGACCATATTCCTTGTTTTTCGATATGTATATTTTCTTGAACTTAAAGGCTAAGATGGTATCATATAAAGAGGGAATATGTAATCAACGATATATTGAATGAAGACACTTGCCGCTCTCGTCCTTTGGGCGGGAGTTTTTTGACATTTTAATTGGGAGGTTCCATCATGCCGCAAGAAAAAAATACGTTTTACATTACAACACCGATCTACTACCCAAGTGGAAAATTACATATTGGACACGCCTACACCACAGTTGCCGGGGATGCAATGGCCCGGTATAAAAGGCTGAGAGGCTACGATGTCAGATACTTAACCGGAACGGATGAGCATGGCCAAAAAATCCAGCAAAAGGCTGAAGAGGCAAACATTGCACCTCAGGAATTGGTGGATCGTGCGGCAGAAGATATTCAGAAGCTTTGGAAAAAGCTCGATATTTCCAACGACGATTTCATTCGGACGACACAAGAACGCCATAAGGTCGTCATCGAAAAGGTTTTTCAAAAGCTGCTCGACAACGGGGATATTTATCTTGATGAATATGAGGGCTGGTACAGCATCCCTGATGAAACATTCTACACGGAGACTCAGCTCGTCGACGTTGAACGAAATGAAAAAGGGGAAATCATCGGAGGAAAAAGTCCTGACAGCGGGCATCCTGTTGAGCTGATTAAAGAGGAATCCTATTTCTTCCGCATGGGAAAATATGCTGACCGCCTGCTCGCTTTTTATGAAGAAAATCCTGAATTTATTCAGCCTGAATCCCGTAAAAACGAGATGATCAACAACTTTATCAAGCCGGGCCTTGAAGATTTGGCCGTATCCCGGACGACGTTTGACTGGGGCATCAAGGTGCCGGGCAATCCAAAACACGTCGTTTATGTATGGATAGACGCCCTCTTTAACTATATAACGGCCCTCGGCTTTGGCACGGAGAACGATGAACTTTACAAAAAGTACTGGCCTGCCGATGTTCACCTTGTCGGGAAGGAAATCGTCCGCTTTCATACGATCTACTGGCCGATCATGCTGATGGCATTGGACCTTCCTTTACCTAAAAAGGTTTTTGCCCACGGATGGCTATTGATGAAAGACGGAAAAATGTCCAAATCAAAAGGGAACGTTGTAGATCCCGTTACATTAATCGACAGATACGGACTTGACGCGCTGCGCTACTACCTGCTTCGCGAAGTGCCGTTCGGCTCTGACGGCGTCTTCACCCCTGAAGGGTTCGTTGAGCGGATTAATTATGATTTGGCGAATGATTTAGGAAACCTTTTGAACAGAACGGTCGCTATGATCAACAAATATTTTGACGGTGAGATTGCATCATATCAAGGTCCGGTAACGGAGTATGACGAATCTCTGTCATCGTTTGCAGGAGAAACGATCAAATCTTATGAACAGGCGATAGAAAACATGGAATTTTCCGTGGCGCTTTCTTCCCTGTGGCAGCTTGTCAGCAGAACGAATAAATATATCGATGAAACCGCACCTTGGATTCTTGCCAAAGATAAAGAAAAAGAAGGCGAACTAAGATCCGTGATGTATCATCTGGCTGAATCTCTGCGAATCACGGCGGTCATGCTGCAGCCGTTCTTAACGCAAACGCCTGAAAAAATCTTTGCACAGCTCGGCGTGGCAGATCCGTCATTAAAAACGTGGGAGAGCATCACAAGCTTCGGACAGTTGAAATCGGTGAAGGTTCAAAAAGGAGAACCGTTGTTCCCGCGGCTGGAAGCCGAAGAAGAGGTTGCATATATCAAATCAAAAATGCAGGGAACGGCTCCAAAAGAAGAACCGAAAACAGAAGAAGCAGCACCGGAACGGCTCCCGGAAATCACATTTGACGACTTTATGAGCACAGAGCTCAGGGTAGCTGAAGTCCTTCAGGCGGAGCCTGTTAAAAAAGCCGATCGTCTGTTAAAATTGCAGCTTGATCTGGGCTTTGAAAAACGCCAGGTCGTATCTGGGATTGCCAAGCATTACAGGCCTGAAGAATTAGTCGGACGAAAAGTCATTTGTGTAACAAACTTAAAACCGGTAAAACTAAGAGGAGAATTGTCTCAGGGGATGATTTTAGCCGGTGAGGACAACGGCGTTCTGTCGCTTGCAACTGTAGACAGCTCTTTAGCAAACGGTACGCGAATCAAATAAAATCTGACAAAAGGTGTTTCACGTGTAACATTTCGTCGAACACCTTTTGTTTTTATCGACAATACATACGAAAAGGGTGGCATGTTTTATGTTATTTGATACACACGCACATTTAAACGCAGAGCAGTTTAACGAGGATTTGGAAGATGTCATCGACCGGGCAAAGGAAGAAAAGGTCGAGAATATCGTCGTTGTAGGCTTTGACCGGCCAACGATCAAGCGGGCCATGGAACTGATTGAGACATATGACTTTATTTACGCGGCAATCGGATGGCATCCGGTTGATGCAATCGACATGACAGATGAGGACCTTGCATGGATTAAAGAGCTTTCTTCCCATGAGAAAGTCGTGGCAATTGGCGAAATGGGCCTCGATTACCACTGGGATAAGTCGCCGAAAGACGTTCAAAAAGAAGTGTTCCGCAAGCAAATTGCTTTGGCAAAGGAAGTTGGCCTTCCGATTGTGATCCACAACCGGGATGCGACTGAGGACGTCGTCACGATTTTGCGGGAAGAAGGGGCCGAGGAAGTCGGCGGAATCATGCATTGCTTTACAGGCAGCGCCGAGGTGGCGAAAGAATGCATCAATATGAATTTCTACCTATCTTTCGGCGGTCCGGTCACATTTAAAAATGCAAAAAAACCGAAAGAAGTCGTCAAGCAAGTACCAAATGACCGACTTCTGATCGAGACGGATTGCCCGTATCTGACGCCGCATCCTTTCAGAGGAAAGCGGAATGAACCAAGCTACGTAAAACTGGTCGCGGAACAGATCGCAGAGTTAAAAGGAATGACGTATGAAGAAGTGGCTGCCATTACCACCGAAAATGCAAAAAAACTTTTCGGCATCAGCTGACAGCATTTGATGTCAATCTTTGCGCAAGCTTGTCTTTTCGGGAGTTGATTCTTAGAAGTTCTACATGTCTGTTTACACTCATAGGATATCTTTGTCGACAAGTCTTTCTTTCTTTTATGAGGTTGTTTTCCCATAATAAAAGTAATGGCGGCTTGCGGTTAAAAAGGGAGGAGGGTTGACAGGCTTGTAGATACTCTATATAATCTCCCCGAGGAGAAGGAGGCGTTTTTCATCATACAAAAAATGAAAAAGCTGTTTTCCGTAAAGCTTAGCAGAAGCAGAGGGGTTCTGATTGCTGCCGGACTGCTGGTGGCAGGCACAGGAACCGCTTACGGAGCAAATGAGCTCACAAAACAGCCGGTCTCGATTTCAATTAACGGGAAAAAGCAGAGCGTACGGACGCATGCGAAAACGGTAGGTGAGCTGATGAAAAGCTTAAACATCGAAACGAGGAAAGAAGATCACATCTCTCCCGCTGAAGATACAAAAATCACGAGCAACATGAATGTTGAATACGTTGCTGCCAAACCGGTCCTTTTGACGATGGACGGTGAGGAAAAGCAAGTGTGGACGACAGCGGGAACAGTCGGCAAACTTCTTAAAGAGTTAAATCTAGAGTTGGCGGAACATGATCAAATTGATCCCTCAGTTGATAAAGAGATAAAAAAAGACATGAAGCTGACTTTGCAAAGAGCTTTTAAAGTGACTGTAAAGGATGCCGGCAAAAATAAAGACATATGGACAACTTCGACTACTGTCGCTGACTTTTTAAGACATCATAAGATCAGCATAAAGGGCGAGGATGAAGTCAAGCCTGCGCTGGATGAAAAGCTGACGAAGGATCAGGCGGATATTCACATTACTCGTATCAAAAAGGTCACCGATGTAGTGGAAGAGGACATTCCTTTTGACGTGCGGAAGAAAGAGGATGCATCTTTGGAAAAAGGCACGGAAAAGGTGGTTCAGCAAGGCAAACACGGCAAGCTTAAAAAGCACTATGCCGTTGTGAAGAAAAACGGCAAAGAAGTTTCCAGGGAATTGATTAAAGAGGAAACAGCAAAAGAAAGCAAAGCCAAAATCATCGCCGTCGGCACGAAGAAAAAAACCGTAGCGCAAGTGAGCGCAAATGTATCGCGCGGCAATGAAGCCTCTGGAAAAGAGTTCTACGTGTCTTCAACAGCGTATACAGCAAGCTGCAGCGGCTGCTCGGGACACACGGCAACGGGTGTCAATTTAAAGAACAATCCGGGCTCCAAGGTCATTGCGGTGGATCCGCGCTTTATTCCATTGGGCACTAAAGTCCATGTGGAAGGATACGGCTATGCGATTGCTGCCGATACAGGTTCGGCAATCAAAGGCCGCAAAATCGACGTGTTCTTTCCGAACAAGTCTGCAGCTTACCGGTGGGGAAGCAAAAAAGTTAAAATTAAGGTTCTGAACTAAATATATATTTATTATTCTGTTTGTAAGCAGAGGGATTTTGCGCCCTCTGTTTTTTTGGTTATAATAGATCCATCTTGTTTTCTAATCAATTAGACGGTTTTATTACAAAAAGGTTTCAGTTTTTTTAAAAATGTTTTTCAACTTGCGGAGGAAGAAATGAAGATTAAGGAAATCATCGTTGTCGAAGGACGTGACGATACAGCAAAGGTCAAGTCCGCTGTTGATGCGGACACAATTGAAACGAACGGTTCCGCCATCGGGGAAGATGTGATAAAACGAATTCAGCTCGCTCAAAAAACGCGGGGCGTTATTATTTTAACGGATCCCGATTTTCCGGGTGAAAAAATCAGAAAAACGATCGCTGAAAAAGTGCCCGGATGTAAGCATGCATTTTTGCCGAAAGATTTGGCAAAGCCTAAAAACAAGCGGGGAATCGGCGTTGAGCATGCATCGGTTGAAAGCATCAGAGCCTGCCTGAAGACCGTTCAGGAGGAAATGGAACCGACTGAGCCGGAAATCGAAGCCCGCGATTTAATCGAAGCCGGTTTGATCGGCGGCCCTCTTGCCAAAAAAAGACGGGAGCGGCTCGGTGAGATTTTAAATATTGGATATACAAACGGAAAGCAGCTTCAAAAGCGTCTGCAGATGTTTCAAATTAAAAAAAGCGATTATTTAAGCGCTCTGGATGCTGTGCTGCGGGAGGAAAAGAATGAATAAAGACATCGCCACCCCCAAAAGGACAAAAGAAATACTCGATAAATACGGATTTTCTTTTAAAAAAAGCTTGGGACAGAATTTTTTAATTGATACGAATATCCTGGACAGAATCGTCGACCACGCCGGAGTGACGGAGCGTACGGGCGTGATTGAAATCGGTCCGGGAATCGGAGCTTTGACCGAGCAATTGGCAAAGCGCGCGAAGAAAGTGGCGGCTTTTGAAATTGACCAAAGGCTTCTGCCCATTTTAAAGGATACGTTGGCGCCTTATGACAATGTGACTGTGATCCATCAGGACGTCCTTAAAGCCGATGTTAAAGCCGTGATGGACGAGCAGTTTCAGGACTGTGATGAAGTGATGGTTGTCGCCAATTTGCCGTATTATGTGACGACCCCTATTATTATGAAGCTTTTGGAAGAAAATCTGCCGCTTAAAGGCATCGTTGTCATGCTTCAAAAAGAGGTGGCAGACCGGATGGCTGCAAAGCCTTCATCAAAAGAATACGGCTCGCTTTCCATCGCGGTTCAATTTTATACTGAGCCGAAAACGGTCATGGGAGTACCGAAGACGGTTTTCGTTCCCCAGCCGAATGTGGATTCCGCCGTCATCAAGCTGACGCTGAGAGAAGCTCCGGCTGTAGCGGTCAAGGATGAGTCGTTTTTCTTTCAGGTCGTCAGGGCGAGCTTTGCCCAGCGCCGCAAAACGCTTTTAAACAATCTCGTCAATAACTTGCCGAACGGCAAGGAGAAGAAAGCGGACATTGAAAAAGCGCTGCAGGATTCGCAGATTGACGGGAAGAGGCGCGGAGAATCGCTTAGTATTGAGGAATTTGCCGTGCTTTCCGACCGCTTGTCTAAAGCCTTTCTGTAAAAGAAAGGCTCAGCTTGTCGACAAAGTCACAAAAAAAGTGGCTTGATCGACAAGCTTTTTTTGTTAAAATGTGTGTGGAATCTAATTTTTGGAGGTTTTACCATGTTGACCAAACACTCTAAAGATCAGCGTGAACAGCTTGAAGTCTTTGCCTTAAGTGAGCTTGTACCTGAAGACCATTTGGTCAGGAAGATGGAAGAAGCCATTGATTTTTCATTTATTTATGAAAAAGTTGCCCCTCTTTATTCTTCAAAAGGGCGTCCAAGTATTGATCCTGTTGTACTGATTAAAATGGTGCTCATTCAATACGTGTTTGGTCATCGCTCCATGCGCGAAACCATTAAGCGAATCGAAACTGATGTAGCCTATCGCTGGTTTATTGGATATGGATTCTCTGAAAAAATCCCTCATTTTTCAACCTTCAGTAAAAACTATGAACGTCGCTTTCATGACACAGACCTATTTGAAACAATCTTCTATAAGATTTTACGTCAAGCCATGGATCTCGGCCTCGTCGATCCTTCGGTCGCCTTCATCGACAGCACACATGTCAAAGCGAATGCCAATAAGAAAAAGTTTGTGAAAAAGATCGTAAGAAAAGAAACAAGAGCTTATCAGGAGCAGCTAGATCAAGAAATTAATGCCGATCGCGAAGCGAACGGAAAAAAGCCCTTAAAGCCCAGGCGATGCTTAGAGGAACGAGAAGTAAAGGAAAGTACAACTGATCCTGAGAGCGGATATTTTGTCAAAGGCGAACGAGAACGTCTTTTTGCCTATGGATTTCATACAGCTTGTGATCGGAACGGATTTGTGCTGGGAACGGTTGTTGAGCCTGCCAATATCCATGACAGCCAAGTGTTCGCGTCGCTGTTTCAACAAGTAAAAGAGCGCGTTGCCAAGCCTCATACGGTCGCAGTTGATGCCGGATACAAAACACCGGTTATCGCAAAATTTCTTCATGAAGAAAACGTTCGCCCTGTTATGCCTTACACGCGTCCGCAAACCAAAAAAGGATTCATGAGAAAACACGAGTATGTTTACGATGAATTTTATGATGTCTATATCTGCCCGCAAGACCATATTCTCTCCTATCGCACAACCAATCGGCAAGGTTATCGAGAGTATGCTTCAGATCCAAAACGATGTAAACAATGTCCATTACTACATACATGTACAGAAAGTAGAGATCATCGAAAGATGATTCACAGACATATCTGGCAGGATCATTTAGACGAAGCTGATCATCTTCGGCATACGGAAGAGAATAAACAAATCTATGCCAAACGTAAAGAGACGATCGAGCGAGTTTTTGCCGATTTAAAACATAAGCATGGCCTGCGCTGGACAACCCTACGGGGAAAGAAAAAATTGTCCATGCAGGCGATGCTTGTTTTCGCTGCCATGAATCTGAAAAAGCTGGCGAATTGGACCTGGAAGGGTCCTAATCGCCAGCCTTCTGATCGAAATAATAGAATAAAATGGACAAAAACAGGTCGGATTTTTAAAATCCGACCTGTTTTGTCAACGGTCTGAGCCTTTCTGTAAAAGAAAGGCTTTTTTTCATGGGCATGTGGCAGCTTGCCATCTGTTCACCACTTGACCTCGAAATACATAGGCTAAAGAAGCACCTTTATAATGTCTGTCAATTGTTTAAATAGGGCTTAGTCTATGTGTGGAGTGAAAAGCATGCAGTTTAAAATAGGCGATATGGTAGTGAGAAAATCTTATCGAAGAGATATTTTATTTCGAATCATACGAATCGATCAATCGGCAAAGGGAGAACCGATAGCCGTTTTGCACGGGGATGAAGTGAGGTTAATCGCTGACGCGCATTTAACGGATCTGGAGATTGTCCGCGAGGCTGAGCGCCTGATGAGAAAACAGGAAGAAGAAACAAAAATGAAGGAATCCCTCGACTTGCTCCGTCAGGATTATAAGCTGCTGCGCGAAAAACACGAATACCGTGCAACAAATCAATACAGCCACCAACAGCAGTATTTTCATATGCCGGGAAGAGTCCTACATTTAGACGGGGATTCGGCTTATTTAAAGAAGTGCCTTACGTTGTATGAAAAAATCGGGGTTCCCGTATACGGCATCCATTGTTATGAAAAGAAAATGTCAGCCGTCATTGAGGAGCTTCTTGACGAGTACCGGCCGGATTTATTGGTTATCACAGGGCATGACGCGTATTCGAAACAAAAAGGGGACATCAACAATTTGGATGCCTACAGGCATTCAAAGGATTTTATCGAAACCGTTCAAAAAGCAAGAAAAAAAATCCCCCATCTCGACCAGCTCGTGATTTTTGCCGGGGCGTGCCAGTCCCATTTTGAATCATTGATCAAGGCGGGGGCCAATTTTGCAAGCTCACCGTCAAGAGTTAACATTCACGCGCTTGATCCGGTCTATATTGTCGCAAAAATCAGCTTCACTCCTTTTATGGACCGAATTAACGTCTGGGAAGTGCTCAGAAATACGCTGACGAGGGAGAAAGGGCTCGGAGGCATTGAAACCCGGGGCGTTTTGCGAATTGGAATGCCGTATAAAACGAAAGCAGCCGATTAAACCCGCCCGATTTTGGCGGGTTTTTGTCAAATTATCGCCTTATTTTTAAAAAACATACATAAATAAACGAAAAATGAGAAAAATAGGGGAAAGTTGGCGTACAATTTTCACAATTATTTTATTGACAATAGCTCATAAACGTTGATATAATTTAAATTTTATTTGACAAAAATGGGCTGTTGTAGTATACTGAGTGTAGTGAGGTGGTTGCAATGGCGAAAACGTTGTCCGATATTAAAAGATCGCTTGATGGACATTTAGGAAAAAGGCTTACGTTAAAAGCAAACGGAGGCCGCCGAAAAACGATTGAGCGTTCGGGCATTTTAGCTGAGACGTACCCTTCTGTTTTTGTGATACAACTAGATCAGGACGAGAATTCGTTCGAGAGAGTTTCATACAGTTATGCGGATATTCTTACTGAGACCGTCGAATTAAGGTTTTCTGACGACAAAACGGGCTCAGTAGCCCTTTAATAAGCAGTAGACATTATGTTTACTGCTTTTTGTTTTGCCTTTTTTTATCCAATATTTTTCGGGAAAGATCTGACGGGGAAGAAGCAAAGCTATAAATGTCACTCGTTTGATGAAGGTTCTGCTAATGGTATGATACTTGAAAGGGGCTGTTTCGCATGGGCAGACGTCGAAGCATCATGTCAGAGGAATTCAAATATGAATTGGCAAAAGATCTTGGGTTTTACGATACTGTAAAAAACGAAGGCTGGGGAGCGATTCGGGCCAGAGACGCCGGAAACATGGTAAAGCGGGCCATTGAATTAGCCGAACAGCATATGGCTCAAAATCAACAGAATCGATAAAACGGGTGACAATGGAGGACGCTGCCGTCCTCCGTTTTTTTTATAAACGTCCGAACCTTGCCGCTCTACGTGCATTTGTACGTCCTGTACTATAAAATATGTTACAATGTGGATACTTATGTTTAGATGGAGAAGTAGGTGAATTTGGATTGCGTATTTTAGAAAAGGCGCCGGCAAAAATCAATTTGTCGCTCGACGTCCTCGGCAAGCGTCCTGACGGTTACCATGAAGTGAAAATGGTCATGACGACGATTGACCTCGCAGATCGGGTCGAGCTATCGGAGCTATCAGAGGATAAGGTTACGGTTGCCTCCCACAACCGGTTTGTTCCGGATGACCAGAGGAACCTTGCTTATCAGGCGGCCATGCTGATGAAAAAACGATACGGCATTAAAAAAGGCGTTTCAATTTTGATCACGAAGGTCATTCCGGTAGCTGCGGGGCTTGCGGGCGGAAGCAGCGACGCAGCTGCCGTTCTGAGAGGCTTAAACCGCCTGTGGAATATGAAGCTTTCCGTGAATGAACTCGCTGATCTCGGCGCAGAGATCGGATCAGATGTATCGTTTTGCGTTCATGGGGGGACTGCTCTTGCAACGGGAAGGGGAGAGAAGATCCGCCACATTGAAACGCCGCCGCATTGCTGGGTCTTGCTTGCAAAACCGACGATCGGCGTATCGACCGCAGAAGTGTACAGGCAGCTCAAGATTGACAATATCGAACATCCGGATGTGCAAGGTATGATTTCGGCCATTGAGGAGAAAAATTTTCATAAGATGTGTGAAAAACTCGGGAATGTGCTTGAATCGGTTACATTAAATATGCATCCTGAAGTCGCAATGATTAAAAACCAAATGAAGCGCTTCGGAGCGGATGCGGTATTGATGAGCGGAAGCGGTCCGACAGTGTTTGGGCTTGTTCAGTATGAATCAAAAGTGCAACGTATATATAACGGGTTAAGAGGGTTTTGCGATCAGGTATATGCTGTGCGAATGATCGGGGAACAAAATGACCTTGATTAAATCCGTATGTTAAGTTATATTATTTTTAGAAATATTCGGATTTTGGAGGTAAGTGCATGAAGTTTCGTCGAAGCGGCAGATTGGTAGATCTGACGAATTATTTGTTGACCCATCCGCATGTCTTAGTGCCATTAACCTTCTTTTCAGAACGGTATCAATCTGCAAAATCGTCAATTAGTGAAGATTTAACCATTATTAAGCAAACCTTTGAGCAGCAGGGAATCGGAACGTTGCAGACGGTTCCCGGGGCGGCCGGAGGCGTTAAATATATTCCGAAGGTAAGGCTTGAGGAGGCGGAGGAATTTATCAGTGCACTCGGGAAGTCATTGATTGATTCGGAACGTATTTTGCCCGGGGGCTATTTATATTTGACGGATATTCTCGGAAAGCCGTCCGTGTTGACGAAGGTCGGCAAAATTTTTGCTTCCGCTTTTTCAGACAGGGAAATCGATGTCGTCATGACTGTGGCAACGAAAGGAATTCCCCTGGCGTACGCGGTCGCCAGCTATTTGGACGTGCCGACCGTTGTCGTCAGGAAGGATAATAAAGTGACTGAAGGGTCAACGGTCAGCATCAACTATGCCTCAGGTTCATCCAATCGCATACAGACGATGTCGCTTGCAAAGCGCAGCCTGCAGTCGGGATCGCACGTTTTAATCATAGACGATTTTATGAAAGCGGGCGGAACGATCAACGGCATGATCAATTTGCTGGATGAATTCAATGCGCATGTAGCGGGAATCGGAGTCCTCGTAGAGGCTCAGGGAGTAAAGGAACGGCTGGTTGACGAATATATGTCACTTCTTACCCTTTCGGAAATCGATATGAAGGAAAAAAACGTCGAAATCCAAAACGGAAATTTTAAAGCGTTTTTTAAAGAAAATGAATAAAGAATGGGGAGTTTGAGATGACAAAAGTTGTTCAGACAAAAGAAGCGCCGGAAGCAATCGGACCGTATTCGCAGGGGATTATTGTCAATAACATGTTTTACAGCTCAGGGCAAATTCCTTTGACTCCGTCCGGCGAAATGGTAAACGGGGATATTACCGAACAGACGCACCAGGTGTTCCGCAATTTAAAAGCCGTCCTAAAGGAAGCGGGAGCTTCGCTTGAAACAGTCGTAAAAGCGACAGTGTTTTTGGCGGATATGAATCAATTTGCAGAGGTTAACGAGGTGTACGGCCAGTATTTCGATACGCATAAACCGGCGCGGTCATGCGTTGAGGTGGCTCGGCTGCCGAAAGATGCGCTCGTTGAAATAGAAGTTATTGCCCTCGTGAAATAGGATTTTTTTTAAAAAGATGATTTTGGTTTACAAGATCATCTTTTTTTGTTTGGTATTTGACAATTCTGTGTGTTTTTATTCCAATATTGCAAAAATATTTTTAAATATGCAGGAAAACAAAAAAAACCGTTGAATAGTTAAACTAATGTTTTTATATTGGGAAAAGGTGGTGAACTACTGTGGAAGTTACCGACGTAAGATTACGCCGCGTGAATACCGATGGTCGCATGAGAGCGATTGCATCCATCACGCTGGATCACGAATTTGTAGTCCATGACATTCGTGTAATTGATGGAAACAATGGTCTTTTCGTTGCGATGCCAAGTAAGCGTACACCTGATGGAGAGTTTCGTGATATCGCTCATCCAATCAACTCAAGCACCCGCGGAAAAATTCAGGACGCGGTGTTAAATGAATATCACCGTTTAGGTGAAGTTGAGGAAATAGAATATGAAGAAGCTGGAGCTTCTTAAAAAGAGGGCTTATGGAAGCCCTTTTTATTTTGCAAAAAAATGATGGTATGATAACAAAATGACAATATATGGTTGATTGCAGCATATATCAGTAAATGGGGAAAAAGAACAGGCGAATATCGGCATTCCGACAAGAGCGGCCCAGGAACGGAAACTGCGGGGCATATGACGCACAGCAGGCGGGTTCCAAATATGATCAAAACCATCCATAATTTGTCTGGACAATTTGCTGATTTCTCATTTGGGCTTGCTTGAAATCAACTCATATTTAAGATATATTTTTCTATGGATAATAGGGATAATGGAGGCCAATAAATGGATAAGCGGTTTGCAGTTGTATTAGCAGCTGGTCAAGGAACAAGAATGAAATCAAAGTTGTATAAAGTTCTTCATCCTGTTTGCGGAAAGCCGATGGTCGAGCATGTAGTCGATGAAGCTCTTAAGCTATCATTGGCCAAACTTGTCACAATTGTCGGGCACGGCGCGGAAGATGTCAAAAAGCAGCTCGGGGAAAAGAGCGAGTACGCTCTTCAGGCTTCACAGCTCGGCACGGCGCACGCTGTGAAGCAGGCCAAATCGATTCTTGCCGGCGAAAAAGGAACGACGATCGTGATTTGCGGGGATACGCCGCTGTTAACGGCTGAAACAATGGAAGCCATGCTCCGGGAGCATCAGGAAAAAGGGGCAAAGGTGACCATTTTAACGGCGATTGCAGAGGATCCGACAGGCTACGGGCGGATCATCCGCAATGAAAACGGAGATGTTGCGAAAATTGTCGAGCATAAAGATGCGACAGATGAGGAACGGCTTGTCAAAGAAATCAACACAGGCACCTACTGTTTTGATAATGAAGCTCTTTTCCGGACGATCGAGCAGGTGTCCAATGACAATGTCCAAGGGGAATACTACCTTCCTGACGTTATTGAAATCCTCAAAAATCAAGGTGAAACTGTTGCCGCTTATCAGACTGATAACTTCCAAGAAACGCTCGGAGTCAACGACAGAGTCGCTCTTTCTCAAGCTGAAAAGTACATGAAGCAGCGCATCAATAAACGCCATATGCAAAATGGCGTGAGCTTAATCGACCCCGATAACACGTATATTTCTCCGGAGGCCGTCATCGGCCGGGATACGGTCATTTATCCTGGAACCGTCATCAAAGGCCGGGTGGTGATCGGCGAGGATACGGTTATCGGCCAAAACAGCGAGCTGGAAAACAGTACGATCGGCAGCAGGACGGTCATTAAACAATCCGTGGTTGTAGACAGCGAAATCGGCGACGACGTAACGATCGGCCCGTTTGCCCATATCAGACCTGATTCGAAAATCGGCAATGAGGTCAGAATCGGAAATTTCGTAGAAGTGAAGAAAGCTGAATTCGGAGATCGAAGCAAAGCCTCTCATTTAAGCTACATAGGGGATGCGGAAATTGGTTCGGATGTGAATCTTGGCTGCGGTTCGATTACCGTTAATTATGATGGGAAAAATAAGTTCATGACTAAGGTTGAAGACGGTGCTTTTGTCGGCTGCAACTCAAATCTGATTGCACCTGTTACGATCGGCAAGGGCGCCTACGTGGCAGCCGGTTCCACCATTACCGACGATGTACCAGGCCAAGCTTTGTCCATTGCCAGGGCAAGACAGGTCAACAAGGAAGACTACGTTAAGAATATACACAAAAAATAATCCTAAAATCGGAGGTTTACCATGTCTAATCAATATGAAGACGACAATTTGAAGATTTTTTCTTTAAACTCAAATCCGGATCTTGCGGCGGAAATCGCGGAGATCGTCGGAGTAGAGCTGGGAAAGTGTTCTGTTAAACGTTTTAGCGACGGTGAAGTGCAAATCAATATCGAAGAGAGCATCCGCGGCTGTGACTGCTATGTCATTCAATCGACGAGCGCTCCGGTTAACGAGAATATCATGGAGCTGTTGATTATGGTTGATGCATTGAAACGCGCGTCCGCTAAAACGATTAATATCGTGATGCCTTATTACGGCTATGCCCGTCAGGACAGAAAAGCGCGGGCCCGTGAGCCGATCACTGCTAAGCTGGTGGCGAATCTGCTTGAAACAGCCGGCGCTACCCGGGTGATCGCACTTGATTTGCATGCCCCGCAAATTCAAGGTTTCTTTGATATACCGATTGATCATTTAATGGGTGTTCCGATTTTAGGAAGTTATTTTGAACAGAAAAATTTGAATGATATTGTTATCGTATCTCCTGACCACGGCGGGGTTACGCGGGCGCGCAAGCTGGCCGACCGTCTCAAAGCGCCGATCGCAATTATCGACAAACGCCGTCCGAAGCCGAATGTGGCTGAAGTCATGAACATCATCGGACATATTGAAGGAAAAACCGCTATTTTAATCGATGATATCATCGATACAGCAGGAACGATCACGCTTGCGGCAAATGCGCTTGTCGAAAGCGGCGCATCCGAAGTATACGCCTGCTGCACGCATCCCGTTCTTTCAGGTCCGGCGATTGAAAGAATCAAAAACTCCAAAATTAAAGAGCTTGTCGTGACAAACAGCATCGAGCTTCCGGAAGAAAAGAAAATCGAGAAATTCAAGCAGCTTTCCGTTGCTCCGCTGCTCGCAGAAGCGATTATCCGCGTACACGAGAAGCAATCTGTCAGCTTCCTGTTCGATTAATTTGCTGATTCTGGTTTAAAGTTTTGTCGTTATGGGTATGGTTTTAGAAAAACCAATCTTACGATAGGATGGTGCTGGATATGGCAATCTTAAAAGCGGAAGAAAGAACAGGCTCCAAGCGCTCTTCTTTAAGAAAGATCCGGCTGTCGGGATTTGTGCCGGGTGTCGTATACGGAAAAGATTTAGAGAACAAGTCTGTTTCGCTGGATAGTGTCAAGCTTTTAAAAATTTTGCGCGATGAGGGAAAAAACACGATTATCAATCTGGATGTAAACGGTGAGCAGTACCCGGTCATGGTGACTGAAGTTCAGACGGATCCGTTGAAAGATTCGATTGTCCATGCCGATTTCAAGGTGGTTGATATGGAAGCCGAAATGGAAGCAGCCGTTCCCGTGAATCTGACGGGAGAAGCTGAAGGAATCAAGCAGGGAGGCGTCCTTCAGCAGCCGCTTTACGAGCTGTCTGTTACAGCCAAGCCGCAGAACATTCCCCAAGCCATTGAAGCGGACATTTCACACCTTGAAGTGAACGATGTATTAACTGTCGGCGATATCAGGCCGGCAGGCGATTATTCATTCAACCATGAACCGGATGAAGTCGTCGCATCCATACTCCCTCCTCAAAAGCAAGAGGAAACAGAAGCCGAATCAGCAGCCCAGGAAGTTGAGGAACCAGAAGAAAGCAATGAAGAGGAAAAAAATGAATAAATGCTTAAGACGTAATCCTCCCGCGGTTACGTCTTTTGTGCTAGAATGAGGGGAATTAAGGACGCTCCCCCTCATGGCTGGTGAGGAAGGGTTTTGATTAAGGGAGGAAATAGAATGCTTGTGTTTGCAGGTTTGGGCAACCCGGGTAAAACGTACGAAAATACGAGACACAACGTCGGTTTCATGGCGATTGACGAGCTTTCAAAGGAATGGGATATTGCCCTTGATAAAACAAAATTTCACGGACAGTACGGAATCGGATTTGTTTCCGGCAAAAAGGTTCTACTTGTTAAGCCGCTTACATATATGAACTTATCGGGAGAATGTTTGAGGCCTCTTTTGGACTACTATGAGGTCCCGATTGAAAATATGAAAGTGATTTATGATGATTTGGATCTTCCAACCGGAAAAATCCGTCTCAGGACAAAAGGAAGCGCCGGAGGGCACAACGGGATTAAATCGATGATTCAGCATCTTGGGACATCTGATTTTAACAGGATCAGAGTCGGGATCGGCCGTCCTGTAAACGGAATGAAAATCGTCGATTATGTCCTTGGCGCTTTTACGGACGAAGAGGAGCCGGCCATTCGGGAAGCCGTTCAAAAAACGGTTAAGGCCTGTGAAGCTTCTTTGGAAAAACCTTTTTTGGAAGTTATGAATGAATATAACGCAAAGGTATAAGCCGAACGGGAGCGGATCATACTAGTCTTAAAAAGACTGGTTATTGGAGGTTCCCGTATGGCATTGCATTATTACTGCCGCCATTGCGGCGTTAAAGTAGGAAGTCTTGACCATTCTTACGTCAACAGCAAACAATTGGGTTTTGACCACTTAACAAATGAGGAAAGAAACGATATGATTTCTTATATGGATAATGGGGATTTACACGTAAAGACGATATGTGAAGATTGTCAGGAAGCGTTAGAAAGAAATCCGGATTATCATCAATATCGGTCGTTTATTCAATAAAAAGCTTTGGTGTAGAAACTAGACCAAAGCATTTTTCTATTTGAGGAAGAGAGGAGGGGCTCATTTGAATAATATTCAATCCTTTATTACAAAAAGCGATGATTTTAAATCCATCGTCAACGGTTTGAACGAAGGGCTGAAAGAACAGCTGCTTGCGGGGCTCTCCGGATCTGCACGGTCATTATTTACAGCCGCTTTTTCAAAAGAAACAAACCGTCCGTTATTTTTGATTACGCATAACCTTTATCAAGCTCAAAAAATCACAGACGATTTAACAGGACTGATAAAAGATCAGTCTGTCCTTTTATATCCTGTCAATGAATTAATCTCATCCGAAATTGCGGTTGCGAGCCCTGAACTGCGTTCACAAAGGCTGGACGTTTTGAATAGGCTTTCAAGCGGTGAAACGCCGATCGTTGTTGCACCTGCGGCTGCCGTCAGAAGAATGCTGCCCCCTGTGGACATATGGAAAAGCAGCCAGATTCACTTAAAAACGGGGCGGGACATCGATCCGGAAAAGCTCATTCAAACCCTTGTCCAAATCGGATACGAACGTACCGATATGGTGGCGGCTCCTGGTGAATTCAGCATTCGCGGGGGCATTATCGACGTGTATTCATTGACTGAGGACAATCCGATCCGGATTGAGCTGTTTGATACCGAGATCGATTCCATCCGTACGTTCAGCTCAGATGACCAGCGTTCGTTGGAAACGCGCGATGAGGTGACGATCGGGCCCGCCAAAGAATTGATCGTGCGTGAAGAAGACCGGAAACGGGCTCTCGAGAAGCTGGAAAAAGGCCTTGCTGACAGCCTGAAAAAGCTGAAGCTTGATAAACAAAAAGAAATCCTCAATCAAAACATCGAGGAGGATAAAGAACGGCTTACAGAAGGCAACATCGGCCAGGAAATGGTTAAATACCTTTCGTATTTCTATGAAAAGCCTGCTAGTTTGCTAGATTATTTTCCGTCTCATACATTGCTTATTTTAGACGAAGTCAGCCGCATTCACGAAATGGAAGAACAGCTGCAAAAGGAAGAGGCCGAATGGATCACGAGCCTTCTTGAAGAAGGCAAGATTCTTCATGACATCTCGATGTCATTTCCTTTTCACAGCCTCATGGCAAAACAGCCCCGCCCGATTTTGTACTATTCGCTGTTTTTAAGGCATGTTCAGCATACAAGCCCGCAAAACATCGTGAATGTTTCAAGCAAACAAATGCAAAGTTTTCACGGGCAGATGAATGTGCTCAAAAACGAGATCGAACGGTTTAAAAAATCCAAATATACGACAGTTTTTCTTGGGGACAGCCGGGAACGCGCCGAAAAACTTGCATCCGTCCTGGAAGATTATGAGATAGAAGCTGCCCAAGCCGATGAAAATACAGCGCTCGCACAAGGCCAGATTTATATCATGGAAGGCGGCCTACAAACGGGCTTCGAGCTTCCATTGATGAAGCTTGCCGTCATCACGGAGGAAGAACTCTTTAAAAAGCGCGTGAAAAAGCAAGCGCGCAAACAAAAAATGACGAATGCGGAGAGAATTAAGAGCTACTCGGAGCTGCAAATCGGCGACTATGTCGTTCACGTCAACCACGGAATCGGTAAATATCTGGGTATTGAAACGCTTGAAATCAACGGAATCCACAAGGATTATTTAAATATTCACTACCAGGGAAGCGATAAGCTTTACGTGCCTGTCGATCAAATTGACCAGGTGCAGAAATACGTCGGTTCGGAAGGAAAAGAACCAAAGCTGTACAAATTGGGAGGAAGCGAGTGGAAGCGGGTCAAGAAAAAGGTGGAATCGTCCGTTCAAGATATCGCTGACGACTTGATCAAGCTTTATGCAGAGCGGGAAGCGAGCAAAGGATACGCGTTTTCTCCCGATCACGAAATGCAGCGCGAATTTGAAGCGGCTTTTCCTTATCAGGAAACTGAGGATCAGCTCAGATCGATTCACGAAATTAAAAAAGATATGGAAAGAGAACGCCCGATGGATCGGCTGCTTTGCGGCGATGTCGGCTACGGCAAGACGGAGGTGGCCATCAGAGCCGCTTTTAAAGCAGTCGCTGACGGCAAGCAGGTTGCCATCCTTGTGCCGACCACGATTTTAGCCCAGCAGCATTATGAAACGATATTGGAGCGTTTTCAAGATTATCCGGTCACAATCGGCCTGCTCAGCCGCTTCCGCACGCGGAAAGAATCGTCGGAAACGATCAAAGGCTTGAAAAACGGCACGGTCGATATCGTGATCGGAACCCACAGGCTTTTATCAAAGGATGTCGTGTACAAGGATCTCGGTTTGCTCATCATTGATGAGGAACAAAGGTTCGGTGTTACGCATAAAGAAAAAATCAAACGGATTAAAGCGAATGTCGACGTTTTGACTTTAACGGCGACACCGATACCGAGAACCCTTCATATGTCCATGCTCGGCGTCAGGGATTTGTCGGTCATCGAAACGCCTCCGGAAAACCGTTTTCCTGTTCAGACGTATGTTGTCGAATACAACGGCGCCTTGGTAAGGGAAGCGATCGAGCGCGAGCTTGCCAGGGGAGGACAGGTATACTTTCTGTACAACCGCGTCGAGGACATCGAAAGAAAAGCGGAGGAAATTTCGATGCTTGTCCCCGATGCAAAGGTGACGTATGCCCACGGCAAAATGACGGAAAATGAACTCGAATCCGTCATGCTCAACTTTTTGGAGGGAGAATCCGATGTTCTCGTCAGTACGACGATTATCGAGACAGGCGTCGATATTCCGAACGTCAATACGTTGATCGTGCATGACGCCGACAAAATGGGGCTTTCACAGCTTTATCAGCTAAGGGGACGCGTCGGACGCTCCAACCGGGTCGCATATGCTTACTTTACGTATCGAAAAGACAAAGTTCTGACCGAAGTGGCGGAAAAAAGGCTTCAGGCTATTAAAGAATTTACAGAACTTGGATCAGGCTTTAAAATCGCCATGCGCGACTTGACGATCCGCGGAGCCGGAAACCTGCTCGGTGCACAGCAGCACGGCTTCATTGATTCCGTCGGCTTTGATTTATACTCGCAAATGCTCAAGGAAGCGATCGAAGCGCGCAAGGGAGACACGGCGCAAATCGAACGCTTTGAGCCGGAAATCGATTTGGAGCTTGACGCCTATATTCCGCAATCGTATGTCACGGACGGCAAGCAGAAAATAGATATGTATAAACGCTTCAGAGCCATTGGAACGATTGAAGAAAAAGATGAGCTTCAAGATGAAATGATCGACCGCTTTGGCGAATATCCGAAGGAAGTTGAATATTTATTTGCCATCGCGGAAATGAAAGTATACGCCATAAAAGAGCGCGTCGAGCTGATCAAACAGGATAAAGACGCCGTCAGACTGACGATCGACGAGAAGGCGAGCGCCGAGATTGACGGACAAAAGCTGTTTGAGCTTGGCAGCAAATACGGCAGGCAGATCGGCCTCGGGATGGAAGGCAAAAAGCTGAAAATCTCGATACAAGTTAAAAACCGCAAGCCGGAAGAATGGCTCGAAACATTGCTGGATATTCTCAAAGGACTGGAAAACGTCAAGAAACAAACGATCGCTTCATCGTAAAAATTTGTTGTTTCTCACGTATATTACATTTGATGTGACGGATACTAAAATCAATCAAGAGTGGAGAGTGTTAGTAAATACACAGCTCTGTTTTATCCACCAGATATATCATCAAATGAAAGAGAGGCAGCACAGATGAAAGCAACTGGTATCGTACGTCGAATTGATGATTTGGGGCGGGTCGTCATTCCCAAAGAAATAAGAAGAACACTACGCATTCGCGAAGGAGACCCTCTGGAGATTTTTGTCGACCGCGATGGCGAGGTTATTTTAAAAAAATATTCTCCTATCAGCGAACTTGGAGATTTTGCGAAGGAGTACGCAGACGCCCTTTATGACAGCATGGGCCATTCCGTCTTGATTTGCGACAGGGATGTGTTTATTGCTGTGTCAGGAAGCTCTAAAAAAGACTATTTAAATAAATCGATCAGCGATATGGTTGAAAAAGCAATGGATCAGCGCAACTCTGTCCTGGAAGGGGATGCGAAAACGATTCAGCTTATTGATGGGATTGACGAGGAAGTCGCTTCATATACAATTGGTCCGATCGTTGCGAACGGTGATCCGATCGGAGCCGTTGTCATTTTTTCAAAAGACCAGTCGATTGGTGAAGTGGAACATAAGGCAGTTGAAACTGCCGCAGGTTTTTTAGCGCGCCAAATGGAACAATAGGTCTCATTCCTTTTCCTTTGTCATTCCTGATAAAGCGGAATGCCGAAACAACCAACTGGAACAGCACACCTTCGGGCTGTTCTTTTTTTAATTAAAGGTGAATAATGCGGGATGTGGTATAATAAGCTCGTTTCGTTGTGTTTTTCTAAAGAGAAACACATTGAAAGGAGCTTGCAGATGAGCTTTTCAAACGTCCAAAGCAGACGGCTTTGGCAAGGCGCCTTTGTGTTATCATTGGTGGGAATTCTATCGAAAATATTGAGCGCTGTCTACAGAGTGCCATTTCAAAACATAGTGGGAGATGTCGGTTTTTATATTTTTCAGCAAGTGTATCCGATGATTGGGATTTCGGTAATGCTTGCGACATCAGGCTTTCCCGTTATTATCTCGAAGCTTTTGAATGATTTTGGAGCAGGAAGCCAAACAAAAATTCTTCGCGTATCCATGCTGTTTATATCCGTCGTCGGCATTAGCTTTTTTCTTCTCCTTTTTAACGGAGCGAAAGGAATTGCCGGTCTGATGGGCGATCCAGGCCTCGCCGAGGTTATTCGCGCCGTCTCGTATTCATATTTGCTGCTTCCGTTCGTCTCTTTATTCCGGGGATATTTTCAAGGAAACGAGCTCATGCTGCCGACGGCATTTTCTCAAATCGGAGAACAAATGTTCCGTGTTGCTGCGATTCTCTATTTTACATGGTGGCTGATCAAGAATGGCCATTCTTTATATGACGCCGGTGCCGGGGCTGCCTTTGGATCTCTGGTCGGAGGCCTTACGGCGTTTTTGATATTGGCGGTGTTTTGGGTCAAGGGGGAAAGGAATCTGCCTGACGTACGGGCCGGTATCAGCACGACGGCCATTTTAAAACAGCTTTGCCTGTATACGGTCGCCATCTGTGTCACAAGTCTTATGATGATTCTCATCCAGCTTGTAGATGCGCTGAACTTATATTCCCTGCTTGCCGGTCAAGGCATCGGTGAGGTTGAGGCGAAGCACACAAAAGGCGTTTATGACAGGGGACAGCCGCTCCTGCAGCTTGGAACCGTTTTTGCGGCGAGCATTTCGACGGCTCTCGTCCCGTCCCTTACGAAAGCGAAGAAACAGCAGGAGATGACGGAAGTTCGGGAAAAAACGCGGTATTCCTTAAAAATGAGCCTGGTCATCGGAATCGGGGCAGCGGCAGGTCTCATTTGCATTTTGGAACCGGTGAACACCATGCTGTTTAAAAACAGCGAGGGAACGGCGTCGCTTCAAATCTTCAGCGTGTCGATCTTTTTTGCATCGCTTGCCATGACGATAACCGCCGTTTTGCAGGGTCTCGGAGATACCTTTTTTCCGGCTGCCTCCGTTTTATCAGGATTTTTCCTCAAGGCTGTTCTGAATGTGATGCTGATTCCCGCCTTCGGGATCTCCGGAGCAGCATCAGCGACTGTGATGTCGTTTGCAGCTGTTGCGGGACTCAACCTTTTCCGTCTGAACAGGAAGGGCCTGTTCAAGCTTTCGGATTATAGAATTGCCGGAATGGCCGTCTCCGCCTTGATCATGTCTGCCGTATTATTGATTTGGCTGTACGCGTTTGAAGCAGTGATCCCGCAAGAAAGCAGATGGGTATCGGCGGTTGAAAGCATGACTGCCGTTTTCATCGGCGGGGGAGCCTATTTGTTCAGCATCTTAAAATGTCGCGTGTTTACGGAGAAAGAACTTGAGCTTGTGCCTTTTGTAAGCAAGCTGTTGAGATAAAAAAAGAAAGGGGCGGCGAACATGGCAGGTAAAATAACCGTTATCGGCCTCGGGGCGGGCGACATGAACCAGTTAACCCTCGGCGTTTACAAACGTCTTACCCGGGCAGAGACGCTTTATGTCAGGACGAAAGACCATCCTTTAATAGAAGAGTTGAAAAACGAAATACCGAAGATTCATTTCTTTGATGATGTGTATGAAAAGCACGACCAATTTGAAGAGGTGTACGAGGAAATCGCTGAGGCGCTTTTTCGGGAGGCGCAGCACCAGGACGTGCTTTACGCCGTGCCGGGACATCCGTTTGTAGCCGAAAAAACCGTTCAGCTTTTGCTTGATAAACAACATCTTCATCAGGTTGAGGTAGCGGTGGAGGGGGGCCACAGTTTTCTTGATGCGACGTTCAACGCCCTGAAGATCGACCCGATCGAAGGATTCCAATTCGTTGACGCCGTCGGATTTTCGGCAGACGAAATCGAGCTTCGGCATCATTTGATCATTTGCCAGGTCTATGATCAAATGACGGCTTCGGAGGTGAAGCTTACATTGATGGAGAAGCTTCCCGACGATTATGAAGTCGTCATTGTAACGGCGGCCGGAAGCAGCATGGAAGAGATCCGAAGGGTGCCTCTTTATGAGCTGGATAGGAGTGTCGGCATCACCAATTTGACGAGCGTTTATGTTCCGCCCGTCAAAGACGAAGCTTTGCTGTATCAAGAATTTTCGGCTTTCCGCCGCGTTATCCGGGAATTGCGCGGGCCTGAGGGCTGTCCTTGGGACCGGAAACAAACTCACCAATCGCTGAAAAAATACTTAATAGAAGAATGCTATGAAGTGCTTGAAGCGATCGATGAAGATGATCCGGACCATCTCGCTGAAGAACTCGGAGATGTCCTGCTGCAAGTTCTTCTCCATGCGCAGATTGGAGAAGACGACGGCCTTTTTACCATCGACGATGTTATTTTCGGCATTACCGAAAAAATGATCAGAAGACATCCGCATGTCTTCGGAGATATCTCTGTACGCAATGAGGCTGACGTCATGGCGAACTGGGAAGAGATTAAAAAACAAGAAAAACAGGAAGTTGAAAAATCGATTCTTGACGGCATTCCGAAGCCGCTGCCGGCTCTCTCAAGAGCAAACCAGCTTCAGAAAAAGGCCGCTAAGGTCGGGTTTGACTGGTCTGACGTGAAAGATATGTGGAACAAAGTCAATGAAGAAATGAAAGAATTTTCTTTCGAAGTGTCCGAAGCCGAATCTCACAGCGAGAAAATGAAGGAAGAATTCGGCGACCTTTTATTTGCCCTCGTCAACATCGGCCGCTACTATAAAATTGAACCCGAAGAAGCGCTTGCGATGACCAACTCCAAGTTTTACAGACGGTTCACGTATATTGAACAATCGGCCAAGCGTTCCGATAAAGATCTTGAAAGCATGACGCTGGAGGAAATGGACGAACTTTGGAATAAAGCGAAAGACATGGAAAGGGGATGATAGCCATGAGGCTTGACAAATTTCTCAAAGTATCAAGACTGATTAAAAGGCGCACACTGGCAAAAGAAGTGGCTGATCAGGGCAGGATCACGATCAACGGCCACCAGGCGAAAGCGAGCACTGACGTAAAAGAAGGAGACGAGCTAGAGGTCCGCTTCGGCCAGAAACTTGTAACCGTTAAAGTAAATGAATTGAAGGATACGACGAAAAAGGAAGAAGCGGCAAATATGTACACCGTGCTGAAAGAGGAAAAACTCGGAGGAGAATAGGCTTGTTCTAAAAAAATCCCCTCTCTCATACAATGCAGTAACGAATCTAAGTATGAGGATATGGGGGATGAATCGATGAGTTTATATTACGATCAGCACAACCCTTCCGGCGGGTCATCTGTTCCTGAACATAACGTGATGATGAAAGGCCGCAAGCTGTTAGATATTTCCGGTGTCAAACAGGTCGAGAGTTTTGACAATGAGGAGTTTTTGCTTGATACCGTCATGGGGATGCTTGCGGTCAGAGGCGAAAACTTACAGATGAAGAATCTGGATGTAGAAAAAGGCGTTGTTTCCATTAAAGGAAGAGTGCTTGATCTCGTCTATTTGGATGAGCAGCAAGGGGAGAAAGCTAAAGGATTTTTTAGCAAGTTGTTTAAATGACGCTGACCACACAGTTCTACACGATGCTGGCCATGGCCGGAATGGGGACATGGCTGGGCGCTTCCCTTGATACTTACACTCGTTTTGTGGTTCGCCCGAAAACGGCAAGGTGGCTCTTGTTCATTCACGACCTGCTGTTTTGGATGGTACAAGGTCTCCTGTTTTTCTACGTTCTCCTTAGCGTGAATGAAGGCGAATTCCGCACCTATATTTTTTTAGCCGTCCTTTTAGGTTTTGCCGCATATCAAAGCCTTTTTAAGCGAGTCTACATCAAAATCCTGGAATGGACGATCGCGTTCTTCGTCTTCATCTACAGAATGCTCACAAAAATGATGCAGATGATGCTGTTCCGTCCCGTAGTGTGGACGATTCATGCCATTTTTGCGATTGTTCTGTTAACGTTGAAATATATCTATGTTCTTTTTCGATTTTTTGCGGTATGTTTATATAAGATTATAAAAATTGCCGGTTACCCGCTCTATTTTATTATCCGCCAATGCTTCAGGCTCCTTCCTGTCCGCATTAGGCAGGCATTGAAGCGCTTTTTTCAAAAGGGAGCAGGAATTTTCAAAAAAGGAAAGAAACTATTCATAACAATCAAAACGAAATTTTCGAAAAAGTGAAGGGAGGCCGTCTGATATTGAACGATTTTAAGAAACGCAATATATCTCAGATACAGAATGAGTATAAAGAACAAATGGAACGGAAACAGCAGTATTTAAAAAGAAAAAGACGCGGTCTATACAGACGGTTGACGGTGTTTGGAGCTGTCGTGCTGCTGGCGGCGATCGTGTTTGCCGGGTCGCTATGGTCGCAGGCGTCCGATATCAATGCAAAGGAAGCGAAAAAAGCGCAGCTTTTGAAAGAATTGGATAAGCTGGAAGCAAAAAAATCCGATCTGAAGGATGAGATTGTCAAGCTGAAGGACGAGGACTACGTCGCTGAGCTTGCCAGAAAGGATTACTACCTGTCAAAGAACGGCGAGATCATCTTCAAGTTTGACGAGAAGAGCAAGTAGCCTTGTTGACACTTAATTTTTTCTTTATGTATAATTAAACAAATGATCTTTTTTAAGTCTAAGGAGGAGCACTTTTTTTATGTCGATTGAAGTTGGCAGCAAGTTGCAAGGGAAAGTAACAGGTATTACAAATTTTGGAGCGTTTGTTGAATTGCCTGGAGGATCAACAGGTCTTGTTCATATTAGTGAAGTCGCCGATAATTACGTGAAGGACATTAATGATCATCTGAAGGTCGGAGATCAAGTAGAAGTGAAAGTCATCAACGTAGAAAAAGATGGAAAGATCGGCTTGTCCATCAAAAAGGCTGTAGACCGTCCTCAATCAAGACCTAGAAATGATTTCCGCTCTAAAGAAACGTTTGAACAGAAAATGAATAAGTTCTTGAAAGATAGTGAAGATCGCTTATCGTCTCTAAAACGCAACACGGAATCAAAACGTGGAGGGCGCGGAGCAAGAAGAGGTTAACTTGCTGCTTTCTATATAAACGAAAGGCATTCGTCTTATCCCAACGGATGCCTTTTTATTTTTTGGAAAAAATTTTATTCAATTTTCTATTGACGGAGCGAATAAACCTTTGTATTATAGAACTTGTGCGTTAAAAGAACAAATTGAATACATGGCGGTGTAGCTCAGCTGGCTAGAGCGTACGGTTCATACCCGTGAGGTCGGGGGTTCGATCCCCTCCGCCGCTACTTTTATGAAGGCCCGTTGGTCAAGTGGTTAAGACACCGCCCTTTCACGGCGGTAACACGGGTTCGAATCCCGTACGGGTCATCGCGAAAACCGGTTTCACATGGAAACCGGTTTTTTTGTTGCTTAAAAGATAGCTGAATCTGCAAAATAGCAAGAATGAACTCGACTTACCAAGAGAGATTGAAGCTTTCTACAGAAACCGTCGAAGAGTTCTTTCGAATCGTTACCTTCTTTTGACAAAATCCTATTTCATCTTTCGTTATAATGGCAAGCAATGAATAATCCAGTGGGAGATGAGAGCATGGAAAAAGCGGAAAGAAGAGTTAACAGCCCGATGGCGGGGCCTCTTGTTCAAAAAATGTATGCATGGTTCGGCAAAATGACAAAGCTCATGATGCAGCACTTGTATTCGCTCTTTTTTTATAAAGGGCTGATTTATATGGTCATCGGTTTTTTATTGGGACGAGCCTTCATTTTGTCAGAGGTGATTCCCTTTGCTCTTCCATTTTTCGGAGCAATGCTTTTGATCAAAAAGGACAAGTCCCTCATGGCATGTCTGGCGCTGCTGGCGGGCGCATTAAGCATATCCCCGCAGCATTCCCTGTTCGTTCTCGCGGCGCTTGTATCATTTGCGGTATGCTCAAAAATGACCTCTCTTATTATAAAAGACCGTGTCAGGACATTGCCTGTCGTCGTTTTTTTGGCGATGGCGCTGACAAGGTGCGGCTTTGTTTACGCTCAATACGGAACGGTCTCAGGCTATCATTACATTATGGCGTTTGTCGAAGCCGGATTATCGTTTATTTTAACGCTGATTTTTTTGCAAAGCCTGCCGATCGTTACATCTAAACGGGCGAAGCATTCATTGAAAATCGAAGAGATCATTTGCTTTATGATTTTAATTGCATCTGTTCTCACCGGGCTTACGGGGGTTTCGTTTCAAGGCATGCAGGCTGAACTGATATTGGCCCGCTATGTCGTGCTAACTTTCTCGTTTATCGGCGGAGCCAGCATCGGCTGTACAGTAGGGGTTGTGACCGGGCTGATTCTCAGCCTCTCGAATATCGGAAACCTATACCAGATGAGCCTGCTCGCCTTTTCCGGACTGCTCGGCGGCCTGCTGAAAGAGGGGAAAAAAGCGGGAGCGGCGGTCGGCCTGCTGATCGGCTCTTTGCTGATTTCCCTTTACGGCGGGGGCTCGGCCGAGCTTGTACCGACGCTGTATGAATCGCTGATCGCGATCGGGCTGTTTCTGCTAACACCCCAGTCGATTACAAAAAAAGTGGCCAAGCATATTCCGGGAACGACGGAGCATGCGCAGGAGCAGCAGCAATACGCGAGAAAAATCCGCGATGTCACGGCTCAAAAAGTTGATCAGTTTTCAAGCGTATTTCATGCTTTATCTGACAGTTTTTCTACCTTTTACCATACCGTTTCAGAGGATGAAGTGAAAGAGAAGGAAATCGATTTGTTTTTAAGCGCCGTGACGGAACATTCCTGTCAATCATGCTATAAGAAAAATAAATGCTGGGTGCAGAACTTTGATAAAACATATGATTTAATGAAGCGGGTTATGCAAGAAACGGAAGAAAAGCAATATTATAAAAACCGCAAGCTGAAAAAAGAATTTCACCAGCACTGTTCAAAATCAAAACAGGTTGAAGCGTTGATAGAGGACGAGCTGACTCATTTTAGAGCCAATCAGGCTTTAAAACAAAAGGTTGATGACAGCAGGCGGCTTGTTGCCGAGCAGCTTCTCGGCGTTTCTCAGGTGATGGCCGACTTTTCTCGGGAAATAAAAAGGGAAAGGGAACAGCATTTCATCCAGGAAGAACAAATCAGGGAAGCGCTCCAGCATTTCGGCGTTGAAATTCAGCAAGTTGAAATTTACTGCCTTGATCAAGGAAACATTGACATCGAAATGAGCATTCCGTTTTGCAACGGGCACGGGGAATGCGAAAAAATCATTGCGCCGATGCTTTCCGATATTCTTGAAGAGCAAATTATCGTCAAGGCAGAACAATGTGCCGGCCATCCAAACGGATACTGCCATGTCGCCTTCGGCTCAGCGAAATCGTACCGCGTGACAACGGGTGCAGCCCATGCGGCAAAAGGCGGCGGCCTTGTCTCCGGCGACAGCTACAATATGATGGAACTCGGAGCCGGCAAGTATGCCGCGGCCATCAGCGACGGCATGGGAAACGGCGCAAGAGCGCACTTTGAAAGCAATGAGACGATTAAGCTTCTGGAGAAAATCCTTCAGTCGGGCATTGACGAAAAAGTCGCGATTAAGACGATAAACAGCATCCTGTCGTTAAGAACGACCGACGAAATTTACTCGACGCTGGATTTATCGATCATCGACCTCCAGGATGCAAGCTGCAAGTTTTTAAAAATCGGTTCAACGCCGAGCTTTATTAAGAGAGCGGATCAAATCATCAAAGTCCAGGCGAGCAATTTGCCGATCGGCATTATTTCCGAGTTTGACGTTGACGTCGTCAGCGAACAGCTAAAAGCCGGTGACATTTTGATCATGATGAGCGACGGCATTTTTGAAGGACCGAGGCATGTGGAAAACCACGATCTCTGGATGAAAAGGAAGTTGAAGTCGCTCAAAACCGAAGACCCTCAGGAAATCGCAGATTTAATCATGGAAGAGGTGATCCGGACGAGATCGGGGCTCATCGAGGACGATATGACGGTGATCGTCATCAGAATAGACCATAATACGCCGAAGTGGGCTTCAATTCCTGCACCTGCTTTTTTTCAAAAGAACCAAGAGATTTCTTAGCATTCGTATAAATCAGATTTCTTCTGGCGATGATGGAATTAAATAGATATCTTTGTCCAGGAGGAATCGCAATGAAAAAGGGGCACTTAAATCAAATCCTGCTGATTACCGACGGCTGTTCAAACCGCGGTGAAGATCCGCAGGCCATGGCAGCCTTTGCAAAAGAGCAGGGAATAACCGTGAATGTCATCGGAATTATGGAAGAGAATACAATGGATCAAGAAGCAATGAAGGAAGTCGAAGGCATCGCACTCGCCGGAGGCGGCGTTCATCAGGTGGTGTATGCGTCACAGCTGTCACAGACGGTGCAGATGGTCACGAAAAAAGCAATGACCCAAACACTCCAAGGCGTTGTGAACAATGAGCTCAAACAGATTCTCGGAAAACATGCAGAAATGGATGAACTGCCTCCGGATAAACGCGGCGAGGTTATGGAGGTCGTTGATGAACTTGGAGAAACCGTTCATTTACACGTCCTTGTGCTTGTCGACACGAGCGCCAGCATGAACCCGAAGCTGCCGACGGTCAAAGAGGCTTTAATCGATCTGTCCATCAGTCTGAATTCCCGGATCGGCGAAAACGAATTTGCGATGTTTATATTTCCCGGGAAAAAACAAGAGGTCGAACTCGTGCTTGATTGGACGCCAAAGTTTGAATCCCTTTCCTCAATATTTTCGAAGCTTGCCGCCGGGGGCATTACGCCGACAGGGCCGGCAATCCGGGAAGCGATTCAGCATTTTAAAAAAATCGGCTCGAGAAGGAGCATGTTAGAAGATGATGAAAGACGCTTCAACGAGTTTGGCGGGTAATCTAAAGCCGGGTTCAACCATTGTTGGAAAGTGGAACAATCATTCCTATAAGATCATCAGACAGCTTGGAAAAGGGGCTAATGGCGTTGTTTATCTGGCCGATTCCAAAGGAGGCCGCGTGGCGTTGAAAGTAAGCGAAGACAGCCTATCGATTACCTCGGAAGTGAATGTTCTCAAATCTTTCTCAAAGGCCCAGGCAAGAGCAATGGGGCCTTCTTTTTTTGACGTGGACGATATGCATGTATCCGGCACCGGCAAAAAACTTTCATTTTATGTCATGGAATATATAGAGGGTCCGCTTCTTTTGCGTTATATCGCCGAAAAAGGGGAAGAGTGGATTCCTGTATTGATCAGCCAGCTTCTGTCCAATTTATCCATCATCCATCGCGAAGGGTGGGTATTTGGAGATTTAAAACCTGAAAATCTGATCGTAACGGGGTCCCCCGCAAGAATCCGCTGCATCGATGTCGGGGGAACGACAAAGAAAGGCCGGGCAATAAAGGAATACACCGAGTTTTTTGACAGGGGGTATTGGGCGTGCGGGACACGTAAGGCCGAACCTTCGTATGATTTGTTTTCCGTTGCGATGATCATGATAAATTGCGCGGTGAAAAAAGAATTCAAAAAAACCGGAAATCCGATGGGCCAGCTTCTTTCAGTCATCGACAGCCATCCGTTTTTAAAAGCATACAAAACGGTTCTGGTATCGGCTTTTAAAGGAGCATACAAAACGGCTGATGACATGAAGAAGGGCCTGCTTGAGGCCGGCCGCCCCGACGGCAGCGAAAGCCGGCGTTCATCAAGAACCGGATATGCTTCTTCTGTGTCGGCTCCGCCGAATGGCGCGGCACAAAGGAGACCGGCCGTGTCGCGTCAGCAGATGAGAAGCGGCCGTAAACTGAAAAGGAAGAGCCGGAAATCCGGGGGCATCTTTGAAACATTGCTGATTGTCGTCAGCGTCCTCGCTCTCTATTTTGCGTATATCGTCCTCTTTTTTATGTGAGCAGATGATCCGGCGATAGCTCTTCTTTGCAGGGAATGATTGAAAGTGTTAGGATATTTATATCTTTTGAAATACAGCCTGCTTTTAGTGGGAGGACATCGTGAAAAGTATTGAAGAGTTTATGAAAAAAAACGATCTGTCTTTTGACGAAGCGACGATCATTGCCGGGGTCTCCGGAGGACCTGATTCGATGGCTCTGCTTCATGCGTTGAAATATACGATTCCTGCTTCAGCGACACTGATTGCCGCACACGTCGATCATATGTTCAGAGGCGCTGAGTCTGAACAGGACATGCGGTTTGTACAGGGATTTTGCGAAGCAGAGGGCATTCTTTGCGAGGCGCTGCAGATTAACGTTCAAAAGTATGCAGCCGAAAAAAATCTCAACAAACAGGCGGCGGCAAGGGAAGTGCGCTTTCGCTTCTTTAAAGACCTGATGGAAAAGCATCGTGCGGAATATTTGGCCCTCGCTCATCATGGAGATGATCAAATCGAGACGATGCTGATGAAGTTGGCGAAGGGAACCGTCGGTTTAGGACTAGCCGGCATCCGGCCAAAGCGGCGATTTGGAGAGGGGTGGCTGATCAGGCCGTTTCTCGGTCTTTCCAAGAAAGACATTTTGGATTACTGCAAGGCGAATCATGTACCGTTTAGAACAGATCCGAGCAATGATAAAGATGATTATACGCGGAACAGGTTCCGGCATCATGTTCTCCCTTTCTTGAAGGCGGAGTCGGAAGATGTCCATAAGCGTTTTCAAACAGTCGGCGATTCATTGGCTGAAGATGAAATATACTTACAGGCATTAACGAAAGATAAAATGAATACAGTAATCACAGACAAGTCAAGTTCCAGCGTCACGATCAGCGCTGAGCGGCTTCTTGAACTGCCTTTGCCTTTACAAAGAAGAGGAGTTCAACTAATATTAAACTATCTTTATGAAAACGTTCCATCTGCGTTTTCAGCCCATCATATTAAAGTCTTTCTGGATTGGATTTCAAAAAAAGATCCGTCCGGTTCGCTTGATTTTCCAAATGGGTTAAAAGTGGTCAAATCTTATCATACATGTTTGTTTACATTTCACCCGTTGCAATGTGAAAATATTTCCTATCATTATGAAATAAATGGAGCAGACGAAGAAGACCTGATGCTTCCGGGCGGCTCCTCCCTTCATGTGTCAAGACAAGGCAAAGACCTTGCGTTGAGAGGAAATGATGTTTTCGCAACAAGTCCCAGGCAGGTTCATTTCCCCCTTTATGTGCGGACAAGGCAAAAAGGGGACAGAATCAAACTTAAAGGGATGAACGGCTCAAAAAAGGTAAAAGATATATTTATTGATGAAAAAGTGCCTCTTGCGAAAAGAGACAGCTGGCCCATTGTGACAGACGCGGAAGGAAGGATTATCTGGATACCGGGTCTGAAAAAAACCGATTTTGAGGAACTTGATGTTACAAACAATGATCGCATTGTATTACAATATAGACAGCATGAAAAGTGTAGGGGGCTAGCAAAGAATGAAACACGATATTGAGAATATTTTGATCTCCGAGGATGAGATCCAGCAGAAAGTCAAGGAGCTCGGCGCGTCCTTAACGGAAGAGTATAGCGGCAAGTTCCCGCTGGCCATCGGTGTATTGAAGGGGGCCATGCCATTTATGGCTGACCTTATCAAGCATATTGATACTTATTTGGAAATGGATTTCATGGATGTATCAAGCTACGGCAATTCCACGGTATCTTCCGGAGAGGTTAAAATCATTAAGGATTTGGATACGTCTGTAGAGGGCCGTGACATCTTGATTATTGAAGACATCATCGACAGTGGGCTGACTTTGAGTTATCTTGTAGAGCTCTTCCGATACCGCAAGGCGAAGTCGATTAAGATTGTTACCCTTCTTGATAAACCGAGCGGGCGCAAGGCGGATATCAAAGCGGACTACGTCGGTTTTGAGGTTCCGGATGCTTTCGTTGTAGGATACGGTCTTGACTATGCGGAACGATACCGCAATTTGCCGTACATCGGAGTGCTAAAACCGGCGGTTTATGAAAGCTGATTGGGTAAGGGATATCTGTTGTATTGGAACGATTTTCTATGATACTATTGAACATAGTTGTGCTTACTGTGGGAGGAGGTAAGGAATGAATCGGGTCTTCCGTAATACCATTTTTTATTTACTTATTTTATTAGTTGTGATCGGAGTTGTGAGCTACTTCCAAACCGCAAATCCGAAAACCGAAAATATGACGTACAGTGACTTTGTTTCAAACCTTGAAAACGGGAAGGTTACTAATGTTTCCATGCAGCCTGTGAGAGGTGTGTATGAGGTCAGAGGGCAGCTGAAAAATTATGCCAAAGACCAGTATTTCCTGACCCATGTACCTGAAGGAAGCGGGGCAGACCAGATTGTTGCCGACGCTAAGAAAATGAAGGTGCTAGTTGAACCTGCTCAGGAAACGAGCGGATGGGTGACCTTCTTTACCACCATAATCCCTTTTGTTATTATCTTCATTCTTTTCTTCTTCCTGCTTAATCAGGCTCAAGGCGGCGGTAGCCGTGTCATGAACTTTGGTAAAAGCAAGGCGAAGCTCTATACCGAAGAAAAGAAACGCGTCAAATTTAAAGATGTGGCAGGAGCGGATGAGGAGAAGCAAGAGCTGGTAGAAGTCGTTGACTTCCTGAAAGATCCGCGCAAATTCGTTGAGCTCGGAGCGAGAATTCCGAAAGGCGTGCTTTTAGTCGGACCTCCGGGAACCGGTAAAACATTGTTGGCGAAAGCTTGTGCGGGTGAAGCGGGCGTGCCTTTCTTCAGCATAAGCGGATCAGACTTCGTTGAAATGTTCGTCGGGGTCGGTGCATCCCGTGTGCGCGACTTGTTTGAAAATGCAAAGAAAAATGCGCCTTGTCTGATTTTCATCGATGAAATTGATGCCGTCGGACGCCAGCGGGGAGCCGGCCTTGGCGGCGGTCACGATGAACGTGAACAAACGCTGAACCAGCTGCTTGTTGAAATGGACGGATTCAGCGCCAATGAAGGGATCATTATTATCGCTGCGACAAACCGCGCCGATATCCTAGACCCTGCATTGCTGCGCCCGGGACGCTTTGACCGTCAAATCACGGTTGACCGTCCGGATGTTAAAGGACGTGAAGCTGTCCTGAAAGTACACGCGAGAAATAAACCGCTTGATGAATCGGTAAACTTAAAAGCGATTGCGATGAGAACGCCTGGATTCTCAGGCGCGGACCTTGAGAACCTTCTCAATGAAGCTGCTCTTGTAGCGGCCCGTCATGACAAAAAGAAAATCGACATGACTGACATTGATGAGGCGACAGACCGTGTCATTGCAGGTCCTGCCAAGAAAAGCAGGGTTATTTCCAAAAAAGAACGCAATATCGTGGCATATCACGAAGCGGGTCACACCGTCATCGGCCTGGTGCTGGACGAAGCCGATATGGTGCACAAAGTAACGATCGTTCCCCGCGGCCAAGCGGGCGGTTATGCCGTCATGCTGCCTAGGGAAGACCGTTATTTCCAAACGAAGCCGGAGCTTCTTGATAAAATCGTCGGCCTGCTTGGAGGACGCGTATCTGAAGAGATTATCTTCGGTGAAGTCAGCACGGGAGCCCATAACGACTTCCAGCGCGCTACGAACATTGCAAGACGGATGGTAACGGAATTCGGTATGTCCGAAAAACTTGGTCCGCTTCAGTTTGGACAGTCGCAAGGCGGCCAGGTATTCTTAGGCCGCGACTTCAACAATGACCAAAACTACAGCGATGCGATCGCGTACGAAATCGATAAGGAAATTCAGCGTATCATTAAAGAATGTTATGAACGCGCGAAAGAGATCCTGACCGAGAAACGCGAAAAACTTGAATTGATCGCCCAAACATTGCTGGAAGTTGAAACGCTCGATGCTGAGCAAATCAAGCATCTGTACGAAAACGGAAGACTTCCTGACAGCGATGTTTCAGCTGATCATGAGAAAACAGATGATGTGAAAGTGAACATCAACAAACGAGAAGATCAAGAGAAAAAAGAGGATGAAAAAGAGTAACCGGCTCGCTTTCCATTCTTGAAAGAAAAACTGCCAAACATTGCTTTTGGCAGTTTTTTTGTTTTTCGTTCGGACATCGGTTTCCCCGGACAGTTTTGATTCGTTTACAAAAAGAATCGGCATCGTGTATTGTATGATGGTAGAATGTTTTATGTCCAAGTAAGAGAAACTAGTCAAAAGTGGTGATAAGATGTTACTTGTTATAGATGTGGGAAATACGAACACCGTTCTCGGTGTATATCATAACGGAGAGCTCGAATATCACTGGCGCATCGAAACGAGCCGCCATAAAACAGAGGATGAATTCGGCATGCTCATTCGTTCTTTATTTGATTATGTGGGATTGATGTTTGACCAAATTGAAGGAATCATCATCTCTTCCGTTGTCCCGCCGATCATGTTCGCGCTCGAAAGAATGTGCACCAAATATTTTCACATCGAACCGCAAATTGTCGGTCCCGGAATGAAAACGGGATTAAATATCAAATACGATAATCCGAAAGAGGTCGGGGCAGACCGCATCGTAAATGCTGTCGCGGCCATACATCTCTACGGAAGCCCGCTGATCGTGGTTGATTTTGGAACGGCGACAACGTACTGTTATATTAATGAGCATAAGGAATATATGGGCGGAGCGATCGCACCCGGTATCACGATATCGACCGAAGCCCTTTATTCGAGAGCTGCCAAGCTTCCGAGAATTGAAATTGCCCGGCCGGATAACATCATCGGCAAAAGTACGGTCAGCGCGATGCAATCCGGCATTCTTTACGGCTATGTCGGACAGGTCGAGGGCATTGTCAAACGGATGAAATGGCAATCGCGGCAAAATCCGAAAGTAATTGCGACAGGCGGTCTTGCATCATTGATTGCTGATGAATCCGACTGCATCGATGTCGTAGATCCCTTCCTTACGTTAAAGGGGCTGGAACTGATTTACGAACGGAATCGCGTGGAAAGTGTTTAGGAGGATGACGATGGATTATTTAGTAAAAGCCATAGCATATGACGGCAAAGTCCGCGCATATGCAGCGAGAACGACAGAAACGATACATGAAGCGCAAAGGCGCCACAATACATGGCCTACTGCCTCTGCCGCTTTAGGCAGAACGATGACAGCGGCCGTGATGCTCGGTGCGATGCTGAAAGGCGAAGACAAGCTTACGGTTAAAATCGAAGGGGGCGGGCCGATCGGGGCCATTGTCGCCGACGGGAACGCAAAAGGTGAAGTAAGGGGATATGTCTCAAATCCGCACGTTCATTTCGATTTGAATGAACAAGGGAAGCTTGACGTCAGAAGAGCGGTCGGAACTTCCGGGACATTAAGCGTTGTGAAAGATCTCGGGATGCGAGAGCTGTTTACGGGTCAGGTTGAGATCGTTTCCGGAGAGCTCGGCGAGGATTTTACGTATTATCTCGTTTCGTCCGAGCAAGTTCCGTCATCCGTAGGTGTCGGCGTTCTCGTCAATCCAGACAATACGATTTTGGCGGCCGGCGGGTTTATCATTCAGCTGCTACCGGGCACTGATGATGCAACCATTACAAAGCTTGAAACCAATTTATCTAAAGTGGAGCCGATATCTAAGCTGATTCAAAAGGGCCTTACACCTGAAGCGGTGCTTAGCGCCGTCTTGGGAGAGGAGCCGGAAGTGCTTGAGACTGTTCCCGTCCGCTTTGCGTGCAATTGTTCAAAAGAGCGCTTTGCAAGAGGGATTATCGGACTTGGCAAACAGGAGATTCAGGCGATGATCGATGAAGACGGCAAGGCCGAAGCGCAATGCCATTTCTGCAATGAAACGTATTTGTTTACAAAGGAAGAGCTTGAAGCGCTTCTGAATGAGATATAATACCCGCTACCCGTTAGCGGGTCTTTTACAATCAGGAAAGGGGAGAAACAAATTTGAAATCAAGACTGGTGCCGATCGTATTGGGCGCACTTTTCGTCAATTGCATTGTCATCGCATACGTCCTAACAAAATCGATGACCGCTTCTTCTTCAAGTGCTCAGGAGGTTATTGCCAACATTGGCAATAACGAAATTACGAGGGAAGAATGGCTGAGTAAAATGGAAGAGCGGTACGGTAAATCAACATTGGAGGATATGATTAATGACCGGGTCGTCGACCAGCTCGCTGAAAAAAACAAAATCAGCGTCTCTAAAGACGAAATCGACAGGGAATTTCTTCTGATCAAAGCCGTATACAATTCTTTTTACGAGGATGAAGGCACGACGGAAAAAGAGTGGAGAGAGCAAATCAGGCATAATATCCTTCTTGAAGAACTGCTGACGAAAGATGTCGTCATTTCTGATAGCGAATTAAAATCGTTTTACCAAAAAAACAAGGACTTATACACATTCGATGATTCCTACCGGCTGAAGCACATCGTTGTAAAAGATAAAAGCGAAGCAGAGCGGGTCTTAAAAGAGTTGAAGGACGGTTCAAGCTTTGAAGCAGCCGCCGCGGAACATTCGACAGACCGGTATACGGCTCCATACGGAGGAGACCTTGGATTCGTCAACGAGCAGCGGGATAATGTCCCTTCAGAATACATAGAGACGGCCAAACGTCTAAAAGACGATCAATGGACGACAGAGCCGCTTAAAGTCAGCCAAGGCTATGCGATCGTCCTCCGAAAGGAAAAGCTTGACGGGCGGGCATTTACATACGATCAAGTGAAAAAACAAATCCGAAGGCAGATTGCCATGGATCAATTGGGTGATAAAGCATCGGTCAAAACGCTTTGGAAAGATGCGGATGTTTCATGGTTCTATGACCGAAAAAAATAAACATTGACAAAATATTTTGATATTGATAAATTATTTATAATCCCAATAAAAATACTCGGAAATTGAGGTGTTCATAATTGGTTCGCGTTGCAAACTCTGTTTATGACTTAATTGGAAATACACCGATCGTAAAATTAAATCGACTAGCCGGCGAAGACAGCGCCGATGTATATGTAAAACTGGAGTATATGAATCCGGGAAGCAGTGTAAAAGACCGGATTGCGCTTGCGATGATCGAAGACGCTGAAGAAAAAGGCCTTTTGAAAGAGGGAGACACCCTCATTGAGCCGACAAGCGGAAATACGGGAATCGGCCTGGCGATGGTTGCTGCCGCAAAAGGCATTAAAGCGATTCTCGTCATGCCTGATACGATGAGTTCTGAACGCCGCAACCTTCTTCGCGCTTACGGTGCTGAGCTCGTGCTGACGCCGGGTGCGGAAGGTATGAAAGGGGCCATTAAAAAGGCGGAAGAGCTTGCAAAAGAGCACGGCTATTTCATGCCGCAGCAATTCAACAACCCTGCGAATGCTGAGATTCATCGCCGTACGACAGGCCGGGAAATCGCGGAGCAATTCGGCGATGAAGGTCTTGATGCGTTCATCGCAGGTATCGGAACTGGCGGAACGATCACAGGTGCAGGAGAAGTGCTGAAAGAAAAATACCCATCCATCAAAATATACGCGGTTGAGCCGACAGACTCGCCGGTTCTTTCCGGAGGAAAACCGGGCCCGCATAAAATACAGGGAATCGGAGCAGGATTCGTTCCTGAGATTTTGAATACCGATGTTTATGATGAAATCATCACGGTTAAAAATGAAGAAGCCTTCGAATATGCCCGCAAAGCAGCGAAAGAAGAAGGAGTGCTCGGCGGAATCTCTTCAGGTGCTGCAATTTTTGCCGCGCTTCAGGTCGCCAAAAAGCTTGGCAAAGGCAAAAAAGTGCTCGCGGTGCTCCCGAGCAACGGAGAAAGATACTTGAGCACGCCGCTTTATCAATTTGAATAAATACGTACGGAAACCTGTAGGCCGTCGACATTGTCGGCGGTTTTTTGTGTTTTCGCGTTTTTTTACGGATTGGAAACGAAATTCTCTTTTCCTAGAAAAAAGATATGCTTTACAATAAGGACAGTAGAATAACGGCAGAGGAATGATACGATGAGACAACGAAGGCCCGTAGCTAGAACGTTTTCCTTTTCCAATGAACGTTTCTTACAGCGGTATGAGCACCTTTCCAAAGGGAAAGAACATCATGTTCTTCTGGAAAGCGCCAGAGGCGGCGAATACAGCATTGCCGGTCTTGATCCCGTGGCCATAGCGAAAGGAAAAGATGGCATCACAACGATTCATTATAAAGGGGAGACCATATTCAAAGAGGGAGATCCGTTTTTGCAGTTCACAAGGTGGTTTCAAACGCTGAAAACGGAGACGGTTGCAGATTTTCCGGATTTTCAGGGAGGGGCTGTCGGCTTTTTAAGCTATGATTATGCCCGGTATATCGAAAAATTTAAGCTCCTGTCAATCGATGACCTGCAAACGCCTGATTTATTTTTTCTCGTGTTCGACGATTTGGCCGTTTATGATCATGCAAAGGAGCAGCTTTGGCTGATCACCCACACCGAAGGGGACGAGCTCTCCCTAGCTCATGAGAAGCTGGATCTGCTAGAAAAGATGTGGAAATTAGAGGACGGTGAAGCGGTAAAACGTGAAGAGCCCGCTGAAAACAGGGGCGCATCATTTGCTTCATCGTTTACCGAAGCCGGTTTTTCACAAGCCGTGGAGAAAATAAAGCAGTACATTGCAAGCGGAGACGTCTTTCAGGTTAACCTCTCTTTGCGGCAGTCAGAAAAGCTGTCGGCACCGCCATTTGACGTCTATAAAATGTTAAGGGAAGTGAATCCGTCACCTTACATGGCCTATTTGGAGACGCCCGACTTTCAAGTGATTTGCGGATCGCCCGAACTGCTCATTAAAAAGAAAGGGAAGCTTCTTGAAACAAGGCCGATCGCAGGGACGAGATCCCGGGGAAGAGATGAGGCAGAGGATGAATCGCTTGCAAACGAACTGATCATGAATGAGAAAGAACGCGCGGAACATGTCATGCTTGTTGATCTGGAGCGAAATGACCTTGGAAGGGTATCAAAATACGGTTCGGTTCGCGTCAATGAATTTATGGTGATTGAAAAGTACTCCCATGTGATGCACATTGTGTCAAACGTGTGCGGGGAAATAAGAGATGAGTGCGACGCCGTAGACGTAATCCATGCCGTATTCCCGGGAGGAACGATTACCGGGGCGCCGAAAGTCAGAACGATGGAAATTATTGAGGAGCTTGAGCCGACGCGGCGAGGGCTTTATACTGGTTCTATAGGATGGTTCGGATATAATCAAGATATGCACTTTAATATCGTCATCCGGACGATCTATGTTAAAGCAGGCCATGCGTTCATGCAGTCGGGGGCGGGAATCGTCATCGATTCAAACCCTAAGCATGAATACAAGGAATCGTTCAAAAAGGCCATAGCGATGAAAAAGGCGATAGAGCTGAGTGAAGAAGAGAAAAAAGAGCATAGGAGAGTTGAGAAATGATTTTAATGATCGACAATTATGATTCGTTTACGTACAATTTGGTTCAGTATTTAGGAGAGCTTGGCGAAGAGCTCGTCGTGAAGCGGAATGATGAGGTCACGATCGCAGATATCGAAGACATGTCCCCTGACTTTCTGATGATTTCACCTGGACCGTGCAGTCCGGATGAAGCAGGGATCAGCCTTGAAGCAATTCGGGCTTTTGCTGGGAGGATTCCGATTTTCGGCGTCTGTCTCGGACATCAGTCGATCGCTCAGGTCTTCGGCGGCGATGTGGTCAGGGCGGAACGTTTGATGCACGGGAAAACATCCGAGATTTTACACGACGGGTTAACGATCTTTAAAAATCTTGAAAACCCGCTGACCGCCACCCGATATCATTCACTGATCGTAAAGCCGGAAACGCTGCCTGAATGCTTTGTCACATCAGCATGGACGGTAGAAGGAGAAATCATGGCGATCAGGCATAAGGAATTGCCGGTTGAAGGCGTCCAATTCCATCCGGAGTCCATCATGACCTCCTTCGGAAAAGACATGCTGAAAAACTTTATTAAGACATACCGAAAGAAAGTGAATGCATGATCATTTACCTGAACGGTCAATACGTGGAAGAGGGGGAAGCGAGGCTTTCTCCGTTTGACCACGGTTTTCTATATGGAATCGGTGTTTTTGAAACATTTCGCCTTTATGAAGGGAAGCCATTCCTCTTGGAACGGCATATGGAACGGCTTGAAAAATCAGTAAGTGATCTGAAAATTGAAGTTTCGCTTAACAAGGATGATGTAACGGACGTGCTGAACAGGCTTCTGGAGCTGAATCAGCCGCCAAACGGAGATGCGAGGGTCCGCTTGAATGTATCTGCGGGCCCCTCTCCGTCAGGGCTTTCTGCCGATTCGTACAAACAGCCCTGCGTCATGGTGATCATGAATGCCTTTGACCCTTCAGCTGTACCGGCTGAAAAGGAAGGGGTTGTGCTGAACGTCCGCAGAAATACCCCGGAGGGCCTGTTTCGCCTGAAATCCCATCATTTTTTGAATAATTTATACGGAAAAAGAGAAATCGGAAATGATCCGTTAAAAGAAGGGATCTTTCTGACGGACGGCGGAGCTGTGGCTGAAGGAATTGTTTCCAATATTTTTTGGACAAGAGATGGATGCGTGTATACACCTTCACTCAAGACGGGGATTTTAGACGGAGTGACAAGACGCTATATCATGGAGTGCCTTGAAAAAATGGATGTCGACGTCAGGCAGGGGGAATACCCGTTGGAACATCTGCTTGGTGCGGATGAAGCCTGGATGACCAATTCCGTTCAGGAAATCGTGCCTTTCCGGAACATCGGCAATGCCCTGTTTCCGGGAAAGGATGGAAGCCTGACAAAAAGTCTGCAAGAGGTATACACTAACGATAGAAAATGCATCAAAGACTATAACTGATCTAAAGGGTGAAGGATATGGCGCCGCAAACATTGGCCCGTTCAAAACGGTTGATTGCAAAACACCATACGTTGTCATATGAAGACAAAACGTTGATTATGGGAATTTTAAACGTGACTCCTGATTCGTTTTCGGACGGAGGGAAATACAACAGCATAGATCGCGCATTGATTCATGCGAAACAAATGATAGAAGACGGCGCGCATATCATTGATATCGGAGGAGAATCAACAAGGCCCGGCTCCGTTGAGGTTTCTGCCGATGAAGAACTGGAAAGGGTCATACCTGTGATTGAAAAGCTGGTTCAGGAAATCGATGCGCCGATTTCGATAGACACATATAAGGCCCGCGTCGCGGATGAAGCGATAAAAGCCGGGGCTTCTATCATCAATGACGTATGGGGGGCAAAAGCAGATCCGGACATGGCACCGGTCGCTGCTTCCCACGATGTGCCGATTATTTTAATGCACAATCGCAATGAGCGGAATTATACAAATTTGATACCGGACATGATTTCTGATTTGATGGAATGCATCAATCTTGCAAAAGCCGCCGGCGTCCCGGACCATCACATCATCTTGGATCCGGGGATCGGATTTGCGAAAACGTTTAAGGACAACCTTGCCGTCATGAACCAGCTCGAAGCGTTCTGCAATCTGGAGTATCCGGTTTTATTGGGGACTTCGCGCAAAACATTCATCGGCCGCGTTTTGGACCTTCCGCCTGAGGAGCGGGCAGAAGGTACGGGGGCGACGGTATGCCTGGGAATTCAAAAAGGGTGCGACATTGTCAGGGTTCACGATGTCAAGCAAATCTCAAGAATGGCGAAAATGATGGATGCCATGATTGATAAAGGAGGCGCTTATCATCGATAAAGTTTATGTTGAAGGTATGGAGTTTTACGGGTATCACGGCGTTTTCGACGAGGAGAACAAACTAGGTCAGCGATTTCGCGTCGATTTGACGGTCTATCTTGACCTGAATGAAGCGGGGAAAACCGATCGTATTGATGCAACCATTAATTACGCCGAGCTTTATAAGCTTTGCAAAGAGGTCGTGGAAGGAGAGCCGGTCAACCTCGTCGAAACCCTAGCGGAAACAATAGCAGGGCGCGTGCTCAAACAATTTCAGACGGTTCAGGAATGCACCGTAAAAGTGACAAAACCCGATCCGCCGATACCCGGCCACTATAAATCCGTAGCTATCGAAATGACGAGAAAGCGGACATGACACATACGGCATATATTGCGCTGGGCTCCAATATCGGCCAGCGGGAAGAATATTTAAAAAAAGCCGTCGCTCTCCTTCATCAGCATCCGTACGTGACGGTTACCGACGTGTCTTCGATTTATGAAACAGATCCCGTCGGGTATACCGACCAGGACCCATTTTTAAACATGGCGGCAAAAGTCAGGACGTCTCTTTCTCCGTTTGAACTGCTCAATTTGACGCAAAGCATCGAAAATGAGCTCGGCCGGACCCGCGAGGTCAGATGGGGCCCGAGAACGGCAGACCTTGACATTTTGCTGTATAATCGTGAAAATATTGAGACAGAGCAACTCACAGTTCCTCATCCGAGAATGCATGAACGTATGTTTGTACTCGTCCCGCTGCTGGAGATTTATCCGGATTTTGAGGGGTCTTGTGATCATGCAAAAAATCAAGAAGGTGTAAGGATATGGAAACGGAAATCTGGGGTAGACGAATTCGTGCGTACAGAAAGCTGAAAGGTTATACTCAAGAAGGGTTTGCAAAAGCGCTCGGTATATCCGTTTCTGTACTAGGCGAGGTAGAACGGGGAAATCGTATGCCGTCGGAAAGCATGCTCAGGGATGTAGCCAATACGTTAAATATAACAGTGGAGGAATTATCTCCATCAGAAGAATAAGAAAGGAGGACTCAAAATGTTTAAAATCGGTGATATTGAATTGAAAAACAGGGTTGTGTTAGCGCCGATGGCCGGGGTGTGCAACTCCGCTTTCCGCCTGACTGTCAAAGAGTTCGGAGCGGGCCTCGTGTGCGCCGAAATGGTGAGCGACAAAGCGATCCTTTACAATAACGCAAAAACGATGGGAATGCTTTACATCGATGAACGCGAAAAGCCGCTCAGCCTGCAAATTTTCGGCGGTGAAAAGGAAACGCTTGTCGAAGCAGCAAAGTTTGTTGATCAAAACACGACAGCTGATATTATTGATATAAACATGGGATGTCCGGTACCGAAAATTACAAAATGCGATGCGGGAGCCAAATGGCTGCTCGATCCGAATAAAATTTATGAAATGGTTTCTGCCGTTGTTGAATCCGTGAATAAGCCCGTTACGGTCAAAATGAGAATGGGCTGGGACGAAGATCACATCTATGCGGTTGAAAATGCGAAAGCAGTTGAACGCGCAGGCGGAAAAGCGGTGGCTCTTCACGGCCGGACCCGCGTGCAAATGTATGAAGGAACGGCGAACTGGGATATTATCAAAGAAGTGAAGCAGTCTGTCTCAATCCCTGTCATCGGCAACGGTGACGTGAAAACGCCTCAGGATGCCAAACGCATGCTTGATGAAACAGGGGTGGACGGCGTCATGATCGGCCGCGCCGCTTTGGGTAATCCGTGGATGATTTACCGTACGGTTCATTACCTGGAAACGGGCGAGCTGAAAGATGAGCCGAAAGTGCGCGAAAAAATTTCTGTCTGCAAGCTTCACCTCGACCGTTTAATTAAGCTTAAAGGAGAGCATGTAGCGGTTCGCGAAATGAGAAAGCATGCAGCCTGGTATTTAAAAGGCATAAGAGGAAACGCAAAGGTCCGGAACGAAATCAACCATTGTGAAACAAGAGATGAGCTTGTTCAGCTGCTGGATGCGTTTACGATTGAAGCCGAGGCAAAAGAGCTTCAGGATGCAAAAGTAGGATAAATCCGACCTCTGCTCACTGCCAGTTTTCACTGGCAGTTTTTCTGCTTTTTTCCTGAAAGAATAAAAGTAACGGAGTGATACTGATGAGTCATGAAGAGCATAATCATGAAGAATTGAACGATCAACTGCAAGTCAGACGGGAAAAAATGAGTCAATTAAGGGAGAGCGGCAAAGATCCGTTCGGTCAGCGTTTTGACCGCTCGCATCAATCAGGCGAACTGATCGACCTGTACAACCAGTTTTCAAAAGAAGAGTTAGAAGAGAAAGCAATTGAAGTCACCATTGCAGGACGGATGATGACAAAACGCGGAAAAGGGAAAGCCGGGTTTGCGCATATTCAGGATTTACAAGGTCAAATTCAGATTTACGTAAGAAAAGACAGCGTCGGTGAAGAGCAGTATGAACTGTTTAAAAGCTCCGACTTGGGCGATATCGTCGGCGTCACAGGCGTCATGTTTAAAACGAATGTTGGCGAACTGTCTGTTAAAGCAACATCCTTTGACCTTTTAACGAAGGCTCTTCGCCCGCTTCCTGATAAATATCACGGCTTAAAAGACATAGAGCAGCGCTACCGCCAGCGTTATTTGGATTTGATCGTGAATCCGGACAGCAAAAAAACGTTTATTGCGCGCAGCAAAATCATTCAGTCTATGAGAAGATACTTGGACAGCCACGGATACTTAGAGGTTGAAACACCTATGATGCACTCGATCCCAGGCGGTGCGTCTGCCCGTCCGTTCATCACCCATCATAATGCGCTCGATATGCCGCTCTACATGAGGATCGCCATCGAGCTTCATCTGAAAAGGCTGATTGTCGGCGGGTTGGAAAAGGTTTATGAAATCGGACGCGTATTTCGCAATGAAGGTGTTTCTACCCGTCATAACCCTGAATTTACGATGATCGAACTGTATGAAGCTTATGCCGACTATAAAGATATCATGAGATTAACAGAAAACCTCATTGCTCACATTGCTGAGGAAGTACTGGGCACTACAACTGTTCAATACGGGGAGCATGAAGTCGATCTGAAACCTGAATGGAAGAGACTTCACATGGTTGATGCCGTTAAGGAATTGACCGGCGTTGATTTTTGGAAAGAAGTATCTTTGGATGAAGCGAGAGCATACGCAAAAGAGCACGGAGTTGAAATTTCTGAGAATATGTCAGTAGGGCATATCATCAATGAATTCTTTGAACAAAAAGTCGAAGAAACGCTTATTCAGCCGACCTTTATATACGGGCACCCGGTTGAAATATCGCCGCTTGCAAAGAAAAATCCGGAAGATCCTCGCTTTACGGACCGTTTTGAACTGTTTATCGTGGGCCGTGAGCACGCGAATGCATTTACGGAACTAAATGACCCTATTGATCAAAAAGAGCGTTTTGAGGCGCAATTAAAAGAACGTGAAGAGGGTAATGATGAAGCTCATATGATGGATGAAGACTTCGTCGAAGCATTGGAATACGGAATGCCTCCGACAGGCGGTTTAGGAATCGGAATTGACCGGCTTATTATGCTGTTGACGAATTCTCCTTCAATCAGGGACGTTTTACTATTCCCGCAAATGAGACACCGCTAATTTTCTTTAAGCCGGAGCCGCTTCTACAGCGGTTCCGGCTTCATTTAAAACAAATTTAATTTTTTCTTAAAAAAGTATTGCACAATCGTAAATACGGTGGTATATTATTATTCGTTGCCGCAAAACAGGCAATGAAACAAAAAAGAGCTTAAAAAAAGTTCTTGACTTTATATTAGAGATTGGATATAATATAAAAGTCGCTTTAATAAATGATCTTTGAAAACTAAACAAGACAAAACGTACCTGTTAATTCAAATAAATCGCACATAAACGTGCGTAGTCATTTTCAAACTTTTTTATGGAGAGTTTGATCCTGGCTCAGGACGAACGCTGGCGGCGTGCCTAATACATGCAAGTCGAGCGGACCGACGGGAGCTTGCTCCCTTAGGTCAGCGGCGGACGGGTGAGTAACACGTGGGTAACCTGCCTGTAAGACTGGGATAACTCCGGGAAACCGGGGCTAATACCGGATGCTTGTTTGAACCGCATGGTTCAAACATAAAAGGTGGCTTTTCGCTACCACTTACAGATGGACCCGCGGCGCATTAGCTAGTTGGTGGGGTAACGGCTCACCAAGGCGACGATGCGTAGCCGACCTGAGAGGGTGATCGGCCACACTGGGACTGAGACACGGCCCAGACTCCTACGGGAGGCAGCAGTAGGGAATCTTCCGCAATGGACGAAAGTCTGACGGAGCAACGCCGCGTGAGTGATGAAGGTTTTCGGATCGTAAAACTCTGTTGTTAGGGAAGAACAAGTACCGTTCGAACAGGGCGGTACCTTGACGGTACCTAACCAGAAAGCCACGGCTAACTACGTGCCAGCAGCCGCGGTAATACGTAGGTGGCAAGCGTTGTCCGGAATTATTGGGCGTAAAGCGCGCGCAGGCGGTTTCTTAAGTCTGATGTGAAAGCCCCCGGCTCAACCGGGGAGGGTCATTGGAAACTGGGGAACTTGAGTGCAGAAGAGGAGAGTGGAATTCCACGTGTAGCGGTGAAATGCGTAGAGATGTGGAGGAACACCAGTGGCGAAGGCGACTCTCTGGTCTGTAACTGACGCTGAGGCGCGAAAGCGTGGGGAGCGAACAGGATTAGATACCCTGGTAGTCCACGCCGTAAACGATGAGTGCTAAGTGTTAGAGGGTTTCCGCCCTTTAGTGCTGCAGCAAACGCATTAAGCACTCCGCCTGGGGAGTACGGTCGCAAGACTGAAACTCAAAGGAATTGACGGGGGCCCGCACAAGCGGTGGAGCATGTGGTTTAATTCGAAGCAACGCGAAGAACCTTACCAGGTCTTGACATCCTCTGACAACCCTAGAGATAGGGCTTCCCCTTCGGGGGCAGAGTGACAGGTGGTGCATGGTTGTCGTCAGCTCGTGTCGTGAGATGTTGGGTTAAGTCCCGCAACGAGCGCAACCCTTGATCTTAGTTGCCAGCATTCAGTTGGGCACTCTAAGGTGACTGCCGGTGACAAA
>NZ_CP150286.1:102500-105000 GCF_037982765.1 Bacillus sp. FSL K6-0138
TGAGAGGGTGATCGGCCACACTGGGACTGAGACACGGCCCAGACTCCTACGGGAGGCAGCAGTAGGGAATCTTCCGCAATGGACGAAAGTCTGACGGAGCAACGCCGCGTGAGTGATGAAGGTTTTCGGATCGTAAAACTCTGTTGTTAGGGAAGAACAAGTACCGTTCGAACAGGGCGGTACCTTGACGGTACCTAACCAGAAAGCCACGGCTAACTACGTGCCAGCAGCCGCGGTAATACGTAGGTGGCAAGCGTTGTCCGGAATTATTGGGCGTAAAGCGCGCGCAGGCGGTTCTTTAAGTCTGATGTGAAAGCCCCCGGCTCAACCGGGGAGGGTCATTGGAAACTGGGGAACTTGAGTGCAGAAGAGGAGAGTGGAATTCCACGTGTAGCGGTGAAATGCGTAGAGATGTGGAGGAACACCAGTGGCGAAGGCGACTCTCTGGTCTGTAACTGACGCTGAGGCGCGAAAGCGTGGGGAGCGAACAGGATTAGATACCCTGGTAGTCCACGCCGTAAACGATGAGTGCTAAGTGTTAGAGGGTTTCCGCCCTTTAGTGCTGCAGCAAACGCATTAAGCACTCCGCCTGGGGAGTACGGTCGCAAGACTGAAACTCAAAGGAATTGACGGGGGCCCGCACAAGCGGTGGAGCATGTGGTTTAATTCGAAGCAACGCGAAGAACCTTACCAGGTCTTGACATCCTCTGACAACCCTAGAGATAGGGCTTCCCCTTCGGGGGCAGAGTGACAGGTGGTGCATGGTTGTCGTCAGCTCGTGTCGTGAGATGTTGGGTTAAGTCCCGCAACGAGCGCAACCCTTGATCTTAGTTGCCAGCATTCAGTTGGGCACTCTAAGGTGACTGCCGGTGACAAACCGGAGGAAGGTGGGGATGACGTCAAATCATCATGCCCCTTATGACCTGGGCTACACACGTGCTACAATGGGCAGAACAAAGGGCAGCGAAGCCGCGAGGCTAAGCCAATCCCACAAATCTGTTCTCAGTTCGGATCGCAGTCTGCAACTCGACTGCGTGAAGCTGGAATCGCTAGTAATCGCGGATCAGCATGCCGCGGTGAATACGTTCCCGGGCCTTGTACACACCGCCCGTCACACCACGAGAGTTTGTAACACCCGAAGTCGGTGAGGTAACCTTTTGGAGCCAGCCGCCGAAGGTGGGACAGATGATTGGGGTGAAGTCGTAACAAGGTAGCCGTATCGGAAGGTGCGGCTGGATCACCTCCTTTCTAAGGATATTATACGGAATGTAAGACCTTGCGGTCTTGCAGGCAGGTGCGTTTAGTTCTTGTTTAGTTTTGAAGGATCATTTGATTCTTCAAAACGTGTTCTTTGAAAACTAGATAACGATAGCAAGACATTCACATTCAATTGTAATGCAAGATATCACGTAGTGATTCTTTTTAACGGTTAAGTTAGAAAGGGCGCACGGTGGATGCCTTGGCACTAGGAGCCGATGAAGGACGGGACGAACACCGATATGCTTCGGGGAGCTGTAAGCAAGCTTTGATCCGGAGATTTCCGAATGGGGAAACCCACTGCTCGTAATGGAGCAGTATCCATATCTGAATCCATAGGATATGTGAAGGCAGACCCGGGGAACTGAAACATCTAAGTACCCGGAGGAAGAGAAAGCAAATGCGATTCCCTGAGTAGCGGCGAGCGAAACGGGAACAGCCCAAACCAAGAGGCTTGCCTCTTGGGGTTGTAGGACACTCTATACGGAGTTACAAAAGAACGAGGTAGACGAAGAGGTCTGGAAAGGCCCGCCATAGGAGGTAACAGCCCTGTAGTCAAAACTTCGTTCTCTCCTGAGTGGATCCTGAGTACGGCGGAACACGTGAAATTCCGTCGGAATCCGGGAGGACCATCTCCCAAGGCTAAATACTCCCTAGTGACCGATAGTGAACCAGTACCGTGAGGGAAAGGTGAAAAGCACCCCGGAAGGGGAGTGAAAGAGATCCTGAAACCGTGTGCCTACAAGTAGTCAGAGCCCGTTAACGGGTGATGGCGTGCCTTTTGTAGAATGAACCGGCGAGTTACGATCCCGTGCAAGGTTAAGTTTGAAAAGACGGAGCCGCAGCGAAAGCGAGTCTGAATAGGGCGCATGAGTACGTGGTCGTAGACCCGAAACCAGGTGATCTACCCATGTCCAGGGTGAAGTTCAGGTAACACTGAATGGAGGCCCGAACCCACGCACGTTGAAAAGTGCGGGGATGAGGTGTGGGTAGGGGTGAAATGCCAATCGAACCTGGAGATAGCTGGTTCTCTCCGAAATAGCTTTAGGGCTAGCCTCAAGGTAAGAGTCTTGGAGGTAGAGCACTGATTGGACTAGGGGCCCCTACCGGGTTACCGAATTCAGTCAAACTCCGAATGCCAAAGACTTATCCTTGGGAGTCAGACTGCGAGTGATAAGATCCGTAGTCGAAAGGGAAACAGCCCAGACCGCCAGCTAAGGTCCCAAAGTATACGTTAAGTGGA
>NZ_CP150286.1:107500-1162500 GCF_037982765.1 Bacillus sp. FSL K6-0138
CTTCAGATGACATCATTTTACGGCTGTTGGAAAATGGAGTGATCACGGAAAGTGAAGCAAAATTGATGGTCAGTGTAATGGATCGTTCTGTTCTATATATTGATTTGCCTGAACGGGATGAGTTAAGGGCTAGAATGATGAAAGCCATGCTGAAATCACTGAAATTTAAGTAAAGCGGGTGAAAAGCGTGATATGTCAAGAATGTAAAGAAAGGCCGGCAACTTTTCACTTTACGAAAGTCATTAATGGCGAGAAACAAGAAATGCATATTTGTGAACAATGTGCGAAAGAGAACAGTGAATCATACTCTATGAATGAGAACAACGGATTTTCTATTCATAATTTATTATCCGGTTTGTTAAATTTTGATTCATCATTTACAAATACCGGGGAAGCTCAGCTTTTTCAGCAGCCTGAACAAGTCTTGCGCTGCAAAAATTGCAATATGTCATTCCCGGAATTCCGAAAAACGGGGCGTTTTGGATGTTCGGAGTGCTATAAAACGTTTCACTCTTACATCACCCCGATTTTACGGAAAGTCCATAGCGGCAACACCGTCCATGCTGGAAAAATTCCGAAGCGGATCGGCGGAAACCTTCATGTGAGAAGACAAATCGAAACGTTGAAAAGAGAGCTTAACGAATTGATTCAGCAGGAGGAGTTTGAAAAAGCGGCCAATGTCAGGGACCAGATCAGATCACTTGAACAAAACTTGGACACAAACAATAAGGAGGGGGAAGACTGATGTCACTGCAGCGTTTTATTCAGGACGCTTTAAGCAATTGGATGCGGCAAGAAGGCCCTGAAAGTGACATCGTGCTGAGCAGCAGGATTCGTCTTGCCCGCAATTTAGAGAAAGTCCGCTTTCCCACACTTTTTTCGAATGAAGAGGCTTCAGCCATTATTGCCCTATTTGAAGAGCAATTCACCGGATATGAAGTGCCGGGCATCGGTAAGTTTGAACTGGTGAAAATGGAGCAGATTCAGCCGCTGGAGAAAAGGGTGCTTGTTGAGAAGCATTTGATCAGCCCGCATTTGACAGAATCCTCTTTAGGAGCGTGCCTTCTTTCTGAAAAAGAAGAAGTCAGCATTATGCTGAATGAAGAAGACCATGTCCGCATTCAATGCCTGTTCCCTGGTTTTCAGCTGTCTGAGGCTTTAAAAGCGGCCAATCAAGTCGATGACTGGATTGAAGAAAGAATCGATTACGCTTTCTCTGAGCAAAGAGGCTACTTGACAAGCTGCCCTACGAATGTGGGAACGGGACTCAGGGCATCTGTCATGATGCACCTTCCTGCTCTCGTATTAACAAGGCAAATTAATCGAATTATACCGGCAATTAATCAATTGGGCCTTGTGGTTAGAGGAATTTACGGTGAAGGCAGCGAAGCTTTAGGGAATATCTTTCAAATTTCGAATCAAATCACTCTTGGAAAATCGGAGCATGACATTGTTGAAGACCTTAACAGCGTGGTTGCCCAGTTAATCGAACAAGAACGATCTGCGAGGAGGGCGCTTTATCAGACTTCGCAAATTGAGCTTGAAGACCGTGTCTACAGATCTTACGGCGTTTTATCGAACTGCCGGATGATCGAATCAAAAGAGACGGCAAGATGCCTTTCAGACGTTCGGCTCGGAATTGACCTCGGTATCATTAAAGGTCTTTCGAGGAATATATTGAATGAACTGATGATTCTGACTCAGCCCGGCTTCCTGCAGCAATATTCGGGAGGGGCATTAAGGGCTAACGAGAGGGACATCAGGAGAGCAGCCCTCATCAGAGAACGATTGAAATTAGAAAACAACGGCAATAGACAGGAGGATGAAACGATATGATGTTTGGAAGATTCACAGAAAGAGCACAAAAAGTATTGGCGCTTGCCCAGGAAGAGGCTCTGCGCCTCGGGCACAATAATATTGGAACTGAGCATATCCTGCTGGGACTTGTCCGCGAGGGAGAAGGGATTGCTGCAAAGGCGCTGCAGGCGCTGGGACTCAGCCCAGATAAAATTCAAAAAGAGGTTGAGAGCCTGATCGGCCGCGGACAGGAAATGTCCCAATCCATTCACTATACACCGAGGGCAAAAAAAGTGACGGAACTCGCGATGGATGAAGCGAGAAAGCTCGGGCACTCATATGTCGGAACCGAACACATCCTCCTGGGATTAATTCGTGAAGGCGAAGGCGTCGCTGCCAGAGTGCTGAATAATTTGGGCGTCAGCTTGAATAAAGCAAGGCAGCAGGTGCTGCAGCTGTTGGGCAGCAATGAGAGCGGAGGCGGCGCGTCAGGGGCAAACAGCAATGCCAACACACCTACCTTGGACAGCCTCGCCCGCGATTTGACCGCGATTGCAAAAGAAGACAGCCTCGATCCGGTCATCGGGCGCAGCAAAGAAATTCAGCGCGTCATCGAAGTACTGAGCCGCAGAACGAAAAACAATCCTGTGTTAATCGGGGAGCCCGGTGTCGGTAAGACAGCGATAGCTGAAGGCTTAGCCCAGCAGATCATCAATAATGAAGTGCCTGAAATTTTGCGTGACAAGCGGGTGATGACGCTTGATATGGGAACGGTAGTTGCAGGTACAAAATACCGCGGGGAATTTGAAGACCGCCTTAAAAAAGTGATGGACGAAATCCGTCAGGCAGGAAACATCATCCTGTTTATCGATGAACTTCATACACTGATCGGTGCAGGCGGAGCTGAAGGGGCAATCGATGCCTCCAATATCCTGAAGCCTTCCCTGGCGCGCGGAGAATTGCAATGCATCGGGGCTACAACCCTTGACGAGTATCGCAAATACATTGAAAAAGATGCTGCGCTTGAACGGCGCTTCCAGCCAATTCAGGTAGATCAGCCGTCACCTGAGGAAAGCATTCAGATTTTGAAAGGGCTGCGGGACCGTTATGAAGCACATCACCGCGTTTCTATCACTGACGAAGCGATCGAAGCGGCTGTTAAACTGTCAGACCGGTATATTTCCGACCGCTTCCTGCCTGACAAAGCGATCGATTTAATCGATGAGGCCGGTTCAAAGGTTCGACTGCGTTCATTTACAACGCCTCCTAACCTGAAAGAGCTTGAACAAAAACTCGATGAAGTCCGTAAAGAAAAAGATGCCGCAGTTCAAAGCCAGGAATTTGAAAAAGCAGCGTCATTGCGCGATACGGAGCAGCGTTTGCGGGAACAGGTAGAAGAAACCAAGAAAACGTGGAAAGAAAAGCAGGGGCAAGAAAACTCCGAAGTGACGGTTGACGATATTGCGATGGTAGTATCAAGCTGGACCGGAGTGCCTGTGTCAAAAATCGCCCAGACTGAAACAGATAAGCTGCTGAATATGGAAAGCATCCTTCATTCGCGGGTTATCGGTCAGGATGAAGCGGTTGTCGCTGTTGCGAAAGCAGTAAGACGCGCGCGCGCCGGACTAAAAGATCCGAAGCGCCCGATCGGCTCGTTTATTTTCCTCGGACCGACCGGCGTCGGTAAAACAGAGCTTGCCCGCGCGCTTGCAGAATCGATTTTCGGCGATGAAGAAGCGATGATCCGCATCGATATGTCTGAATATATGGAGAAGCATTCGACATCAAGACTCGTCGGTTCTCCTCCGGGATATGTCGGCTATGATGAAGGCGGACAGCTTACTGAAAAGGTGAGAAGAAAACCTTATTCAGTCGTCCTGCTCGATGAGATTGAAAAAGCCCACCCTGATGTCTTCAATATTCTGCTGCAAGTGCTTGAAGACGGCCGTTTGACAGATTCAAAAGGACGCACTGTTGACTTTAGAAATACAATCCTGATCATGACGTCAAACGTCGGCGCAAGTGAGCTGAGAAGAAACAAATACGTCGGGTTTAACGTACAGGACGAAACGCAGAACTACAAAGATATGAAAGACAAAGTCATGGGCGAATTAAAACGCGCCTTCAGACCGGAGTTCATCAACCGGATTGATGAAATTATCGTTTTCCACTCTCTGGAGAAAAAACATTTGAAAGACATCGTCTCCCTCATGTCAGACCAATTGACAAAGCGTCTGAAAGAACAGGATCTTTCAATTGAATTGACAGAGGCGGCAAAAGAAAAAATCGCCGAAGAAGGCGTTGACCTTGAATACGGAGCCCGTCCGCTCAGAAGAGCCATCCAGAAACACGTCGAAGACCGGCTGTCTGAAGAGCTCTTGAAGGGCAACATTACAAAAGGGCAGCATATCGTGCTCGATGTGGAAAACGGAGAGTTTGTCGTAAAAACCGAAGCTAAAACGAACTAATATAGAGAAAAAAGAAAGAGGCATACGATTGACCAGTATGCCTCACTTTCTTATAAAAGGGAGATTTTAAAAATCTATGGCTAAAACAAAGACTAAATTTATTTGCCAATCGTGCGGCTATGAGTCCGCCAAGTGGATGGGAAAGTGCCCGGGATGCGGCGCATGGAACACGATGGTGGAAGAAACGATTAAAAAGCCGGCCGCCAACCGAAGAACCGCTTTTGCACATTCCGTTCAAAGGGTTCAGAAACCGTCCCCCATCTCATCGATCGAAACGACGGAAGAGCCGCGGATCAAGACGAAACTGGGCGAATTCAACCGCGTGTTGGGCGATGGAATCGTCAAGGGCTCGCTTGTTTTAATCGGAGGCGATCCCGGCATCGGAAAGTCAACTTTGCTGCTGCAGGTATCTGCCCAGCTTGCCGATGCAAATGAAAACGTCCTGTACATATCAGGAGAAGAATCTGTCAAACAAACGAAGCTGAGAGCGGACCGGCTGGGGATCAACAGTTCAACTCTGCACGTTTTATCTGAAACCGATATGGAGTATATTACGTCTTCTATAGAAGAGATGAACCCTTCATTTGTTGTGGTGGATTCGATTCAAACCGTTTATCAAAGCGACATTACCTCTGCCCCGGGCAGCGTGTCCCAGGTTAGAGAGTGTACTGCGGAGCTGATGAGGATTGCCAAAACAAAAGGAATTCCGATTTTTATCGTCGGGCACGTCACGAAAGAAGGCTCGATTGCCGGACCGAGACTGCTTGAGCATATGGTCGACACCGTCCTTTATTTTGAAGGGGAGAGGCATCATACTTTCCGGATTTTACGAGCCGTCAAAAACCGGTTCGGTTCGACAAATGAAATGGGGATTTTTGAGATGAGGGAAGAAGGCCTCACAGAGGTGCTGAACCCGTCGGAAATTTTTCTTGAAGAGCGTTCGGCGGGCGCAGCCGGATCGAGCGTCGTAGCATCAATGGAAGGGACGAGGCCGGTCCTCGTCGAAATTCAGGCGCTGATTTCGCCGACAAGCTTCGGCAATCCCCGCAGGATGGCTACCGGGATCGATCATAACCGTGTGTCGCTATTGATGGCCGTGCTGGAAAAAAGGGTCGGCCTGCTTCTTCAAAACCAGGATGCCTATTTAAAAGTCGCCGGCGGCGTGAAGCTCGATGAACCGGCGATAGACCTCGCCGTTGCGGTGAGCATTGCGTCAAGCTTCCGGGATACCCCGCCGAGTCCGACCGATTGTTTTATCGGTGAGGTCGGGCTGACAGGAGAGGTCCGCAGAGTATCGAGAATCGAACAAAGGGTTCAGGAAGCGGCCAAGCTCGGGTTCAAGAGAATGATCATTCCTGCCGCAAATGCGGACGGATGGACAAAACCGAAAGGAATTGAGGTCGTCGGTGTTGAAAATGTAGCTGAGGCTCTTCGAACTTCATTAGGAGGATCATAATAGATGGAAAAAGAAAAAAAAGGAGCGAAACAGGACCTTTCAGAAATTTTGCAGTTTGTCGCGCCGGGGACTCCTCTCCGCGAGGGAATCGAAAATGTGTTGCGGGCGAAAACCGGCGGGTTAATCGTCGTCGGTTTTAACGATAAAGTAAAAGAGGTTGTTGACGGCGGATTTCACATTAATTCCGCTTTTTCACCCGCCCATTTGTACGAGCTTGCGAAAATGGACGGTGCGATTATTCTAAGCGATTCGGGTCAGAAAATCCTCTATGCCAATACGCAGCTCATGCCGGAAGCCACGATCCCTTCCTCGGAAACAGGGATGAGGCACAGAACCGCAGAGCGTGTGGCAAAGCAGACAGGGTGCCTGATCATCGCCATATCCGAAAGACGGAATGTGATCACGCTTTATCAGGAAAACATGAAATATATTTTAAAAGATATCGGCTTTATTTTAACAAAAGCCAACCAGGCGATTCAGACTCTTGAAAAATACAAGCTGATCTTGGACAATGCCATTTCTACATTGAGCGCTTTGGAGTTCGAAGAGCTTGTCACATTCGGCGACGTCATTTCCGTGATGCATCGCTATGAAATGGTGCTGAGAATCAAAAATGAGATTAATATGTATATTAAAGAGCTGGGAACGGAAGGACATTTAATCAGGCTCCAAGTCAGCGAACTGATCACGGACATGGAGCAGGAAGCGGCCCTCTTTGTGAAAGACTATGTCAAAGAAAAAATCAAAGACCCGTTCGTCCTTTTAAAACAGCTTCAGGATATGTCAAGCTTTGAATTGCTGGATGATTCCATTCTGCTGAAGCTTCTAGGTTATTCAGCTACTACGAATATGGAGGAATACGTGTTCCCGCGCGGTTACAGACTTCTTCATAAAATACCCCGTCTCCCTATGCCGATCGTCGAAAATGTTGTTGAAGCGTTTGGCCATTTAAAGCTTATTATCGAGGCTGATGTAAAAGAATTGGATGAAGTGGAAGGAATTGGGGCTGTTCGTGCCCAAAAGATAAAGAAAGGGTTAAAACGGCTTCAGGAAAAACATTATATCGATAGACAGCTGTAAGAAATTTTCAGCGAACTGATTAAAAATTGCAATTTATGGGTATATTATTTTTACTTTTTGTTTTCCCTTAAACAGCTGCTTTCATAAAAAATAAATGACAATAAAAGGAGGTGAAGGTATGTTGAAACGAATAGTTCTAGCGTTCTTTGCGATTTTGGGAGGCGTTATCGGTATTTTTCTAATACCGGAATTGTTTGTGTTGTTAAACGCACAGGACATACCTTTAATAACAAACCCGTATACGTCCGCTTGTTTGGGAGCCGTCATCTTTTTTCTGCTGGGCATCTGGTGTGCGGATCATGTGATCAACTGGGTGAAAGGGATTGAGGATTCTCTCATAAAAGCCCCTGTATCAGATTTGCTGTTCGGATCTTTAGGATTAATCTTCGGACTTATGCTAGCTTTTCTAATCGTCAATGTCATCCCGTTAAAAAACATCCCGTATCAGCTGATCAGTACGGTCATCCCGATCGTTCTCGCCGCTTTTCTCGGCTATCTCGGGTTCCGGGTAGGCTTTAAGAAAAAAGATGAGATGCTCACGCTGTTCTCGTCCCGGAAGAAAAAAGGAAATGCTGAAGAAGAGCGGACTGAAGAGGACAAAAAGCTGAAAATTTTAGATACAAGTGTTATTATAGATGGGAGAATTGCTGATATTTGTCAGACCGGATTTCTCGAAGGCGTCATTGTGATTCCGCAGTTTGTGCTGGAAGAGCTCCAGCATATCGCCGACTCTTCTGACGTCCTTAAACGAAACAGGGGACGAAGAGGGCTCGATATTTTAAACCGGATTCAAAAGGAACTGGATATCAAAGTTGAAATCTATGAAGGCGACTTTGAGGATATTCAAGAGGTCGATAGCAAACTGGTCAAGCTTGCTAAGCTCACGTCCGGGGTCGTCGTCACAAACGATTTCAATTTAAACAAAGTATGCGAGCTTCAGAAAGTAGCCGTATTGAACATAAATGATCTGGCCAACGCCGTCAAACCTGTCGTGCTTCCAGGGGAAGAAATGAAAGTGCAGGTAATTAAAGACGGTAAGGAACATAACCAGGGCGTGGCGTATTTGGACGATGGCACAATGATTGTCGTAGAAGAGGGACGGAACTATATCGGCAAACACATTGATGTGCTTGTAACCAGTGTGCTGCAGACAGCGGCCGGCAGAATGATTTTTGCCAAGCCGAAACTGCTGGAAAAGGCGCTTTAAAAAGGGAGACAGAAGATGAATTACGAAGTCGTCATTCCTGCCGCCGGACAAGGCAAACGAATGAATGCCGGAAAAAACAAACTGTTTATCGAGGCAAAAGGACTGCCAGTCATTATTCATACATTAAAGGTGTTTGAAGACCATGACGCCTGCAAAAGGATTATTCTTGTCATCAATGAGCGCGAATTCGGCGAATTTGACAACCTTTTGAAAAAGCATCATTTCAAGACACCGATCGAGATCGTTCCGGGCGGCAAAGAACGCCAGCAAAGCGTTTTTCAAGGCGTTAAAGCTGCCGGAAATGAAGAGATCGTTTTGGTTCATGACGGAGCCAGACCCTTTATTAAACGGGAGCATATCGAACAGCTTGTCATGAAAGCGAAACAAACGGGGGCAGCGATCGTTGCCGTACCCGTAAAAGACACGATAAAACGCGTTCAAGACGAAGAGGTAGCCGGAACGATTGAACGTTCAAGCTTGTGGGCCGCTCAAACCCCACAAGCTTTTCGTCTTTCTATTTTAATGAACGCCCATACCGAAGCTGAAGCAAAAGGCTTTCTCGGGACGGATGACGCGAGTTTAGTCGAGGAAGCCGGAGGCAAGGTCGCCATTATCCATGGGGATTATCAAAACATTAAGCTGACGACCCCTGATGACTTGCTCGTTGCCGAAGCGATATTAGAAGCGGAAAGAAGGAATGAACATGTTTAGAATTGGTCAAGGTTTTGACGTCCATCAGCTCACAGAAGGCAGACCGCTCATTATAGGGGGCGTCACGATTCCTTATGAAAAAGGGCTTCTGGGGCACTCCGACGCTGATGTGCTTTTGCATACGATTGCGGATGCCTGCCTCGGCGCCATTGGCGAAGGAGATATCGGAAAGCATTTTCCCGATACGGATCCGGAATTCAAAGATGCTGATTCATTCAAACTGCTTCAGCATGTATGGGCGCTTGTGAAAGAAAAAGGCTACACGCTTGTGAACCTTGATTGTACAATCATCGCCCAAAAACCAAAGATGGCTCCTTATATCGATGACATGAGAGCCAGAATCGCTGAAGGCTTGGAAGCGGATGTATCGCAAATTAATGTAAAAGCGACAACGACGGAAAAGCTCGGATTTACGGGAAGAGCTGAAGGAATCGCTGCTCAGGCTTCCGTTCTGCTCCAAAAGGCATAATTCATTTTGAAGACCGTTTCATTTGATGATAGAATAAATATAAATTTGAACTCTGATTGAGACGAAAGGAAGTTTGACAGATGGGAAACGAAGTTCGGGTCCGTTATGCGCCGAGCCCTACAGGCCATTTACATATCGGAAATGCAAGAACCGCTCTCTTCAATTATTTATTTGCCCGCAGCCAAGGCGGAAAATTCATTATCCGGATTGAAGACACGGATAAAAAGCGGAATATCGAAGGCGGGGAGCAGAGCCAGCTCAACTACTTGAAGTGGCTCGGCATCGATTGGGATGAAAGCATCGATGTCGGCGGAGAATATGGACCGTACCGTCAATCTGAAAGAAATGACATTTACAAAACATATTATGACGAGCTTCTTGAGAAAGGCCTCGCCTATAAGTGCTATTGTACAGAGGAAGAGCTTGAAAAAGAGCGCGAGGAACAGGCAGCCCGCGGAGAAATGCCTCGCTACTCCGGTAAATGCCGCAACCTGACAAAAGAAGAACAGGAAAAGCTTGAGGCTGAAGGAAGGAAGCCGAGCATCCGCTTTAAAGTCCCTCAAGGGGAAGTCATCACCTTCAAGGATATCGTCAAAGATGAGATTTCATTCGAATCGGACGGAATCGGCGATTTCGTTATCGTTAAAAAAGACGGAACGCCAACCTACAATTTTGCTGTAGCAGTCGATGACTATTTAATGAAAATGACGCATGTGCTTCGCGGGGAAGACCACATCTCAAATACGCCGAAGCAGATTATGATCTACAATGCGTTTGGCTGGGATATCCCGGTTTTTGGACATATGACGCTGATCGTCAACGAAAATCGCAAAAAGCTCAGCAAACGGGATGAATCGATTATTCAGTTTATCGAGCAATATGAAGAGCTCGGCTATTTGCCGGAAGCGCTGTTCAACTTTATCGCGCTGCTCGGATGGTCTCCGGTTGGAGAAGAAGAGCTGTTTACAAAAGAGCAGTTTATCGAGATATTTGATGTGAACCGTTTGTCAAAATCACCGGCTGTGTTTGACGCGCATAAACTGAAATGGGTCAACAACCAGTATGTGAAAAAGCTTGACCTTGATCAGGTCATCGATCTCGCGGTACCTCATTTGCAAAAAGCCGGCAAAGTATCTGAAGAGTTTTCCGAGAGCGAACGCGAATGGGTCTCCAAGCTGATTTCCCTTTACCAGGATCAATTAAGCTACGGTGCTGAAATCGTCGAGTTAACAGAGTTGTTCTTTAAAGAAGAAATCGAGTATAATCGTGAAGCAAGGACTGTTTTAGATGAAGAGCAGGTGCCTGAAGTGCTGAGTGCATTCGCCGAAAAGCTCGAACAGCTCGAGGAATTCACCGCAGATCAGATTAAAGCATCGATCAAAGCAGTTCAAAAAGAAACGGGGCATAAGGGGAAAAAACTGTTTATGCCGATCCGCGTTGCGACAACCGGACAGACACACGGTCCGGAGCTGCCGCAATCCATTGAATTATTAGGAAAAGATACCGTATTAAAACGTCTCAGTACATTGATCAATAAGTAAAATCGTTGACAGGGAGAAGTATAAAGCCAGCGGACTTTAAAGAGAGAGTCTTCATCGGCTGGAAAAGACTTAAGCGCCGGGCTTTAGAAATGCACCTCTTGAGACCTTTGAAGAACGTTCGCGAAACAAGTATTCAAAGGCGGTATCCGCCGTTATGGATTCGAGTTTGAGAAAACAGATCCGCTGTTTTCTAAACAGAGTGGAACCGCGTGTAAAAAGCGTCTCTGTCATCAGACAGAGGCGTTTTTTTATACGCAAAACAGATAACAGCAGAAAGCAGGAAGCGGGGAACGGGGGGAAATCGTGTGTTCTTTAAAATGCTGAAAGAAGATGTAGATGTCGTATTTGAACAAGATCCGGCTGCGAGAAGCTACATCGAAGTCATATTAACATATTCGGGGTTACATGCTATATGGGCGCATCGAATTGCACATGCTTTATATAAGAGAAAAAGGTTTTTCATTGCCAGAGCGATCTCTCAAATTGCCCGCTTCTTCACCGGGATTGAAATTCATCCGGGAGCCAAGATCGGCAGGCGCTTTTTTATCGATCACGGGATGGGGGTCGTGATCGGCGAAACGTGTGAGATCGGAAATAATGTGACGGTCTTTCAGGGCGTTACGCTCGGAGGAACAGGGAAAGAAAAAGGGAAACGGCATCCGACAATAGAGGATGATGCCATGATTTCAACGGGAGCTAAGGTGCTTGGTTCGATTACGATCGGAAGAGGCTCAAAGATCGGCGCCGGTTCGGTCGTCCTGCACGATGTGCCTGAATGCTCCACCGTTGTCGGCATTCCCGGACGTGTCGTAGTGCAAAACGGAAAGAAAATTAGACGCGACCTGAACCATCAGGATTTGCCGGATCCGGTTGCCGACCGCTTCAAAGAATTAGAGAACGAAATCAGGCAGCTGAAACAGGAGCTTTTAGAGAAAAGAAAGGGAAGATGAGTTGTGACCATTACACTTTATAATACGCTGACAAGAAAAAAAGAGCCGTTTGTGCCTCTTGAAGAAGGCAAGGTCAAAATGTATGTGTGCGGCCCGACCGTATATAATTACATTCACATTGGAAACGCAAGGCCGGCCATCGTATATGATACGGTCAGAAAATATTTGGAGTACAAAGGCTACGATGTTCACTACGTTTCAAACTTTACCGACGTGGATGACAAACTGATCAAAGCGGCAAATGAGCTCGGAGAAGAAGTGCCGGTCATTGCTGAACGGTTTATCAAGGCTTATTTTGAGGATGTCGGTGCGCTCGGCTGCTCAAAAGCCGACTGCCATCCGCGGGTAACCGAAAACATGGACGACATCATCGAGTTTATCCAGACGCTCATTGATAAAGGCTATGCCTATGAAGCGGACGGTGATGTTTACTATAAAACAAGGTCGTTCAAAGACTACGGCAAACTATCGCATCAGTCGATCGACGAATTGAGATCCGGCGCGCGGATTCAGGTGGGCGAGAAAAAAGAAGATGCCCTCGATTTCGCTTTATGGAAAGCGGCGAAAGAGAACGAAATCTTCTGGGATAGCCCTTGGGGCAAAGGCCGTCCGGGCTGGCACATCGAATGCTCCGCCATGGCGAAAAAATATTTGGGGGATTCGATCGATATCCATGCAGGCGGCCAGGATTTGACCTTCCCGCACCACGAAAACGAAATTGCCCAGTCTGAAGCTTTAACCGGCAAACTGTTTGCGAAATATTGGCTTCATAACGGCTACATCAATATTGACAATGAGAAAATGTCAAAATCGCTCGGGAATTTTGTGCTTGTGCATGACATCATTAAAGAGCACGATCCGCAAGTGCTGCGGTTTTTCATGCTCTCCGTTCACTACAGGCATCCGATCAACTATTCAGCCGAACTTCTCGAAAATACAAAAAATGCTTTTGGCCGATTAAAAACGGCTTATAGCAATTTGCAGCATCGCCTGAAAAGCAGTACAAATTTAACAGAGGGCGATTCCGAATGGCTTAAGAAAATCGAGGAGCAGAGGGAAGCTTTCGTTGCGGCAATGGACGATGACTTCAACACCGCGAATGCGATTTCTGTCCTGTTTGATCTTGCTAAGCACGCCAATTATTATTTGCAGGAAAAGAACACCGCTGAACATGTGATTCAAGCGTTCATTCAAATGTTTGACGAGATCTGCTCCGTTCTCGGATTCTCTCTTCAGGAGCAGGAATTGCTTGACAAGGATATCGAAGAGCTTATTGAAAAGAGAAACGAAGCCCGCAGAAACAGAGACTTCGCTACGTCTGATCAAATACGCGATCAGCTCAAAAGCATGAACATCATTTTGGAGGATACTCCTCAAGGAACCCGCTGGAAAAGAGGAGAATCGTAAACATGAATTTGGAAGCCGTTAAAGACGCCAAACAATTAAACGGTTTGGCGCTTGCTTACATGGGTGATGCCGTTTTGGAAATCTACGTCAGGCATCACCTGTTAAAGCAAGGTATGACAAAGCCCAATGATCTCCACAAGCACTCGAGCCGCTATGTTTCGGCAAAAGCGCAGGCGAGCATGCTGTTTGCCCTTGAAGAGCAGGATTTTTTCACAGAAGAAGAAAAGGCCGTGCTCAGAAGAGGGAGAAATGCAAAATCCGGAACAGTGCCTAAAAACACGGATGTCCAAACATACCGTTACAGCACTGCTTTCGAAGCCGTTATTGGATATCTTTTTCTTGAGAAAAAAGAAGCGAGACTTGAAGAGCTCATAAAAAAAGCGTTGGAAAAACGGGACGGCAGGGAGGAAGTCAAATGAGCCAGCAGCACGATTACGTCATAGGGAAAAACGCGGTAATTGAAACGTTAAAATCCGGCCGTGAACTGTACAAGTTATGGATGGCGGAAAACACGGTGAAGGGACAGGCACAGCAGGTCGTTGAGCTCGCCGCGAAAAAAGGAATCACGATTCATTATGTCCCCCGCAAAAAGCTCGATCAAATGGTTTCCGGCCAGCATCAAGGCGTCGTCGCTCAAGTCGCGGCTTATGAATACGCCGAGCTGGATGATCTTTTTCAAAAGGCCGAGGACAGAAATGAGCAGCCGTTTTTCATCGTTTTAGATGAAATCGAAGACCCGCATAATCTCGGATCGATCATGCGTACGGCTGACGCGGTCGGCGCGCACGGGATCATCATTCCAAAAAGGCGTGCCGTCGGCCTTACGACAACCGTCGCCAAAGCCTCGACAGGAGCGATCGAACATATACCGGTCGTGAAGGTGACGAACCTTTCGCGGACATTGGAAGAATTGAAAGAACGGGGCATTTGGATCGTCGGCACCGATGCGTCGGGAAAGCAGGATTACAGGTCGCTTGACGGAAACATGCCGCTCGCGCTTGTGATCGGAAGCGAAGGCAAAGGTATGGGAAGGCTTGTCAAGGAAACATGCGATTTCCTCATTCGCCTTCCGATGGCGGGAAAAGTCACGTCCCTGAACGCTTCGGTTGCAGCGGGACTGTTGATGTACGAAGTGTACCGGAAACGAAGCCCCTTGGGAGAATAGAAAAGGATGGATATCCTTTTAGTCGACGGTTATAACATGATTGGGGCGTGGCCTCAGCTGAAGGATCTGAAAGCGAACAGCTTCGAAGAAGCAAGGGACCTTTTGATTCAAAAAATGGCGGAATATCAAGCTTACACCGGTTTTCGGGTGATTGTCGTATTCGATGCGCATCTCGTGAAAGGAATCGAGAAGAAAAGGATCAATCACCGTGTAGAGGTGATTTTTACGAGGGAGAATGAGACGGCTGACGAGCGGATTGAAAAACTGGCGTCAGACTTGAACAACATTCAGACGCAAATCCATGTTGCCACATCCGATTATACCGAGCAGTGGGCGATCTTTGGACAGGGAGCGCTGCGCAAATCTGCGAGGGAGCTGCTGAGGGAAGTTGAAGCGATCGAAAGAAAAATCGAAAAACGCGTTAAAAAAATTACCACGGAGCGTCCCGTCGGAAAAATCCCTTTATCTGAAGATGTTTTGAAAATATTTGAAAAATGGCGGCGCGGTGATTTGGAGTAGGTTGACGCTTTTTTGCCCATTACTGTATAATATTTCTATCTACGAGCGGTCGGGGGGATCGGAGTGAACTTAGGAAACAACCAGGGAAAATTCAGCAAAGAACAGTTCAGCAAAGAACGGTTTTGCCAGTTGGAAGACGAGCAGGTCATTGAAATGGTTCATGTCGGAGACAGTGATGCGTTAGATTACTTGATTACAAAGTACCGGAACTTTGTAAGGGCAAAAGCGAGATCCTACTTTTTAATAGGGGCCGATCGGGAGGACATCGTTCAGGAAGGATTGATCGGGCTCTACAAATCTATCCGTGATTTTAGAGAGGACAAGCTGACTTCGTTTAAAGCTTTTGCCGAATTGTGCATTACCCGCCAGATTATTACCGCTATCAAAACAGCTACTCGCCAGAAACACATTCCGCTAAATTCTTATGTGTCGCTGGACAAGCCTATTTATGACGAAGAATCGGACAGGACGCTCCTCGACGTTATTTCGGGAGCTAAAGTAATGAATCCTGAGGAACTGATTATCAACCAGGAAGAATTCGATGACATCGAGCTGAAAATGGGTGAATTGCTCAGCGATTTGGAAAGAAAAGTTCTTGCACTCTATCTCGACGGAAGATCCTATCAGGAAATATCCGAAGAATTAAACCGCCATGTAAAATCAATTGATAATGCGCTCCAGCGCGTCAAAAGGAAGCTCGAGAAATACCTGGAGCTCCGCGAAATCAGCTTGTAGGGAAACCTGCGGCATATTGACAGTGATTTTGGGACTGTGATATCTTACTAAAGAAATGATTGTCCAGAAAAAGGTGTAAACATGAAGAAAAAAATCACGCTGGCCTGTAAAAATTGCGGGAACCGTAATTATACGACAATGAAAAGCTCCGCAGCTTTGGCTGAACGGCTCGAAGTAAAGAAATACTGCAATAACTGCAATTCTCATACAGTACATCTGGAAACAAAATAGGGTTTTTTGTTTTTAGGTTGTGGAGGTTTCTTACCATGGGTATTATGAAATTCTTTAAGAACGTCGGAAAAGAAATGAAGAAGGTCACGTGGCCAAAAGGAAAAGAATTAACGAGCTATACGGTCACCGTTATTACCACCGTTATCTTTTTCGTCATCTTTTTTGCACTGATCGATTCAGGAATTACTCAATTAATTCGTTTAATAGTTGAATAATGATCAGCATAACGTGTTATAATAGATCTTAATATGACTTGCCAAAAAACCCGTTCGACGGGTTTTTTCATTGTTTCAAAATATGAGGCTCGTATAAAAGAAGTGTCAGTTTCCCGGTACGGCCAATAAACATTAAGGTGTGGGGAGGGAAGGACTTAAAAGGGTCCTGAATGAGAATGGAAAAGAAATGGTATGTTGTGCATACGTACTCCGGCTACGAAAACAAGGTGAAAGCGAATTTGGAAAAACGGGTCGAGTCGATGGGGATGCAGGATAAAATCTTCCGCGTCGTCGTGCCTGAAGAAGAAGAAACAGATATTAAAAACGGCAAGAAGAAAGTTGTTAAAAAGAAGGTCTTCCCTGGCTATGTTCTTGTCGAGCTTGTCATGACGGACGACTCCTGGTATGTCGTGCGAAATACGCCGGGCGTGACGGGATTTGTCGGTTCTGCCGGATCAGGCTCAAAGCCGACGGCTCTGCTTCCGGGCGAAGTCGAAAAAATTCTGAAGCGGATGGGTCTTGAAGAACGCAAAACGGAAATCGACTTTGAACTGAAGGAAACCGTGAAGGTGATCGACGGACCGTTTGCCGATTTCACGGGCACGATCGAGGAAATCGACCATGATAAAAACAAAGTCAAGGTATTCGTTAACATGTTCGGGAGAGAGACCCCTGTTGAACTTGAATTTACTCAAGTTGACAAATTGTAATGGAAAAGCGCTTGAAATCACTATATAAAAGTGGTAATATACAAAGGTGCGTCTTGGCAAAAAGGCCAAGTCGGCTAGCTTGATATTTTTTCATCATTCATATAAAGAATGAGACCTTGAGTGGGAGGGTTCACCCTATTACCACATCACGGACTTAAGGAGGTGTGTCTCGTGGCTAAAAAAGTAGTTAAAGTTGTAAAATTGCAAATTCCTGCTGGGAAAGCAAATCCAGCTCCGCCAGTTGGTCCTGCATTAGGTCAAGCCGGTGTTAACATCATGGGATTCTGTAAGGAGTTTAACGCTCGTACATCTGACCAGGCTGGTCTTATCATTCCTGTAGAAATTTCGGTTTACGAAGACCGTTCATTTACATTTATTACAAAAACTCCGCCTGCTGCTGTATTGCTTAAAAAAGCGGCTGGAATTGAGTCAGGTTCTGGTGAGCCTAACCGTAATAAAGTCGCAACCGTTAAACGCGATAAAGTACGTGAAATCGCCGAAACAAAAATGCCTGACTTGAATGCGGCAGATGTTGAAGCGGCTATGCGTATGGTTGAAGGAACTGCCCGCAGTATGGGTATTGTGATCGAAGACTAATTTGTTTCTTTGTGGGTTGCGAGTTTGGATCAGACAAGTTCGCAACCCTTATTCGTGGGAGGTTATTTCCGCTAAAACCACTAAGGAGGAAATTTTGAAATGGCTAAAAAAGGTAAAAAGTACGTTGAAGCTGCCAAGCTTGTAGAGCGTACAAAAGCTTACGATGTAAACGAAGCGATCGAGCTCGTAAAAAAAACAAACACAGCTAAATTCGATGCCACAGTTGAAGCGGCATTCCGTTTAGGTGTTGACCCTCGTAAAAACGACCAGCAAATCCGCGGTGCAGTTGTTCTTCCGAACGGAACGGGTAAAACTCAGCGCGTCCTTGTTTTCGCTAAAGGAGAAAAAGCGAAAGAAGCAGAAGCTGCTGGTGCAGATTATGTAGGTGATGTTGATTACATCAACAAAATCCAGCAAGGCTGGTTCGATTTCGATGTAATCGTTGCAACACCTGACATGATGGGTGAAGTCGGTAAAATCGGCCGCGTGCTCGGACCAAAAGGTCTTATGCCAAACCCTAAAACAGGAACGGTTACATTTGAAGTTGAAAAAGCAGTAAACGAAATCAAAGCGGGTAAAGTTGAATACCGCGTTGATAAAGCCGGAAACATTCATGTTCCGATCGGTAAAGTGTCATTCGAAGACGAGAAACTTGTTGAAAACTTCGCGACAATGTATGACACAATCTTAAAAGCAAAACCTGCTGCTGCTAAAGGTGTATACGTGAAGAACGTTTCCGTTACATCTACAATGGGACCTGGAATCAAAGTGGACCCTTCAACTTTCAACGTAAAATAATATTGACTTAGCTTGATACGTTCTGATATAATTCAAAGCGTTGTAAAATAAAATATGTCCATTTATACCGTAGACAGTAGGTGCCTTCAGAGGCTTAATTTCCTACCGAGGTGTATATATATCACAGCTTTTACGCTACGTATGCTTGTATATACAGCCTCCATGTCGAATGGAGGCTTTTTATATGGAATCTGTCGTTAAAGAACGTGATCACCGAACGGTATAAGTGTTACACAAGAATCTACAGGAGGTGTAACCATGAGCAGCGCAATCGAAACAAAAAAAGTTGTTGTTGAAGAAATTACTTCTAAACTGAAAGAAAGTAAATCAACGATCATCGTTGACTATCGCGGTCTTAACGTAGCTGAAGTAACAGAACTTCGCAAACAGCTTCGCGAAGCTGGCGTTGAGTTCAAAGTTTACAAAAACACGATGACTCGCCGTGCGGTAGAACAAGCTGAGCTTGATGGTTTAAACGAGTTCTTAACTGGACCGAATGCGATCGCATTCAGCACAGAAGATGTTGTCGCTCCGGCAAAAGTTCTTAACGAGTTTGCCAAAAAGAACGAAGCTCTTGAAATCAAAGCCGGCGTTATCGAAGGCAAAGTTTCTACTGTTGAAGAAGTGAAAGCTCTTGCTGAACTTCCATCACGCGAAGGCTTGCTTTCTATGTTGCTTAGCGTACTTCAAGCTCCAGTTCGCAACCTTGCTCTTGCTGCAAAAGCTGTGGCAGATCAGAAGGAAGAACAAGGCGCTTAATCTTACCAGTCTTTAAAAATTAAAACAAATGGAGGAATTACAAATGGCTTTAAATATCGAAGAAATCATTGCTTCCGTTAAAGAAGCAACTGTTCTTGAGTTGAACGAATTAGTAAAAGCAATCGAAGAAGAATTTGGCGTAACTGCTGCTGCTCCTGTAGCTGTAGCTGGCGGAGCTGCTGCCGGCGGAGCTGCTGAAGAGAAAACTGAATTTGATCTTATCCTTGCTGGTGCAGGAGACCAAAAGATCAAAGTTATCAAAGTTGTTCGTGAAATCACTGGTCTTGGCTTGAAAGAAGCTAAAGAACTTGTTGACAACACTCCAAAACCTCTTAAAGAAGGTATTGCGAAAGAAGAAGCTGAAGAGCTTAAAGCTAAACTTGAAGAAGTTGGCGCTTCTGTAGAAGTTAAGTAATCTTCGCCTAATCTTTTAGGAGAAAGCTCGCTGTTAAAAGCGGGCTTTTTCTTTGCTAAATAAATGAGTTCTTTCCGCATAAGATAACCCATCTTGTCTCAAGATATCTGGAGAGTTCACCAACTGAGGAGGTTCTGGGATGACTGACCATTATTATTCGGAGAAACCTTCAGCAAAAAGCAGCAGAAAAACGTGGGCATTCCAATTAAGAAACCGGACGTTTACATTTATCAGCGACAGCGGAGTCTTTTCAAAAAATGAAGTGGACTTCGGTTCCAGACTGCTGATCGAAGCTTTCCGTGAACCTGATCAAGACGGTGATTTTTTGGATGTGGGCTGCGGCTACGGTCCGATCGGCATTTCGCTTGCTGCTGATTTCAAAGATCGAATGGTTCATATGATCGATGTTAATGAAAGGGCTGTAGAACTTTCAAAGGAAAATGCGTTAAATAATCAGATTGAAAATGTTACGGTATATCAAAGTGATCTGTTTTCCAACGTCGAACCTGCAAAACAATTCGCTTCCATTATCACCAATCCCCCCATACGAGCCGGGAAAAAAACGGTACACGCCATTTTTGAAAAAAGCGCTGAACATTTAAGGCCTTCAGGTGATTTGTGGGTCGTCATTCAGAAAAAGCAGGGCGGTCCTTCCGCTATTGAAAAATTAAAACAGCTTTTTGCGGACGTTGAAGTCGTCCAAAAAAAGAAAGGGTATTATATCATAAAAGCAAAAAAAGTTTGACTCGGATTTTCAGCTATGTTAACATTATAAAATGCCAATGTATATATTTTGCTTGCCGCTTTTAAGAAACGCCCAGACCTGTATAAAATATACATTTTTGGGAACGCTAATAAAATCGGTATTTTGTTTTTGGATGTGGTTTTCTAATTAGAAACCCTTTTTTCTTTTGTCTTGTAAAAGTATTTCTTACATATATGGGGAAGAAATGCTTGTTACACATATATTACGCATGATTTGAGGGGTGAATCAGTTGACAGGTCAACTAGTTCAGTATGGACGACACCGCCAGCGCAGAAGCTATGCACGCATTAGCGAAGTGTTAGAATTACCAAATCTCATTGAAATTCAAACCTCTTCTTATCAGTGGTTTCTTGATGAGGGTCTTAGAGAGATGTTTCAAGACATATCGCCAATTGAGGATTTCACTGGTAACCTCTCTCTGGAATTTATTGATTACAGCTTGGGTGAGCCTAAGTATCCGGTAGAAGAATCAAAAGAGCGCGATGTGACTTACTCAGCGCCGCTGCGAGTCAAAGTCCGCTTGATCAACAAAGAGACCGGCGAGGTTAAGGACCAGGAAGTCTTTATGGGCGATTTCCCTATCATGACTGACACCGGAACCTTTATTATCAACGGTGCGGAGCGCGTCATCGTATCTCAGCTCGTTCGTTCTCCAAGTGTATATTACAGTGGTAAAGTAGACAAAAACGGTAAAAAAGGTTTTACCGCGACTGTCATTCCAAACCGTGGCGCATGGTTAGAATACGAGACTGATGCGAAAGATGTTGTGTATGTCCGCATTGATCGCACACGTAAGTTGCCGGTTACGGTTCTTTTGCGTGCTCTTGGCTTCGGATCTGATCAGGAAATCATCGATCTTATCGGTGAAAACGAGTACTTGCGCAACACGCTTGATAAAGATAATACAGAAAACACCGACAAAGCGCTTCTTGAAATCTACGAGCGCCTTCGCCCTGGAGAGCCGCCGACGGTTGAAAATGCGAAAAGCTTACTTGATTCAAGATTCTTTGATCCGAAAAGATATGACCTTGCAAGTGTAGGACGCTACAAAATTAATAAAAAGCTTCACATCAAAAACCGTCTTTTCAATCAGCGGCTTGCTGAAACGCTCGTAGATCCTGAAACGGGTGAAATCCTTGCTGAAAAAGGAACGATTTTGGACAGAAGAACACTCGACAAAGTGCTGCCGTACCTGGAAAACGGAATCGGCTTTAAAAAGCTGTACCCGAACGGCGGAGTAGTCGAAGATGAAGTGACGCTTCAATCCATTAAAATCTTCGCTCCGAATGACCCTGAAGGGGAGCAGACGATCAATGTTCTCGGAAACGCTTATATCGAGGAAGGCGTTAAAAACATTACACCTTCTGACATTATCGCATCCATCAGCTATTTCTTTAACCTGCTTCACGGAGTAGGCGATACAGATGATATCGACCATCTGGGAAACCGCCGCCTTCGTTCAGTAGGCGAGCTTCTGCAAAACCAATTCAGAATCGGTTTAAGCAGAATGGAGCGCGTTGTTCGTGAAAGAATGTCCATTCAGGATACAAATACGATCACGCCTCAGCAGCTGATTAATATTCGCCCTGTCATCGCTTCAATCAAAGAGTTTTTCGGAAGCTCACAGCTTTCTCAATTCATGGATCAGACGAATCCGCTCGCTGAGCTGACGCATAAACGCCGTTTATCAGCGCTCGGACCTGGTGGTTTGACGCGTGAACGCGCCGGAATGGAAGTGCGTGACGTTCACTACTCCCACTATGGCCGGATGTGTCCGATTGAAACGCCTGAGGGCCCGAACATCGGATTGATCAACTCGCTTTCTACATTTGCGAAAGTGAACCGGTTCGGCTTTATTGAAACGCCTTACCGCCGCGTTGATCCTGAGACTGGAAAAGTAACGCCGAGAATCGACTATTTAACGGCTGATGAAGAAGACAACTATGTTGTGGCACAGGCGAACGCCCGCCTGAATGAAGACGGATCATTTGTTGACGACAGCATCGTTGCCCGCTTCAGAGGGGAGAACACCGTCGTTTCGAAAGACCGCGTTGACTACATGGACGTTTCGCCTAAACAGGTTGTTTCTGCCGCGACTGCATGTATTCCTTTCTTGGAAAACGATGACTCAAACCGCGCCTTGATGGGAGCGAACATGCAGCGTCAGGCTGTTCCGCTTATGCAGCCTGAATCGCCGATCGTCGGAACCGGAATGGAATATGTATCTGCGAAAGATTCCGGCGCCGCTGTTATTTGCCGCCACCCGGGAATCGTCGAACGTGTTGAAGCGAAAAACATCTGGGTGCGCCGCTATGAAGAAGTAGACGGACAAAAAGTAAAAGGAAACCTTGATAAATACAGCTTGCTGAAGTTCGTCCGTTCCAACCAGGGAACGTGCTACAACCAGCGTCCGATCGTAAGCGTCGGAGATGAAGTTGAAAAAGGTGAAATTTTGGCTGACGGTCCATCTATGGAAAAAGGGGAACTTGCCCTCGGACGCAACGTCATGGTCGGCTTCATGACATGGGATGGCTACAACTATGAGGATGCCATCATCATGAGCGAACGCCTTGTAAAAGACGATGTTTATACGTCTATCCATATTGAAGAATACGAATCAGAAGCCCGTGATACAAAGCTCGGACCTGAAGAAATCACCCGTGATATTCCAAACGTCGGTGAGGATGCTCTCCGCAACCTGGATGAGCGCGGAATTATCCGCGTCGGTGCCGAAGTAAAAGACGGAGACCTGCTCGTAGGAAAAGTAACGCCAAAAGGGGTTACAGAGCTTACGGCAGAAGAACGCCTGCTTCACGCCATCTTCGGAGAAAAAGCGCGCGAAGTCCGCGATACGTCACTCCGCGTTCCGCACGGAGGCGGCGGTATCATTCTTGACGTAAAAGTCTTCAACCGCGAAGACGGAGACGAACTGCCTCCGGGCGTCAACCAGCTTGTCCGCGTATACATCGTTCAGAAGCGTAAAATCTCTGAAGGGGACAAAATGGCCGGACGTCACGGTAACAAAGGTGTTATTTCGAAGATTCTTCCTGAAGAAGATATGCCGTATCTTCCTGACGGAACACCGATCGACATCATGTTGAACCCGCTGGGCGTTCCATCGCGGATGAACATCGGTCAGGTATTGGAGCTTCACCTTGGTATGGCTGCACGTCGCCTTGGCCTGCATGTCGCATCACCGGTATTTGACGGAGCCCGCGAAGAAGACGTGTGGGAAACGCTTGAAGAAGCCGGCATGTCAAGAGACGCGAAAACCGTCCTTTACGACGGCCGTACCGGAGAACCATTTGATAACAGGGTTTCCGTGGGTATCATGTACATGATCAAGCTTGCCCACATGGTTGATGACAAACTCCATGCCCGTTCAACCGGTCCTTATTCACTCGTTACCCAACAGCCTCTCGGAGGTAAAGCGCAGTTCGGCGGACAGCGTTTCGGTGAGATGGAAGTATGGGCGCTTGAAGCTTACGGTGCAGCATACACGCTTCAAGAGATCCTTACCGTTAAATCCGATGATGTCGTGGGCCGTGTGAAAACATACGAAGCGATCGTTAAAGGCGACAATGTTCCAGAACCGGGTGTTCCGGAATCGTTCAAAGTATTGATTAAAGAACTTCAAAGCTTGGGTATGGACGTCAAAATCCTGTCAAGCGATGAAGAAGAAATCGAAATGAGAGACTTGGAAGACGATGAAGATGCAAAACAAAACGAAGGCCTTTCATTAACAAATGATGAAGAAACCGAAGAGTTTGTTTCTGCTGACATAGAACGTGATGTCGTCACGAAAGAATAAACGAAATTATTTACGCAAGTGACATGGGTATAACCCGAAGATTGAAAGGGAGGTAGGCCCCTTGCTGGATGTGAACAATTTTGAGTATATGAACATCGGTCTCGCTTCACCTGACAAAATCCGTTCATGGTCTTACGGAGAAGTGAAAAAGCCTGAAACAATCAACTATCGTACTTTGAAACCTGAAAAAGATGGTCTGTTCTGCGAGCGCATTTTCGGTCCCCAAAAGGACTGGGAATGCCATTGCGGAAAGTACAAGCGGGTTCGTTATAAAGGCGTTGTTTGTGACCGTTGTGGAGTTGAAGTAACCCGGGCTAAAGTCCGTCGTGAGAGAATGGGGCATATCGAACTGGCTGCCCCGGTTTCTCACATCTGGTATTTTAAAGGAATCCCAAGCCGCATGGGTCTTGTGCTGGATATGTCTCCGCGCGCATTGGAAGAAGTCATCTACTTTGCTTCTTATGTCGTAACAGACCCGGCAAACACGCCGCTTGAGAAAAAACAGCTTCTTTCTGAAAAAGAATATCGTGCATACCTCGATAAATACGGCAATAAGTTTCAAGCTTCAATGGGAGCTGAAGCAATTCACAAGCTCCTTCAGGATATCGACCTCGAAAAAGAAGTCGATATGCTTAAAGAAGAGCTGAAAACGTCTCAAGGACAGCGCCGCACCCGTGCGATCAAGCGCCTTGAAGTGTTGGAGGCTTTCCGTAATTCCGGAAACAAACCATCTTGGATGATCCTTGATGTTCTTCCGGTTATTCCTCCTGAGCTGAGACCAATGGTGCAGCTTGACGGCGGACGTTTTGCGACTTCCGATCTGAACGATTTGTACCGCCGTGTTATCAACCGCAACAATCGTTTAAAACGTCTTCTGGATCTTGGAGCGCCTAGCATCATCGTTCAAAACGAGAAGCGCATGCTTCAGGAAGCCGTTGACGCATTAATCGATAACGGACGCAGAGGCCGTCCTGTTACCGGTCCGGGGAACAGACCGTTAAAATCCCTTTCTCACATGCTGAAAGGTAAACAAGGCCGTTTCCGTCAAAACCTTCTCGGTAAACGTGTTGACTACTCAGGCCGTTCGGTTATCGTCGTAGGTCCGAACCTGAAAATGTATCAATGCGGACTGCCGAAAGAAATGGCTTTGGAACTGTTCAAGCCTTTCGTAATGAAAGAGCTTGTTGAAAAGGGCCTTGCCCATAACATTAAGAGTGCGAAGCGCAAAATTGAGCGCGTTCAGCCTGAAGTCTGGGATGTTCTTGAGTCAGTCATCAAGGAGCACCCGGTTCTTCTCAACCGTGCACCTACGCTTCACAGACTTGGGATTCAGGCGTTTGAACCAACGCTTGTTGAAGGCCGTGCCATCCGTCTTCACCCTCTTGTATGTACAGCGTACAACGCTGACTTTGACGGTGACCAAATGGCGGTCCACGTTCCTTTATCAGCAGAGGCGCAAGCTGAAGCCCGCATCCTTATGCTTGCTGCGCAAAACATCCTGAACCCGAAAGACGGAAAACCGGTTGTTACGCCGTCTCAGGATATGGTGCTTGGAAACTACTACCTCACGCTTGAACGCCCTGGCGCTGTCGGCGAAGGCATGATTTTCAAAGATACGGATGAAGCGCTGCTTGCTTACCAAAACGGATATGTTCATTTGCATACGAGAGTGGCCGTTGCGGTCAACTCGCTGAAAAATGAAACATTCACTGAAGAACAGCGTTCAAAACTTTTGATCACGACAGTCGGAAAGCTGATCTTCAACGAGATTCTTCCGCCGTCGTTCCCATACATTAATGAACCGACGAAGAGCAACATTGAGGAAAAAACGCCTGAGCGCTTCTTCCTTGATTACGGCGCCGATGTAAAAGAGGCAATCCGCAATCAGGAAATCAACGCGCCGTTCAAAAAAGGCATATTGGGTAAAATCATTGCGGAGATCTTCAAAAGATTCCACATTACCGAAACGTCCAAAATGCTTGACCGCATGAAAAACCTCGGCTTTAAATATTCAACAAAAGCCGGAATTACGGTCGGTGTTTCCGATATCGTCGTTTTGGATGACAAACAGGAAATCCTTGAAGAAGCCCAAGGAAAAGTCGACAACGTCATGAAGCAGTTCAGACGCGGTCTGATTACGGAAGAAGAGCGTTATGAACGCGTCATCTCCATCTGGAGCGCGGCTAAGGATACGATCCAAGGCAAGCTGATGAAGTCCTTGGATGAAATCAACCCGATCTACATGATGAGTGACTCTGGAGCCCGGGGTAACGCCTCGAACTTTACGCAGCTTGCGGGAATGCGCGGACTGATGGCCAACCCGGCCGGACGGATTATCGAGCTCCCGATCAAATCAAGCTTCCGCGAAGGCTTAACAGTATTGGAGTACTTTATCTCCACTCACGGTGCGCGTAAAGGTCTTGCTGATACAGCCCTTAAGACAGCTGACTCAGGTTACTTAACGCGACGTCTCGTAGACGTTGCCCAAGACGTCATCATCCGTGAGACGGATTGCGGTACTGACCGCGGTATCCTTGCGAAAGCCATCACGGAAGGTACAGAAGTAATCGAGCGTCTTGAAGAGCGCCTCATCGGCCGCTTTGCGAGAAAGCCTGTCAAACATCCTGAAACAGGGGAAATCCTTGTGAAGGAAAACGAGCTGATCGACGAAGACAAAGCAATGGAAATCGTTGAAGCAGGCATTGAAGAAGTGTGGATCCGTTCCGCATTTACATGTAATACGTCACACGGGGTATGTAAACGATGCTACGGCCGCAACCTTGCGACAGGAACCGATGTTGAAGTCGGTGAAGCAGTCGGAATCATCGCTGCCCAATCCATCGGTGAGCCGGGTACACAGCTTACAATGCGTACCTTCCATACGGGCGGTGTTGCCGGAGACGATATTACACAAGGTTTGCCGCGTATTCAGGAATTGTTTGAAGCGCGTAACCCTAAAGGTCAGGCGACGATCTCCGAAATTGACGGTGTCGTAGCCGAAATTAATGAAGTCCGTGACAAACAGCAGGAAATCGTGGTGCAGGGCGAAGTTGAAACCCGTTCATACACTGCGCCTTACAATGCACGCCTGAAAGTAACCGAAGGCGAGAAGATTTCCCGCGGTCAAGTCCTGACAGAAGGTTCGGTTGACCCGAAAGAGCTTCTGAAAGTAACGGATATCACGACGGTTCAGGAATATCTTCTGCACGAGGTGCAAAAGGTTTACCGTATGCAGGGGGTTGAAATCGGGGATAAACACGTCGAAGTTATGGTTCGCCAAATGCTTCGCAAAGTTCGTGTCATCGATGCCGGCGACACAGAAGTGCTGCCTGGTACATTGCTCGATATTCACCAGTTTACCCAAGCGAACAAAAAAGTGTTGCTTGAAGGAAAACGACCTGCGACAGGACGTCCTGTACTGCTCGGTATCACCAAAGCATCGCTTGAAACGGATTCCTTCCTGTCCGCCGCATCATTCCAGGAAACAACACGCGTCCTGACAGATGCAGCGATCAAAGGAAAACGCGATGAACTTCTCGGCCTGAAAGAGAATGTTATCATCGGTAAACTTGTTCCGGCTGGAACGGGTATGCTGAACTACCGCAAAGTAAAGCCGGTTTTACAAGTTGAATCTTCAGAAGAAATGGTTCCGGCAGAATAGATTTAAAATATCCTAAAGAAGGATGTCACTAAAAATTGTCATACTGTGTTGACATCCTTCTTTCAGGATGATAATATAACCAAGGTGCTCAATTTAAACCTGTTACTTTGGAGGATGTATAATGTCTTATGATAAAGTATCACAGGCTCAATCTATTATTATCGGTACGAAGCAGACAGTTAAAGCTCTCAAACGCAATTCTGTCAAAGAAGTTGTCGTAGCGAAAGACGCAGATCCTTGTCTGACGACAGGTGTTATCAATCTGGCAAACGAACAAGGCATTCCCGTCTCCATGGCAGATTCCATGAAGAAGCTCGGCAAAGCCTGCGGAATTGAAGTCGGAGCGGCAGCTGTTGCCATTATTCAATAACGTACTCGTTGTTTTTGCTTGCATGCAAAGACATTGTTTTTTGGTTTTAAATGAACCACCTGGGTATGTGGGTTATAAAACATGATGAAGGGAGGAAATACAACATGCCTACAATTAATCAGTTAGTACGCAAGGGACGCGTGAACAAAGTAGAAACTTCAAAGTCTCCTGCACTTAACAAAGGATACAACAGCTTTAAGAAAGAGCACACTAACGTATCTTCACCACAAAAACGCGGGGTATGTACTCGTGTTGGTACAATGACACCGAAGAAGCCGAACTCAGCGCTTCGTAAATATGCCCGTGTTCGCTTAACAAACGGAATCGAGGTTACTGCCTACATTCCTGGTATCGGACACAACCTGCAAGAGCACAGTGTCGTATTGATCCGCGGCGGACGTGTTAAAGACTTACCGGGGGTACGCTACCACATCGTGCGTGGCGCGCTTGATACTGCCGGAGTTGAAAACCGTGCACAAGGCCGTTCTAAATACGGTACAAAACGTCCTAAGAAAAAATAATTCAGTTTAAATACAAAGAAAAGGGTTTTTAAAAGCGGGGAAATCTGGCAAAGCTGTTAGGGTATCGGACTTCCGCGGGAAGCGGATGTTTCCGTGCTGTATCAGATGCCGTGAAAAACCCCCCTCTGCTTGAAACCCGTAACAAGAGAAGGGAGGCTAATCAGATGCCACGTAAAGGTCCTGTAGCAAAAAGAGACGTTTTGCCTGATCCAATTTACAACTCTAAGCTGGTTACTCGTTTGATCAACAAAATGATGATCGACGGTAAAAAAGGCAAAGCTCAAACAATCCTATACAAGTCATTCGATATCATTAAAGAACGTACCGGCAACGATGCAATGGAGGTTTTCGAACAAGCATTGAAAAACATCATGCCTGTACTTGAAGTTAAAGCACGCCGTGTAGGTGGTGCGAACTACCAAGTGCCTGTAGAGGTTCGTCCTGAACGTCGTACGACTCTTGGACTTCGCTGGTTAGTAAACTACGCTCGTCTCCGCGGAGAAAAAACGATGGAAGAGCGTTTGGCTAACGAAATTTTAGATGCAGCCAACAATACTGGCGCTGCTGTTAAGAAACGTGAAGATACTCATAAGATGGCTGAAGCGAACAAAGCGTTTGCTCACTATCGCTGGTAATCTTACGCGACAAAATATTATTTCCTAGAAGGAAGGAGAAAAGACCCAATGGCAAGAGAGTTCTCCTTAGAAAAAACTCGTAATATCGGAATCATGGCTCACATCGATGCCGGTAAGACGACTACAACAGAACGTATCTTGTTCTATACAGGCCGTATCCACAAAATTGGTGAAACTCATGAAGGGGCTTCCCAAATGGACTGGATGGAGCAGGAACAAGAACGCGGTATCACGATTACATCTGCTGCGACGACAGCACAATGGAAAGGACACCGCGTTAACATCATCGATACACCAGGACACGTAGACTTCACGGTTGAAGTTGAACGTTCCCTGCGCGTACTTGATGGTGCCGTTGCCGTTCTTGACGCGCAATCCGGCGTTGAGCCGCAAACTGAAACAGTTTGGCGTCAGGCGACAACTTACGGAGTACCTCGTATCGTATTTGTCAACAAAATGGACAAAACCGGTGCGGATTTCCTTTACTCTGTAGGAACTCTTAGAGACCGTCTTGAGGCGAACGCTCACGCGATCCAATTACCGATTGGCGCTGAAGACAACTTCGAAGGGATCATTGACCTTGTAGAAAACGTTGCGTACTACTACGAAGATGATCTTGGAACACGCTCTGATGCGCGTGAAATCCCTGCTGAGTACAAAGACAAAGCCGAAGAGCTTCGCGCAAGCTTGATTGAAGCTGTTGCTGAGCTTGACGAAGAGCTTATGATGAAGTACTTGGAAGGCGAAGAAATCACAGTTGACGAGCTGAAAGCGGCAATCCGCAAAGGAACTTGTAACGTAGAATTCTACCCGGTTCTATGTGGTTCAGCTTTCAAAAACAAAGGTGTTCAATTAGTGCTTGACGCAGTTCTTGACTACCTGCCAGCTCCGACTGACGTACCGGCAATCAAAGGTATTCTGCCTGATTCTGATGAAGAGGTTACTCGTGAGTCTTCTGACGATGCTCCTTTCTCAGCATTGGCGTTCAAAGTTATGACTGACCCTTACGTTGGTAAGCTGACGTTCTTCCGTGTGTACTCAGGAACGCTTGATTCCGGTTCATACGTAAGAAACTCAACAAAAGGCAAACGTGAGCGCGTCGGACGTATCCTGCAAATGCACGCCAACAGCCGTGAAGAAATCTCAACTGTATACGCAGGGGATATCGCAGCAGCTGTAGGTCTAAAGGATACGACAACTGGTGACACGCTATGCGACGAGAAAAACCTTGTTATCCTGGAATCAATGGAATTCCCTGAGCCTGTTATCCACGTTGCGATCGAGCCTAAATCTAAGGCAGACCAAGACAAAATGTCTACTGCACTGGCTAAACTGGCTGAAGAGGATCCAACGTTCCGTGCGCATACTGACGCTGAAACAGGCCAAACGATCATCGGCGGTATGGGTGAGCTTCACCTTGATATCATCGTTGACCGTATGAAACGCGAATTTAAAGTGGAAGCCAACGTCGGTGCTCCTCAAGTTGCGTATCGCGAAACATTCCGTGCGAGCGCGCAAGTTGAAGGTAAATTCGTACGTCAATCCGGTGGACGCGGACAATTCGGTCACGTTTGGATTGAATTCTCTCCAAACGAAGAAGGAAAAGGCTTTGAATTCGAAAATGCAATCGTCGGCGGTGTCGTTCCTCGTGAATACATTCCGGCTGTTCAAGCAGGGCTTGAAGATGCACTGCAAAACGGTGTTATCGCAGGCTACCCTGTCATCGATATCAAAGCAAAACTGTTTGATGGTTCTTACCACGATGTCGACTCTAACGAAATGGCGTTTAAAATCGCTGCTTCCATGGCGCTTAAAAACGCGGCAAGCAAGTGTAACCCGGTTATTCTTGAGCCGATCTCCAAAGTTGAAGTCGTTATCCCAGAAGAATACATGGGAGACATCATGGGTGACATCACATCACGCCGCGGTCGCGTAGAAGGTATGGAAGGACGCGGAAACGCTCAAGTCGTTCGCGCGATGGTTCCACTTTCTGAAATGTTCGGTTACGCTACGGCGCTCCGTTCAAACACACAAGGACGCGGTACGTTCACAATGGTCTTCGATCACTACGAAGAAGTGCCTAAGAGCATCGCTGATGAGATCATCAAAAAAAATAAAGGCGAATAATTGATTTTGCCGCTTCATTAAAGTATAACTACTATTGTAAGATGAGAAAGTGAAACACAGCTTTCACTTTCTATCACTCTATATATTAAAATAAACCCTTTTAAGGAGGATTTTCAGAATGGCTAAAGAAAAATTCGACCGTTCCAAATCACATGCCAACATCGGTACAATTGGACACGTTGACCATGGTAAAACTACATTAACTGCAGCTATCACAACTGTTCTATCTAAATCAGGTAAAGCAGAAGCTCGTGCATACGATCAAATCGACGGTGCTCCAGAAGAGCGTGAGCGCGGAATCACAATCTCTACTGCACACGTTGAGTACGAAACTGACACTCGTCACTATGCACACGTTGACTGCCCAGGACACGCTGACTATGTTAAAAACATGATCACTGGTGCTGCGCAAATGGACGGAGCGATCCTAGTTGTTTCTGCAGCTGACGGTCCAATGCCACAAACTCGTGAGCACATCCTTCTTTCTCGTAACGTAGGCGTGCCTTACATCGTTGTATTCTTGAACAAATGCGACATGGTAGACGACGAAGAGCTTCTTGAACTAGTTGAAATGGAAGTTCGCGATCTTCTTTCTGAGTACGAATTCCCTGGTGACGATGTACCAGTTATCAAAGGTTCTGCTCTTAAAGCTCTTGAAGGCGACGCTCAATACGAAGAAAAAATTCTTGAGCTTATGGCTGCTGTTGACGAGTACATCCCAACTCCAGAACGTGAAACTGACAAACCGTTCATGATGCCTGTTGAGGACGTATTCTCAATCACTGGTCGTGGTACTGTTGCTACTGGTCGTGTAGAACGCGGTCAAGTTAAAGTCGGTGACGAAGTTGAAATCATCGGTCTTCAAGAAGAAAACAAGAAAACAACTGTTACAGGTGTTGAAATGTTCCGTAAGCTTCTTGACTATGCTGAAGCTGGAGACAACATCGGTGCGCTTCTTCGCGGTGTAGCTCGTGAAGAAATCCAACGTGGCCAAGTACTTGCTCAACCAGGTACAATCACTCCACACAAAAAATTCAAAGCTGAAGTTTACGTTCTTTCTAAAGAAGAAGGCGGACGTCACACTCCATTCTTCTCTAACTACCGTCCTCAGTTCTACTTCCGTACAACTGACGTAACTGGTATCATTCAGCTTCCAGAAGGCGTAGAAATGGTTATGCCTGGAGACAACATTGAAATGAACGTTGAACTGATCTCAAACATCGCGATCGAAGACGGTACTCGCTTCTCTATCCGTGAAGGCGGACGCACTGTTGGTTCAGGCGTTGTTACTTCAATCGTTGAATAATACTTATAAAATGAAAAACGAGATCCGCTAGGGTCTCGTTTTTTTATTTGGGCGTCCTTAGTTCATGTGTGATTATACTAGATATAATGGGAGAATTTTTCCGCTGATAAGTCCTTGATAACCTGAGGTTTGATCTGTATAATTAAAAAAGTGTGCAAATGCCGGTAATATTGAATATTGCCTTGCAACATGCCTATAAATTTTGTATAATAGTGCATGTTGGTCTTTGACTGCGATGAAGTGAGAGGTTGCTGACACACCCGGCCGCTTTGCCATGGCAAGGTGATTCAGGTTTTTCTCACGGAGAATTGTCTAATGTAAGTAGGCGAAAAGGAGGGAAAATAATGGCAAAACAAAAAATTCGTATTCGTTTAAAAGCGTATGATCATAGAATCCTTGATCAATCCGCTGAAAAGATTGTTGAAACGGCTAAACGCTCCGGTGCCAGCGTATCTGGTCCGATCCCGTTGCCAACTGAGAAATCAGTATACACAATCCTTCGTGCGGTGCACAAATACAAAGATTCTCGTGAGCAATTTGAAATGCGTACACATAAACGTTTAATCGACATTGTGAACCCAACACCGCAAACTGTCGATGCTCTTATGCGTTTGGATTTACCATCTGGTGTTGATATCGAAATTAAACTTTAATCTAAATATAGAATGATCTTAACAGGAGGTGTGACGAATGACCAAAGGAATCTTAGGAAGAAAAATTGGTATGACGCAAGTTTTCGCAGAAAACGGTGATCTTATTCCGGTAACTGTTATCGAAGCTGCAGCTAACGTTGTACTTCAAAAGAAAACAGTTGAAAACGACGGTTATGAAGCGATCCAAATCGGTTTTGAAGACAAGCGTGAAAAGCTTGCCAACAAGCCGGAAAAAGGACACGTCGCAAAAGCGGAAACTGCACCTAAGCGCTTCGTTAAAGAATTACGCGGAGTGGATATGGATGCGTATGAAGTTGGTCAGGAAGTCAAAGTTGATATTTTCTCTAACGGAGATATCGTAGATGTAACAGGAATTTCAAAAGGTAAAGGTTTCCAAGGTGCAATCAAACGCCACGGACAATCTCGCGGACCTATGTCTCACGGTTCCCGCTACCATCGTCGTCCTGGTTCAATGGGACCGGTAGACCCTAACCGTGTATTCAAAGGAAAGCTGTTGCCTGGACGTATGGGCGGAGATCAAATCACTGTTCAAAACCTTGAAATCGTAAAAGTTGATGCTGAGCGCAATCTTCTTTTAGTTAAAGGTAACGTTCCTGGTGCAAAAAAATCACTAGTCACTGTAAAAAGTGCTGTTAAATCTAAATAATTCTCTTAGGAAAGGAGGAAATTGATCATGCCAAAAGTAGCATTATACAACCAAAACGGTTCTACTGCTGGTGATATCGAATTAAACGACTCTGTATTTGGAATCGAGCCGAATGAGAGCGTGGTATTCGACGCTATTATTATGCAAAGAGCTTCCTTGCGACAAGGAACTCACAAAGTCAAAAATCGTTCTGAAGTTAGTGGCGGAGGTCGCAAACCTTGGCGTCAAAAAGGTACTGGGCGTGCCCGTCAGGGATCTATCCGTTCACCGCAATGGCGCGGAGGTGGTATCGTATTCGGTCCGACACCACGCAGCTATTCTTATAAATTACCGAAAAAAGTTCGCCGCTTGGCAATCAAATCAGCATTGTCTTCTAAAGTGCAGGACAACAACTTGATCGTTCTTGAAGATCTTACTCTTGATGCGGTTAAAACAAAAGAAATGGCAGCCATCCTTAAAGGTCTGTCTATCGAGAAAAAAGCTTTAATCGTAACTGCAGATGCTAACGAAACAGTTGCGCTATCTGCTCGCAACCTTCCGGGAGTTACGGTCGTTGAAGCTAACGGAATCAACGTTCTCGATGTTGTCGGTCACGAGAAGCTTGTGATGACAAAAGCAGCGGTTGAAAAAGTAGAGGAGGTGCTTGCATAATGAAAGATCCTCGTGATGTTCTTAAGCGCCCCGTCATTACTGAACGTTCTGCTGATTTAATGGCTGAAAAGAAATATACGTTTGAAGTAGACGTTAAAGCTAATAAAACAGAAGTGAAAGACGCAGTTGAAGAAATCTTTGGAGTGAAGGTTGAAAAAGTCAACATTATGAACTACAAAGGGAAATTCAAACGTGTCGGCCGCTACTCTGGTATGACAAACCGTCGCAGAAAAGCAATTGTGAAGCTTACTGCAGACAGCAAAGAAATCGAAATTTTTGAAGCTTAATCACTTGTAAAAAGAAGGAGGGAAATTCAAAATGGCGATTAAAAAGTACAAACCGACCTCAAACGGACGTCGCGGCATGACATCTTCTGATTTCGCTGAAATCACGACAGATCAGCCGGAAAAATCCTTGCTTGCCCCGCTTCACAAAAAAGGCGGACGCAACAACCAAGGTAAATTGACTGTACGTCATCAAGGCGGCGGACATAAACGCCAATACCGTATTATCGACTTCAAACGCGATAAAGATGGTATACCTGGACGCGTTGCTACAGTTGAATACGATCCAAACCGTTCAGCGAACATTGCTCTAATTAACTATGTAGACGGAGAAAAACGCTACATTCTGGCTCCTAAGGGCCTGCAAGTAGGAACTGAAATTATGTCAGGACCAGAAGCTGACATTAAAGTAGGTAATGCACTTCCACTTATCAACATCCCTGTTGGTACAGTTGTGCACAACATCGAATTAAAACCTGGAAAAGGCGGACAGCTTGTACGCTCTGCTGGTACATCTGCCCAAGTTCTTGGTAAAGAAGGTAAATACGTTCTTGTACGTCTTAACTCCGGTGAGGTACGCATGATTCTTTCTGCTTGCCGCGCTTCGATCGGTCAAGTGGGTAACGAACAGCACGAACTGATCAACATCGGTAAAGCGGGACGTTCACGCTGGAAAGGCGTTCGCCCTACAGTTCGCGGTTCTGTAATGAACCCTAACGATCACCCGCACGGCGGTGGTGAAGGACGCGCTCCAATCGGACGTAAATCACCTATGTCTCCATGGGGTAAACCAACTCTTGGATTCAAAACCCGTAAGAAAAAGAACAAATCAGATAAATTCATCGTACGTCGTCGTAAAAATAAATAACGGGGTTGTCTACGGTTCTTATCGGACCGTAGTGCAATCACGAAGGGAGGTTCCAAAATGGCTCGCAGCTTGAAAAAAGGACCATTTGTCGATGATCATCTAATGACAAAAATCGAGAAATTAAATGAAACGGATAAGAAGCAAGTTGTAAAAACTTGGTCTCGCCGTTCTACAATTTTCCCGCAATTTATCGGTCACACAATCGCAGTCTATGACGGACGCAAACATGTGCCTGTTTACATCTCTGAAGATATGGTAGGTCACAAGTTGGGTGAATTCGCACCGACTCGTACTTACAAAGGTCATGCTAGTGATGACAAAAAAACAAGACGCTAATGAGAGGAGGCTTTTAAATGCAACAAGCTAAAGCTGTCGCAAGAACAGTCCGTATTGCTCCTCGTAAGGCACGTCTAGTAATGGACCTGATTCGAGGCAAGCAAGTAGGTGAAGCAGTATCGATTTTGAACCACACGCCAAAAGCTGCTTCCCCGATTATTGAAAAAGTTTTAAAATCTGCTGTCGCTAACGCTGAGCACAACTATGAGATGGATGTTAACAACCTGGTTGTTACTCAAGCTTACGTGAACGAAGGCCCTACGTTGAAAAGATTCCGTCCTCGCGCTATGGGACGTGCAAGCCAAATCAACAAACGTACGAGCCACATTACTATCGTTGTATCAGAAAAGAAGGAGGGATAACTCGTGGGTCAAAAGGTAAATCCAGTCGGTCTTCGTATCGGAGTCATTCGTGATTGGGAATCTAAGTGGTTCGCTGGCAAAGATTACGCTGACTTCCTTCATGAGGATCTTAAAATCCGTGAATTTATTAATCAACGCCTGTCTGACGCTTCTGTTTCTAAAGTGGAAATCGAGCGTGCGGCAAACCGTGTAAACATTACGATCCACACAGCTAAGCCTGGTATGGTTATCGGTAAAGGCGGTTCTGAAGTCGAAGCGCTTCGCAAAGCCCTTAACAACCTTACTGGCAAGCGTGTACACATCAACATTCTTGAAATCAAAAAAGCTGATCTTGACGCTCAGCTGGTTGCAGACAATATCGCTCGTCAATTGGAAAACCGTATTTCATTCCGTCGTGCGCAAAAGCAACAAATCCAACGCACAATGCGCGCTGGTGCACAAGGTGTGAAAACGATGGTATCCGGTCGTCTTGGCGGCGCAGATATCGCCCGTTCTGAATACTACAGTGAAGGAACTGTTCCATTGCACACATTGCGTGCTGACATCGACTATGCTACATCAGAAGCTGACACAACTTACGGCAAGCTTGGTGTAAAAGTCTGGATCTATCGTGGAGAGGTTCTTCCTACTAAGAAGAAAACTGAGGAAGGAGGAAAATAATATGTTAATGCCAAAACGCGTTAAATATCGCAGAGAGCATCGCGGAAAAATGCGCGGCCGTGCCAAAGGCGGCACTGAAGTGCATTTCGGTGAATACGGTATCCAAGCTCAAGAAGCTTCTTGGATCACAAACCGCCAAATCGAAGCTGCCCGTATCGCGATGACTCGTTACATGAAACGTGGCGGTAAAGTTTGGATCAAAATTTTCCCTTCTAAACCATACACAGCTAAGCCTCTAGAGGTTCGGATGGGTTCCGGTAAAGGTGCTCCTGAAGGATGGGTAGCTGTTGTAAAACCGGGCAAAGTTTTATTTGAAATTTCTGGTGTGTCTGAGGAAGTCGCTCGTGAAGCTCTTCGTCTTGCATCTCACAAATTGCCAATTAAAACGAAGTTCGTAAAACGTGAAGAAATTGGTGGTGAATCAAATGAAAGCTAATGAAATTCGTGACCTTACCACTGCTGAAATTGAACAAAAAGTAAAGTCTCTTAAAGAAGAACTTTTCAATCTTCGCTTTCAATTAGCGACAGGACAACTTGAAAACACTGCTCGCATCCGTGAAGTGCGCAAGTCAATCGCGCGCATGAAAACTGTGATTCGGGAAAGAGAAATTGCTGCCAACAAATAATTCCGGAGGGAGGTTCTCTAAAACATGAGCGAACGCAATCAGCGCAAAGTTTACCAAGGACGTGTCGTTTCTGACAAAATGGATAAAACCATCACTGTTGTTGTAGAAACTTACAAAAAACACCCTCTTTACGGTAAACGCGTAAAGTACTCTAAAAAATTCAAAGCACATGATGAAAATAATCAGGCTAAAATCGGAGACATCGTAAAGATCATGGAAACTCGTCCATTATCTGCGACTAAACGTTTTCGTCTAGTTGAAGTTGTCGAAGAAGCTGTTATTATCTAATAAAGTTCGGAAACCTTTTTCCGAAGGGAGGTAACAAATAATGATTCAACAAGAGACTCGTTTAAAAGTAGCTGACAACTCTGGTGCTCGTGAAGTTCTGACGATCAAAGTTCTTGGCGGTTCCGGACGTAAAACGGCTAACATCGGTGATGTCATTGTTTGCACGGTTAAACAAGCAACACCAGGAGGCGTTGTCAAAAAAGGTGATGTCGTAAAAGCTGTTATCGTTCGTTCAAAAAGCGGTGCGCGCAGAAACGACGGATCTTACATCAAATTCGATGAGAATGCATGTGTTATCATCCGTGACGACAAAAGCCCGCGCGGAACTCGTATCTTCGGACCTGTAGCACGTGAACTTCGTGACAACAACTTTATGAAAATTGTTTCTCTAGCTCCAGAAGTACTTTAATGATATCAATGCCGGACTTAAGGAGGTGCGATCAGGATGCATGTTAAAAAAGGCGATAAAGTAATGGTTATCTCTGGTAAAGATAAAGGGAAACAAGGAGTGATCCTTGCAGCGTTCCCTAAAAAAGACCGCGTAATCGTTGAGGGTGTCAACATGGTGAAGAAGCACTCTAAACCGACGCAAGCAAATCCTCAAGGCGGAATTTTAAACCAAGAGGCGCCAATTCATGTGTCAAACGTAATGCCGCTCGATCCTAAAACAGGTGAAGTGACTCGCGTAGGATACAAAGTTGAAAATGGCAAAAAAGTTCGTATTGCAAAAAAATCTGGGCAAGTTCTAGATAACTAGTAATAAAGGAAGGGAGGTCTATCTCATGAACCGCCTTAAAGAAAAATACACTAAAGAAATTACACCTGCATTAATGAACAAGTTTAATTACAAATCTGTGATGCAAGTGCCAAAAATCGAAAAAATCGTAATCAACATGGGTGTTGGTGACGCTGTTCAAAACGCTAAAGCGATCGATAGCGCTGTTGAAGAATTAACGTTTATCGCAGGTCAGAAACCTGTCGTTACTCGTGCGAAGAAATCTATTGCTGGATTCCGTCTTCGTGAAGGAATGCCGATCGGTGCGAAAGTAACTCTTCGCGGAGAGCGCATGTATGATTTCCTTGATAAACTGATTTCTGTTTCTTTACCACGTGTACGCGACTTCCGCGGTATCTCTAAAAAGTCTTTCGACGGACGTGGAAACTACACGCTGGGAATTAAAGAACAGCTGATCTTCCCTGAAATTGACTATGATAAGGTAACTAAAGTTCGCGGTATGGACATCGTTATCGTAACGACTGCCAATACGGATGAAGAAGCTCGTGAACTATTAACTCAATTAGGTATGCCATTCCAGAAATAATCAATGAAAGGGAGGCGAAATCGTGGCTAAAAAGTCAATGATTGCGAAACAAAAACGCACACCGAAGTTTAAAGTGCAAGAGTACACTCGCTGCGAACGCTGCGGCCGTCCGCACTCTGTAATTCGTAAATTTAAACTTTGCCGTATTTGTTTCCGTGAACTTGCATATAAAGGACAAATTCCTGGCGTTAAAAAAGCCAGCTGGTAATCCCCGTTAATGGGAAGGAGGTTATTAAATAATGGTTATGACAGATCCGATTGCAGATATGCTGACTCGTATTCGTAATGCAAACATGGTACGTCATGAGAAGCTTGAAATCCCCGCTTCTAAATTGAAAAGAGAAATCGCTGAAATCTTGAAAAGAGAAGGTTTCATCCGTGACGTAGAATACATTGAAGACAACAAACAAGGCATCATCCGTGTATTCTTGAAATACGGACAAAACAACGAACGTGTCATCACTGGTCTTAAAAGAATCAGCAAACCTGGTCTGCGCGTATACGCTAAGTCAAACGAAGTGCCTCGCGTACTGAACGGACTTGGAATCGCGATTCTTTCTACATCACATGGTGTGTTAACAGATAAAGAAGCCCGCGCTAAACAAGCTGGCGGAGAAGTTTTAGCATACGTTTGGTAAGAAGTTTAACATGAATGGAGGTGCTTGGTATGTCTCGTGTAGGTAAGAAGCTACTTGAGATTCCTTCTGGCGTTACAGTTACTCTTAACGACAACACTGTAACCGTGAAAGGACCAAAAGGAGAATTAACTCGTACGTTTCATCCTGATATGAACATTAAAATTGAGGACAATGTACTTACTGTAGAACGTCCTTCTGATAACAAAGAACATCGCGCGCTGCATGGTACGACACGCAGCATCATCGGAAACATGGTTGAAGGTGTATCTAAAGGTTTTGAAAGAGGTTTGGAATTAGTCGGTGTCGGTTACCGTGCTTCTAAGTCCGGAAACAAACTTGTTTTGAACGTTGGATACTCTCATCCGGTAGAAATCGTTCCTGAAAACGGAATTGAAATCGAAGTTCCGTCTCAAACGAAAATAGTCGTAAAAGGTACAGATAAAGAGCGTGTTGGAGCAACTGCTGCAAACATCCGCGCTGTACGTTCTCCAGAGCCTTACAAAGGCAAAGGGATCCGCTATGAAGGAGAAATGGTTCGTCGTAAAGAAGGTAAATCTGCTAAGTAAAACCGCTTAAAGTGAGAAAGGAGTGACTCTGGATGATTACGAAAACAAGCAAGAATGCTGCACGTCTTAAAAGACACGCCCGTGTTCGCGCGAAGCTTTCAGGAACGCCTGAGAGACCTCGCCTAAATGTTTTCCGTTCAAACAAACATATCTACGCACAAGTGATCGATGACGTGAACGGTGTTACACTTGTGAGTGCATCTACTCTTGATAAAGACTTTGACGCTGAAAAAAGCAGCGATACGTCTGCGGCTGCAAAAGTTGGAGAGCTTGTTGCAAAACGCGCTTCTGAGAAAGGTATTAAAAACGTCGTGTTCGACCGTGGCGGATACCTGTATCATGGACGTGTAAAAGCATTGGCTGACGCTGCACGCGAAGCTGGTCTGGAATTTTAATAAAAGAAGGAGGGACATGTGAATATGCGTCGTATTGACCCAAGCAAATTAGAGTTAGAAGAACGCTTAGTTACGGTTAACCGCGTAGCGAAAGTTGTTAAAGGTGGTCGTCGTTTCCGTTTCGCAGCTCTAGTCGTTGTCGGTGACAAGAACGGTCACGTCGGATTCGGAACTGGTAAAGCACAAGAAGTGCCGGAAGCGATCCGCAAAGCTGTTGAAGATGCGAAAAAGAATTTGATCGAAGTACCAATGGTTGGAACTACAATTCCACACGAAATCATCGGACATTTCGGTGCAGGAAACATCTTGTTAAAACCTGCTTCTGAAGGTACGGGAGTTATCGCTGGAGGCCCAGTACGTGCGGTGCTTGAGCTTGCCGGTGTATCTGATATCCTTTCTAAATCTTTAGGTTCTAACACACCGATCAACATGATCCGTGCAACAATCCAAGGATTGAGCGAACTGAAGCGCGCTGAGGATGTTGCGAAGCTTCGTGGAAAATCTGTAGAAGAACTGTTAGGATAAGGAGGGAACATTAATGGCTAAATTAGAAATTACCCTCAAACGCAGTGTAATCGGCCGTCCGGAAGATCAGCGCATCACTGTGAGAACGCTTGGTTTAAAGAAAACAAACCAAACCGTTGTTCACGAAGATAACGCTGCGATCCGCGGCATGATCAACAAAGTATCTCATTTAGTTTCTGTTAAAGAACAACAATAAAAATAAATGATAGGCTAAGGAGGTGTCCTAATGAAACTTCATGAATTAAAGCCCGCAGAAGGTTCACGCAAAACGCGCAACCGCGTAGGTCGTGGTATTGGTTCAGGTAACGGTAAAACAGCTGGTAAAGGTCATAAAGGTCAAAACGCTCGTTCTGGCGGCGGTGTACGTCCTGGATTCGAGGGTGGACAAATGCCTTTATTCCAACGTCTTCCTAAACGCGGTTTTACAAACATCAACCGCAAGGAATTCGCTGTGATCAACCTAGACAAACTCAACAGCTTTGCAGAAGGGACGGAAGTTACTCCTGAACTTCTTTTAGAAACAGGTGTAATCAGCAAGTTGAAATCTGGAGTGAAAATTCTTGGCGACGGTAAATTAGAAAAGAAATTAACTGTTAAAGCCAATAAATTCTCCGCTTCTGCTAAACAAGCAATTGAGGCTGCTGGCGGTACAGCTGAGGTGATCTAACTTGTTTAAGACAATCTCCAATTTTATGCGTGTGAAGGATATTCGGAATAAGATTATCTTCACTCTTTTAATGCTTATCGTCTTTCGTATCGGTTCATTCATTCCTGTGCCGAATGTAAATACAGAGGTTCTGAAGGCACAGGATCAAATGAGCGTATTTGGGGTCCTAAACACATTTGGCGGCGGTGCATTATACAACTTTTCCATTCTCGCGATGGGGATTATGCCATACATCACCGCTTCAATTATCATTCAGCTTTTGCAGATGGATGTTGTTCCGAAGTTCACGGAATGGTCGAAGCAGGGTGAAGTTGGCCGCCGTAAATTAGCTCAGTTCACAAGGTACTTCACAATCGTTCTTGGTTTCATCCAAGCTTTAGGTATGTCCTACGGGTTTAATAACATGGCCGGCGGCGCGTTAATCAATGACCCGGGAGTCGGCACTTATTTGACCATTGCGATTGTACTCACTGCCGGAACTGCTTTTTTAATGTGGCTCGGTGAACAAATCACGGCTCATGGAGTTGGCAACGGAATTTCCATCATCATCTTTGCTGGTATCGTTGCCGGTATTCCGCAGACGATCAATCAGATCTATGCTCAGCAGTTTGTAGATGCTGGAGATCAGTTATTCATGCAAATCTTAAAGGTTGTCATTATATTGGTTGCGATTTTGGCGATCGTCGTTGGAGTTATTTTTATTCAACAGGCGGTAAGAAAAATCTCAATTCAATATGCAAAAGGTTCAGGCCGTTCACCTGCTCCTGGCGGTCAGTCAACGCATCTGCCGCTGAAAGTTAACCCGGCGGGTGTCATTCCGGTCATCTTTGCTGTTTCGTTTATCATTACGCCGCGGACCGTGGCATCATTCTTTGGCTCCAACGATGTAACGAACTGGATCCAAAAAACGTTTGATTACACGCATCCGGTCGGAATGTGCGTCTATGCAGCATTGATTATTGCCTTTACCTACTTCTATGCATTTGTCCAGGTAAACCCTGAGCAAATGGCCGATAATCTTAAAAAACAAGGTGGCTATATTCCGGGAGTTCGTCCAGGAAAAATGACTCAGGAAAGAATTACGAGCATTTTGTATCGACTTACATTTGTCGGCTCCATATTCTTGGCTGTGATCGCCATTCTTCCTGTCTTGTTCGTTAATTTTGCTGGGCTGCCTTCTTCTGCACAAATCGGCGGCACGAGCTTGCTGATTGTGATCGGTGTAGCACTTGAAACTATGAAGCAGCTTGAAAGCCAGCTGGTGAAGCGAAACTATCGTGGATTTATGAAGCACTAGAGGAAATGGGATGTGCCCATTCCCTCTAAAAATAGAGAGGACGGGGAATCCGAAATGAACTTAGTCTTAATGGGACTGCCTGGAGCCGGTAAAGGAACACAGGCTGAACGGATTGTTGACGATTTTGGGATACCTCATATCTCAACAGGAGACATGTTCCGCGCTGCCATGAAAGAAGAAACGGATCTTGGACTTGAAGCCAAATCATACATTGATAAAGGTGAACTTGTTCCGGATGAAGTGACGATTGGTATTGTCAGGGAGAGACTTGGCAAGAATGATTGTGACCGGGGTTTTCTTCTGGACGGATTTCCGAGAACAGTCGCTCAAGCTGAGGCACTAGAGGAAATTCTTAAAGAACTGGGCAAGTCGATTGATTATGTCATCAATATTCAAGTCGATAAAGATGCCTTGATGGAACGTCTTACTGGGCGCAGAATCTGCAAAAATTGCGGTGCAACTTATCATTTAGTCTTTAATCCGCCTGCAAAGGAAAATGTATGCGACAAGTGTGGAGGAGAACTCTATCAGCGCGAAGATGATAATGAGGCTACGGTATCCACGCGTCTTGAGGTCAACTTGAAGCAGACTCAGCCTTTACTCGATTTTTATGCGGATAAAGGATATCTTGTAAACATTGAAGGGCAACAGCACATCAATGAAGTTTACGCAGATATAAAAGAGCTTCTCGGAGGCCGGGACAAATGATTATTTGTAAAACTCCCCGAGAAATCGAAATCATGCGTGAAGCAGGCCGGATTGTTGCTTTAACTCACGAGGAGCTTAAAAAGCACATTACACCCGGAATCTCGACAAAAGAATTGGATCAAATTGCCGAACGTTTTATTACGAAGCAGGGTGCAATCCCATCTTTTAAAGGGTATAATGGTTTTCGCGGGAGCATTTGCGTTTCAGTCAACGAAGAGCTGGTTCACGGTATACCTGGAAGCCGGGTGCTTCGTGACGGAGACATCATCAGCATCGATATCGGTGCGAAGCTAAACGGTTATCATGGTGACTCTGCATGGACGTATCCAGTGGGAACGATCAGCGATGAGGATCAAAAGCTGCTGGACGTGACAGAGGAATCTTTATATAGAGGCTTGCAGGAAGCAAAACCGGGAGAACGTTTGTCGAATATTTCCCACGCAATACAAACGTATGTCGAAAGCGAACATTTTTCTGTTGTCAGGGAATATGTCGGACATGGGGTCGGGCAGGATCTGCATGAGGACCCGCAAATTCCTCACTACGGTCCGCCGAATAAAGGTCCGCGGTTAAAGCCCGGCATGGTCTTGGCCATTGAACCGATGGTCAACGCAGGCAGCCGGTATGTCAAAACGCTGGCTGATAATTGGACGGTTGTTACTGTGGACGGGAAAAAGTGTGCTCATTTTGAACACACGATTGCGATTACGGAGACAGGTTTTGATATACTGACAAAAGCCTAGGTGAATGAGATGATTCGGAAAACGCCTGAAATTGGACAGTTCGTACGTATTACACGAGGACGCGAAACGAACCAATACGCAGTTGTTATCGATATCTTCGATCATCATCATGTGCTGGTAGCAGACGGAGAAAAACGTAAATTTCATTCTCCTAAGAAAAAGAATATCAATCATTTAACCTTTTATGATTGCGTATCTCCGGAAGTTCAGAACAGTATAAACGAAACTGGGCGTGTGACAAATGGAAAATTGAGATATTCTCTTTTGAAATTTGTCAGAGAGCAAGTTACTGATTTGAAGAAGGGAGAACACTTGAATGGCGAAAGACGATGTAATTGAAGTGGAAGGTACAGTAGTCGAAACGCTGCCAAACGCAATGTTCAAAGTTGAACTTGAAAATGGCCACACGGTTTTGGCTCATGTATCCGGTAAGATCCGTATGCACTTCATTCGCATTTTACCTGGAGACAAAGTTACGGTAGAATTATCTCCATATGACTTAACTCGTGGTAGAATTACGTACCGTTACAAATAAGGCACTCCGGAAATTGAAGGAGGTTGGAAACACATGAAAGTGAGACCATCAGTTAAACCGATCTGTGAAAAATGCAAGGTCATTCGCAGAAAAGGAAAAGTAATGGTGATCTGTGAAAATCCAAAGCATAAACAAAAACAAGGCTAATTTTTAAGGAGGTGCGAGAGAGAATGGCTCGTATTGCTGGTGTAGATATCCCACGTGACAAACGTGTTGTTATTTCATTGACATACATCTATGGAATCGGCCGTACAACGGCTCAGCAAGTATTAAAAGAAGCTGGTGTTTCTGAAGATACTCGCGTTCGTGATTTGACTGAAGAGGAACTTGGTAAAATCCGTGACGCGATCGACAAATTGAAAGTTGAAGGTGACCTTCGCCGTGAAGTGTCTCTTAACATCAAACGTCTGATCGAAATCGGAAGCTACCGCGGAATTCGCCATCGTCGCGGATTGCCTGTTCGCGGTCAAAATACGAAAAACAATGCGCGTACTCGTAAAGGTCCGCGTCGTACTGTAGCTAACAAGAAAAAATAAGCAAGGGAGGTATTTGAACAATGGCTGCTGCTCGTAAATCAAACACGCGTAAACGCCGCGTGAAAAAGAATATTGAATCTGGAATCGCTCATATTCGTTCAACTTTCAACAACACGATCGTTACAATTACTGATGTTCATGGCAATGCTCTTTCTTGGTCAAGTGCCGGAGCTCTAGGATTTAAAGGATCTCGTAAATCCACTCCATTCGCTGCACAAATGGCCGCTGAAACAGCTGCAAAAGCTTCAATGGAACATGGACTGAAAACTCTTGAAGTTACTGTTAAAGGACCGGGTTCTGGCCGTGAAGCTGCAATCCGTGCACTGCAAGCTGCCGGACTTGAAGTTACTGCGATCAGAGACGTAACGCCTGTTCCTCATAACGGTTGCCGTCCGCCAAAACGTCGCCGCGTGTAATTTGTTTGTATAGATTTTGTGTCCCTGTCAATAATGGGTTATGATACAGTTAATTTATAAAACGAATGCACACTCGTTGCCTGAGCACATACGGGACTAAACAATGGGGAATTTCGGATAGAATGAGAGGAATTCTGTCCGGGGTTTCGACGTTTTGAAGGAGGGTTTTATGAAATGATCGAGATTGAAAAACCAAAAATCGAAACGGTTGAAATCAGCGACGATGCCAAGTATGGTAAATTTGTCGTAGAGCCACTTGAGCGTGGATATGGTACAACTTTGGGTAACTCCTTACGTCGTATCCTTTTATCCTCACTCCCTGGTGCCGCTGTAACATCGATCCAGATAGATGGTGTACTGCATGAATTCTCGACGATTGAAGGCGTTGTTGAAGATGTTACAACGATTATCTTAAACATTAAAAAACTTGCATTGAAAATCTACTCTGAAGAAGAGAAGACGCTTGAGATTGATGTTCAGGGTGAAGGAGTTGTAACGGCTGCTGATATTACCCACGACAGTGATGTTGAGATTTTGAATCCTGATCTTCACATTGCGACTCTTGGCCAAAACGCGAGTTTCCGAGTTCGCTTAACAGCTCAAAGAGGTCGCGGGTACACACCAGCTGATGCGAATAAAAGAGACGATCAGCCGATTGGCGTCATCCCGATTGATTCCATCTATACACCTGTTTCTCGCGTTTCATATCAAGTAGAGAATACTCGTGTGGGTCAGATTACAAACTATGACAAACTTACGCTTGACGTATGGACAGATGGAAGCACTGGACCAAAAGAAGCGATTGCGCTTGGTTCAAAGATTTTAACTGAACACCTTAATATTTTTGTCGGCTTGACCGACGAAGCCCAGCATGCTGAAATCATGGTTGAAAAAGAAGAGGATCAGAAAGAAAAAGTTCTGGAGATGACAATTGAAGAACTTGACCTTTCCGTCCGTTCTTACAACTGCTTGAAACGTGCGGGCATCAATACGGTTCAAGAGCTTGCGAACAAGACTGAAGAAGATATGATGAAAGTTCGCAACCTGGGTCGCAAATCACTTGAAGAAGTGAAAGCGAAACTTGAAGAGCTTGGACTCGGCCTTCGCAAAGACGATTGACTAGTTTCCATGTGAACTAGGATTTTCGTGTGTTTTTTATTTCAGATAGAGTATTTCAATAAAGGAGGGGACACCACATGTCATACAGAAAACTGGGACGCACTAGTGCACAGCGTAAAGCAATGCTGCGTGATCTTACAACAGACTTGATCATCAACGAAAGAATCGAAACAACAGAAGCTCGCGCGAAAGAACTTCGCTCTGTTGTAGAAAAAATGATTACACTTGGCAAGCGTGGAGATTTACACGCACGCCGCCAAGCAGCTGCATACATCCGCAACGAGGTAGCAGACGCAGAGAAAGACCAAGATGCACTTCAAAAACTTTTCTCTGAAGTAGCACCTCGTTATGAAGAGCGCCAAGGCGGATACACACGCATTATGAAGCTTGGTCCTCGCCGTGGTGACGGAGCACCAATGGCTATCATCGAATTGGTTTAATCACATATATTGTGTGTCTAAAGAAGGGCGGGACAGTTTTTAACTGGATCTATGCCCTTTTTTTAGATATCGGGTTTTTTTGTCGTTAACGAATAGTCAGATAAGCAGAGTTTTTAGATGAGAGGAGGCCGGATGGGCAAAATGAATCAAGAGCGATTGATAGCTGTAGAGGATATCACATTCCGTTACCAGAAAGACGCGGACAGTGCTGCGCTTGATCATGTATCGTTTCATGTTTCGAAAGGAGAATGGCTCGCGATCGTCGGCCACAATGGTTCAGGGAAATCGACGCTTGCCCGGGCTTTAAACGGCCTGATTCTGCCTGATGAAGGATCGATCGAAGTCGGCGGCATCAAGCTGACAGAAGAAACGGTCTGGGATGTCAGGAAAAAAGTCGGCATGGTTTTTCAAAATCCCGATAACCAATTTGTCGGGACCACCGTTCGCGATGATGTGGCTTTTGGTTTAGAAAACAACGGCGTTCCAAGAGAAGACATGGTGGAAAGGGTAGATTGGGCTGTTCAACAGGTGAATATGCAGGACTTTCTCGATCAAGAGCCGCACCATCTCTCAGGAGGGCAAAAGCAGCGTGTGGCGATTGCGGGAGTGCTTGCCGCCCGGCCTGACATCATGATCCTTGATGAAGCCACTTCAATGCTCGACCCGATGGGAAGAGAGGAAGTGCTTGAGACGGTCAGACGGTTAAAAGACGAAGGAATGGTGACGGTCATTTCGATTACCCATGATTTAAACGAGGCGGCAAAGGCGGACCGGATCATCGTCATGAACGGCGGAAAAAAATATGCCGAAGGATCGCCGGAAGAAGTCTTCCGCCGCGATAAAGAACTCATTGAAATCGGACTTGACCTGCCTTTTTCCGTTCAGCTTGGCCGGCTCTTAAAAGAAAGAGGACTGGCTGTAAACGGCGATCATCTGACACAAGAAGGATTGGTGAATGAGCTATGGACATTGCGATCAAAGATGTAGAGCACCGATACCAGATGAAAACGCCTTTTGAACGCCTGGCGCTTTACGATGTCAATGCCGTGATCAACGAGGGAAGCTATGTCGCCGTTATCGGGCATACAGGGTCAGGGAAATCGACCTTGCTTCAGCACCTGAACGGGCTGTTAAAGCCGACGAAAGGACAGATCCGCCTCGGTAAAGAAGTGATTGAAGCAGGAAAAAAGAATAAGCACTTAAAAGCGCTCCGAAAAAAAGTCGGCATCGTGTTTCAGTTTCCGGAACACCAGCTGTTCGAAGAAACGATTTTAAAGGACATTGCTTTTGGACCCGTCAATTTTGGGGTAAGCCAAAAGCAGGCTGAAGAAAAGGCAAGGGAAATGCTGAAGCTTGTTGGACTGCCTGAGGAGCTGAGCGACCGGTCTCCGTTCGAGCTGAGCGGCGGACAAATGAGACGCGTGGCAATTGCGGGAGTGCTGGCGATGGAGCCCGAGGTTCTCGTTCTCGATGAACCGACTGCAGGGCTTGATCCAAGAGGCCGCAAAGAAATCATGGACATGTTTTACGATTTGCACAAAAAGAGAAAGCTGACGACAATTCTCGTCACCCACAGTATGGAAGACGCAGCAGCATATGCCGACGAGCTGATCGTCATGCACAAGGGGACTGTAAAAGCAAAAGGAACCCCTCGCGAGATCTTTTCAAAAAGCGATGAAATTTCGGCTTTCGGCCTTGATATGCCGGAAACGATTAAATTTCAAAAACGGCTTGAAGAGGCATTCGGCATCAGGTTTAAATCGCCGATCCTGACGATCGAAGAAGCGGCTTCCGAAATTAAAGCGCTCTTTCAGGAGGAAAATGCCCTATGATGGATAGTATCATTATCGGCAAGTATGTTCCTGGTTCTTCGGTTATCCATCGTCTTGATCCGCGTACGAAGCTGTTATCCATATTTCTTTTCGTCTTTATCGTTTTTTTTGCCAATAACACCGTAACATACGCTTTGCTCGGCGTGTTTACCGTTCTTGCGGCCGCCTTGTCGAAAGTCCCCGTCCGGTTTCTTTTAAAAGGGATGAAACCGGTGGTATGGATCGTGCTGTTTACGTTTCTGCTCCATATCCTAATGACGCGTGAAGGACCCGTCCTCGCCGATCTCCGCTTATTTAAAATTTATGAGCAGGGTCTTGTTCAGGGCATTTTTATTTCGCTTCGGTTTATTTATTTGATCGTCATCACGACGCTTTTAACGCTGACAACCACTCCGATCGAAGTAACGGATGGGCTTGAGCGTTTGCTCGGCCCGTTTAAAAAACTGAAGCTGCCCGTTCACGAACTCGCTTTAATGATGTCCATTTCGCTTCGATTTATACCGACTCTTATCGAAGAGACGGATAAGATCATGAAGGCGCAAATGGCGAGAGGCGCAGATTTTACAAGCGGTCCGCTGAAAGACCGCGTCAAAGCGGTCGTTCCCCTTCTTGTCCCGCTGTTTGTCAGCGCCTTTAAAAGAGCTGAAGAACTGGCGACGGCGATGGAGGCGCGCGGCTACCGGGGAGGGGAAGGCCGTACGAAGTACAGGCAGCTGACATGGAAAGGGAAGGACACTGCCGTTCTCCTCATTTTAGTCATTCTTGCAGCCTTATTAATCCTATTGCGGACTTAGGTGATACATGATGAGAGTAAAGTGCACCATTTCATACGACGGACATCTTTTTTACGGTTATCAGGTCCAGCCTGGGCAGAGAACCGTGCAGGATGAGCTGGAAAAGGCGCTGAAAACCCTTCATAAAACGAAGGAGCGCATTCCCGTCGTTTCATCCGGAAGAACCGACAGCGGCGTTCATGCGGTCGGACAGACGATTCATTTTGACAGTCCGCTTTCCATCCCTGTGGCAAAATGGCCGTATGCTTTAAATGCTCTGCTTCCTGACGATGTAGCGGTCACGAAAGCGGAGGTTGTCGATGACCAGTTTCATGCGCGGTTTTCTGCAAAGAAAAAAGAATACAGGTACATGATTTACAGGGGAAGATACCCGAATGTGTTCAAACGCCATTACGCATATCACATCCCGTACGAACTCGATATGCAGAAGGTGGAGAAAGCATCGCGGTTTTTGGTCGGCACCCACGATTTCACAAGTTTTTGCACGGCCAAAACCGAGGTGAAAGATAAAGTCAGGACGATTTATGAGCTTGAATGGTCTGAAACCGAAGACGGCCTGCAAATGAGGGTCGTCGGCAGCGGATTCTTGTACAATATGGTCAGGATCATTGCCGGCACGCTCCTCCAAGTCGGTACAGGCAAATTTTCACCCGATGACATCGAAGGGATGATCGAAGCCAAAAACCGCGATGCGGCGGGGCGTACTGCACCGGCCCATGGATTGTACCTATGGAACGTCATCTATGACAACTAAACCAGGTGTAACATTTTCTTGACAGCGAGTACAGAAAGTTATAAGATATCATATGGTATGTATTTCAACCCCACGATAAGCCCCGGAAACTTATTGTGTTTTGAAATAGAACGTATTAGATTGAATTGAAGTGATACTAGGAGGGAAAATCATGCGCACAACACCTATGGCGAAAGCGAATGAAGTTGAACGTAAATGGTTTGTTGTTGATGCTGAAGGCAAGACTCTTGGACGCCTTGCTTCTGAAGTTGCATCTATCCTACGCGGAAAGCACAAACCAACATATACACCACACGTTGATACTGGAGACCATGTCATCATCATCAACGCTGAAAAAATCGAGTTAACTGGTAAAAAGTTGACTGATAAAATCTACTACCGTCACACTCAGCATCCAGGCGGATTGAAAACAAGAACTGCTAACGAAATGCGTACAAATTACCCTGAGAAAATGCTTGAGCTTGCAATCAAAGGCATGCTTCCAAAGGGTTCTCTCGGTCGTCAAATGTTCAAAAAATTGAACGTATACCGTGGTTCTGAGCATCCACATGCAGCACAAAAACCTGAAGTTTACGAACTTCGCGGATAATTAAAAGGGAGGTTACCAATTTGGCACAGGTTCAATATTACGGTACTGGCCGTCGTAAAAGCTCTGTAGCTCGTGTACGTCTTGTTCCAGGGGAAGGCCGTATCGTCGTTAATAATCGCGATATCAACGAATACATTCCATCAGAAGCGCTGATCGAAGATATTAAACAACCGTTAACTTTAACTGAAACAACTGGAAGCTACGATGTTTTGGTTAATGTTAAAGGAGGCGGCTTCTCCGGACAATCAGGCGCAATCCGCCACGGCATCGCACGCGCTTTGCTTGAAGCAGATCCTGAATACCGTGCGACTCTAAAACGTGCAGGTCTTCTGACTCGTGACGCACGTATGAAAGAGCGTAAAAAATACGGACTTAAAGGCGCACGCCGTGCACCTCAGTTCTCAAAACGTTAATATATCAACGTTCAAGCCCTCATCCGGTCGCTCGGAAGAGGGCTTGTTTTTTGCTTAAAATTGAGTTTTGACCACATTTTGACCACGTTTAATTGAATTTCTTATAATTCCATGTACTTTTTAAATGTTTCGGCCGTTTTTTCTTTTGCGGTTTTCGTGACATGTGTATAGATGTTCATAGTCGTTTGTATTTCTTTATGGCCCAAACGGGCTTGTACTTCTTTAAGGGATGCACCTGCCTCAAAAAGAATGGAAGCGTGCGAATGTCTGAATCCATGAATCGTGATCCTGTGAAGCTTATTTTTAGCTATTATACGGTTTAAAATATCATTTGGATATGCAAGCCTCAGAGGGCGCATATCGTCCCGTATGAGGACGTATTTGGCTTCTGTGGTGATTCCATTAGACAAGAGCATTTCCTTTTGCTGCGTGCGCCATTTCTTAAGTATTTGAGCGGTTTGTTCATCAATTGTGATGATTCGTTTTGAATGATATTTTTTGGCTGTTTGGATAACTTCTTTTCCGTCTTCAAAAAACAATGTTTGTTTAATATTTATTGTTCTTTCTTTTATATCAACGTCTTTCCATTCCAAGGCCAGAAGTTCCCCTTTACGCATGCCAGTAAAAATAAGAACGTAAAACATAACATAATCTTGCTGTGTGAGTTGTGAGTGCGCTTTATCAAGAAAAATTTTGATCTCGTCTTTTTCCCAAAAGTTCCGTTTCTCTTCTTCATCCGATAAAAAATTTTCTTCTTTTTTCGGGATAACAACATAAGCCATCGGATTCGTTGAGATGTAATCCATTCTTAGAGCGTATTTAAACACAAGGTTAGCTTGAATTTTCACATCTTGAGCGGAATTAATTTCTTGGGCTATTCGGTTTATTGCTTTTTGGCAATACGCTTTTGTGATGTTTTTTATTTTCAATTTGCCGAATAGCGGCAGGATATGCTTGTTGAATTTCGATAATTTGGAGTATCTGGTGCTTCGCTTTATTGTTTTAGAATGTACAGCCCACCATTCCTTGAACACATCTTCAAAAGTTAAGTCTTTTCGAATAAGAGCATTACTATCGATTACCTTTTGAAATTCAGCAGCGGCGGCGACAGCTTCTTTTTTTGTCTTGAAACCCCGGCGGGTCGTCGTTTTTCTATCTCCGGTTTTAGGGTCGATCCCTACACCCATTTTAAAAAGCCATTTATATCCTGACTTTGTCTTGTATTGCTGGAATGAAGCCATATTATCCCCCTTTCTGATTTAAAGGATCTTTTAACAAATAATAAGTCGAATTTTGTTAAAGTACATATTAAGACGTACCTTCGCAAATGGTTCAGTTACTTTAAAAGTTTTGGCAATGAGGTGCGCATTAAAAAAATGGTCGTGTGTAATTTTCATTCCATGAAGCATAAAAGTAGGGATGCAAAAGTGATATGAGAAGTAATTTGCTTGTCTTTCCTGATAATCTGACCAAAATTTAGGCATTGTTTTTTTATCTCCTTCATGTCTGAAGAGGTGGCACAATTCGTGTGCGAAGTCGTCCCACTGCTCACAGCGGCTTTTCCGGTTATCTAAAAAAATCGTATACACATCATTGTATTTAAAGGAAAAACTCGGGCCTGATTTGAAATAAAGTCTGATGCCCAAGGTCTCGGCTATGCGCTCGAAATTAATTTGTTCGGGTGAGGTGATGTTTATTTTTCTGTAAAAGTTTTCAATCCAATCCTCCAAATGACTTTTTGTATACACCAAGAAGAACGCCTCCTAAGCCCATTTATCAAATTGAGATGATACTTTTTTAAAAAAACAAAGAACATACGTTCTATTTTTCGTGTGAAAGAAAAGCCTCATTGAGAGGCTATCAATTATTTTAAATCGATGATTCCGGTTTCCGTTCCCCATGCACCAGTCTGCACTTGTAATTGTAGGTCTTTTGCGTTAGCAACTTCCGGAGCTACATCAAATACTACTTTTCCACTGATTTTAGAATCAGGATTCAAGTTTTGAAGGAAAAAGCTATTGTCAATATTGCCGTCCTCGCTTTGGTTTGCTGACATGCTTGCGGCGGAATCAGCTTCATAAGTCTTTTCGCCACGTTTAAGCTTGAAGAATGAAGCATCGACGGTTACTTTATCATTGCCATTGTTTTTTAACGTGACGTCAATGACTAGATATTTATCACTAGCCTTTTGAGGTAAGGCAGAAGGTCCAACCTGATCGGCTGTTTTCTTTCCATTGACTTTATAATTCATATCGCCAACTTTCACATCGTCGCCGATTTTAGGGTTTGTCTCTTCTTTCTTCGGTTCTTCCTTTTTCTCTTCTTTCTTTTCTTCTTTCTTCGTATCTTGTTTTGTTTCAGTCGTTTTATTCTCAGTGGATTTTTCTTTGTTTGTTGATGAAGCTTGCTCTGAATTTCCACCATTTGTTGCGGCTGCACCGAGGATGATAACGATGATTAACCAAAACCACCATTTCTTATAAATTGGCTTTTTTGTTTTTTCTTTTCCCACGTTCAGTTCCCCCAGTTCATATATATGTATGTCTTTTATAATAGGCTAAAACACATAACATTTCAACAGGATTTTACCAGTTTTGACAATAGTCTTACTGTTGTTTGCGGGCTTTTAATGTATGAATTTCGAATTCTGCATCGGCCACTTTTCGATTAACGAAGATGACGCCTTCTTTAAGGGAGCTGATTTCATCAAGTAGAAGGTTATCCGAATTGATGTTTTCGACATGCTGAGAATCGATTTTCTCACTTAATGCTTTGATGTCATCTTTAGTCGCGACATTTTTTTCGAGATCAGATAGACGGTTATTAATGGCCTGAATCTCTTTCAAAATCAATTCAAACCCTTTGTTTTCCATATAAAACACCCCCATTTTATTATAAGTGTGTGACTGGACTTGCAATACTTTTGTTTAATCGGATTTTTTTTTGCGCCCTTCTTTTAGTTGCTCCGTAATGATTTCGAGGGCAGCATCTAAAATTTCCTGTGTAACTTCTCCGTCACGGGCGGCAAGGAATGTTTTTGGATCGGTTAGAATCTTCTTTGCTTCATCCTCAAAAATTTTATCTTTAACTTTCGGATCGACACCACGAAGTAAATAATCAGTGGAAACCTCAAAAAAATCTGCTATCTTAATTAAGGTTTCATAATCAGGTTGTCTGAAACCCCGTTCATAATTAGAAAGATTTTGGTGAGGTATATTTAATTTTTCAGCTAAAGCTTTTTGAGTTAGATTTTCCTTTTCCCTTAAAGCTCTTATCCTTGCTCCGAGAGCCATAATTATTCCTCCATTAAGTTGTTTCTTTCTTCAAATTGTACATTATTCTTCATATTGAGTAAAAAAAATTAACAAAAAGTATATTTTATTGTTGACATATACGAATCGAAGAATTATCATGTGATTAAAGAGTTCTTCGAAACGTATAATGGAGGTGATGATCGTGAGAGTGAATGAAAATTTAAGAATGATCCGACAATCAAAAGGCATAACACAAAAATTTGTTGCAAAATGTCTAGGAATTCATACAGCCACGTATAACGGATATGAATTAGGGCGCAGAAAAATACATGTTGAGTTACTGAAAGACATTGCAGAAGTTTTAGACGAACCAATTCAAAATTTTTTTGAAAACAAAATATACGAATCGAAGAATTTTCATGATCAAAAATCCAACACAGCATAGGAGGCGGTCACTTTGGCTAATCTCGGTATCTCACTTGATAACTTGCCGAACGAAACGGTTTTCGAAATTGTTAAAGCGCTTTGCGAAAAAGCTTATCAGCAAGGCGTGGAGGACGGCGCAAAAAAATACACTTATCCTCCAATATTAAAAAACACTCATTTGCAAGAGATTTTTCAAATCAAATCGGCAGCGGTGACAAGGCTGACAGGTATCGAGTCTTTCCCGAAATTAAAAACAATTCAAGCCAGATACCCACGTGATCTCGTTTTTGAATGGATCAAACAAAATTCAACCTGGGTTGAAGAAAACACAAACTATTTTCAGAAAGGCGTGAGTTAAATGGATCAACTGCAAAAAGTCTTCAATTATCAAGATCAACAGGTCAGAACAGTCGTTAAGAACGGTGAACCTTGGTTTGTTGCAAAGGATGTCTGCGATGTCCTCGAAATCGGCAACCCGAGTCAGGCATTGAGCCGTTTGGATGAAGATGAAAAGAATACTGTCATTTTAAATGAGGGTATTGGAAACCCCAATAAAACGATCGTTAATGAACCCGGCCTATATTCACTGATCCTCGGTAGCCGTAAACCAGAGGCCAAACAGTTCAAAAGATGGATCACTCACGAAGTCATCCCAACAATCAGAAAAACAGGCGGCTATGTAGCAAATGACGATCTATTCATACAAACGTATCTGCCGCAGGCTGACGAACAAACGAAACAGCTTTTCAAAGTCACTTTGCACACCATGAAAGAGCAAAGTAAACAAATCGAGGTCATGAAGCCTAAAGCGCTGTTTGCGGATGCGGTTGAAACGTCAGAATCATCAATCTTGGTTGGTGAATTAGCGAAAATCCTGCAACAAAACGGCGTGAAGATCGGCCAAAACAGATTATTCAGATGGCTGCGCGAGAACGGATATTTGATTCGAAAGAAAGGTGAATCGTTAAACCTTCCGACTCAACGCAGCATGGACATGGGGCTGTTCGAAATCAAGAAAAGCACCATTGTAAACAGTGACGGCTCAATCAGAACCACACGCACGCCAAAAGTGACAGGAAAAGGGCAAATTTATTTCGTGAACAAGTTTGTGTCCTCACAATCGGCGTAAGTCAATAGACATCATAGAATCTTTTCTCTTCATTTAAAAATTTTATCAGAAAAAAACCAGTAAATCAGGGGGCGAACGTATGGAGAACAATCCATATAATCTCGACAATTTACCCGCAGTAATGCGTGAAGTTAGAAAAAAATACGGACTCTCGCAGTCGCAGATAGGCAAATTGCTAGGAAAGTACGATCAAAAGTCAATATCAAATGTTGAAAAGGGGCTTGTCAGACTGACACCGCAGTTTTGCATAAAGTGGTTTGAAATCTGCGAAGCATACGAACACATCGACCTTGTACATTACCTTTTCCGACTGCATCCGACAGCATCGGCGCCGATTGATCCAGCATTAAACGAAAGCGCCAGCACAGCGGTGATCAACATGGAGCATCAACTTGAGGAAGCGCTGCTATCACTGAAAAGCCTGAGTAGATGGATAGCCCGTGACCGTCCGGGGCGATCTGCTGAACTGCCGATGAATGAGATTAAACAGATTTTCGATCTGATTGCGGCTAACAAGACGCTTATCTACTCATTAGCCCGTAATCACGGCCTTAAAATTCAGGAATTGGCCGACCGATGGACACGGAAAGCGATTTTGGATCATGTAGCAATGTCGAGAAATGAAGAAAGGCAGGCGGTTTAAAGTGAATATCAATCATTTTCTAAAAAGCGACCGCGAAAAGGCGCAAAGACTGTTTGACTCAATGCAATTTATGGCGTCTGAATTATTGACTGCGGCGATTAAGGACGGGGATTTTGACGGATGCAGAGAATTAGCGGAATCAATCGCCCAACACAGCAAAGAACTAAAGAAGATGGAACACCCTGAACAAATTGTACAACTGCACGAAATAGCTTCCAAGTTCGCGAAAAGGGGATTAGATGTTAAGCCGGTAAGGAGGGTTCATTGATGATCCATTTCATTCACAAGCCAACCACAGCATTAGAAGTGCGTGCCTGGTGCGCGAGAATCCGAAACTATCCTGAATTACATCTTGTATGGGATCAGCGGTTTAAAAAGTTCAGAGAAAAAAGGAGCCGTTTAAATGAATCATAAAAAATTCAAGTTGGCATCTTACATTTTGCAGAATGCGAAATCTATGGGCTATTCAGAACAAGAAATCAAGGGAGCTGTACAACTTCTCCATGAGGAAATCACCAAAGAGAACAAGTTTATTTTGAATTTGGTCAAACAAGTAATGTCCAGCAAAGGAGTGGATTCAAATGAACATCGAGCACCCAATGATCACAGAAATTAACCGTTTCGGCTACCCAAAAGAGTATTTGCGGTACGAAGACGAGGAAGACAACGAAGATGACGAGGCATAAAAAAAGAACCTGTAAAAAGGTTCAAACGAGATCAAATACCAATTGAATTAGCGGCTGGTGGAAAGGCGTAGATAAACTTTCCAATTACAAATTATATCAGTCTTCCACCTAAAAAACAATATGGAAGGTGATTGAACGATGGCTGAAATCGAAGAAATCAAAAAAGAACTGCTTGCTCAGATGCCTGGGAACACGGAGGAACCGGAAATATTTGAGGTTCATGATCTGGAAACGGCAACAGAAGCGCAGCGGCGCATCGCTTATTACAAAAGAAAGCAGGCTGAAATAGATGCGGTGGCCGACAAGCAAATAGATAGGCTCTTAATGGAAATGGAAAAGATCAAGTTATGGCGCGAGGATGCAAATAAGGAGTATGTCGAGCGAGAAAACTTCTACAAACATCGACTTGAACGATATATGCGTGAGGAAGTCAGGAAACAGCGAGAAAGCGGCAAAAAGCCTAAAAAGATGCTGCGGTTGCCGTACGGGACAATCAAATTAATAAAGCAGCAGCCAGAGTACCAGCGCGATGAAAAAGAGCTGATGAAATACGCCGAATCTAAAGGATTCGTCAGGATTAAACAAGATGTAGATTGGGCTTCTATCAAAAATAAATGCACGGTGTTCGGCGACAAACTGATTGATGATGAAGGCGAGATCATCCCAGGCGTCACGGTGGTTGACAGGGAAGATAAATTCACGGTTGAGGTGGATGACAAATGAACATATATCAAAAGCTGATCGAGGTTAGGAAAGCCGTTCCTTACTTGAAAAAAGCAAACCAAGGTCATCAATACAATTATACCGGATCAAGTCAGGTCGTTGGAGCGATCCGGGAAAAAATAGACGAACTTGGATTACTACTAATTCCGGCAATCATAGACAAAAAGGTCACAGCGGAGAAAAACGGGAACCGTACCACATACTTTACGGAACTAGACATCGAATACAAATGGGTTAATGCAGAAAAGCCGGAAGAAACAATAACGACAACTTTCTATGCACAAGGCATCGATATCGGTGGGGAAAAGGGTGTCGGTAAGGCCCTGACTTATGCGGAAAAGTATTTCTTGTTGAAACAATTTAATGTTCCTACTGATCAGGATGACCCGGACGCCTTCCAGCAAAAAGTGGAGGCAACAAAGCCGCCTGAAATGATTACACAGGAGCAAAAAGATGAATTTCAAGTGTTAGCAGATAGATTCATTGAACTGCGCGGAAAAGGAACTTTTGATGCTGTTATGACAGCCTTAAAAATTACAGATTTGAACAAATTACCGAAAGGAAAAGCCGATGAACGTTTGACGACTTTGAAAACTTGGATTGCTACAGCTGAGAAAGAGTCAGCGTAAAACACTTTGAAAGGGGAACCCCAGATGTTAGAACCAAGGTTTTGTTATCGAATACTTGCAGCAGCAAGAATGGCACACGATGAGGACGGTAATGACACAAGTTGCTTCACTCAGGTGAATTTTGAGGGAGGTTCAAAGATCAACCAAGATAAATATGATCGATGACAAATGATACTGATTGGCAACATGAGATATGCAACCAGATCGAGGAATTATATGCTGATTTCCATTGAAAATTCTGAGTTGAGGTGATTAGTTTGCACATCAAAACAAATAAACCGAAGGAAAACTATTGGAATAGGTTTATGAACGATCCGGAATTAGAACTACTTGAGAAGCCTTGTCACGATTGCGCTATAACCACAGACTTTTATACTCCCATCGCTAATGAATTGCTTAAAGAATCAGAAGAAGTGCAAGACAAAGTAATGAAAAGGTGGTTTTGTCACAATCACCCAAACAGAGCGTGTAGAGGCTGTTTTAATTATATCAATGTTAAACGAGGCGGGAGGGATCAGGATTGATAAGACGAGGTATGAGAAGACATTTTCTTGTCAGTTATAAGTTTCGGAAAGGTGAAGAAAAAGCAGACGCAAGAGTAATAGTTTCAGTTAAAAACAAACATTTGATATCTCCTAATGACATTAAACAAATGGAGTTAGAAATTGAAGGATACTACGATTTAGATTCAGTCGTCATCACCAACTATCAATACTTTTAAACGGAAAGGGACGAGGAAATGAACATTCCATGGAGCAAAGAACAGTTAATGACGGCATACAAAAAACTTATGGCCGAAAACAAGGAATTAAAAAGCCTGTGCTTGTGGTCAATCAGAAGATTACACCCTATGTATAAGGAATTGGCCTACGACGACTACGAGAAAATAACCGGAGAAAAGCCAAAGAGAGATTAACAGATCATCAAGAGACGGACGGAGAAAAGGAGGCAGAGGCATTGAACGGTTTGCTATTAGACGAATATCCCTTGATTGTCATTCCTTCTTTAGCGAAAGAAATCGGATTAAACGAAGCGATCGTTCTTCAACAAGTCCATTACTGGTTAAAGTCATCAGGTAAAAAAAGAGACGGTCGGAAGTGGATTTATAACACCTATGACGAGTGGTTGGAACAGTTTCCGTTTTGGTCTAAAAACACACTAAGACGCACTGTGGCAAGACTTGAGGAATCTGGGTTATTGATTACAGGAAATTTCAACAAGATGAAGGCTGACAAAACAAAATGGTATTCGATTGATTACGACCGTCTGCCCAAAATGGGCAGAGGGACTGCCCAAAATGAGCAGTCGGACTGCCCAAAATGGGCACATGGGACTGCCCAAAATGGGCAGAGCAATACCAGAGACTACACAGAGACTACTACAGAGACTAACAATAAACCGGATGAAAGTGAAAAACAGGACATCAGTAAAACAGATGCATTTCAAAATGAACTGGAATCGGTTGGTCTTAAATCTATAAATCTTTCAAGTTTAGAAGAGATTGAAAAAATAACAGAATTGACAATTCAAAAAGGGACTCTCCCAGTAGGGATTAAAAAAAGCATCTTAGTTCAATATCTTGATTGCCTCCGGCTTACTCGATCAACAGGTAAAATCTCGGCCAACGTCTTAATGACTCATCTTGAAAAAATGAGCAAGTACAGTGTCGATCAACTGCATTACGCAATGTGGACACATGTCGAGAAATACAGCGATCGAAACGAAAAATACACTCTTGGCATCCTTAGAAATACAGACGATCACAAAGCGCGGCAGGGTCTCATGATATTGATGAATCAGGGAGGTAAGCGGAAAGATGAACAGTTTAGAAGATACCCTAAAGCAGTTGGAGAAATCGAATCCGGGACTAGCAAAGAGGTTGAGAGACTCGAAGCACTTGCAAGGGAAAAGGGCTTATCCGGAACGATTCGAGACACTTACTGTGATTTCTGAGGAAAACTGCATTTACAAGCAATGCGACGGCTCCGGCCTGATCTGGATTAAAGACCACCAGGAAAACAAGGAATTCATGAAAGAATGCCCGTGCAAGGCTGTCAAAACCTTAGAAAAAAAGCTGTTGAGCGCCCGGCTTCCGGAAGAGTTTAAAAATGTAACTTTAAATTCCTTTGAAATAGATGTTTATGAAAAGGACGAATCGAAGGAGCGCGCGGCTAACGCAAAGCGGATTTCAAAAAACTATGTATTGAAATTCGAGCAGATGCGCGAGCAGGGGAAGGGGTTGTATTTTTACAGCCATGAAAAGGGGAGCGGTAAAACGCGGTTAGCTGCAAGCATCATGAAGGCCATCACCAAGATGCACGACAAACAGGACGATCCATTGAAAATCATTTATTCCTCAACTGCCGATCTGATTGGAGAGATCAAAAAGACCTTTGAAGCAGATTCGAAGGTTAAGAGTTCCGACATTATCGAAGCGGCAAAAACGGCCGATCTGGCGATCTTGGATGATATCGGAGTAGAAAAAGCGACGGATTGGGTAGAAGAAACGTTTACTCGCATTCTGGACTACAGGCTCCAGAACAAAAAGCCGACCATCATCACAAGTAACTTAGCCATTGACGAACTGGATTTGAAGTATCCGGGCGGCAGGATCAGCAGCAGGGTCGAAAAGCTTGCTTTCCCTGTCAAAATGCCAGACGAAAAAGTCAGAAGTAAGATCGCGAAACAAGAAAATGAGGAATTGCTGCAATTGCTTTATGAATGAAAAAACACCGAAACCGTAAGGCTCCGATGCTTTATGAACTGTGGGTAATTCTATTATAGCACACTGGGGGCGGTCAGAGTGAAGCAGCCAGAAACGATTGAAGTCAATAAGGATTTCACCTTTACTGGGACGATTGAGCCGGGAAAAGTTCGCGTCATAGTTTTGGATGGAAACGAGGGGACGGCGCATATCATGGATGCCCCGGAGCATGGAAAAACAATTATTCAAACGGCTAGGGGATATTTTTCCCGAGTTGATAGAGAAATAGGGCACAAAATTAAATAGCCCAAAAACATAGATAAGGAGGGTGCGACATGTGTAATTTGTGCAACGGTCAGAAGGTTGTCAGGGTGAAAAACTCCAGCGTGGTAGCTTTCCACGCCTGCCCGAATTGCAAGATCGAGAAAAAGGATTTAACTGATACTGTTCGGATGCTCGAGGCGAAAATAGCAGAATGGCAGCAGCGGGAGCGGAGCGCGTAATGTACATCATGCTTTCTAAGTGTGAGTTTGGTTGGACGGAAGACGAAGTAAAGCGAGTGAAAGAGGACTGGAAGGCGGGCGTTTCTATCGAAGAAACAGCGGCTGCCCTCAAACGCCCGGCGCTGGAAGTATTCTTGTTGATTGTCGATCAATGCGAACGCGGGATACTCAAAGAGCGAAAGGGGAGCATTTACGGTGACAAGGCTAAATGTGGGTGACTGGGTGAAGTTCTCTCCCTCAAATTTCTACAGGCGCAATCAAAAAACAATTCTTAAAGGGTACATCCTTGAAATGAACGGAAATTATGCAGATGTCAGAGCCGAAGACAAAAAATTATATCTGGGCCAGAGAATGGCGGACTTAACACCATGCGAGGATACGCCAGAATACACGCAGGAAAGCCTCAGAACGATGATAAACATCGCACTAGATACAAAAGACCAGAACTGGTTTAAAGAGCTTACAAGCGAATTAAAACGCATTCAGGAGGTAGCGGATTGAAAAGCATTGAGTTGTTTGCGGGAATAGGAGGGATCGCGCTTGCTGCTGAATGGGCCGGCATAGAAACGGTGGCATTCTGCGAGCGGGAGCCATTCTGTCAGAAGGTACTACAAAAAAACTTTCCTGGTGTCCCCATCTTTGACGATGTATGCACCTTGAATAGACAGCTTTTAGAAGAAAAAGGAGTGATCGAACCAGGTGGAACAGTTGACATTATTTCAGGAGGATTCCCTTGCCAGCCTTACAGTATTGCCGGGAAGCGAAAAGGCAAGGAAGATGACCGCGACCTCTGGCCAGAAATGTTTAGGATCATCAAAGAGCTCAAGCCCACTTGGGTCGTTGGTGAAAACGTTGCTAACTTCGCAAACATGGAACTCGACCGCACGTTATTTGACCTGGAAAGTGCAGGTTACAAAGGGCAATCGTTTATTATACCGGCTTGTGCCGTCGACGCCAAACATCGAAGAGATCGAACATTCGTTGTTGCCTACTCCGACAGCGTCAGACGCTTGGAATACGAGAGACAGCCGGAAGCGGTTCAACAATCCAAACAGCAAGAGTTACAACGAAAAGAAAGCCATGAATCCATCATGTCAAAACCTGCACACTGCTGTCACAAAACTATGGCCGACGCCGAGAACCAAGGGGATGTGCGGCGGCACTGGATCATTTCAAACGATGATCGATCTTCAGGAAAAAGGAGTCATTACCGAAGAGGAACGGAAACAGATGACGGCAGGCAACGGTGGACACCTGAACCCAACGTGGGTCGAGTGGCTCATGGGATTCCCAATCGGGTGGACAGAATTAAAGGATTAGGAAATGCGGTGGTGCCACAGCAGATTTACCCAATATTTAAAGCGATCATGGAGCAGGAGGTAAAGAACTAATGAAAAAGATCAAGAGACTCATCGTCCGGCTGATCGGGCGGAAAAAGAAGGAACAGAAAAAAGTGTTCGAATGGTGGGATTTGATATGAGAATCATCAAAAAAGAAGTCAATTCACAGTACGGCGGACTATTCAAAAAGGTGTTTATTCAAGAAATGGTTAAGGAAAACGACCGCGAATTGATCCAAGAAACAAACACGACTTATATCGTGGGTATCCCGGTTAGATCGGTGACGGAAACACGGCCACCGGGTTTGAGAGATGCAATTTTGCGAGCGTGGGGATCGGCGAAATGAAAGAAGTCAAAGCGCTGCTGTCGATCCTGCGACAGGCCGGATACAGGGAAAAACAGATCGAACAATGGTTACAAGATGACGGGAGGTAGAACGGATGAGAGAGATTAAATTCAGAGCATGGAGCAACAAATATCAGCACATGTTTAGGGTTAAAGAAATTTCACAAGATAGAGATGGCTATACACATGGAACAGTTGATGAAGAGTATAAAAATGAGTTTGAACCGGAATTTGATAGCCCATTTGTTTGGATCGGTCGTGTGGATTTCGCGAAATCATCTAACGGCAGAACAGCAGGGCTATTCCAAAACCCAGATGATGAGCCTTTTTACCTTATGCAATACACCGGATTGAAGGACGAAACCGGCCGGGAGATTTGGGAGGGAGACATTCGAAAAGACGTTTTGGGGAGAATATTTAAGGTTGTTTACGACAACGATTTAGCTGCATTTTACGGTGAATATATTAACGGGCCTTCTGAGTCTCTTGCCGATTGCGGGCCAGATTCGGAATATCTTGGAACAGTCTTTGAAAATCCCGGTCTATTGGAGGCGGCGAAATAATGAAAATGCAAGTGACTTTATCACCTGAAGAAGTGAAACAAATAATTAAAAACAATTTAGAAAAGAAGTTTGGTAATGTCGGCGAGGTCACACTTGAAGTCGACCGGGAATTGAGAGGGCATTATACAAACGAACATTACGAAACTGTTTTCAAAGGTGCCAAATGCGAAGTGGAGGCGGCGGAATGACGTGGATTGACTTAGTGAGAAAGTATTTCCCTGATGCAAATGATAAGCAGTGCGATTTTATTTTGTGGGAAAAGACTGCTTTTCCTTTAGTGCCTGTGGAAACTGTTGAAAAGCAGTTGCAGGAGTATCAAATGATGATGTTTGCAGATAGAAGGAGTAACCGGATCAATAAGGAGGCGGCGGAATGATGGGAAGAAATCTAGTTATGTATGAGTTCAAATGTCGGGAATGCGGCGAGTTGCTTTTATTAGAAAGAGAAAAGGAGCCGGAATGCTGTCCTTATTGTGGGGAATATAACATTGATTATGCACCCGGTAGAATTGAACCGTCTTTAATTTACAGACCAAGGGAGGCGGCGGAAACCGGGAAGGTGAGAAAATGGACAAATTAAGCGAAATCAAAGAGCGATTCTATGAAGATGAGATCGAGCGTGACGATATGGAATGGCTTATTGAACAGGCTGAAAAAGTGATGACGGAGAGCGAGAAGGTATCCCACGACCATCGACTTTTTAAAGAATGTGTGAAAATCATGCAGGAAATCAAATTCATATGCCAAAGGGCAAAGCGTCATTACATCGAGGAAAAAGACATAGATGACATTTTGAAACTACTTGAAGGTAAAGTATAAACGGCCGGAGCCGGGAAAGGAATTTAGAAATGAAGTTCGGTATTTATTTAGATGGAATCTTGATGGAGAAGTTTAATTCTCCAGAAGAAGCATATGAAGCAGGACGATCTGCTTTTGAAGAAAGTGGTTTATTTCATGAAATAAGGTTAGTGCATCCCTTTGAAAAATCGATTGAAATGGCTTTCGGTGAAGATGACGAGGAGGCGGCGGAGTGATGCCACGAATATTTTGGGGATTCGTACTCTTGAATTGGAATATCGGTTTTGAAATACATTCGGTCGGCGGCATGAAACTTATTAGATTTACGTTCCTGCCCTTTACGGTAATCGTCAGGATAGGGGGAACAGAAAAATGATCACTCTTAACATACCCATTACACCAATGGGAGCCGTTCGGATGACCGGGCGTGGGAAATTCGTGAATAAAAACGCACAGCGGTATTTAGCTTATAAGGATTTCATCAAGCTGCACGCACAGAAGCAGATGAAAGGACAGCAGCTTTATACCGGCCCTACTGTAGTAAAGGTGCTTTTCTCGATGCCGATTCCAAAAAGTTGGTCAAAGAAAAAGCAACAGGAGGCCGTTTCAACGGTACACATCAAAAAGCCGGACATAGACAATCTAGTAAAAGGTGTTTTCGACTCTCTGAATAAAACAGCGTGGCATGATGATAACCAAGTTTTCATGGTCATAGGAGCCAAAGTTTACGGAAAAGAACCCGGGATCGAGGTTCAAATAATGGGGTTGGCAGAATGGGAAAATCTAAGCGCCTGATCATCCGTTATAAGAACCAATACGGGCGCACTGTAGGGCATGACACCCTTTGGAGGGGTTTAGATAGCCTCATAGAGTTAAAACGTCGCTACGGCTTCATAAACGAAGATTTGGAGTATGTCGAGATCGACGGCGAGGAACATGATTTGGAAAAGGTAAGGGCTGCGCTTGAGAAGCGCGGGTGAAAAATTTCGGCTGAGAATGTCGATTCCTGTCGGAAATAGACGAAAGGGGAAAAGGAAATGCGGAATTTGCGGGAATTCAGCAAAAAAGAACTTGCAGAAATACATTATAATTTGAATTCTTGGAAATGGGATTACAGATTGGGAGCAAAACCGGAAAATTGGGATGAGCTGCCCAATTGGAAGCCTCTCAATGTTTTATCAAAACGACTATATATCGTTCCGATCATGGATGAAATATTAAATATTGTCGGCGCGAAATACCTTTTCAAACATTTTCATTTGAACAAGTTAAACAGAAGTGAGAGAGAATTCGAAATATGGTGGTTAAAAAGGCGCTTAAGAGTGTTTTTTACCGGAAGGGAGATATAAAACATGATAAATCGAGTTGTTTTATGTGGAAGGTTAACAAGAGACCCGGAACTAAGATATGTCGGGAGTGGCAAAGTTGAAACCGGGAATATCAAATCGGTAGTCAGCTTTACATTGGCAGTCAATCGGACATTTAAAAACCAGAACGGAGAAACGGAAGCGGACTTTATCAACTGTGTCGCTTGGAGAAACGCTGAAAATATTGCCAAGTTTCTGAAAAAGGGATCAATGGCAGGCGTAGACGGGCGCCTTCAAACGCGAAGTTATGACGATCAGAGCGGCCGCAGAGTGTTTGTGACGGAGGTAAACGTCGAATCTGTGCAATTTCTCGATCCAAAGGGCGGCGGTCAGGCTGATAGCAGGCAGCAGGGCGGCGCAGGGCGGAACCAGAGCAGCGGTCAGCAGGGGAACAGCTTTCCTGATGATCCGTTTGCCAATGAGGGTAAGCCGATTGATATTTCAGATGAAGATCTCCCCTTCTAAGGAGGCTGCAGCATGACAAGGCGCGTTGTTCAGTGGTCGGCCACGAATTACGACCAGGAAGAGTTGCAGGTCATTCAGGTTTTCGAGGAAGGCTTAAGCAAACAGGATGTAAAAAGGGAAGTGCCGTTCAGCAGATGGCACGGCGTTCTTTACAAAACTGGAGGGGGAAACGGTTATGACTTCAAATAGAAATTCAAGCAAGCATGGGGAAGTAGTGGTTTGGAAGATGACGGAGGAACAGCGGCTGGCGTATATCAAGAAATATCCGATAGTGCCGTCCGAACAGTATGTGAAAGATTGGAGTTGGCAGCGGGAGCAGGCGGAGGATTTGGCGTGATGAAGTATTTCGATTACGTTACCGAGAGTATCGATAAGGCATGTGACTTTATCGAAAAAATACAAGCGGAAAATAAGCGACTACAGGCGGAAAATGAACGATTAAAGGGAGAAATTGAAAAATTAAAAGTAAGATATGAGTTCATTGCTCAATTTTGCCTAAATGGTCGTGAATTTAAAGATCGACATATATCGGATGTGTTTAATGATTTTATGAAACGTTTCGCTGTAGAGGGAAAGGGTGATCAAAATGGGAATCCTCGATGAAATCGGCTTTACGCCTGAGCAATATAAAACATTGAGTAAGCATATGAGCGATGAAGAAATAGCACAAGAGGAATTACTGGTTTCCGGGCGCACTTTAAGCGCCTGGAAGCAAAGAAACGGCATAAAATCAGACAGGACACCGAGCGGCCGTAAATTTACCCGGGAGGAATGGGAAGAAAAACGCAGGGAAGGCTTGAAAGAACAACAAACATGAATTGATAGACGCGGAAATCGAATTTGTAATCAATAAAAAGGGGGACTATTCATGAAATACTTTGAAGTTGTTGCACCATATTATGCGTTGATTGCGGCAGAGGATGAGAAAACAGCTATTGAGATATATTCGAAAGATTGGTTCGAAGTTGATGAGAGTTTCAATGAAAACGTTACGGAAGTTGATCGGAAATGTGCTCTTGGGAAATTCGGGGATGTTGTTGGGCAAGAAAATCCGGATATTCACCTTACAAGAATGGTGGATGAATTCGAAAAAAGATCAAATGAGTTTCTATTGATTGATGGGAGGTTAGCGAAATGATCACAGCATTCAAAATCATCCTGCTGCTCATCATGATCTTATCGTTTATCGGAGTCATAGGAGAGAAAGAAGACAACAAGCTACGGGATATTATGGCGGCAGTGTGCATATCTTCAATGATTAGCTCTATAGTGGCGTTCATCACGCTTTGAGGGGGATGGTAAGGGGTGACAAGTTTAAACGTTATCAAGGGAATTCTGGTGGCTTTAGGCGGTGTATTCTGGATCGGGTATTTGTGGGTATACAGGCCGGAGATCGGAGAGATAGCGACTGTTGCCATATTCACGGTTGCGCTTGTGATCGCAACGGATATAAGAAAAATGTTTATCGGGACGATCTGCTTTCTGGTCAGCGCGCTTTCTTTAGCATCATTCGGGTATTTGTATCTGGAGAGCATCAAGCAGCTTATTGTGATGCTGTTGGTCGCTTCTCCGATGGCGTCGGCGATGTTTCTGCATGTGGCTGAGCAAGACTCAAGATAAAGGAGGGGCGACGATGCATCTAAATGTGGTTAAAGGTGATTTTGTAATAGCTGAATGGAATGACGAAGATTGGAAGGAATTTAGAAAAACTACACATAATTTGAGAATGCAAGGTTATAGAAAGATCGGCCAAGAATCAGATTACCTTAATTACTATGAGCATTATCGTAAAAAGGGAAAAAAGAAAGTTGTTACAGTAACTATGCTATGTATGTAACGAACAAGCGGCCGGAGCCGGGAAGGATGAAGAAAATTGAGGAAATACGAAGAAAAAGAAGTCACAAAAACGGAAAGTGTATTGGTGGAAGTGGTATGTGATACATGCGGGAAAACCATCGACACAAAAGATCGTTCAAAGGATTACTATAAAGTCACAACGCACCATAGTAGATGGGGAAATGACAGTATAGACAGCATTAGATATTTGGATTTTTGCAGCTATGAATGTCTTCTCGAAAACATGAATGATTATTTCAAAAATGGAGCAGATACAGATTGTTATGAAATTAAGTTTGTAGAAGGAGATTAGCGGCCGGAGCCGGGAAGGAGAATGAGGGATGTCTGAAGCAACGGATGGAAAAAGAAAACAGCTACTCGAAAAATTAGAAGGTTTTCGAAAGGCCTCAGGGAATAAAGTGACTTTTGAAAAAATGAGCACCGAGCAGTTGGAAAATTTCTATAAATCTTTAAAACACTGTGAACCGATAGCTAGGTCTCTGAGCAAGTTAGACGATAAGCAACGGAAGAAGTTCTTTCAAATCGGGCAGCAGGTACTTTCTAGGCATTTCAAGATATAGTGGTATAAGGAGGAAGCGAAATGAAAAAGGAACACGTCAAGACAGTTTATTCAAACAGCAGTCAAAAAGCGATCGAACACGCAAAGCACGCTTGGCATTTAGGTTTTGTGGTGGATATTGAACAAACGCGGGTACAAAGGCCTTTTGATGAATATGGTCAGCCGGACGAAGATAAAGCATTTCGAGTTCATATATACAGATTTATTGAAGGAGAGAAAGTTGTATGAATGAACAATATACGTTACTTATTAATCATCGGGGTTGGTTGGAATTTGTTATAGAATTTGATGGAGAGTCAGGCCTTTTATCAACTGCTTTTAGTTCCGACGGTTACCCTAGTGGGTTTGAACCGATAACATTTGATACGTTAATTGAGGCGGCTGTCGCCAAGCAGAAAGTCGAGGAACTTTGTAGGGAAAATGAATGGGATTATGAAGTATTAATTTTTCCTTACCCTTGTAATACGGATATAGTCTCTTCTTGGCTAAATACTAAATCTACGAAACAGCCGAAGTATGCGGAAGCCGGCGGTAATGATACCCAAAATATTATTAATATGGCGGCTGTTCAGATTATCTCTCAATCCTAAAATTTTGGTATAATAAAAGCAGATGAAAACAAAATAATCGTCCTAGATGGAAAGCCTGCGGACACTGAACTTACAGCTTTTACGCTGTTTGTTTGGTGTCCGTTTTTTATTTTCGCAACTTTTCAGTCACACCCCGCGATCACTAGGGTGTCAAAAGGAGGCTGAAAACATGAAAAAGACCAAAAAGAACACGCGGAAAAAGCAGGAAAAGCTCACTGAACGGGATTTAAGGAACCTGATGGATACAAACAGGCCTATCTATAAAAGAGCCAAAGGCGGGGCATTCAGACAACGATAAGGGGGCGTATGAATGAACAAGCAAGAAACAATCTGGTGTATTAATTTAACGATTTCCTTGGTGGCATTTTGGTTTTTGGTATTTGTATTAAAGATTAACGTCAGAACCATTCATGAAGTGATGTGGATCTATTTCCTTATTACATTTGTACCGATCATATCAAAAGCGATTTACCGAAAGCTCTTTAGCCAAAATAGAAAGGGTGGGAATTGATCATGTATAAAAAAGAGATTGAAAAACTGATCAGTAGTTATCACTGGATGGCAAAAGAGGTTCAGAGATTGCAAAGGGTGCTTTACGGTTCCGACATCCCTATGCGGAGCTGGGGTGTTGCTCAATACGGTTTGGAGGCAGCCATGCCAAAGGGAAGCCCCGGGAAGAGTCAGGCCGAGCTGAGGGATATGGACATGAGAGAGGAACGTCTCTACAAGCGTCTAGAATACTTCGAGGAACGCGTATACGCGATTGAGGCGGCAGCAAGAAAGATCGAAGGGGAGCAGCACAAAGTGATTTATGATTGCATGACGGAAGGAATGAGCTATCGAGCCATCGGTCTCCATCTTGGAATATCTCGGGAAACCGTACGGCGAATGAAAGACGAGATCATCAACCAGTTGTGCCAAAATTGCCGCATTGTGCAGTTGTTGAATCCGGAAAAATCCGTCGTGTAAAATGGAAGGCAGGACGGGGAGGCAGGTTCCCCAGTTTTACCACTTCACAAAATAAAGTGAGAAAGAGCGTCACTGCTAATGAGCGGGGGCGCTTTTTTTATGCGGTGGCGGAATAGGTAGACGCTTAGGCATAAGATCGGATACGACTCGGCGAGGTTTTAAAACCCATGGGAACCGTTAAAGGGGAAGTCAGGTAAGCTGCTGCCCGTTGTGGTGAAATGCCGATCATGCAAGGTGCAAATCCTTGCCCGCATATCAAAAGGGAACTTACGCCCGGCTATTGAATAGCCAAATGGAACCACTTTAGAGGCCATTGGGTCGGTGGGATAGGTAATAATTGTGGGGCGGAGCAGGGCACTTGAAGATGTGGGTTAGGGTGTCCACAGACTATCTACCATGCGTAGAAAAGTATTCTTGAAGCGCATAAGGTGTTTCATGCAGGGGTGGCGGCGCATGGCTAGGGTGTCGCGAGCGGATATGAGTATAGGTCGGATCAAGGTCCGCAATTCGCTATGAATTCGCTATTATGAGCTCATCTGCCATGTGCAGAAGGAGAATCCCGAAGTACGTACGGCGTCATCGGGTTTTAGGGTTCGGGGTTAGCCCGGACGGACATATTGCCGATAAGGCCTTTGCTACTAACTACTTTGTAGGGTGAACCCGTCACAGCCTTATCACGGGCGGCAATAGTTATGGGAAAGCGGCTTGCGCGATGCAGGTCGCTTTTTATGTTTGTTGTGACACGCGTCTGGAAGAGGGCGGCAACTGTCTGCCAGTACGGGCGCGGCTCAGAGCGAATATGGGAGGGGCGGAAACTATGGGAAAGGTTACAAGAGTGTATCCGGGGCCTAACAACGGACTGATCAGATGGATCGAGGAAAATTTCGGAGAGATCGACGGATATGCGGCGACTTTCAAGATGAGAGATGGAACAGTTCGGACAATATATGACGCATTATCGCCGGTTGATGCCATTGGAATGGCTGAGATCGGGAAAAGCGCCATTCAGGAAGCTATAGACGAGGATGAATTTGTCCCGAGACCATAAAGGCGGTAATGATTATGATTCTACGACAATACTTACAGGACAAACGAGAAGAAGAACGCGAGAAAGCGAGAGAATCGGCCCGAAAAACTCACAAGTGTCATGGATGCGTATGGGGGACATGGGCCGGGAATAAATACGTCTGTCCTTTTGGGCGGTGCGTGAAAAACAAGTGAGGGAGGCGGTGTCATGTAAATGGATTGGGAGAAAATCAAAAAGGAATATGAAACAACTGATCTGACATTGAAGGCACTGGCCGAAAAGCATAATGTTAAAATCGGTACTTTGAAGAGCAGGAAGAGCCGGGAAGGTTGGGCGCGTGGACCGACGAAAAAGGATGCAACCAGAGTTAAAGAGGTTGCAACCCCTCAGCCTATTATCGAATCTGACGATTTAACTGAAAAGCAGAAGATGTTCTGTCTTTATTATATTAAGTATTTCAATGCGACAAAGGCATATCAGAAGGCTTATGGTTGCAGCTATCTATCAGCGAAGACGGAAGGCCATAAAACCCTTGCGAAGCCTTACGTAAAAAAAGAAATTGAAAGATTGAAGGCGGAGCAACAGCAGGGTGTTTTCTTGGATGCTCAAGCAGTCTTGCAAAAGTACATCGATATTGCATTCGCTGATATAACGGACTTTGCAACGTTCGGGAAAAGGGAAATACCGACGGAAGACGAGGAAGGAAACCCTATTACGAAAGAAGTCAATTATGTTGATTTCAAAGAGTCGGCAGAAGTAGACGGCACAATTATTACAGAAGTGAAAAACGGTAAAGACGGTGTTTCCGTTAAACTGGCCGATAAGATGAAAGCCCTTGAGTTCTTGGCGAAATACACTGATCTACTTTCAGAAAACGACCGCAAAAAGCTACAGCTCGAGAAAATGAAAGCCGAAACCGAACTAACGAAAGGGCGCATCGATAAGACAAAAGCCGAAATCGAGCGACTGAACGACGACGAAAACGACTCAACATTTGAAATTATCATCAAGGATAAAGGTGAGCGATGATGGAAAAAGAAGTGAACCCCCGTTTCAGGGACTTTCTTTTTGATTGGTCGCAGAAGTTTTATTTTCTTGTCGGTGGCTACGGATCATCAAAAAGCTATCATGTTGCTCTCAAACTGATTCTGAAACTGCTGCAAGAAAAGCGGACAGCCTTAGTCGTCAGAGAAGTTTATGACACACACAGGGATTCAACCTTTTCTCTGCTTGAAGAGATCATCACAGACTTAGGGCTTGACCATAAAATCCGGTGCGTAAGCTCACCGATGCAAATACGATTTCCGAACGGCAGCAAGATCATTTTTAAAGGGATGGACAAGCCGGCAAAACTAAAATCGATCAATAATGTATCAATTGTATGGGTTGAAGAGTGCTCAGAAGTCAAATATGACGGGTTTAAAGAGCTGCTGGGGCGCTTGCGGCATCCGACTTTAAAATTACACATGATTCTGTCCACGAACCCTGTCAGCAAAGGGAACTGGTCGTATAAACACTTTTTCAAAGATGAAGTAAATCAGTTCTTTGTCTTGGACGACGAAGAGCTTTACAAAAAGAAAACCATCATAAAAAACAACACCTATTATCATCACTCCACAGCCGATGATAATTTATTTTTGCCCGAAAGCTACATCGAGCAGCTGGAAGATCTGAAAACCCACGATCCAGACCTTTACCGCATTGCCCGAAAAGGTCGTTTTGGCGTTAACGGAAAGCTTGTCCTGCCACAGTTCGAAGTGATGGGGCATGAAGAGGTTATGAAAGCAATTAGGGCTATCGACAGGCCGATTTTAAAAAATGGCATGGACTTCGGTTTCGTGGATTCGTATAACGCCTTGGTACGTATGGCGATCGACCATAAAGAAAAGATTTTGTACATCTACTGGCAGTATTACAAAAACGACACGACCGACGACAAAACGGCAGAAGACTTGAAAGACCTTAAACGCGTTTTGATCAAGGCGGACAGCGCGGAGCCTAAAACAATTCGATTCTTTCGGCAGCAAGGCTTTCTCATGAAGGCCGCAAAGAAGTTTCAAGGCTCGCGGTTGCAATACACCAAGAAAGTAAAACGATTCAAGAAAATTATTTGCTCCGATCAATGCCCCGATGTCATTAGGGAGCTGAAGGACCTTACTTTCGCAGTCGACAAAGACGGGAACATCATCGAGGACGAATTCAACATCGATCCTCATACATTCTCGGCCATTTGGTACGGCTTGGATGATTATGAGGTATCAAACCTTAAAGGGCATGGGGTAACAAGGAGGTTTAGAGATTGATAAAATTCTTAGATCAAATCAGAAAAAGCGGCATATCAGGGGACTTAATTTCTCAGATTATCCAAGAGCATAAACAGGACCATGACCGGATGAAAAAATTATACGATCGATACAAGGCAGAGCCGGACGGCGTGCCGATTCTTCAACGGAAAGCGATCGACTATGAAGATTTTGAAACCGGGCGCATTAAGCGGATTGACCATAAAGTAAACAACAAACTGAATAACTCTTTTGATTCCGATATTGTCGATACCAAGGTCGGCTATCTATTCGGCCATCCAATCGCATATGAGGTTGATGATAAAAAGGATTCTTTAAAGCGGCTGATCGAGGACTTTAATTTGAGAAACCACGTTCCTGACGAGGACAGCGAGTGGGGGAAAATGGCCTCTATTTGCGGATACGGCGCCCGTCTTGCTTACGTGGATAAGGAAGGGGAAGAAAGGATCAAAAACATCGATCCTTGGGAAGTGGTTTTTCTCACTGACGGAAATATCCATGAACCCGAATATGCTTTGCGATATTACGAGACATGTGACGGACAGCAAAAAGCGGAGTTTTACGATGACACAACGATTCATTTTTACAGCACGAAGGACAGTGCAGTGTTTAAAGAAGACCACAAGCAGCCCCATATGTTTAAAGGTTGCCCACTGTTTGGGTTAGCTAACAATAAGGAGTTAAAAGGCGATGCCGAGAAGGTATTGTCTCTTATTGATGCTTATGACCGCACGTTATCTGACGCCAGCAACGAGATCGAGCAGTACCGTTTAGCATATCTCGTTCTGAAAGGTTTAGGCGTAGACGACGAAACCATGGAAAAGCTGAAAGAAACCGGGATTCTACAGCTGTTGGAAGAGAGTGACGATGTCAGCTATCTCACGAAGGACATCAACGACGCCATAATCGAGAACCATTTAAACCGGCTGGAAGAAAATATCCTTCGTTTTGCTAAGTCCGTCAATTTTACAGACGAATCATTCGGCGGCAATGTCTCGGGTGTCGCTATGAAGTACAAACTTATGGCGCTTGAAAATAAGTGCATAACGATGGAACGAAAGATGACAGCAGCCCTTCGGTATCAGTTCAAAATCCTTTTTTCTGCATGGGGAACAAAGGGCAAAGCCAGCGAAGACGACTATCTAAAATTGTGGTTCGGTTTCAAGCGCAACCTTCCAGTTAATATCCTTGAAGAAGCTCAAATTGCATCAAGCTTGAAAGGCTTTGTCAGCGAAGAAACTCGTCTTTCTTTACTGTCATTTGTGGATGACGTTCAATACGAGCTCGAGAAAATGAAAGAAGAGGAAGAGGAATATAGAAACAGCATGCCGCCGTTGACTGACATTGACACAGATCAGGACGATGGCGGTGACGAAGATGAACCAGAATGATATTGACAAGTACCTTGATGACATGATCACCGAGGACGCGAAAAAGATTGATGTCGTTTTCGCTGAGCGCCTTAAAGAAATCAATCAGCAGATTGCCCTTTTATATGCGAAATACAGCACTAACGGGCAATTGACTATGGCTGATTTAAATAAATACAACCGGCTCAAAAAAGAAATGGAGCGTATGACAGAGGAATCATCAAAGGCATTCAAAACAATCCTGACGATTGTCGAAGCGTTAGCCGCAAAACAATTCCTTGAGAACTATATGCGCTCTGCCTATCTCTATGAGATGGAAGCTGCAGTTAACCTGGGCTTCAGTATACCGACAACCGAGGTGATCCGGCAGGCAATTCTTAACCCGATAGCAGAGTTGACGCTTTCCGCAATATACAAGCGGCATCGGGATGATTACGTCCGTCAAATACAAATCTCTATTGCACAAGGTATACAGGCGGGCGAGGATTATTCGAAGATAGCGAAACGCATTGAGAAAAACACCGAATTTGCCCGCAGAAAGGCTCGTGACGTGGCGAGAACGGAGGTTCATAGGGTACAAGTCTTGGGAAGGCTCAAAAGCGCTGAGAAGGCCTCAAAAAAGAGCAAACTCGAAAAAATGTGGAATGCCACACTTGACCTGAAGACAAGAGCCGGGCACAGGAAACTCGACGGGAAGACGGTTAAACCTGCCGGATTATTCAAATCAATTTACGGCGGTGTCGGGCCGGCGCCCGGACATATGCACAACCCCAAGGATGATATAAACTGTCGTTGCACAATCGCGTTCAAAGTAAATGGCGTTTTGCCAGATACGAGACGAGCAAGAAAAGACGGTGCGGGGGCAGGCGAGACTATCCCATATCAAACGTATGAAGAGTGGTACAAATCCATTGAGAAGAAAGGGAAATGACATGGGAAAATACGATTTTTTGACGGTTGAATTGTGTTCAGAAGTCATTTGCGAGCATAACGGGATGGTTCATGTTGCTGTTACGGTCGACGGGTCATTAGCGGGCATTTTCGTTGTGAGTGAATCCGAATATGAAAGGGTGTTCTTAAATGGCTAAATTAGAGATCAAATTGACGGAAGAAGCGCGGAAAAGGAAAGAAGAGAGACCGGAAAATGTAGGGCTTGTATTCTCGGACTATGATGTTTTAATAGACGGCCACGAACCGACGCATTTAACTGATTTAAAGCTTTCTATGAGAGTCGGAGAGTTTAACGAAGCTACAGTAACATTTGTCGTTGATGAAATTGACGTTGACGCCGAATTTTTAGCAGCACTCGAAGCGAAGATCGAAGCTGACAAGGTAGCGGCAGAATCGCCTGAAGAAATGACAGAAGACACTACAGATGAAGATCATACGGAAGAGGGCGAATAACATGGGTGATGACAACGGAATCAACTGGCGCGAAAAAGCTGTAGACGCAATGGGGAAACTCGTGAACTTGCTCGAAAGAATTGAGAGCGAAACTGAAAACGAGCTATTCGGGGAGGGGGACAAATAACATGTCGGTGAAAGATGTTTTATATTTGGATGACGAAGAAAACAAACGAATTAAGCGATTAATAGAAATGCAGGATGTCGCTGCTAGGTTTGGAGACAACGAAGGATATGACGAAATTTATCGAGAGTTGAAACGATCGCTTTTTATACACGAAAAGTAACAGTCGCCACGTAGCGGCTTTTTATTTTGTCCTGAGCATGACGTTAAAAGGCTTATTTTTTATGCACTCATAACAGGCGCGCACTGTAGAGGGCAAAGGAGGAAATCAAAGTGAATTTAGAAGAAGTCAAACAATTTCTCAATGACAATAAAGAAAATACAGACGTAAAGGCATATCTGGAAGAACTTTCGGCCGTGTCAGCCGACAAGGTGAAAGGTTTTCTGGAAACAGACGAGGGGCAAAAACTGATCCGGCCTAAATTGGATCAGCACTTCACAAAAAGCCTTGAAACATGGAAAGCAAACAATCTCGATGAACTTGTGAATGCCAAAGTAAAAGAGCTGTACCCAGAAGAAACCGAGGAACAAAAGCGCATTCGGAAGCTTGAGCAAGAGCTCGAGAAGCAGCAGAAAGAAGCTAAGCGCGAAAAGCTCATGAATACGGCGATTTCTTACGCATCTGAAAAGGGATTGCCGACTGATCTTGTCGCTTATTTCCTTGGGGATGACGAAGAAACGACGAAGAGTAACCTTAGCACTCTTGAAGAAAGATACCATGCTGCTGTTCAACAAGCAGTCGAAAACAAATTCAAAGAGAACGGCCGGACCGTGGAGCCGGGCGGCGGTGGTTCTGGTCAAGGTGGAAATTTAGATATTGGTTCGCTTGCTGCTGATGCAAGTATCAGAAAATAAGGGGGAAAACAGAATATGAGTTTTGATCCAAATAACGTATTGATGCAGGATGCAGTCCAAGGGAAAGTCCCTTCTGATCAAGGAACATTAGTTTTAAAAGACTTTATGACACAATCAGCTGTCACAAAACTAGCAAAATATGAGGAAATGACTAAAACCGAGAAGACATTCACTTACCTTGCGTCTGGTCCCGGAGCTTACTGGGTTGGTGAAGGTGAAAAAATCAAGACATCCAAAGCTACATGGTTAGAAGCGAAAATGACCTCTAAAAAGCTCGGGGTCATTGTCCCAGTCACAAAAGAGTTTTTGCATTACACCGTTAAAGACTTTTTTACTCAAATGCGGCCAGCAATCGCGGAAGCGTTCGCTATTAAATTCGACCAAGCGGCACTTTTTGGCATTGAATCGCCTTTCGGAAAAGGTAATTCTGTATTCGAAAAAGCACAAGCAGCAGGAAACACCGTTGTTTTGAATTCTCTAGGCAACCTTTACGATGAGTTAAACGCAGTCATGGCACTCACTGAGGACAATGACAAAGATGTAAACGGCTTTACTACTACACGTCGTTTCAAACAAAAATTGCGCGGAGCAAAGGACGGTAATGGACAGCCTATTTTTAACGATCCGAGAGGCGGGGCGACTTCAGAGGTATTAGGTTTGCCGATTGGCTATGTCGATTCTAAGTCTTGGGATTATACAAAAGCACATCTACTGGCAGCCGATTGGGATTATACCCGTTATGGAATACCTCAAGGAATGGAATACCATATTTCTCAAGATGCAACATTAACAACGGTTGTCGATGAAGACGGTAATCCTATTAACTTGTTTGAACGTGACATGTTTGCTCTCCGCGTGACTCAGCAAGTCGGATTTATGACACTCTCTGACGAAGCGTTTGCAGCTCTTACACCAGAAGCGGAAGCGGGGGCGTAATATATGAGTTTCACATCGAAAAACTACAAGACTAGTGGCGGCGATAAGTGGGTTATCGGTGGAGAATTAGAAGTCAAAGCGGGCGCGAAGGTATCTGGTATGCCCGCAGGCACCCCGGGACCTGACACCATCACTTCCGAAATGATCGGAGAAGGACAGGTCAGAAACCGTAATATCGGTGACGGGTCTGTAAATAGCCGTAATATCGGGAATGGTAGCGTTCAGAATAATCACTATCAAGCTAAGTCGATTACGATGGACAAAATGGGTGATGATGTAACGGCCAAATTCACGGACATCGAAAACCGCCTTAAAGCGCTGGAAGGCTCAGGAGGTTCTTAATTTGATAATCACAGACGGTTCTTTAATTTTGAATGTGTCAGAAAAGGCGTATAGGGTTGTCTATGCGCCTTTTGGCTTTAAAAGGGTAGAAGAGGCCGGAGAAGTTGCTCAGGAGGCTGACACATCATTTGATCATCTTTTTGAAATGAGCAAAGAACAACTGGCCAAAGTAAACAAAAGCGACATCATAGCCTTTTTGGAGCAACAGGAATTTGAATTTGATCCAAACGCCAAAAAGGACGAGCTGATTAAAGTCGTTTTAGGCGAAGAATAGGAGGTCCTCTTTATGGATGTCCAGACTATCAAAACCATGTTGGGGATAACCACAGATAGGCATGACGCTTATTTGAAAGAGGTTATTCCCCTTTTTATTGAATTCGCGAGGGATTACTGCAACAACAAGTTTCTTGTTAATGGCGAGGAAAAGCTGCCGGGGGGCGTGAAGCTGTTTGTCGCAAAAGCGATCGAGTTTAATATGTCGCCCTCGAATTTAAGTGGTCGCAGCATGGGTGATGTGTCTTACTCTTTCGAGACGGAGCTGCCGGAAACCGTTATGCGTCACTTGAAACCCTATAGGATTTTGAGGGTTAAATGATGATTTACGAATATGATGAATTCCCACACACGTTCACTGTTCAGAAGCTTGAGAAAGTGCCGGATGGTGGGGGTGGATACGAGGAAAAGTATGTTGATTTCATCACAATCAACGGTTTCGTTTGCGGGGTGAGCTCTCGGGAATTTTACCAAGCGCAGCAGTTGCAGAATCCTGTTGACTGCAATGTGTATTACCCATATCGCACCGATATTGATAAAACAATGAGGATCATCTATGAAAATAAAATTCTCATATTCAAGTCGGCGCCGATCGATCAGGGCGGCATGCACGAGATCATGAACCTCAAATGCGAGGTTTCGGGGGTGCTTGAAGACCATGGCTGAGGTTAGCGGCAGATGGGTAAGGCAAATGCGAAGGGCTACAGATGAGTTCAGAAACCGTGTTATCGATGACGTAAAGCAGATTGTTACCGATACAGCCGAGCTGATTTATAGTCATGCTGTTTTAAACGCCCCGACAGCTATGATAGACGGCGGTAACCTGAAAAACTCTATCGAGATCGACTATAAAGACGGCGGCCTGACAGCGGTAATATCTGTCGGAGCGAGTTACGCGATTTATGTCGAATACGGAACCGGCATCTATGCTGAAGACGGGAACGGCAGAAAAACACCGTGGGTGTATTACGATACCAAGCTCAATCAGTGGGTTTTCACCCGGGGGATGCGCGCGCAGCCATTCTGGAACCCGGCAGTTGACGAAGGTATGCGCTATTTTGTAAGTCAAATGCGATAGAAAGGGGCTGTTATTATGCGGTCAGCCATGTGGCCATTGCAGACAGCTATATTCAAAAGGCTTTCAACTGATAAAGAGCTGAATGCACGCGTCACTGGTGTGCTTGATGCAGTCTCGAAAGATCAGAAAAAGCCATATGTGACAACTGGCGATGATGACGTTTCGCCGTTTGAGACAAAAACGTCAAAAGGCGAGATTATCAATGTCGTTTTACATTGTTGGAGCGACTACAACGGCAAAAAAGAAGCTATGCAAATCCTTGATTTGATGCTGCAAGCATTAACGAGAGAGCCCCTAGAAATAGAGGGCTTTTCTTTATGCCGTTCTGAGATGAGCGGAATGCAGGTGATCACCGACATAGACGGCTACACAAAGCACGGCATTCTCAGAATGCGCTACACAATAAACAACTGAAAGGATGAAAAATATGCCAGATTTATTGAATGGTAAAGATGAGGTTTACTTTGTCCAACCGATGAATGCCACTGGAACAGAAGGGCTTTTCATCGCTTTCCAAACGGAAGGTAACCACACGAAAGAGCAGGATACAGTCGACGAGACGACAAAATCCGGCCGGATCGTTGGCTATGGTCCGAAATCGGAAAACATTGAGCTGACATATTATGCAGCCGTTACCGACCCCGGACAGGACGCGATCGAAAAGGCTTATGATAACGAGGAAGCAATTCAGGTCTGGAAGGTAAATCTAAACTTGAATGAAAATCAAAAGCATACATCTGAATATGGGCATGCGATTATTGAGAGCTTGGAGAAAAGCGCGCCGCAGGACGGCTTTATTGAGGTTTCAACGACTCTTCCTGTTCTGGGAAAAACGTTCAAGGGTGAATTAGCTCCATTACCTCAAAGTCTCCTTGATGAGATCAGATCTTCTGCGGGCGCAAAAAAATTCATGCAGTTTGGGGAAGAAGGCAAAACTACACCCTAATGCGCCCCAAAATCTATCGTTCACGGCTACGACTGACAGCGTGACCGTGGATTGGACGGCGGTAGATGGGGCGACTTCATACAAAGTGTACAGGGGATCTGAAAAAGTGTTCTACAAAGAAGTGACAGAACCAAAATGCACGCTTACGGGAATTGCGCCAGATACTAAACTGACTGTTAACGTATCTGCTGTTAATTCTGCCGGCGAATCGCCTATGACTGAAATTGAAACAAGGACGAAACCGGTAGAGGCCTAATATTCACTTTGAAAATAAGATCATGAGAGCCCGGGCAATAGCCGGGCTCTTTTGAATTTAAAAACAATCTGGAGGTTTTATACATGGCTTACTTAACAATTGACGGAAAAGATTATGCTGCACGTTGTGACTTTGCTTTTGACAGAACAGCAAACGAAAAATATGCAAAAGAAGACAAGAACGGTGACAAGTCTGGAGGAACATTATCAATCTATCTAAGCCTATTAAATGATGACGCGGCTTACTTATCTGCATTTTGGGATTGTGCACTTGCTTACCTCAAAAAAGGAAAGCCTTCTGTTGAACAAATCGAGGAAGCGCTCGCCAAGATTATCAATGAAGATGAAACAGGTAATGCAGCAGATGAATTGATCAAAGAAGCATTCAAGACGTTGGATTCCGCGGGTTTTTTCAAAGGAAAGATCCGTCAGCACTGGAAGATGATCGAGAAGATGGCGCAACCGAAGAAAGTGAGTCCGAACGAGACGCCAGAAATGGAAGCGAAACGTCTGGAAGAGGACGAAGCCAACAAGGAGATGCTCGAAATGATGAAAGAAGCATACAACGAGAAAACGGGATCGACTACGACCAAGTAATTGTCAATGCAGCTCGTTGGCTAAATGTCCATGACATCGACTTAATCATGTCTTGGACACCCAAAGAATACAAGTTGCTCATAAAAGGGGCGAAATTGAAAGAAATCGATCAATGGGAGCGCATGGCGAGAAATGCAATGTTTCACCGTTATGCGCTCAATGAAAAACGCCCAAAAGAATCAAAAATGTTTGATGCGAGAAAAGCAAAGCGTGAGCTTGAGCGAGACATCACAGGTGACGCAAACAACTGGCGATCATCAAACGTTAATGAGCTGGGTTCTAAAGCCAAAGCTGTTCAGCGTTTTAACGATGCCATTCGCGCTCATTTTGGAAAACAATTGTAGAAAAGGGGTGAGGGTATGATCGAAAGGCTGACTGCAATCATTGAGGCTGAGACGAGAAAATTCAACAGGAGCATGGAACGTGTCAATGATATGATGCGCCGTATGACTGACCACCAAACTGTTGAGATTGAAGCAGAGATTGCAAGCTTTCAAGCAAGAGTCAGGGAAGCGGAACAGCAGATTGATCGTTTTATCCATCGGCATGAACGAACCCGAGTAGATTTAGACGCTGACTCTGACAATTTAAATAGAGCCATTACAACGGCAAGGACTGAGCTTGGATCATTGCCCAACCGGGTAACCACCAATATTAACGGAGATACTTCGGATTTAACCCGGGCAGTTGCTGGTGCACAAGCAGAAACCAGATCTTTGCCTAAGAGAGTATGGATCAAAATCGAAGCGAGAATTGACCGTTTTGAAAATAACATGAATCGCCTGGCCAAAATCACTAACTCCGTTTCAACTGTCATAAGCCATTCACTCGCAGGTGCTTTTACATCCATATTGCCTGCGATTTCTCCGGCGCTTGCCAGTATTACTGGCGCTATTGGATCACTGGGGCCGATGCTCGGCGCGGCGTCAGGCGGGGTTATGGGGCTTGCGAGCGCATTTTCGACCGCAGGAACCGGCGCGGTTGCCTTTGGCGCTGTGGCAGTATCTTCTCTTAAAGGTGTTTTTAAGGCCTCAGATGACTTAAATAAGCTTCAACAGAAGTTAGACGAAACAACTGACGCAAAAGAACGCGCAAAAATTATGGAGAAGATCAAAGTCATACAGCAGTCTTTAGGAAAAGAAGAGAAGAAGGCGCTTGCGACTTTGGAAGATTTCAAGGCCAACTGGACGGAAATATCAAATTCTGTTCAGAAGCCTATATTAAAGACCTTCACGAGCTCGCTGACGACGTTCAAAGGCGTTCTAAATAGTTTAAGACCCATGTTTAAAAGCGTGGCAAATGGCGGCCTTGAATTAGCGAAAAGTATGAATGCCGCATTTAAAGATGCGGATATGAGGCGTTTCATAGATTTCATGAATAAAAACGCGGGTCAAGCCTTTGTTACATTCGGCAAAATTGCCGGCAATGTCCTGCGTACTGTGATGAATTTAATCGTGGCTTTTGGTCCACTGGGTAATGATATGGCTGCAAGCATGGAAAAAGCGACTGCTTCATGGGTGAAATGGTCAGCAAATTTAGGTTCGTCAAAGAAATTCCAATCATTTGTGGAGTATACGAAAACGAACGGCCCTAAATTATTGCAGATTATCAGAAACTTATCAGGAGGCTTGACGAAGCTTTTCGCTGGCTTTGCGCCGATGTCTCAGGACATGATGACATCCCTTGTCGAAATGACAAAACGATTCAATGAGTGGGCGGGAAGCGTCACCAAAACAAAGGAATTCCAAGCATTCATTGACTATATTAGAACCAATGGACCTACAGTATGGAGCACATTGGGAGAAATATCAAAAACTATTATCAACCTGCTTGTTGGTATGGCTCCTTTAGGCCAAACCATTCTGCAAACTGTAAACGGGTTTTTAAAGTTTACAAATGCGGCAATGCAAGCAAATCCAGCGATAGGACAGTTTATTGCGGTTGCTATTTCATTAGTGGGGGCGTTAAGAGCTATTGTTCCTGCAATGGTCGCCGTTAGTGCTGTGACAAATGGATTGAAAGATTTCAAGGTTGCAGCAAGTTATCTGATAAACTTCAGAAATACTGCGGCAGGCATAAAGTTAGCTGGGCTTATCACTCAATTAAAAGGAGCAACCATAGAGGTAGGGCAATTTATCGCAAAATACGCGGCGGCGGCAGCGTCGTCTACTGCAAATGCTGTGAAAATGGCCGCCTCTTGGACTGCAATGAAGATTTCAGCGCTGATAACGTCGTTAAAAAACGGCATTATCCAGATGGGGCTATGGATCAAAAACATGGCACTAATGGCGGCGCAATCAATCGCCCAAGCAACACGTACAGCCACAGCTTGGACCATTATGAAAATCTCTTCATTTATCACCATGCTCCAAACCGGCATTAGACAAATGGCTCTTTGGATCACTCAAATGACTGTCATGGCAGCTCAATCGTTAACGCAAGCTGCACAGATGGCAGCGGCCTGGACGGCGGCAAAGATCAGTTCATTCACTTCTTTTTTGATGAATGGCATCCAACAAATGATCTTGTTTGGGAAGCAGCTTGTTGTATTAGCGGCTCAAGCATTGGCTCAGGCTGCAAGAATGGCCGCGGCTTGGGTTATGGCGATGGGTCCTGTTGGCTGGATCACGACGGCGGTCGTTGGGTTAGTTGCGCTTATCATTGCAAACTGGGACAAAGTGAAACAGTTCACCCTTCAAATTTGGGGTGTGATTTCTGAATGGCTAAAAGGAGCATGGGAAGGAATAAAGGCGGCCGCGACAGCAACATGGAATGCTATCACGTCCTTTTTCTCTACCGTTTGGAATGGGATTGTATCGACTGCAAAATCGATTTGGGGCGGCCTGTCGTCTTTCTTCAAAGCTCAGTTCAACCTATACAAAACAGTTTTCACGACCGTCTGGAATGCAATTAAAGGCTTTGCTTCGTCAATTTGGAACGGAATTGTGAATACTGGAAAATCGATCTGGAACGGTTTGAAATCCTTCTTTTCGGGTTGGCTAAATGCTCAGAAGAAGATTTTTTCAACGGTCTGGAATGGAATCAAAACGGTTCTTTCTTCTGTATGGAAAGGTATAGTTTCGACAGGAAAAAGCGTGTGGAACGGGCTGAAAAGCTTTTTCTCAACGCTGTTAAATTTCTGGAAAAATGTATTTAAAACTGCTTGGAATGCTATAAAGACTGCCGTTTCATCTGTTTGGAAGGGTATTGTATCTGTCGGTAAAAGTGTTTGGGGTGGCTTGAAATCCTTTTTCTCTGGTTGGCTAAACGGGCAAAAGAGTTTATTTTCCAGCGGCTGGAACGCTGTAAAATCGGGCGTAACAGGGATCTGGAAAGGCATGACTTCAACCGGAAAGAATAGTTTTAATGCTTTAAAAGGCGCTGCTTCAGGCATCATGAACGCAACGAAAGACCGAATTAAAAGCATCTGGAACGGCGTTATGTCTTTCTTTAAAGGTATAAACCTTGGTTCAGTCGGTCGGGACATTATGCAGGGTCTAATAAATGGTGTTACTGGCATGTGGGGCGCTGTATCAAGCACGTTCTCAAGACTTACAAACGCAATTCCAAGCACCATTAAAAAAATTCTCGGTATTCACTCTCCATCCCGGGTAATGCGGGATCAAGTCGGTTATCACATCGGTACCGGGATGGCCGCGGGTATCGACAAATCAGAGTCAAAAGTGAAAGCCTCTGCTGCTCGAGCAGCAAAAGCAGCACAAAAAGCGGCAGAGATCAAAGTAAGCAACAAAATAAAGAATGCTGAGGTTAAATTCGACACCAAAAAAATGGGGGCGGCTGCTTACATCAAGACTCTGAAGAAAATTCAGCAGCAGAATAAGCTGACGGCCGACCAAAATCGAAAGATTCAAAGAGAAATCTATCAGGCTACCAAAAGCGCCTCAGATAAACAAAAGAGGCTTCTGAAAGAACAGCAGCGCAAGGAAGCAAAGGCGAAACTCGCTTACACGAAAAAGGTTTCTGATCAGATTAAGCGAGCAGAAGCCAAATATGACACGGGTAAAATCAGCGGCAATACCTATATCAAAACACTGGAAAAAATCAAGAAAAAGAACAAGCTGACATCTGATCAACAAATCAAAGTCCAGCGGGAAATCTATCAAGCACAAAAGGCAATGGCCGACAAAGTCAAAAAGCAGAAGGAAGCCGAGAAAAAGGCTGCCGACAAGATCAACAAAGGCATTTTGTCAGCGAATAACGCGTACCTTTCCAAATTCAAGAGCATCAATGACAAGTTAACCGCAGACATCAAGGCGGCCAACGATGCCTATAAGAAAGAATTGCAAGACCGAGCAAATGCAATATACAGTGCGATCGGTCTATTTGACGATGTTTCAAGCGAGAAGGTTTCCGGTACAAAACTAACCGACAACCTTAAAAAGCAACTGGACAAAATCAAATCCTTTAATTCTGACATTACAAGCCTTGCAAGCAGAGCGCCGAAGGAGTTTGTAGATGAATTAAGACAAATGGGCGTGGGATCTGCTGATCAGATCAATGCGATTGCCCGCATGTCTAGTTCTGAGCTGAACAACTATATAAACCTCTGGAAAGAGAAACACGCTCTTGCAAGCTCACAGGCGGCGGAAGAATTGTCAGGGCTTAAAGAGGAAACGGCCAAGAAAATACGCGAGTTGCGATCTGCTGCCAATAAGGAATTGGATTTGTTGAAAAACGACTATCTCCGCAAAATCGGCGAGCTTTCGGTCAACGTTAAGCAGTTGGGATCCCTTAAAAAGAGCGGCAAGGTTATCGGTTCAAACACAATGGCGGGGATTATCTCTGGAATGAAAAACATGTCCGGGGAGCTCGAGAAAGAAGCAAAAGCCATTGCGGCCACAATTGAAAAAACAATCAAGAAAAAGCTGAAAATCCATTCTCCATCAAGGGTGATGAGGGACCAAGTCGGAATGATGGTGCCGGCAGGTATCGCTGTTGGAATTCAGAGCGGTATTGGTGCAGTTCAAAAAGCGATGAATGTCGTCAGGGATGCAATAAATATTCAGCAAGAGGACCTGAATCTCGCATACGACACATCCATTTCAAGTGGTGATATTGGTACTGTTTCAAACGAATTGAGCTCCGAAATCAAAAACCTCGAATTACCAGATAGAACAATAGTAATCGAGATGGACAGCAAAAAAGTCGGACAGGGAGTAGAAAAGCCCGTAACTGACGCGCAAAGAAGATCAAACGCAAGGAGGGTGAGATTTAATTGATCAACTATCAGGATTTACTTCCTAACCAGTGGAAAATTACATTTGATGGGGTCGATATTTCACCCTTCTTTTATGTGAAATCGACTAGCGGCCGGGGCGTAATGGGGCGAGAGGTCAACACAGCCACCATCGGAAATCGTCCCGGCGGCTTCCTCCGTGGAGTCCGAGTCCCTGTAAGGGTCATAACTATTGAAGTGCTTTTCGCCTTCAGCAGCGAAGAAGAATTGAAAAAGAAGCAAGAGGAATTGACATACATTTTACACACAGACGAACCGAAGCCCCTTGTATTTCATGATGAGCCAGATAGAACCTATTACGCCGTCTTTGAAAGTATTTCGGAGAACGAAGAGCGGGGAGGCATTCAGTCGGCTACACTGACATTCATTTGTCCTGATCCTAAAAAATACGGAGAACCAAAACAATATGTATTTGATCCGGGTATACAATCATTCACTAACCCGGGTTATGCAGATATTGAGCCGAAAATTGAATGTGTTTTTACGGAGGCAGGCACTTCTTATGAAGTGTCTTTTTTAAATGATGATGAATCTATTTATAAAACAATTAAAGTAGTCTACAACTTTATCGCTGGCGATACTCTCGTTATTGATTCGGCCAAAAGGAAAGTGACGTGCAACGGAAATTTAATCATGGCCGCACTGCAAGTACAGTCAGACTGGTTCAACATACCACCTCAAAGGCCGATAAAATTGAAATTTAGTCACAAGAGCAGCATCAAGTTTGATGTTGCTTTTTTGTAAGGAGGTCCGTTTATGGCTGACATGTATATTCTGTCACCTGATGAGGAAGTCCTCACGGTACTGTCCAGCGACGGACAAGAGGCATGCAAGTTTTGGGATGCGAAATACAAAGAAGAGCTGAATAAAGGCTCTTCTTTTTCTTTTGTGGCCGACGCCTCGCATCCTGATGCTCGTTATTTGGTTGAAGAAAATCAAGTTATTTTCAAGGACAAGGACGGCCTTCTCAAGCTATTTGTTATCAAAGAGCTGGACGATGCAGACGAAAACGCTGAGGTTAACACGCTGGTAACGTGCGAAGCTGCAATGATGGAACTGGCTGAAACCTTTGTGAAAGACTTTCGGCCAACGAATAAGACAGCACAATATGTTTTAGATCATGTGCTTTCTCGTTCAAGGTGGGAGGCAGAGGTCACAGCATCTTTGGGGACAAACTCAACCACATTTTATAAAAAATCTGCCCTTGAATGTATTTCCGAGGTGTTAAACCTCTGGGGCGGTGAGCTTCAGGACTATATTGAGTTTGATGGCAATAAAATCACCCGTCGGGTTATAAAAATTCTTCCTCGTCGCGGAAAAGACAGCGGGAAACGCTTTGAAATAGATAAGGATACCGAAAAGATCAGCCGTACAGTCATCAGCTACCCTCTGACGGCTTTATGGGGGTATGGGGCTTCTATACCTTCAACCGACGAGAACGGCGAAGAGACAGGCGGCTACACACGTTTTATTGACTTCTCCGAGGTAGAGTGGAAAAAGTCAGAAGGTGATCCCGTCGACAAGCCTTTAGGTCAGGAATGGGTTGGTGATCCGGATCTTTTAAAGCGATTTGGCCGTCTCAAAAACGGCGAAAGAATCCACAGAGAAGGACAATTCAGCAACGAGGATATAACTGATCCAAAAGAGCTTTTAAAAGCGACATATAACCACTTGATAACCGAAGCGTCGAAGATTGAAGTCAATTATGAGCTATCTGTCCAACTGCTTCAAAATGTGCCCGGATATGAGCATGAACATGTTGAATTAGGGGATACGACTATCGCTATAGATCGAAATTTCGCTATTCCTATAGAGACAAAACAGCGGATCATATCGATGGAATATGACATCACTGATCCAGACAACACTTGCGTGGTAGAAATCGGTCAATTTTTATCGGTGCTTCAAAAGGATGATCGGATACAAAAGATACAAGACACAATAGACCGAAACCGTGGGAAATGGGATAGCGGCGGCGAAGTAACAGATGGAAGCTTCCCTGACACCGTCCCCCCTGTTCCATCAAATGTGAAAATCGAGTCATTATTCCAAGGCGTTTCAATTTCGTGGGATTATAACCCGAGCTCATATATTGCAGCTTATGAGGTTTACGCGTCCCCGGTTAAGGGCTTTACACCGTTACCTGAAAACCGGATATTTTGGGGGAAAGGAAGCAAGTGCGAACATTCGCCCGGCGTTGACCAGGTCTGGTATTATCGGTTGCGAGCGATCAATACGCACAAAACGCCGAGCGAATTCACCCCAGAGTTTACAGGGGTTACACGGAGGATTCTAACTGATGACATCCTTTTCGGATCGATCACGGCCGACTTATTAGCAGATTTAGCCGTCAAAGCTGACAAGATTTCACGAGATTTTGAGGACGCAAACATTCTGCCGGGTTCTATCCTTAACGCGCCTGATATTTATACTGTAAATGCAAAACGGTCCGTTAACTATGCAGTAAACGGATTCAATGAAGTTACTGTGACGAAGAACTCGACATCATATTCTTATTTTGGGATTACGACGAGGGGACGTCCGACATTAGCACTTACAAAAGATCAAGTATATACACTTTCATTCGAATTAAAGAGGTTGACGACAAAAAACTTTTCCTATATTCGATTACTGACAGAAAGCGGCGCATCATACGACATTTCGAACAACCTTTCTGATATTTCCAGCTATCCAACAGATGAATTTGTTCGTTTTGATGTTGTATTTACGGCGCCGGCGACTTTCAGCGATGGACGGCTCGGCATCGGCGGCAGAACTGTAAATAATGGAGATTCAGCGGAATTCGTTTTGAGAAAGCTGCAAATTCGGCGGGGGGACGTCCGGAAAGATTTCGGTTTCAGCCCTTATGATACACAGCTTACGGACGGAGTAATCACAAGCCAATACGTTCAGGATGCTGCCATCGTATCAGCGAAAATCGCGGATGCGGCCATCACGTCGGCCAAGATTGCAGAAGCGGCTGTCGGTTCTGCGGCTATCCAAAACGCAGCCATCAAAAGGGCGCATCTGGAAACGGCGATCATTGGAACGGCTCAGATCGAAGACGGAGCCATCACAAACGCGAAAATCGCTAACCTTTCGGCCGACAAGATCAACGCCGGGACAATCAAGGGGATTACGATTGAAGGTTCATTGATTCGCGGCGCCCGGTTCGAGGCTGCTGGACAAAGCGAGAATTTCGAATCATGGATACAGGATGGAACCTTTTATCAATGGACAAAAAATGCAGATACTGACGAATACAATGAATTGACCATAACATCAGGAATGCTAAAACAAGAAACAGGTAAATTGGATTATAACGACGCCAGAGAACGTTATACCACGATCGAGATGGGAAATGGTAAGCTTTCCATTTATGGCACGCCAAGTGTTGGACAAAATTATGGTTCACCAATCATTGATCTGTATTCAGAAAAAACAGTAGATGACCCAGACTCAGAATTTAATACGATAAATAGTAGAGAATTCGCCCGGTTCAGGATGTGGAATAAATTTGCCGAAGTCATTGATAATAGGAATCTGTACTCTATTACAACAGGTCCTCATGGAGAAAATGACAAGTTAAATGAAGATGAGTATGGTACTTTCCAGCCGTCCATATATCTATCTCGCTTTGATGGTCCAGAAACTATTTTTCGATTTAAACCACAAAATTTTGATGTTGTAGCGAGTGCTGGTTTACGTTTGAAGTCTGGTAAAAGAATGCTATTTGATACCCCAGAATTGATATTGCCACCGACATCGAAGTTTAAGGCGGGGAATAGAACATGGTCGCCTTATCCGGCCGTTGCAGGTAGTGTCCAAAAAGCAATAAGAGAAACATACGGAGAATTACAGTACAATCTTGCTCTTAGTATCAATGAAGTTACTTTATCGATTAATACTGGGGGAGCAACAGGGACAGCAAGCACTACTTTGGCATTTTTAGATGGGAATTACAATCCAGCGGAAAACATTTTTGCTGTTTTCGCACAACCGTACGGTCCCTATTCTGACGTGGTTAATGTAGGAATCCAAAATCAATCCTCAAGCGGATTCAAAATTGTTATGCGGGGAAATGGAGTATCATCAGGTATCATAGGTCAAGACATAACTATAAGGTTATTGGTTGTCTACGAAGTCCCTTAATGAATAGAGGTGTTATAAAAATGATCGAAAGAAAAGACGTTCCTGCCGTGTGGTATTTCGAAGGCATGGAAGTGACAGAAACGGACGCAGGAATCGACATAAGTGCCTGTGTTCTAAAACATAATGACGATGTTTATTCATTTGAAGCTGTTTCATTCGATTTAATCCCCGATGATCAATTAAAAGTCGCATATGATCTTTTTGTCGAGTTAGATGTTTCAACAAACGAAATGAAATATATTTTGAACCGGTCATACGTAGATCCAGACGGGTATTATCCGGGATACAGCGGTGACAAGCGGCTTATCCATACACTTTTAAGTATAACGGTAGACACCGACGGCAGCCGAACCGGAGAAATATTCAATTTTCACAAGTGGGAGGCCACCAATGAAATTAGTACCAAATGAGCAAAACATCGAAGCAAAAGAGAAAGTCGGCCAAAAAACAGAAAAAGAGATGTTGCGGGAACAGTTGGTATACACTCAGCGTCTTGCCAATGACTTAATCCTGAGACTCGAAGGGACAAAATCGTGATGGGGGCGGTAGATGTGTTCGAAGGTAAAAGTCGTTACTACGGGCATTTTTATTACTGTTGGCTGAATGGAAGTATCACCACAAAAGAGCTTTACATCCATGTCGAAAATGGTCTGATTACTGATGAAGAGCGCACGGAAATCATGGCAAATCCACGGGGCAAAGCATTCCCGGACGAAGTATAAGGAGGAAAACAAAATGACATTTGAAGAATTGAAAAAGCAGCATGAGGAATTAAAAGTTCAGTTTGAAAGACAGGCATTAAAGGCAGCGGCTTACAAAGATGAAATGAACCATACGCATGACAGATTGGCGGAGGCTCGAAGCCTATACATGTACGAAAGGCAGAGAAGGCAGAACCTCGAGCAGGAAAACGAACAGCTTAAAAAAGAGCTGAAGGAAGAACGCATAGGCAACTCGCAGGCGGAAGATACACAGCAAGAGGGCGCATCAGCAACTAAATAAGTAAATTTAAAGCGGCTAATCAGCGGCTTTTTTATTTTGAAAAGGAGGAAGTAAATTGGAAACATTCTATAAAAGCTTAATCGCCATTGCTGGCGGAGGAATCGGATTTCTTTTTGGAGGGTGGAGCGTTCTTTTGACAATTTTATCGGTATTGGTGATTGTTGATTATTTTAGCGGATTGTTTGCAGCTGGTATAAATGGAGAGGTGAAAAGCCGTACCGGTATGATTGGCATTGCTCGCAAAGTCTTTATTTTTGTAATGGTCGCGGTTGCCCATATGATCGATTTACTTCTTATTGAAAATAAAATCGAAATGGGCTTTTTAGTCATGACTGTAACCATTGTCTTCTACTGCATCAATGAATTGATCTCTATTACAGAAAACGCGGGCAAAATAGGCGTCTATGTACCTGAGCCTATCACAAAGGCTATCGAGGTTTTAAAACAACAGAATAAATCCGAATGAGGTTGCCGCCCGGCAGCCTTTTCTAATAAGAAAGGATTGATTAAGAATGAAAAAAGTATGGTTTGATGCAGGGCACGGCGGTAAAGATTCCGGAGCAGCCGCAAACGGCCTGAAAGAAAAAGATGTAGTGTTGCAGATGGTTAAGCATGCAAAATCTTATTTAGAGTCTAATTATAATAGCGTGGAGGTTAAGCTAACCCGTTCGACTGATGTCTTTTACGAACTGTCAGAGCGGGCAGATATGGCGAATAAATGGGGCGCCGATGTATTCGTTTCCTTCCATATTAATGCCGGCGGCGGCACCGGGTTCGAAACTTTCCGTTATCCTGGGACTGCTGGTGACACGCTCGACTTACAGCAGGCGCTGCACACTGAAATCCTTGCAACTATGAAAGTATACGGCCAGATCGTGGATAGAGGTTTAAAACAGGCTAACCTTGCGGTAGTCCGCGAAACCCATATGCCTGCTGTCCTAACTGAAAACCTGTTCATTGATCGCCGGGAGGATGCGGACAGGCTCAAAGATACCGGATTTGTCAAAGCGGTAGCGGAAGCACACGCGCGCGGCGTCGCGAAATATCTCGGGTTGTCCGGCGGATCGAGCAAAAAACCAGCAGCGTCAGCCCCGAAGAAATCCCAACCGAAAAAGGAGAGCAAAAAGCCTGCATCTAAAAAGTACACGCTGCCGACCGGCATCTATAAGGTGAAAAGCCCACTGATGAAAGGAACGGCTGTCCGGCAGATTCAAGAGGCATGCGCTGCCCTATACTTCTATCCGGACAAAGGAGCGAAGAATAACGGCATCGACGGATATTACGGGCCAAAGACAGCGAACGCGGTCAAACGGTTCCAGATGATGAACGGGCTATCTGCTGATGGAATTTACGGGCCGAAGACACGGGCAAAACTTGATGACCTCTTAAATTGAGTTTTGACCACTTTTTGACCTTCTTTATAGTATCTTCTCTGATTGCCTGAGATTTTATCATCGAATGAAACGAGAAATAAAGATGGATGAGATTATGACGAATTTCGGTGGATTTTAAGGACATAAAAGAGCGTAAAAAATACGGACTTAAAGGCGCACGCCGTGCACCTCAGTTCTCAAAACGTTAATTATGGCGTTTTAAAGGCTCTCAAGACTTTTGTCTTGGGGGTCTTTTTTATTGTTGCCGTTCTACATATGAAGCGGATACCGGAACACGGTTCATCTCCCGCGCCCAGACAGACATTTGTCCGATGTGATGAATTTCATGGGCGATCAAATGCCTTAAAAATATCACCTTGTGTATAGGTTTCTTCCGACCAAGACGCTTTGACAGGCTTTTGTTCGGCTGCGCTGGAAAAATGAAAAACCACGCTCTCAACCTCGGGACGATACGCTTCAGAAAACCTGATAATGTGCTGAATCGACGGGTAGTCGGAAAACTCGGGAGTGAAGTCCGGCCTGTCTAAAATGGCATATATCCAGCTTACCTCAACATCGACAATATGAAACAGGTTTTTCAAAATGCTTTCCATACCGCCTGAACGCTTCTTTTCGATTTCCTCCGGCGGCTGCTTCAGGCACCAGTCAAACCATTCATCGCGAACTTGCCAATTATACTGAAACAAACCTTTCATCTCATGCTCACCTCTCCTAACATGTTCGGCTTTTCGCTCTGTTTCCCTTCCCGGATTGCCAAGGATACACATTCATGATGTAATTAGTCTTACAAAGCATTAAGGAGAGAAAAGATGATTCAAACAATGATGAAACAGTTGCATACTGAATTAAAACAACATTTCCGTCCGTTTTTGAATCCTCCTGCAACAGAGGAAGACATTCAACAAGCTGAAAATGAGATGGACGTCGCGTTTCCTGAAGAGCTCAGGGCGCTTTATCTTGCACATAATGGTGAAAAAGAATCGGGCCCCGGATTATTTTTCGGACTCCCTTTTCTTTCCTTGCAAGAAATGCTCACGGAGTGGCGAATATGGAAGGGGCTTGAGGGAGATGAAGAATTGGAAGAGATCGATGCATATTCGGTTCCGCCGTGCTGGATTAAAGAAACATATGCGAACCGCCGATGGATTCCGATCAGCAGGGATTACGGAGGAAATCATATTGGCGTAGACCTTGACCCTGATCAGGAGGGGAAAGCCGGACAAGTGATCAACTTCGGGCGCGACGAAGAAATAAAGTATGTCATTGCTCATAATGTGGCTGATTTACTGATCCATATAACAAATACGCTCAAAAATGGTCATTATACGATTGATGAATATGATGATGCCGTCAGCTGGAGCTACGGCAAAGAGGAAGAGCTTCATTTCCTGGATGCCATCCGTTCCATGGAACTTCCGGTGCTGCATGCAAGACCGCAGGAAGCCGATCTTGAACATGCGGACCGGTGGCTTCGCCAGCTGGACGATCGCTGGACTGCGATTGTGGAAACGATGGCTGAAAGTCCAAAGGCATTTTGTAACAAGATAAAGTTGCGTTTAGCTGGCAGGGAGCTGACCCACATTAAACCGCTATCAATCTGCACGGATATGAGGGAATTGAATTTAAGCGCAAATCGCATTCATGATTTAACGCCTTTGCAAAGCATGGTCTTTTTGAAAAAGCTTTATCTTGGAAATAACCCGGTAACAGACTTAACGCCAATCGCTCAATTGAAACATCTGCAGTATTTAAATGTGGAGAAAACAAACGTGACCGATTTGTCTCCGCTTGCGGATTTATCATCTTTGAGAGAATTGGATATGACGGATATTCAAGCTGCAGAATACACGCCGCTCAGTCACTGTAAAAATCTTGAGGTTTTAAAGGTAAATGTTTGCAACGAAAAGCAAATAAACGATATTTCTCAAATCAGCACGTTGAAACGATTATATATATGCGGAAGTGAACATGTAACCGAAGAAGAGATAAAAGCAATAGCAGGTTCGAAAACATTAAGGTCTATAACAGTTGAAAATATTACGTTAGAAAACGTTGATTTCTTAGGCACGCTTCATACGCTTCAAACACTAAAACTTATAAATTCGACCATTAAAGACGCAACTGCTCTTGCCGGTCTGGAACATCTGAAAAGACTGGAATTGGATGGTTCTGAAATCGCAAACCTTAAAGTGGTGGCGCAGTCGCCTTCGTTAGAGGAGTTTACCGGTTCTTTTGACCAATTTTATGTATTGAAGGACATATGCAAGAAAAAAGTGGATTTCTCTAAAGTAATTGGCGACATGTCTGAAGAAGAAGAGGAGATATGGAGCAGCTATGTAAGCGAATAGCTTTTCATCCCGCGGCTCCTAATATTTTCGGCTTCTTCCTCCGTTTCCCTTCGCCGCTTGAGCATGATTTCCCGCTCCTGATTGCACAATACAATGTAAAAAGGAGGCGGTGTTATGGGGACGGTATTATCCTTCATTAATGAAAAACAAAAAAAGCAGGTGAATCTGGAGAAGCAGCTTCTGCGGGAACTCTCTGTTGAAAAAATCATGGACATGGCAGAGGAATGCTTCGCACCCCTTTTTCACTTTTTTTCGAAGAATACGGATATTTTATATGACGGCTGTATTGATTTTGCGATTGAAGCATATTTGCTCGGCGCTCAATTCGGAAAGTTCGGCTATCACGGAGAGTCTGCCCGACAGGCGATGACCCGTTCTGAAAAAGAAGAAAAGGAGCTCCTGCACGAGCTTTATGAATATGCGCTGAGCTGGTCGGCCGCTTTCAATATTACCCTGTACGATGAAGGGCTCTATTATGCCTGTGAACGCTTTATCCAAACCTGGTGGAAGGAAGGCTTCAGCGAAAGGGAAAAGCGTTTCAAGCTCCGTCTCAGATAAGATCAGAGATTTCGAAAAGTACAATTTGCCGCTTTAGACCAATCATATTTCCTCTCCTTGTCCCATATCTTGTAGTAAGGACAAGCGGGAGGGAAAGGGATGAAAGAAAAAATAAAATGGCTCGGGTTTTTGCTCGGCTTTGTCGCTTTATTATGTTTGTTTCAGTATCAATTCAATAATGATGATTCGTGGAAATCATGGAATCTGCCGCTGAGCGGAAAAATCATCTACATTGATCCCGGGCACGGAGGTCCGGACGGAGGGGCATCAAGCGGAGAAACCCTCGAAAAAGACATCGCGCTTGAGGTTTCTTTAAGAATCAGGGATTACCTTCAGGAGCAGGGAGCTTTGGTGCTGTTGACGCGGGAAGACGATCGCGATCTCGCCCCTGAAGAAACGAAAGGCATGAGCCGAAGAAAAGCTGAAGATTTGCGGAAGCGGGTCGACATGATCAACAACTCGGAAGCTGATCTTTATCTCAGCATTCATCTGAATGCCATTCCTTCCGCAAGGTGGAGCGGTGCCCAAAGCTTTTTCTACGGACAGTACGAAGAAAACGAACGGGCAGCCAAGTTCATTCAGGATGAATTGAGACACAACCTTGAAAATACAAATCGTAAAGCAAAACGGATTCACGGCATTTATTTGATGCAAAACGTAAAAAAACCGGGGGCGCTTGTTGAAATCGGGTTTTTATCCAATCCCAAAGAAGCAAAACAGCTGGCAAAACCTAAATATCAGGACAAGGTCGCCGCTTCGGTTTATAAGGGCGTGCTGCGTTACTTTACAGAAGACAGGGACCCTCCTGAATAAGGAGGGTTTCTTTTTACGTCAAAGACACTATCAGGAAAGATATGCTATACTTATTTTGTAAACGAATACAACAGAGGGTGAGATTCAATGATGCGAGAAGACGATGTAAAAAAAATAGTCGGCGATTTGTACGAGCCTTTTCTTCAAAAGCCGCTTAAAGAGCTGGATGCTGTGAAAGACATAAGAATCAAGCCTGAAAAACGGCATGTCAGCGTAAAAGTGGCGCTCGCAAAAACGGGATCTGCCGAACAAATGCAGCTTCAGCAGGAAATCGTTACACGGCTGAAGGAAGCCGGCGCTGAAACGGTAGGCCTGCGCTTCGAAGAGCTGCCTGAAGAAATCGTCATGAAATACCAGCAAACGTCTTCCGGACAGGAGAGAACATTGCTGAACAGTGAAAAACAGCCTGTCTTTTTAGCCGTTGCGAGCGGTAAAGGCGGTGTCGGAAAATCGACTGTTTCCGTGAACCTGGCTGTATCTTTAGCGCGGCTCGGAAAAAAAGTCGGGTTGATTGATGCTGATATTTACGGCTTTAGCGTGCCGGATATGATGGGAATCACCGTCAGGCCGACTATAGAGGGCGAAAAGGTCGTACCTGTGGAAAGGTTTGGCGTCAAGGTAATTTCCATGGGATTTTTCGTCGAAGACAACGCGCCGGTCATTTGGAGAGGGCCGATGCTCGGAAAAATGCTCAATAATTTCTTCAATGAAGTGGAATGGGGAGATGTGGACTATATTATTTTAGATCTTCCGCCGGGCACTGGAGACGTTGCACTTGATGTCCATTCCATGCTCCCGAGCTGCAAGGAAATCATCGTTTCCACTCCGCACCCGACCGCTGCCTTTGTCGCAGCCAGAGCAGGGGCGATGGCATTACAAACAGATCACGAAATCGTAGGAATCGTAGAAAATATGGCTTACTATGAAAGCGCCAAAACGGGCGAAAAAGAATATGTATTCGGCAAAGGCGGAGGAGAAAAGCTGGCGGAAGAACTGGGCGTTCCGTTATTGGGCAAAATTCCGTTAAAGCAGCCGGATTGGGATGATAGCGACTTTGCGCCGTCAGTTTACGACCAAAGCCATCCTACAGGTCTCATTTATATGGATATCGCGAAAAAGATCGATGAAACGATCAGCGAAAAATCATGAAAAAAGCTTCTTCCGGGGAAGAAGCTTTAACAGCGGACGGTTTACGTCTATTTTTCCCCGCCGCCTTCTTTCGCGGTTTCGGCAGCTGCTTTTTTCAGCTCGTCTTCAAATTGTTTCCGGTAAAGAGGGCTTGAAAGGGTTTCTGTTATCACTTCCTTAAGGTGGGTTCGGAATTCCCGGCTCCTGACCAGTTCGCCGTATTTTTTCGTCATTTCCGGATCCTGAAGGACGCCCATCAGCATCTTTTGGTAATCCGGATCTTTCATCAATTTTTTCAGCACGGCTTCGTGTTCATTTTGCATCGTTTTGGCGAAGCTGGAGGCAAATTTCGGATCTTCAAACACCGTCTTCCAAAACTCTGTTCCTTTTTTGGAAGTCAGCGTTTTTTCAACCGTATCTTTAACCGTTTTTTCATCCATTGCAAGCGTTTGATTCATTTTGTCATCATTTAATACGTCTTGAATTGCTTTTTTTCCGTCATCTGTTTTTAATATATCGACAACCATTTTTTTTGTTTCATCATAGTCCATTTCAGCTGCTTGGTCCTTGGGAGCACAAGCTGTTACAGATAGAAACAGAAAACAGCTTATCCATAGCAATGCGGATTTAAACATGCTTAAGCTCCTTTCGAAAACTCGTCTTACCTTTAATATGAATGTCTTTCATAAATTTATGCATTACAAAATATCGCACTTAGGGGTTGGGAAGTCTACAATGAAAAGCCGTAACCTTGTTCGATTTTTCTTTTCTGTTTTAGGAGTAGGCGCGCTGACGACAAGTATTATCGGTTTTGCCATAGAATGGGGAAGATACAAGGAGCTGTTTCTGTCGTTTGAGGTGTTGGAGATTCTCTCGGTTTTGTTTTGGTTTGTCGGGGTGGGCATGATTTTCAGCGTCATTGCCCAAATGGGGTTTGTGATCTTCTTAACGATCCACCGTTTTGCGCTTGAGATTTTCAGATCGCATTCTTTATGGAACTCGATACAGCTCTTTTTGATTATATTTGTAACGTTTGACTTGGTTTATTTGCGTTATTTGTTTTTCGGAGAGGGAAGCGGATCGATCGTTCCTTATATTTGGCTGCCGCTGTTGATCATGATCATCGGTCTTATTGCGGCTTACATGAAACAAAAACAGTCCTCGAAAAAAACGTTTGTTTCCGCATTGTTTTTAATGATCGTCTTTACGGTCATGGAATGGTTCCCGGCGTTAAGGGTGAATGAAGAGGACTGGCTATATTTAATGCTGCTTCCCTTGTTAAGCTGCAACGCTTTTCAGCTTTTAATGCTGCCGAAATTCCTAAGCCGTTCATAAACGTTTATTTGACCTCGGAAGATTTGGCATCGGTATTTGCAATTAATTCACTGATCGTTACATTTTTGAGCCCCTTGCTTCGCAGATGATGAATGATTTCAGGCAGAGCCTCTTCTGTCTGCTTTGCTGAATCTGAAGCGTGTAAAAGGACGATATCTCCGGCATTTACAGCGCCGCTCACGTTTTCAACAATTTTTTGGACTCCGGGGTTCGTCCAGTCATCGGAATTGATGCTGTAATGAACAATCGTGTAACCGTATTGCTTTGCGACATCGAGGACATCTTTATTAAACTGGCCTGTCGGCGGTCTGAGCAGCGTGAGATCTTTCAAGCCTAATTTTTGAAAGGAATGCTGCGCCCTGGCCAGGTCTTTTCTGATCTCGCTTTTTTTCATTTGAGAGTAGTTTTTATAAGCATATCCCATGTTTCCGATCTGGTGGCCGTCTTTTTGGATTCTTTTCACAACATCAGGATGACGTTCCGCCCATGAAGCCGACAGAAAAAAGGTGGCGTTTTTTATTCCGTTTGCTTTTAATGTATCTAAAATGGGTAAAGCTTTTTCATCTCCCCAGCTAATATTGAATGTAAGGGAAACCTCATTTGTGTCAGAATCCCCTCTATATATCGCCCTTGTCTCGCCGCCTGCAGAAAACACGGGAAGAGGGAGCATGTTCTGCACATAAAAAAAGGCTGCTGTAGCAAATGCGGCAATGATGATGATGATCAGCTGCTTGACCCGTTTGATATGCCACACATAAAAATGATTCACTGAAAAACTCCTCCTTGTCCATGCTGCTTTGTTTTCATCTTATGCTTGTATAAAAAAGAACATAACAATAATTCGCCTTTAGAAATAAAATAAAAAATATGGTTGACTTCGTGAGGTCGACCGTGATATATTATTAAACATCGCTGATGAACAGCTGACATAAAAAAGCTCTAATGAATAATTTTTAAAAAAGTTATTGACAATAAAGAGAGCTTGGTGTTATATTATTAAAGCCGCTAAACAAAGCGGAAATGATCTTTGAAAACTAAACAAGACAAAACGTACCTGTTAATTCAAATAAATCGCACATAAACGTGCGTAGTCATTTTCAAACTTTTTTATGGAGAGTTTGATCCTGGCTCAGGACGAACGCTGGCGGCGTGCCTAATACATGCAAGTCGAGCGGACCGACGGGAGCTTGCTCCCTTAGGTCAGCGGCGGACGGGTGAGTAACACGTGGGTAACCTGCCTGTAAGACTGGGATAACTCCGGGAAACCGGGGCTAATACCGGATGCTTGTTTGAACCGCATGGTTCAAACATAAAAGGTGGCTTTTCGCTACCACTTACAGATGGACCCGCGGCGCATTAGCTAGTTGGTGGGGTAACGGCTCACCAAGGCGACGATGCGTAGCCGACCTGAGAGGGTGATCGGCCACACTGGGACTGAGACACGGCCCAGACTCCTACGGGAGGCAGCAGTAGGGAATCTTCCGCAATGGACGAAAGTCTGACGGAGCAACGCCGCGTGAGTGATGAAGGTTTTCGGATCGTAAAACTCTGTTGTTAGGGAAGAACAAGTACCGTTCGAACAGGGCGGTACCTTGACGGTACCTAACCAGAAAGCCACGGCTAACTACGTGCCAGCAGCCGCGGTAATACGTAGGTGGCAAGCGTTGTCCGGAATTATTGGGCGTAAAGCGCGCGCAGGCGGTTCTTTAAGTCTGATGTGAAAGCCCCCGGCTCAACCGGGGAGGGTCATTGGAAACTGGGGAACTTGAGTGCAGAAGAGGAGAGTGGAATTCCACGTGTAGCGGTGAAATGCGTAGAGATGTGGAGGAACACCAGTGGCGAAGGCGACTCTCTGGTCTGTAACTGACGCTGAGGCGCGAAAGCGTGGGGAGCGAACAGGATTAGATACCCTGGTAGTCCACGCCGTAAACGATGAGTGCTAAGTGTTAGAGGGTTTCCGCCCTTTAGTGCTGCAGCAAACGCATTAAGCACTCCGCCTGGGGAGTACGGTCGCAAGACTGAAACTCAAAGGAATTGACGGGGGCCCGCACAAGCGGTGGAGCATGTGGTTTAATTCGAAGCAACGCGAAGAACCTTACCAGGTCTTGACATCCTCTGACAACCCTAGAGATAGGGCTTCCCCTTCGGGGGCAGAGTGACAGGTGGTGCATGGTTGTCGTCAGCTCGTGTCGTGAGATGTTGGGTTAAGTCCCGCAACGAGCGCAACCCTTGATCTTAGTTGCCAGCATTCAGTTGGGCACTCTAAGGTGACTGCCGGTGACAAACCGGAGGAAGGTGGGGATGACGTCAAATCATCATGCCCCTTATGACCTGGGCTACACACGTGCTACAATGGGCAGAACAAAGGGCAGCGAAGCCGCGAGGCTAAGCCAATCCCACAAATCTGTTCTCAGTTCGGATCGCAGTCTGCAACTCGACTGCGTGAAGCTGGAATCGCTAGTAATCGCGGATCAGCATGCCGCGGTGAATACGTTCCCGGGCCTTGTACACACCGCCCGTCACACCACGAGAGTTTGTAACACCCGAAGTCGGTGAGGTAACCTTTTGGAGCCAGCCGCCGAAGGTGGGACAGATGATTGGGGTGAAGTCGTAACAAGGTAGCCGTATCGGAAGGTGCGGCTGGATCACCTCCTTTCTAAGGATATTATACGGAATGCAAGACCTTGCGGTCTTGCAGACAGGTGCGTTTAGTTCTTGTTTAGTTTTGAAGGATCATTTGATTCTTCGACATAGGAGACACCTGCTAAAGACGCCACGTCCTGTGGCAACGCATGTGTTAGCACATCCTGTGCGTTGTTCTTTGAAAACTAGATAACGATAGCAAGACATTCACATTCAATTGTAATGCAAGATATCACGTAGTGATTCTTTTTAACGGTTAAGTTAGAAAGGGCGCACGGTGGATGCCTTGGCACTAGGAGCCGATGAAGGACGGGACGAACACCGATATGCTTCGGGGAGCTGTAAGCAAGCTTTGATCCGGAGATTTCCGAATGGGGAAACCCACTGCTCGTAATGGAGCAGTATCCATATCTGAATCCATAGGATATGTGAAGGCAGACCCGGGGAACTGAAACATCTAAGTACCCGGAGGAAGAGAAAGCAAATGCGATTCCCTGAGTAGCGGCGAGCGAAACGGGAACAGCCCAAACCAAGAGGCTTGCCTCTTGGGGTTGTAGGACACTCTATACGGAGTTACAAAAGAACGGGGTAGACGAAGAGGTCTGGAAAGGCCCGCCATAGGAGGTAACAGCCCTGTAGTCAAAACTTCGTTCTCTCCTGAGTGGATCCTGAGTACGGCGGAACACGTGAAATTCCGTCGGAATCCGGGAGGACCATCTCCCAAGGCTAAATACTCCCTAGTGACCGATAGTGAACCAGTACCGTGAGGGAAAGGTGAAAAGCACCCCGGAAGGGGAGTGAAAGAGATCCTGAAACCGTGTGCCTACAAGTAGTCAGAGCCCGTTAACGGGTGATGGCGTGCCTTTTGTAGAATGAACCGGCGAGTTACGATCCCGTGCAAGGTTAAGTTTGAAAAGACGGAGCCGCAGCGAAAGCGAGTCTGAATAGGGCGCATGAGTACGTGGTCGTAGACCCGAAACCAGGTGATCTACCCATGTCCAGGGTGAAGTTCAGGTAACACTGAATGGAGGCCCGAACCCACGCACGTTGAAAAGTGCGGGGATGAGGTGTGGGTAGGGGTGAAATGCCAATCGAACCTGGAGATAGCTGGTTCTCTCCGAAATAGCTTTAGGGCTAGCCTCAAGGTAAGAGTCTTGGAGGTAGAGCACTGATTGGACTAGGGGCCCCTACCGGGTTACCGAATTCAGTCAAACTCCGAATGCCAAAGACTTATCCTTGGGAGTCAGACTGCGAGTGATAAGATCCGTAGTCGAAAGGGAAACAGCCCAGACCGCCAGCTAAGGTCCCAAAGTATACGTTAAGTGGAAAAGGATGTGGAGTTGCTTAGACAACCAGGATGTTGGCTTAGAAGCAGCCACCATTTAAAGAGTGCGTAATAGCTCACTGGTCGAGTGACTCTGCGCCGAAAATGTACCGGGGCTAAACGTATCACCGAAGCTGCGGACTGTTCTTGCGAACAGTGGTAGGAGAGCGTTCTAAGGGCTGTGAAGCGAGACCGGAAGGACTCGTGGAGCGCTTAGAAGTGAGAATGCCGGTATGAGTAGCGAAAGAGGGGTGAGAATCCCCTCCACCGAATGCCTAAGGTTTCCTGAGGAAGGCTCGTCCGCTCAGGGTTAGTCGGGACCTAAGCCGAGGCCGAAAGGCGTAGGCGATGGATAACAGGTTGATATTCCTGTACCACCTCCTCACCGTTTGAGCAATGGGGGGACGCAGGAGGATAGGGTAAGCGCGGTATTGGATATCCGCGTCCAAGCAGTTAGGCTGGGAAATAGGCAAATCCGTTTCCCGCAAAGGCTGAGCTGTGATGGCGAGTGAAATATAGTAGCGAAGTTCCTGATTCCACACTGCCAAGAAAAGCCTCTAGCGAGGTGAGAGGTGCCCGTACCGCAAACCGACACAGGTAGGCGAGGAGAGAATCCTAAGGTGATCGAGAGAACTCTCGTTAAGGAACTCGGCAAAATGACCCCGTAACTTCGGGAGAAGGGGTGCTCTGTTAGGGTGCAAGCCCGAGAGAGCCGCAGTGAATAGGCCCAGGCGACTGTTTAGCAAAAACACAGGTCTCTGCGAAGCCGTAAGGCGAAGTATAGGGGCTGACGCCTGCCCGGTGCTGGAAGGTTAAGAGGAGCGCTTAGCTTATGCGAAGGTGCGAATTGAAGCCCCAGTAAACGGCGGCCGTAACTATAACGGTCCTAAGGTAGCGAAATTCCTTGTCGGGTAAGTTCCGACCCGCACGAAAGGCGCAACGATCTGGGCACTGTCTCAACGAGAGACTCGGTGAAATTATAGTACCTGTGAAGATGCAGGTTACCCGCGACAGGACGGAAAGACCCCGTGGAGCTTTACTGCAGCCTGATATTGAATGTTGGTACAGCTTGTACAGGATAGGTAGGAGCCTTGGAAACCGGAGCGCCAGCTTCGGTGGAGGCATCGGTGGGATACTACCCTGGCTGTATTGACCTTCTAACCCGCTGCCCTTATCGGGCAGGGAGACAGTGTCAGGTGGGCAGTTTGACTGGGGCGGTCGCCTCCTAAAAGGTAACGGAGGCGCCCAAAGGTTCCCTCAGAATGGTTGGAAATCATTCGCAGAGTGTAAAGGCACAAGGGAGCTTGACTGCGAGACCTACAAGTCGAGCAGGGACGAAAGTCGGGCTTAGTGATCCGGTGGTTCCGCATGGAAGGGCCATCGCTCAACGGATAAAAGCTACCCCGGGGATAACAGGCTTATCTCCCCCAAGAGTCCACATCGACGGGGAGGTTTGGCACCTCGATGTCGGCTCATCGCATCCTGGGGCTGTAGTCGGTCCCAAGGGTTGGGCTGTTCGCCCATTAAAGCGGTACGCGAGCTGGGTTCAGAACGTCGTGAGACAGTTCGGTCCCTATCCGTCGCGGGCGCAGGAAATTTGAGAGGAGCTGTCCTTAGTACGAGAGGACCGGGATGGACGCACCGCTGGTGTACCAGTTGTTCTGCCAAGGGCATCGCTGGGTAGCTATGTGCGGACGGGATAAGTGCTGAAAGCATCTAAGCATGAAGCCCCCCTCAAGATGAGATTTCCCATTCCTTTAAGGAAGTAAGATCCCTGAAAGATGATCAGGTTGATAGGTCTGAGGTGGAAGTGTGGCGACACATGGAGCTGACAGATACTAATCGATCGAGGACTTAACCAAACATGAATGTCATATCGTTATCTAGTTTTGAGAGAACACCTCTCAATATAAGTTTGGTGGCGATGGCGAAGAGGTCACACCCGTTCCCATGCCGAACACGGAAGTTAAGCTCTTCAGCGCCGATGGTAGTTGGGGGTTTCCCCCTGTGAGAGTAGGACGCCGCCAAGCTGTTTATTTATATCTTTACCTTGCATGAAATGAAGCTTATTTTATTCCGCAGTAGCTCAGTGGTAGAGCAATCGGCTGTTAACCGATCGGTCGTAGGTTCGAATCCTACCTGCGGAGCCAATGCTTCCATAGCTCAGCAGGTAGAGCACTTCCATGGTAAGGAAGAGGTCAGCGGTTCGAGCCCGCTTGGAAGCTTAAGTAGATATCTTGATATGACAAGGTTTCTCCAATTAAGGGGAAAGCTTTTTTTGTTTATAACGGTATTTTTAAAGCAGGCATAATGCCTGCTTATTTTTGTTTTATGACGGTTACTTAAAAGACACTTTCACCTCTTTCTTAAACAAACGTTTGTTTAAACAAGAGTGAAAGTGTCTCCTGCTTTATCATTCGGATGCATTCAAAATAGAGAAAATCCGGTTATTAACGACGCCGAATGATTTAATGTTGTTTTGTATATTTGAAAAGAGAATGACATATTTGCTCCCTGTTTTGCTAAAGCTGTTTAAAATGTTGTAACCAGGCATTACGCCGTGGTTTGAGTAGCTTCCGGGAGAAATATAAAAACCCATGCCGTATGTTTCCTGATTGGGCGTAAACATTTTTGTAAAACTTTGATCAGAAATGATTTTTCTTTCAAAGAGCGCTTTATCGAATAAATACATATCGTATGCTGTCATATAGATATCCCCTGCTCCGTACAGCTGTGATAAATCGGGCATATCGGGAGTATACAGCTTTTTAATAGCATTCAGCTTATAGCCTGTTGACGGTTGGGGTTGCTTTGCAAACGTTTTGTAAAACCCTGCGTGTTTCATGCCCGCAGGTTTAAAGATATGGTTTGTAACATATGCATTTAAAGATTCACCGCTCAGCTTCGTTACGATGTATGCCAGTACGGAATAGTTGGAGTCTTTGTAATCCCATTTTCCAGGAGCATTTTTAATTCCTTGAGCTTCGATATCTTTTAAAAGATTGTCCGGTGAAATATAACTGCTGCCTTCGTTGTGTCCTTTAATCCCCGATGTATGAGTGAGGAGATTGTAAAGGGTAATATTCGTGCCGTTTGGAAAATCCGGAATATATGTAGAAACCGGATCGTTTACTGACAGCAGGCCTCTTTCTTCAAGCTGGAGAATGGAAGCGGCGATGATCGCTTTTTGTGATGAACCGACATAATAAACGGTTTCGGGTGTATTCGGCACTTTTTTCTTGCGGTTTGCATAGGAGTAGCCTTTGTTTGTGACGATTTTTCCTTCGTTTACAATCAATGCCGTCCCGCTGAAACCAATATTTTTTAAATAATCATCCAGTTGTTTATTCTCGTTTTTCGTGACGATTTCGCTTTGTGTTTTTTCTTTTTTCACTTTCGGCTCTTTTTTCTTTTCCGGCTTTATTTGTTTCTCGGTTGCTTGCGACTGTTTTTCATAATGATCGCTTGGCATCTTCGGAAAAGCGATGTAAATGATTGCGCAAACAAGGATCGCAGCGAATAAAAGCCTTTTATTCCGCCGTTTTTTTCTTTTATATACTCTTGTGCTTTTGTGTGTTCTGGACATGGCTGGGCTCCTTCTAATAAATGTCACGTATTTACTGACGCATCATCCCCTTAAAAAGTTTCTTCCAATAATAAATGATTTCATACATTGTTTATTTTTTCTACTTGAAAAAGAACGTGTGTTCGTATAGAATGATGGTATGCGAAAGGAGCGAGAGGATGAAAAAGCTGCTGAATCGTGCTATGGCAGAGGGTTTTCCCGTTGAGATCATTTACATGAAAGAACATGAGTTTTCTAAGCGGACGATATTAGTCAATGACATCAAAAATGGGTATGTTAAAGCGTTTTGTTTTCAGAAACGACAGGTCAGACTGTTTAAGGTCGATTCGATTTTGGCAGTTTTCCCTATTAAAAAAAGAATGCATGCAGCTGATCACGCTTTAAATAGGCTTTCCCCGGACACCCACTTCTTTTTACCTTCCTGTTTTGACATCCGTCTTTTGCTATAATGAACGTATGATCATTTAAAGAGAGCGGGCGTTTGCATCTATGCTTCAGACAATCAATAAAACACTTGGGAAAATAATGCCTTTGCTGACGCCTGCAAGCGTCGTTTGCGGGGTATTGCTTTCAGAACAATTACATGGATTTGCTGCATTTGTGCCGTGGATTTTTGCTTTTATGACCTTTGCCGGAAGCTTGAGCGCCAACTTTCAGTCGCTGAAAGCTGCGGTGGTTCACCCGTTGCCGATGCTGCTGGCTTTATTTGTTCTACATTTGTTTATGCCGGTATTGGCATGGGGGACTGGACATATTGTATTCAACGGGGATTCGTTGACGATTACGGGACTCATTCTTGGTGTTGTGATCCCCACCGGCATCACTAGCATGATTTGGGCTGCCATGTATAAAGGAAATATCGGATTAACCCTTTCGGTCATTTTGATTGATACAATTCTTTCGCCTTTTGTCGTACCATTTAGTCTGTCCATTCTGGCAGGAGCTCAGGTCGAAATGGATATAGCGGGGATGATGAAGGGGCTGTTTGGGATGGTTGTCATCCCTTCTCTGTTAGGCATGCTGGTCAACCAGTTTGCTGCACCAGACAGAACGGCGCGTTTGAGCGCGAATTGCGCTCCGTTCTCAAAAATGGGATTAGCCGTTGTGGTGGCGATCAACAGCTCAGTTGTCGCTCCTTATTTAAGAACGGTCGATTTAAGGTTTGTTACGATAGCCGTGACGGTGTTTTTAGTGGCTTTTACCGGTTATATGACGGCTTGGCTGCTGGGCAGAATGCTGAAGCGGCCTCACGAAGAAATCGTTGCTTTAATCTTTACGGGAGGAATGCGAAATATTAGCGCAGGGGCCGTTTTGGCAACCAGCTTTTTTCCGGCACAGGTAGCGGTGCCCGTTGTGATTGGCATGCTGTTTCAGCAAATTCTGGCTGCGTTGTTTGGGCACTTGCTGGCCAAAAGCGAATTGAAAAGGGCGTATCAGTTGGATAATAAAACAAGCCTGCCTTCTTAAAAGGCAGGGCATTGTTCGAATCAAATTTGTCATGTAGTACGTATGGAGGTTTAAACCAGCGTCTGCTTTTCTTAATATAACAGGTATTTCTTTCTAATGTTCATAAACCGCTTCTGTTCACCTTCATATCTTTTGACGATGTCTTCTGCTGAAGCTCCTTTTTCAATCATTGTTTTGACCCAGCCGTTGCCGATCAGGAGATTGAAGTTGTTGGAAGAAAGAAATTGAAAGCCATCCGGATATAGGTCATGGATCGTTTTGATGATGAATATCCCGGTTTTCACCGGCTGAAAAGCGGACCGGTTTGTCACATAGATCTCCACACCGTGGCACAATTTGTTTTGGTGTTTTGAAAAGGTCGGTGTAAATGAAGCCGCTCTGAATCGGACGCCGGACAGTTTCAAGCTGTTTAATTTCTCGACGAGCTCCGTACTTTTGATGTAAGGGGCGCCGATTAACTCAAACGGTTTCGTCGTTCCCCTTCCTTCTGAAATATTTGTTCCTTCAATTAAGCCCATGCCGGGATAGGCTGTGGCAGTATCAACTGTCGGCATGTTTGGCGAAGGAAGGACGAAAGGAAGCCCGGTATCTTCAAAAGACATTCGCCGTTTCCAGCCTTTCATTTTGACGACGGTCAGGTCGGCGCCGATGTTAAATTCCTCATTAAACAGCTGCGCGAGTTCCCCTGCCGTCATGCCGTGTATTAACGGAATGGGGTATCTTCCGACAAAAGATGAAAAGTTTGGATCAAGAACAGGTCCTTCCACTTTTATTCCTCCCAGCGGGTTCGGCCGGTCCAAAACGATAAACGGAATGTCGTTTTCTTTTGCAGCTTCCATGGCATATGCCATTGTATAAATGTACGTATAGAAACGGGTCCCGACATCTTGGATATCGAACAGGAGAACGTCAACATTCTTCAGCATCTCAGGAGTCGGTTTCTTCGTATTGCCGTAAAGGCTGTAAACGGGAAGGCCGGTTTTTTCATCGATATACGAGTCGACTTTGTCCCCTGCCTGAGCATCGCCACGCACGCCGTGTTCCGGTCCGAAAAGCGCAGTGAGCTCAATGTCCGGATCTTGATGGAGCAAATCGATGCTGCTGTTCAGTTTGGCGTCCACCCCTGTTGGATTTGTGATCAAACCGACTTTTTTTCCTTTTAACATGTTTTTCTTATTCATCAGTACTTCTATTCCTGGAGAGACCTTTGCTTTCTTTTCATTTTTAGGGTTGGCAGATGCTGCCGTCAATGTACTGAGAACAATGACTCCTGCGAGCAGCCAGGATGCTTTTTTCATCATTGCAATCCCTCCGATTTCAACGGTTTGCCGTTTTTGATGTTCAATCCATAGCCATATTCGTAAAGGATGTTTCCCGGCTGCGTTACGGAAGGGATATCAACGGGCAAGGTTCCTTTAGGCTTCGCTTTTCCAAAAATGACTTCTATGCCCGCCGGAATGTTTGGCTGCCTGAAACGTCCGTTTGTGTAGCCTTTAAATCCGTATACCGCAATGACTGCTTTTGCTTCTTCAAAATTCGCTGTATCGTATGGATTGCGGAGACTCATTAAGGCAAACTTTTTCTGTTTAGCCTGGGCATACAGCATAGCAGCCCGCGGAAAAGCGGTGGCCCATTTGCTTGAGTCTTGAATGGCATCGTCGATCACTCCGTCGTTTACAACCGGATCGTTTTTGACCACATATGAGCCGGTAACGATATAGTCAGCCTCATCGATCAGCTTTTGAACATCCTGATTAAAAACCTTCTCAGCAAATTGATATTCCTTCACGACCGCCGTTTTCTTTATTCTTCTGACCGTTTTGGACATCGCTTTTGTTTGATCTTCGTATGGTGCCAGGATAAGGATGGTGTCCCCTTTTTTCGCTTTAAACGGGAGTGTGCGGTCATCGTTTTTTAAGACGGTTACGCCTTCTTTCGCCATTTTCATTTCTGCTTTGGCATGTTTGTGGTTTCCTACCGTTTTTAAGGCGTGCTTTATTTTTTTCTGTAATGATCCAGAAGAGTTACCGTCAAGAATGCCGCGCTTGCTCTTTAAAGAAAGGATCCGTTCTATCGACCGGTTAATTTGTTCAATGGGGATATTTCCCTGGCGGACTGCTTTCAGAAGGGCTTCATATACGTTTGCCAGGTTTTTCTCTGTTTCCAGTGACGTCACTTCTGCAGGCATAAGTGCAATGTCAACGCCTGCTTTCACAGCCATGACGACGGCTTCCTCGCGGCCGAAGTTGTCGGAGATGGCTTTCATGTTTAAAGCGTCTGTCACTGCGACACCGTCAAATCCGAGGTCTTTTCGCAGAAGGTCTGTCATCACTTTTTTGGACAGTGTCGCCGGAACCATGATATCCTGTCCGTCCTTTTTGCTTTTATATGTCGTGTCATCGAATGCCGGGAACTGGACGTGGGCCGTCATGATCATATCGATGCCTGCATCGATCCCTTGTTTAAATGGATAAAGTTCAACGCGTTTGAGCCGTTCTTGATCATGCGGTACAAGCGGGAGGCCGTAATGGCTGTCAACCGCCGTATCTCCGTGGCCGGGAAAATGCTTCGCTGTAGCAGCGATGTTTTCTTTTTGAAGCCCTTTCATGGCCTGAATGCCGAGCCCCGCCGCGAGTTCCGGTTTGGAGCTGTAGGAGCGGACGCCGATCACAGGGTTGTCGGGATTGTTGTTGACGTCAAGCACAGGACTGAAATTAACGTTGATTCCTAATGCGGCTAATTCTTTTCCGATGATATTTCCTGACCGGTAAGCATTTTTCGCGTTTTTAGAAGCGCCGATGGCCATATTGCCCGGCAGGTTTGTTCCCGATTCAAGTCTTGTGACGATGCCGCCTTCCTGATCAATCGTGATAAAGAGCGGAATGCCGCGGCTTGCTTTTTGCAGACCGTCGGTTAAACGAACTGTTTGCTCCGTGCCTGTGACATTTTCGGCGAAAAGAATCACGCCGCCGAGATGATACTTTTGGATGATGCCTGCTATTTCATCGTTCATTTCCGTCAATCCCTTGGCGCTTGAATCCTCTTTCTTCTTCCAATTTCTAAAATCCGGCATAAGCATTTGCCCGATTTTTTCTTCAAGCGTCATACTGCTGACGATCTGTTTGACGCTATGTCCGGAATGTTGTTTCGCCTCGGCTGTACGCGTATCGGGATGTATAGCTTGAGATGCCAGCAACACGGCGATCAGTGCATATCGAAACAATCCTTTCATACTGCTTGCCCCTCCTATTTATGATTTTAGCGCTTCGTAAACAGCGGTTATTACGCTGCCGTATTTTCCGGTTGAAAATAGATCACCTTCGAACTGATTCGGATTTTCCGCGGGATTGATGACGGGAGAATGTTTTTTATTGGTCAATAAAACGATGCCGAGCCGATATTCCAGGTCGATGACGGTAATCGTTCCGGTCCAGCCTGTGTGTCCGTAAGCTCTGCTGCTTGCATGCTTTCCGAACATCCACTCCATGTCGGCGCTGCCGTTAAGCCGCCACCCTAATCCGTATGTGGCATCCATGTTTGACGGCTTCGTAAACTGAGAAATGATAGCACGGTCAAAAAACTTTTGAGAGCCGTAGCCTCCTCCGTTCAGCATGACCTGAAGCAGCACCGCCATATCCTCGGTTGTTGAAAACAGTCCGGCGTGTCCTGAAATGCCTTCCATCGAGTAAAACGCTTTTTCATCGTGAACCTCACCTTGCAGCGTGTAGCTTCTGATATTAGGAAACGAAATCGTGCCGTCCCGCGTGTTTCCCATTAACTCCGTGGCTGCAAACTGTGAAGGCTTGAAGCCCTTTTGCAGCGGGTTAAACAATGTATGGCGCAGGCCGAGAGGACGGTAAAACCGATTTTCAATATATGAATCAAGGCGCTGGCCCGTTATCTTTTCAATGATCAGGCCAAGCAGCATGTAGTCGATATCACTGTAGACTTGTTTTGTACCCGGTTTATATGCCAAAGGGGTTTTTGAAAGAAATTCCAACGTTTTTGCCCTTGTCTGGGAGTAAAGCTTTCCGGCCGTTTTTGGATCGTAATAGTTCCAGCTTGCCGGGAATCCTGCCGTATGATGCAGCAAATCGATGACGCGAAGTGCATCTTTTCCTTTAATAGCGTCTTCGGGAGCATCTTTGAATTCGGGAATATAGCGGGAGACTTTTGAGTTCAGGTCGAGCTCACCCCGGCTCGCCAAATGCTGCAAAGCAAAGTTGACGGCATACATTTTCGTGTTGGAAGCAAGGTCAAACATCGTAGCGGTTTTCATTTTTCCCGGATGTTTCAAAGGAGTGAGTCCGCTGTATTTTTGCTTGTATCCGTATGCTTTTTGTTTCACGATCTTTCCGTCTTTGATGACAATGAGGGAGGCGCCGGGGAATCCGGCTGCAACGTCTTCTTCGATGAGCCTGTCAACTCGTTTTAGTTTTTCTGAAGAAAAACCGGCATCTTCCGGGTTTTTTGCTTTTTGTAAAACAGGGTATCTCTGGTTGTACCTGTCATTTGCAGCAGCAGCTTGTGCAGATGATGGGTGCGGATAAAGGAATGGAAGAAAGAGAAACGCTGCAACAGCGCAGATGATGAGTTTTTTCATGCCGCCAATCCCTCCTTAAAAACGGTTTAGTGGAAATTTTAAACAAACGTTTAATCAAATTCAACCGCCATATCGTCGTTAAACCCGAATGCGTACGTAAAGAAAAGGCCGGCAGCATATGAGATGAATAAACCGATGATGTATAAGATGATTTGATGGGTATGAACCAGAAATGAAAGAGGGAGTCCTGATACGCCTATCGATACGGTTGCGATTTTAAAATAAGCTTGAAATGCTCCACCGACTCCGGCTCCTAGGCAAGCGGTTAAAAACGGGCGCCCGAGAGGAAGGGTTACTCCGAAAATCAGCGGTTCGCCGATGCCGAGCAATCCTGACGGAAGTCCGCCGGCAACCGCTCTTTTCAGTTTCGCTTTTTTCGTTTTTAAGTAGATCGCAAAAGCGGCCCCTACTTGGCCTGCACCGCCCATTGCCAAAATCGGCAGGAGCGGATCGTCGCCGATCGAATTGATCAATTCCATGTGAACAGGCGTCAGGCCTTGATGCAGTCCGGTAACGACAAGCGGCAGAAAGGTTGCGCCCAATATAAATCCGGCGAATATGCCGCCTATATTTAATATGGCTAAAAGTCCCGAAGTAATCGCATCAGAAATAAAGCCGCCGACCGGCATGAAAATAACGTAAGTGACGATTCCTGTGAGCAGAAGGGAGACGGTAGGTGTGACAATGATATCGAGTGAATGGGGAATTAAACGCCTGACTCGCTTTTCGATAAAGGCGATGAAAATGGCGGCGAATAGAACGCCGATCAATCCGCCCCGGCCAGGGAGAAGCGCTGCGCCGAAAAGGTTGATATCAGCGGCGGCCGGATTGATGATCAAAATACCGGCCAAGCCGCCGAGTGCCGGGGAGCCGCCGAACTCTTTCGCCGCGTTCACGCCGACAAGGATGCCCAAATACGCAAATAAACCGGAGCCGATGACGGTTAAGATGATGGCCGGCTGGGATTTTTCGGCGAGCCACCCTGCCTGGATCACGGCTTTGGTGATGCCCGTGATCAGACCCGATGCCACTAATGCGGGAATAAGCGGGATAAAAATGCTTGCGATCCGCCGTAAAAACAGTTTAAAGGGTGTGGCGTTTTTCTTTGAAACTGCGGTTTTGTTTTTGGCTGCTGCTTCCTTTACGTTAAAGTGATCCGCTTTTTTGAGCAGCTCCCCGAATTCATCTGATACATGCTGAACAACGCCTGTACCGAGTATGATTTGCAGTGTTTCGGCTTCGACGACGCCGATGACTCCTTCAAGCGCTTTAATTGAATCGATGTCTGCTTTTTCTTTATCAACTGGCGTGATCCGCAGACGCGTCATGCAATGGGTATAGTCCGCGACATTCGCCGCTCCTCCCGCAAGTTCCAGAATGCGCTTTGCCAAGCCGGCATGTTTCTTTTGTTCGCTCATTGACAATTCCCCCTTTGTTGTTAAGATCTGTTTGCTCCCATTGTTTGAATGGCCGCTTTTGACTGATCAATATATTGAATCGTTTCTTCATAACGCTTTGCGGCCATACCTAAAAACAAAATGTCAATCATATAAAGCTGGGCTAAACGAGAGGAGGTTGCAGCACTTCGAAACGGCGCTTCATTCGAACATGACGTATACAGAGCAACATCGCAAATTGAAGAAACGGCTGACTGTCCGAAGCGGGTTAAACCGATCGTTTTCACGCCGCGTTCTTTTGCCAGCTTCAGCACATCGATGATCTCACGGGTTTCGCCGGAATGTGAAATGGCGAATACAATGTCATGTTCGTCAGCATTGGCGATTAATGATGCGATAAGGTGCATGTCTGTAAATGCGGTAGCCCCTTTTTTAATTCGTAAAAATTTTTGCTGGGCATCCTGTGCGACAATCCCTGAGGCGCCGATGCCGCAAAAGTGGACCGTCCCCGCTGTGATCAGCATTTGAATCGCTTTTTGGAGTTCGAGTTGGTCAATATTGTCCAATGTGTCGCGGATCACCTGAATGGAATTGCTCGCTGTTTTTTGAGCGATTGAATACAGAGGTTCCTGCGGTTCTATATCCCGGTAGCCTTGATCTGCAGATCTCATTAAATCACCGGCGATTCGCAGCTTTAAATCCTGGTATCCTTTTAGCCCGAGCGATTTGCAGAGCCGGATCGCTGCGGCTCCGCTCGTATTTGCGGCTCCGCTGATTTCCTGGATGGTGCTGTTGACGATTTCCTGCGGATTTTCCAAAATATATTCGGCCAGTTTCCGTTCAGACTGCGGAAGCTTGTGAAGCATCGTGCGGATCATGTCTAATCCTCCTGCGGCCATGGCTTTCTCCTTCCTTCACGCGTTTTTTTCGTTTGCCGCTAGTGCTTTTTCGATATTGCCTTCCGCTTGCTTCAGCAGCTTCTCCGCTGCAGCGGCATCCGTATTTGTTTTGATCATGATGATAGCCGTTTTTACGCGGTTACCGGCCGCTTGCAGCGCTTTTTCAGCCGTTTGCAGTTCAGCTCCTGTAACGGTTTGAATAATGCGGATCGCCCGCTGTTTTAATTTCTCATTGCTTACGTTCACATCGACCATCAAGTTTTCATAAACTTTTCCCAATCGAATCATAGATGTTGTCGAGATCATGTTCAGAATCATTTTATGCGCGGTTGCCGCCTTCATTCGAGTCGATCCCGCGATAACCTCGGGACCGACGATCACTTCAATGCTGTGTTCGGCCGCTTGGCTGATTGCCGATTGCTTGTTACAGGTTAAGGAAATCGTTTTTGCACCGATTTTTCCGGCGTATTTCAGAGCGCCGTATACATAAGGGGTTCGCCCGCTGGCGGCAATGCCGATGACGGTATCCTTGTTTGACAGATGGATGGATTTTAAGTCTTGTGCTCCGAGCTCTTCACGATCCTCGGCACCTTCGACGGCTTCGAATAATGCTTTTTGGCCTCCTGCGATAAGCCCTCTGACAGTATTGGGAGAAATGCTGAATGTCGGCGGGCATTCCGCTGCATCGAGTACGCCGAGCCGTCCGCTTGTGCCCGCACCAATGTAGATGATTCGTCCCCCTTTCTGCAATGACCCGACTGCATAATCGACTGCGGTTTTTACATCCGGCAATACCGCTTCAACCGCTTCAGCCACCTTTTTGTCCTCTTCATTCATGATTTTTAAAATGTCCAATGTGTCCGCCTGATGGATGTGCTTTGCATTTTCATTGCGGCGCTCGGTCGTTAAGGAGCTGAGATTGCTGTTTTTCATCCGGAATCCTCCTGATCAAAAATGGCATATATATTTCTTAATTTTCAGTATATTTTTAATGGAATTTTATTTCAACATAAAATTGGAAATTATGAAATTTTATTTTAAAACGGTTCTAAAGATTGATGCTGAAGAATAAAATAAAGCGCAGTCAAAGACTGCACTTCGGTTTATAGTTCATCCAATTGGTGCTCAGAAATGACGCGAAAGCCTTCCCTTTTAAGAAGAGCCGCTGTAATGCCGTTTCCGGCAATCTTTTGGCCGGAGAAGCTTCCATTATATATGTTGCTGCTTCCGCAGGATGGACTGTTTTCTTTTAAAACGACGGTGTCCGCCTGAATCTCTCTTGCGATCTCAAGCGTTTTGTAAGCTCCTTTTATATAAAGGTCCGTAACGTTTTCGCCCGATTTAGTCAGAATGACGGCATTCCCGTTTAAAACGTCTTCACCTGTTCCGCCGTTTATTTCCGCAGGCTCCCTTGGCGTTTGAAAACCTCCGAGCAATTCGGGACAGACGATTATTGCTTTTTGTTCTTCAACGAGTTGATTGATTTTATCAATATAGCTGTGCCTCCCGTCATATCGGCATTCAACGCCTGCCAAACAAGAGCTGACCAATATCATGTACGTGTACCCCTTTTCTGTATTCAGATACTAACAGTGTAATCAAAATCGGCGTTTATTTGTAAAAAACTTCAGCGAAAAATTTGAAAATAAAAATTTTAAATTACCCCTTTACAAATATGCAGCAACCTGTATATAATAACTTTTGTCAGCTTTACGAGAGCTGCCGGAAACAATCGGTTTTGGCCCGTTGGTCAAGTGGTTAAGACACCGCCCTTTCACGGCGGTAACACGGGTTCGAATCCCGTACGGGTCACCATTATTTTTTAGAAGCAGAAGGGGCATACCGGAGCTTTTAAAGGAAGGCATGCTAAGAGCGCAACGTCCTGTTGCAACGCATGCACTAGTACGTCCTGTACGTCGGAGGATTAGCTCAGCTGGGAGAGCATCTGCCTTACAAGCAGAGGGTCGGCGGTTCGATCCCGTCATCCTCCACCATTTTTTGCAGAGCGGTGTCAAACGCACTTGCTTTTGCATAAGGTATTGATATATGCCGGTCTAGCTCAATTGGTAGAGCACGTTCGAATCTGCTTCGGCAGTATCGGCTTCAGCGTACCGAAGGAGAGGCTTCCGCGAATAAGCTTTCCGAGTTCGGGACGACGATTTGACGCTGTTACTTGTAAAATGTTCATATTGATTATGCCGGTCTAGCTCAATTGGTAGAGCAACTGACTTGTAATCAGTAGGTTGGGGGTTCAAGTCCTCTGGCCGGCACTGTTCTGGAGGGGTAGCGAAGTGGCTAAACGCGGCGGACTGTAAATCCGCTCCCTCAGGGTTCGGCGGTTCGAATCCGTCCCCCTCCACCATTTTTGGGCTATAGCCAAGCGGTAAGGCAACGGACTTTGACTCCGTCATGCGCTGGTTCGAATCCAGCTAGCCCAGTTTTTGGACATCCTGTTTGGATGTCCTTTTTATTTTGCCTTTTTTGTATAACTATTCAAAAAAATGTCTTGTTGAGTCAATTTTCAATCAGGCGGTACAATGAAGATCTGAAAGGGGGAAATGTGATGTTAAAAAAGATTTCGATGATCGGCGTGCCGATGGATTTAGGCCAATTAAGACGGGGAGTTGACATGGGGCCGAGTGCGATTCGCTGTGCCGGCGTCAATGAACGTTTGGAAAGCCTTTCTCGGGATATCGAAGATTTGGGGGATATCACAATCGGCCAGAGGGAGGATGAAAGGGAAGGCGGGGAATCCGCATCAGAAGAATTGCGTAATTTGAAAGCGATTACAAATGCGAGTTTAAAGCTCGCTCAAACGGTTGATAAAATCGTTGCCTCAGGTTCGTTTCCGCTCGTTCTCGGCGGGGATCACAGCATCGCGATCGGAACGCTTGCCGGACTTGCAAGGCATTATCATCATTTGGGTGTGATCTGGTATGACGCTCATGCTGATGTCAATACAAAGGAAACGTCTCCTTCAGGCAACATTCATGGAATGCCGCTTGCGATCAGCATGGGGATCGGGCATGAACGGCTGACCGGCATTTATGGGGATGGTGCCAAGGTCAAGCCGGAGAACATCGTCATCATTGGAGCGAGATCGCTTGATGATGGGGAGAAGAAACTGATTCGAGAACAAGGAATCAAGGTCTATACGATGCATGAAATCGATCGCCTCGGCATGACGAGGGTTATGGAGGAAACGATTGAATATTTGCGGGAACGGACGGACGGCGTCCATCTGTCGCTTGATCTGGATGCCCTTGACCCGAATGATGCGCCTGGCGTGGGGACGCCCGTTGCAGGAGGGATCAGCTACAGGGAAAGTCATTTGGCCATGGAAATGCTGGAGGAATCCAATTTAGTAACGTCTGCCGAGTTTGTTGAGGTGAATCCGATATTGGATGAGAAAAACAGGACGGCTGAGACGGCTGTTGCGTTAATGGGTTCATTGTTCGGAGAAAAATTGCTGTAGGAGCGGCGGCCGGATCGGCCGCTGATCGTTTCATCATAAATCTCAATTTCGAAATATTTATGATGTATAATAATTTTAAGCTAATATTAAGGGCCTGAGGCCCCTGAAACCATCAACACTCTGCCAATTTTTTGTTAAACTATTTTTATGAATTTCAGTGAAACCTTTCAAACATCAACTCGTATACATAAAGACCGGTGAAGGCAGAGGTTAGATAAATATGGAAACAATGATAAAAAAAAGAATCAAACAGGTGAAAAAAGGCGATCGTAATGCATTCGCGGATATCGTGGATATTTACAAGGACAAAATTTATCAGCTTTGCTACCGTATGCTTGGCAATGCGCATGAGGCGGAAGATATTGCGCAGGAAGCATTTATCAGAGCATACGTGAATATCGACAGTTTTGATATTAACCGGAAATTTTCCACGTGGCTTTATCGAATCGCAACCAATTTGACCATCGATCGTATCCGTAAAAAAAAGCCGGACTATTACTTGGATGCAGAGGTGGCAGGGACAGAAGGGCTTACAATGTATTCACAGGTTGCAGCAGACGTTGCGCTTCCAGAGGATGAAGTTCTTTCCTTGGAACTGCATAGTACCATTCAGGAAAAAATCTTAAGGCTTCCCGAAAAATACAGGACGGTCATCGTATTAAAGTACATTGACGAGCTCTCGCTAAATGAGATCAGCGAAATCTTAAACATCCCCGTAGGCACCGTGAAAACGAGAATACACAGGGGGAGAGAGGCTCTCAGAAAACAATTAAGGGATCTTTAAGTGGGGTGATGAAATGAGCTGTCCGGAGCACATTGTTCAGCTTATGCACAAATATCTTGATGGAGACATTCTTCCGGAAGAGGAGACGGAGCTTAAAAGTCATTTGCAGTCATGCGAAGGATGCAAAAAACGCCTTCGCGAAATGGAAAAGTCGATTGCACTTGTGCAGAGCACGTCACATCTTGCGGCTCCGGAAAACTTTACGGCCAATGTGCTGGCTAATCTGCCTAAGGAAAAGCGGGCGGTTTCCATTAACAGATGGCTGAAAGCTCATCCGTTTATCGTGGCGGCGGCGTTGTTTATCATTCTAATGGGCGGCAGCCTTTTCTCAAGCTGGAAAAATGATCATGATTTCAGCGTGTCCAACCAGCCTAATCTGGTCGTGAAAAACAACACCGTCACCGTGCCTGAAGGCAAAGTCGTCAAAGGCGATGTTACCGTTAAAAACGGCAAGCTGATTATCAAGGGCAAGATCGATGGCGATGTAACGATCATAAACGGGGAAAAATATACAGCTTCAGCCGGACAGGTCACCGGTCAGATCCACGAAATCAACGAGGCGTTTGATTGGATCTGGTATCAAATCAAATCAGCCGGAAAAGCGGTTTTCGGCGCCGATGATTCAAAAGACAAAGAGCAAAGCTGACTTTAATGGCTTTCTCTTTTCTTATGCAGGGGCCGCCATTTCACTTGGGAAATAAAAGTGTGGTATAATACCCTCTGTATATAAAATGATAAACAATCGATATTGAAAACAAATTAACTTTACTAATGACTGAATTCTTGGAGGACGAGGAAATGGCTTTTGAGGATATCCCTTTCTTGCAGTACCTCGGCGATGCCGTTGATATTCTCCTTGTTTGGTACGTAATATATAAACTAATGATGGTCATCCGCGGAACGAAGGCGGTTCAGCTTTTAAAGGGAATCGTAGTCATTGTTCTTGTCCGGGTGGCCAGCCAGTATTTGGGGTTAAGCACGCTGCAGTGGCTGGTTGACCAGGCGATCACTTGGGGGTTCCTGGCGATCATCATCATTTTCCAGCCTGAACTGAGGAGAGCGCTCGAACAGCTTGGCCGCGGCCGTTTTTTTTCCAGGAGCGGGAATCCTGAAGAAGAGGAGCAGAAGAGAACGATCGAAGCGATTACAAAAGCGATCAAATATATGGCAAAACGGCGGATTGGCGCACTGTTAACCATTGAACGGGAAACCGGAATGGGCGATTACATAGAAACGGGGATTCCTTTAAACGCAAAGGTCAGCTCTGAGCTATTGATCAACATCTTTATTCCGAATACACCGCTTCACGACGGCGCCGTGATCATGAAAAACAGCGAGGTCGCCGCAGCTGCCTGTTATCTTCCTCTGTCAGAAAGCCCGTTTATTTCGAAAGAGCTTGGCACGAGACACAGAGCGGCGGTCGGGATCAGCGAAGTAACCGACAGTCTGACGATCGTTGTATCCGAGGAAACCGGCGGCATCAGCGTCGCCAAAAACGGAGACCTTCACCGTGATTTAACGGAAGAAGCATTAAAAGAAATGCTTGAAGCGGAGTTCAAAAAAAATTCGCGGGAAACTTCCTCAACTCGCTGGTATTGGAGGGGGAAGAAAAATGGATAAATTCTTAAACAATCCCTGGGCCGTCAAACTAGTCGCGTTATTGTTCGCGTTTCTGCTTTATTTTGCGGTCCACAGCGCACAAGCGCCGACCCCTAAGAAACCGGGCGAATCATTCTTTCCTACCGCGACGACTGATGAAGCAACCCTTACCGATATACCGGTAAAAGCATATTATGATGATGAAAATTACGTCGTCACAGGCGTGCCGCAAACCGTGAACGTCACGATCAAAGGACCGACGGGAACTGTTAAGAAAGTAAGGCAAGTGAAGGATTTTGAAATCTATGCCGATATGCAGAATCTGAAAACCGGCAGACATAAAGTGGAATTGAAGGCGAGGAATGTTGCCGAAGGACTGAGCGTTTCGATCAATCCTTCGGCGGCAACCGTAACGATCGAAGAAAAGACGACGAAAGAATTTCCGGTCGAAGCCGATTTTTACAATAAAAATAAAATGAAGGACGGCTATTCGCCGGAGCAGCCGATCGTCAATCCGAAAAACGTCAGCGTCACCGGTGCGAAAGCCGTGATCGACAGAATCGCGAGCATAAAGGCGACGATCAATTTGGAAGGCGTGGATCAGACGGTTGAAAAGGAAGCTAAGCTTACGGTTTATGACACGGACGGAAACGTTCTTCCGGTCGAAGTCGCTCCGTCCGTCGTCAAAATCACCGTTCCGGTGACGAGTCCGAGCAAAAAGGTGCCGATCAAGCTTGAGCGAAAAGGAAGCCTTCCTGACGGCATCAGCATTTCCAGCCTGGATATGAGCCCTGGGGAAGCGACCGTCTACGGACCGCAAAATGTCCTTGATTCGTTAGAATTTGTCGACGGTACTGAAATCGATTTAAGTAAAATTAAAGATGACACTCAAATAGAGGCCGATATTCCGGTGCCGGAAGGGGCCAAAAAAGTGTCGCCTGAAAAAGTGACCATCAAAGTGAAAGTTGACAAAGCAGAAGAGAAAAAACTGAAGAACGTTTCAATCAAAACCGTCGGGCTGAGCGACAGTCAGGATCTTGAGTTTCTTGACCCGAAAACCGGCAAGCTGGATATTACGGCAAAGGGTTCAGATGCCGCAATATCAAAGCTTCAGCCGTCAGACATCGAGCTCTATCTGAATGCAGCCGATTTGAGCGACGGCGACCATAACGTCAAACTTGAAGTAAACGGACCGCAGAATATCACATGGTCGCTGCCGCAGAAAAGTGTTAAAGTTAGAATTTCTTCTAAAACATCTAAAAATGAAAATGACAAAGGTCAGGATGAAAAAGAACAGGATCATTCTGAAACAGATTCACAACCTTCATGAATCAAAAAGGAGCGATATGAATGGGCAAGTATTTTGGAACAGACGGTGTGAGAGGTGTGGCAAACAGTGAACTTACACCAGAGCTGGCCTTTAAAGTCGGACGTTTTGGCGGTTATGTCCTCACAAAAGATAAAGAACGTCCCAAAGTGCTGATCGGCCGTGACACGCGTATTTCCGGACATATGCTGGAAGGGGCTCTTGTCGCCGGTCTCCTCTCGATCGGAGCCGAAGTCATGCGCCTCGGTGTTATTTCAACGCCCGGCGTAGCTTACTTGACGAAAGCAATGGATGCTGAAGCCGGAGTGATGATTTCGGCTTCGCACAATCCCGTCCAGGACAACGGAATCAAGTTTTTCGGCGGCGACGGCTTTAAGCTTTCCGATGAACAGGAGCTTGAAATCGAGCGTCTCATGGATCTGCCGGAAGACAACCTGCCAAGGCCTGTCGGAGCAGATCTTGGGATGGTGAACGACTATTTTGAAGGCGGACAAAAGTATTTGCAATTTCTCAAGCAGACCGCTGACGAGGATTTCACAGGCATTCATATCGCGCTCGACTGCGCGCACGGGGCGACGTCTTCGCTGGCCACGCACCTGTTTGCCGATCTTGATGCCGATGTTTCTACGATGGGCACGTCTCCGAACGGCTTAAATATTAATGACGGCGTCGGTTCGACCCATCCAGAAGCACTTGCCGCATTTGTAAAAGAAAAAGGCGCTGACGTCGGCATGGCGTTTGACGGCGACGGCGACCGCTTAATCGCTGTAGATGAAAAAGGGAATGTTGTCGACGGCGACCAAATCATGTACATATGCGCGAAGTACTTGAAGAGGGAGGGCCGTTTGGCGGAAAATACGGTTGTTTCCACCGTCATGAGCAACCTCGGCTTCTACAAAGCGCTAGAAGCGGAAGGCGTGAAAAGCGTTCAGACTGCAGTCGGCGACCGCTATGTCGTCGAAGCCATGAAAAACGGCGGCTATAATCTAGGCGGTGAACAGTCCGGGCATCTGATCTTCCTTGACTACAATACAACTGGAGACGGACTGCTTTCGGCGATCATGCTGATGAATACGATCAAAATGACGGGCAAGCCGCTGTCAGAGCTTGCCGCTGAAATGCAGAAGTTTCCGCAGCTTTTGGTCAATGTCAAAGTAACAGATAAACATAAAGTGACCGAAAACGAAAAAGTCAAAGCGGTTATTGAAGAGGTCGAAAAGGAAATGAACGGCGACGGCCGCATCCTTGTGCGCCCTTCAGGTACGGAGCCGCTCGTCCGCGTCATGGCGGAAGCAAGAACAAAGGAACTTTGCGAAGACTATGTCGGCCGCATCGTTGACGTCGTAAAGGCGGAAATGGGAGCGGAGTAATTTTCCGCAAAGGACCATGAACAGGACATGCTGATTTAACATAAGATAAAGTGAACCGTCTTTACTTCTTGAAATAAATGTGAATCATGTTAGAAATCGTTTGACGGTTCTTTTTACCTGTAGTAAAATCAGCTTGTCTTGTTTTATTCAAAAGGAAAGGCAGGGTTGAAAGGTTTATTATAATGATAGCGCCCGGACTAAGCGTACGGACGAAACAGCTTAGTTGACGAGGATGGAGGTTATCGAAATATTCGGCGGATGCCTCCCGGCTGACCTAAAAGATCACAGCCGCAAGGATTTCCTCAAACCAAAGAGGCGACTCTTTGAACAAAGGGAAATCGCATGATCTTCCATCAAAAAACATGTAGGAGGGGACGAAGAAACGTCCCCGCCTTAAAGCAGACTTTCTTCGTCTCCTTCCTGCGGAATTCGGGAGGAAGAACATTATGTGTGGTATTGTAGGTTATATCGGCCAGCTTGATGCAAAGGAAATTTTGTTAAAAGGGTTGGAAAAATTGGAGTATCGCGGCTACGATTCAGCAGGAATCGCTGTGGCGAATGAAGACGGCGTTCATGTGTTTAAGGAAAAAGGACGTATTGCCGATCTTCGCGCAGCCGTTGATCAAACCGTGATGTCCCAGGCAGGAATTGGACATACCCGCTGGGCGACCCACGGTGAACCAAGCCGTCTAAACGCACACCCTCATCAAAGCGCATCAGGCCGCTTTACGCTTGTTCATAACGGTGTCATCGAGAACTACGTTCAGCTGACACGCGAATATTTACAAGACGTTGAACTGAAAAGCGATACGGATACAGAGGTTGTCGTTCAATTGATCGAACAATTTGTCAAAGGCGGCCTTGACACAGAGGAAGCGTTCCGTCAAACGCTTATGCTGCTCAAAGGCTCTTATGCGATTGCATTATTCGATCTTGAGAACAAGGGAACCATCTATGTTGCGAAAAACAAAAGCCCGCTGCTCGTCGGCCTTGGAGATACATTCAACGTTGTCGCATCCGATGCGATGGCTATGCTTCAAGTGACGAATGAATATGTGGAGCTTATGGATAAAGAAATGGTCATCGTCACCGACAAGAAAGTCGTTATCAAAAATCTTGACGGTGAACTGATGTCACGTGCCTCTTATATCGCAGAGCTTGATGCCAGCGATATCGAAAAAGGCACATACCCTCACTACATGTTGAAAGAAATTGATGAACAGCCGCTCGTCATGCGGAAAATCATTCAAACGTACCAAGACGAGAACGGCAAGCTTTCGATTCCGGGAGATGTCGCTGAAGCGGTGGCTGAAGCTGACCGCGTCTATATCATCGCCTGCGGAACGAGCTATCATGCCGGTCTTGTCGGCAAGCAATTCATTGAATCATGGGCGAAAGTACCGACTGAAGTCCATGTTGCCAGCGAATTTTCTTACAATATGCCGCTGCTTTCTGAGAAACCGCTGTTTATCTTTATTTCTCAAAGCGGTGAAACGGCTGACAGCCGCGCCGTGCTTGTACAGGCGAAAAAGCTCGGCCACAAAGCGCTGACGATTACAAACGTACCGGGATCAACGCTTTCCCGTGAAGCCGACTATACGCTGCTGCTGAATGCCGGTCCGGAAATCGCGGTCGCCTCAACAAAAGCGTATACTGCGCAAATCGCCGTCCTTTCCATCCTGGCAGCCGTGACTGCGGAAATCCGCGGCAAAGCGCTTGGCTTTGACCTCGTGAAAGAGCTCGGCATCATCGGAAATGCGATGGAAGCCCTTTGCGATCAAAAAGACGAAATGGAAATGATCGCGCGCGAGTACTTGACCGTTACCCGCAACGCCTTCTTCATCGGCCGCGGACTCGACTACTTTGTCTGCCTCGAAGGAGCGCTGAAGCTGAAAGAGATTTCTTACATCCAGGCTGAAGGCTTCGCCGGCGGTGAACTGAAGCACGGCACGATCGCACTGATCGAAGACGGCACACCGGTCATCGCCCTTGCGACACAAGAACACGTAAACTTAAGCATCCGCGGAAACGTCAAAGAAGTAACCGCCCGCGGCGCCAACGCTTGCGTGATCTCACTGAAAGGCCTAGAAGAAGCAGACGACCGCTTCGTCCTGCCTGAAGTACAACCGGAGCTCGCTCCGCTCGTCTCCGTCATCCCGCTACAGCTGATCGCATACTATGCTGCACTGCACCGCGGCTGTGATGTTGATAAACCGCGGAACTTGGCGAAGAGTGTGACGGTAGAGTAAGGTTTCTGTTATATTGATTTGAAAATGCAGCTTTAAAAAAGTTGCGCAGGTTCACCCCTTTGGTTATGCTTAGCCAAAGGGGTGTTTTTTGTCTAAAAGGGGTACAGTATCCAACGAAATTAGATGACAAACCGATTGTGCATATAGAACCTAAAAAAGTCTGCGGACTTTACTGAAATTGAGAAGAATTAAAAAGCTATAGCAATTGAATGTCATAGCGTATTGGCATAAAAAATTACATTGTTCAAAATTAATTTTTAATTATAGGAGGGAATAACATGAAAGTTTTCGCCGAATATTTAGCAGGTATCGATAATCCCGACCACCGCGGCCGAACGGAGGAAATTTTGGCGTGGGTCGCTAATCAATTCCCCAATTTGGAACCGCAAATCAAGTGGAATACGCCGATGTTTTCCGATCACGGCACATTTATCATCGGCTTTTCCACAGCGAAGCATCATTTGAGCGTTTCACCCGAAGAAGCAGGCATTGCGCACTTTGCCGATGATATTGCCCAAGCCGGCTACAGTGCTACCAAAGGCTTGTTTCGGATTCCGTGGAATGAGCCGGTCAATTACGACTTGCTTGAGAAAATGATTGAATTTAATATTCAGGATAAAGCAGACTGTTCTACTTTTTGGCGGAAATAAGAAAATCGGATGATTAAGGGTGAACTCGAATTCCCCCCTTTGGTTTAACCAAAGGGGTATTTCCACGTTCAAAGGAACCGGACATCTAAAGACAAAACACACATTGACATATCGAGAAATCACGATATAATAATCCATATGGAACCAATTGAAGTATTCAAAGCTTTATCAAACGAATCAAGGCTGCAAATTTTGCAATGGCTGAAGGAGCCTGATCGCCATTTTACGCCCCATGAAGGGATTGATATGAATACAATAGGGGTCTGTGTCAGCCAAATAACTGACAAATTGAAAATGACGCAATCAACGGCTTCCCAATATCTCACCATACTGCTAAGAGCCGGCCTGATTAAGGCGGAACGCATCGGAAAGTACACGTACTACAAAAGAGATGAAGAGGCCATAAAAAAACTTGCCGATTTTCTTAAAACAGAGATATGAAAAATAAGCATCTTAAGATGTTTATTTTTACGCTATACATATCGACATATTACGATGTGTTTATTTTTAAAATATACATATCGTCATTTCGCGATATAACAATTTAAGATTCGAGGAGTGAACGTCTTTGTCTAACACCTGGAAAATTTATATTTTAGCGATTGTCAGCTTTTTAGTAGGAACCTCAGAGTACATCATTTCGGGCATTTTGGATAATATTGCTCATACACTTGGGATCACTTTGGCTGCTGCCGGTCAGCTCATTACGATCTTTTCGCTTGTGTATGCTATTTTCACACCTATTCTGATGGCGTTAACGGCAAGCATGGATAGGCGCAAATTAATGATTTATGCCCTCGGTTTGTTTGTGATAGGAAATATCCTGGCCTTTGTCCTGCCTGGTTATAGCTGGTTTATTGCGGCGCGGGTCATTATGGCGATGGGAGCAGGCATGGTTGTTGTTACTGCATTAACGATTGCCGCCAAGATCGCTCCGGAAGGCAAGCAGGGCAGTGCAATTGCTACTGTCGTCATGGGCTTTACCGCTTCTCTCATTATCGGTGTTCCCCTTGGAAGAATGATGTCAGAAGCATTAGGGTGGAAATCTGTATTTGGCGGAATTGCTGTGTTGGGATTCATCGCAATGGCCGTTATGTTCCTTACGCTTCCGCAAATTGAGGGGGATAAGCCCGTCCCGTTGCTTCAGCAGCTTTCTCTTTTCAAAAAACGGAAAGTGGCGATGGGATTATCGATCACTTTCTTCTGGCTCGGAGGATATTCTGTTGCTTATACGTATCTGTCGCCATACCTCCTGACCATCTCAGGGATAAGCGGCAAGCTGCTTAGCGGCGTCTTGCTTATATTCGGAATCGCCAGTTTGGTTGGATCGAAGTTCGGAGGATACAGCACCGATAGATGGGGAGTGCCCTTTACACTGGTCGGCGGAATGACATTGCATATCATCACACTGATTTTGCTGTCGCTCGTCACCCACTCATATATCGGGGTATTGGCCATTCTCATATTATGGTCGTTTGCGGCATGGTCTACAGGCCCGACGCAGCAGTATCACTTAGCGACGATAGAACCGGAATTGTCAGGTGTATTGCTTGGCATCAATCAGTCGATGATGCAGTTAGCGATGGCTGTCGGCGCAGGAATAGGGGGAGTTTTTGTAGAGAACGTATCATTGGCTTCGATTACCTGGATTGGCGCATTGGGAGTTATGATTGCGATTGTTGTTTCATTGATGACTTTCAGTTCACATCTTAAAGAGAAAGCTTCACATTTGGAAGAAATCAATCAATAAAATGCTGTCTGATGGGCTTTGGAGATTCAATGGTTTCATATACAATAGCATAATTTAGAATGCCGACGTATGCCCCCTGAAAAGAGAAACGTTCAGTTCGCGATTCTGAAGGTTTCACAAGAGCACGTCAAATTAAGCATCCACGGAAATGTCAAAGAAGTCACAGCCCGCGGCGCCAACGATTGCTGGATCTCACTGAAAGGTCTGGAATAAGCAGACGACCGTTTTATCCTGCCTGAAATACACTCGGAGCTTGCTCCGCTTGTCTCCGCCATCTCGCATACTGCGCCGCAGCTGTGATGTTGATAAGCCGCCTGGCGAAGAGCTGAGTTATGGCGGAGCAGAAGCTATTTGAAATAAAAGTTTTTACCCCTTTGGATTGGATGATCTGAAGGGGTATTTTTATCTTTAAAAGAAGAATCAGTCTGATATAGAATTGAAATAAGAAATAAAATAGACGTGTCCATCCATCTAAAAAGGGCTCTAAATTAGAAGTGAGATCCGTTCGCACGGCAGCATGTTGAGGCGGTTTTCATGATGCCCGTATAAATAATGACTTTATTACTTAGAGGATGTGTAATCGTGAACAAGGAGACGTACATTGAAGTTAACAGAACATCGCAGTACATCAATAAAATGAGACGATTTTCAGTGCTGATTGATGGTGTCGAGGCAGGAAAAATCAAAGATGGCGAAAGGCTGCGAATCGATTTACAGCCTGGTGAACATGATATCCAGGTGAAAATTAATTGGTGCACAAGCCAAACATTGAGGTTTATATTAGATGAAGGCGAAGTGTTAAAGTTCAGATGTGGAAGTCCGGTCCGGGGGTGGAAGATGTTCTTCACGCTGTTTTATGTATTGGCCGCCCCCGAGAAGTATTCGTTTATTGAGCAGGAGTAAGAATGCCCCGGGGGGCGTACTGCCCGTCAGCGCCATCGGCCACATGATGTATCATCTGTACAGTGTGACAGCGGGGAAAAGCGTTTTGCCTTGAAATCAGTCGCTATATTAAGATGCGAAGCTTAAATCCTTTGGCTGGTCTAAAGGAAGTGGATTAAATAAGGCCTGCAGCTTGGGTATGGATGATGATGGGGCCTTAAGAAAAAGAAATGTTTATACAGCCTGTCAAGAAACTCTTAACAGGCTATTAACTTAAATTTTTCTTTCTTCAATAGGTGTATTTATTGCACCTGGCGCAAAAGAAAGAATAAGTTCGTAAAGTCCTGGTGCCCATCTTTACATATCTTTAAAACACTTTATTTCTATAAATACGAATCGATAGAAGCCATGAACATCCATATAGGGTAATAACGGATATGGCGACGATCAGATACAACTTAGTATTTTGTAAGGTTAGTAGCATGTGAATGAACTCTCTAATTTGATCGTTCAAGTCATGGAAAACAATTAACAGCCAGCAAATACAAGCCAAATGCAACAATAGAAGCAATCAACAGATAGTTACTTTTGAATTTATAACAGAATGGCAGCATGAATGAAGCAGCTGTCATCACAATGGCGACCATTAGCAAAATGTCTTTCCAGATCGTAAGTTCCCGGTGAATGATAAAGTTTACGATAAATATGGCTGCAGCCACCATACATGTAAAGAGAACGACGACAATATACTTTGAACTTACAATTTCTTTTCGTGTATAAGGCAAAGAATTGAGAAGCATATGTATAGAAGACTTTTCATCTATTGAAATGGCATTCATCGATATAACTATACTAAATACAACCCCAATCCAGATTGGAGAAATATCTAACATTAAATAAACACATAATACCAAAAACGAAGCTGCCAATGTTTTTTTCTGCAAGATAATATCCTTACGTATTAAGTTGAACATGTTCTTTGGCTCCTTTCTTCGTATAGAACATAATATCTTCGAGGGTCGGTTTTTCTATTAACGCCATGTCCCCCAAAATTTTTTCTGTTCGTGATTTATTCGCAGTCAATGCTTCAAATCCATGAGTTGATTTTCGAACCGCTATAAATTCCTGTTCGGTCTCCTGGTCTAACAACTCCATTCCGCCTTTTACAATTGCATATTGTTCCTCAATTTCGTACAAGTCCTTTGTAAAGATATGCTCTCCTTTATGAATGAACGTGATATAATCCGCAATCTTATCTAAATCAGTTGTAATATGAGTCGAAAAAAAGATCGTTTTATCCCCATCTTGCATGAGTTGATGCAAGATATCCAACAGCTCCCGGCGGAAAATCGGATCTAGTCCGGACGTAGGTTCGTCCATAATAATTAATTCCGCGCGGTGGGATAGAGCGACGGCTAATGAAGCTTTCATCATCATGTCTTTTGAGAACATCTTGATTTTTTTAGTTAGCGGCAAGTTAAATATTTTCACATAATCATTGAATACTTGATCATTCCAATTTACATAGGATCTTTTTACAATTTCTTTCATTTCAGCCAACGTTAAATGTTCATAGAATACATTGGCATCAAATACAAAACCAATCCGTTGTTTGATTTCTTTCTCATGCTCCTTGTAATTCAAGCCAAATATCGTAATCGTTCCGCTGTCAGGTTGCAATAAATTCATGATCAATTTAATCGTTGTCGATTTCCCTGCACCATTACCACCTATAAACCCGGTGACAAAACCTTTTTTTACAGTCATTGAAAAGTCCTTTAGATGAAAGCCTTCGAATGACTTATGAACATGCCGGAGTTCAATTACATTGTCCATCATTCTTCCTCCCGATATAAAATGGTAAGCAAATCTTTTAATTCTGTAAGGGAAATGCCAATGTCTTTACTATTTTTGATTGCTGCCGACAATTGCTCTTCAATCGCTTTCATTTTTCCTTCCTTCATCATTTCGTCATTCTGGTCTGATACAAAGGAGCCTTTCCCGACCACAGAATAAATGAACCCGTTCTTCTCGAGTTCTTCATAGGCACGCTTCGACGTAATAAGACTTACATTCAGATCCTTTGCTAATTGGCGCATAGAAGGCAGCGGCTGTCCCGGTTTCAATTCATTTGCAAGAATATGATCCTTAATTTGAGTGTAGATTTGTTCATAAATGGGTTGCTTTGAACTATTCGAAATTATAATTTTCATTTCAAAACCTCTTTAAAATGATCTACACAAAGTATACACAATATATACAATATGCACAATATATACAAAGTGTTAGGAACTATTTTTTAGAAGTGTATCCTCACCCTCCTATGTTTACAGAAGTATTCAACATCTGCAGCAGCCGAAGTTTTTAATACTGTGTTCAATCAAAATAAGAAGTACGTTTATATGAGAAATTAGGATTTAGCCATGAAGGAATGAGTCGAGAGGTTCTGTTCAGAGCAGGTGTATGGCATGATATGGGTCAGTTGTAAGGCGAATATTTTAAACAGCATGAAAAGAAAGTATCCGTGTGATCAATTAATGGTTAAAGATATTCAAGAGAAATTACAGCCCGAGCAGTTGATTCAATCGCTAATATTGTTTAATAAAGAGCCTGGGTTCTAAAAAATGACGTCCCCTCCTGGTTGGACTAACCACAGAGGGGTTTTTATGTCCAGAGGAACTTTTAAAGTCCATTAAAGAAGGCTGCGGTTCAGGAGCTGGTTCGATCAGGTTCTGGAATAACAATGTTCGCTTACCATTCAGCTGTTCAAAATCCGCAAATAAGCCTTCCAAGGCCCGACATCCTCTTGATACCGCTTCGCCAGCACCCTTGCGATTTGCGATATGTGGGTGAGATCGTGAGCCACCCATGTTGAGATCTGCTCTCTAAGCTTGACGACGCCAAACTCAGGGTGTACGCCCGTTTGTTCGAAGTCAGTATGAGGCTGAATCAGCCGCCGCAATGTCTCCACGTTTTCCCGACGGAGCTTCACAAACTCACTAAGCAGCTCTTTAATTGTTTTGTCAGCGTTTTGCTGAAGTTGACTGAAACGGTCAAAAGGAGGAAATGTTTCCGTTTCTCCCTTTGTCAGGATCATTTCGATTCGCGGGATCCAATTATTCTTTTCCCCTTCAATCAGGTGGCCGACTACATCAAAGGCGCTCCATGTAGCTTCACCTTCATTGCAATTGATCCACGAGTTCGATAATCCGGTCAGCATATAGCTCAGCGTTTTTGGCGTGCGCTCCAGAATTTCGATTGCTTCTTTAAGCTGAAAATTCATGTTTGTGACCCCCTTAACATTTGGATGGTGCGGGCAGGCTAATAACTCAGCGATATTACACCCATTTTAATTTGAACGCTGGGAGAAGAGCAATAGAACACGGCAGCTTTTTCAAAACCGCCGTAAAAAACTGCTAGTCTATGACAGCCGGGATTATACATTCCTTTATCAGTGTCCACCTATCACGAGGGTTCCTCATGAATTCTGAAGCAATCGCTACGACCAGGCCTTTTTCCGGGATGCAGCAAATGACATTGCCGCCATCGCCCAGCGCCAAGTGTGCAAAAACGCCGTCCTCTTCACGCAGCCACCATAGATAACCGTATTGATTTGGGTTCATCGCTGTTGATTCTTCAACCCACGACTCCGGAACAATTTGTTGATTGTTCCAAATTCCGCGGTTTACATATAGAAAACCGAAACGCGCCATATCCCGCGGAGTCAGCGTAAGCCCCCATCCGCCTGCAGAGTTGCCGTCCGGATCATTCACCCAGCCCTTCACGTTTTTTCCGAAACGGTCGTCAAAGCCAAATGATGTCATGTTATAATCCGGGATTTCTTTCATGCCGGTTGGTGCAAATAAATGTTCATTGGCAAATTCACGGGCGCTCTTACCCGTACTCCGGGTGATGATGGCAGAAAGCAGGTGCGCGCCTGCGGTGGAATACTTAAAAGTTCCAATCCTGCCTTTTTGGCCGAGCATATCCAGCGTATACTTTACCCAGTCAGGCTGCATACACATCTTGTCGAGAGGTTCGTGCCAGTCCTCAAATGGATAGGGAGCCGTCATCGTGAGAAGATGGCGTATGGTGATGTCCTGTTTCGTCTTATCGGCAGTATCGTATTCTGGGAAAAAGTCCAGCACCTTTTGATCGGCATCTTTGATATATCCTGCCTCAATCGCAATACCGATAAGGGCCGAGATGATGCTTTTCGTAACAGATGCGACATGGTGCATATCATCGGGGCCATAGCCATTATGATATCTTTCGTAAGCGATATATCCATTTCTCACAACAACAATACCGTTTATATTGCAGTACTCCGATTTGATCATAGGTTCCAGCTTTGAAAGTTTTTCAGAGTCCATACCAAAGGTTTTCGGGTCTTTTGCTTGCCAGTCGTTGTTTTGCATGATCGATACCTCTCTATTTTTTCTTTACGGGAAAATACACCTCGGTCACAAGATCTTCAGGCGCGGCGGCTTGATTAGGGTCTGTTACGTATACTTCATATGGCGAACTCACCAATTCGTATCCTTCGTTTTCTACCCATTCCCTCAGCCTGGCGTATACCGATGTCAATTCTGAATATGGACCTTTTAAAACAGCCTTCGCACAAAGGCCTCCGGGGAAATCTCTCGTTCCCTGCACGGGTTCCTTTATCGGGATCGCAAACTCCGTATCATTCCCGGCAGGGTTGTATTCCGGGCTGTGGTAAATCGTCATCGGCATACCAAGCAAGGTGAGCTTTTCGTGGGCAATCTTTTCATACAGCCTGCTGATATACTTACCATATCCTGCAGCATAATCATCGCTGTTCAGCATCTGACGGATATAAAGGAGATTCATTGGCCCGGTTTCGACAAGCTGTACTTCGATTTTGTCGAGAGAAGACATGATTGGAATGCCATTCTCTACATTTGAAATATCTGTGCTTATTTGTTTCAGCGTATATTCAAGATCATGTAACTTTTCCTGCAGTTCATATCTCTTGCGATGAAGGGCAGTATAAAGCTTTTCTTCTTCCAGCTCCAAAATGACTTTGATTTCTTCCAGCGAAAAATGAAAAGACTTCAAACGGTTGATCAAAAGCATCTTTTTTAGCTGCCCGATGGAATAATATCTATATCCGTTTTCAGGATTAATTTCATCAGGATGTATTAATCCGATTTCATCATAATATCGCAGCGTTTTTGTAGATACTCCGCTTATCTTCGAAAATTCTCCAATCGATAGCAAGAAGTCACCTCCGTTCTTGAATGATTCTTTGTTCTATTCTGTTATACACCTTTCCGTAAGGGGAATGTCAAAAGTGATTTTAATTCTAAAAATTAATCAGAAATTTATTTTCATATCGTATCCTTTCAATATCAAATGAGAGGAGATCAATATGAGAAGATTAATGAAAGTCCTGAGCATCTTATTTGGCATGATCGCTGCTGCGGTCCTCTTTCTGTCCGTGTCCGTTTTTATATACCATCATTATCAATAAAGAAGCGGGGCTTGGATTAAACATCATTGATGACATATCAGGAATGCTCAATATAACCTATGCGTTGCAAACCAATCGGACTGGAACTCAGTTCTGTTTTACAAAAACTGAAAAAAGCTAGATAAAAAGGTGTCCCGATCTTCATTCAGGACACCTTTATTTTATTCTACGCCAACTGCTGCTCGGCAAACTCCCGATACAACGCATGGGAAGCAATCAGCTCATGGTGCCGGCCCATTCCGGTAATCTCGCCTTTTTCGATAAAAATTATCTGATCCGCGTCGACGATCGTCGATAAGCGGTGGGCGATAACGAAGGTTGTGCGCCCTTCCATGAGGCGGGAGAGCGCCTGCTGGACGATGCCTTCCGATTGGCTGTCAAGGCTTGCCGTCGCTTCGTCCATCATCAGGATTTTCGGGTCGCGCAGGAAGGCGCGGGCGATGGCGATGCGCTGCCTTTGTCCGCCTGAGAGCTTGACGCCGCGTTCTCCGACTTCTGTATCGAGCTGGTCGGGGAATTGCTTGATGAATCCATCGGCAAACGCCATCTTGGCTACTTCCCATAGTTTTTCATCATTAATCTCATCTGCATTGTCTAATCCGTAGCAAAGGTTTTCGCGAATCGTCCCGGCCATCATCGGGCTGTCTTGTGATACGTAGCCGATCTGGCTGCGCCACGATTTCATCGACAGCTCCTGAATCGGGGTGTCGCCGATGGTAATGACTCCTGAGCTTGGTTCGTAGAAGCGTTCAATTAGGCCGAACATCGTCGTTTTCCCGCCGCCGCTTGGGCCGGCAAACGCGATCATTTGACCGGGTTCGACGTCAAAGGATACATTGCGAAGGACGGGTTCAGCATCGGTATAAGAGAAGGACACGTTCTGAACGTGTATCGCTTTGTCTGAGATATCCATTTCCTCCCCTTCGCGCCCTTCTTCCTCTTCCGTATTCAAAATGTCGATAATCCGCTCTGTGGCGCCTTTTGCTTTTTGAAGCTGAGTAAAAAACATTGTAAACATTGTAATCGGAAAGATGATTTGAAAGAGATAAAGCAAAAAGGCGATAAGCGAGCCTGTCGTCATCGTGCCTTCTGATACGCGGATGCCGCCATAGCCGATGATCGCGACGATGACGATCATAATGACAAAGTGCATAATCGGGGAAATAAACGCAAAAATGCGCGCCTCTTTCAGGCCGTATGTGAACAGTTTTGCAATGCCTGATGCCCCTTTTGTTTCTTCTGCTGTTTCAGCGTTCGATGCTTTCATCAGCCTGATTTCGCTTAATGTCTGCTGGACATTTCCTGTAAACGAAGCGGTTTCGTCCTGCAAAGCTTTAGACACTGTCTGCATTTTCATGCCGAGCGGGACCATAATGACGGTCGTAATCGGGACGGCAATGAGCATGAGGAGCGTCATTTTCCAATCCATAATCAGCAGAATGACCACGGCGCCGATAATCGTGATCAGCCCCGAAACGAACTGCGGAAAATGCTCGGAAATTAAACCTTTGACGATGCCGGTATCATTGACGACGCGGCTGACCGTCTCCCCGCTCGTTTTTTCGTCAAAGTAGCGGACAGGAAGGCGCAGCAGTTTAAACCACATCCGTTCCCGCAAAGAAGCGACCGCTTTTTGCCCAGCATAGGCAAGAAAGTAGGTTGAAAATCCGTCACAGACCGCTTGCATAATAAAAACGAGTGCAAGGATGCCCACTAAGCCCATGCTGATCGAATTGGCGGAAAAGCCGTCTACCAATTCCCTGGTCAACAGCGGGATTGAGAGTCCGACTGCCGATGTGACGAGGCTTGCGGCCAAACCGATGGTCAATGCAAGCTTAGGGACGCCGGTCGAGAGAATCAATGAGAAAAACGGTTTTAAGCTGTTTTGTTTGTTCTCTGTTTTCATATGGATAAACTCCTTTTTATAGTTTTGCATCTGCAAACATATGAGACATTCAGTTTCATAACTGGAATCCCTCCTTTTTTAAGAATGAAACAACAAGTTGTCACGCATATACTACGATATGAATAGTGCCAAAGTTCCCAGGCCTGAGGATTTTAATCCAGTGTTAAGGTATTGACAGATAACTCCGTTGTAACTATTATTGTTACAAATAGATGAAAAAGAGAGGAAAACACATGACAATAAAAGTTAAAGTATACTCCGATTACGTCTGCCCATTCTGCTTTCTCGGAAAAGACCAGTTTGAGAAAGCGATTGAAGGAAAGGATGTGGAGGTCGAATGGATGCCGTTCGAACTGCGGCCGCGTCCTTACGAGCCGTTGGATCCGCTGAACGATTCGGCGAAATTGGCGGTGTGGGAAAGCGCCATTGCTCCGAGAATTGAAGCGTGGGATGTCAATATGAAGCTGCCGAACGTTTCCCCGCATCCGTATACAGATTTGGCCCATGAAGGCTATCACTTTGCGAAAGAGCACGGCAAAGCGAAAGAATACAATGACAGAGTTTACAGCGCATTTTTCCAGGAAGAACAAAACATCGGCGACATCGAGGTCCTGGCGAAGCTTGCAAAAGAAGCCGGCTTGGATGAGAAGGCTTTTAAAGATGCGCTGGTATCGAGAAAGTACCGGAAAACACAACAGCAGGCGGTCAGGCACGCCTATGAAGAAGCCGGCATCACCGCCGTTCCGACCTTTATCATCGGCAGCGAACGGATCTCCGGGGCTGCGGCTCGAGAGGTGTTTGAGCGGGTGATTGAAGAGGAAAGCGGGAAAATAAAAACGGCGGGGAATTTGCAATGTGATGTTGACGGGGATCATGCTATATATTAATAGAACTTTTTAAATAAGCTAACTAAAGAGATTTTATAGAGGGATACAAAGATCTATATTTATGGATAATCAACACTTGTGTTAAAATAAATAGTATTACAGTTAAAAATTAGAACAACATTATAGAAAGGGGAGCAAAAATGTTGAGTTCTTTTTTACAACAGGTTAAATGGAATTTTCCAGAGAATAATGATGGTGCAGAAGAAGGGTTAAATGACGCAGGTGTTGAGACATTTAAGGGAGCTCCTCTAGAAAGTCTAGCCCGAGAAGTTATTCAGAATTCTTCTGATGCACGATACGATAAAACAAAGCCCGTACGAGTTATTTTTGATTTGATCGATGTCGATACGGGATATTTTCCACATAAAAAAGATTTTCTAAAGATTCTTGATAATTGTGAAGAATATTGGAAAGCAAATGCTAAAGCAAAAGCGTTTTTTCAAAAAGCAAAAGCTCAATTATCTAAAAAAACTATTCCTGTTTTAAAGATTAGTGATTATAATACGACCGGTTTAACTGGTTCTAAAGAGGTTCATAACAGTAACTGGTTTGGGCTGATTAAATCTACGGGTGTATCGAATAAAAGCGGTGGGTCCGGAGGTTCTTTTGGTATTGGAAAAAATGCACCTTTTGCTTGTTCAGATATAAGAACTGTATTTTATAATACATATGATATTGAAGGTATCAGAGCTTTTCAAGGAGTAGGAAAACTTGCAACTCATGAAAAAATGTCTGGTGAAAAGACAAGAGCAACTGGTTACTTTGGTAATCCAACAAAAAACAACCCCATTTATGGAAATTATATAGAGAATGCTCCGTTTTTTGAAAAAAGTTTATTAGGGCGTAAGGAATACGGAACTGATATTATTATATTTGGCTTCAGCGGCAAAGAAAATTGGCAGTCCAGTATGATTGTTTCTATATTGGAAAATTTCTTTTTTTCAATTCATTCTAATCTTTTGGAAGTTATTGTAGATAGTATTGTGATAAATAAAGATAAAGCTATCCAAGAGATAGGAGGGAAAAATTTCCACAATCTTTCAGATGAATTGAAAGGGTCGTATACGGATGCTTCTCGTACTCAAAACACGGTTTATCTTCGTCTCAATTATGATGAGCCTTCACCTACTGTAATTAATGTTAGAAAATCAATGTGGCAACACCCCACAAGAGCAAGGGCACTTAGTGTTAGGGAAGCAACTCGCCTCCAATCCTTTAAAGATAATTTCGTGTTTAAGGGTAAAAAAGATCAGCAATACCAGCAAGTCGGTAATGCTGTTCCACCTTTATTAGCCAAAGCCGTTGCAGAGAAAATGGTGAGCTATTTAAAAAGTATTGAATAACTTAATTATAGAATCAATTGTCTAAATTCGATAAAAAAATTAAAATTTAAGGAATATATTCTAAAAATCTTGTTTCTATTATGTTTAAAAAGTTGATATAAAAGTCCTGGCATCGATGATTAGCCATACTATATCTCATCATCAGTGTAATGCAACGTTTATTACAGTTTATGCTAAAATAATGTAAAGCTCTTTAGATTCAAATGTTTCTAAAGAGCTTTTCGTATGTCATGTTTTTCTTGGCGGGAAATCCTTTTTTGGGTATATTTGATGTATCAAGTTTTAAAACGCTTACATTCGCTTTGATGAACGTCAAATCTGGGAGGAGAAACATGATGAAAGCGAAAACAGAGGGGTGCGACCTCATCATTGAGAGGCTTTCAACGCTCCGCGGGATCTGGTGTTTAAGGCTTTTTCAGAAGGCGGGCAGCTGGAAAGCTGGTGGGGGCCTGAAGGCTGGAAAACCGAAAATCGTAAGTTTGCGTTTCAACCGAACGGCGTTTGGCATTATGGGATGCGTTGCACAGATGAGAACCAGGGGGAGTATTTTGGGCAGGTGTCCTGGGGCAAGGCTGTTTATCAGGATATCTTGGCGCCTGAGAGGATTGTGTACGTTGATGTGTTTGCGGATGAGGAAGGGAATGCAGTTCCCGGAATGCCGGAGACTTTGGTGAAGATTGAGTTTTTTGAAGAGGAACATAAGACGAAGCTCATCATGCGTTCTCAATTTGTTTCTAAAGAGGCGCTGCAGCAAGTCATGGATATGGGTGTTATTCAGGGTGTTAGTTCACAGTTTGAACGCCTCGGCGATCACCTCAAACAAGCTTAAAAAGGAGGATGTTTCAATGACATGTTTGGAGCATTTTATATAACCTTGCATTAGGGGACCTCCTGAGGCATGTAGGTTGCGAAAACAATCACATAACAGGAGGTTTTAGAATATGCGTTCAGAACAAGAAATCATGGATTTGGTGCTAAAGGTCGCCAAGGAAGATGACAGAGTCAGAGCGGTCGGGATGAATGGGTCGCGGACGAATCCGAATGTTCCCAAGGACCCTTTCCGGGATTATGATATTGCGTATCTTGTGACAGATATGCAGTCTTTTTTGGATGATCCGGATTGGATCGATGTCTTTGGAGAGCGGATCATCATGCAAACGCCGGAAGACATGGAATTGTTTCCGAATGAGCTTGGCGACCGTTTTACTTATATGATGCTGTTTACCGACGGCAACCGGATCGACTTAATGCTTATTCCTATGGAAGAGAAGGATGAATATTGCCGTGAAGACGGTTTGACCGTTATGGATAAGGATGGCGGCTTGCCTGCGATTCCGCCGCCGACGGATGAAGAGTATTGGGTGAAACGGCCATCCGCACAAGCCTTTGCAGACTGCTGCAATGAATGCTGGTGGACTTCGACATATGTGGCGAAAGGCTTGTGGAGACAGGAAATTCTTTATGCGATCGACCATTTGGTTCTTGCCAGGGCGATGCTTTTGAAAATGCTCGAATGGAAGGTCGGCATCGAAACCGATTTTTCGCTCAGCATTGGAAAGAACGCCAAGTTTCTGAAGCGTTACGTTGATATAGAGACATGGAACAGGCTGTTGGCGACGTATCCTCACGGAGACTATGACGATGTTTGGAGCGCTTTGTTTGCATTGACCGATTTATTTGAAGAGACCGCGATTGAAGCGGCGGAACACTTTCGGTATGAGTATCCTTATGCAGACGCCGGAAAGGTCAGGCAGTACTTGAAGCATGTCCGGCGGCTGAAACCTGGCGCGAAAGAGATTTATTAATACGCGGCCGCACCCCTGATCTCGTGAAGGGGTGCAGTTTTCTTGGAGGAGAACGGGATGTTTGACGTCAAGAACGTGTTGAACGTTTATTATGGTATAGACAGTAACGCCGTTTCCCCGCAGCAAGGCGGATGGTCTGCTCTTGCTTATAAGACGGCCGGCGGCGGTGCGGATTACTTTTTAAAGGTTTATGATAAAAAAAGGGCTTCGACCGCGAAATTAACGGCTCTTATCGATGTCTACGCTCCGATTGTTCAGTGGCTCAGCCATCCTGCCCGCTTAAAAGGGAGCGTCCCTGTTCCGGTCTCAACGAAGCATGGCGCCTACAAATGCGAGGATGACCATGGAATCTACCTTCTGTATGAATACATTGACGGAGAAACGATCGGCGGCAGGCCGCTCTATACGGAAGAGATTGAAAAGCTTGCACAAATCGTTGCCAAGCTCCATTCGTATGGAGAAGGCATCCCGGTTGCAACCGGCGGGATAAAGGAAAACTTCGATGTTCCATTTACCCGGCAGATGAGATCGTTGCTGAGTGAAGGACTTCCCGGCGAAGCCGCAGAACTGATTGCCCCGCATATCAAATCAATACGCCGCGCGATAGAGACGGTCGAAGAACTTTCACACCATTTGAAAAACGCCGATCTGAAGTTGGCTTTATGTCACACCGATCTTCACAACTGGAATCTAATGAAGACCGGGCGGGAATTGGTGTTGATCGACTGGGAAGGGCTGAAACTGGCTCCGGTTGAAGCCGATCTGATGTTTTTTGCGGAACAGCAGTATTTTCAAGAGTTTTTGCGCGTCTACCTTGAGGTTCATGAGGGATTTCAACTGAATCGGCAAGCCTTAAGGTTTTATCAGGTGAAGCGCAGGCTGGAGGATATTTGGGAATTTATTGAATAGCTTATCTTTGACAGGCAAACGGAGCGGGAGAAAGCTGAAACAGCAAGCGGCCTGAAGAAGGAGCTTGAAGACTTGGAGACATCTAATGATTAAAAAACGGAGGCATATTTGTGAAAACATACCGAACATTATTTTTCGACGTCGATGATACACTTTTGGATTTCCGCGCGGCGGAAAGTATGGCATTGCGCCTGCTTTTTGAGGAACAGGACCTTCCGCTGACAAAGGAAATCGAAGCCGACTACAAGCGAATCAACCAAGGTCTGTGGAGGGAGTTTGAAGAAGGAAAGATCGGCCGCGACGAAGTGGTCAATACCCGCTTTTCCCGTTTATTCAGCGAATATGGCCGCGAGGCGGACGGAGCTTTGCTGGAGAAGAGGTACCGCGGCTTTCTGGAGGAAGGCCATCAGCTGTTGGACGGGGCTTTGGAATTGATCACAAAGCTGCACAGCCGCTATGATCTGTATATTGTGACGAACGGCGTTTCAAAGACGCAGTACAGGCGCTTGCACGATTCAGGGCTGTACCCGCTGTTTAAGGGGATTTTTGTTTCCGAGGCCACCGGCTATCAAAAGCCGATGAAGGAATTCTTTGACTATGTGTTTGCAAGGATTCCCGACTTTTCAACAGAGCACGGGTTGATCATCGGCGATTCCTTGACGGCCGATATCAAAGGCGGCGGGCTCGCCGGGCTTGATACATGCTGGCTGAACCCCGGCATGAAAGCGAACGACACCGGCATTGTTCCAACCTATCAAATTCAAAAACTGGATGAGCTGTACGACATTTTAAACCTGACGTGTTTTTCTTAAAATAAGAGGGGAACGCCTTTTGCGTTCCGTTTTTTCTGCCCCTTTTAAAATATCTTAATTTTCTTTATATTAAAATAATTGGTTTTTGCTCATTTAATAGACTAAAACGTGTTCTCCTGAAAAAAACAATTGTATTTTCCGGAGAAATTTATTATGATGAAATAAGTAATTTGGCGTATATTATAAATCAAAATTGTCAGATTGTTATTACTACTTCGTCTGAAATAGATTTGATCAGCCGTGTTAGAGGAGGAAAAGAAGTGGCGAACAAGGAATTGAAGAGGGGTCTTGGGGCGCGTCATATCCAAATGATCGCACTCGGCGGCACAATCGGTGTCGGCTTATTTATGGGTTCTTCCAGCACGATTAAGTGGACGGGGCCGTCTGTCCTGCTTGCATATGCAATATGCGGAATCTTTATCTTTTTTATCATGCGTGCAATGGGAGAGATGCTGTATGTGGAGCCAAGCACCGGTTCGTTTGCGACATTCGGCCATAAATATATACATCCGCTGGCCGGTTATATGACCGCATGGAGCAACTGGTTTCAATGGGTGATTGTCGGGATGAGCGAGATTATCGCCGTCGGGGAGTACATGCAGTACTGGTTTCCGGATCTTCCCGCTTGGGTGCCGGGAATTATCGCAATGGCGATTCTGGGAGGGGCAAACCTCATCTCTGTTAAATCGTTTGGGGAATTTGAGTTTTGGTTTGCAATGATTAAGATTGTGACGATTGTTTTGATGATCGTGGCGGGTCTCGGGATTATTTTCTTCGGGCTCGGAAATGGCGGGCACGCCATCGGATTGTCCAATCTTTGGTCGCACGGCGGCTTCTTTACCGGCGGATTTTCAGGATTTTTCTTTGCGCTGTCTCTTGTCATCGCAGCTTATCAAGGCGTTGAACTGATCGGGATTACGGCAGGGGAAGCAAAAGATCCGCAGAACACGTTAAGAAGTGCGATTCAAAGCATTATTTGGCGCATCTTAATCTTTTATATCGGTGCTATTTTCGTGATTGTCACGGTTTATCCTTGGAATGAGCTGAATTCAATCGGCAGCCCGTTTGTATCGACTTTTGCAAAAGTCGGGATTACGGCGGCGGCCGGCATCATTAACTTCGTTGTCATTACGGCGGCGATGTCAGGATGCAACAGCGGGATTTTCAGCGCGGGGCGCATGCTTTATACGCTCGGAGTGAACGGACAGGCGCCGGCATTCTTTAAGAAGATTTCCAGAAACGGTGTGCCGCTGTACGGGACAATCGCCGTCCTGATCGGCTTGGCCATCGGTGTCGTCTTAAACTACATTGCACCGCCTAATATTTTTGTGTACGTATACAGCGCGAGCGTTCTTCCGGGGATGATCCCATGGTTTGTCATTCTGTTCAGCCACATCGGATTCAGAAAGGCAAAAGGGGCCGAAATCGGCAAGCATCCGTTCAAAATGCCTTTCGCCCCTTTGACGAACTACTTGACGATTGCCTTCCTGCTCATGGTATTAGTCGGCATGTGGTTTAACGATGACACGCACGTCTCCCTGATTGTAGGGGTTATCTTCCTTGCTCTCGTGACAGTCAGCTATTATGCGTTCGGAATCGGGAAGCGTGCTTCTGTTGAGACACAGACTTTGGATCAGAAATAAAAAAACACCTTTACAGGTGTTCAGGCTGTCGAGAAAATCGACAGCCTTTTTCATTTTTCCCTTAAATTATCCATTTCACCATTTTATAATAAAGAAAAGCCTTCTAAAAGGACGGTGTCTGTTCATGTTCTACACAAGGAATTCTTCCCAGAACGAAGCTGAATTTGTATTGCTTGATCAGCTTGTTGAAGAGGATCACCTGCTTCGTAAAATTGACAAGTACATCGATTTCTCTTTTATCATTGAAAAGGTTAAACCTTACTACAGCGAAAATAAAGGCCGCCCCTCACTTGATCCGTTGATTTTATTCAAAATGATGTTTATCGGATACCTTTACGGTATCCGTTCAGAAAGACAGCTCGAAAAAGAAATTTACTATAATATGGCTTACCGATGGTTTTTAGGGTTAAACATCAACGATCCAGTTCCTCACCATTCAACCATCAGTTGGAATAGACGTACACGCTTTAAAGATACGACCATTTTTCAAGACATTTTCGATGAGATCGTTCTTCAGGCCATTAATCATGATATGGTAGGAGGCCGTGTCCTTTTCACAGATTCAACTCACCTCAAAGCCAATGCCAATAAGCATAAATATACGCGAAAAACGATTGAGCAGGATACACAAAACTATATAAAGGACTTGGATAAAGCCGTCCAAGAAGATCGGGAAGCACGCGGAAAAAAGCCTTTAAAAGCCAAAGAGGAGGTGAAAACTAAAAAGGAAATTCGTCATAGTACAACTGATCCCGAAAGCGGCTATCTTTACCGTGAAAACAAACCTGAAGGTTTTTTCTATTTAGATCACCGAACAACGGATATGAAATTCAATATCATCACCGATGCCTATGTAACGCCCGGTAATGTCCATGATTCTGCGCCTTATCTCGATCGATTAGACCACCAAATCGCACGATTTGGTTTTCAAGTTGAAGCCGTCGCTCTTGATTCTGGCTATCTGACAACTCCAATCTGTAAAGGACTGTCCGACCGTCGAATTTTTGGCGTTATTGCTCATAGACGCTTTCATCCTACAAAAGGTTTGTTTCCGAAGTGGAAGTTTCATTATGACCGTGAAAAAAATCAGTACATTTGTCCGAACGGACAAACACTCTTATACTCAACAACAGATCGAAAAGGCAACAGATTTTATAAGTCCAACCCTGAAAAGTGTGTCTCATGCCCTCTGCTTGAAAACTGTACAAGATCGAAAAACCACCAGAAGGTCGTCTCAAGACACATATGGGAGGACCATAAAGAAAAGGTCAGGCAAAATCGTTTGTCCGACTCCGGAAAAATCCTCTACAAAAAAAGAAAAGAAAAAATAGAGCGGAGCTTTGCAGATTCAAAACAGCTGCATGGGCTTCGCTACTGCCGGTTGAGGGGAAAACAAAATGTGAGCGAACAAGTTCTCCTCACCGCCGCTTGCCAGAATATGAAGAAGATTGCCACACACTTAGCCAAGCTTGGCTAAGTGTGTGGGAGGGCTTTTTCCTTTTATAAAGATTAAAAAATGAACAAGAAATTTTATGAAATAAAAAAGCTTGTAGGAAAAAACATGTTTTTCTCTACAAGCTGAACACCTTTACAGGTGTTTTTTTATTGGCTTTTATGCATGTAAGAAAGCGCCTGTAACCGACTCTTTGATGCATGCGACTTCTCTCGGCGCACCGCTGGCCACCACTTTGCCCCCGTCGGCTCCGCCGCCGGGACCCATATCGATGACCCAATCAGAAGCCCCGATTAAGTCGGTATTGTGTTCGACCATGATCACCGTATGCCCGGCATCAACCAGTTTATCCAGGAGCAAGCGGAGATTTTGCACATCAAGAGGGTGCAGTCCTGCCGACGGTTCGTCCAAGAGATACAGATTGTGTCCCGAAGCGGATTTGCTGAGCTCTTTTGCAAGCTTTAAGCGCTGGCCTTCCCCGCCGGAAAGGGTCGTAACCTGCTGTCCCCATTGCAAATATCCAAGGCCGACTTCGCATAAAAGCTTCAGCAGTTTTGTGATTTTCTTTTGTTCAGTAAATAGAGAGAGGCTCTCTTCGATGCACAACTCAAGGATATCTGCGATCGAATGCCCTTTATATTTGACGGTCAGGACTTCCCGGTTGAATCTTTTGCCGCGGCAGTCCGGGCAAGCGACTTGCAAATGAGAGAGAAAATGCATATCTACCGAGACTTGTCCAAGCCCTTCGCATCTGTCGCATCTTCCGCCCGGCGTATTAAAGGAGAAGCTGTTCGCTTTCAAACCCTTTTCTTTAGCCTCTGGCTGTGCAGCAAACAATTTGCGCAGGAGGGTGTATAAATCGATATAGGTGGAGACGCTTGAACGCTGCATTCGGGAAATGGGGGCCTGGCCGACTTTGACCACATTTTCAACCGCATCCATTCCTGTGATCATTCTGCAGCCCTGTACGTTTGTTTTTCCTTTTTCAGCCTGGGCAAGCAAGTCGAAGATCAGCGTCGACTTGCCCGATCCTGAGACGCCTGTGACCGATACTAAGCACCCGAGCGGAATCGATACCGTGACAGCCCGTAAATTGTGACGGTCTGCCTCATGAATCGTTATGTGTTTTCCATTGCCTTTCCGTCCCTTTGAAGCAGTCGTTCTTTTTTCTTTAAAATAACGGCCTGTGACGGAATGAGGCTGTTCCAGCAGCTCTTTCAGCGTTCCTTGCCCGACGATTTCTCCTCCGAATCGCCCGGCGCCCGGACCGATATCAATCACATGATCGGCTTCCTGTATGACGCGTTCGTCATGTTCGATGACAACGACGGTATTCCCGAGGTCCCGCAGGTCTTTCATGACGCGGATAAGGCCGTCCGTGTCCTTTGGATGGAGTCCGGAGGTCGGTTCATCCAGTAAATATAAGACACCGGTCAGGCCTGACCCGAGAATCGAAGCGAGTCTGAGGCGCTGTGTTTCACCTCCTGAAAGAGACACTGAATTCCGATCCAGGGATAAATAGCCAAGGCCGACATTAATCACCCGTTTTACTTTGATCAGCAAATCATGAAGCACCGTCTCAAGAAGCGCATCTTTTTCCTGCTGAAGCTTCGATTGCAGACGCTCGATCCAGCCGTGAAGCTCGGCCAGCGAACCGTTTGAAAGGTTGGGCAAAGTTTTGCCCATTACCGTGACACGGCGGCTTTCTTCATTTAACCGTTCGCCGCCGCAAGCCGTACATGGCTGTGTGATAAAATATGCGGCTTCACCCGATTGTCCTTCCTTTTCCTTATAGCGCCGCCACATTCCGGTTAAGACGCCTTCAAACTTGCCTTTTCCGACAGTTTTCGGCGGCGCGATATCTGGGAAGCGGCGGGAAAAGGCTTCGCTTTCAACACCGTACAGCAACAAATCCCACTGCGTCTCGTTGTATGCGGACAAAGGCTGATCCCCGCTCATTTCAAATCCGTAGTGTCTGCCCGCTGCTTCCAGAATGCCCGCCTGATATTCACTCATCATGTCGTACCAAAAAGTGACGGCGCCTCCTTTAATGCTCTTCTCTTTTTCAAATACGGCGTCGATGTCAATCTCGACCGCCGTACCGAGGCCGCCGCACTCCGGACATGCACCGTCAGGGGTGTTGAAAGAAAAGTCCGATTTGGTCAGCGGGGGATGAGGATGGTGACAAACCGGGCAGAAAACCGTCTCCGGCCCATCAACGGATGCAGGGGGAATGACGGCCTGGCATTGTCGGCAGCGCCTTTCGCCAATCTTTTGAAACACGAGCCGCAAATACGTGTACATGTCAGTCACCGTTCCGACCGTTGAACGCGGATTGCGGTTTGCCGCATGCTGGCCGATTGAAATTGAGGGAGACAGTCCGGCGATCGAATCGACTTTCGGCTTTTCAATCGAATCTCCCGACATTCCGCTTGATTCCATGTATTGCCGCTGACACTCCCGCTGCAAAATGTCCAATGCAAGCGTCGACTTTCCTGATCCGGATGGTCCGGTTACGACTACGAATTGATGCTTGGGAATGTCCAGCGACACATTTTTTAAGTTGTTTTCTCTTGCTCCTTGAATACGAATACGATCCTTCACTCAAAAAGCCCTCCTTGGCAGATCCTTTTTCCCCGGGGTACTACCTATTCTATAACACTCATGCAAGTGCCAAAGTTAAGGGATAAAAAATACGGAAATAGACGATGAAGATTAGCAATGTCCTTTAAGGTTTTTCTCGAAACGATCGCCTAAAGGGTTTTCGACAGGCTGATTGACTGTGGATATGTGTAATGGAAACCATATGTTTGATAAAAAGGGATCGACGGAACGTCGGCCATCAACAGCACTTCGGCGCCCAGGGGAGCGTTCTGCCGGAGAAAATCCATGATTTCGTCCATGATCATGTGCTTTATTTCTTCATCCTGTTCAGACGGTTTGACGGCCACATCAACGATTTGGAAAAAGCGCCCGCCATCACCGATAATTCTTCCCATGCCGATGAGCTCTGAGTGATCGTCTCTGATGATCGCTGAAAAAATTGAGTGCTCTAAAGCCGTTTTGACCATATCCTCATCTTTTGTACAATTCCTTAATTCAAGATACTCCCGCGGATTCGGTACTTCATGAAAAATCTTCATGTCGGCCTCCTTTATTTTCGAATTCAGGTCTTACACCATCTATTTTACAAGCTTGATGCAAGTGATAAGGTCTGGATGTAATCGCTGATTTTTATTAATATGGAGATTATCTTAGCACTTTAAGATTTTTCTCTAATGTTTGTCTGGAAGAGGGGCTGTCTGGTATAGTGAAGGTCGACTGAAACTGATGGGGAGGATGGGAGATGCGTTATTACAAACCGATTGAGATTGCCAGGAAGCTGAACATCAGCACGAGCGCTTTGCGCCATTATGAATCATGGGGCGTCGTTCCCGCGCCTGAGCGGGCCGAAAACGGCTACCGCCTTTATACTTCCCTGCATTTGTCTTATTTCCGCTGTCTTCGCGCCATGTTTCCTGCATTTGGCGTAAGCGTTACATGCAAGGTGCTGCGTCATATTCAAAACGGTGATATTGATGCGGCCTTCTGGCTCGTGAATAAAGAGCAGGCCGACTTGCATGAGGAAAAAGCCGTCGCCGATCAAACGCTTGCCATATTGCGGGATCCCGACCTTCCGATTGTCCCGGGCCACAAGATGAAACGCCGCATGACGATCGGGGAAGCAGCCGCCCTCACGAACGTACAGACATCAGCCATCCGCCACTGGGAAAAAGAAGGCCTGATTACCCCCGAGAGAGACTCCGAGAATGGCTACCGGCTTTTCACACCGGTGCATGTCAGGCAAATTTTATTGATCCGCACATTGAGAAGGACCGTCTACTTTTTGGAAAATATGAAGGAAATCGTACAGGCTGTTGAACACCAAAGCATTGAAAAGGCAAAGCAAGTCACCGAACATGCACTGGAAAGCATTCATCAGCGCAATCGCCGGCAGTTTTACGGCATGCACCAGCTTGTCGAGCTTTGTAAAGAAGCCGGTTTGATGGAGCACGAATAAGGCGGAATAGCCGCAGTGTACAAGCGCCCGCGCCCTTTGGACACGAGTGAAATGAAAAAACTTGCAGAAACTGTGCATGAATAAGGGCAAATTCACTCAACCTATGGGTAAAAAAGGAGATCAAAGCATGGATACAACATTGGGGTATTTGCGGGAGTCATTGTCAAACCATCTTGAACACGACATGGGCCAGAGGATTTACAAAAAAATCGTTTCCCGGCAGTACGAAAATGAAGAAGAGTTTGTCAGGCACCTGGATGAGCGGGAAGCCGCTTTTTTGAACGAAGTGCTCGAACATGAAATGACATATGCGCTGAACGAACAAGACCACAAGCGGACGAGAGAGTTAAATGAAGTATACGAATTGCTGTTTTGAAAGGCGGGCGAGGCGAGATGGGCGCGATCGAGCGGAACGGCTATACGTTTGAGCCCGAGTTCAGCGTGACAAGACAGAACGGGGCGATCCATGTATACCGGCGCGGACGGTTTGTCGAGGAAATCCGATTCGAATTTTCCGGCGAGTTCCCTGAGCACGATTTGATTGAGGAGCTGGTCAATCATTATTGCTTTGAGCATAACATTTAAGCTGCCATTCTGTGGCAGTTTTTTTGTGATATTCTAAAGTAAAACTGAAAAGAGGAGATTCGATGTTTTCAGGTATCGACCATGTGCAAATTGCAGCACCCAAGGGCAGCGAGAACGAATGCAGACAATTTTTTTCGAATGTATTAGGGATGCGGGAGATTCCAAAGCCGGAGAACTTGAAGAAACGCGGAGGAGTTTGGTTTCAGTGCGGTCCGCACGAGCTTCACATCGGCATTCAAGAACCTTTCACCCCTGCCTTGAAAGCGCAACCGACGTCAAGAAGCTGAAACAAAACTTTAAGAGAACACGGTTTACAAATAACGGAGGGCGAACCGTTAGAAGGAGCGGCAAGATTTTATGTCAATGATCCGTTCGGCAATCGCCTGGAATTTTTGCAGAGGCATTAAGAAAAGCTGCCGCGCGCCGCGGCAGCTTTTCCAAGGTTATTTTTTCTTTTCATCGTAATATTGAACCGGATACATCGAGCCTTCAGAGACCATTTTGTTGTCTTCGATATCATGCGGGTGCGGATGCCCCGCCTTTTCGACCGGGAATGACGCCGTATCTTGCTTTTGCGGCATAGACGGCAGTTTTGCCTTCATATTCTGCAAGCATTCCTTGAGTTTTTGCCTGTTGGCCTGGTCCTTAAGCATATAAGAGGCGACACCGACAACTGCGGAAACGGCGAGCACTGACATCACGTTTTTCTTCATGGTCAAAACCCCTTTCTGAAAGTTTTGGTGAACTTTCAGGTGCTATTCCCGCTATCATCGTTTATGAAACGGACAGAAGCCGTTTCAGCGCTTCATTAATGTCTGTTGTCGGCTGTTGACATGCGAAGTTTTCGCAAATATAGACGGTCGTTTTGTCACCGATCGCTTTATAGTCCGCCGCAAAGTCGGCAACCCCTTTAAAATCGTCCGGAGACCCTGCGGCCAGGACGGCGTAGGTCGGCTGGAAGGTATGCTGCAATGCCTTAACGATCTTTTTCCGGTCAGGATCATCGCGTTTGCCCAGGATAACAATTTCTTTTTGCGGCATCACATGGCTCAGTAAACTTTGAAGAAAGTTTGTATGTCCGCTCGGGTAAGCAGATACGTCCCCGTGAAACGCCGAAAACATGCCGGATACACGATCGATCAATGACAAGTCGCCCGTCAGCCGTCCGAGACGGAACAGCTGGACGGCGGCAACGCCGTTTCCGGACGGCAAAGTACCGTCGTACACTTCTTTATCGCGGACGATAAGCGCCTCGGCGTCGCTTCCCGTAAAGTAAAAACCGCCGTGATCCTCATCCCAGAACAGCCCGATCATCTTTTCCGCCAAACCCTTCGCCCTTCGCAAATCGTCGAGGCTCAGCGACGCTTCGTACAATTCGAGATACGCCCACAATAAAAACGCGTAATCATCGATAAATCCTTTATTTTTCACTTCGCCGTCGCGGTAGCGCACCATAACGCGCCCGTCCTTGATTAATTCGTCTTCGATAAACGACATTGCGGTCCGCGCCATTTCCAAGTATTCAGGCGCATCGAACACCTTCGCCGCTTTGGCGAGACCGGCGATCATCAAAGCATTCCACGATGTCAGCACCTTATCGTCGACATGGGGATATACCCTTTCTTGGCGTTTTTCGAAGAGCCTTTGCCTCGCTTCTTCCAGCTTGTCTCCCAGTTCAGCTTCCGTCAGCGAAAACTCTTCCTTTACCCCTTCAAGATTCGCATAGATCAAGTTCGGAATATTGTGCCCTTCGAAATTCCCTTCGTCCGTTATATCATAGACGGCGCAGTACAGCGTGCCGAGCTCATCGCCGAGCGTTTCTTCAATTTCGTCTTTTGACCATATGTAATATTTTCCTTCAACACCCTCTGTGTCGGCGTCAAGCGCAGAATAAAAAGCGCCTCTGTCATCTGTCATCTCGCGGCGGATAAACGCGATGATCTGCTCGGCAATCCGTTTATACCGTTCGCGTTTTGTTACCTGATAGGCTTCTGTGTAAGCGATCAGCAGCAACGCATTGTCATAGAGCATTTTCTCAAAATGGGGGACGAGCCATTCCGGATCGGTCGAATAACGGGCAAACCCGTAGCCGATATGGTCGTAGATGCCCCCGTTCGCCATGCTGTCGAGCGTTTTCGTCACGCTGTACAAGGCGTTTTCCTCTCCGCTGTATTGATGGTAGCGGAGCAGAAAGGTCAGCATATGAGGAATCGGGAACTTCGGCGCGCTGCCAAAGCCTCCGTATATCGTGTCAAAGCTGTTCATCAGCTGCTGGTACGTGCGCTTCAGGATATCCTCGCCAAGCGCTTCGCCGGCATCGCTTTTCGCCTTGATTTTCAGGTTGTTGGACGCCTTTTCAGCGATATCTTCGACATAATCCCGTTTTTTCTCAAACGTATTTGACAGCTGCTTCAGCACCTCGACAAACCCCGGACGGTTGAAGCGGCTCATCTTCGGAAAGTACGTCCCCGCATAAAACGGCTTTTGCTCAGGCGTCAAAAACACATTCAGCGGCCACCCGCCCTGCCCTGTCATCATCTGGCAGATCGTCATATAAATCGAATCGACATCAGGCCGCTCCTCGCGATCGACTTTAATGGCGACGTATTTATCATTCAGGAGCTCGGCGACTTCCTCGTCTTCAAAGCTTTCATGGGCCATGACATGGCACCAATGACATGTGCGTATAGCTACCCAAGCTAGCTATACCCAATAGATACAAGAACAGGCTTGTTCTCGCGTTTCGCTTTGTCAAATGCTTCTTCTCCCCAAGGGAACCAGTCCACAGGGTTATGGGCGTGTTGAAGCAAGTACGGAGACTTCTCAGCGATTAATCTATTGGGTTTATTGTTAGTGGGCATGGGATCACCTTCTTTCATTTGTATTATTGTTGATATAACTTTACTGTACCATAATGCTGTTTAGTTTATTCTTTATTTGTTTCTTTTTAAAGGAAACTAGTCTATGGTTGAAGGAATGGACAGCGTGGGTTCCTAACAACTGATATAGAATTATGCTTCTAATCCAAAACGGGCAAGTTATTTTTAGAGAATTTGTTGAATAAATTGTTGAATCTAAATTCCAAATTAAACTCTGTCCAAGTTTGTGATTAGTGTTCATTAAGGAAGAAGGAATGATTATTGAAACAGTATAATTGTTATGATAAGGTTATTGATATTCTAGAAGTTAATAAAATAGGGAGGAGGAACTGTATTGTCAAATTTATATATGTTTTTGACAGTAGCACTGGTAATCATCATGACACCTAGCCCGGACTTTGTTTTAGTGACTAAAAATGCCCTTGCTAATGGTAGTCGAGGTGGTCGGATGACAGCATATGGTATCGTTTCTTCACATATTATATTTGCTACAGCGTCTGTACTTGGTTTAACTGCTATTATTGCAAAATCTATGGTGCTTTTTGAAATAATCAAATATGCCGGGGCAGTTTACCTTTTCTACCTCGGAATTAAAGCGTTGCTATCTAAAAAGAAAGAGAATAAAGAAGAAAACACGGAAGTGGCTGTAAGGGCATCTCAAAAAGGATCAAAAAACAAAACTTGCTATTTCCAAGGCATAGCAAGTACATTATTAAATCCAAAAGCTATTATTTTTTATATCACTTTTCTTCCGCAGTTTATTGATTTAAGCGGAAATGTAATTTTACAATCAATAATTTTAGCAGGAATATTCATATTGATAGTGTTAGCATGGTTTCTTATATATGTCTACCTTCTTAAATTCATTGGTTCTTGGTTTAAAAAACCGTCTGTTGAGTTTATCTTTGACAAGATAACTGGAATAGCCCTTGTTTCTTTAGGAGCAAAAATAGCATTAGAAAAAAATTAACATAAAATCCATTTTGATTTGTTATTCAAGATAGATTTTTTTGTGATTTTCTAATATAGTGTGGCACCAATGACATGTCGAATAGTCGATGCTGACCAGAACCGGCTTGTTTTCGCGTTTCGCTTTTTCGAAGGCTTCTTCTCCCAAAAGGGACCAGTCCACAGGATTGTGAGCATGTTGAAGCAAGTACGGAGACTTCTCAGCGACTAATCCATTGGGTTTACCTTTATTTGTAATGGGAACATCTTCTTTCCAATTTGATTATATTCAGGTTGCCACAGTAACCATAAACAATACAAAACTGCTGTTTATTCCATAAAAAATGAAAAAATATATATAATGTTTAATTGTGTCATCATAAGAAATATAAGTTTATTTTTTGGTCTATTGATATATATTTGGTTACGTACTATATGTTGTGATAACGTTGCTTTACAAAAAAATTCAAGTTCAAATTACATTGAATAAACGGGATTCAAAAACATACGTTCTCCAAATGTTATACTTGAGAAAATCAGCACTCATACTATATGATGGGCAGTTAATACCTTTGGAAGCCATTTTATGATTCGAAGATCTTTATTTAATGCGAGTATGATCAATAACGGCCTTTGGCAAATCGTGTGCGACCCCAAAGGTTTAGAAGAGTTGGTAAGGCCAAAACATGCGCATAACATGTTTTATATGACTAATATGTTATGCCCTTTAACACACCAGATAGTTTAAGTAGCGTTTGTGGCACAGAGAAAAGAACAATAATATCCTAAATGAAAATGCCCACTAATCTAGCTTGATTAGCAGGAACACTCTTTATCTTTACTTGGTTAAATGAAAGCTCTGCTCGATTAAGTAATAAATTTCTCCTTCTGGATCTGTACGTTCCAAAACAAGTGAAATCCAATGTTCCTTATCCATATGATATCCGGGCAGGATATTTTCCCCGTTTCTTAAACTATCACTTATTTCAGGGGGACATTTTAGATTCAGAATATCTATTTCGTCACTTCCATATAATCCTAATTTTTCCAGGGTAACATTCATTATAAGACCGTACCATTTTTTGTTTGATTCATGTCTCAAAGAAGCATAGTTTGGGTATTTTTTCCATGGGTAATCAGGCGATGTACCGTATTTTTCTTTGACGTGTTTAAAGATATCTTCTCTTGTTAACATACTTCAATCATCCCTCCATCTACTTACCGTTAGTTTATTCTCTCTAATTCCATCTTTAAAAAAATCACAGGGATTTGTACTCAACGATCCTTGGTTGTCTATTTTGGTTACTTTAATAGACATGTCACCCAATGGCAAGCCGAATAGCCGATGCTGACGAGTACCGGTTTGTTTGTGCGCTTTGCTTTTTCGAATTCTTCTTTTCCCCAGGGTACCAGTTGACGGGAGTGTTGGAGTAAATATGGGGATTTCTCAGCGATTAATCTGTTGGGTTTATTGTTAGTTGGCATGGGATCACCTTCTTTCATATCGTTTTACTCTTTCTTACTTTACCACGTGTATTGAATTTAATACTTTCGTTGATATGTGAGTCCTAACAAATAATATTAATAAATCGAACAACGTTTAGCGCAAGAGGTATCCATCCATACAACAGACACTGGATAAACATATACTGCATGATAGATCAAATTAGAAAGGAGAAATCAGCTTTGACAACATATCGGATCATGACCTTTGATGGGGGTGGTACCTTAGGTGCTTTAAGTTTGCAACTGTTGAGCAGACTGGTTAAACAAAACCCGAAATTAATAAGTCAGACCCATGTATTTTCGGGAACTTCAATCGGTTCATTCACGGCCCTTGCGTTAGCAAGCGGAAGATCGCTGCAGGAGACATTCCAATATTTTAAGGAAAAAATTCTGCCTGCATTCAGTATTTCCCGGCCAGGAGGGCCTGTTTTTAATCAGCAATTACCATATTCAGGTTTTATTAAAGCGGTACGAAACTTTTTCCCGTCAGATCTTCGTCTTAAAGATTTAAAAAAACGAATTGTTGTTCCTGCATTTAAATTATACTCACCTGAGCTGGATCGTTGGACTCCTGTATTATTCCATAATTTTCCTGGTTCTCCCTATTTAAATGAAAAAGTGAGTGATGTCATACTGCGGAGCAGCGGTGCTCCCGCGACGCAACGTGCCTATCAAAACTACGTGGATGGATATGTAGTAGCAGCGAACCCTAGTACACCTAGTATCGCGTTTGCAGTGGGGAAAGCCAACGTGCCGTTGGATGAAATTGTGGTATTATCCATCGGAACAGGTGAAGCCCCGACTCGGTTAAGAAGAGATACGAGGGGGTGGGGGATGGTAAGTGCAGATAACATACGCCCCAAAAATCTGGAGAATCTTCCTCCAAATTGGGGAGTGCTTCTGAACCGAGCGCCCAACGAACCTTTGCTGCCATTCCTTTCGGTTGTCGGCAGTGGATCAGGTTACTATGAAACCATGGTCAGCTTTAATCTTTTGGGTGATCGCTTTTTTCGGCTAAATCCAAGAATCCCAAGCTTATCCTTAACAGACCCTTCTGTGGTTCCAACTGTCATTGAAATTGCTAACAGAACCAACCTGCAGCCTGCACTTCGATTTATAGAGGAGAACTGGAACAAATAAATTTAATTTTAAGTCTATCTTTGCTTTTATTTGCTAAAAAGAAAAATTTGTTTCTTCTGTGTTTTGACAAAAATGTTGTTTACTAAATGTAATGATTCCTTAGATTCCAAGAGTCAAACGTAAAATATCACCAGCACTCGAGAACAACTTACAAATTGGGGCGGGATAGTCAGTCTCCTGCTCCTATTCCTTCTTCAAGGTGGGGCATGGGGAGAAGGCTGAAAAATAAATAGACAGTATAAAACGCCTTATTCGAGGGCAAGTTAGTGAAGGACCCTCTCAAAAAATGTTGTATTGAGAGGGTTTCATTTTGAAAGTTTGCAGAGATTTTATCAATATATAAGAGTAAAAAAATTTTCGGAGTCGTATGATTTTTTCTGCTGCTAATTACAGAAAAATACAATCAGCCAATCGTTTTATGCCTAATCTAATTTGACTCTTGTTGACTTGAGAGATGCATAATCTAAGGAGATTATCCTTTTTATATTCCGGTAAAAATATACGTCATCTGCATATATGCTGCTCGTTTAGCATGTGAACGATCCGTTTTGCCGTTACATTCCCGGGTAAGCTGATGGATAGATAGAATCCGGAAGACGGTAAGCAGGCACTTTTGTGACACGCAGTATCCATTTTGATACTATCTGGGGAGGGAAGCGAATGCTGGTGAAATACAAGGATAACGAGTATAGATGTTCAATAGAATTGACATTGAAGCTGATAGGGGGTAAATGGAAAGTACTCATCTTGTGGTATTTAGGCGAAAAAAATATGCGCTTTGGCGAATTAAAAAGAGCTTTACCGCAAATTACGCAAAAAATGTTAACAAAGCAGCTGAGGGAATTGGAAGAGGACGGTATAGTCAATCGATTTGTTCATCATCAAGTACCGCCTAAGGTAGAATACTCTCTTTCTGAAATTGGAAAAAGCCTTTTGCCGATTTTAAGCATTTTGTCTGAGTGGGGGGCCTTCTATGCGGAGCAGGCTGGATCTAATCATTAATCCCGCGAAAAAAATAGAGCCTATAAGAGACTCTATTTCTATATTAATAAAAATATCCAGAATACGAATACCGATTGAGGTTCTCTTACACAATTATAAGACTGTGGTTTATTTACTGAAAAAACGTAATACACGTTCATTTACGTATTGAGGCTGTTCCATTGATAAAACGTGGCCTGCCTGTTTTATGATTTCCGCTTCAATACCAGGAACGAATGTTGAGGCGCGATGTAGGGCTGATTGCGGGTCATAGATGACTTCATGTTCACCCAGCAATAATAGAATAGGGACTTTTACTGATTTTAATTCGTCATCGGTGAAAACATACGGAAATCCGTCGGCGTTAGGCTTTGGCTGTCTTAATCCATCCTGCCACATCACGCCTGCATGAAACTGCTCTGCAAAAACCGGGTGTAACACATTACGGTCTGTCATCATCCACTTTAAGAAATTCTCTACTCCATCAGGCTCTGTGAGACTAAGAGCGTATTGATAAAAATCGTGATGAAACGGCAAAAATGTTTCCGCGGGACTAAGGATAGCTGCGCTTTCTACTCTCTCTGGCGCACGTAAAACGAAATTCATCGTATGAAGCCCGCCAAGCGAAAGTCCAACAATGTGCGACTTTTCGATCCCCAGAGCGTCAAACACATCAAGAAGCCAATCGGCGTAACCCGCCCTCGTACCGCATAAATCTGCAGGGATGCTTTTGTTCTTATCACCTATGATATCGGTTGCATATGTTCGGTATTTGCTGCTCCAATCCTCGATATTGGGATACCACATAGTGGAGCTGAATAATGCCCCGTGAAGCAATACAAGCGGCGGGGCATCCTCAGGTCCGCTTGCAATAATATGAGTTTGGCCGAAACGGGTAGATACATAGAAAGCTTTGTTGTGAACTGGCCAAAGACCGAGGCTTTCGTCATAAGCTTGAAAATAGCGAATGCCGCTGTCGCTTAAATCAGGGGTAATCGGTGAACATTTCCTCCCAATCCTCTTTAAATGAATGTTTCGTTACGTGCAAGGGAGTCTGTTTTTGTATAACAGACTTTATAAATAATATAATACAGTTTTTATTTTATATCAAATTTCAATAATATAAAGGAAATTATATTAAGTTACAGTATTTTATAATTAGATATAACAGTTATTGATTGCATGTAAAATGAAATCTAATAGTGTTGTTAATCGTCTAGTTGTTTTAATATGTTATATGCCCTTGAGGAGAAAAGGAGGGATTTTTGTGAAGAAAAACTATTATTCTATTTTATTAAGCCAGACCACTACAAACTTAGGTTTTTCTCTAAATACGATGGCAGTCATTTCATTTCTGTTCAACATGACGAACTCTACAGCAATCGCCTCTCTTGTGACATTCATCAGTATTATGTTTCGTATTATAGGAAGTGCTGTATTGCCGTTGGTTGCAACTCAATTTAACCTTCGTCTTACAGTAGTGATTTCTCAATTCATCCAAATTGTTTTGTTAGTATGCTTGGTTTATTTTCTTTTGCAAACGTATTCCTTTGAAATGATGATTTTCGTTTTCGTGATGATTGGCGGGATTTCATTTTTTAATGGGTGGTTTGCGCCTTTAAAAAGTGCGTTGATTGGCGAAATCATCACTCCTGGTGAAAGAGTGAAAGCAAATGGATTATTATCAACAGTGGATCAAACGTTTCAATTTGTAGGCTGGTCGCTGGGAGGTCTTATCATCGCCTTTTTAGGAGAGGGATACACGATGATCATCACGATCCTTTTATTGTTGATATCGCTTTTTTTCATCATGTTTTGCCTTAGAACAAAACACCATGCCACTATAATCGGAAAAAGTACTCCCTATTTCAGTGTAATAAGCGGTTGGAAATACTTGTTTAAACAAAAGAACCTAAGAGCAATAATCATCATGGATGTAATCGAGTCATGGGCGGGAATGATTTGGATAGGGGCTGTCTCGTTGGCTTTTGTAAACGAGGCATTACATAAAGGCGAATCGTGGTGGGGCTATATAAATGGAGCATATTATTTAGGGGCGATGATCGGAGGATGTATCATCTATAAACTTTCCGGCAGATTCCAACATAAGTTAATAACTTTTATGTTAATTGGTGCTATCTCATATGGAATGTTAACTTTAATATATGGTTTTATAAGCAATGCATATTTAGCCCTTTTATTGGTTATTTTGATGGGGCCGGCTTATATCCTGAGAGACTTAGCACAGGAAACAATTATTCAGAACATAACAACTGAGCAAACGCGAGTAAACATTATGTCTGCAAGATCAGCTCTCGTACAGTTGATTTTTATGCTGTCCATTCTGGGTATCGGGTTTATTTCAGATTTGATTGGCGTACGATTCGTTTATATATCAGCAGGCATTCTTTTGCTGGCATCGGCATTATACGGTTTTTGGCAATTGCAGGTCAAGAAAAAATCAAATTACCATAAACAGATCAGCGTTTAACGAGTTCTTTTCGAAAATAAACCAATGATGTGTTGTGAAGGATCAAGCAAATTCCAAACAAAAAACCTAACCAAACGGTTAGGTTTTAAATTGTTCATATCCTGTCGTTAATCTTATTCGTCTATCGTTCCAAACTGGACTCCCAGTTGTCATAAACGGTTTGGGAAGCGCCCCAGCTTAAGCCATGATACAAGGATGGGAGAGCTATTTTCTTCTACAACCCAATATTCCCAACGTCTTTTTTTAGGATTTACATATATTCCTGATTTTTTGATTGTCTGCATGATACCTCCGTAAAAACCACCCGGTCGCTGTCGTATTAAGTCAGAATCTGTTTCGTATTAAGAACTAAAGTAATCAGATAACCCTTGTACAATCCCATTGGCTGCTCTTATTTGATAAGTTTCTGATTGTATAGCCGATTCTTCGCCGGGATTTGAGATATAGCCAAGTTCCACTAACACCGCAAGTTTTGGATTTTCCCTCAAGACATAAAAGTCGCCGAAACGAACGCCGTTGCTTGGAAATCCGGTTTCGTTAGATACGCTGCGCAGAACATTTGCAGCCAGCGATTTGTCAGCGCCTCCTTTGTAGTAATACACTTCAACCCCGCGGCTCAAATGAACAGGAGATGAGTTGTAGTGAACAGAAACAAATGCATCTGTATGATAGGTGCTGCTGATCGCAACGCGGCTGTTTAAACTCAAATAACGGTCGGACCCGCGGGTCAGAATCACATGCGCCCCCTTTTCTTTTAGAAGAGAAGCAAGATGTGATGCTGTTCTTAGTGTATGATTTTTTTCAAGGGAACCGCTGTAGCCAATCGTTCCCGGATCGATCCCTCCATGCCCGGCATCAATCACAATATTTTTTCCTCTTAAACTATTAGAATGTTGAGAAGCCGAGGTCCGAGAAACGGCAGAAGAACCTGATTGATTTGAATCTGATACCAACCATCCTGCGATCCAGCCCGACTGAGTGCTGTCCACTTGAATATGAACCCATTGACCCTTTTTTTCAAGGACTGGATATGTATCGCCTTGATTTCCGATTCTCACAACTTTATAGTCTGTCCCGGGCCCTGTTCGGATGCGAACATAGCTGCCGGTTACAGTAATTTGCCCGCTATATGACGGCTGATCAGACTTTTCAGATGTCCCGAATAAATATGCTGAAGCAACCCAACCGGTGCGGCCGTTATAAACAACCTTCGCCCACCCGTATTTTTTCTCATAAACTTGCACTGCTGAACCCCGGGGTATGGAACCAATAACCTCTGCATTGATCTGAGGCGCATTTCTTACATTTAAAGATGAGGTTCCAACCTTGTACGCCTGACTGCTGTTAGCTTCAGCACTCTCAGGCATGCCTGAAAGCAGAATCATCGCAACAATAAATATGAAAAACCTTTTCAAGGTTCCCTTTCACCTCTTTCCTTGGACAAGATTATACACGGTTTTTTTTCATGAACAACTTTTTTAAAAATTTTTTGTCAAAAAAGAACCTTGTCATTTTTTCGTAAAACGAACCAAAAATTCTCATAAAACGACAATTAATGCAATGGAAAATTGGAAATTGAGAAACCGAGTCATTGTGAAAAACAATTTTCATCACACTTAAAGAACCTCTTGTTGTGAACGGGGTATGAAGGATAACGGAAAAGAAAGAGAGATTGAACTCCCTTTTGGAAAAAACACTATATATTGGATAAGCCTTATCTTTCATTCGGCTTTTGAAATATGAGTGTATCGTCACATTCAGTGTTTTTGTTCTTCTTGGTACTATTGATTTACAAAGAAGGAAGGTTTTTTAATAGGGGGACCAAATGTAATAGGAGAAATCGCAGGAGGGTGCAGCTTCTTAGGAGCAAGGTGCCGTTCTTAGAGTGCATCTAAAATTTTGAATTCAAGATTTTCAAAAATATTAGATAGTTTCATGAATTGTTATAAAAATAATCTTAATTCACCTTGACGATTTCCATTTTCTATTTAGATACACAGTAATTTATTTGAACATATGTTTATTTTTTGAATTTAAATATAAACATTTTGTAATATTGTGAAATATAATACTATTTTGGTAAGTTTTTTATTAAGAAAGGGGGTCATATTGAGAACGGATTTTGTTTCAGAAACCGTTACTGAAAATGTCATCTATGAAAAAACGACTATTGGAGTGAGGAATTGATGCGAAAAGATTTTCTGTCTAGATCTTACAAATTACATCTTAGAAAATACTTTATGCTATTTGCGATCTTTTTATTAGTTGCAAGTAACATGTCGGCTACTGTTTTCCCGACTCAAGTGCATGCTGAGGTAAATACAGATGCAACTCAAACGGCAGCGGCAGAAAATGCTTGCCCGGCTCCGGTCGCGCTGATTAACGGAAGTTTTGAGCAAGGTGCTGTCAGAGGGACAGCGGTGGGTACTCAAGGACTCTATTTCAAAGAATCTGAGATGCCTCCATGGAAAACGACTGACGATTCCCAAGGAGTGAAAGTAGTAGAGGTCTGGAACTATGCAGAAAATAATCCTGGGTTTATTCAAAGATACCCCGCGCCACCAGATGGGAATAGATGGGCCGAATTAAATGCGTTTGAACCTAGTCTATTATATCAAGATGTCAAGACAACGCCTGGACAAACGATTTATTGGCGCTTATCCCATATGGGACGTGCAGGTGTTGATACTATGCAGCTCCGTATCGGGGCAGTAACAGCTAATCCTTATGACACCCCGGTTCAAAGACAAATGTCGGATGGAAATACAAAATGGGGAACTTATTCGGGGACTTATACGGTTCCGGCAGGCCAAACTATAACTAGATTCGGTTTTGAAGCGGTTAGCTCAGCTGGTGGAAACACAGCGAATGGAAATTTCCTGAATGATATCTTTCTGGGCACAGAGCCATGTGTCACAGCGAATAAAACGGTCTCTCCACAGGGAGAAGTACACGCCGGCGATGAGCTGACATATTCGGTTCAAGTCAAAAACGAAGGCGGAGACATCGCATCAGATGCAAGCTTTACCGATCTCATCCCAGAAGGTACGGAATACGTCCCTGGATCGTTAAAATTGATCAACGGTTCGACGACAAAAAATCTTACTGATGCATCCGACAGTGACGAAGGCCATTTCGACGGCAGCAAGGTAAACGTCAAGCTGGGGAATTTGCCTAATACGACCGATTTGCCTAATGGAGTCACTATTCAATTTAAAGTGAAAACGCTGACGGATTATTCCGTTAATGAAGTTCACAATAAGGCATAAATTAATACGACAATTTGTTGGCGAAAAAAGAGGAAAATACTGAGTCAAATGAAGTGACCACACCGATCATTTTTAACGAACCTAAGCTTGAATCAAAGAAAACCTCATCCATCCAACAAAAAGCGGACGGCAACACGGATGAGGATCATCCGGAAGTGGGAGATACGCTTCTGTATACGATTCAGACCCGAAACACCTCTGAAGACAGTATTGTGAAAAATCTCACCATTTCAGACGCGATTCCGGAAGGATTGGAATATGTTCCAGGTACTTTAAAAGTGGACGGTAAAGCGGTAAGCGATGCCCAAGACGGCGATAAAGGCCATTACGCCGGAGGCAAAGCGACAGGCCAGTTTGGCAATGTAACCGACAACGAATGGCACACCGTGACATTTGAAGCGAAGGTAAAGTCCGGCCAATCTGGTAAGGATATTGTCAACACGGCAAACGTTGACGGCGGAAATATCGATGATCCTGACAAGCCGGGAACAGACATCAAAGTGGATCCGAAAAAGCCTAAGCTTGAATCAAAGAAAACGGCAAGCCTTCAAGAAAAAGCGGAAGGAAACACGGATGCTGATCATCCGGAAGCAGGAGACACGCTGCTTTACACGATCCAGACCCGAAACACGATTGAAGACAGCCTCGTGAAAAACCTTACCATTTCAGATGCGATTCCGGAAGGATTGGAGTATGTTCCAGGCACATTGAAAGTGGACGGCACAACGGTAACTGACGCCAAAGACGATGATCAAGGCCATTCCACAGACGGCAAAATAGAAGGCCAGTTTGGCGATGTTACTGACACGAAGCTGCATAACGTGACATTCGAAGTGAAAGTGAAAGCCGGCCAAGCGGGTAAAGATATTGTTAATACCGCGAATATCGGCGGCGACAATGTCGATGATCCTGACAAACCGAGCAACGAAGTCAAAGTTTATCCGCGTGATCCTGTATTAGAGTCGGAGAAAACGGCGAAAAATCTCGAGACAGATAAAAAGAAATATGAAGCAGGAGACACGGTTGTCTATACGATTAAGACCCGGAACAAGGTAACGGATAGCCTGGTAGAAAACCTGACGATTTCAGACGAACTTCCAGCAGGCTTGACATATGTTGAAGGCAGCTTAAAAGCGAGCAACGGCGGGGAAGCGACTATCAAAGACGGCAAGATTACGGCGAACTTCGGTGATGTCACCGATACCGAATGGCATACTGTGACATTCCAAGCAAAAGTCGAGTCCGGCTATGCGGGCAAAACGATTAAAAACGTAGCAACAGTCGACGGCGGAAATATCGATGATCCTGACAAACCGGGAACCGACATCAAAGTTGATCCGAAAGAGCCTAAGCTTGAATCAAAGAAAACGGCAAGTCTTCAAGAAAAAGCTGACGGCAATAAGGATAAGGCCCATCCGGAAGCAGGGGACACACTGCTTTACACAATCCAGACCCGGAACACGGTGGAAGACAGCCTTGTGAAAAATCTCGAGATCTCAGATGAGCTTCCTGAAGGACTCGAATATGTACCAGGCACTTTGAAAGTAGACGGCACAACGGTCAGTGATGACCAAGACGATGATCAAGGCCGTTACACAGACGGCAAAGTAGCGGGCCAGTTCGGCGATGTCACCGACACGAAGTGGCATACCGTGACATTTGAAGTGAAAGTCAAAGCCGGCCAAGCAGGCAAAGACATTCTTTTCAAATTGAAAGAAATGAGAGGTTTTGGCCAGACCTTCCATGCAATCTTTCAAAACGATTGTCCGCAGGTGCCGATGAATTAGAAGACCTTGGATTCGGACAAATATGGTACGGAACCAAAATAGAAGCTTTGCAGGCTGCTGCAGATGCAATTGAACATATTCTTAAAAAGCATAAAGTTCAGGATAAATTGGAGTTTGCCAAGACCGCAAAATAGATCAATCATCGAAGATCGCCCTTTATTTCTAAGGGCGATTCTTTGATTAATTAAGGAAGTGTGAGCCGTTAAGAAAAACAGTGATAAGTAGAATAAAGATGCTGCCTGGCACGGGATGGTTCCCGCGTTAAATGTTTCTGCACGGCAAGAGAACCAGTCTGTCCGGGGTATGGACGGTTTTTTTCGAGGCTGGCTGTTCCTGATGTGATGGGAGCCAGGGGAAAGGCTCTCTTTCAGCTTGTTAAAAACACTTTCCCTTTCACAATGTCAGAGGTTTCAACAGCTTGTTTAACTTGTGACAAGTCATATAAAGCATCTTCTTTCATCAAACACAGCTTGTTATCAGCTATAAGTTGAATCAATTGATGAAAAGTGCTCTGCCATTTCTCAACCGGGGTATTTTAATTCCAATTTCTTAAATGAAACATATTGGCGTTAACCTTTGCTTTTTTTATAATATCTGCCCAATTTACTTGTATCCCTGATAAAAGGCCAATGGTTAGAAACATTCCATTAGGGCGAACGCAAAAAGCCAGATTGTTTCCCGATGCACCGCCGATCGAATCAATGGCTGCGTCTGCACCACTTCCACTTGTTATATCCATAACAGTTTCATAGAGGGGGAGTTCGGAAGAATCTGCAACATGTGACGCTCCAAGCTTGAGCAGCTCTTCAGTATGTTTATTGTTTCTCGTAACCGCAATTAACCGAAAACCTAACACCTTCGATAGCTGTGCAAAAATCCGCCCGATAGAAGAACCGCATGCATTCACCAATAGAACATCATTCGGTTTTAGCTTTAAGACTTCTGTACAAGTAACCCAGGCCGTGACGGGATTAATATACAGCTGGGCTGCGGTCACATCATCGATATGTCCCGGTATGGGAATTGCAAGGTCTGCAGATGTTTTTACGTATTCTTGCCATGTACCTTCTCCGCGCAAAGGCAAAACACGTTTGCCAATTAAATCTTGTGATACAGAAGAGCCAACATCTTCTACGATACCCACACCTTCATAACCAGGGACAGCCGGCAAAGAAATTCGATGAGCGTATGCGCCTGTAATCGGTATGATGTCAGAAGGGTTTATCGGCCTTGCCAGCATTCGAACGAGCACCTCATGATGCTTAGGAGGTTCAATCGATCGATGTTCGACTGTTAGAACATCTTTCGGGTTGCCGAATTCGTAGAATGTAATACATTTTGCATCCAAGGCTTTTAACTCCTTCATTCGTTTTTTGTTTCATTATATCACCCATAATGTTTGAAAAATGAAGAAAGACAAGGGCTCAAGCGTATCCCTTGTCTTTTCGTTCGATCCCTACGTGTTGTTTTGAAACTGTTTAAGCGCGCGCCTGAATTCTTGATCACTCATTTTTTTTGAAATGTGCTTGAGTTGCCCGAGAGTCCGGTCATGAACGCGACGGGGAAGATGCTGTGAAATACCTGTATGTTTTTTATGATGATGCGGTTTATGAGCAAGCTTATGCCCTTTTCCTGTAAGCGCCATTCCAAACGAGAAACATAAAATCAGCAGGCTCATAATAAAGGAAATGAAGAAAAAATCATGATATGTCATCATGTGGGCCGCTTCAGTTTTGCCGGTATTCATCAAATGACAGGCCATGTCTTTTTTTAAGGCAAAACTTGCGATGATTGGTATCCACGCATAAGCGAACAGTCGAATAAACTGAACGGCGACCATCCTTTGCACCAGGTCCGGCAGCGGACCTCCTAAAGCAGCCCCCATGAGGCCGGATGCTACGGTAAACCCGACGCCGGCCATTAAAATCATAAAATTGCAGGCATACATATACAACGGGACATGATTGCCCAATAACAGTCCTTGCAGAACGGCGGCCATGATACATATCGATCCTAAGATTCCGATCACGCCCGGGCCGAGTTTGTCATACAGCAAGGCGCTGAGCAGCGCTGAGATCCCGACGCCGCAAATGAAGAATAAATAGAAAAGCAGGAAATCATGGTGTGAAATCCCGTTATCTTTCAGCATTCCTTGCAGGGAAGACAGGCTGAACACCATGCACATATAACCTAAAACAATGACTAGCAGCCCCAATATTGGCTTTGGACGCAACAGCAATTTGAACGGGAGGAAGGGTTTTTTCATGTAACATTGCGTTGTGAATAAAATCACAAAGAGGAGAAGACTTGCCCCCGCACTTTCCCATACATAAGTAGAGGACAATCCCCGTTTTAAAAAGCCGATGAACGTGAGAACCGTCAAAGCAGAAACGATTCCCGACAGGATAAACCCGATAACATCAAAGGGATGTCTGGTCTCTGTCGAATGTTCGTTTTGAAGAAAGATGCGGCTCAAAACAATTCCGCTGAATGAACATGCGCCGGCTGCATAACATAACCATCTCCAGTGGCCGGAAACAGAAGAGATCGCCCCGAAAAACGTTCCCAAAATGGCAAAGCCGAACAATCCGCCGACAAGGACAAACAATGCAAAATTTCGAATGCTGATTGGGAATGAAAGGACCAGCATGGGAATCATCATCATGAGCACTGTCCCCGTGCCGATCCCCTGCAGCATGCGGCCGATTGTCATCCATAACAAATTCGGAGATGCTCCGCATATCCATGCGCCCAATATAAAAAGACACATTGAGGCGACATACGTTCTCAAAGCACCGATTCGATGCCGCAGAAAAGGACCGAACGGAACGAATAAACCAAAAGCGACGGCTCCAACGACAAACGGAATAAGAGCTGCATTAGCTTCGGCATGAAACGTCTGCTGCACCAGCCTTTGCGCTGAAGTAAACGCACTATTCATCATTAATCCGGGGCCGATTGACAAGACTGCCAATAATGAAATTCCCCAGTGTTTACTTATTTTCATACTGCAATTCCTTTCTTTTCTTGCTTGTTCATCTGGTTGATATTCGATAAAAAAGACGCCTTCAGAAATAAAAGGCGCCCGTTTAGGAGAAAACAGGTCTGTTGTAATGCCATCGAGAAACTTTTAGCTTCTATTATACTAGTATTTCTTTCAAACGAAAAGGCACCCCGGATATGCGCCGCAAATGACCTTCCTCTTTTCTGTCATTTCCTTCAGGTGATGGTGATGCATGGTATAATTTGAATATCAGTGTAAAAAGGAGGAGCAACGATGATAGGAATACTTGCGGGCATGGGGCCGAAATCGACCGGGCCGTTCGTTGATAAAGTAGTAGGCGAGTGTCAAAGAATGTATGGGGCAACATATGATATAGATTTCCCGCATATGATGATTTATTCGTGTCCGACTCCTTTCTTTATTGATCGACCCATTAATCATGAAGAGATGGAAGCGGCAATTATAAAAGGCGCCCGTAAGCTTGAACAAACAGGGGCCGATTTTATTGCGATACCTTGCAATACGGCACACATCTATTTTCAACAGCTGCAACATTCGGTTTCAGTACCGCTCTTAAACATGGTCGATGAAACGATGAAAGCCATACCCGGACATTCAAAAAAGATAGCCTTATTAGCTACTGATCCGACAGTTCAGTCGGGCATTTTTCAAGATGCTTTTTTGAAAAACGGCCTGGATTATATCCATAAAGATCATTGGCAAGCGCGTGTGAACCAAATCATACAAATGATTAAAACAGGTCAAACAGACGAAGCCGTTCAATTGTGGGAAACGTTCTCTAAAGAACTAACCGAGGAAATTGACGCGGCTGTGATTGCCTGTACGGATTTAAATGTCGTGACAGATAAACAATCAGCCATTCGTTGCATTGATTCATCATCTTGTCTCGCCAAAGCGATTGTGCATAAATATCTTGCATTGACGGGTCGTTAATCCGTTGACATGATCCCATACATTTGAATTCAAGACGTGCAGAAAATGAGCACATAAAGATCTTAAAAAAGAGGGACATCATCATCGCGGCTTAGCATAAAAAAGGAAAAGGCGGACCAAAAACGTTCCGCCGGGGAAGAGCGATTGCTTTTTTGGAGATGATGAATCTTAACCGTTCGACCATTAAGAAACAGTTGGAAGAGGCTGAGTTTCAATCGATCCAGCAAATATTTCGGTGAATTAAAAGCGATTGATATGGTGATCAACGAATTTATTCAATTGTTTGACATACAGGAAGGGGAAGCGGCGGAAATACCGAATAAGACAGAGGTATCGGATCGAAATGAGGCTTCAGACAAAAGTGAGAAAGGAACTGAACCCGATGAAACAAATTAGCCGTTATATCGACTCAGTGTTTCCATGCCAGGATGCCCTTTTGGAGGAAGTCCTTTCGTCCATAAAAGAAAACGGAATGCCTTCCATATCGGTAACTCCCTCGTCCGGAAAACTTCTGACGATGCTTGTATCGATTTCAGGGGCTAAACGCGTTCTCGAAATCGGAGCGCTCGGGGGATACAGCGGGATTTGCCTCGCGAGGGGGTTCGGCAGCGAAGGAACGTTAACTTCTCTTGAATTAGAAGAGAAGTACGCAAAGCTGGCACACAGCAATCTTTCGAAAGCGGGCTTCGGTGATCAAGTCGCATATATGACCGGACCGGCTTTGGAAAGCCTTGAAAAACTTGTCCGCGATCATAAGCGATTCGACTTCTTCTTTATCGATGCCGACAAAGGAAATTATGAAAATTACCTCGCGTATTGCATCAAGCTTTCAGAGCCTAGTGCGGTCATCGTTGCCGATAATGTACTTGCAGGCGGCAGTGTAGCAGATCAGGACGCTGAATCTAACCGTCGGACCGAATTGATGAGGTCATTCAATGAAACCGCGGCAAGCCATCCCCGATTAGAATCCCTTCTTATTCCGATCGGCGATGGGATGACCATTTCTAAAGTGAAAAATTCAGCTGTTTGATTTGGGATTCAAACAGCTGAATGGATCTTAGTACGGATGCTGAGGCAACGGGGTCCCCGGCGGTCTCCACCAAGATTCAACGGTTTTCCAAGCGTTATGATAATGATAGCCTCTTCCCATCAAATATCCAATTGCGACCGCTTCCCTTAATGCGTGCCGGTAACCGAGATGCTGGGCCTCGCGCAATCCGTGTCTGACAACCGGATCTATGGCTGTCAGTGTTTGCTGTTTAAGGTTGGGATCCCGGTAATATAAGTCTGGATATAGATCTGGTTGAAGGTGAGGAACATAATCAGGAGCTTGATGGTAGCTGATATCCAATTTAATATCTCCTCCTTTTTGAGATAATGTATGCTGATATGGGTAGTTGCGGAATAGGCGATAAACATGTCCTTATCATTTTTCCGGGGATTGAGCAGTTTCGGAAAAGAGAGGTATTCGGGTGGACGGAATGATGCAAAAATTAATCGCTTTCTGCTGCGGCTTCGATTCCATTTCCGATTGATTGGATCAGCGGGCCTAAAACATCCAAAGCGACCCCTTTTTTGTCTTTTTCATTCTTTCCTTGTATTTCAGCCAAAGCAGCCTGAATGCCGTTGCCTAACGCCTGAATCAGATTTCCTTTTATCTGCAATTCAATTCCTTCTTTTTTTTTCTCCTCTTTTTCAGATAAAAATTTCGTTTGGCCAATGGCTTGAATATAGGATCCATAGGTTTGTATCCATGAGCTTATCGCATTAAGTTCATCTATTACGTCTTGTGAATCTTGTTTTTTCATTTCATCCCCTCTCTTTCCGGCCCGTTAATTCAATATAATCAAAAATGTATATTTTGGACTAGGTGCTCTGAACAGTAAGGAGCTTTTTACATGTTTAACACGACTAAAGACAAGGTATTTGATAAATGGCCCTTGTCTTTTTTTGTATAAAAAAGGGGTTTGGAGAAATACTTAGTATACCGCTTGAGATGGCTTGGGTCTCAAAAAAAAGGGGGCATGCAGGTAAAATGAGTGTAAAAACCATAATGGATGAGTCTCCTTTTACGTCTTTCCACCGTAAATTGACGATTTATACTTGCGGGGGCCCGTTCTTGGATGGTTACATTTTAACGATTATTGGCGTTGCTTTAACACAAATGACGACACAGCTTGATCTGACGACATTTTGGAGTGCGATGGTGGGGGCTTCTGCTCTTTTAGGTTTATTAGTAGGAGGGGCATTATTTGGCTATATTACCGATCTGGTCGGCAGGCACGTAACAGCGGACTTGAATTAACCATTATCCGCTTTTTATTGGGAGTAGCCATCGGGGCCGATTACCCGATTGCTACAGCGTTGCTTGCTGAATTTTCCCCAAAAAAACACCGGGGAAGAATGCTGGGAATCTTAATGTCCATGTGGTATTTAGGAGCTCTCGTATCTTATACCGTCGCCTTTCTGTTGATGAATCTCGGTGACAGCGCCTGGCGCTGGATTCTTGCCAGCAGTGCTGTTCCTACATTGATTCTGCTTGTCATGAGATGGGGAACGCCTGAGTCGCCGCGCTGGCTGTTAAGCAAAAACCGCGTGGAGGAAGCTGAGGACATCATTAAAGATGTATATGGAGAAGAAGTAGACCTTTCACATGAAACCGGAAAAGTGGAAAAAACGCGTTTTAAAAAATGTTTGAGGGCATTTATTTAAAACGCACCTTGTTTATCGGGCTGTTTTGGACATTTCAAGTAATTCCGACCTTTGCGCTTTACACCTTTGCCCCGCAAATTTTAGGGGCATTTGGATTAAAAGGAGAGAACACTTCTTTCATCAGTGAAGTCGTGATCAGTTTCTTCTATTTAATCGGCTGCATCCCGGCTTTGTTGCTGGTCAACCGAATCGGCCGCCGCCCTGTGATCATATGGTCTTTTTTCATGATGACAATCGGAATGCTGATTTTAGGCATTTTTCCAAACGCATCTATTTTCGTTGTTCTTCTCGGCTTTTCCATCTATGCTTTCTTCTCCGGAGGTCCGAGTGTTCTGGATTACATTTATCCAAACGAACTCTTCCCGACGGATATTCGGGCATCAGCAGTCGGAATGGGAACCGCATTCAGCCGGATCGGCTCATTTATAGGAACATTCCTCCTGCCGTACTCGTTAACGTATTTAGGCGTGTCTGCTACCATGATCATCATGGCTGTCCTGACTGGAATCGGACTGATTGTATCGATTGCATGGGCGCCGGAAACAAAAGGGAAGACACTTGCCGAGGCGAGCGGATCTGAATAATCGGGCCGTTGACGAAACCGGCAGCGGCTCCGTTTTTCAGCTTTTTCGCAATTTAAAAACGATAAAATCAGGACATCTGAAATCTTCTTCGAATGACGGATATTTTTTCAGCATCTCTTCTGACGGCTTTGGTTCTACCAGGCCTTCCAGCATGAAGCCCGTTTTTATCAAAGTGTTCATATAGCTCGTCAAGGTTCTATGGAAGAACAGCATATTCTCCCGATCGCCAAGCTTTTGTTCGTATGTACCTTCATAAAAATATTGGTCTACATTCCAATGCAGCTTTTTGCCGTCTTTCGATTTCTCCCAGCCGCTTTCCGGTGTAATGAAGCAGGGATGCAAAATCGAAAAAATAAAACATCCGCGGTCTGTCAGCAGGCGATGCATTTCCTGAAACGCTTTTTCATAATCCGCGAGGTCTTGCATGACCATATTCGAAATAATCAAATCAAAGCTCTTGTCTTCTAACATATTCAGGTCTTCACAGTTCCCGTGCCGATACTCAATCGGCAAATCATCCGGCGTTCTTTTCTTGGCAATGTCGATCATTCTCGGCGAGTAATCGACAGCTGTTACAGCTGCTCCGGCCTTGGCCAGCAGCCTGCTGAAATACCCTTCACCGCACCCGGCGTCAAGCACGCGTTTATTCTTTACCGTTTCAATGAGAGAAAAAATAGCAGGATTTAAAAACACTTCTTTATGAATGTCTCCCAGTTCGGTATGATTGGCGGCGTACGCATCGGCAAATCGGTTCCATCTTTGAATGGCTTCTTCTGTGCCAACTTTATTTGTCATATTTCTCCTCCTTTTCAAAGTCTTTTACCCTGTTCATAAAACTCATCAATTTTTTCAAAAACTCTTTGAATAAGGGTATTTGAGATAAAAGGATTTAATAAAACGGCGCGGAGCCAGCGGCTTCCTCTAAATGCAGGCAATGAAAAGAAGACGTTTCCTTCATTCAACAAAAACTGCTGCAATTCGAGATTCCAGTGATCCCATTTAGCTTCATCAACGTCATGAGGAATGCCTCTAAAGCATACAACATTTGTATCCGGCTCGCCGGATAGCTCGAGATAGTGGCGCTGTTTCACCTGCTTAATAAATTCGTCTTTTAATGCGAGGCTTTCATGCAACAGCTCCCTGTATCCTTTTAATCCGATGTGTTGAAGCGATAAATATAATTTTAGGATATCCGCATGCCGCGTGCCTTGAACGCTTATTTCTCCCAGGTTTGTAAAGTCGGTTTCGTTCATATATGGGGCTGAAATGCGAAAATCGGTTTCCAAAACGCCGCGATTTTTGAACAAAACCATTGCACAAGTCTTCGCGACGTACATCCATTTTTGCGGATTGAATGTGATGGAATCGGCCATTTCGATACCGTTCAGCTTGTCGCGGTAAGCTTCTGAAAAAATGAGTGCTCCCCCGTATGCCGCGTCGACATGCAGCCACAATCCGTTTTCCTTTGCGATGTCAGCGATCGACCGAATGGGGTCGATGCTTCCTGTTACCGTCGTTCCGGCCGTGGCTGCAATTGCAAATGGAATCTTTCCTTCATTTTTTGCCTGACTGATTTTCTTTTTTAAATCGTCAAGATCCATTTTCGAATCGCTGCTGCTTTTCACCGGGATAATGCTGGAGGTTCCCAGGCCCAACAGCATTGCTGCTTTGTGCAAGGAAGTATGGCTGACGTCTGAAGCAAAGATAACCGGCTGTCCGGAAAGTCCGAATAACCCCGATTCCTTTACCTTCAATTGACGATTGCGCGCTGCTGCAAGCGCTTGAAGATTCGCGAGGCTTCCGCCGCTTGTCATCACGCCCCCTGAGTTGTCATCATATCCAAACATACGGGCGACGGTGCCCATAAGCTGTACTTCCATTTTTGAAAAGACAGGGGACATTTCCAGGCTCAGCATATTGTTGTTCACTGAAGTGCTGACGAATTCGCCCAGACAAGACATTAGAGACGGAATGGAATCCATATGACCCACATAATTCGGACTTAGAGGATTCATGGAGTTTTTTACAATCGCCTGCAACTTTTTTAAAAGCTCTTCTAATTCGATCCCAGTCTCGGGTATATCTCCGTAATGCGATGATTCCGGGGAAGGCAAAGTGCGGTGATTCCCGGCGCTGCTTGCGTGCTCAATGACGAATTTGACGACTTGATCAACAATGTTCATGATTTCCTTAATATTCTGACCATTCGGATCGATAAAGGCGTTCTTGGGCAAAAAGGATAGCTTCATAGTACACACGCTGCTTTCTGTAACGTTTTTCTCAATTATAGCATTGTGGTCATTCAGGAGTTCAAAAATTTAGAATCTGTTTGTGCAACAGGCATTTTCAGGGAAGGAGAAATTGACGGAAATCAGCCTGATCAAGCGGCGGTTGCTATGATAAAGAAAAAGCCCGTCAGTCAGGCTCTTTTTTCCGTTTTCGCTTTCATGCTTAACCGAAGCGTGATGACGGAAGCTGCGATGACGCCGGTCACAAGGCATTTGTACATATCCTTCAACAGAAGTCCCGACACCACGCCGGTGATCACTCCCAACCAGATGATTGTAACGCGTTCTCTTTGACTCATGTTTTAATCCTCCATCTTTTTCAATAATACGTTCGCTTTGTGAAGCGCAAAGTGTAAATCGATGAGCTCTTCATCGCTCAATTTATTGAGATTGCCGCTGAACGTTTTATAAATCCTCGTCCATTTTTTTTCGACCATTCCCTTGCCGAGAGAAGTCAAAGAGACGAGGACGGCGCGTTTGTCTTTAGGATCGGGCGCTTTTGTCACATAGCCGTCGGCTTCCAATGAGCCGATGACGTTCGTCAGCTGCTGTTTTGCGATATTTAACCCGGTGCTGATGTCTTTCATGTTTAAGGCTCTTTTTTGCATATACATAAATTCGACGACGTGATTTTGCATATGCGTCAGCCCTGTCGCATCTTTGTTCAACTCGCTGAACCCGGCGAATACGTTAGGGATCAATTCGATATATTCTTTTGCAATTTTTTCTTTCATGGGTATCACCGTCTTTTAGTAATTATATTATTACTATATATCAGATAGGTCAATTTAATTTCATTAAAAAAGTACAAAATCATTTACTAATACCTGACTTAATAAAAATATTGACACCATATAGTTTAACGGTATAAACTATATGACATGCGAATAAAGTTTAGCGGTGTAAACTAATGCAGAGGTGAATCCTTTTGGATGAAAAAAAATTGTGCCAGGCGATCGATCTCTTTGCAGAAGTATTGTTTGTCGGCACGGAATTTGTACAGCGTGAAATTGACCAGGATGTGTTTCAGCACATTTCAAGGGAACAGGCTGATTTATTAACCGTTTTAAAAATTAAAGGACCTTCCACTCCGGGAAGCCTTGCGCTCATACAAAATGTACATAAAAGCGCCGTTTCCAACAGGCTGAAGAAGCTGCTTGAAAAAGGACTCGTTGAATGGGATGACTCTCCTGTCCAGCACGATAAACGTTCCAAGCTTATCAAAATTACGGAGCAAGGCGAAAACGTCATGGAAGAATTAGATTCGGCCATTTTTAAGGCTTTAAAAAAAGTGATTGATGATACAGATGAGGAGCACTTGGATTCCTTTATCGAGATATTCACGATGTTAAAACAAAAATTTAAAGGAGACGTGACGGAATGAGATTGATCGTCAAATACAAATGGATCATTGCCGCATGGGTTTTGGCACTTACGGTCATCTTAAATTTATTTTCCCCGAACCTGACCGAGCTGGCGAATCAAAAGGGGCAGGTGCAGCTTCCTGCTGATTCGGTATCTGAGAAGGCAAAGGAGATTCTGAAAGGTGCAGGGGAAAATAATAATACAATCAGCGTTGTTTTTTCGCTGGATCACGCCTTTAAGAAAGACGAAAAAGAAAGCATGCGCGATGCAGCGGATCAGATCAAAAAGATCGGTGGCGTGAAAGGCGTTACATCTCCTTTTTCAGGCGACAAGGAGATACAAGATCAACTGATATCAAAGGATAAGAAAACGGTCCTCATTCCCGTTACGGTTACAGGATCAGATAAACAAGTGGAAAAGATCGCGGACCGCATTTACCAAATCGTTCCCGATGATCTGACGGCATACATTACGGGAGCGTCTCTCATTAATCAGGATTTTGCACACAGCTCAGAGGAAGGGCTGAAAAAAACAGAAGTTATCACGGTCTTTTTAATTATCGGTTTGCTTTTGGTTGTGTTTCGGTCAGTCGTCACGCCTTTTGTTCCGATTATCGCTGTCGGTTTTTCCTATTTGATCAGCCAATCGCTGTTGGCGATCCTGGTTCATCAAGTTGATTTTCCGATTTCGAGTTTTACGCAGACGTTTTTGGTGGCGATCCTGTTCGGGATCGGAACGGATTATTGCATCCTTCTTTTGACGCGCTTCCGTGAAGAGCTGGCAAACGGGCATGACAAAATAGAGTCGACCTTGATCGCTTACCGTACAGGGGGAAAAACGCTCTTTATCAGCGGTTTTGCCGTATTGATCGGTTTTTCCTCTCTCGGGTTTGCCAAATTTGCGATATTTCAATCTGCCGTAGGCGTCGCCGTCGGGGTCGGCGTATTAATGATCATCCTGTATACGCTGCTGCCGTTGTTTATGGTGACACTCGGGGAAAAGCTGTTTTGGCCGTCCAAAAAAGTACTTTCACACAGCGACAATAAATTGTGGGCGTTTCTTGGCAGACATTCGGTTGCGCGCCCGTTCTTGTTTATCATCATCACGGCCATCATTACAGTTCCGTTTATGTTAACGTATGATGATCAAATTTCTTTCGATTCCACTTCGGAAATCAGCAGCAGCTATAAATCGGTAAAAGGCCTTGAGGCGATAAAAGAAGGGCTTGGCGAAGGAAAAGCCTTTCCGGTGAATGTCGTCATCAAAGGTGAAAACAAGCTGACGACGGCTGAAACGATTCCTTATCTCGGGAACGTCAGCAAAGCCATTGAGAAGGTGGATCACGTCGATTCGGTGATGACGATCACGCAGCCGACGGGAAAGGAAATTGAAGACCTGTCGATTGATCACCAGCTCGGGGCGGTTTCAGACGGACTTGATAAAGCGACAAAAGGCCTCGGCGATGTTCAAAAAGGTTTAACTGATGTAGAAGCGGGTCTAAGACAAATCGCGGGGCAAGCCGCAGGTTCTGCCGGGAGCGGACAATCGGGCGGTTCGCTGGGGGATGCAGCCGATGGGTTAGGAAAAATCAACAGCCAGCTCCAGCTCATCAGCAAACAGATGGCTCAAACGGGCAGCACCGCACAGTCGGTGCCTCAGCTGACTGCAATCAGCGGCCAGCTTGGACAGATTCAAAGCGGGCTTGAGCAAGCCGATCAGCAGCTTGCAGGACAAAAACAGCAGGCCGGAACGCTGAAAGCAAGCTTAGGCAAGCTTGCAGACGGTGTGAAGAGTGCAAATGCCGGCCTTTCAAAAGTGACTGGCGGCATCACGGCTTCCGCTGATATGCTGAAGGATATGAGCAAAAGCTCTGCAGTGAAGGATACGGGGATATTCATTCCTGACCAGGTCATGAAAAACAAAGAATTTAAGAAGTCGATCGACAATTATTCATTTTCGGACGGAAAAGGCGTTCAATTAAGCGTGGTGCTCGACATCAACCCGTATTCGGAACAGGCCATTACAACGGTTAATCAGATCAAAAAAGCCGTCGCCGATGAAGTCTCAGGCACTCCATTGAAGGATGCAACGATTGCGTACGGCGGAGTCTCCAGTCAGAACGCCGATTTAAAAGAGCTGTCGACGACAGACTTATCCCGCACGATGGCGATTATGGTCATAGGTTTGTTTGCGGTGCTGACGATTTTGTTCCGATCCATGATCATGCCCATCTATATGATTGCGTCTCTATTTATCACATATTACACGTCGATATCCATTACGGAGCTGATTTTTGTCCGGGGCATGGGCGACGACGGGGTCAGCTGGGCCGTTCCGTTCTTCAGCTTTGTGATCCTGATCGCTTTAGGGGTGGATTATTCGATTTTCCTGCTTGACCGGTTTAAGGAAGAGGTGCACCTCGGCATCAGCCAGGGCATCGTAAAGTCCATGAGCAAGATGGGATCTGTGATTATGACGGCAGCCGTTATTTTGGCAGGTACATTCGCCGCCATGATGCCATCAGGGGTCAATACGCTGATGCAAGTGGCGACAGTCGTCATTGTCGGCCTTCTGTTATACGGACTCGTCATCCTGCCGCTGTTGATTCCGGCGATCACTGTGACGTTCGGCGAAGGCAACTGGTGGCCGTTTGGCAGAAAAAAGAGCGAAGAATAAAGCAAGAGAGTGATGAACAATCGATGTTCATCACTCTTTTTTAGATTTAAAACGTCAAATACCAGTAAAGCGCGATTTCATCTTGATGTTGATCCATCCCTTTATATAAGCATAGATCAAACCCGCCGATTTCAAATCCGCAGCTTTCATAAAATTTGCATGCTTTCACATTGTTGTTCTGCGTTTCCAGCGTGATCCCCGCCAGGCCTTTTTCCTGCGCCCAGCGTTTGACTTGCTCCATTAGTCTCCGCCCGATTCCATGGCGTCTAAACGCTGAATCGACTTTGATGTCCTCGATATAGGCATATTCATTCCAGTTCCGTTTGACTGCGGCAAGTCCTGCAGGCTGATTGCCGGCAAACGCCAAATAAACGGCTTGATCGGGATTATCGAGATATACAGAGTAATCGGCGGGCTCTGACTCTTCCGTATAGCTTTTTTCGTAGCTTGGAATTGATTTTACCGAATACCGGATTTTATTTTCCTCAAGCGTGAGAAGCAGAACCGAGTCTACGACGAAACTGTCATCGATATCGGGCAGCCGGCCCAGATCCCCGCTTGCCATTTTTCTAATGGTTATGTTCATGCTCTGAGTTCACCTCATTTCCAACATCGTATCATAACAGCGAAGCGAGCGTCGCTAAACAATAGGGAGCTTATCGCCGATTATATAAATAAGGAAACTTATCGGAAAAGTATAGATGAATGGAGTTTTTGAGAATGGAATTTAACGAGCTTATCGAAACGCGACACTCTGCAAATAATTTCCTGGAAGATGTTCAAATCACGGTGAAAGATTTGGAGCCTATCTTTGAGGATATCAAGCTTGCGCCTTCGGCGTTCAATTTGCAGCACACAGAGTATAAAGTGGTATTGGATAAGGATTTAAAAGAAAAAGTCAAGGAAGCTGCGAACGGCCAATATAAAGTGCATTCAGCCTCTGCCGTGATTTTAGTGACGGGAGACCGCTACGCCTACCGGCAAACGGAAAAAATCAACGAAGGCATGAGGGATTTAGGAATTATTAAGGACTTTGAGCTGCAGGAAATGATCGAAAACAATACCCATTTTTACGAGTCGCGCGGGGAGCAATTCATGAAGGAAGAGGCGATTCGCAATGCTTCTCTTTCTGCGATGATGTTTATGCTCGCCGCCAAGAACCGGGGATGGGACACCTGCCCGATGATCGGATTTGACAGCGATCAAGTTCGCGATCTGCTGAAGATCCCGGATACACATGAAATCGTCCTCATGATAACGATCGGCAAAGAAAAAGAAAGCAGCCGACGCTTGAGAGGATATCGCAAGCCGGTTAATGAATTTGTTTCTTTCTATTAGAAATGAGAGGCGGCCGTAAGAAAGGCCGCCCTTTTTATTGATGAGACAGCACTTCGGCTAAGTGGTCAAGATCAAGCTGAAGGTGGCGAATCATCGCTTTTGATGCCTGCTCGTCGTCTCTTTGTTTCATATGGCGGAAAATTTCCCGATGCTGCTCCAAAATGGCTTCAGCCCGTTTTTCTCCTTCAAAATTCAAAATACGGAAATAATAAATTAACCCTTCCAAATCGTTGAGCTGTTTCCGCAATAGACTGTTTTTTGTATATTGGATAATTAAGTCGTGGAATGTATCATTTAATTCGATAATCGTGTTTTGATCTTTGGATTGAAGGATGGCTTCCTCCGTTTTTTGCAAAACGTCTTCGATCGTTTTCAGTTCCTCTGCCGTTGCAATTCTTGCCGTCAATCCCGCAGCAAATGATTCAAGCGCCATCCGGCAAAAATAGATTTCTTCAACGTCCTTGATTGTCGGCTGATAGACCTTCACTCTTGAGTCGATGACGATGAGCCCCTCTTTTTCCAGAACCCTGATCGCTTCTCTCAAAGGGCTTTTGCTGACGCCGAGCTCCTTGGCTAACTTCGCTTCGGCGATTCGTTCACCGGGTTTTAATTTCCCTTCAAATATCATTCGCTTAATCGCATGGTAGGATTGTTCATAAAACGGTTTTGGTTTTTCAATCACGCTTCTCATCCTCGTATTCGTTCTCATTTCGTATTTTACCACAGGTTCCTTCGTTATCCCCCACTATAACCACTCCAAGTGCAGGATAAACAAAATGCCCGGCCGCAAGCCGGGCACTGAATTAAAATAAGAGAATGAACCCCGAAACGGCGGGAGTTAAAAATAAACCCGATTTCAAGACGACTTTCGGCAGGACATTGGTGAATTTAGCCCCGACATACGCGCCGCACATCGTACCGATCAGGATTTTGACCAATAGGACATAATCGACGAATCCTTCTGAAATATAGCCGACCCCACCGCCTAATGAGAGCGGAATAATGACGAGCATTGTCGTTCCTACGGAATGGCGAATCGACAGGTTCAGCATCATCATCAACCCGATTTGAATAAAAGGTGCAGAGCCGATTCCGAACGTTCCGGACAGGACGCCGGCCACGATTCCCAATAAACAGGCCTTGATCCAAAAGGCAAGGTTCGTTTCCTGCGCAGCTTCCTTTTCTTTCAAAAAGAATAATCTGATTAAAATGAGGATGGCCGATAAAAATAACATTCCTGCGGTCATATAATGCAATGAACTTGAAGGTATCAGAGAAGTCAGCTTAGCTCCTACAAAGGATCCCGCTGCTGCAAAACAGCCGACGGTTAAGCCGATTTTCAGCTTGATATTTCCCTCGCGAAAGTGGCTGTACGTGCCCGATAAACTCGTAAAAGCCATGCCGGCCAGAGACGTTCCCAATGCTGTATGAATCGGAATGTGAAACAGCATCGTTAACAGCGCGATGACAAATCCGGCTCCACCGGCCCCGACAAAGCCAAGCAAAAGACCTAGTAAAAACATAATGAACACAATCGACATGTTGCTTCTTCTCCTTTATGAACACCTGAATATCTTTTTGTAGTCGACGGTATTCGGTCGACCATAATCGCTAAACAATATATTACTCTATTCATTTCATATTGACAAGCCGGGCCGGCATGGGGAAATTAATTTCAGCAAACCGGCCGAACATACAAAAAAGGCCCCGGCAGAGGACCTTTTTTAAGCTATCGTATCTTTCTGCGCCTGATCATGCTCGATGCAACAAGAAAACCGACGGCAAATAGGGCGATCGGTAAAAACCATTTGCCAAAACCGCTGCCCCATCCTAAAGCAATCGAGGCAGATTCGAGCAGAATGAAAGAGAATATGATGATACACACGTTTTTAAGTTGATTGATCAGTTTTCGGCTGTGCAAATAAAAGCGTTCTGCGTTTGTCTCATTCAACCGTTTAGGATAATTGTGGATTTCAGGGTGCTTTTCCAATAGCGTCATAAGCAAGAGAATGAACATCCCGATTCCGGGCAATATGATCAGCTCCCATTTTGATCCCCAGCGGTCTGCTTCACCGAGTACGCCATAATGTACGGGCACTTTTTCAGGAAGCTTGCTCCAAATCGAGATCAAAAAGACGATCGACCCGGCATAGCATAAACAGCCTAACATATCCCAGACCTTTTCGCTTAGGGTCTTTGGAATGTTTGCTTTTTGTTCTGGTGAATTTGGCATCTTTCTCCCCCTCTTTATCTTTATACGGATGAAGTGTGAAAAAGTTTGATTTTTTGATCCTTTGAAAAGTGACCCAGAACTTTTATTCATGTCAAAACATATTGTAAAGTATTGAATTCAGATGCAATCACCGAAAAATATCGAGGACTGAAAAAAATTGAACCGTGACACAATCATCAATCAGGTCAATGTTTATCAAATCAGTGTAAATTCCATCGATACTTCTTCAGGAATTTTTGTCGGAACCAATTATGCGCATAATTGGTCTTCACATCGAAAAAACAATTACGGTTTCGGATCGATCAGCAATTCGCATATTTCAAACAACTATAGTTATGTGACGGACAATGATATCGTCGACACGCCGATCCAAAATCAGCCGAACATCCTGCTTGGACCTAAGGAAGGAAATGTAAATGAAGTGGATATCGGAGAAATCAATGTTAACGTCATAGATACTTGTGCAGCCATTTCAGTCGGCGAAAATGAAGTGAACGGCTGGAGCGCGCACAGCAAGCGAATAGCCGGTCAAGGGAGATTTACCGGCACCGTTCAAAATTCCCAAAATACGACTCTTGTGATTGATAATGATGACAATGACTGTCAAATAAACGATTTTCACTAAAGGCTGCTTTTTGGTTCGAAAAAGGAAGGTGATTTGTTTGGCAATTGGATTTTCACTCGGCGCCGTCAATGTGAACTCACAAAATACAAACTGTGTCATTGCCATCGGGGAGAATCAATTAAATGGTTATGCTGCGCACCGGAAAGTTAACAACGGAATTGGTTTCTTGTCCGGAAACGTATTAAATCAAGCAAACGTGACATCGGTATTTGACCCTGACGGAGTCGACTCATTGATGAATTCCCTAAACTTTTCACCGGCAGTTCAGAATCAGGCTCTTTAAGATGTTGTGTAAAGAGCTTGATTTTGTTTTGAAATGAAGACAAGCCTCCTTGATATTCTTTTAGCATGACTTTCGTTAAAAGCACATATGGATGAATAAAGATGTAATGATTGGCAGATCTGCGGGAGGCTTTAAGCAATGGTAAAACCCCATTTTCATTCAAACGTGAAAGAGATGCTGGGAGAGGATTTTTCCAATCTCCTGTACGAGATCTCGCCATTTGTTGAACCGAGGGTGGATATCCTTCAATCAAACGGCGGCTTGATCATATCCGTTGATTTGGCAGGCGCGGGCACCGATGACTTTACCGTGAGAAAAACGAACCACGCACTGTGCATTGAAGGAATCATTCAAAACAAACTTGGTTCAGAAAATGAGAAAGTCATCATCCGCAGGGAACGGTTCTACGGACCTTTTAAAAGGGAGCTTCCGATCCCCGAGGAGTGCGATTTGCAGAGGATTCAAGCGGTATTTGAAAGGGGAGTCCTGGTGATCACCATTCCTTTCTATAAAAATAAACGATGATGAAGGAGAACGTGATGACATCGATAAAATACGGTTCTTTAAAAGTAAATGCGATCAGAAATTCTTCCGGAATATTTGTCGGAACCAACATGTTAAAAGGCAGAAAAAGCGAATCGTTTATCCGTGAAGGCTTTGGGTCAGTGAGGGGGAAGCATAATAAAGTCAGAGAGAATAAAGGTGTTGTGGTAAAGCGTTATTAAAAAGGAATGGGGCATATGAGCCAAGACGATATTCTAAAAAAACTCGATGAATTGTCTCAAAAAATCGACACACTCGAGACATCCCTCAACCATCGAAGCCATCCTTCTTTATTTTTGAAAATGGACGTGAAAGACCTTCATTTGCAGGAATTGAACCTCGAAGAATTCGCATTTCACCTCGACAACATCGAAATAAAGGATCTGAGCGGGATGCTGAATATGGGAAATGTCTTCTCCCCATATATCCATCCGAAACCGAAAAGACCGCCTCACCAAAAGAAAAAAAGGAAAACCGATGAAATCGAAGTGAAAATAAACGGAAAAGCAGTGCCTTATACGATCAATTAGACGAAAGGATGTTGGCCGTGAAACGTTTTTCCCCTTCATTTTTTATTGGAGCGATTTCGATCGGAACAGTTGAAGGCGCCTCATGCGTCAACCTCGGAAACAACCTGCCGAGCGGTTTTGTGAACTACAAAAAACAGAACCAGGGATTCGGCTCGATCTCCGGCGATCATAACGATATTCACGATATTTTGGCGTCCATAGAAGAAAAGGAGCCGAATGATGCGTTTCATTATGATGGATTACATTACGGAAAAAATGAACAGGTGTTGGAAAAAATCGAAAGCGAGATGCTCGATTCGGGGCTTGAAATTGAAGAGCAATACGATGGGGAGACGAGAGGCGGCCCACCTTCCGTATATTGACTAGGTCTATGTAATCATGGCGTGACATATTTACTAAATTGTGTGTAAAAAGGAATATCATTCTTCTTTTGGGTGGATAAATCAAGTATAATAGTTTTAGTTTTTTAGGAGGTATTAAGATGCAGAAGTATAGACGAAGAAATACAACGGCTTTTACGGTCATGGCATATTTCACATTTTTTGCAGGCGTTTTTTTTATTTTGTATCGGCCTTTACAATGCCGACAACCTGCAGCTCAATGAAAAAGGCTATTACATCGCTGTGATGATTTTAGTGGCTGTGGGCGCGATTCTGACGCAGAAAGTGACGCGGGATAATGCCGAAGACAATGAGATCATCGCAGAGCAGGAAAGAAGACAGAATATGTCTAATATGGAGTAATTGATGGGGAAGGCATCGAAGGATGCCTTCTTTATTTTTTTGCGTTTAATATGTTTTTGTATTTATTCTCCAGCAGGACATCAATCATTCCGATGATTTTTGTATGATTGGTTTTTTTTCTAAAGTGTAAAAAGTTTTGGTCTTTGTTTCTTTGCGATTTAGTGATCGTGCCGAACACCCAGATGGAGCTTGCTATCAGTAGTATCGTTAATATAAAAGGAAAAAAAGTATATTCAATGTCATACGAAATGGAGACGGCTTGACCAGTAAATATAGCAGTTATAATGCTGGCAGTGAAGGAGCTATAAAGCGAGGCTTTTATCACATGGCCGATTTTCAGCGTTGGCCCTGAAAAATAAACTTTCAACCGGTTTAACGTGGATAAATCTTGTTTTTCGAGGTATGCCATCAGCTCTTCATCGTTTTCGGCTTTCGATAACAATATTTCTTCTGCTGTTTGTTTTGTTTCTTCGAATAATTGTTTGTCTGTTTGCATGTCTTTTGTCCTCCAAATCACAGCATATTAGATTGATCGACGAACCAAAGCAGAGGCGCATGTCCCTCTGCTTTTTAATCAAATTTCTTTTTGAAACGTTCATCTAAAATAAAATCAATCATACCCGCGATTCTGGAATATTCCGCCCTTTTTTGAAAGTGCAGGATCGTTTGCATCGGTCCTTTTCGTGAGGAGATCAGCATCTTGGCGATCCAAAGAAAAGAGAAGATTAGATAGAACATGAAGAGGAATGAAAATAGCCTTGAAAGGTCATAGGTGGAGGAGGAGACTTGACCAGATAAAAAGGCCGCCATAATTACAGCGGTAATACTGCTAAAAAAAATGGCTTTAATAAAATACGTTAATGTGAAACTGGGATTTGAAAAATATATTTTTAACTGATTTAATGTAACAGAATCTTGATTTGCAAGGTATGTAAGCAGCTCATCGTCACTTTTGTGAGACTCAAGGAGTTTGGCTGTATGTTCAGCTTTTTGAAATAATTGTTTTTCGTTTCTCATTGGATTGTCACTCCTATATAAAAATACATGAGATTTTATTGGTACGGTATATTTTTCAATGCCTTTTTGTATTTTTGTTGTAAAACATAATCAATCATTTTTACAATACGTGCAAACTCGGCTTTCTTGGAAAAATGTGTAATGAATTGACTCGGCTTTTTTTTCAAGGTGACAAGCTGTTTAAGCACCCAGAAGAAACACCCCACAAATATGGCAGCTAATGTGATAATGGAGATGCCGGAAACGAAAGGGAACATCGAATCTGCTTGACCAGAAAGAATTGCAGTTATGAACGAAGCCGCTATTATACTGAAAAATGCAGCACTGATGAAATAATGAAGCGCAAATGAAGGGTCAGAGTAGTAGACTTTCAGCTGATTTAAGGTTAGTGAATCTTGTTTGGCGAGAAAGGCTAATAACTCTTCGTCGCTCTTATCGCGGTAAGTTTTAAGGGTTTTGGCTGTTTTTTGCGTTGCAGTGAATACTTGTTTGTCTGTGTTCAATGTAAATACCTCCACGAGACTTTATATATTAAAGATTTGGAAAAACTGCATAAATACATTATATTATGTATTTATGCAGCTTTCATTAAATAAACAAATTAATCAGCTGTTTTTTCGCCAAATATCGCAAATAACACAGCAGACACTGCCGTACCAATAGCGATTTCAGGTGCTGCAGTTCCCACTATTACAACAGCTGCTACACCAACAGTAGCTGCTATAATTCCTCCAACTGCAACCCCAACTGCTCCCCAATCGATTGGTAAAGCTTCTTGAGGAGCTACAACTGGTTTGCTAGGTGACACATATAACTTCTTAATTTTAAAGGTAATTGTAGCCGACATTTCAGTTTTTGTACCACCAACTACCGGAATTTCATTGCTAAATATAGTTAATGAAAGATCCAAGGATTCAACAGAAGGTGAAACGTTTACCAGGATATATCCGTTACGCACCGACAAACCGATATTCTTTAAAAGCTCATCATACGAATGAATTTGTGAAGAACTTAATGACGTTTTAGAGTCTCCCAGGATTTCTGTAATCGTCGCCCCGACCTTTCCGTTTTTAACTTGCAGTGTACCCGGTGATGTTTCACTTGGATTTTTAGCTATCAGTGAAGTAGACAACGTAATATCCAAGTTTAACGACTCGTAAACTGTCTCAGTTTTATCAAAAACAAACATTGTTGTAAATAGTTCTGGAATACTGCTCAGTGCCGGGATATTTGCTAAAATGTTTCTCAATGTGCGAACGCGTGCGTCATAGACCGGATCTGACGACGGGGTGACGCTTGCAGTACCTTTGTCCCTGCCTGAGTAAGCATCTTTATCAATGCCGATCATACCGCTTCCGCTGCCGATTGATTGTTCATAAAATTGGTCAAAGGCCCAGTTTTTCGGCATTGTGTAGCCGAGGTTGCCGCTGAAGCCGGTCGACATGTCTGCGACGAAGCTGTATTCCGTCAAACCTGCGTCGGCTGTTCTGATACAGATGTTTCTTGGCCCGTATACGCCGATCTTATATTTTGGCGAATTCGGAATGCTTTGCATTTTGTCAAACGCTGCTCTGATTTCATTAAAATAAGGGATGATTTTGTCTGTTACTTCATAATCATACGCGTCAAAATCAACGGCAAAATAAATGGTTGTGCCTGATGGGAAGCCTAACCCTTGTGCTGCGTTGACAGCGGCATACGCATCTGTTGTTCCTTGATTTTGTACGAAATACGAGGATTCGTAGCCGCCGTCCTGATAAATCGGAAACACTCTCAAACCTTCATTAAAAATGATGGAAAGCTCAGCAGGGGTCATTGCCTTTGATTTAAGGCCGCTGCTTGTCCGCACATTGCCCGTCAAATATCTGCCGACAACTTTATATCCGTTGTTACGTAAAGTTTTTGCAGTTGCTGCCGTTAGAACAGTAGAAGTGTCGCAGGCCGCGGCAGCACGCGAAGTATCGCCGGAGCTTGACAATAAAGCCTTGATTGTTGCCATATTGGCAATTCCTGTAACCGGCAAACACATAAAGCTTTGAAAGCGTGAGACGGCAGATTCCACTTCTGCATCATAAACGCCGTCAAATTCACCTGAAGGATAGCCATTGCAATATAATGCGTATTGAAGAATGAGCACGAACTTTGTTCTGGAATCGCCTGGTTTGAGTGTCGGGCATTTGCTTGTTGTCCCTGGTCCAAAATTGCCGTTTGCCACACTTGTACTCATGCCTTCTTCTTTTTGCAAAGCATAAATCAGTGCCTTATTTGTTTCTCTGGAATAAACGCCGTCACAAGGCATTAATCCGAAATAAGCATTGTAATCCCGATTTAAATTTTGCTGAATTTGACGAATTTTCGTATCACCATTTCGAAGCAATTTAAAAGCGCTCATGTTGAGCAGAGCTTTCATGATTTGTGCAGTGACAACACCGTCTTGTTTGGCTAGACCTGCAGCTCTCTGAAACCTTTTCACGGCATCCTCTGTACTCTCAAAGAAGTTACCTGTTAAACCGCCGGGATTAAATCCACTTCCTTTACACCAAAAAGCGCCTTGCAGAATGTAATTTAAGTTTGTAGGTTTTTCAGTTTTTTTCTGCTTTTTTAGCGGCACAAATTTGCTCTCTGTCGCCGGTCCGAAATTATCGGCGGGCTCTGCGATACCGAGTTCGATCTGCAATGCTCTCGTTAAACCGTAAATCGTCTCCCAGCTTGGTTTTCCGTTCTCTTTCACCTTGTTGTAGCCGTGCTTTCCGCTGTAGGTTTTGTTTAGCCATTCCTGAGTTTTCAATACCATTTGATCCATAGAAGGTCCCTCTTTTCTTTATTTAGGCTTTCACTATTAGGTGGCAAACGTATGACAAAAAAATAAGGGCATTGACCCACACAACAGTCAATGCCCGTAATTGTTTATTTTAACAGCCCCAAGCTCCCAGTCAGTCTGCTTACCTTCTTCTTATCCCCGCACATTCCGATACCGAAATAGCGGTAATCGGATGAGGCGGAAGCTTGGAGTTTTTCGATATATGCTTCATATGTATGACAGCTTTGCGCCACATCGGTAAAGTCGACGACGAGGATATCGCTGAACTCGTCGGTGAGCAGTTTTTCCCTCAGTTCATAAAGAAGCCCGGCGTTTCCTTTTAAAATGGGGATGGGAACGTTGACGATCCCCAGATGCTCGATTCCTGAGCCGTCTGTTACGTTCCCGCCTAGGAGGGCGGGGTTGTTTTTGCCGAGCGCCGCGCCAAGAATGGCGGCTGTATTGGCGGTCAGTCCGACAGGCAGGCTTTCGTCTATGACGAGTGTGCATTTTGTTTCATTCAAGACGTATGCTCCTCCTTCAGCTGCGGTTTTGATTTCATCTCAGAAATATAAAGGCCTGTTAGTGTCAGCGCGCCTCCGACAAAGGCGATCCATGTCAGTTGTTCGTGCAAAATGATAATCGAAGCGGCAATCGTGATCACGGGCACCATATAAATGTAGGCGCTCGTTTTCACGGCTCCGAGCACCCCGACCGACCAGTTCCACGTCACAAAGCAAAGAGCGGATGCGCCAGCACCCAGAAACAATATGTTCAGCAGGTTGACGGAGGAAGCGAATGGGCTGAGCGTAAAACGGAAGTCAAACAGGAACAAAGCCGGGATCATAAAGATCAGCCCGTAAAGAAAGATGCGCTAGGTGCATTGAATCGTGTGATGGCGAAACGCGCTGATTTTTTTCATTAAAATGGCGTATATTCCCCAAACAAAAGCAGAGGCTGCGGCAAGCAGGTCACCGAACGGATTCAGCTTGAGCACGACGTTTCCATTGAAAGATATAAGCAAGAGACCGGTAAAAGCGGCGGCAAATCCAATGAAAAAGTGCGGTTTAAGCTTCTCGCCGTCCAGAAGGAAATGGGCCAGGACGGCTGTGATCATCGGGATCACCGAGACGATCATGCCGACATTTGAAGCATATGTGTAGGTGAGCGCGATATTTTCCAATAAGAAATACAAGGTTACGCCGCATAAGCCGGCCCCTGCAAAAAGGATCTCCTGCCGCAGGCTCTGTACGTTCAGAACGCGCGGGTGAACGATGAGCAGGACGATCAATCCAAGCAAAAATCGATAAAACAAAATCTCCATTGGCGAAAAATCCTCGAGCAGCACTTTTGTCGAGACAAAGGTCGTCCCCCAGATGAGAATCGTTAAAACGGCTGCAAGGTGTCCGGCGGTTTCACGTCGATGATTCATCCTTCAATCTCCAATCTGTCTTGTTCAAAGATTTTCATATATTGTTTCGGCGTCAGCCCGACCTGCCGCTTGAAAAACTTCGTCAAATGGCTTTGGTCGCTGAAGCCCGTTTGAAATGCGGCGTCGATCGGCTTTACGCCTTGTTCCAGAAGCTTTTTTGCCTGATTGATGCGCACGGTTTCCAGGTAGCTGTACGGAGAAATTCCTTTTTGCTTCGTAAACGACCGCAGCAAATGATACTTGCTCCAGCCCGTGAGTCCGCTGAGATCATCAAGCTTAATATTTTCCGTATAATGCTCTTCTAAATAACCGCACACGGTTTTGACTTCATCAGACGGTTCGGGCGCGCGTTCGAGGAACGTCACGTCTGAATACGTTCTGATCAGCTCTTCAAGAAGGTTGAGAAACAGCTCCTCCTTTTGAAGAGCTTTTTCCTTTTGCAAAATTTGCACGTGCAGTTCTTTCAAGCTGGACGTCAGCTCATGGCGGAACAACACGTTTTGCGTGAAGTAAGGGAGGCTTTCGGCGCCCGTTATCTCCTTCACGGCTTTTTCCATTACATCAGGCATGACGTTGATGCTGCGGTAATCAAGGGCCTTCCCGTCAATTTGCTCGCAGCTGTGCGTATCGTGCGGATTAAACAGCAGGAGATCTCCGGGGTTGATGATATACTCCTGTCCCTGGCAAAGCAAATAGCGCTGTCCTTTTTCGATAAAGCCGATCACATAATATTCGTGAAAGTGGTTCGGGAACTTCTGCATGATTCCTTTGAAGCGATAGGCTTCAACCTGCAGGTCTTGATCAAGGATCAGCGTCCGGGTTTCCTCTCGCATGACGGACCTCCTGTCGTGTTGTTGATTGTTTTAGTTTAGCATGTTTTTCAGGGATTTCTTGTATGATGTTGCGGTTTGAAAGATTGAAACATTTCATCAAAAAGTGTAATATTACACTAAATGTTGCGATGGAGGAATACTGTGGACAAAGATTATATAATCGAACTCATTTCATTAAAATTAAGGCTGATTCGTACAGAAAGCGGCTATACGCAGGAGAAAATGGCGAATGTTCTTGGGATTTCGAAGAAGACGCTTGTGCAAATTGAAAAGGGAAGGACGACTGCGGGGTGGACGCATGTCGTGGCAGTGTGCGCGCTATTTCGAAACAGTGAGGTTTTGCAGTCAGTGCTGGGGGACGAACCGTTGGAAGTTGTCGAAACTGTGGCGCACCGCAGCATTGACCGGCCGAAGGGGAAAACGCTCGGCGGCAGGGTATGGTGGCGGGAGATTGACCGTAAAGGAGATTTTCGTTTGCAGCAAAATTTGATTTCACATCATTACCGGATTCTGGATTCCTATGATGACCTCTGGTACAGTACGTTTGAAAAAGAGGAAGCGATGGCGCGCTTGGAAGAGCTGACGAGTGAGAACGGCGGAATTCAATAATGAAAAGGCTGAACGTCATATTAGGGCTGATTAGTGCAGTATTGCTCATCGGTCCGTATGCAATTTTTTATGTCCTAGACCACGGCAATCCGATCATGAATGCGTGGGTTCGCTCAGATGCTGAAAAGCATTTGTCGGAAATAGGGTATCAGGAAAAAGATTATAAAGAGAATCATGTGATTGAACTTAAAACTGTGATAAACAAAGACTATTTTTTAACGCAATATATGGTCGTTTTTAAAGATGAGCCGGATATGACATATTATTAAGGAAAAAACAAAAAAACGGGCAAGATCGTTCAGTTTTGTGAGAAAGATGAATTAAGCGGCACGAGTGATGGAAAGACGAAGCACAGAGAACCGCACTGTGATTTCAGTCTGAAAAACCGTGGCTAAACGCCGGCTGGTTCAATGACAACATCACCATTTCTTCGACATGTTTCATATGAAACATGTATTTTTTTGGAATCCGGCGCGGCAGCGGGCTCGTAATATAATTTGACACAGTTTTAAAGAAAGTGAGATGATTGGCGTTAGAAAATAATAGAAGGAGATGGTGTCATGCAGCCTGAAGATATCGTCAGAAGCGGACCGAATCAATATATATGCAAGGAAGGAATCACGCGGGAGCTCCCGGCGTTTTTAGAGGGGTTCAAGCAGCCTGTCATTGTCACCGGCGTGAAGTCGTTTGCGGCTTTTTCCAATCATGCGGCGCTTCCGGCTGATTGGAAGGTGATTCAGCATAAGGGAACCAGTTCGCTTCGTGCGATTCGCAAAGCAGCCGAGGAAGCAGGTGCGGCGGATATCATCATCGGGATCGGCGGGGGAACCGTTTTAGATACGGCGAAGGCAGTCGCCGATCTGCTGAGTATTGAAGTGATGACGATTCCGACAATCCCGGGAACATGCGCCGCAGCTACGCCGCTCAGTGTGATTTACGATGACGAAGGGAACTTTGAAGGGGTGCAGTACCATAAGCGTTCAAGCTATTTGACGCTTGTTGATCCTGTCTTGCTTTTATCATCCCCGATTGCTTACGTAAAAAGCGGGATCGGCGATACGCTTGCGAAGTGGTATGAAGCTGAGGCGATCATCAGAACGACGAAGGATGCGCTGTCGATCATGGTTCAGGCGGGGCTCAGACAGTCCGTCTATATTCGCGACATCCTGTTAAATGAGAGTCTGCAGGCTGTAGAAAGCATCGAAAAAGGCGAACCATCTCCGGCTTTGGCGAATGTGCTGGAAGCGGTCATCGCACTTGCCGGAACGGTGGGCGGCTATGCAGGCCGCTACGGCAGAATGGCCGGGGCCCATGCGATTCACAACGGTTTGACGTTTATTCCGGAAACCCATCATGTGCTCCACGGTCAAAAGGTCGCTTACGGCATATTGGTTCAGCTTGCGTTGGAAGGACGGACAGACGAAATTCGCGAGCTGCTTCCGCTATATGATGCGCTCGGATTTCCGAAAAGGCTGCGCGATCTGGGCATTGTCGAAAACATTGAGCAAGCCAAACAAAAAATTGCAGCCCACGCGTGCAAACCGGAAGAGTCGCTTTGCTTAATGGGAACGTTCAGCGAAGCGGATGTCGTTGCTGCGATCGGGTCATTGGAATAATAAAAAGCGCCCTTGAATTGAATTCAAGGGCGTAAATTTTGTGTACAACATGCATTTTTGTTTAGAAAGTATCTATTATACTGTTTAATCATGAAATCTCAGTTGTAAATGAAATACCGGGTCAAAGAATTTATGCAGAAATCGCAGAATTTGTTTTAAATGCTTTTGATTCGCCCTTTATTAACATAAACTAAGATTTCGAAATTCTTATTGAACCATTTGTATATGCAAATGGTTTGTTTGATTTTAGATCTCCCGTGTTAAAAAACTCTCCACACCTGCCATCGATGAAATAAAATCCCTACATTCAGTTTCTATATTTCCATTCTGTCTCCCCTTGAATAACTTAGATATTCGTTACTAAGTCAAGAGAAGGGGAAGAAGTTAAATATAATTAGAAAAGGTCTTTTGGATGGTTATGAAATATTACATATAGATGAGAAAATTTGAATAAAATGTATTTAATTACAAAATTCCCCTTACTTCGACAAAAGTGAATTGTTATTGTGATGTTAGGTGGAATCTATTTATGTGATTCCACATTAAAAATAGGAGGTGAATTTCATGAGAGGTAATGAAAAAGAATGGGAACCAGTAAACCAAAAAGGGCTCTCTAAACCAGCAGGAAATTCAATTATTAAAGCTGCTGGTTGTATGGGATGCTGGGCAGCGAAAAGTATAGCAATGACTCGCGTTTGTCCGTTGCCAAGTCCTCAAATGAAAGTGATTTAAATCTATTAAGTTTCGACAAAAACGGGTAGGGGGCATGCAGCTCCCTATTCAAAAGGGGGATTCTATGTCTTTATTGGGAGAATTATCGGAAATGGAACTAAGTGTACACCTTCAGCCACATGGTGCTTTATTGGTAGATCGTAAAAGTATGTTCTATTACAGGCTTAGTGGAAGGGGAGTGCAGCTTGCTCTTTTACTGGCTGAAAATAATAGCTTGCAAAAAACAGCAAGAATATGGGAAATAGTAACGAAGGAGGAAATGAGTGCTGATAAATTAAAAGAAGAATTAAGTACGCACCCATTCACTGCTGCATGGACAGAAGGATTGTTAGATAAACGGTTAATGATTACCGGCTCTACAAAGTCTTATTTACCTATTAGCTGCACACTTCAATTTACAAACTCTTGTAATTTGAGTTGTTCGTTTTGTTATGCAAGTTCAGGTAAACCTTATCAAAACGAGTTGAATGCTTTCGAATGGATAGAGGTAATGGAGAAGCTTGCTGCTCATGGTGTGGCAGATATTACAATTACTGGTGGTGAAGCAAAATTAATTAAGGGATTTAAAGAACTTATCACTGCAGCAAGTTCATTATTTACCAATGTAAATCTTTTTAGTAATGGATTGAATTGGAGAGATGAAGAAATAGAACTTCTTAAGCATTTAGGGAATGTATGTGTACAGATAAGTATTGATGGGAGTGCCGATACTCATGATCTCCTTAGAGGGAGAAAAGGCAGTTTTAAAGAAAGTATGAGAAATGTCAAGCGAATGACCGATTCTTCTCTCCCTGTCATAGTAGCTATGACTATAAATGAATTAAATGCTTGTGAGGTTTTGGAGGTCATTGAGAATTCTGTCGAATCTGGCGCCACTTTTTTTAGGGCAGGAAGAACACTTAATGTGGGAAGAGCTTCAGATACAAGAGACATTTCTTCAGAAACAGAGCGTTTAGTAAAGCAACAGCTTAAAAAAGCGATTAGTGATTGGGGAGATCAAATTATCATTATCGATTGGGAGGAAGAAAAAAATGGTGTAACTGACTTTTGTACACCTGGATATTTGGCTTGGTATATCAGAGCTGATGGTTATGTAACACCGTGTCAAATTGAGGAATCAGCAATTGGACATATCTTGGAAGATAGTATGTTAGATATTGGTTCGCCTGAACGTTTAATGCAAGCAAAATGTAATGCGAAGCATTGTAGATGTATAGGTAAAATAGAGTTATCAGAACCTGATCTGCCGTTTAGTCAAATACGTATAAATGAGGTTAAGTCATGACTGTTTTGACTATTATTCTATGGATTTCTATTTCTGTGATAGGCTTACTTTTATTTCATAAATTTAAGCCTTTAATTTATCAATCTTTGTTGCTTGATAAAGATACTGCTCGATTAATTTGCAATAAGTTTATTAAGCGCTATGTCGGGATAGATGTAACTGATTGGGATTGTTATGCAATGTATTGGTATGACCATGATACTGTTAACAAACTGCATCATTTAGGTTTACTAAATAAAGTTCGACAAGTCCTGTATCATTGGGGATTGGTCGAGTCTTGGAGAATTCGTTTTGTAAATCAAAATAAATCAATTATAGCTGGAGTGAACTCAAAGGGAGAAATTACATTTTTTCATGCGGATGTACCACGAAGAGAATTGCCCAAGAAAGTTTCTAAAATCTCTCCAGAGCAGCTGAAATTAGAACTTGCTGCTTCAAATGAAGGACTATGGAGCCAAGCGGAAGTAAGTGGAGCAGGTGAAAAAGAAGAAGCTCTTGAAAATATCACGACTTATTGGTATATTGCCGAGTCGGATAATGTCAGAATGAAAATGACGGTTGAATTACATAATGGCTGTATATTAAGTATTGGAAGTGAACAAGAAATCCTAACAGAGAAAATGGGTGTTGCAGTAAAAAAAGAGCACCTTGAATCGACGTTAGGTATGACGGGGGTAATAGGGTCTTTAATTGCTGTAATTGCAGCAATCATGGTATTAATTAACATGGACAGTCGCGCGGACGTCACAACTAGTATGATACTGGGAGGGATTCTTATATGTTGCAATCTATTAACTTTAAAAGAGGATATACAATTAACAATTGTAAATGCATACGATTCAAGGATAAGTGTAAAGATGGTGTATATATTTGGAACTTTGTCTACTATTCTTGCAGGTTTATCAACAGGATTTGTCGTATTTATATGTTCATTAGCCGGAAATACTGTAGGGTACAGCATGAAATGGTCAGTATGGGATAACCCTGCTTCTCAAGTATTAAGCGGAATAAGCATAGGGCTTGCTTGCCTGGGGCTGTCTGCTGCCATGTTTACAGTTCTTGAAAAGAAAAAATTATTACGTATCTCTCCTGAACTCTCAAATCGCACTGTCTATTTGTCCGGCTTTACATTTAGACAAGGACTAAATATCAGTCTTCAAAGTTCCTTATCAGAAGAGACGGTGTATAGACTTCTTATGATTCCTACAATTTGGTTGCTAACTGATAATATGGTGATTGCTGTCTTGGTTTCCTCAGTTTTATGGGCAATAATGCATCAAGGAACAGGCTATCATCCTAGGTGGATACGATGGTTGCATCTTACCCTTTTTGGATGCTTACTAGGGTTTGTCTTCCTACAATATGGATTTATATCAGTATTGGCTGCTCACTTCATTCATAACCTCATCTTGGTCTGTAAGCCGCTATGGGATTATAAAGTCAGAAAAAAACTTCAATTTGGCAAAAATACGAATCAATCTTCATTCTAACAATGAGGAGAAGGTAAATATGAAAATCATGCAAGTCAAAAATTTAACAAAAAAATATCATAATGGAGAGGGAATTGATCAACTATCTTTCTCAATTCACGCAGGGGAAATCGTTGCTTTGCTCGGTCCTAACGGAGCGGGCAAAACAACGACAATCCGCTGTATTACAGGCTTATATAAATCTGATAACGGTGATATTGAAATAAACGGTCTGAGGCCAGGTGATAATCGAGTTCAACGGATGGTTGCTTTAATTCCAGATCAACCTTATTTGTACCCCTCTTTAACCGTAGCCGAACATCTTCAGTTTCGAGCAAAAGCTTTTAATATTAAAGAAAATATACAAGAGAAGGTCCAAGAAGCGTTAAAAAAAGTGAACATGGAAGGAAAGGCCGATCGGATAACTGGACAGCTTTCCAGAGGACAAAAACAACGTGCTGTTTTAGCTGGGGCAATCATTCAAGACGCATTGTTATACATATTGGATGAACCGACAGTAGGTTTAGATATTCCTTCAAAACAATGGCTCTCTCAGTGGCTGATTAATAAAGCAAAAAACGAAGGAGCAGCAGCTCTTGTCTCCACTCATAGTCTTGATTTTGTGCTGGAAACTGCTCATCGTGTTTTATTGATTCGAGATGGGATACTTATAAAAGAGATTGATGTCCCCGAAAATCAAAAGGACTATTTAGCTTGGAAACAGGAAGTAATCGATCTCCTGGGGGATTGGTCGGATGATTAATATTCTGTCATTCTTATTTCTTCAGTCAAAAAGAAAAATTCTCAAACAAGAACAAGAAAAAAAGCTCCCTTTCTTAATTTTGTTTTTGTTTTTAGGGGCAATACTTATCCAAATTGGTTTTATAGCAAAAACGGAAACTTGGAATTCACCTTTAACAGGATGGATCTTGACAGGCGCTTTTATTGTCTATACGTGCTTTGGTCTTTTATCAAACCGTATTCCCAGCCAGATGGAGGATGTCATTTGGCTATATACTGCACCTTATAAGTTATCCGAGATCATTTATGCGGCATTAGTTTGGAAAGCTATTTGGAAGGGTTTACTATGGTTGTGCTCCGGCATCGCAAGTGATCTTATTTTACTATTATGGAAACAACATTACATAAATTTGACCGGAAAAGCTATAGGTCTGGTACTTTTAATCATTGTAATGGAGACTTGGATTATGGCGGTTTCATGCACAAGAGCAGTCAGAAGCGTAAAGTTTATATTTACTTTTTTTATACTGATTCTAAGTGTGTTTTATTGTGTAACTCTCTATTACTCTTTTATTAATGATCGGCCGCCAAGTTTTTGGAGGGTAGCGGGGGATCAAGTTGGTGAATTCGGCAACATTCTCATGCATTTTTATTCTCCGGTTGAATTTATAATGTTAGGATTAATTCTTATATCTATTGTAATAATTCACTTTACTTCAAATAAAATAGAGAGTAAAGAAAAATTGGTTAAAGAAGCTGAATTTTGGGCGGAATTTCAAGATAGTAATGTAGGTTTAGGCCAAGACCACTTTAAAGAAAAGCAAACTTGGTGGGGGTTGAAAGGATTAGTCGGTGTTTTTTCATTTTTATGGGTAGAGATTTTACTAGTTAAAAAAAATTTATTTTTTCATATGTCTCATTTTGCTTTTCTGTTACTCCTGTTTCCATATTTAATGTCAAAATATCCAGATGTATTTAATCTTCTTTTCACTTTAATTGTATGTGCTACTTTTTTTAGTTCTTATTATTCGGGCCTAGTTCGTCATGCAAAATCTGGCGATTTATTTCTGCTCCCGGGTTCATTGTGGAAAAAAGTGCTTTTGCTTGAGGTTTCAAATACTATATGGCTGTTCGTTCTTTTGGTTGTATCAGTTGTGGCACGTCAAATATTTGACCAGTCTTCAGTTGGAGAAGCCTTGCTTTTCATAATGTATGGGATAGGGGGGTATATATTTTTACTAACAATTCGTTGGGTATCATTTGTCCAAACACGACAAAAAGATCCGTCGATTTCTTTAACTTCCTATTATAAATATTTTTTAATAAATAGTGCTGTGAGCATCTTCTTTTTATTCATTGTTTTTGTTATTGCTCAAAAAGCTGTTGTGTTTATTTTTCCGGTAATTTTGATCGGAACAGGAGGTTGGACATGGTTTTTATTCTATAAATATAGAAGAAGTACTTATTTTAACTATTTATGTTTAGGAACATTTCTCTTTCCTATTCTTCTGTCGTTAATCATAGGGAAACTGATAAACTGAAAAGTTTGGAGGGACAAATGAAATTGGAATCAAAAAAAAATCTAACGCAATCTGTAAGAAATCTTGCAAATAAAAACGAAGTTACGGTTACTAAAGCGATTGGGGAACTCAAGGAGACTGGAAAAGCAGCAATTCCAGTTTTGATTGAAGCATTGAAGGAAGAGGGCTCTTTACGCAATATTGCTGCAGCTGTTTTAGGAGAATTTGGTGAAGATGCTAGCGAAGCGTCACCAGAACTCGCATCACTTCTAAAAAGCGAGAAGGAAGAAACGAGAATGGCGGCGGCTATTTCATTAATGAGAATTGGTAAAGGCAGCCTTCCATACCTTATTGAGATTGCTAAAAACATGGATGGTCCCCCTTGCTTTTGGGCGTCTTGGGCAATAGCCTGGATCGAACCTTCTAAAATTGAACGAAAAATGTATGAATGTTTAAAACACGAACAAGAGAACCCATCCGGATTGGTTGCTCCGTTTGCGGCAGAGGAAGCCCTGGGGAAAATTATTGCTTCACAGTTAAAAGAAAAATAATGGAGGGTTTTTATGAAGAAAAATGAAATTACCGTTCCATTAATTCCAAATGATTTACCATGGATAAATGTAGAGGAGGGAGGAGTTGATCTTAAGGGAAAACAAAAGTACCTGTTTTATTTTTGGTCTGTCAGTTGTATAAACTGTAGGCAACTATCTGGTGATGTACTGAAAGAAACAAATAAATTTAATAATTTGCAGGTAATTGCTGTTCACGTCCCTTATTCAGAAGAAGAAAAATCTATCGAGTTAGTTAAAGAAAAATCTACTGAGAAGGGGTTTTCATTACCGATTGTACTGGATCAGAACTATCATATTGTTCAAGCTTGTCACATTCAAGCAGTACCAAGTTTTTGTTTATTTGGTCTAATGGAAAGCTTGAGTTTTCATCAATGGGTGATGTCGGGTTTAAAAAATTACTTCGTCAACTAAATGAGAATTCGAATATGGAGAAAATATAAGTCCTTTTATCTCTCAAATTTGATGTTTTGAATTAGATGTATTTTCTCGATTTATCCTTTTACATGATTACACTTGTTCAGCAGATTAGAACGTTCAGCGAAACGGATGTCGTTGCTGCGATCAATCATTGGAATAGAATGCGAACAAAAGGCCGCCGGGCAAAACCGGCGGTCCTTGTTTTTATATTTTAAGTTCTACGTTCGCATGCTTTTTCAGCTTTTCAACCTGTTGTCCGAGCTTTTCCTGCTGCTTTTGCTTTTCGAGCATTGTTTTGATCTGTGATTTCACGTCTTCGAGCTTCGGCGTTTTTTGTTTGCTTTGTTTTTGCTGTGCAGCGTATTGATCATAGTATGATTTGATTTCTTCGTTTGTTACTTTATCCTGCGGGACTTCTTTCTTGATATATTTTTCCGCTTTGATGTTGTCGGCTATTTCGGATTTGAATTCGGACATGTTTAAGCCGGCTTTTTTTAAAGCGGCATCAAATTGTTTATCGCTTTTATACTGCTTTTTGCTTTCATCAAGCTGTTTGTTAATTTCTTGGGCAGACGCTTTATAGCCCTTTTTGTCGGCTTCTTCAAGAAGGAGGGTTTGTCCGACAAGGCTGTCGAGCGTTTGTTTTTTGATTTGCTTTGCCGCGTCAGCTGTCGTCGGGTCTTGTCCGGTTTGCTGATATTGCATTTGTGCGGTTGATAATAAGCTGTTGTAGTCGCTGCCGGTGATTTTTTTGCCGTTGACGACTGCAACGGTTTTCTTCTCATCCACTTTTTGCTTATCGAGCTTTTTCTGCATCGCCTTCATTTGTTTCTCTTGATCCTGTGCGTTTTGCGTTGTTTTTGCCTGATCATCGGCTTTTGATTTTTGGCTTTCCTCATTTGAACCGCAGGCGGCGAGAGAGAGAGCCATGAATCCGATCATGAGAGACGAAATCAGTTTTTTCATCAACGTGTGTCTCCTTTCTTGAACAAAAAGTCAGATCGCAAAAAAATGATCTAGTGCGCATTCTAAATGATATTCAATAAAAAAGAAACCATTTGGAATCGATTTTCCAATTTGTAATCAAATTGAAAGGAGTTCGTAATGTTTCAGATGAACGTCCGATATGTGATATACTGTAAAAAAATCGGAAGGGTGAAAAAAGCACATGATCTTATAATCCTTTTTAGAAAAATCCGTTACAAGCATATCATCGTATACGTCTATTCGACTTTGCCAAATGTAACGTCCTTTTTCTGAATAGGATTTGTCATGTGCTTCTATAGTAAAGAAGTTCTTCTTGCTGTGCGGCTGCATCGCCTCCTATTCAGAAAAATCAACACATACAGGGGGATTATTAGCCATGCAGTTGAACATAAACGAATATCCGCTGCCTGATCTTGCATCAGGACCATACGGAATCGCAAGAGGCGCGGATGGTGCGCTTTGGTTTACCGAGCAGAAAGGGAACCGGATCGGCAGAATCACTGCAGCCGGACAGATCACTGAATATGACGTTCCGACGCCTGATGCCGGCGTGTCGATCATCGCCGCCGGAAGCAGCGGAGAGCTCTGGTTTACAGAGTATAAAGCCGGGAAAATCGGAAAAATCACGGTTCAGGGTGAACTGACCGAATATCCGCTTCCGGCTGGAACGGCGCCATTCGGAATCACGGAAGGGCCGGACGGTGCCGTATGGTACACGGACATGGCAGGCCATAAAATCGGCAGGGTGTCCCGATCAGGAGAGCTTACGGAGTATGAACTGTCCTCTGGTTCATTCCCTTCATTCCTTGTTGCCGGTCCGGACGGTGCGCTGTGGTTTGTTGAAATAAACGGCAATCAAATCGGGAGGATCACTGTTTCGGGGGAGATCTGCGAATACCCGCTTCCTTCCGAAAACGCCCGGCCCCACGCCATCACCTCAGGTGAAGACGGCGCGCTCTGGTTCACGGAGTGGGGCGCCAATCAAATCGGGAGGATCACGGTGAAAGGAGACATCACCGAATATCCCATTCCTGCGGAGCATGCTGAACCGCACGGCATCGCCGCAGCGTGTGGCGGGATCTGGTTTGCCGAAGAATGCGGCCAAATCGGCCGGTTTACGATTCGCTAGACAAAGAACGTCCCTGTAACATGGGACGTTCTTCGTTTTCGGCGCCACTAGTCCGTCCGTGTTTCCATTTGACGGTGATTGAAAAAGCCGAGGTTTTTATTCATCATGTAAAAATGGAAAATGTATTCTCCGACCGACATGGCGACTGCTGCGGAAAATGCGGCCAGTGCGGAGGGACCACCCTCCACTCCCATCGTACGTGAAAGCAGCCAGACAACAAGAAATGCGACGCCCAAATCGGCCAGCGTGGCGGTGATGTTGCTCGTTTTCGGCAAAATAAGCAAGTCACCAAGCAAGTAGGAGACGGCGCCTAAAACTACCGTAATCAAGAGGGTATGTCCAAAAGTAAAGCCGAAACCGAGACCGAGTACAAGATACAAAATCACAATCGTCATGATGCCTTTAATCGCAAGAGCTTTGACATGTTCCATCCCCATTCACTCCTTCGTATGAGGTTTACTTTAGTTTTTCCTCGTATGAAGGAATCCAAACATGCTACCCGTCTTCTTTTGAAGTTTGAAATACATTCTATATTCCTTGGAAAATTGCACACCCGTTCTTGTTCAAGAAGAGTGTACAGGCTCATTGTACGATCAGCGGGCATTTGCACATCAACGTCGGTGCCCCGGTATTCCTGTCTGAATCACTTACCTATGATGATCAAGGCGGAGTCGTTGAATATGCTCTGGATCATCACGAGAGGGGATAGAGCGAAGTTTATCGTCGAACAGCAATATGCACATAGGAAAAACCTGTTAACTGAGCATTGTTCAGTAGCAGGTTTTTTTCTTTGTTTTGCGGCCCGCTAAATCGCTGCAACATGCTAAAAGTGCCGGACCCGGCATATTTTGATAAGGACACCAAAACATCGCAAAGGGGACATCACGGTGAAAAAATTAATCATTAATGCTGACGATTTTGGTTATTCAAGAGGCGTCAATTATGGGATTATCGATGCCCACAACCTGGGGATTTTAACTTCGGCGACCTTAATGGCCAATATGCCGGGAGCCGAACATGCAGCCGGGCTTGCCGAAGCGTGTCCGGGCTTGGGAGTCGGCGTACATCTGGTGTTGACATGCGGAAGGCCGATTTTGCCTGGCCATCGGACAATCGTTGATGTGAAGGGGGATTTTCGGCGGCTTTCTTTTTATCAGGGAGCGTTCACTGTCGATTTGGAAGAAGTGTATGCCGAGTGGAAAGCGCAAATCGAAACAGTGTATGAATTAGGCCTTAAGCCGACTCATATGGACAGTCATCATCATATCAACTCCTATGCCGGTATAACGGAAGTGTTTTTAAAATTGGCGAAAGAATACGGGCTGCCTGTCAGAAATAACATGGAGCATGCGGCATTGGAACAGATCAAAACGACGGACCGTTTCGAACCCGTTCTCGATACCGCTTTACAGGACAAACAAGCCGTCAGCCGGCTTTTCAATGACTGTGAATCGATAGAGGTCATGACGCATCCGGCTTACCTTGATAAAGCGCTTTTGGCGAATTCCTCGTTTACTTATCCGCGGGCCGATGAGCTGGAGTTTTTGATCGACCGAGAGACCGTAGGGCGGGTGAAGTCGCTGCCGGACGTACGCCTGTCAACATTCAGGGATCTATAAGAGGGGGAGAGGAGATGAAACATTTTCTTCAAAAGCTCGGCAAATCGATGCTCATTCCGATAGCTGCCCTTCCGGCTGCGGGACTTCTGCTTCGGCTGTCTGCTGAAGACATGCTCGACATTCCGCTTTTTCAGGCGTCGGGCGTCATCTTGAACAATATGGACATCTTGATAGCGATCGGCATTGCCATGGGGCTTGCCAATACAAAGGATAAGGGCATTCCCGCCTTGACGGGATTTTTGGCGGTTTCCGTCTTGCAGGAAGGGCTCGGCATCCTGAATCAGAACCTTGATATGAGCGTGTTCGGCGGGGTAGTTGCGGGGCTTGTGGCTGCGTTCATCTATAATCGATTTCATCAAACACGGCTGCCAAGCATGTTCGCTTTTTTTGGCGGTGAAAAGTTTCCGATTACAATGATCATTTTGGTGATGATCCCGATCGCGGGTTTGTTCTCCGTCGTATGGCCTTATGCGCAGGCGGGAATCGATGCTTTTAGTCAAATGCTTGTCGGGCTGGGGGCTTTCGGGATATTTGTCTTCGGTTTTTTCAACCGGTTTTTGCTGCCGTTCGGCCTTCATCATGTCATGAATACGTATGTTTATTTTGGCCTCGGACGTTTTGAAACGGCTTCAGGGGAAACGGTGACAGGCGAAATTACGCGGTTTCTGAATGGCGATCCGGCAGCCGGGTATTTTCTCGGCGGATTTTACGTCACGATGATGTTTGGCATTCCGGCGATTGCCTTAGCCATCACACGGGCCGCCAGAACGAAGAAGAAAGAAACGAAGGCGCTGATGTCCTCCGGAGCGGCCACATCGTTGATTACCGGCATTACCGAGCCGATTGAATTTACGTTTTTGTTTACCTCGCCCCTATTGTATTTCCTCCATTCTGTATACACGGGTCTTGCCGGAATGGTGCTGTACTTGCTCGGCATTCGGCACGGCTTTTCGTGGGGAGCGGGAGCAATCGACTATGTGCTGAATCTGAATTTATCTGATCGGGGTCTATTGTTGATTCCGGTCGGCCTCGCATTCTTTGTCCTCTATTACGTCACCTTTTATCTCGTCATTACAAAGCGAAACGTTCCAGTCATCGGCAGGGAACAGGATGCCGAAGCTCCGGCAAAAAGCGAACCGGGTACAAAGCATTCAGGCTATGAAACGATCGCAGCAAACATTCTCCAGCATATCGGGGGAAGAGAAAACGTGATCGCATGCGACAACTGCATGACGCGGCTGAGGATGAAATTAACCGATACCTCACTTGCTGAAGAAACCAAATTAAAGCAATCCGGAGCACACGGCGTCATCAAGATCGGAAGGCATGATATCCAGATTGTTATCGGCCCTGGGGCAGCGAATGTGAAGAGGGAATTGGAAAACATCATAGAGCGGGAATCGTAAATTCGTCATCGCTTTAGTGTTATCATAAAAACAGATGAACGAAAGGGTTCGTGTTCTTGCAAGTCATAAAGGCATATACCCGCCTTATCTCATTTTATGAAAAGCTGTCAGGCTCTCAAGCTGAACAGAGGTTTCAATATCGCGAAGCGGGCTTGGAAACCGCTGCAGTCGGCCGCTTTATTGTTTTGGCAGCAACGCAAAAAGCCTTAGAGCCTTTCTTTGGAAACAAAAGCAACCTTGATAGTCGATTCTGTAGAGGAGTTTAAGAAATAGTTCGTAGAACGGCGGTTCTGAGATCATTCGCGACATTCGGGAAGTACCGACGGGAAAAACATAACGATGAAGCATCCCGATGGGTCCATCATTCGTGCAATTCTTCAAATAAATAAAACTTGCACCTCCGGTAACGTGAGGCGTTATGATCGTCGATGAGGGGGATGACAAAGATGGAAAAAGATCAATATTATACAATCGGGGTTTTCTCCGAGAAAACCGGCACATCGATCAGGACGCTGCACTAATATGATGAAATCGGGCTGCTCAAGCCTGAGAAGCACCCTAGCTCAGGACACCGCCTTTACACGGATCAGGATGAAATGACGCTGCATAAGATCACGTGTTTTAAATTTTTGGGGTACAGCCTTGAGCAAATTGCGCGGCTCATGAACGATTCCAGCTTTGACGTCAGTCTGATTGAAACATTGCGCAATCAAAAGAAAGAGCTTGAAGGAAAAAAGGAGCATATTGAAACCGTATTGAAAGCAATCAGCCGGATGATCGGTCTTCTGGAGGAAGAAAAAGAAATAGACGGGGCTATTTTCATGAGCCTGATCAACATCATCCAAACAGAGAAAGATCAGCGCGAATGGCTTGAGCGGAATATGCCGGAAGGAGCCGCCGACCGGTTGTTCAACAAACCTGAAGAAGAAATGGCATCATTGGATAAATCCTTTATTCAATTGGCCAAACAAGTCAAAAGACTGGCGGGAAAACCCGTTGACGATCCCGAGGTGCAAGAGATGGCAAATCGGCATATGAAGATGAGCCTTCAGTTTGTCGGCGAGGATGTTCTGGCGGCCTTCGGCAGCGTCGATACAGCTGAAACAGAGGAGTTTGTGAATCAAATTCCTTCGCCTTATACAAAGGAAGAGGAAGAATGGCTGGAACGCGTGCTGGAATATTATATGCTGCATAACGATAAATACCCTTACCGACAGTAAAAAGCGGCTTTCAGCCGCGATATGCTCTTTGTAAAGCGCACGGTGCCTGCCGGGCGCTTTTCGTATTGTGAGAAAGGACATTATTTTACATTGCGGCCTTTTTCATTTACTATAAATACTGTCCATTTTTTAGGGGATTTTGTTTTGTACGAAGCTGATGGAACGGGGTGTATATTGGAATACATAGCATATCCACGCATCATAAAGCTTGAAATGACAACATTTGATACGCAAAACAATCAGAGTTAAGGAAATCTGTATTTTTCCGGCTTTGTATTTGGAGGAAAGGCTTTTGCGAAACTTATTTCAGAAAAAAGATGTAGCACAACTTTTAGCACAACATCAAAAGCGGAAACACAACCCATCCATGGGAGCGTTTGATTTAACATTGATGGGAATCGGCGCCGTTATCGGAACGGGGGTTATGGTGCTGACCGGGATAACGGCGGCACAGGACGCCGGACCGGCTGTTATTTTTTCGTTTATCCTTGCTGCTGTTGCCTGCAGTCTGGCTGCTCTCTGCTATGCAGAAATATCGTCCGCACTCCCTGTATATGGAAGCGCTTATATTTACTCCTATACAACCATGGGAGAAATCGTCGGCCACCTGATGGGCTGGACGCTGCTGTCGGTATATATGGTCACCTCGTCTGCGGTTGCAAGCGGGTGGTCCAGCTATTTTAACAACTTGCTCGAAGGGTTTGGACTGTCCATTCCGAAACAGCTGCTGACCACGCCCGAACACGGCGGAATCATGAATCTTCCCGCTATCTTGATTACCTTCGTCATCACATGGATCTTGTCACAGGGAACGAAAGAAAGCAAAAAGTTTAACAATGCAATGGTGATCGTAAAAATATTAATCGTCGCGCTCTTTATTATTGCCGGCAGTTTTTACGTGAAGCCTGAAAACTGGCAGCCTTTTATGCCGTTCGGTGCAGAGGGCGTCATTACCGGAGCGGCGGCGGTGTTTTTCGCATATTTGGGGTTTGATGCCATTTCTGCTTCAGCCGAGGATGTAAAAAACCCGCAGCGCAATTTGCCGATCGGCATTATAGGATCTTTAGTGATCTGTACGATGATTTATATCCTCGTCTGTCTTGTGATGACGGGCATGGTTCCGTACAGCCAGCTGAACGTCCCTGAGGCCATGTCTTACGTTTTACAGGTAGTCAATCAAAACGCGGTGGCGGAAATCATTTCGGTCGGTGCGGTAATCGGGCTGATGGCGGTGATTTTTGCGAATACCTTTGCGGCGACGAGAATCTCGTTTGCCATGAGCAGAGACGGGCTGCTGCCGAAAGTTTTTTCAATAGCGGGGAAAAAATCGGGGGCACCGGTATGGAATACATGGATCACCGGGATGTTAACAGCGTTCATCGCCGGGTTTGTCGATTTGAAAAACCTGTCTGATTTAGCCAATATGGGCGCACTGCTCACCTTTTTGATGGTGAGCCTGTCCGTAATCATATTGCGCAAAACCGAAAAAAACCTGCCGCGAGGATTTAAAGTTCCGTTCGTGCCGCTGCTTCCGATTCTTTCGATAGGCTTCTGCCTGTTTCTGATCGCGAATTTGCCGATGAAAACATGGCTCTATTTTTCTGTTTGGCTGCTGGCCGGAACGGCGGTTTATTTCGGTTATTCTTATAAGCACAGCACACTTAAACAATAGATTCTCACGGTTTTATTCAAAGCTCCGCGTACGAACGGGGCTTTCTTTTATGGAATAAGTGAAAATCATGAATTGAAACGCATCAAATGAAGAAGGCTGGATGAAAGTGCGGGGCGGCATTTTTTACTTCGGAGTATTGGGGAAAAGTCCATAGAACGACAGAGATGGGCAAACCGTAAAGCATGCGGCAGACGATTATAGGGAAGAGATAAACGATGTAGTTCCTCCTGCCAAAAAGGATAGAGACACTGGACATGTCGAAAAAACAGGAGGAAATCATCTGCCGGCTGCAGGAAATGACGGCCTGCATCACGCTTTACGCATCGAACCCACCCTCTTTTATTATCGGACTTGTCCAGCGGGTTTTAAACAGCAGAAAGTCACAAAATAAAAGTGCGTATATTTTCCTCAAAAACAGCTTTACAGCTGTTTTTTTCGTTTGTGCATCGCGCGGTCGAAAAGGATGCCCGTTCCAATTCCGAGCAAATAGGCCAATAAATCGGTCCATAAAAATCCATAGCCGAGCACAAGCCCGCCCAGTGCGGTGCCTCGAATCCGGTCGATCCACCCGGCATGATACAGCTGGCTGAATTCTATTAAATAGCAGAACACCAGCGCCATGAACGCGATAGTTTTTGTACGCGCCGTCTTACATAAAAAACCGAATCCGAAGAAAATCATCAGGGCCCAAAGAGCGTCGCCTAAACAGGCATTGACAAAGTCCGGAAGCAGCCTTGCTATTTTTCGTGAACCCAATCCCGCCGCCATGGCCGCGATCACGAGCGAGGCCTGTCGTGTACGGTTGCGTTTGATCATGTGCAAAACCCCGTTTCTAATGATTGAGCAGTTGTTATTGAAATAAGGGGAAAATTCTCTGCGTGCATGTAATCTCTATTGATCTATATCTTACCATCATAATCGAAATCTGAAGGGTTTTTCTCAATTGAAACCTGCGATATGTTGGATTCGTAACAGCTTTTTATACAAACAAAAAGGAGATTTGCAAATGAACTCGATCAGTCTGCAAAAGAAAAGCTTGAACATCGTTTTGGAGAAAAAACAACTAACGAAAGTTACGGCGCGGGTCGGCTTGGTTTTGGATATTACAGGATCAATGAGGTCTCTTTATAAAAATGGAACCGTTCAGAAGACGGTTGAAAGGGTGCTGGCTGTCGCCGATCGGTTTGATGACGACGGGGTGCTTGATGTTTGGGTGTATGATAACGAATTTTCCCGTTTGGCGCCGGTTACCGAAAAAGATTTTTCAGGGTATGTAGACCGGGAGATTATCAACAATGATTCGATTCATAAATTCGGAAGGAATGATGAACCCCCGGTCATGAAAGATGTTTTGAAAAAATACATGACGGAAGAACCCGGCGCAGAGCCTGCCTTTATCATTTTTATCAATGACGGAGGCTGCAAAAAAACGATAAAACCCATTATCGAGGCGTCCTCGGATAAACCGTTATTTTGGCAGTTTGTCGGAATCGGCGGCGGAAATTTTGATTTTCTGAAAAAGATTGATGCGCTGGAAGGCCGCGTTGTTGACAACGCCAATTTTTTGCATATTCAAGATATAGAACGCATTTCAGATGATGAACTGTATGAGTCGCTTCTCAACGAATTTCCTGCGTGGCTGAAGGAAGCCAAGAAAAAAGGAGTTTTAACAGAACGGGAATCCCAGCCTGATAAGCGGAAAAAGAAGGGATTTTTCAGCAGGTTGTTCAGAAATTGATCCCGCAAATCAATCAAAAGCCGCCCTTTCAGGCGGCTTCACTTTATCCGGCATGTTCTTTTTTTACAGCATGAGCGGCTTCGGAAAGATCCCAGCAATCGATGTTGTCATGTTGTTCCAATACGTCTTTATAAAAGACAGGGTCTTTTCCGGCTTTTCTTTGCTTCACATAGTCATGTAAAGCAGCAAAGGCGTTTTTCGATAACAGGGAGATCGCAATTAAATTGACGATGACCATCAATCCCATGAACAGGTCAGCCATATCCCAGACGAGCTGGACTTTTGCAACGCAGCCGAAGATCACCATTCCAAGCACGCCGATTCTATATAGCAATAAGACTGCCTTGCTTTTGTTTAAGAAACCGATGTTTGTCTCTCCGTAGTAATAGTTTCCAATCAGCGCGCAGAAACCGAATAACAGTATTAAAATCGCAAGAAATCCTGACGCCCATGGTCCGATGTGTTCGCTTAGAGCGGCCTGCGTCAGCGGGATTCCGCTCAGTCCCGGCTGCTTATAGGCATCGGAGAACAAAATGATCAAGGCGGTGCTTGTACAAATAATCAATGTGTCTGTTAAGACGCCGAGCGCCTGGATCAGCCCCTGTTTGACGGGGTGGCTTGTCGTTGCCGTTGCGGCTGCATTTGGCGCGCTTCCCATTCCCGCTTCGTTTGAGAAAATTCCGCGTTTGATCCCGTGCATCAGTGCCGCGCCTAGTGCTCCGCCCGCTGCCTGCTCAAATCCGAATGCATTTTTCACGATCAGTGCAAAAACTTCGGGCAGCTGCGAAATGTTGGTCAAAATGACGAAAAAAGCGACTCCGATATAGAGAACGGCTAAAAACATGACGATATATTCGGACAGCTTCGCAATCCGCTTCACGCCGCCGAAAATGATCGTTCCGAAAACAGCGATCAAAATGACGCCGAGCATGAAACGGTCCGTCCCAAATGCGTTATTGAACGCGACGCTGATCGTATTCGATTGAACGGAGTTGAACACGATCCCGAATGACAGGGTGATTAAAATCGCAAACAGGGCGCCCATCCAGCGTTTTTTCAGCCCTTTTTCCATGTAGTAGGCGGGGCCGCCGCGGAAGCCGTTTACATCTTTCACTTTATAAATTTGGGCCAGCGTGCTTTCGACAAAGCTTGAAGCTGAGCCGATAATGGCGATGATCCACATCCAGAAGATCGCTCCGGGGCCGCCTAGTGCAATCGCAATCGCGATTCCCGTAATATTTCCGGTGCCTACCCGGGCCGCCATGCTGATGCAGAACGCCTGGAAAGGAGATATATCGTTTTTGGAACGGTTTGCAGCGCCTTCCCTTATAACGCGGACCATCTCTTTCAGCATCCGAACCTGTAAAAATTTCAATCTGAACGTAAAGTACACTCCTACCGACAGAAGCAGCACGATTAATAGTTTTGACCAAAGAAAATCGTTTATGATTCCAATGACATACTGAAGAGCTTCCTGCATGTTCTCACCTCTTGATTCATTATCTTCAAAAAATACTCAGATCCCACTCCTGTGCCAATTGTTTCAAAAGCATACCGCCCGTCAGGCTGTTGCCGTATTCGTCAATTGCCGGTCCGTAGATGCCGATCCCGCAGCCATGCTGAAAGGGCTCTTTCCTTTTGAAGCTGGCCGGCACCGCACACATGATTCCGCCGGATACGCCGCTTTTGGCGGGAACGCCGACAAAGGCCGCGAATTTTCCGGAAGCATTGTACATCCCGCACGTCAGCATTAACGCCTTGGTCAGCCGTGCGACGTTCTTTGGTATGATTTGCTCATGGCTAAAAGGGTGGTATCCGTCGTTTGCGAGAATCATGCCGATCATGGCGATGTCCTCTGTATTTCCTTCCATGGCGCATTGCTTAAGGTACACTTCGAGCGTTTTTTCGACACCGTCTTCCAAAAAGCCGGTTTCCTTCAAGTAATAGGCGAGCGCCCTGTTTCGATGTGCGGTCTCCCATTCCGAACGGAACACGTCTTCATTGATGACTGGACGTTTTCCGATCATTTTTTCAATGAGGGCGTAAAGCGTTTCGATTTTGTCGCGGGCCGAATCCCCGGGCAGCATGGATGCGATGGTCAGCGCCCCGGCGTTGATCATCGGGTTGAACGGCTTTCCCGGTTTATGCATTTCAAGGCGGATGATCGAATTAAATGCATCTCCCGTGGGCTCTGCGTCGACACGGTCTAATACGTAAGGAATCCCTCTTGTTAAGCAGGCGGCAATAAAACTAATGACCTTTGAGATGCTTTGCAATGTGAAGGGGACATCCCAGTCGCCTGATTTCATCACCGTTTGATCAGAACCTGTCACGCATATGCCGAGCTGTTTTGCATCGATTTTTCCTAAAGCGGGGATATATTCGGCATTGCGGCCGTCTGCGGAAAAGGGACGGTAATATTCGACCAGATCGTCAAGGCGGGTTTGCCGGAAATGGGCGTTATCACGTTCTTTCAAGATTTCTTTCATCGAAATTCCTCCAATCTGAAAAGTCGAGTGCTTATGGCGGCTGTCTGTTTTGTCAGAGGATAGGGGTTAGGGAAGAGAGAATATCTGAGAATTATAAGCGCTTTCAAATTGTAAGAATATAAATTCAATTTAAATCAGAACCTACAAGATCATACAAAAAACGACAAATGTGCTGAAAAAATAAGCCGATGGATGTAAAAATCAACTGAATAGTAGGTACAATAGGAGTTGCGGATGAAGATCATGTTCGATGTAAAATAAAACAACGCTGTTTAACGGGGGATCAACATGCTGAGGAAAAATTGGGACAAGGCCATGAAAAAGTTCGGACGGCTTGCGAAAAAAGACGGGTACATTTTAACACTGATGCTTTTCACCGTACCGCTTGCCGGCGAGCTGAAGTTTTATCCTTTGAATGAGATATTCCGGGTCAGTTTCGGCGTTCCGACTTTTTTCTTTTTTTTGCTGCTGATGAGAAATGTGTCGGCTGTTTTGCCAGGGTTTTTAACAGGCGGTGCGGTGGTCGTATTCAGGATGCTGCTGGATCTTCTCACTCAAGATCACGTCGGTTTGGAGACGGCTTTTTACAGCCATTTTCCGACTTTTTTCTTTTACTTTACGTACGCTTTCCTTTTTTACATGGCCAAGGCCAAACGGTTTTTTCAATACCGGCCGCTTTTCATCGGACTGCTCGGCTTCGCCATCGAAATCTTCGCCGATTGTGCAGAGATGTCCGTTCAGTATGTCATGTTTGCCTCAACGGTTACGCCGGAGAAGCTGCGTGATATGATGGCGATTGCGTTTTCCCACAGTTTTATCGTGCTCAGTTTTTTTAATGTCATGAAACTGTATGAGACCCAATCGAGGGAAAAACAAGTACGTGAACAAAATGAACGCATGCTTATGATCGTCTCAAATTTATATGAGGAAACGATTCATTTGAAAAAAACGTTGAAAAACACGGAGCAAATAACGAGCGAGTCCTACCGGCTATACCGCCGCTTGCATAACCGGAGCCTTGAAGCTCCATCTGAGCAGGAGCTCAGTCAGAAGCTGTTGAAGCTGGCCGGCGAGATCCATGAGGTCAAAAAGGATAGTCAGCGCATTTTTGCCGGGCTTTCCAAATTGATTTCAAACGAAAATTCCAGGGACTATATGAAAGCGGAGGATTTGATCCGCCTTGTGGTTGGAATCAACCGGAAGTATGCCGAATCACTCGGAAAGGACATTGACTTTCAATATTCAATCAAGGGCGAGCATCCGAAATACCGCGTCTATCTCGTGCTGTCTGTGCTCAACAATGTGATGGCCAACGCTGTAGAAGCGATTCAAGAGAAGGGGTCCGTCCGTCTCCATCTTTCGAATCCGGGAGAAGGCATGGTAGAATTCGGAGTGGAAGACAGCGGCCCCGGCATCCCGGAGAAGATCGGGGACGTCGTGTTCGAACCGGGATACACCTCTAAGTATGATGAATTCGGCACTCCTTCAACAGGGATCGGCCTTTCCTATGTAAAGGAAACCGTCGAAGAACTTGGAGGCGAAATTGCGTTCCGCAATCAACCGCATGGTGTCGCGTTTTCGATCAGGCTTCCCGCGCAACAATTGATCCAGAAAGGGTGAATGGCCTTATGCGTTTTTTTATCGTTGACGATGACCGCGCCGTGCGTTCGATTTTAAGACAAATCATTGAAGACGAAGATTTGGGAGAGGCGGCGGGTGAAGCGGAGGACGGCAGTCAATTGGAGGGACACGTTTTACGCCTGAAACAAATTGATATTTTATTAGTCGATCTCTTAATGCCAGGCCGTGACGGAATCGAGACGATCCGTCATCTGCAAGGGTCTTTCCCGGGGAAAATCATCATGATCTCCCAGGTCGAATCAAAGGAAATGGTCGCAGAAGCGTACTCTCTCGGGATCGAATATTATATCCATAAACCGATCAACCGCATCGAAATATTAAACGTCATTCAAAAAGTGAGAGAGCGGATCAATTTGGAAAGGTCGATACAGGATATCCAGTCTTCCTTAAGCCGTCTGGGGGTAAACGGAGGCGGAAGGAACGTGCTGAAAGAAAAAAGCATTAAAGAGACCGGCGAATTTCTTCTTTCTGAATTGGGCATTGTCGGAGAAAACGGTTCCCAAGACCTGCTCGCCATCCTTCAATATTTATTTGATAATGAGCAAATGTCATTATATGAAAAAAACTTTCCGCCGCTCAAGCAAATTTTCATCAAAGTCGCGGAGCAAAAGCTCGGTCCTGGTGCTTCGCCCGTTGAGATCAACCGAGAGATCAAAGCGTCTGAACAGCGGATTCGAAGGGCGGTCATCCATTCATTAAACCATTTTGCATCCCTTGGATTGACGGATTTCTCAAATCCGAAGTTTGAAAGCTATGCATCGCGGTTTTTCGACTTCACCGTGATCAGCAAAAAAATGAAAGAGCTGCAAAAGGATGCAGCTCCCGCGCTTTCGTCTACCCGCGTGAACATGAAAAAGTTCATTCAGGTCTTATTTTTGGAAGCGAAGCGGCTGAATGAAGGTGCGGGGAAAAGGATATAGCAACCTGAAAAAAGATTGATCCAAACGAAGATCAATCTTTTTTTCATTCTTATATACGAAACTCTCTTTTCAGCAGGGAGAACATATAAACATCGATGAACACGCCTTTTGCTTTCTCGTATTCCCGTAAAAGTCCTTCCTTTTGAAAGGATAATCGCTCGAGGAGTTTGATGGAGTCTTTGTTTTCCGGTTCGACTTTTGCTTCGATCCGGTTCAGCTCCATGTCGAGGAAGCCGTGGAGAACGAGAGTTTTGACGGCTTCAGCAGCAAAGCCTTTTCCCCAATGGGCTCTCCCCAGGTCATAGCCGATTTCAGCCCTGCTGTTTTCTTTGTCGATCATATTAAAGCCGCATGTTCCGATCACTTCATTTGTCTCTTTGACAACGATTGAAAACCGGTTTGCCCGGCCTTCAATGCTCATTCCGTTGATCAGTTGAATCATGTCTTCCGCCTGGGCGGGGCTTGTGAAAGGCGTGATGTTCATAAATTTCGTCACGAGCGGATCTGACCAATAATGATAGAGGGTCTCCGCATCTTGCAATTCCATCTTTCTTATTATCAATCTTTCAGTTTCGAGCTTTGCTTGTTCCATGGTCTGCCTCCTAAAGTTTAACTTTGGCTTTTGTTCAGGACAATGAGAAGACCATTCAGCTATCTGCGCATCATTCATTCCTTTCTATTCATAACTTTCTTTATTTTACCATGAAGCAAGGGCGGTTTGTTTTGATTATTTAAAGAAAATATGAAGAAAAACAGGAGAAAAGTTCTGACGGAATGATTGGCCTTTTGTCGAATTTGTAGGCGAATGGAATCGATTGTGACAAATTCCGACAAAAACCTGGTAAAGCCGCCAGTTTCTCCGTATTTTTTGTTTTACAAAACTTTACTGTCTATTAACAAACGGCTCCTATAATAGAACCCGATCAAACATTTGAATAGAGAGGGGTATCTACATGTCACATGAAGGGCCGCTGGAGGAATGGATCAAAAAGCTGAACGAGGAAAGCTTGAAAGATCATACGTTTGACCGCCGCCGTTTTATTCAGGGCGCCGGAAAAATTGCCGGGCTTTCGCTTGGGCTCGCGATTGCTCAATCGATGGGGACGATGGAAGTGAATGCGGCGCCGAAGTTTTCGGATTATCCTTTCACACTTGGCGTTGCATCGGGAGATCCGCTGTCAGACAGCGTCGTTTTGTGGACAAGATTGGCGCCGGATCCGCTAAACGGGGGAGGCATGCCGAATGAAGCCGTCACTGTGAAATGGGAGATCGCCAAGGATGAACATTTCCGCCATATCGTCAAACGCGGGAAAGAGAAGGCAACGCCGCACCTCGCCCATTCCGTTCACGCCGAAGTTGACGGATTGAAGCCGAACCAAGTGTATTACTACCGCTTCAAATGCGGCAATCAGCTCAGTCCGGTGGGGAAAACGAAAACCCTTCCTGCACCAGGGGCGGACGTCTCGAAGCTCACCTTTGCTTTCGCATCCTGCCAGCAGTACGAACACGGCTACTATACCGCTTATCAGCACATGGCGAAAGAAAAGCTCGATCTCGTTTTCCATCTCGGTGACTATATTTATGAATACGGTCTGAATGAGTATCTGTCAAAGACCGGAAACGTCAGAACTCACAGCGGTCCGGAGATCACCTCGCTTCTCGATTACCGCAACCGCCATGCCCAATACCGTTCAGATGCGAATCTGAAAGCGGCACACGCCGCCTTCCCGTGGGTCGTCACATGGGATGACCATGAAGTCGAAAACAACTATGCGAATACGATTCCAGAAAAAGGCCAGTCTGTTGAAGCCTTTATCAAACGCAGGGCAGCCGCGTACCAGGCTTATTACGAGCACATGCCGCTCCGCCGCAAATCGCTGCCGAACGGTCCTGACATGCAATTATACCGTCATTTTTCCTATGGCAATTTAGCCGATATCAATGTTCTTGATACCCGCCAGTACCGCGATGATCAGGCGAATGGCGACGGAAACAAGCCGCCTTCAGACGAATCAAACGATCCGAAGCGGACGCTTCTTGGAGCAGAGCAAGAAGCTTGGCTGCTCGACAATCTCGGCCGGTCTGAAGCGCACTGGAATGTCCTGGCGCAGCAGATTTTCTTTGCACGCTGGAACTTTGGGACGAGCTCGGCCCCGATTTACAGCATGGATTCATGGGACGGCTACCCGGCCCAGCGCGAACGGATCATTGACTTTATCAAAGAGAAAAACATGAACAACATTGTCGTCCTCACCGGCGATGTTCATGCAAGCTGGGCGAACAATCTGCTCGTCGATTTTGACGATCCGAAATCGGCTATCTTTGGCGTCGAGTTCGTCGGCACATCGATTACATCCGGAGGAAACGGCGCCGATAAACGGGCGGATACGGATAAAATTTTATCGAATAATCCTCATATTAAATTTTTCAATGATTACCGCGGCTATGTGCGCTGCACGGTCACCCCTGAGGAGTGGCGGGCGGACTACAGGGTTGTTCCGTATGTGTCAGAGCCGGGCGCCGCGATTTCGACCAGGGCTTCGTATGTTTATCATAAAGACCACACTGGCCTGAAGCGGACAGCCTCCAACATCGTACCGGGAGGCGTAAAAAAATCGAACGAAGTCGAAGAGGACCGCTTTATTGCGCATACAAGAGCGCACCAAAAACAAATGAAGCAAAAGCAGAAAAAGGTAACCCAGTAATCAGCGAAAGGATGACGGCAGATGCTATCCAATATCGGTATTCCCGGTCTCATTTTGGTCCTTGTCATTGCTTTGATTATTTTCGGACCTTCAAAGCTTCCTGAGATCGGGAGGGCTTTCGGCAAAACGTTAACCGAATTCAAAAGCGCGACGAAATCTTTGGTTTCTTCTGATGACAATGATGCTGACACTGAAGTGAAAAAGAAGCGCGACCAAACGGCAGGATAAAGGAAGCGGGCGGGTGAACCCGTCTGCTTCTTTATTCGAACATGCTAAAGAAAGCGGGAGGCAGCTGCAGATGAAAAGCCGGGAAACACATTTAATTGACCATCTTGAAGAACTGCGTCAGCGGATCATTAAAACGTTGCTCGTGTTTATTTTGTTTCTCATTGCAGGTTTTCTGTTTGTCCAGGATATTTATGACTGGCTGATCAGGGATTTGGACGCCAAGCTTGCCGTCTTGGGCCCGGGAGACATTATATGGGTGTATATGATGATATCGGGTGTTTTGGCGATTGCGGCGACAATACCCGTAGCCGCTTTTCAAGCCTGGCGGTTCGTATCGCCGGCGTTGACCAGAAATGAGCGGAGGGTGGCTTTATGCTATATTCCGGGGCTGTTTTTCTTTTTTATTCTGGGCATCTTATTCGGCTATTTTGTGCTGTTTCCGCTCGTCCTTCAATTTTTGATCGGCCTTTCAGCCGGCCATTTTCAAACGATGTTTACGGCGGAGCACTATTTTCGCTTTATGATCAACCTGACCCTTCCGTTCGGGTTTTTATTTGAAATGCCCCTTGTCGTGATGTTTTTAACGAGCCTCGGAATCCTCAATCCGGCAAGGCTTGCAAAAATGAGAAAGGTTTCTTATTTCGCTTTGGTCGTCATATCGATCGTGATTACGCCGCCCGATTTTATTTCAGACGTGATGGTGATCGTCCCGCTGTTGGTTTTGTATGAATTGAGCATTTCATTATCTTCGTTTGTTTACAGAAAAAAATTGATCGGCGAAGCCGGGGCAGAGGCCCAAGGCTGAAGACACAGTCTTCAGCCTATTTTTTTCGCCTTTTTTGAAAAATCCGAAAATAAAGATATTGACAATTTGTTTATTTGTCTTACAATTATACAAAAAGACATATTGAAAGGGGGTCATCATTCCATTTTGAATGAAATGACAGCGCTTTCTATATCATTCAAATAAGCAATTTAGGGGGACTGCAGATATGAGTCAAATTCGGAAGGCACCGGAGGGAATACTTGGTTTTCCGGTTGCGCCCTTCAATGGACAAGGGAAGCTGGAGGAAGAAGCACTGTTTCAAAACATTCAATTTTTGCTGGATGAAGGGCTGGAAGCGATTTTCATCGCTTGCGGGTCCGGTGAATTTCAATCGCTCAGCAGGGCGGAATACGAACAAATGGTTGAAATCGCTGTTTCAGCGGCCGGCGGGAAGGTCCCTGTCTACACCGGGGTCGGCGGAAACTTAAGCACGGCGGTCGAATGGGCGGAATTATCCGCTGAAAAAGGCGCGGACGGATATCTGATCCTGCCTCCCTACCTGATCAAAGGCGAACAGGAGGGGCTTTACCAGTATACGAAAACGATCATCGAAAGCACGGATTTAAATGCGATTATCTATCAGCGCGATCATGCCGTCCTCACGCTGGGGCAAGTTGAGCGGCTGACTGAGCTTGAGCAGCTTGTCGGTCTAAAGGACGGGGCGGGGGATATGGATTTAAACATCAGTTTGTCTTATACGCTTGGAGACCGTATCGGCCTGTTGAACGGCATGCCGATGGCCGAAGTAACGATGCCTGCATACGCTCCGATCGGTTTTACGTCGTATTCATCAGCGATTTCAAACTACATTCCCCACATTTCGAGAATGTTTTATGAGGCATTGTTAAATGGGAACAAACAGCTTGTGAAGGATCTGTATAAACATGTGATCCTGCCGATCAATGACATTCGCAAACAGCGGAAGGGGTATGCCGTTTCCCTTATTAAAGCAGGCATGGAAATCATGGGGCATAATGTGAAAAACGTTGCCAGACCGCCGATTGTGCCGGTTGAAAAAGACCATTGCCGCCAGCTCGAAACCATCTTGAAGAACGCGATGGACCGCTATCCGAAAAAAACGGCAGCCATCTAAATTAAAGGAGGAATCAGAATGCCCGTTACAACAGAACACAAAACGTATTTGAACTTTATCAACGGGGAGTGGGTGAAAGCTGAATCAGGATCGGTAGAAAAGGTTGTCAATCCCGCAGACACACGGGATGTCGTCGGTTTTGTACAAAAGTCCTCGAGCGAAGACGTCGATCGGGCCGTCGCAGCCGCAAACGAAGCGAAAACAGCATGGAGAAAGCTGTCCGGAGCCGAGCGCGGCCGATTTTTATATAAAGCAGCAGACATCATGGAGCGGCGCCTTGATGAAATTGCCGAATGCGCGACGCGCGAAATGGGGAAAACGCTGCCTGAAGCAAAAGGCGAGACAGCCCGCGGAATCGCAATTCTGAAATTTTATGCAGGAGAAGGCATGCGCAAAACGGGAGACGTGATCCCGTCGACTGACAAAGACGCGCTCATGTTTACCGACAGGGTACCGCTCGGAGCCGTAGGGGTGATTGCCCCATGGAATTTTCCGGTGGCGATTCCGATATGGAAAATGGCGCCTGCGCTCGTTTATGGAAATACGGTCGTCATCAAGCCGGCGACCGAAACGGCCGTCACATGCCTAAAGATCGTATCGTGCTTTGAGGAAGCCGGATTTCCTGCAGGGGTCGTCAATGCGGTGACAGGACCGGGCTCTGAAGTCGGACGGAGGCTGGCGGAGCACCCTGGGATTAGCGGCGTTACTTTTACAGGCTCCAATCAAACCGGAAAGAGCATCGGGCGCATCGCATTTGAGCGAGGGGCGAAATACCAGCTTGAAATGGGAGGGAAAAACCCGGTTATCGTAGCAAATGACGCCGATCTGGAAGCCGCGGCGGAAGCGGCGGTGAGCGGAGCGTTTCGCTCAACAGGCCAAAAATGCACGGCAACAAGCCGCGTCATCGTTCAAAGCGGGGTGTATGACCGTTTCAAAGAAAAACTGATCCAGCGAACGAAAGACATCACGATCGGCGACAGCTTAAAAGAAGACGTCTGGATGGGACCGATCGCGAGCAAACAGCAGCTTGACAACTGCCTGTCCTATATTGAAAAAGGAAAGCAGGAAGGGGCCGAGCTCATTTTTGGCGGAGAGAGGCTGACCGACGGAAAATATGAGAACGGCTACTATATCAGTCCGGCCATCTTCGATCAAGTGACACAAGAGATGACGATTGCCCGGGAAGAAATCTTCGGACCTGTCATCGCGTTAATCAAAGCGGACACGATTGAAGAAGCGATAAAGATCGCGAATGATGTGGAGTATGGCTTGAGCGCTTCGATTTTCACGGAAAACATCGGTCATATGCTGTCATTTATCAATGATATGGAAGCCGGGCTCATTCGGGTAAACGCGGAAAGCGCCGGTGTCGAACTGCAGGCGCCGTTCGGCGGCCTCAAACAATCGAGTTCTCATTCCCGGGAGCAAGGAGAGGCGGCCAAAGAATTTTTCACAGCCGTCAAAACCGTTTTTATCAAGCGGTAATCCGGTTCGAAAGGGGCCTTGGTCGCCTCTTTCTTCCCCCTCGTTTCAATACAAATGAATAAAGGAGATGATGCTATGAAGAAAAATCATCCCGCAGGCAGAAAAAGCTCGGTCCGTTGGTTTATCGTGTTCATGCTGTTTTTCGTTACGGCGATTAACTATGCTGACCGCGCGACCCTATCGATCGTCGGCGATACCGTTCAGCATGAGCTTGGCTTAAGCTCTGTTGCGATGGGATATGTTTTCTCGGCGTTTGGCTGGGCATATGTAGTCGGGCAAATCCCGGGGGGATGGCTGCTCGATCGCTTTGGTTCAAAAATGGTCATCGCCGCCAGTATTTTCTTTTGGTCATTATTTACCCTTTTCCAGGGGACGCTCGGATTTTTTGCCGCCGGAACGGCCATCGTCCTGTTGTTTGCTCTCCGCTTTCTCGTCGGGCTGTCGGAAGCGCCGTCCTTTCCGGGAAACGGCAGGATGGTTGCCGCATGGTTTCCAAGCTCCGAGCGGGGAACGGCGTCGGCGATCTTTAATTCGGCCCAGTATTTTGCCCTGGTCATTTTTTCTCCGGTCATGGGATGGCTCGCCCATTCTTTCAGCTGGCATACCGTCTTCGTGATCATGGGCGTTTTAGGAATCGTGATGTCTTTTGTCTGGTTGAAAACGGTCTATGAACCTAAGAAACATCCAAGAATCAACGAAGCGGAACTCGCCTATATCGCAGACGGCGGCGGACTCGTCTCGATGGATGAAGGAAAAAAAGAGAAGAAGGACAGAAAACCGCAATGGCCCTACATCAAACAGCTCCTAAGCAGCCGCATGCTGATCGGGGTCTATATCGCCCAATATTGCATCACCACCTTGACCTACTTCTTTCTGACATGGTTTCCGGTTTATCTCGTTCAGGCGCGCGGCATGTCGATCCTTGAAGCCGGAATCGTCGCATCCCTGCCCGCAATATGCGGATTTTTAGGCGGCGTGCTTGGCGGGCTTTTCTCCGACTTCCTTTTGAAAAAAGGTTTCTCTTTAACGGCTGCGAGAAAAACGCCGATTATCCTCGGCATGTTGATGTCATGCAGCATGATCGTCTGCAATTACGCCGATTCAGCATGGCTTGTCGTCTTCATCATGTCGCTCGCATTCTTTGGAAAGGGCTTCGGCGCATTGGGATGGGCTGTCGTCTCGGATACTTCCCCAAAGGAATGCGCGGGCTTAAGCGGAGGCATCTTCAATACATTTGGAAATATCGCGTCGATTACCACTCCCATTATCATCGGCTATATTGTTGACAGTACGGGATCGTTTAACGGTGCGCTTGTGTTTGTCGGCGCAAATGCGATTGCCGCCGTGCTGAGCTATGTATTTCTCGTCGGTCCGATCAAGCGGGTCGTGCTGAAGGAGGAAATACCGAAAACTGATGCATCTTTGACAATCTGAATGTAAGCGCTTCAATAAGAGGAGGGTTAAAATGAATTCACACATTCAGCAGATAAAAGAAGAAAAAAGCACCGCCGCTCCGACGATTGTCGGCATGAAAGTCATCCCTGTTGCAGGCCGAGACAGCATGCTGTTGAATTTAAGCGGTGCACACGGCCCGTTTTTCACGCGAAACCTTGTCATTTTAAAGGATTCATCAGGTGCGGTCGGCGCCGGCGAGGTGCCGGGCGGTGAGAGAATCCGCCATACGCTTGAACAGGCGAAGCCGCTTGTAATGGATCAATCGATCGGTGCGTTTCAGTCGATTTTGCAGTCAGTCAAAAACCGGTTTGGCGATCTGGATGCAGAGGGCCGCGGAATGCAAACCTTTGACCTGCGGACGACGATCCATGCGGTAACGGCTCTGGAAGCGGCATTACTCGATTTATTGGGTAAGTTTCTCGGCGTGCCGGCTGCGGCGCTGTTGGGCGAAGGACAGCAGCGGGACAAGGTAAAGATGCTCGGGTACTTGTTTTATATCGGCGACAGGAGGCGGACCACGCTTCCTTACATCAGCGAACAAGACGCAAAAGACGAGTGGTTCCGCATCCGCCGCGAAGAAGCGCTGATACCGGAAGCGATCGTTCGTCTCGCTGAAGCGGCGCATGACCGCTACGGATTTCGCGATTTTAAACTAAAGGGCGGCGTCCTCGAAGGAGAAAAAGAAATCGAGGCGGTCACCGCTTTGGCAAAACGGTTCCCAGAGGCGAGAATCAGCCTTGATCCGAACGGGGCATGGTCGCTCACCGAAGCGATTGAGCTTTGCAAAGGCAAGCATGACATACTGGCATATGCCGAAGATCCGTGCGGCGCAGAAGATGGCTATTCGGCGCGGGAAATCATGGCGGAATTCCGCCGCGCGACAGGTCTTCCGACCGCTACCAACATGATCGCCACCGACTGGCGGCAAATGGGGCACGCCATTCAATTGCACGCCGTGGATATTCCGCTCGCTGATCCGCATTTCTGGACGATGCAAGGCTCTGTGCGGGTGGCTCAAATGTGCCGCGATTGGGGGCTGACCTGGGGCTCCCATTCGAATAATCATTTTGATATCTCTCTTGCGATGTTTACGCATGTTGCAGCAGCCGCCCCGGGCCGGATAACGGCAATCGATACGCATTGGATATGGCAGGACGGGCAGCACTTGACGAAGGAACCTTTTGCCATTAAGGACGGCCATGTTCAAGTCCCTGATAAGCCGGGGCTCGGCATTGAACTTGACATGGAACAGGTTGAGAAAGCTCATGCACTTTATAACAAAATGAATTTGGGTGCAAGAGACGATGCCGCCGCCATGCAGTTTTTGATCGAAAATTGGACATTTGACCATAAACGCCCGAGCCTTGTCCGGTAAAAGCAAGCGATTCTGCGGTATTCGTCCCCATATCAACGTTGTCATATGCTGTATTTTGTCTTACAATATGAGCAACTGAAAGGGGGACCACATCCGTGGAAGAAGATATGGAGACATTACAAGTAGAATCAGTAAATCGCAAAACATTGGCAAAACAGGTTGTTGAGCGGATCGTCCATTTACTGTCAAGCGGTCAAATGAAACCCGGCGATAAACTGCCGACGGAAATCGAATTAATGGAAATTTTAAACGTCAGCAGACCTGTCCTCAGGGAAGCGTTAATTTCTCTTGAAACGCTCGGCGTCATCAAAAGAAAAACCCGCGACGGCACGTATTTTAACGACAAAATCGGCATCCAGCCGTTCAATGTCATGCTGGCTTTGGCAGTTGACAATTTGCCTGCCATTATTGAGGCGCGCATGGCGCTTGAACTCGGTCTGGTGACGATCGCAGCGGAAAAAATAGATGACAGCCAGCTTGCGAGGCTGAAGGAAACGATCGATATAATCGCAAATAGCACGGATAACGATTACGGCGAAGCGGATAAGGAATTTCACCGGATCATCGCGTTAAGCGCGAATAACCCGGTAGTGGAAGGAATGATTCAGTCACTCTTGATGACGCACGCCAAAATAGACAGCCAGATTCCGTACAGGGAGAGGGACCGGACCGTCGAATATCATTCGAATATTTTGAAGGCCCTCGAACAAAGAGATCCTTATCAAGCCTATCACCACATGTATGAACACTTAAAATTTGTGCGCGACAAAATTCTGAAAGGTCTTGATCAAGAAAAAGGCGAAGATGAAAAGGGAAATTGATGCTTCAGATATAAGACAGCCGCGGTTCATTTGACAGCGCTTTCAACAAATCGCAAAGGGGAGTTGATGTTGAACTATGGCTGTACAAGTAAACCGGCAAGAAACCCCGCTTTACATTCAGGTGAATCCGAAGGACAATACGGCAATCATCGTCAATACCGGGGGACTGAAGGAGGGAACCGTATTTCCCTGCGGGCTTGAACTAAAAGAACGCGTTCCCGAAGGACATAAAGTCGCTTTAGCAGATATCGAAAAAGGCGGGGCGATTGTCCGCTACGGCGAAATTATCGGCTACGCCGCAGAGCCCATTCAAAAAGGCACATGGATTTCTGAATCGATGCTTGAGCTTCCGGAAGCCCCGGATTTAGAGGAACTGCCGATCGCTACAAAGGTTCCGAAGTCCATGCCGCCTCTTGAAGGCTATACATTTGAAGGATATCGAAATGAAGACGGCAGCGCCGGAACGAGAAACGTCCTCGGGATCATGACGAGCGTCCAATGCGTCAGGGGCGTTCTTGATTACGCGGTCAAACGGATTAAAGAAGAGCTCCTTCCGAAATACCCAAATGTCGATGGAGTAGCGGCAATAAACCACCAGTACGGATGCGGGGTTGCCATCCATGCCCCCGAAGCCGCCATTCCGATTCGCACGATTCAAAATCTTGCGAGGCATCCCAATTTTGGCGGCCAAGCGATGATCATCGGCCTCGGCTGCGAAAAGCTGCTTCCCGCAAGGATCGCGCCGGACGGCGGTTCGGAGAACATCCTTTTGCTGCAAGAGCGCCAAGGGTTTTCGCAAATGGTTCAATCCATTATGGATATGGCCGAAGAACGCTTGAAAAGACTGAACGAGCGAAAACGGGAAACATGCCCTGTTTCTGAATTGGTCATCGGTCTGCAGTGCGGGGGAAGCGATGCATTTTCAGGAGTCACCGCCAATCCTGCGGCGGGATATGCGGCAGATCTGCTGGTCCGGGCAGGGGCGACGGTTTTATTTTCCGAAGTAACAGAAGTACGCGATGCCGTCCATTTATTAACCCCGCGGGCCGCAAATGAGGAAGTCGGACGCGCGCTTATCAGGGAAATGGCCTGGTATGACCGGTATCTCCAAAGAGGCGAAGCGGACCGGAGCGCCAACCCGTCCCCCGGCAATAAAAAAGGCGGACTGGCAAATGTCGTGGAAAAATCGCTCGGATCGATTGCGAAGTCAGGCAGCAGCCCGATAAACGGCGTATTGGCGCCAGGCGAAAGAGCCGAACAGAAAGGCCTCATTTTTGCAGCGACGCCCGCGAGCGACTTTGTCTGCGGAACGCTGCAGCTGGCTTCAGGAATGCACCTCCAGGTTTTCACAACCGGCAGGGGAACGCCGTACGGCTTGGAGATGGCGCCTGTCATCAAAGTCTCGACGAGGCAATCGTTATCGGAAGACTGGCACGATTTGATCGATATCAATGCCGGACGGATCGCCACCGGTGAAGCGTCAATAGAAGAAGTCGGCCGGGATCTCTTCCGAATGATCCTCGATGTCGCAAGCGGCCGCAGACAGACATGGGCCGAACATTGGGGGCTGTATAATGACTTATGTCTGTTCAATCCAGCGCCTGTGACTTAATCGAAGACCACCCTATACAGACTATAGGGTGGTCTTAATAATGGGATAAAAGAAGAGAAGCAAGCTCAGAAAATCTCTTATTGTCCGCAACATCTGATACTCCAAACGGAATCACAGCCAAAACTATATTGATGAAACTTCGTGTAAATAGTTCCGTATAGATCATAAGTGAATATTGCTTCGGATTGAAAAAACATTAATATCACTATAAAGGAACTGCTTGGTGGTATGTTTATCAACAACCTCTTATGAAAAAATCAGATGAGTCTTTTGTACAGTTTGTTTAGCTGAAGGAACAAACCAAAGGCCTCTCTTATTCCCCGTCACAATAACCGTTCGGCCTATTTCCTATGTTGACTACCATCTCGCCGACAGAGTTTTCAGGACATTTTTCCTATTTATCTAATTTATTCCATGTTGTAACATAAGAAAGGATCGTTTTCAAGTGGGTCAATCGCACCAAAAATGTTTGAAAGTCCGTTAACATCAGGACCCTTGGAGGTTTTAAAAAATGAAAAAAATGATGATGATGTGTTTTGCTATAATACTAGCTTTTACAGGAGGATGCAGTATGAGCGACAGCCAAAAGAACGGGAATCAAGAAGAAGCCGTCAAACCGAAAGACATGGACCCGAAGGATCTGCCGCAAGTTCCGGCGTTTCAGGATGAGAAAACGAGAGAATACATGGCTTCAACGAAGGAAGTGGAGCCTGGGTACTATCTGCTTGAGTCGAAGTTGAAGGGGTTTACGATGTTGTTTCCGGAGGATGGGGAGTATGAAGAAGACCTGTCATCCAACAATGGAGAAAATATAGAAGGTATTGCTTTTAATAGCTATGATAAAAAAACAAATATTGTTCTTAATGCTCAAGTCAAATATTATTCTCAACAATCATATGTTAATAAGCCTAAAACAATGCTCAAGATTATAAGCGGGCAAAATGGATACAAAGGCGACTTCGAAAAAAGCAATAAGTCTGGAAGAGATATTTATTTTGCTTACATGAAAAATAATTTTGATGATTTAGATAGAAAATACAACTTTTCATATAGTTATTTTGGCTATGTGAAGTCTACAGAAGAGGATTATTTAGGCGTTGAATATAATTTTACATTTGCCTGCCAGAAAGAGGATCAGCCATGTTCACTAACAGAAGAAAAAGCGAGAGAAAATGCAAAAAAACTTATTAATTCAATAACCTTCAAGATGAAGAAGGAGAAGGAAGATGACAAATAAAAATTTATTTGAAAATGAGAATGTAAAACTGCGTTTAATCAATTTAGAATACAGCTATAAAAAGAGATTTGCTTCAAAAAATGCAAATGAAGTTAAAAAAGCAAAAGAGGACTTTGCGACAGACGTTCGGAGAATTTATAAAGAAGAAACGAATAAAGAACTTCCAAAAGATATTGATATATATACTTCCAACGAACTGTTGAAAAAAACAGATTATTCCATTAAAAATTCTGGCTATGATGGTACAGCCATATACATTAAAGATAAAAAACATCATACTAACCAGCTTCAAATTATTTCTGAGGGTAGCGCGGATAATGGGGACTGGTTATATAACTTTTTTGGACTCTTTCTAGGAATGGACGATAGCCAATACAAAGCAACAAAAGAATTTACTATCGAAGCAAAGGAAAAGACGCAAGGTGCAAATAATTTAAAAACTTACGCGATGGGACATTCTCTCGCTAATAATAACCAGGTATTGGTTCAGTTGATTGATGGAGAATTTGATGAAATTTACGGAGTAAACGGTGCGCAGATAAGTGTTGGCCATATTTTAAAAGCAGACTATAAACTTACTGATTACCTTAAAAGGAAATTTAACGCAATAAAAATTAGTGAAATTCCTAAAAACCAACTCAAAAAAGCCATCGTCAAATACTACAACGACAAAGGCGTCACCGCCAACATCACCCAGCGCATCTCCAAAGACGATCCGCTCTACGGCGTCAGCGGAAAGGCCGATTTCATCACGTTTGGCGATGTGAAGATGACGGATACGAATCCTGATGTGAAAGGGATCAGAAATATCATCGATCAAATTCCTGATGAGGAAGTGCGAAGTATTCAAAAATACTGGAGACAGTACTCAGGCGCCTATCAAAAGAATGGTCTTAATGGTTTTTTAAAAGAAGCGGCAGGCATTGACTTGGAGTTGATCAATAACTTTAAGAACATCAAGAGCCCCAAACAAAAGATGCTATATATGAATGCAAAAGTCGTGGATTTTTTTAGCATGGCGGATGACATTGCGGCTGAAGTGAAGGAGAAGCTTCCCGAATTTTTGGCGTTTGTCGATACAATTATGAAAAACAAAGACATTATACTCGATCAACTGGAGGCTAACGGCTATATAGATGCCGTGCAAAAGGCAGTAATCGAAAAAGACCTCGGGAATATCGATAAAGAAATATCGACACTGAAAAATCTATATCAGCAGCTTATGGATAATAAATTGAATTTCTTTGAATGGAAAGGAATCTTTGATAAATCCCAAGATAGCATTAACCGTTTGATCGCTTATGTAAAGCAGCTGGGTGCAGATACGGAAGACCTCCTCAGTTTAATTGCGGAAGGCCACAGTATAACGCCGCTTTTAAACGCCTTGTCCAAAAAGAAAGGCATCAGCTATAAAGGCGGGGATATATACTTTTCAAAGAAAGACAAGGACGGAAAAGAGATTAAGGTCAATCTGTCATCGGCCGTCAGGATCTATCAGGCGGGGATGGCCGCCATTTCAAAAATCGAAGATGAAATCGACCGTTATCAACGCGTGTTTCACCACGAAATCCACGATCATTTCGCAAATAAAAAAGCCGCGCTTACGAAAGCCATTCATGATATGGAAGCCAATCCCTCGCACTACCAATACGACTTTCAGTTTACGCTTGCCTCAGGCTTTGCATCTTCAAGCGGCAAATTAAATAAAATCGTCGTTCACGACTCGTATCACACGGCTCCGCTTCCCGAGTGTGACGGCATCATCAGTGAATTAAAAAAACAAACTTCCGAGAAAAAACGGTTTGTGAAAGACATTCGCTCAAGCATTGAGAAGTTATGCGATGAGGACAAGCAAATCTCAGCATTATTTGATTTTAAGGCATAGGGGGATTCAATGAACATGGTAAAACCGTTATTGGAGGAAACTGAAACGGTTTCGGCTACATATATGTTTTTAAGCAGCATCTCGGCAAAGGATAAAGCGGGCCGTCTGAATGCACCGCTGAAAAGCATTTTGAAAGAGCTGAACGAATTTGACAAGAAGCTAAAAAGTGAGATTGAAGGACAAAAAGGCATGATCATCACGAAAATCAAAGAAGAATTGGATCACAAAAGCGAAAACCGAAAAACGGTGATTACCCGGATGAAACAAGATAATGAACAGTTTGCAAGCAGCTATCATGACATTATTGAAAATCTGCGGAAGCAAAGCGTGACGCTTTACTATAAAAAGAATAAGCCTCTGGATTAAAAAAGATGGCCCCCGTGATAAGGAGGTCATCTTTTCATTTTGGCTTCATTGACGGAAAACCGGCGTTTTCCTATACTTGAAGAACTGAAATAACTAGGAAACCGGGTGAATACGCATCATGGAATTTGAAATTCGTTATATTTCATTTTATGTCATACAAGTCGACGGCAAGGACGAGCAGGCCAATAAGCAATTTAAACACTTCCAGACACTTGATACGGAAGAATTCGAAAACAGCGAACTGAAGGATTTCTTAGACGGGGAATTGAAAAAAATCGTCAAACGGAAAGCGGACCGCCATCCGAAGTCAGAACAGGTGCCGACGAAAATCGGCCGCTTCATTACAGAGCCGGGGCATGAGCTTGATTCAAACCCAAACTACAACCTGTTCCATCGGACAAAGCAAGCTGAAACAAAAGAAGATTTCAATGAACTGAGCGAGCAGTTCGTCCGCACATACCTTGACACGAGCGCCGTCCGCGGCGGCGTGTTTTTAGTAGCATCCGCCGTGCCCCGCAAATATTTCGATGATGCATTCGTCTTTATCATGAAATGCGATTTTGAGCCGAAGGTCGCTTCGATCGCCGACGAATCGTCGTTGATCCGCAAGGTCGAAATGGCGATCACGACAAAAAACATGAAATCGATCCAATATCCGCACATGCCTGAAGAGGGAATGACAGAAGAAAGCGAAGTGAAAATCCACCAGGCTTCGCACGCGCGCTATTTCGAGGATTTTCTGAAATTCGTCGAGTACGGGGAATCGATGCCTGAGATCATGAAGTCGCAGGTCATGAACATGGTGCAGGAGCACGTATATGAGACATTTGAAGACAGCAGCGAAGAGCTCAAGCAATTTGAACACGATATGGAAATCTGGGAAGCCAGTGAGAAGCGGGAGATTCAAGAGCGGCTCGACACCCATCAGGTGATCGAAGCCTCCGCACAGATCATTGAGCATATGCCTGAGGCAGAGCTGAAAATGAAGCTCGGAGAAACCGAGATTAAAGGATTGCTTGCCGACTTCGGGGACTCTATCCATCTTGCGAAAGTGAACGGCCGCTATGTCGCGCTCATTGAAGCAGAGACGATTTCGTTTGAAAAGGGGAGCTCTCCGGTGGAGTTTTATAAGCCTGAAGGGCTGCATGAGGTGATGGAGAGGATCACTAAGAAAAGCGGGGAGCAGGAATAACGGGATTTTGCCGCCGAATGCAAGGCGGTTCTTCTATACACTCTGTGTAAAAAATTGTTTGATAAGGTTAACATTAACACAATCAAGCCGATATAAAACAATAGACAGAGTTGAACAGGAGGGCTCCGATGCGACTGAATCGTCAATACATCCGTACACAGCTGATGGTCCAAAACATGCTGAAAGAGCATGCATCTAAAACAAGCAAAACCCGTTCTTCCCATACTGCTGCGGTATTCGAAAAATCGTCTGCTGAAGGGCTGAAGCAGCTGAACTATTCAAAGGACAGGATTGTTAACAACGCCGGGAGCTTCAGCAGACTGTACCAAACCGCGAATAACCGGACTGTGGCAGATACCGGGGAAGAAACGGTGATTCGTGCAAACAATCCCTACGAGTCACAGAGCGACATCTGCACCAAAATCCTTGATGAAAAGTACAGCAGGATCAATGCGATCAACAAAACGAAGCCCGACCCGCTCGGCTATATAAAGGATAAATATAAAAATCCGGCTTCCCCTTATTTTAGAAGCGATTTAACAGCAGCGGAGCGGCAGGCTGCATATGACAATGAAACGGAATGGCTGTTCAAAGGCAAGGCGCAAAGCTATAACCTGCAAGATGCTGCATTCCGCAATGTATCTTTAAATGGCGAGGTCGATGCTGAGAATGAAAAGATATATCAGCGCAGCCAGGTCAACCAGCAGCTTCACATATTGCTGGACCGGTTTCAAATTGACATTCCAAAGGATACGACGCTCACGATTTCGATTACGCCGATTGATTATAAAGTTAAGGTCAGCGGTACAGACGATGAAGAACTGATCAATCAAATCGAGAAATTATTAGAAACGGGCGAAAACAGCAAAGAACTATTTTTGCATATCATGAAAAGCTTAAGCAGTGATTCTGCCCAATATTCCCCTGATGCGTATCAAAAATACCAAACAGCCCGTGAAATGTATGAAGTGACGGGCTATCATGTGAAAGACTTGGAAGTCATCGACGGCCGTTTTGTAACGCCTGACGGCCGCGATTTATTAGATGTGTATAAAGAAGAGCTTGAAAAGGATCCCGTGCAAAAGAAAACGGTCAATTATGCATTGGCTCACTATGGATCACAGCTTGGCAAGCTTGCGAAAGCCGGGTATGATTCCATTCCGGATTTTATTTTATCGATTGACTACAGCAATGGATCTTTGAGAGATATAGGACAGAAGAAGACTTATGGAACAGGGGATACGGCCTGGTTCGAAAACCTAAAGCGTCAAGCCGGTATGAATCTTTAGTCAAAGGTATTGAGGACTATTGGAAAACCTGTTAAAATAAACCTAACTTTACAGAACGGAGGGGTTCCAATATGGCATACATCAGATTCCGGTTGCCGCTAATTAAATAGTGGAGCAAGGTCTCTGCCTGTGTGCAGGGTAATCGGGATTGATCTGCCTTTTGATGGAATCTAATATGAGGGGAAAGGGGCGCGATTCGGACGCCCCTTTTTTTGCGTTTTTGAACCGATTTTAAAACAGCACAGGCGGATGGCCTGTGTTTTTTTGATCGAAAAACGGATAAGGGGGAAATTGAATTGAATATGGAACAAATGCTGGGGCTGGCAGAGACATACGGTCTTCAGCTGAAATCTGAAGGTGCGGAGATCAATGAGTCGGGCATGGATTTTCAAGTCGTTTTTGCAGATGATGAATCAGGGAGGAGATGGGTGCTGAGAAGGCCAAGGCGGGACGATGTCATCAAAAGGGCCGCTGCCGAAGGAAGAGTGCTCAAAATGCTTCGGGGCCGCCTTCAGGCCGAGGTTCCGGAATGGCAAATCGATGAGCCGGAATTAATTGCGTATCCGATGCTTGCCGGTGTTCCGGCTGCCGTCATCGATATGGAGATCAGGAATTATGTGTGGAATATGAAGCATCAGCCGCCTGCCGAGCCGTTTGTCCGTTCGCTCGCGCAAACGCTTGCCGACCTCCACGGGATCGATCATCATGCGGCTAAGGAAGCAGGTGTACAGGTGATGAGTCCAGACGATGTACGACAAAAAAAGCGGACGACATGGAGCGGATCAAGGAAGAGCTTGGAGTCAGCGAGATGCTGTGGGAAAGGTGGCAAAGGTGGATTTCGGATGATTCGTATTGGCAAAGGCATTCCGTGTTGATCCATGGCGACCTGCATCCGCCGCATATTCTGATTGACAGGGATCTCCGTGTGACAGGTCTGTTGGATTGGACTGAAGCGAAGGTCGCTGATCCTGCTAAAGATTTTCTTCTGTATCAGACGATTCTAGGCGAAACGGAAACAGCCCGGCTCATCGGCTTCTACGAAGAAGCCGGGGGGCGGGTCTGGCCGGGGATGAAACGGCATATTGCCGAGAAGCAGGCCGCTTACGGAATCGAGATCGCCATGTTTGCGCTTTTGACAAAGAAAAAAGAGCATATGGACATGGCGTTTGAAGCGCTGGGCCTCAAATAAAAGAAAACCAGGCTGTCGATCGTATCGATGGCCTGGCATGCAAGCGGGCATTACGTAAAAATCTTCCCAATCAAAGCAAAAAAAGTCTCTTTTTCTTCTTCTGACAGCTTTTCAAACAGCTGATCAATCAATGCCTGGCGGTTTTCGACCATCTGCGCTGCGATCCGTTTTCCTTCCTGGGACAGTTCAAGCCAGACCGTGCGCCTGTCATCAGTGTTTCTTGATCTGATGACAAGCCCTTCTTTTTCTAAATGATTCAGCGCGTTCGTCGTAGCCGATGGAGACAGCGATACTTCCTGCAAAATGTTTTTCACGGTACAAGTTCCGTGTCTGTGAATGATCCGTAAAATAAACCCTTTTACGCTTGTAATATGCTTTGGAATCGTTTTTTCATCGATTTCCTTTGAAGATCGCAAAAATTTCGACAAGGCATGGTCTAACAGGTTGGCTTCCATGATATGGTGCTTCATGAAGGATTCCTCATTTCCGTATAGCGGCCTCATTGATTTGTACTAGTCGAACATAGGTCAATTTTATCATAAGTGAAGCGTATAGAAAGAGATTTTTAAGATTGAAAATAAATCCAAATTGTTTTCTCTAATTATCAATTAATAAACAGAACAATTCCAACTTGAAATGGTTTTACAATGGATATTTTTTGTTTTAGAATGAATTTGTACGTCACATAATATAACCATGTTTTGTGAGATACAATGAACAATTGGAGATGAATATTTTGGGTACACTTCAGCAATTAATCAATCACCATATGGAAAGCTCAGACGAATTGGCGGCTTTATCCGGAGGAAGCCGGACGTTTACGTTCAAGGAATACTGCGAGCGGGTGAACCAATTGTCGCATTATCTGCTGGAGGCGGGTGTTCAAAAAGGAGATCATGTTGCGATTTTATGTAAAAATAATCACCATTTCCCCGTCATTTTGCTGGCGTCATTGAAGATCGGCGCGACGGCCGTTCCCCTCAGCTGGCAGTTGACATCCTACGAATTGGAGGGGATTTTAAACAAATCCCAGCCCAAGGCCGTTTTTTACGACCGGGAGTTTGCAGACGTTTTATTGCCGCTGCGCCGGCAGCTTGAGCGTTGCATCCTGATTGAAGCAGGTGTGGGAATGGACACCACCGGACAATTTGAAAGCCTTTTAAAAGACAGGCCATCCGAGGTTGAGACGGAGCAGGTGACAGAACACGATTTAGCTTTGATGCTGTTCACATCCGGAACGACGGGAAATCCGAAGGGATGCATGGTTAATCACGGCAGCCTCGCCGCGTATTTGACAGAAGTGAATGTAAAAGGAAAGCGGCTGAAAGGAACCCGTTTTCTGGCGAGCCATCCGCTGTATCATATGAGCTCGCTGAACCATGTGTTTCAGGGCGCTTTTGAAGGAGTAGGGCTCTACTTTTTATCTGATCCGGAGCCTGCAGAGATTTTGCAGGAAATCGAAGCAAAAGGCATTCATATGATGATGGCGTTTCCGTCTGTATATACTTACATGCTTGAGGAAATGAAAAAGCGCGAGTATAACCTGTCATCGATCTTGAGCCTGATTTCAGGCGGGACAAAGGTTCCGGTGCGGCTGATTAAAGAATACCATGAACGCGGCATCCAAATGGTGCAGGGGTACGGAAGCACCGAAGCCTGGACGATCAGCGTCTGGAGGCCTGACATGGGCTGGGATAAAGTCAATTCCGCCGGTAAACCGATTCCTCACGTCAGCGTGAAAATCGTCCATCCCGAGACACGGGAAGAGCTTCCGGCAGGTGAAGTCGGGGAAGTTGCCGTCAAAAGCCCGTACGTGTTTGAAGGGTATTATCAAAACCCGCAAGCGACGCAAAAGGTACTGAAGGATGGATGGTTTTACATGGGCGACTCGGGCAGGCTTGACGAAGACGGATTTTTATATATTACCGGCCGCTATAAAGACGTGATTGTATATGGCGGAGACAATATTTATCCGGATCAGGTGGAGGAAGTGATCGAGCAGGTTCCGGGCGTTGTCGAAACGGCCGTTATCGGCGTTCCAGATGAGATGTACGGTGAAGTTCCGAGGGCATACGTCGTGAAAAACGAGAACTCTCCTTTAAGCGAACGGGATATCATCGAATTCTGCAAAGGGCGCCTTGCGGAATACAAAATTCCTGACATCGTGTTTGCCGAAAGCCTTCCGAAAAACAGGCTAGGCAAGATCGTCAAAAAGGATTTGCGGGAGCTTGCTGCTAAAGGGCAGTGAGTCATTCTTCGAATAAGCTGAACCGGCTCGGAAACGAGCCGGTTCTTTTCCTGCTACATCATATCCGGATCTGTAACAAGAATCGTTTTGATCGCCGTGATATCTTTTCTCTCTTTTGTAATCGGGTCAATGCCCATCAGATTGTCAATCGCCTGTTCAAAATTTTCAAGCGCCGTCTTTTCGGTGATCAGCTCTTTAAGCCGGGGCATGTCCGAGGCGCAGGATAAGGCCGATTCCATGATCTGCCTGGCTTCCCCGGTCCCGACAATCGTAACTCCGCCCGATAGCAGCTGATACGGTTTGATTTTCATTTCATATGTGTCGTCAAAGCCCATGGGAACTAGCCTTCCGCCTTTTTCAGCCAATGGATAAGCCCATTCCAGCTGATTTCCGATCGCATCAAAAATCACGTCAAATTTTCGTCCCTGGTTGATGCGAAAAACTTCCTCAAGGTTTAATTCGTCAGGATGATAGATGTGATCGGACAAAGCGCGCGCCGCTTCCGCTCTAAAGCTGCCAATCTCCGTTGCGACGGTCAGCCTTGCCGTTTTTTTGGCCATCATCTGAACGAGCAGACCGATGGGCCCTGAGCCTAAAACCAATACGGAGTCATCCGGTTTGATCGCGGCTTTTTCCATCACATGTAAAACGCACGACAGAGGCTCGATTAAAACGGCCCGCTCCCACTCCATTGCGTCCGGTATTTTATACATAAACCGATCTTCGCCTACGTAATATTCGGCAAACGTTCCATGCGCCCCGATCCCCAGCTGCCAGTCTTCAAACGTCTCGCAGTAGCAGGTTAATCCTTTTCTGCAATAGTAGCATTTGCCGCAGTACTGGGTCGGATCAATGACGACGCGATCCCCGGGCTTGACGTTTTTGACGTCTTCGCCGGTCTCAACGACGACTCCGGCTGACTCATGGCCCATGATCATATTGTGTGCAGCATACATTTTTCCTTTCAGCACATTAAGGTCGGTTCCGCAAATTCCGGTGCCGTATATTTTCACCTTTACTTCATTGGGCTTTTGGATTTGCGGTTCTTCTACATCCAAATATTCAAGCTTATCAGAGGGAGTCCACACTAACGCTTTCATCTCTGCTCCTCCTTTTTTCCCAGCGGATTTCGTCAAGCAGTTTTTGATGAAGTTCCTTTGTCGATGCCGCAATGCACGATTGCTGGTTGTGATAGCTTAGATCCGTGAGAAGAGTGTCATCCAAAGAATGTCCATAGGCATCGGTAATGACAACACCCGCTTTTTTCGCTAAAAATACACTGGCCGCAATATCGTAAGGAAACAGATGCAAGACTTTGCCGTTCCCTACTTTCTGAAAATCGGGCAGCAGGCCGGGATCGTCTTTGAGCAGGCGATTGCCGATATCGACATATGCGTCCATTTGTCCGGTGATAATTCTGGAGATGGAGTAGGATGCGCTGTTGAACACGAAGACGCCGCCGTTATTTGCAGACAGGTCAATCAAATGGCCGTATGCACTGGTCATCAATTGCGCGGGATGGCCGTTGAACTCTAGGCTCCAAAACATGTGTTTTAATTCTGTAACGCTGCTCATATTCGGCAGTTTCCCGTCGAAGCCTTCGCTAAAGATGGAGGCGGTGTAAATATCGCCGTACATATAGGCGCCGCTTTTCAGCTCCAGCAGAAAAGCGAATTCAATATCTTTGATTTTCGCATCCGGTTTATACGCCGCCAAAGCAATGGAGATGCACGCCATTTCAAGCCCTGCGGCGGCCGGCCGGGTTCCGTCAATGGGGTCGACGATCAAAATGTATTGCGGATTTTCGCCAAACATCTTGAGCCCGCCGTCTTCCGTATAGAAAGCGATCGGACAGTCTCTGTTCGTGATAAACTCCAGCACCGCGTCTTCAGCAGCCTGATCGATGTTAAATTGGGCGTCCCCTCCCGGAGAATAGCCGTTGACGATCCGTTTTTTCAATGTCCCTTTTTGGCCTTTCAGCTTCTGATAAACAAATGTCCCGAGTTCGATGATATAGTCTCTCATTTTACCGCCTCCAGCAATTGGCGAAGTCTGTAGCAAAGCATTTCCGCTTCGCTGAGCGTGATGGTCAGCGGCGGCCGGATCTTAAACACGTTTCCGTAGCCGTAACGGGAAGTCCGGATAATCAAACCGTAGTCCATAGCCCGTTTGGAAATATAATTGGTCAGCTCGACATCAGGCTCGAAATCATCCTTGACAATCTCGACCCCGATCATCAGGCCGAGTCCTCTGACATCTCCGATAAATGGAAACGCCTGTTTCATGTCCTCTAAGGACTCCATAATATAGTTTCCGACGGTCGTTACGTTTTCTAAAAACCCCGGCCGCTGCATAATATCGATGGTTGCACAGGCTGCCGCCGACGCCATGACATTTGAGCCGTATGTGAAGGAGTGGTGATGGCCGGGCAGTCCGGTATATTTTTCTTCAGTGAGGGTGGCGGCGACTTGGAAGCCCGTACCTCCCAGTCCTTTGGCGACAGTCATCATATTCGGCTTCACATCGAAGTGCTCGGCGGCGAACATTTTGCCGGTCCTTCCGAAGCCGGTCTGGATTTCGTCGAAGATCAGGGCGATATCGTGCTCTTCACAGAGCTGTTTCAACGCTTTGAAGTATCCTTTAGGCGGTACAATATTGCCTCCGTTCCCGGAAATCGGTTCGACGATAATGGCAGCGACTTTACCGCTGCTGGCGTACTCAATAAAATCATGAATCCTTTCTACACAAAGCATGCCGCACGTATCCGGCTTTTGTTTGTAAAAGCAGCGCTGACAATACGGATCAGGGACTTGCAGTCCGAAAGAAAACTGCGGGGGAAACGGCTCTCTGCGAAACGAATTTCCGGATAAAGCAGACATCATATACGTTTGTCCGAGGTGGCTTCGAAAAAGTGAAATGACATCTCTTTTTCCTGAATAATACTGAGCCATCTTAATAGCGCCTTCATTGGCAGCCGAACCGCTGCTGACCTTGGGGTGTACTTTCGTAAGGTTATCCGGGGAAATCTCGACGAGCTTTTCGGCTAATTGATTGACTGCATCCGTCTGGAAGGAAGAAGTGACATGAATGAGCTTGTCCGCCTGGTCTTTGACTGCGTCGATCACTTCTTTGTTGCTGTATCCCAAATTCAAGTTGAACGTTGCCGAGGCACAATCAATATATTCGTTGTCCTCCTGATCGTATAAATGAATTCCTTCTCCTCTGACCATCACAACATCATCGACTTTGTAATACAAGCTGTCCGGATTTGCAACCTGTTTCGTCCCCATATATACCACCCCTGATTTTTATTGAATATCCAAAAAAGGATAAACATGTCATTAATATTAGAATTTTGAAAAATATTGTCAATGCTTTTTTCATTAATTGTGTTAAATATTTGTTAACGTATAAATCAGGGATGTCCGTCTGCTAATTTTATGATATGTTAACAATAATTGGTTTGAAAAATCTTCGATAAGGAGATCAAACGATGAAAACTCGTCTGCTGTGGATCAGTTGTTTTTCTTACGGATTGATTGCTTTTACCCTCGTCATTCTCGGAGCTGTCCTGCCGGAGCTTCTGGCACATTACTCGCAAAGCTACAGCAATGGCGGAATATTGGTATTTTCGCAGTTTATGGGGTTTTTAATAGGGGTGCTTACGATGCCTCTGTTCGTCAAAAAACTGGGGAGAGTAAACGTCGTCCTTTTGGGCTTGGCGATGATCAGCTGTGAATTGTTTATCTTCTTTTTGCCTCCCTGGCCTTTGCTTTTTTTATTTGTCGGTGTAGCCGGGCTTGGAGCAGGGTTAGTTGAGCCTTGCGTGGGAACGATTATCCTGACGGCCATTAAGGATAAGCAGGCGGCAGCCATGAGCAAGGTGGAAGTGGCATACGGCCTGGGAGCTCTCTTTATGCCGCTGCTATCAGGCTTTTTAATCAGCAGAGGCATATGGCCATTGGCCTTTCTTGTGCTCGGATTAAGCGCTTTCCTGTTGATGATCGGCTGGAAGCGGCTGAATCTTGAAAGCCTGGATGAATTAATGGCTGATCAAGAAAGCCGGGAGAAGACGGGAAACGAGACTCGTACTAGATATCGAGATAAGAGCTTGCTGTTCATTGCTTTAGCGGCTGTCTATTTCTTCTTTTACGGCGGCAGTGAGATGTCGATCGTCAATTTCATGCCGGCCATTTTTGCTGAAAATTGGCAGATTGCTAATTCCTTGGCGGCGATATCGGTCACCCTTTACTGGTCCGGGATGGTCATCGGACGGGCATTGACAGGGATCGTTTCTGAGAAAATGACCTATCACCGCTTTCTCAGGATGATTAATATTGGCAGTCTATTGTCGCTCATCATGTTGGCAATGAGCGGCAGCGTTTGGGCGGGATTTGCGCTTTGCTTCCTGGCCGGTCTGTTTATGGCGGGAATGTTTGCAATCGCTTTGATCATTACCAATCAGTTTTTCCCGGGGAAGACAGAGCAGACGACAAGCATTTTGCTTGCTTCCAACGGGCTCGGGGGTGCCATGCTGCCGGTCGCTATGGGATGGAGTTTGGACGATTTTCCTGTTCAAACGGCATTTTGGATATTGATTGTGTTAGGGGTTATTATGCTGTTTCTTGTACTTGTGCTGCGAGTCTTGGAGTCCGGTAAGTCCCGCATTCTCAAAAAATCAGAAAACAGCGGAGTTAAATCGATGTAGACTTTTGAAAGACCAGATCAAGGAACAGACATGGGGAGGGTATGTTTTACTATTATTTCGCAATGTTTCTTAAAACTTACATTTTATTACCGATATAAGGAAGGGAAGTTCTTTTATACATGAATAGGAGGCAATAACAAATGAAAAAAAGCGTGTGTTTGTTAATGTTCATTCTTTTGTTGTTATCGGTTCCGGTGTATTCGGCTTCAGCGAGCGTATACGAAGACGAATACGAACCCAATGATTCACTGGCCTCCGCATATGATATCGGTTTGTGGAAATATAAGACGATTTCGGCAACGATTCATAGTGCCAAAGATAAAGATTTTTATAAGTTCTATGCCACAAAAGGGGAACAGCTCGCCATTCACCTCAAGAACATCCCGGCAGGTACAGACTATGACCTTTTCTTATTTAAAGATTCCTACGGCTACCCTGCCATTGACGCTTCTGAAAGAACGGGAACCCAAAATGAAATCATTCGTTTTGATGTTCCTGAAACGGGAAAGTATATCGCCGTTGTCAGCTCGAAAAACGGCACATATGATGAATGGGGATTTTACAGGCTTGAATTTATAGACAGAATGAAAAGCGGAACATATACGGCCAGATTGTCACCATCAGCAATCTCCAGCCCTGGAAAAGGAACCGTCTCTCCAACGGCTGCAGTAAACCTGGCAAACGACTCAGCCGTCCCTGACGGAGCGGTCGTCAAGAGCGTATCCGCAGAAGGAACGATTTCCCCAAGTCTAGGCAACACCTTTAGAGAAGTACTAAACAAAGAAGAAGGCGTCTGGCATAAAACCGTTTCTGGAGGAACATTGTTCCCGGATATTAAATTGGAAAACGGACTGCCTGTCAAAACGACATGGAATGCCAGATATTACTCGCTTGCATGGAGCAGTTCAACTTGGAAATCGCCGCAGTTGAAGATCAACTACCAATATGATCAAACATACGGCTGGTAAAAAATGATGAGCTGGAAAGGAGCTCCCATGAATATTCGAGATAGGGTTAAACTTGCACTTTATACAGAAAAACTGATAGATTTTGTTTCAAACCAACAGCAGTCAAAAACAAAAAGGCCTGAGACCGAAGCCGCTGCAAAAAAAGATACGCTGACCATCAGCAAGGAGGCTGAAGAAGCGCAAAAAAACGGACGATCACTAAAATCTCAAATGAATGGCGTGCAGCTTTCAATATATTTTCTCTATGAAAACAGGCAGCTCTTAAACAGTGATATCGAAAAAGCCCTCAGAGAAAACGGCATCACCCTTGCGGAAAATGAAAGCATGCAGATTCATGTCGATGGCAAAAATCACATTACAGTTGAAGGGACTTTTGACGATCAGAAAAGAGCGCAAATAGAAATGGCGCTGAATGGGGTAGAAGAGCTGGGGGCCGAGCTGTTAAGCCATTCGGATTATGTCGGTGAACAGAATGGAAAGCCGGTAGACAAAGCCGCTTACGAAAAATGGCATGTCAATGAGTTTCTAAAAACGATGGCAGGGCTCACTCTGCCGGACGTCAGTTTGAATGAAGCAGGTGACATCATCGGCGGAAATGAGAAGCTTGAAAAAGTCATTCAAGCCGCCGCAAACCCGAAAAGCGATTTGGACAGAAGCTGCGGAAACATGCTGAAAAAGCTGAAGAATGTATTGGCAAAAGGTCCGGACACAATCCCCGACAGATCCGCTTCATTCGGCTATTCAGGCGGGACGCTGATTGATCTGAATGTCTCTAAAGGATTTTCCGCAGCCCAGATAGACGAATGGCTGGATGATCCGTTTTTAAGGAATGCCATCCAATATGTCTAACATCGTCTATAACGAGCCGTTTGAATGCGAAGAATGGATTTGGAAGATTCATGATGACGCGTATTTGCTAAAAAAATACCGGCAGATTGACTGTGAATGCAGTGACGAAGATCAAGAGTTGTTCGAGTATTATTACGATTTTATCATGATCTCTTGTTTTGATGAAAAAGGGACGCATCTATATACTGCCAGAAAGTATTGGGATGAGGATGAGATTCACTTTCTTTCCCGTCCGAACGGAAATGATGCAAAAACTAAAAAAGAAGTTTCACGTTGCAAATATAAGGTATGAAAGCAGGCCGAGGCTTGCTTTTTTTTTTTTTAAAAGCATTGACTCTCACGTTGCGTGATACTTTATAGTCAATATCAAAGGGAGGTCAGATTATGAAACTAAAGGTGAAAGAGGTTGCCGATATGGTCGGCATCAGTGTGCGCACACTCCATCATTACGATGAAATCGGACTTTTGATTCCGTCGGAGACGACTGAATCGGGCTATCGGCTTTATTCAGATGACGATCTGGAAAAGCTGCAGCAGATCTTATTTTTTAGAGAGCTCGACTTCCCTTTGAAAAGAATCAAAACCATTCTCGAGGATCCGTCTTTTGACCGGCATGAAGCGCTTCACATGCACCGGAAAATGCTGCTTGAAAAACGAAAGCGGCTGGACCAAATGATTGAGACGATCGATAAAACGATACAATTTACGAAAGGGGAAATAGAAATGACAAATGAAGAAAAATTTGCGGGCTTCGATTTCAGCCAAAACCCGTACGAAGCGGAAGCGCGCGAACGCTGGGGAGACGAAGCCATTGACAAAACGAAAGCCCATATGGCCGCCATGTCTGAAGACGAACGGAAAGCGGTGGAACGGCAATTTGACGCTATTTACAGAAAAATCGCATGCCTTCGAAACGGTGCGCCTGATGCAGAGGAGGCACAGGAAGCCATTCAAGAATGGTATGATTTTTTAAACCAAAATTCCGGCCATCACTTTTCGCTTGAGACATTCAAATGCATCGGGCAAATGTATGTCGATGATGAACGCTTCACAAAAAATATCGATCAATACGGCGAAGGCTTAGCTGCATTTATGCGCGACGCGATGGCGGTGTTTGCTGAGCGGAATAAGAAATCAGAATAGTTGCTGCTTTTTTACAAGCATGACCAAAAAAATCGCTCTCCTTTGGGGCGATTTTTTTGCGCAGCGATAAGGCTTTTTTAGTTCCTGCATCAGCCTCAATATTTTGTTTTTCGAGATGGAAAGGTATCTCAGTTTTTGAAGTGTTATGGTAAAATATTCATTGTACACAAAAGCTATATGCTCGCTTGAGGGAGTTTCTTGCTCATCCCCATTTGAAAGGGGGTGATGCATCATGACAACATACGAAACAATCTCTATAATGATTGCTTTCGGCATGCTGATTGCCGTGTTGTCTAAGAAAGAAAAATAGACACTCCCTTAAGCCTTGGCAAGTGAAAGGGATAGTGTCTACGGTAGAGCTATCTGAGCAAGCCCCTTGACGGGCCGCTTTGTGTATGATGACTCGACTGTTGGCGCAGTCGGGTCTTTTTTATTTTATGCATTTCTAAAAAAGGAATGCAATTTACGTGTGTCATGTTCCTGCTGTACTGCATTTTGACTTGGGTGTAATGCAGAATTTTACTTGGTTATTCGATACATTTATCTTACTCATTTGAGTCTAAAAAAGCAACTAATCATGAGTGGTCCATACCTTTTAAATAAGCTTCCTGAACAACTCTGCCCGTTCCGTCTCACAGGCAGAAGACTAAACGTCAGAGTCTGCCTTGTTTTTCCGTACATGATATGCTATTATATCGTCATACGATATATCGGTTTGCGATATAAAAGTCCGGAGGTGAAAAAATGAGATTATACCGCACAGGAATTGCATTTGTTCTAACCGGGATGGCGCTGCTCATGTTGATGATGTTATCGGGGGCAAGCGGAGCATTGTGGGCTATGGTGTGTGGGGGCAGTATTTTATGTAATATGACTGGGGCTGCATTGCTCATGAAGTTTGTAAGTGATAAACGTCGTGCTGATGGAGAGGTGTGAAAGTGAAGAAAACAAATCCGGAACGTTATTTGCCCCTTACCCAGGCGACGTTCTACATATTATTGTCATTAACCGAGCCGCTCCATGGCTATGGAATCATGCAGAAGGTAGACGGCATGAGCGGAGGGGAAGTGAAGCTCGGTCCAGGCACTCTTTATGGGGCGCTTAACAAGCTTGAAAAGCAGGGCCTGATTCAAAAGACCGAAGGCACGGGAGATGACCGCAGAAAGCAATATATTTTAACGAATGAAGGCTGGACGGTTGCAGAGCTTGAATTTAAGCGTCTGTCCAAATTGGTGGCAGTCAGTAAATCCATTTTGAGGAACAAGAGAGGCGGCAATGAATGATGAAAAAAAGAAAGTATGTATGTCGTTTCTTTTTAGCCTGGCAAGATCGTGCCGAAGAAAAGTGGCTAAGTGAAATGGCAATGAACGGCTGGATGCTGAAAAAGTTATTTCTATTTGTTTGTTTATTTGAAAAAACGGAGCCAAATGAAACGGTATATCGACTTGACTATAAAGCTACATCAAACCGGGATGAAGAAGAATATATACGGATCTTTCAGGATGCCGGCTGGAGGCATGTCACCCGTTTGTTTAATTGGCACTATTTTGCGGCTGATGCGAGTCAGGTTCAGACAACGGCGATTTATACCGATCGGGAATCAGAGGCTCTGAAATATAAAGGTTTACTGCGTGTATTATATACCGTGTTCATCGGCGTTTGTCTTAGCCTTTTCCTTCCCTTGCTTTATGTCGGGGTTCATGACTATTTATATGGATTGTACGGCTTCGGCTTAATCGCCATCGCTTTATTCATCGCCTGCATCCTGAAAGTCCGTTCCAAAACGAAAATAGATTGACACGCCTTCAATGTGTAGCGTATGATAATTTTTACAAATCATGTACGGCTAAACGATGTGGAGGAAGAGTAAGTACGCGTCAGTGGCGAAGGTTTAAGAGAGTCGGTGGCCGGTGTGAACCGATACCTCCCTGACGCGGAATGGGCTTCTGAATCGCCCTGCTGAAACGAAAAAGTAGGCGGGGCCGGAATGTTCTCTCCGTTATTAAGAGAAACATATCGAAAAGGGGTATTCCTTTTCTGTATGTTTGCTAAGCGAATCGTTGATGCGATTAAAAAAGGTGGTACCGCGAGACCCTCGTCCTTTTGTGGCGAGGGTTTTTTGTGTTTTTAAGGAGGTGATGGCCATGGAAGGAGACTGGCCGACGTGGCCGTTTCATGTCAGATTAAATGGGGGTGAACATTGTGGTGATCGCAACAGACGACTTGGAAATCACCTGCCCGCATTGCGGGGGCAGCGGCGAGGAAGACCGGCTTCCATGTCCGAAATGCTCGGGAAAAGGCGTCATCCTGACGGCACAGGGGAATACGCTGCTGCATTTTATTAAAAAACATATCGATGAATAAAGGATGAGTATGAGAAATGAAACGAGCTGAGGGGAGCGTAGTTGAGCAGAGCGGCGTTCAGGCCGCTGCGGGGATATGTTTTATGGTATTTGGGACGATGTGTTTTGCATCAAAATCCATTTTTGTGAAATGGGTTTATGAACAAGGCGCATCACCTACTGCGGTTTTATTATACAGGCAATTGATTGCAGCGCCGCTGTTTTGGATGATATGTTTCCTTTATCGTTCAAAGCTGCCGCCGAAACCTCAAAAAAGGGAGATCATACAAGCTTGCACAGCAGGTCTGCTTTGTTTTTTTCTGTCACCGCTGCTTGATTTTATCGGGCTTCATTATGTATCGGCGATTGTCGAGCGGATGCTTTTGATGAGCTATCCGATTTTCGCATTGATCCTGTCTGCACTGGCGAAAAAGAAAATAATGCCCATGCGCGATCTCATCGCCATTCTTCTTGTCAACGTCGGCCTGTTTTTGGCTGTCGGCGGCTGGGATTCACAGCTGGTCAAGGCGAATCTGTTTGGTGCGTGTTTGATTATTTTATCAGCGGTCGTTTATGCCGCCTATCTCGTTGTATCGGGCAGCCTTGTCCACCGGATCGGCGGCATTCGGATGAATGCTTACGGAATGTCAGCGGCGAGCGTTTTGATGGTCGGATACACGGGGGTCCAAGCGGCCGGAGACGAGCCGGTCAACCTTGTTTCCTGCGATCCTTCACTGTACGGTTTGTTCGTCATCATGGCGGTCGTAACGACGGTCATTCCTTTTATGCTCATGCTTGAAGGCATCAAGCGGATTGGAGCGGAACGGGGTGCCGTCATTTCGATGGCTGGACCGGTAATTACGATTTTCTTCGGTGTCTTGTTTTTGAACGAACACCTGACTGCCATTCAGTGGGCCGGATGCTGTCTTGTGCTGCTGGTGATTGGTTTTCTGGAATATCGAAAGATAAAGAGATAAAAAGCATCGTTCAAATCGGACGGTATTTTTTGCCGTATTTCAAAAAATTTACGATTACGCTAAATCCTTCTCTTTTTCATTAACAATTTCCCACTCTCCAAAGTTTTGATAAAATATATAAGTTGTAGTATATGATACGGAGGTTTAATCGTGGGAAAAGTGAAGAGAAACATGCCTTGCCCTTGCGGCAGCGGGCTGAAATATAAAAAGTGCTGCGGCAATACGAAGGCGGAATTTCCGGCCGTTGTTGTGCAAGAGCTGAAACAGATTCAAAAAGATGTTATGGAATTCGCGTTTACAGAACATAAACAAACGATTGATCAATTTCTCAATCAATATTCTTTTCTGTCAGATTTGGATGAATCGGCGCAAAAAATATGCGTCTTTAATTTAGGAGTGTGGGGAGTATTTTCCCAGCCGCTTGCAGAGGGCGGCCTGACGATCTTTGAGGATTATTTGCGGCAAAAGGGCGCTGCCATCCTCAGATCGCAAACGAAAGAAGCCGTTCAATCCTGGAAGCATCTGGAGCCGGCTTTGCTGCAGGTCAAGCAAATCGCCGATGGTGCGGTTCGTTTTGAAGATGCGGTCTCAAATAAAGAAGTCACGATCAAAATGAGCGTGAAAAGAGAGGGGCCTTTCATCGGCGAGTATGTGCTCGGCTTTCCGATTCAGCTCGGCGGGCATACGGAATTCTTCCTGCAATTTACGATCTATCCGCGGAAGATGGCGGAAGCGATCAAAAGCAAGGTTTCAGAAGAGCTGGAACGCTTTACGGGTGAAGGCGGCGCAGCAGAACGGTTTATGAGGGAAGATTTTCATCGCCTGCTGATGAGGCTCTGCCAAAAAGAAGAGCCTGCATCAAAACCTGCTCCCCGGGAGATCGAATGGGCGAACGATATGGAAAGAGAAACCGCGCTCGTCCTTGAAAAAGGCATGCTTGAAGCGGGACATCCCGAAACGTTCGTTTCTTGGGCGATCGGCGTATGGAAATCGTATTGCGCCAAAAAATCCCCGAGCATTAAAAAAACCGAGGCATTCGCGGCTGCATTGGAGTACTTCATCAATACGATATCCAAATCGGAAAAAGCGGTATCCCAGGCGAAGCTTGCGAAAAAGTACGGCGTCAGCGCTTCGACCGTCTCGAACCGTTTTAAAGATATCGAAGCCGCATTAAAAGATGACCTTGATCATCATCTTGAACTGATGCCTTCATGATACAAAAAACCTTCCGACATGATCGGAAGGTTTTTTGCGTTTTCCCAGTCTTGATTAAATCTTGATAAAAGCATCTTACAATATCAAATGACACCATGTGGAGCGCAGCCGCTCCGAAATCAAAGAAATACGGGGAGAGGAAAAGGCATGGGAAACATCCTGTTGGAAACGAAACATCTCAAAAAACAATTTGGCGGAAGCACAGTGGTGACAGATGTCTCGCTTACAGTTCAAAAAAACAGCATTTACGGACTGCTCGGTCCCAATGGCGCCGGGAAGTCAACAACTCTGAAAATGCTGACCGGAATTTTAAAACCAACGTCAGGGGAGATCTTTTTTGACGGCCATCCATGGAAAAGGTCTTTTTTACAAGATATAGGGTCTTTAATTGAATATCCGCCTCTTTATGACAATTTGACCGCATATGAAAACGTAAAAGTCCACGCAACACTAAGGGGTCTTGCACATGACAGAATCGAGAAGGTGCTGAAAACCGTTGATATGCACCATGCCGGAAAAAAAAGAGCGGGACAGTTCTCGATGGGAATGAAGCAGAGACTCGGGATCGCAATTGCCCTTTTGAATCATCCGAAGCTGCTTATTCTGGATGAGCCTACTAACGGACTGGACCCGATCGGCATACAGGAACTGAGGGAGCTCATCAGGTCATTTCCGCGGGAAGGGATCACGGTTATCTTATCAAGCCATATTCTTTCAGAGGTGGAGCAAATCGCAGATCATATCGGCATCATCAGCGGAGGACGCCTTGGGTACCAGGGGGAAATCGATAAGAAGGACGATCTTGAGCGGCTCTTTATGGAAGTCGTAAAGTCAAACCGTGAGAAAGACGGTGGAGATCAATGATCGGACAATACATAAAAGCAGAGCATCTGAAGTTTAAACGGGCGTTTGCGAGGAAAGCCATTGTCACCGTTCCTTTGATCAATATATGTTTCTCCTTTTTGATGAACGCCGGCTTTTTCGTCACGGGTACATTCAACTGGTGGTCGATCATTTTTATGCCGATGATGATCGCATTGATGTGTGCATCATCACACCAAAAGGAGAAAAAAGCGTCCAACTACAACGGCGTCTTTTCGGCACCGGTCGACTTGAAAACGATGTGGTATGCAAAAGTGGCGGTGATCGCAATTTATTCATTGGCTTCGCAAGTCATATTTTTAGGTTTCATGTATATGATGGGGTTTGTTATTCCGCAACTTGCGACTGTCAATTTGGCCATTATCACAGCCAGTCTGCTGCTTTGGGCCGCCACGCTCTGGGAAATTCCGTTCTGTCTGTTTCTCGCGAGAAGGTTTGGATTTGCCGCTGCCGTTACGGTCAATTTATTAGGCAGCTTGATTCTCGGCATTATGTCGGCTTCGAAATCTTTATGGTGGTTAAACCCGTGGAGCTGGTCGATCCGCATGATGTGTCCGGCGATCGGCATACATCCGAACGGCTTGCCGCTTGAGAATGGCGATCCCCTGCATAGCTGGGCGGTCGTTCCTCCGGCGGTGCTGCTTGCGGCTCTGTTGTTTGCAGTCTTGATGATCGTGACAAAACGTTCGTTTTCACCAACGGGGGGTGGTATAAAGTGAGGCTGTTTTTGAGGTGCCTGCGGGCAGATATCCAAAAAACGAAGCGCACCTCTTTTATGTGGCTGCACCTTTTGATTCCGTTCATTTACGCAGGGATTTTTCTGCTTTATTTCTATTCGAAAGACCCGGGCCCGTTTGATTTATATCAATCGTATATGACGTTGATGGCGGTTGCATTGCCGTTTCTCATCAGCATCATGTGCGGGACGGCTGCCCAACTCGAAGAGCATGCCGGAAAATTTCAAGTGCTCCTGGGCGCAACGTCTGTAAAGCTGACTGCGTATGTCAGTAAAATCGCCCTCCTCCTTATGATGAATGCGGCATCCGTCTTTTTGGCGATTGCAGTCTACCTGGCCGGGCTGACGTTTGTCTTAAAGGTGCCCGATCTTCCGTATGCTCTTTTTTGGGAAGGCGGGGCATGGCTGTTCGCCGGATGTGTGACATTGTATATGCTCTATTTTTTGGTCAGCTGTGTGTTTGGAATAGGAGCGTCCGTTCTATTGGGAGGCGCCGGCTTTCTTATGACGGCTCTGATGAATACGGGGCTTGGCGACGTGATATGGAAATACAACCCGTGGGCATGGGGCATCAGATTATCAGGCCTTTCCGGAATACGTTATTTTGGGAAAATCGACGCCGAATATATGCCGTTATTCGACCGGGAAATGAATACGGGAATATATATGATGACGTTTGTTATAATGGCTGTATTCATCACCAGCATCCTATGGTTTATCCCCTGGGAAGGAAGAAAGGCTAATGAATAGTGATAAAGGGTGGATTAGCAAGTGGCGAACATTTTGGCGGTAGACGATGATAAGGATATTCTGGTCCTCATTCAAAACATTTTGCGGCGGGATCAGCATCTGGTTCATACGCTGGATAGAATAAACAGAGAGTCTCTCGACGTTTTCGGAGGATACGATTTGATTTTGCTCGATGTCATGATGCCCGACATTGACGGATTTGAATTATGCAAGCTCATCCGTCCGATCGTAGACTGTCCGATTATATTCCTTACGGCGAAGACGGATGAAGAAGCAGTCGTAAAAGGTCTCATGACGGGAGGGGACGACTATATTTCGAAGCCGTTCGGCGTTCTCGAGCTTAGCGCAAGGGTCAATGCGCATTTAAGAAGGGAGAATCGGGAGAAGCACGAGAGAAGGCGGCTCATTTCCGGGTTTTTGTTTCATTTTGACAGCAAGGAAGTATTTATTCACGGTCAAAAATTAAACCTGACGAAAAACGAATATAAAATATGCGAGTTCCTGGCCCAACATAAAGGCCGGACCTTTTCGAGAGAACAGATTTATGAAGAAGTATACGGGTTGGACGGCGACGCTTTATACTCTACGATCACCGAATTCATCAGGACGATTCGAAAAAAATGCAAAGAACATCATGAGGATCCCATTAAAACGGTGTGGGGCGTAGGATACAAATGGGAATAACGAAAAGAAAAAAGACGCTGCGCAGAGAACTGATTGTATACATGATCACGCTATGTTTAAGTTTAGCCGCCGTTACCTCCCTGTATCTGTTTGTCAACACAATGGGAATGAATGCGGGTCTGATTGATCCGGCGAATGATAATGAACATAAAGCGGAAAAGCTGAAACCGCGGCTTCAGGAAGCAAAACAGGTAACAGGCAGCATGATCCCGGATACGATGTCATACGCCATTTTGGATAAGAAATCGAAGCGGAAAACCGCGGGGACGATAAAAGAGAAAGATTTATATATTGTGAGGAAAAAAATAGAGAACAAGCCGTATGTAAACTTCAAGCAAAAAGGCTATCTGATCATCGACCGAAAAGACGAATATTGCGTTTTGGAATATTCCTTGCGGGCTGAATTCCATTCTCCATTATTGAGAAAGTATCTTCCAAACTATGAGCTGACGAGCATTTGCATCCTGGTTATGTTGATCATCACGGTCATTTTTATTGTGACAACGCATTTTGCCAATCAATTAAAAAGGCATTTCGACAAATTAAACACGATAACGGAACAAATCAAGGAACAGAATCTGAATATTTCACCGGAATACTCGAATTTCAAGGAATTTGATGATGTCATTGAATCTCTTATCGAGATGAAAAATGCCCTTCAGGCATCTCTTGAGGCGCAATGGCACATGGAAAAATCGAAAAACGAACAAATCGGCGCGCTTGCTCACGATGTGAAAATCCCTATGACGATTATTAAAGGAAATGCGGAACTGCTGGGTTTATCATCACAAAGCGGGGAGCAGTCCGATTATATCGGCTATATCCTGAATGCCGCAATTAAAATCGAGCAATATATCGATCAATTAATCCATATATCAAAAACAGAGGAAGCGTTCCGCGCCGATCTGAAACGCGTTCAAGTGAAGGAGCTTGTAAACAGCGTGATTCAGGAAATGACGGCATACATAGGAAGCAAAAGCGTTGAAATCGTGCGGACAGAACACAACCTTGATTCGCAAGAGGCAACAATTGACCGCCAGCTTCTTCAGCGGGCGCTGATGAATATTCTGTCAAACGCGGCCGACCATTCGCCTGACGAAGGGAAGGTTTATTTTGAAGCAGCCTGCCGGCGAGACTCCCTCACTTTTACGATCACGGACAGCGGGAATGGCTTTACTCCTGAAGGGCTGAAAAAAGCGGCACAGCTTTTTTACATGGAGGATAAAAGCAGAACATCAAACGGACATTACGGAATCGGCCTTACGTTTGCCCTTAATGTCGCAAAACTGCATCAAGGCGATCTGGTGATCAGGAATGCGGAGACGGGGGGCGGACAAGTGCAAATAACGATCCCGCTAAATTAGGCGTAAGGTTGGGAAGGGCCTTCCGGATCAATTCGGAAGGTCCTTTTTTTGTCTTTGAAGATTTTCTTTTAAACATTGATAAAGCTTGGCTGCCGCGTGCTTCAGAGGAAATGCCGACGTTTTGCAGAGGATGCCGAACCTGATGGCAATCGGATTGTCAATGAGGTCGCGGACCGTAGTTCCGGCAGGCGGGGAGGACGCGATGCTTTTTGGAACGAGGGCGATCCCGAGTCCTGCGGCTACATAGTTTTTCAATGCGGTCATGCTGCCGACTTCCATTGTGTTCATTTGGCTCCCGGGCAATTCCTGAAAGGCGATTTCGACTTTTTTCCGATACGTACAGTTGTGGGCCGTGATGAGCAGGCGATGCTCTCTGAGATCCTTTAAGCTGACGCGCTCATGTTCTGCCGCAGGGTGTCCTTCGGGCAAGAGCACTGTCAGCTCTTCCGCGAAAAGCGGTTCAAAATAAAGGTCTGTTCCGATCGCCGGCGTCGAGCAGACGGCGAGGTCGAGGTTCCCTTGCAAAAGCCGTTCCGCGAGCGGCGCCGAGTTTCCGATTTCGACGGATATCCGGATCTTTGGATGCTCTGCTAAAAATTCTCCCAAAATCCCGGGCAAAAGGCGGCTTGCGATCGGTTCCACCGCCCCTAGGCGAATGCTGCCGGCTTCACCGAGCAATAAGTCAGACATGTTGTTTTGCAGCTGCTCGATCTCTTTGACGATATGCCGGCTTTGATCAAAAAAGAGCCTGCCGGCTTCCGTCAGCCTGAATGTTTTTCCCCTTTCCAGCAGGCGGACTCCGAGGTCTGTTTCGAGTTTTTGAATTTGCATCGTCACGGTGGACTGGGCGTAATTCAGCTCTTCCGCCGCCCGAATGAAGCTTTTGCAAGTTACGATTTTATGAAACGTCTTTACTGCTTTCATATCCATGTTCAAATTCCTCCGATATGGGGTTCAATAAAATTGAACATATCGTTCAAATGATTCAATTATACTAAACCATAAAAGGAATATATACTATAAATCAAACAAGAGGAGGGATGATCACATGCCGTTTGTCCGAATTGATCTATTAAAGGGCAGAACAAAGGAAGAGCTTCGAACGATCAGCCGCTCTGTTCATCAGGCGATGACAGAGACGATCGATGTGCCGGAAGACGACTACTTTCAAGTGATTACACAGCACGATGAAGAAGAATTTTTCTTCGATCCGGGCTATATGAACATCAATCGAACGAAAGATCTGATTTATATTCAAATCACAATGAAGCAAAGACCGATCCAAAAAAAGCCGGCATTGTATCGACGCATCGCAGAACACCTGCACAGCGGGGCAGGCATTCGGGTGGAGGATGTCATGATTATCGTGACAGAGAATGTGAAAGAGAACTGGTCGTTTGGAAATGGGATTGCACAGCTTGCATCAACAACCGGGGAAGGGGCGGATCAAAATGGATATTCAAGATAAAACGGCACTCGTGACGGGAGGCGGCACCGGAATCGGACGGGCTGTATCTCTTAAACTGGCAGAGCGCGGGGCTGCGGTTGCGGTGAACTATTCACGTTCAGAAGCGGAGGCGGAAGAAACGGTCCGGATGATCGCTGAAAGAGGAGGACGGGCGATCGCCGTTTAAGCTGACGTTTCCCGGGACGATGAAGTCCGGAATATGATTGAAACGATCGTACGGGAGTTCGGAACTGTCGATCTCCTCGTCAATAATGCAAGCATCACCCGGCATATTCAGCTTGACGATTTGGAGGCCGCTTCGGATGACGTCTGGGATGTGCTTTATGCTGTCAATGTCAAAGGGATGTTCCACTGTGCAAGGGCGGCGGCCCCGCTGATGAAAAAAAACGGCCGTGGTGCCATCGTTAACGTCGGAAGCATTGCCGGATTGACCGGATCAGGGTCTTCGCTACCGTATGCCGTATCAAAAGCGGCAGTTCACGGTCTTACGAAATCATTGGCTCATGCGCTTGCCCCGGAGATTACGGTTTCCAGCGTAGCGCCGGGAGCAGTGGCCACGAGATGGTGGGAAGGCAGGGAAGAAAAAATGATGCAGCTTACCCGCCAGATGCCTTTGGAACGGCTCGCTTCCCCTGAGGACATCGCCAAGCTCATCTGTGATGTACTTGAGCAGGAGGCCATGACGGGGCAGATCATAACCGCAGACAGCGGACAGACGCTGTAAACTATGTGTATTTCGCCCTATTTCTATATGAAACTATTTACCCTATGATGGTTCTTATAGAATAGAAAGAGGGAAGCTACATGAGACGTCTGCAATCTTTGGAAGCAATCGAAAAACTGAAAAATGGGGACCGGCATGTTTTGCGGCATGCCGAATGGTTGAAATATCTTTTTTTGACGGAGGAGAAAAACGTCAATCTGGAGCGCGTTCCTTCATTGGAAAAGATGCCTTCCAATCCTGTTCTTCTCTATGTTGAAAAGACGCTCTGCATATTAGAGCAAGCCGATATCCCGGAGAGGGAAAAGGCGATTATTGAAGAGGTCCTTATCTGGAGTGAGACGGCGAAATGCGGGCAGCCTCATAAAAGAAAGGAATGGCGGGACAAAGGGTTTCAGCTCGCGATTCATAACATCGGCTCAGCGCAAATCTATGCAAACCGAAGCCGGCCGTTTTTGGCTGACCGGCAAGATACGGAGGAGCTTGTCTACCTGTTGATTTTGACGCACGGGCTTGTGGGGCAGTACATTCGCGGGGAATCGAGATACCGGCAGCTTGAGCCTCTGATCGATTGGATGGAAGCATCAGGACAGGCGGACATCGATATGAAGAGGGTGCTGTATGTTTTGAACAACTGCATTATCGCCGGCGTGTCGGCTGCGCTTTGGGATTCGGTCAAACACGATGTGAGCGAGGTCGTGGCGCAGCTTTCGGAAGGTGAGCGAAAAAGAGAGCTGCCGTTTGCAGAAAGGCTGAAAAAGCTGCGCCAGCAAGCGATTGATATGGGAGAAGACGGAAGCCGCTATGAGCCGTATTTGACAAAGCACTCGGCAGAAAACGCCCTGCGGCGGCTTTTTGGACAGGTCGACTTATGGTATGTGGAGTCAGCGCTGTCCTCTTTCAGCTTTGAAGAGTTCGTCAAAATCTTCCTGCTCATCCGCCGTTCCGTCAATCCCCTGTCTGTCAGGCATATCAGTTTTGAACCGCTGATGAAGGATATTTACCGCGACTATCAAGGCGTTCGGCATACGAATATTTATAAAAAGCGGATTATTGAAGCTTATTTGAAAGAAATGTCTGTCACAGACCTGCTTCGCGGCGAGGCGCCTGTTAATGAACACGTTTCTTTAGCGGTTCAGCCGTTTGACGCCGCTTCGGAAATCATCGGTGTCACCTTTTCGTTCTCAAAGGCCGGGCTGAAGCTGATTGAGTTTTGTCAAGAAGCTGAGAAATCGCCGTTATACGAAAGGGCGATCGTACTGCTTTACGACTTTTTTGAGTTTCGGAAAGATTCATTTGACCGCCTGCAAAACGAGCAGGCTTACTTGTCAGATATGAATGGCGCTGAAGATTATAAAAAGAAGATTGCCGATTATGCCGTCGGGGAAAAGATGCTCGATATCGGCGCAGGCGGAGGCGTTATGCTCGATTTGCTGACGGAGTATCACCCCGAGGCTGAAGTGATCGGAATTGATCTATCGGTCAACGTCATTGAAGAACTGCAAAAACGGAAGGTCCGCGAGCATAAACCGTGGAAGGTCAAGCAGGCCGATGCGCTGGATTTGCCGGAGTATATCGAAAAGGAGAGCGTCGATACGATCGTATTTTCATCGATTCTCCACGAATTGTTTTCATACGTTCCTTATGAGGGCAGAAAATTCAATCACCGGGTCATTTCCCAAGCTTTAAAAAGCGCGTTTGAAGTGCTGAGGCCAAAAGGCAGGATCATCATCAGAGACGGCATTATGACAGAGGACAAGATGGCGGTGGTCCGGATTCGCTTTAAAGATCCAGACGGAATGGCTTTCTTAAGAAGATATGTCCGTGACTTTAAAGGACGGCAGATAGAGATTCTTGAGATCGAGAAGGATGCGGCTGTACTTTATGTCAATGATGCGATGGAATTTCTCTATACATATACTTGGGGGGAAGAGGCGTATCCGCATGAAGTCCAAGAGCAGTTTGGCTATTTCACGCCTTCTGAATATCGGGCCTGTATTGAGAAAGAACTGGGCGGACGTGCGAATATCCTTGTTTTTGAGCATTATTTGCAAGCAGGGTATGAGGAGCATCTCATTCCCAAAATTGAATTAACAGAAGTGAATGGGGAGGAAGCTTCTTTGCCTGACAGCACTTGTTTTATTGTCATTGAAAAACGATAGCAAAAAAAGCACCTTTTTTCGGTGCTTTTTTTGCTGTTAGTTTTTAAAGAAGCTTGAGAAATAATCCTCGGTATCATAATCAGTAAGATCAAGCTGCCATTTGCCGTCTTTCGTCTTCTTCATCGTGATTTCAACGGTTTTATCGTTTGAGGCGGTTTCCACTTTTTTGAGCTCTTCCGCCATGGCATCGATGGTAGGGTTGATCAGTTCTTCCCGGGACATATAATTTTTACCGCTGTCTTTCACGTATTCTTCCATTCTCTTTTGGACTCTTTTTTGCGTATCTGAGCTGTCGATTGGTGTAATGGTTGCTTCGACTTTTGCTTCTTCGCTGGTCATCGTTTTTGTAACCGCTTTGACTTTCGCTTTATCTTTGTAGGCGTTTTGGATGGCGCTGATCAGTTTGTTCAGTTTCTTTTTATCGACATCTTCTTCATTATAGATGCCCATGGACTTGATAAGGGATTTTTGGCCGCCCTCAATATAATCGGTGACGATTTCCCGTTTGTTTTCGCCGGTCAATTTTTCGAAATCTTCATTATCCTTGCCGAAGAGCGTGATGTCTGTATAAGCAAGCAAAGCTTTTGCCGGGTCGTCAAGCTTTTTAGCAGACTCCAGCATGGCGCTGCTGCCGCCGTCTATTTCAAATTCAATCGGTTCGATTTTTTCGTCGCCATACGTTTCAGGCGCATATTCGAGCTGATACTTTTCCCCTTTTTCAACTTGGTAATACAGATATCCGTCGACTGATTTATCGGAGTTTAGCGTTGCAGTCGTTAATCTTTCATTCTGAGCATCATAAATGTTTACATCAGTCACTTTAGAATCGCCATGATAAAGGTTGAACGATCTGCGGGTGACGGATAATGGCTCTTTTCCCGTGTTTTTTACGGACACTTTCACTTTTAAAATCAGTTCACCATCAGCTAATTTTGTTGTTGAATCATCAGGGAGCGTATATTCTGTGCTGAGTATTTTGATCTCTGCGTTATCCGCTTTTTTTGCTTCGTCTTTGTCAGCGCTTGCACTTTTGTTCCCCCCGCTGCATGCGGCAGAAAATACGGCTACGATCATCAAGAGCAACATTAAATAAAACTTTTTATTACGCATGTCTATCTCCTTTTTCTATTATTTTTTCATTGTCATGCAACAAAAGGCCGACGTCGTTATGATGTATAACTTACTCAAGTCCCGGTCTTTTTGTTTGTCAAACAGTGAAATTATGATTATATAATTTCCTTTTTTCTGAGTTTCTTCTGCAAAATAGAAACAACAGTACTCATTTTAAGGTTTGGAGAATCATTGTGAAATAGGTTATAAATCCTAATTTTGGACGCTTTGTTTCAGGTTTAGGCATTCCCAAAAAGTTTGACTGGGTGAAAAAGACTATAACAAAAGGATTACCTTTAGATGAAATAAATGGAATCCGAAAAGTAGTTCTGATACGCGAAAATTGTCTGAAAATCTTGAGAAATCAGAGGAAACATTGAAAAAAAGGGAATGGTATTTCGAAAAGACAGTTGGTGATTCAATAGTCCTGAATTCAGGCGGAAGGCCGTTTTGGGTGAAAAGGACGGCTCGGGGAAAATTTAAGGTTACGTTAAGGAACGAGTGAAAAGCCGGAGGGGCTTTCACTTCATCCCGGTCATCAACGCGATGGATGGTCGCGAGCAGCCAGCCGGCGGTCAGCTTCCAGACGAACTTGATCCAGCGGTCGTACGGAATGCTGCAATCGCGAGCATCGCCATCAGTACGCCTGGAATCGGGATGATCATATAGAAAATGATGTCGGCCGATTGCATCATTCCTTCCGATACGGCTTTGAATACGCGAAAATACCCCCGGCGGGTGCGGCGTCAGTACGGGCTGTAATTTCCCTGGGCGATCACGGTGCGGCCGTCTTGTTCCGTCCGTTCAAACTTGCCTGAAGGGATCAAGAAAGACGCAAAAGCGGCAAGGATGATGAAAGAAAAAATCCAATACATACGAGTGCGGAAATTGGAAACCCGTTTTTTCGGAAGGATTATTGCTCACGTGGCTGCTCTCCTTTATAATGTATTATTATTCATTTAAATATATATTTAATCATTTTTGATAGATCACAGTCGCTTGTCAATTCCTTCGTAAGATTAGGAATCAAAAACAAGAAGGGGGCACCGCCATGAAAAGCCAAATTGAAAAAGAAATTGAAAGCATCCGGCAAGATTTATTTCACATCAGCCAATACATCGGCAACCATCCTGAGCTGGGGCATGAAGAATTCAAAGCGTCAAAGATCCTGTCAGAAGAATTAAAAAAACACGGGTTTGAAGTAGAGCTTGGCACATGCGGCCTTGCGACGGCATTTACAGCCGTATATGACAGCGGCCGCCCCGGACCGGCGATCGGGTTGATGGCGGAATATGATGCGCTTCCCGACATCGGCCATGCCTGCGGCCACAACCTGATCGGGACGATGGCCGTCGGGGCCGCCATCGGCATCAGCAAAGTGATGGCGTCATGCAGCGGCAAAGTGTATGTATACGGAACGCCCGCAGAGGAAACAAAAGGCGGCAAAGTGACCATGGCCGAGCAGGGGGTCTTTGACCATCTCGATGCGGCCATGATGGTTCATCCATATTACAGACACGAAAAAAGCGGAACATCGCTGGCGATGGATGCAATTCAATTTGAATTTTTCGGGAAAGCCTCACACGCAGCGGGAGCGCCGCATGAAGGAATCAATGCGCTTGATGCGGTGATTCAGACGTTCAACGGAATTAATGCGCTCAGACAGCATATTCTTCCTGATGCAAGGATTCACGGCATCATTCCCGAAGGCGGGAAAGCGGCCAATGTCGTTCCCGACTATGCGGTGGCCCAGTTCTATGTCAGGGGGGCGGAACGCAGCTATGTCAACGAACTGCTCGAAAAAGTGAAAAACTGCGCCAAGGCGGCTGCTCTGGCAATGGGCGCCCGTCTTCAAACATCTTTTTACGAGCTTTCCTATGACGATTTGAAAACGAATCAAGCCCTATCCGACATCTTTACAAAAAACATGATCGAATTAGGCGTCGAACCGGATTCGATCCACGAAAAAGCGGATGGAGGAGGCTCGGTTGATATGGGAAACGTCAGTCAGATCGCCCCGTCGATCCATCCGTATGTACAAATCTGTGATGAACCGTATGCATGCCACACGCCGGAGTTTCGGGAAGCGGCCATGAGCAGCAAAGGGTTTGAAGGCTTGATGCTCGGTGCGAAATCGATGGCGTTTACCGCTTATGATTTGATGACGAATGAGGAGTTTTTGAAAAAAGTAAAAGAAGAATTTAGGCTTTTAAAGCAATAGCAAAAGGGGAAAACAAGGGGAGTTTTCTCCTTTTTTTTTCGAAAGGATAGAAGAAAATCTACCATAAGATTAGACAGAAAATTTATAAAATTTACACTGGTATTAAAGGGAGGCAGAAGGAGAAAATACAAAAAATACGCTTACATACAGCAAGGGGAGATCAAAACCATGATAAAAAAACGAATGCTGATGATTGTATTAGGGCTGTTGTTGATCACCGGGTGTTCGAGTTCGAATGAGCCGGCAAATGAATCAAAGGCTGAAGCGAAGACGGAAACTGCAGCAGCCAAAACGGAACAAAAACAGAAAGGTCTTCCCAATATAGAAATTTTGGCAACCGGCGGAACGATTGCGGGAGCAGACAAGTCGAAAACGTCAACAACCAATTACAGAGCAGGTGCAGTAGGCGTTGATGCGCTGATTGAAGCTGTGCCTGAAATGCAGGATATCGCCAATATCAGCGGTGAACAGATCGCAAATATAGGCAGCCAAAATATGACGAATGAAACATTGCTGAAGCTGAGCAAACGCGCCAATGAGCTGCTCGCTTCAGATGATGTCGACGGAATCGTGGTCACCCACGGCACCGATACACTGGAAGAAACGGCTTACTTTTTGAATCTCGTCATAAAAAGCGATAAACCGATCGTCGTCGTCGGATCGATGAGGCCTTCGACCGCAATCGGAGCGGATGGTCCGTCCAATTTGTACAATGCCGTCAAAGTGGCCGCAAGCAAGGAAGCGAAAGGGAAAGGAACTTTAGTCGTCTTGAACGACCGCATCGCTTCGGCTAGATATGTGACGAAAACGAACACGACGACGCCTGATACATTTAAGTCGGAGGAAATGGGCAATATCGGCGTTATCGCAGGCGACATTTATATCTTCAATGACATCACGAAAAAACACACAAGGGAAACCGATTTTGACATTTCAAAAATCGATAAGCTGCCGCAGGTCGATATTATTTACGGGTATCAAAGCGATGGACGATATTTGTTTGATGCGGCGCAAAAAGCTGGTGCAAAAGGAATCATCTTCGCGGGCAGCGGAAACGGTTCAATCTCGGATGCGGCGAAAAACGGCGCAGTTGCCGCCGCAAAAAAAGGCGTGGCCGTCGTTCGGTCGAGCCGGACGAAAAACGGCGTTGTCACACCAAGCCCGGAGCTTGAAAAGAAAAAGCTTCTCGCCTCCAATTCGCTCAATCCCGAAAAGTCGCGAATATTGCTGATGCTTGCGCTGACGAAAACGAATGATCCTGCAAAAATCCAGACATACTTTAACGACTATTGATCAGCAAAAAGCTGCCGGAGTGAACTGCACCCCAATTGTTAGACACCATCTAACAATCGGAGGTGCAGTTTTTTATGGCTAAATTTACAGCTGAGGAAAAAATACAAGCGGTCAAAAGGTATCTTGCGGGTAGGGAAGGGCATAAAACAATCGCCAGAGAGATCGGTGTTTCGTCAGGTGTGTTTCAGGTATGGATTCGCAAATACCATTACCATGGAGAAAGTGCGTTTCAAAAACTCTATACAACCTATTCTGTAGAAGATAAACTGAAGGTACTTCACTATATGATCGAAAATGGGACGTCGATCCGTGAAACAGCCGCCATCTTCAATATTCAAGCACCTTCTACGGTGGCTCAATGGCAGAAACTGTTCGAAACCGGAGGAATCGATGCCCTAAAACCGATGAAAAAGGGGCGGCCGTCAATGACAAAGAAAAATCAAAAAAGAACGAAGAAACAAACACCGCAAGAAGGATCAGTGGAAGCCATGCAGGCTGAAATTGAACGTCTGCGAATGGAGAATGCCTACTTAAAAAAGTTGAATACCTTAGTTCAAAACAAGGAAAAATTACAAAACAAGAAAAGGCCCAAGTAGTATTTGAACTAAGGACTGAATTTCCGGTAAAAGCCCTGCTTAAACTGGCTGGAATTCCGCGCAGTACGTATTATTACTGGGTCAAAACCTTCGGTCTTCCAGACAAAGATGCCAAATTAAAAACACTGATTCAATCGATTTATCATGAACATAAAGGCCGTTACGGGTACCGCCGGATACGCGACGAGCTTAAAAACCGGGGATATCAAATGAATCATAAAAAAATATATCGCCTCATGAAGGAACTGGGGTTGAAATGTCTCGTACGGATGAAAAAATACCGTTCGTATAAAGGAGAAACCGGCACGGTGGCACCAAACAGGCTAGAGCGGAATTTCAAGGCGGAAAAGCCGAAGATGAAATGGGTAACAGATATCACGGAATTTAAATTATTTGGGGAGAAGCTCTATTTATCGCCAATGCTTGATTTATTTAATGGCGAAATCATTGCTTATACAATTGGATCCAGGCCAACGTATTCATTGGTATCCGAGATGTTGGAAAAATCATTTGAACAGCTGACAGATAAAGAAAATCTGTTGATTCACTCCGATCAGGGCTGGCACTATCAAATGAAACAGTATCGCCACGCCCTAAAGGAACGAAATATTATTCAAAGTATGTCTCGTAAGGGAAACTGTTACGATAACGCGGTCATTGAAAGTTTCTTTGGTATTTTAAAATCAGAGTTTATCCATTTCAACGAATTTCAAAGCATCGAGCATTTTAAACAAGAGCTCGTAACATATATCGATTACTATAATCACAAACGGATCAAGGCAAAATTAAAAGGCATGAGCCCAGTACAATACCGGATTCATGCCAGTCATGTTACTTGAGAAAATAAGCTGTCTAACTTTTGGGGGTCACTTCAGAGCCGGCAGCTTTTTATATGTCCATCGATAAACGGATCATATCGATGCAGGCGATGCCGTTTTCGTAAATGGGCTCTTGATAATGCCTGATAAAGAAATCGCGGTCAACGCCTGTAATTCTAAATCCGCATTTTTGATAGAGCGCCAGCTGTGAAATGCTTGAATTGCCTGTGCCGATTTCGATCGTTTTAAAGCCCTGGGATTTTGCGGTTTGCAGGGCATGCTTAATTAACGCTTTTCCGATGCCCCTGCCTTGCCATTCTTCGGTCACGGCAATGTTGACCAGTTCAGCCGTTTCCGGCCTTGTCGGAATCAAAACGTAGACGCCGATGATCTGCCGGCCGGCTTCGGCTATATAGCACTGTCCTCTTTTGGCGTAGTCTTTCACCAATTTCTCCGAAGGGTCCGCAGACAGCAGCAAATCCAGCGGCAGCGGGCTTTCTGAAGGAAGTTTTCTGATTTTCATACAGCATTCTCCTTTTCCTTAATCATAGTCAAACCATTGAATTCCCGGGACGGCTCGGGCAAAATAGTAAACACAAGCGAACCGAGAAGAGAGGGAACTGGCATGAACGTATCTGAATATATGGCGCATGACGCCGTTCGTTTATCTAAGCTTATCAAAAAAAAGGAAGTATCGGCGAAAGAATTGGTTGAGGCTGCTTTTGCGCGTTTGGAAGAAGTAAACCCGCACCTCCATGCGGTGATTCGGACGAGAAAAGAAAAAGCAGTCAATGACATCAGCCGGATTGATATTTCCCGGCAGCCGTTTGCCGGCGTACCCATCCTTTTAAAGGATATTTCGCAGGCGGTGAAGGACGAGCCTTTGACGGCCGGTGCAAAGCTGCTGAAAGACTATATTCCGAAGCGGGATTCAAATTGGGTCGCCAGGCTGAGGGAAGCCGGCTTCTTGTTTATCGGGCATACGAATACGCCCGAATATGGACTGAAAAACATTTCTGAGCCTGAATTGTACGGGCCGTCAAGAAACCCTTGGAATGTTGCGCATTCGCCGGGAGGCTCAAGCGGGGGATCGGCAGCTGCGGTCGCATCGGGAATCGTGCCTGTGGCGGGTGCGAGCGACGGCGGAGGGTCCATCAGGATTCCGGCTTCTTTTACCGGGCTTTTCGGATTGAAGCCGACCCGGGGCAGAACGCCTGTTGGGCCCGGAGCAGGAAGGCAGTGGCAAGGTGCGTCCATCGATTTCGCCCTTTCGCGGACCGTCAGAGACAGTGCCGCTTTGCTCGACATTCTCCAGGTTATCCAGCCTGAAGCTGCTTTTCAAGCACCGTTATTTCCCGGAAGCTATTTGGAAGATATGAAAAAAGGGGCTGAGAGCCCTTTGAAAATCGCGTTTTCTACAGAGTCCCCCGTCGGGACGCCTGTTAGCGAGGAGGCAAAACGCGCTGTCCGCAAAACCGTCGCATGGCTGGAAGCCCAGGGGCATCATGTTGAGGAACAGGCGCATGACGTCGATGGCCTCCGCTTGATGGAAAACTATTATTTGATGAACTGCGGAGAAATTTCAGCGATGATTGCAGGGATGGAAAAAACGCTCGGAAGGCCGATTACCGCGGAGGATGTTGAAATCGTCACATGGGTGCTGAATGAAGCCGGCAAAAAAGTGACGGCAGCGGAGTTTACGGCAAGCCTCGCTTCATGGGACAAAGCGGCCGCACAAATGGCGGCATTTCATCAGAAATTTGACTTGTACGTTACACCGGCAACGGCTTACCAGGCTCCGAAGGTCGGCGAGCTGACCCATACGCAAAAGGAAGCCGAAGCGCTGATGAAGGTAAGCGGCATGGAAAAAAGCGACCAGCAGGCGCTGGTATATGAGATGTTTTTGAAGAGCCTCACATACACACCGTTCACACAGCTTGCAAACCTGACCGGGCAGCCGGCGATGAGCGTTCCGGTGCATCTTACAAAAGACGGGCTTCCGCTCGGTGTTCAGTTTATGGCGCCAAAGGGAAAAGAACATTGGCTGCTTCGGATGGCCCATGCATTGGAGCAGACGGATTTATGGATCGGCATGAAAGGAAATCCGATGTTTGCTTAAAGGAGACTAAAAAGAACGGCCGGAAATCGGCCGTTCTTAGTTTTTCTCATAAAGCGCTTCAAGCTCATCGACCAGGGAGCCGACATATGCGACAGCCCGGCGGATCGGCTCGTCCGTCGACATATCGATGCCTGCCTCCTTTAAGAGGTCGAGCGGTTTCATCGTTCCGCCGGCTTTCAGGACGTTCAGCCATCTGTCCACCGCAGGCTGGCCTTCTTTTCTGATCATTTGCGAGACGAGCGTTGAGGCTGTCAGCTCTGCCGAATATGTGTAAGGGTAAAGTCCCATATAGTAGTGAGGCTGGCGCATCCATGTCAAGCTTGCTCCTTCGTCAAGCTCTGCGTCGTCGCCCCAGAATTCGGAAAGCACTTCCATTGTTTGTCCGGATAAAACGGACGCGGTAAGAGCGGCTCCCTGCTCAGCCATTTGATAGACTCTGCGCTGGTATTCCCCTTCAAGCAGATGGGTGACGAAATTATGATAATAGGTTCCCATCAGCTGATTGATCACCCAGCGCTTCATTTTCAGATCGTTTGTTTTCGAGAGAAGGTGCTGGGCGAGAAGCATTTCGTTCATGGTCGAAGGCGCTTCAATGAAATAGCGAGACGGGCGGACGTTCATGATTCTCTGGTGTTTGTTTGCGAAATGAAAATGGCCGGCATGGCCGAGTTCATGCGCAAGGGTAAAGACATCCCGCATCGTATCCGTCCAGGTCATCAGGATGTAAGGGTGAACGCCGTACGGACTTGAACAAAACGCTCCAGTTGATTTGCCGATATTGTCGGCCAGGTCGACCCATCTTCCGGTCAAGGCCGTTTCCATGACTTGTACATATTCAGTCCCCATCACGCGCAATGCCTCAATGATCATGCTGCGCGCTTCCGCAAAGGAGGTTTTCGGTTGAAATTCATGATCCAGCGGGGCCTGCAAATCGCAAAAACGCATTTGATCAAGGCCCAGCACCCGTTTTTTCAGGCGAGCATACCGGCGCATATGCGGCCGAAGCTCATTTTTAATGACATCAAGCTGATTATGATACATATCGAGTGTCACGTTTTGCGGTTTCAGAAGCATATGGGTAACCGATTCATAGCCGCGCAGCCGCGACAGGCTGACCTGTTTTTTGACTTCTGTTTCATAGACTGCGGCAATCGTGTTTTGATACAGTTTCAATGTATCGGCAAAGGAGTCGAAGGCTTTTCTGCGAATGTCCGTGTCGGGAGAAAACATATATTTTCCCTCGTATAAAGCAAAGGAGTTGGCCAGCTCATGTCCGTTTTGATCTTCAATCGGAGCGAAGCGCATGTCGGCGAGCTTCGCCATTCCAAAAATTTTATAGGGCGCCTCATGCACTTCGCCCAATGCGGCCAGCGCTTCTTCCGTTTCCGGCGAGAGCTTGTAGGTTTTTCGTTCCAGCATCTCTGTCAGCATTTTCCGGAAAGGCCCGAGTCCTTTTTCGCTCTTTATGTAAGCTTCAATTGCATGCTCGGGAAGGCTGAGAATTTCTGACTCGATAAATGACAAGGCTGTATTGATTCGCGCCTGCAGCGCGGCTGTTCTTGAGGCGTTTGCTTGGTTGACTGGATTCGTGAGATCTTCGGATTTTTTGAGGTGGGTATAGGTCATGGCCCGGGTCATGCGTTCCATGAGCTTTTCCTGCAATGTTAAACATTCTAAAAGGGTTCCTGCTCCTTCGTGAAGCCTGCCTTTATAAGCGGCAATTGCCGGAAGGCCGCGTTCAATCTGAAGCAGTTCCGCTTCCCAGGCTTCATCTGAGGGGAATAAATCCGTCAGCTTCCATGTCAGCTCTTTCGGCACTTCTGAACGTTTCCATCTTGTTTCCGCCGTTTTTTCCAATATACGTCCTCCATTTCAAATCATTTCGTATTCCTAATTAATTATATAAGAGATGGAGGGTGAATGAAATCAATAAAAAACGACGGCTTTTGACCAAGCCGCCTTAATATTGGTTTATTGGGCGCCGCTTTTTCTGCCGCCGGTGCTTCTCATAATCAGGCTGACGATAAAGATCAGGATGATCGCGCCAATCAGGGCAGGGATGATATGAAAGCCTCCGACTGTCGGGCCCCACCGCCCCAAAATCGCGGATCCAAGCCATGAACCGATAAACCCGGCGATAATATTGCCGATGATTCCTCCCGGCACATCCCTTCTGATGATCAGGCCCGCAAGCCAGCCTAAAATACCTCCGATAATTAAAGACCATATAAAACTAAACACGTTTATAAATACCTCCTTAGGTTTCAGCGCGTTTTTTGCTTTCAACGTTAGCTTCTGAAATCTTTTAAAAAATATACAAAATTTTTCCGAATGACCGGGTATTGAAACCATTCAGGAAATCAAACGTATGACCTACAGGACGGATTTTTACACATCAGGAAAAGACACGGGATCCAGGCAAAGAGAGGAGCTGTCATATGAAACATTCACGAAAAGAATGGAAGGGCTTTCGCAGTTTTGTTTTGCAAAAAATGAAGGAATGGAACGTGCCCGGAGCGGCGATCGCGGTGGTAAAGGACGATGAGGTCATCATGGCGGAAGGCTTCGGTTTTAAGGACAAGGAACAGAAATTAAAAGTGAACCCTGAGACGGTGTTTGCGATCGGATCGGCGACGAAAGGTTTCACAACCGCCGGTATGGCGATTCTGGCCGATGAGGGAAAAATGGATTGGGATCTGCCGGTCAGGGAATACCTTCCCGAATTCAAGATGCATGACCCGGTTGCGACCGAACGGCTGACTCCGCGGGATTTGGCATGCCACCGTTCAGGCCTGCCGAGGCATGATATGATGTGGTACAATTCCCCCTTTTCCAGGGAAGAGATATTTCAGCGGCTTCGTTATTTGGAGCCGAATCGCGATTTCCGGGCGAAATGGCAATACCAGAATCTGATGTTCATGACGGCGGGCTATTTGACAGGGAGAATCGCCGGAACGACGTGGGAGGATTTTATTCACGAGCGTCTGTTCAAGCCGTTGAATATGAAGTCAAGCAATTTTTCGGTGGAAGACATGCAGAAGCTTCAAGACTATGCGCTTCCGCATCAGGAAAAAAACGAAAAAATTGAAAAAATGCCTTTTCGCAATATTAATGCAATCGGCCCCGCCGGTTCGATCAATTCGAATGTGCTGGATATGGCCAATTGGGTGCGGCTCCATCTCGGCAGCAGCAAATTCAGCGGGATTATATCGGAGGGAAGCCTCAATGAGCTGCATACGCCGTGTATATCATGCGACCAAATGTTCAAAGAGAATGAGTTTCCGATGGCAGGCTATAGCCTCGGCTGGTTTGTCGAGCCTTACCGGGGACATCATATGATTCACCACGGGGGAAATATCGATGGCTTTTCATCGCTGGTATGCTTCATGCCTTACGAAAACATCGGCGCCGTCATCCTGACGAATTTAAACGGCAGCGTGCTTCCGAATTTGCTTGCCTACAATATCTTTGACCGATTGCTCGGCCTTGATGAAATCGACTGGAGCGGCAGACTGAAAGGCGAGACGGAAAAGATCAAGAAAGCGGCCTTGGGAGTGGACCGGTCCGCCGATATCAGCAGAATCGAAGGAACGGAGCCTTCGCATGCTCTTGAGGACTATGCCGGAATTTATGAGCATCCGGGCTACGGAGAATTGAAAATAGAGCTTAAGGACGGAGCATTGCAAGCACTGTACAATTCGTTTGTCATGCCTTTGCAGCATTACCATTACGATACATTCGAAATGAAACTGGAACTTACCGGGGCGACGATGCTGTCTTCGTTTGACGCCGATTTGCACGGATATATCAGCAGCTTTTCTGTACCGTTTGAAATGACGGAAGGTGCGAAGGAAATTGAATTTATCAGAAAGCCTGATCAGCAATTGTCCGATCCCGAATTTCTCGAATCGCTCACCGGGAAATATACGCTGGAAGACGGGACAGAACTGGCCGTTTCCCTTAGAGGCGCGAAGACTCTCTGGGTTTCGCTGCCCGGACAGCCTGATTACGAGCTTGTTCCATACCGCGAGATGACATTTCAAATCAAAAATCTCCAGGGATTCAGCGTGCGCTTTGAAGCCGACGATTCCGGACAGGTGAAGGGCCTTCGGTTTATACAACCGAACGGCGACTTCCCTGCTGTCCGGAAATAGCGGCAGACACGTTTCGATTTATTTCCCGAGAAATATACACGAGACGCTAACTTGGCTCTCCTGCGGCTTCTAATAATAAGTCTGCGAGATGGACGGCTCTCACCTCGTTTCCAAGGCCTTCCCGTTCAATGCCTAGCTTCATTTGCAGCAGGCAGCCGGGATTTGCGGTGACGATCGTTGCCGCTTTGGTCGCTTTTGCCGCCTCCATTTTGGCGTCAAGAATTTTCATCGACATAACTGATTCGACAATATTGTAAATTCCAGCTGAGCCGCAGCAGCTTTCCGCATGTTTCATTTCCCTATATTCAGCGCCTTTGATGCCGCGGAGAAGCTTTCTTGGTTCAGCGGAAGTTTTCATCACATTCCGCAAATGGCATGAGTCTTGATATGTCACGATTTGGCTCGGAAGCTCGAGGGGGTTTTGCCCGAAATCCAGTTCCAGAAGGACGGAGGAAAAATCCCTCAGCTTTTGTGAAAAAACCTTTGCCCGTTCCCGCCACTCCGGCTCATCCCTTAGGAGATGCTCATACTCTTTTAAAAACGCCCCGCAGCCTCCCGCATTTGTTACGATATAATCTGCGTTTATATTCTCGAACGCCCGGATGTTCCGTTTGGCCAACCCGACGGCCTGCTCCTTCTCACCGCTGTGCCCGTGAAGGGCGCCGCAGCATGCCTGCTGCTCGGGAATGACGATCTCGCATCCCGACAGCCGGAGGAGCTTAATGGTCGCCATATTTGTATCTAAAAACAACGTATCCATCAGACAGCCTGAGAAAAAAGCGGCCCGTTTCCTGCGCTTGCCGATCGGCGGAAGGAGGTTCGGGCGGCTCTTCAGCCGCTTCAGATCCGGCACTTTAGGCAGAACGCTTTCCATTTTTGCGAGGTGATCGGGCAGCATCCGCAGCATTCCTGATTTCCGAACCGCACTCTGCAGCCCTGAACGCTGATAGATGCCGAGCATCCCGGTCAGCGCCCGAACGCGGTTTTGGTGCGGGAAAAGCCCTTTAAAAACTGCATTGCGAAGCATCCTTGCCGGAAGACGGTGTTTTTTATTTTGCTGAATGATGTCCCTCGCCTCTTCTAATAGGCGGCCGTAGTTGACGCCTGAGGGACATACGGGTTCACATGCCCGGCAGCCGAGGCAAAGCTCAAGGGAACGTTCGACATCTTCGTCAGGTTCAATGACTCCATCTGCGACGGCTTTCATTAAGGCGATGCGCCCGCGGGGAGAATGGCTTTCCTGAAAGCCTGATTCTATGTAGGTCGGGCAGGAAGGCAGACAAAATCCGCAGCGCATGCAGTTCAGCAGCTCTTCTTCATCCATCCGCTCGTGAAACTGCTGCTGAATGGCCTTTTTTTCTTTTGATGTCGTCATTTTGACACCACCACCCGTTTGCGGGAATCTTTTGCGAAAACCTTGCCCGGATTCATAATGTTGTTCGGATCAAAAGCTTGCTTCACTGCTCTCATTGCATTCACTCCCGCTTCGCCGAGTTTAAGTTCGAGATAAGGGGCTTTCATTTCGCCGACGCCGTGCTCGCCGGTAATCGTGCCGCCAAGCTCAACGGCTTTTTTGAAAATGTCGGCAAAGGCCCGTTCGACCCGTTCCATTTCCTCTGTGTTCCGCACATCTGTCGTGCATGTCGGATGAAGGTTTCCGTCTCCCGCATGGCCGAACGTGCAAATGGTAAGATCATATTGTTCGGCAATGCGGTTGATCGCTTTCACCATGGCGGCAATGGCTGACCGGGGAACCGTGGCATCTTCCAGGATGGTGGTCGGCTTTAAGCGGGCCAAGGCGGAAAGCGCAGCGCGCCGGGCGTTGCGGAGGTCTTCAGCTTCCGCTTCTGTTTTCGCCGTTTGCACGGATACGGCGTTCCCCTTTTTGCAAATCTCTTCAATAATGCTGATGTCACGGCTGACGGTTTCTTCTGCGCCGTCCTGTTCGATCAGAAGGACGGCTTTGGCGTGAACCGGAAGGCCGATTTTGGCGAAGTCTTCGATGACCTGAAGAGTAGGCTGATCAAGAAATTCTAGTGTTGTCGGAATGATTTTGCAGGCGACGATGTTGGATACGGTCTTGGCTGCGGAATCGATATCTTCATAGAGGGCGAGGACGGTTTTCTTTGTTTCAGGAGCCGGGATTAATTTCAGTGTCGCTTCGGTGATGATGCCCAATGTCCCTTCAGAGCCGACAAACAGGCGCGTCAGGTCATAGCCGGCAACGTCTTTTGCGAGCTTTCCGCCGGTGCGGATGATATCGCCGTTTGCCAGCACTATTTCTAAAGCCATGACATAATCGCGGGTCACTCCATATTTCAGGCCGCGCAGCCCCCCTGAGTTTTCGTTGATATTTCCGCCGATCGTCGAAATCTTCATTGAGCTCGGGTCAGGCGGATAAAACAAGCCTTTTTCTTCTGCTGCTTGTATCAAGTCAAGAGTAATCACACCGGGCTGGACGGTCATGGTCAGATTTTCTTCATCGATTTCCAGGATCTGATTCATATGCTTGAACAAGAGGACAATCCCGCCTTCGGTCGGGCATGTGCCTGCGCAGAGATTGGTACCGGAGCCGCGCGGCACAACCGGAATGCGGTGGGTGTTGCAAAGCTTCAAAATGCGCGACACTTCATCGGTGCAGCGCGGTGCGACGACCGCATCAGGCATTGATTGGTATTGCGGCGTCGCATCATAGGAATAGACAAGGCGTCCTGCATTCGAATCATCATAGTTTTCCGGGCCGACGATGTTCATCAATTGCGATTTGATTTGTGCAGATATCATCAGTCATCACATCCTTTACCAACCATTATACAAAATGAAACGCTTTCAAAACATCGCTCTTTTATACTTCCAAACTGAAAAAACCCGTTCCATGAGGAAACGGGTTGTGTAATGGTGTTACTGTGCGCTGTTTTTCCAGCTTGTGAAATTATCAAATACTTCTTTCGTAATGCGGGTGCCTCTGTTGTAAGAGGACCCTCCGTATACGCCGTTCGTATGAACCGCCAGCGAGCATGGGCCGCTGCAGTTTGTCCTTGAACTGCTTTTCTCATATACCGGAGAACCGCTTTGACCTCCGTATGTGTCGATCGCATATTGCAGTTTATACGTTTCTGAAAGAGCGATCGTTCCGGACATTTGCCATTGGGTGCCTGTTGTTTTGTCTCCGGGATATCCGCTTATGGTCACGTTTGCCCCTGCAAGCGATGAAGCGGTGTATGAATATCCGAAATAGCCGACGGTATTGCCGATCGGCTGGCTGAGCTCGATCGCTGCGTAGTCATAATTGGAATTTCCGCTCTGCCAACCCGACGGGATGAAATAGCGGGTCGATGTAACAGATCCGTAAGGGTAAGCTGAACCGTTGCGTCCCGGAGAAACGGTGGCGGTTCCCGCGAATGATCGGCTTGCCGTGTCATAGACGCAGTGCCCGGCCGTTGCTACCGTTTTCGGTCCGATCAGCCAGCCTGTGCATGAGCCGATGCTGCTTGAAATATGGACGATTGCTCTGTATGGGAAGGCCGTTGTATCAGTCACCCTTGTCCGTTCATCTGAGCCGATTACCGATTTAGGGCTGTAAGGCGGGCCGGCGGGCGATTCTTTTTTCGGTTTGGCCTGGACGGAGCCGCCTGGTGTTCCGGTTCCTTTGAAGGCTTTCGAATAGGCGCCGTTATTGTCAATTTTTATGTTGGGATCATAGGTGGAGCCGGGCTTGTACGAAGGGTCGCTGGAGACTGGGCTATGCGGCGATGATGCAGCTTGTGCAGAGTAAATGCCCGAAGAAAAAATAGAAATTCCAATGAGTCCGGCAATGAAAACGCGTGAAACACCATTTTTCGCCATCAAAACATCACTTCCTTATTTATTTTCAAGTAAGATATTAGCAAAATAATTCTGAATCTTCCATATTTTAAAGAAAGATCATGCTAAAGATCCATTTTCGTTTTTATAACGGTCATGCAGGGTAATAGAATGGTAGAAAACGAGAAGACATGCAAGGAGGGCTTTAGCGTGTACAATGATTTGAAAGGGAAAACGGCAATCGTCACAGGCTCCTCAAAAGGAATCGGAAAAGCGATTGCAGAACGGTTTGGGAAAGAAAAGATGAATGTGATTATTAATTATCACAGCGATCCCGCCGGTGCTATGGAAACCGTTGATCATATTAAACAAAGCGGAGGAAACGCTCATGCGGTTGGCGCTGATGTCTCAAAGGAGGAGGGCGTGAAGGCGCTTCTTGAAGCTGCTGTTCAACATTTCGGCACGATTGATGTCATGGTGAATAATTCGGGATTCAACGGCAAAAACGCACTCCCGCACGAACTAAGTCTTGACGATTGGAAAAAGGTGATCGACGTCAATTTAACAGGTGCATTTCTCGGCGCTAAAGAAGCGATTCGATACATGCTGGAGCACGGCAAAAAGGGAAGCATACTCAATATATCCAGCGTTCATCAGCAAATTCCGAGACCGACAAACGTTCAATATTCGGCTTCCAAAGGCGGAATGAAGCTGCTGACTGAAACGCTGGCCATCAACTATGCCGAAAAGGGCATCCGCATCAACGCCATCGCTCCGGGAACGATCGCAACCGAAAGCAATGACGATCTGGAGGGAAGCCATAAAGCGGCACAGTTAAGGAAGATTCCGATGAATGCATTTGGAACACCTGAACAAGTCGCCCAAGCGGCGGCATGGATCGTTTCGGATGAGGCGTCTTACGTCACCGGCGCGACATTGTTTGTTGACGGCGGCATGACGCTGTATCCTTCGCAATTGGAGTAGGACTTTTTTCGAAAACCGGAAACCGGGTTTTGATATTCTATTGGAACATGAGAGAATAAACCCGGTACAGCGTTTTCGAAGGGAGAGATTTTCATGGTGGAGGAACTGAAGAAAAACATTAGCAGACTAACCGAACAGGAAGCGAAAAGCATTTTGCTGAACATGCTGATAACGATTGAAATGCAGCAGGATGGGGGCGTTCCAAAAGACGAGTTTTGTGAACGGATGATCGATTTTTTTGATGAATTCAAGAAAAGAGGGGATCAGCCGCCAAGAAAGCATGATGTTCAAGCCATTCACATCGTGTTTGGCCTTTCTGTTGCCGGCAGCTTAAAAATGGCGCTCAAACAAGCCGGGAAAGCCGATCAAGAAGACATCATCGCCTTCCCCGGCATATTGTCAATCGGTCCGCTTTCCCGGCTTGAAACAAAAGAAGGCCGAATGAAGCGCTATGAATGGATGAAAGAGCACTTCAACGATTATGATGATGAATTGAAAGAACAATATAACCGCTTTGAAGAGGAAATATATCGACTGGACGGCATTCAGGAGCATGTTCCCGTCATTATCTGGGCGGGAGATAATGCCCATGAGCAAACCGGGCTCAGGTTTGCGCTCAAATTATTGCATCACAAAACAAACGATATATTTCACCTCAATACATCTTCAAAGGGTGCTATCGTTTATAGGCATTCAGGCGAAATCCTCCCTGACAAACTCGGAGTTTTGTATGAAAAAAGAGCCTTCAAATCCCGGATGTCTCAAGGCGGGAAGCTTCGTTATCTTATGGAATGGGAAGAACTTTCAGGAAGTAAAAACGTATTAAGAACGTGGAAAAATAAAAAAATCAAAAGTGAAGAAGAGAACTTTTTCGATGCGTTGATTATTGATAGAGCAACAAAGCTCCAGAATCGCCATTCAAAAAAGGATTTTATCATTTGTACGAGGGTCGTTGGGGAGGTTCTCGGCCATCTGGATGAATACATCGGCGATGAATTTATCGAATATCGAATCCGGGAGCTGATTTATAAAGGGGTATTTGAGATAAAAGGGGTACCTAAAGCGATGAGATATTACAGTGTCAGACTGGCATCATTCATCTGAATATCAATCAAATCCAATTTTTTGAAACTATTAAAAGGCCCTTTCGTATAAATAATTGCGAAAAATAAAAGGAAAGGGAGATTGGATTTGAACGGTCAACAGTTAAAGCAAAAAGCTCATCATATCGGTGCTGTCCCTGAAAACTATCGGCTCATGGTCGAAGAGTGCTGTGAAGAAGAACAAGGCCGGGCTTTTTATGTTTGGGAGGATGCGGACAATCAAGATAAAGGCATTACAGTAGAATTGGATCAAGAAGGAAGGCTGATCAGTCTGACGAAAGAAGACGCTTCATTTAAAACATACACGGACACGCTTCCGGACGAACGCCTGCGGCAAAAGGCCCTGCAATTTGTCGAACGCCATTATCCACATGCAGCGGAAGCGTTTGTTTTTCAGGAGAAGAAAGTGACAGAAGACACTGTTCAATATTCATATGCCCAGACCGTTCTCGATCTTCCGCTGCCGCAAACGGGCTTTTCCGTGACGGTCGGAAGAAACGGAGAAGTAAAGAGATTCCGCTATGACGGCGGGACAGATTCGTTTGCTGTTCCAAAGCAGATCGTTGATAAGGAAACGGTGATCTCCCGTTATCTTGAGAGCGTTGAATTGAATCTTGCCATCGAAAAGATTCATCAGAATTTGTACAAGGGGGGAGACGATCGGCCGCATCTTGTTTATGAGGCGGATTTGCCGTTTTTGAGCCATCCTGCCGATTCGGCAGAGGAAATTGAAATGTTGCAAGTCTCAATGGATGGAGAAGAGACGGAAACAATACCGCTCCCTTTATTGCCTGAAGCTGAGCGTGACGCAGATATCAATGAAATGATCGGCTTCAGCTCTTCTCTTCGGAAAATTCGCGAAATCGATTTTGGAGATTCGATTGTAACCGTATGGCGTGAAGGAGGCGATCCTGAACCAACAGACTTTACCATGGCAGGCTTTTTCAAAGAGCGCAATCAAAATACGCTGAAAATCAAGAAAGATAAACAATCGGGAAAACTGAAGGGAATGTTCTCTTTTATTAAAGCGGAAGGACCTCCTGTTTTGACCGAAGAAGTATGCCTTCAAAGGGCGTTGCAATTTCTCTATCGGCTTTATCCGTGTGCCGGGGAGTTTTTCCGCATGCGCCCTTTGGGGAATGAAGACAACGGACAGAACGCCCATTTTCAATTTGATGTTCAATATGAAGGAATGCCATTAAGAGCGGAATTTGCAAACATTATCATCAACCGCGCGAACGGTCGCGTCATCGGGTTTTTCGGGCCCGAAATCGAACCGGAAACACTGAAAGAGATGAACCCGTCACCCGCTGTTTCAGCTGGAGAAGCAAAAGCTATTTTTGCAGAGGCTTTTGATGTGAAGCTGCAATGGGAGAGAGAATACAAACGGGAAAAAAATGATCATTACAGGCTCGTCTACCGCCCGATATCGCCCGTATTCATCGATGCTCATAACGGAGAAGTTTTTATAGGGAAAATGATTTAAGAAACGGATGATAATTGATTGCATCGACAACTGCGCCCGGCGCAAAAGCCAGGGCGAATGCAAACGCTGCATTCATGCATTTAGAAAAGCCGCCAATTCCTTCTCAGGTATGATCAGATTTCCGCCATAGACCAAATAGGAATGAAATCCCCACTCGCCATATGCCGCCAGATGGCTGCGTTCGGCTGTTTTATGTATCAGCGCCCATACTCCCAAATTACTTTGTGCGTTTGCATCCAGCAGGATCCAGTCGCCGTAGGTATAAACATGAGGAGGATCGAACGAATGAAAAAAATTCAAAGCCCCCGAACCATCGCGGGCGGGGAGGATGGAGCTGATGTTTTTCAGATAAACGGCATGGTGTATGTTGATTTTCACCCATGCCTTTTCTTCATTGCAGTCAATGACATGCTCCAGACTGAATTGGACAAATGCGGACCGATCAATTTCGGAGGGATAGCTGTCCCATCCGTTTAGACTGGAGCGTGCGGGCATGAACAACGTCCAGGACGTTTCGCCAATAGCCAAGTGAAACGGATGGGATGCTTGTATAATCCTTTCCTCCCCGGCAACCGGGGCTTGATCGGATCTAGCCCATATCCCCTCCTCCAAAGAAGGCACATTGCCGGTGAAATCGGACCATTCAATCCCTTCCTCAAAAGCAACCATTTCAAATTGGCTGCTTTCCATTTTCGGTTTCTCAGGCAACTGGTTGCATGCTGGACATTTAAAAGTTACGATGTCTTCGTTCACTTCCATCATTCTCCCCGGTAAAATTCTTCTAATCTGCAAAAAGCCTCCGGTTACTCCTCCCCGGTCGCCACCGGGTTATCAGCGTAACTGATCCAGTCGCTCCAGCTCCCGGCATACAGTTTTACATTCTTAAAGCCCGCTTCCTTTAATCCGAGCACATTCGGACAGGCTGAGACGCCTGATCCGCAATAGACGACGATTTCGCTTTTCGGATTTAATGATGCATAGTGCTGTTTAAGCTTTTCATGGCTCTTCCATTTGCCGTCTTCGCGCAAATTGCCTTTCCAAAAGTAGTTTTTGGCTCCGGGAATGTGGCCGGCCTTATGATCAAGCGGCTCGGATTCCCCCGCATATCTCGCTTTTTCCCGTGCGTCGATCAAGGTCGAACCCGGGCGGCCGATCCGTTCTCTCACCTGTTTTGCATCAAGGAGTTCATCTTCCTGAGGTTTTGGAATAAATTTGCGCGGAACGGGCTTCGGCACCTCTGATGTGATGTCATGCCCTTCTTTTACCCAGTTCGACAAGCCGCCGTCCAATACATAGACGCTTGTGTGGCCGAGATAGCGGAGCTGCCACCAGAAGCGCGCGGCGAACATGCCGCCGTTGTCATCATAGACGACAACGGCCGTCTTGTGATCGATGCCGATATCGCCAAGCATTTTCGCTATTGTTTCAGGCGCCGGCAGGGGATGCCTTCCTCCGTGTGTTCCGGTATCTCCCGATAAATCCCGCTCCAGATCAACGTAAACGGCTCCCGGAAGGTGCCCTTTCAAATACGCTTTTCGGCCCTCTTCAGGCTTTGATAAGTGAAAGCTTACATCGACGATAACCATTCGGTCCGGATCTTCCTTCAGCCGCTTTATGACCCAATCCGGGCTTACGATTGCTGACACGTGCACCACCCCGATTTCAATTTTTTACAATTCTGATTAACAGAAGAATATCCTGATTCCGCACAGGATGTCAAAGATAAGCCGTGAAACGATTTTAATGGTCATCACCTAAATCAAAAAGAATATGATAAAGATGACAGTAAAATGGGGGTGGCAAAATGGCAGTGGTTCAGGCTTCATCTAAAGACGTTACCCTTTTGGCAAGGCTTTTGAGAGCTGAAGCTGAAGGCGAAGGGGTTCGGGGAATGCTTCTTGTCGGAAACGTCGGAATCAACCGCATCAGAGCGAATTGTTCGGATTTTAAGGGGTTGCGAACCATTCGGCAGATGATTTTTCAGCCCCACGCCTTTGAGGCGGTAATACACGGATATTTTTATCAAAGGGCGAGGGACAAAGAAAGGCGCTTGGCCAGAAGGTCTATAAACGGGGAAAGGTACTGGCCCGCAAAATATAGTTTGTGGTACTTCAAGCCGGCGGGTGCATGCCCGGCTCAGTGGTATAACCAGCCGCATGTCGGACGCTATAAATCGCACTGTTTTTATGAGCCGAGAGCAGAAGAGTGCGAAAATGTTTACCGGATGTTTTAAAATCTGAAAATCCCTTTTCAAGCCATTTGAAAAGGGATTTTTGCTTTTTTATAAAAACAGCTCCGCCAGTCTTTCAAAAGACTGCTTTTTATCTTCAAAACGGTAAACGTTCGTCAACACCATCATCTCTTCCGTTTGGTAGCGCTCTGAGAGCTCCAGCAGCTTCTGCTTGACGGTTTTGGGCGAGCCGATCACCATGCGCCCTCGGTTTTTCTCAAGCTTCGCCTTATCGGCGGCCGTATAGGAGGCCGATTTTGCCTCTTCTATGCTTGGAACGCGGCTGTCCAGCCCTTTTTCCACCCGAAGCAGCCAAAGATCCTGGCTTAAACAGAGCTCTTCCGCTTTTTCATCGGTTTCGGCGCAGACGACAAAGACGGCGGCGAGAGAATGGGGTCTGTCAAAGAAAGGGGACGGCTGAAAGCGTTCGTGATAAGTTTTAAAGGCGCCTTCGCCTCTTTCCGGATTGATGAAATGGCCAAATACATATCCCGCGCCCATGCCGGCCGCCAGTTCCGCGCTGTTTTCCCCGAGCCCGAGCAGCCATGGACCTGGAGATGAAGCCGTAAGGGGAGCGGCCTTTATCCCGGCGTACTCATGATCAGAAGGGATGTCATCTGTCAGATAGTAGATCAAATCCCGAAGCTGCCTCGGAAAATCGTGCAGGCTCTTCTTTACTCCGTCTGTCAGCGCGAGACGCGTTTTTGCGGTTCCCCCGGGCGAGCGGCCCAGCCCGAGGTCGATCCGGCCGGGATACAGCGCTTCGAGCTGGCGGAAGGTTTCGGCTACTTTAAACGGGCTGTACTGCGGGAGCAGGACGCCGCCGGAACCGACGCGAATGTTCGAGGTCTTTGCTGCAATATGGGCGATTAAGATCTCGGGGGCAGTGCTTGCAAGCCCCCTTGTACTGTGATGCTCGGCAAACCAGTATCTTCTGTACCCCCATTCATCAGCCAATCCGGCCAGCTCGGCTGACTGCTTCAGCGCCGTATTCGGATCAGATCCTTTTGACACCGGAACCTGGTCTAAAATGCTGAGATGTAGCATGAGTCTTCGGACTTCCTTTCCTGTAAATTGAACGTCCAAATCGTGTAAAACCAGCATAGAAAATTATCGCTGCAAGGTCAAACAAACGAGCTGTTAACAGAATCAGTCAAAACATGACAGTCTTGAAATAAAAACGAAATATAAATGTAATATAACTTGGCACCTATTGTCGAAAATAGATGTTATAATAACGTCTGTACATCAGTTTGGAAGATTTTTATCATAGGACGTAAGTCTGGAAGATTTATTATTTAACATTTTAATATTTTCTCGAATTTACATAATGAAAAAACAAAAATACATAAAGGAAAGAGGAGTAGAAAGTGAAGAAAAAAGTTTATGCTTTTGGTTTAGCGTCGGTCCTTGGCACCGCCGGTCTATTTACCCCCTTTATGAACGACAATGCGTCAGCGAAAAGCGCATCAGAGCAAAAACAGGAAGTACAAAAAAAGCGTTCTGAAGTTGATTCAAGCATCGACAGCAAAAGACGGGAAATTGCAAAGCTTCAAGAGGAACAGCAAAAGCTTGAACAAAAGATGAAAGAGCTTGATGAAAAAGCGCTTGCTACAAGCAACAAAATCGAAGACAAAGAAGCTGAAAACAAAAAATTGAAAGAAGAAGTGGCCGCACTGAAAAAAGAAATCAAAGAAACGGAAAAAAGAATTGAAGAGCGCTCAAAGGTCATTAAAAAGCGCGTGCGCAGCCTGCAGGAAAGCGGCGGATCGCAAAGCTACATCAACGTTCTTCTCGGCGCGCAAAGCTTTGGCGATTTCATCAGCCGTGCGACTGCTGTTTCAACGATCGTAGATGCGGACAAAGACCTTCTTGATGAACAGGAAAAAGATAAAAACAAGCTTGAAAAAGCAATGTCTGATTTGAATACGAAACTGGACGAGATCCAAAAAACGCTTGCGGATCTGAAAAACCTTAAAAAAGACCTTGATGCACAGCTGAAGGAGCAGGACAACCTATCCAAACAGCTGCAAGCCAAGAAAGATAAAGCCGAATCAGAACTGAACGACCTGAAAAAAGAATCAGGCTCACTCACAAAAGAGGAAGCTGCGCTTGCGAAAAAAATCGCAGATGAAAAAGCAGCAGCTGCAGCCGCCGCCAAAGCTAAGGAAGAGTCAGCGAAAGCCAAAACATCCGAATCTTCATCAGATTCCGGATCAGTCAGCAAATCAAACGGATCTTCTGACAACGGTTCATCATCAAGCAGCAAAGCAAGAAAAAGCTCTTCACGCAGCTATTCTTCAGGTTCAGCTGTAAGCAACAACGGCAGTGCGATTGAAGTCGCGATCAGCACAGGATCAAGCATCGTCGGCCGTTCTCCGTACAAATGGGGAGGCGGACGCACGCAAGCTGATATCGATGCCCGCCGTTTTGACTGCTCATCTTTCGTTCGCTGGGCTTATGCTTCAGCAGGCGTAGAGCTTGGTTTCGGCGGTAACACTGACACGCTTCTCGGCAAAGGCCGCGCTGTCAGCCCGTCTAGCATGAAACGCGGAGACTTGGTTTTCTTCGACACTTATAAAACAAACGGCCATGTGGGAATCTATCTCGGAAACGGCCAATTCCTGAATGACAACAGCTCACGCGGAGTATCCATCGATTCCATGAGCAACCCTTATTGGAGAGCCCATTTCAGCGGAGTCGTAAGACGCGTCGTTGAATAAACAATAAACAAAAACCGCCGTCCTGAAAAGGAACGGCGGTTTTTTGCATTACAGCGGCAAATCGCGCTTTTTAAAGATCAAAATACCGGTCAAAAAAGCGGCTAAGCCGATGACTGAAAGAATAAGGGCGGCTTTCAATGTTTCGGCGCTGTCTCCTGCAATGTCGCCGGGCCTGAATAAAGAAAAGATAGAGAGATTTCTGAGCCATTCCGTCTTTTCGCTAAGCTTACCGATCAGATCCAGGCTGAAAAACAAAAATGTAATCATTCCGGATAGGCTGAGGGCTTTTTTCTCGTCATTTGAAGCGGCCGAAATGAAAAACGAAATGCCGCTGACCGCAAAAAAGAGCAAAAAGCCAAGCAGATTGATGAAAAGGAACCTGGATACATGAAAGTCGTATTCATCCCCGATCATCCATACATATCCGGCCAACCCGGCAATGGTTGTCACGGCCATAATGATAAACAGCCCGGTTGTTAAAACGGCGGCCTGTGTGAAAGCGACCTTTGCCCTTGTTGTCGGTGCTGACAGGATATAAGCCATTGCGCCCTGGTCAACCAGCTTTGCCAAAAGCTTTGTTGACAGCATGACGGCAAAGATCGAAAGGATAATGATAAAGATGAGTCCGTAATATTCCCCTGACATAAAGTCTTCCAGGCTCCCAAGCCCGTTTTCAAACCCGAAGGCGTTCAGAACTCCCTCCGGCATTGAGTTGATCATGTTCTCAAAATCCCCGGTATTTTTTGCAATGCTTGGATAGATGCCGAGAATCAAAAGGATATAAAACGCCGAACCTGCCGCATAGCTCATGATGCCTTTCACATTCGTTTTCATCATTTGTTTATACAGGGAGAGATTCACTTTGCTGCACCCTTTCTGTCATAGTAGTTCATAAACACTTCTTCAAGGCTTTGCGTCGACACATCAATATGGCGGACGCGATATTTTGCAGCCTCTTTTATAAACCGATCATGATTTCCCAAAACGGCGACCTTAACCCGGTTGCCTTGACGCGATTCGATTTGCAGGCCGGACTCGATGAAAGCCGGGATGTCCGCTTCGTTTTCAAACGTCACTTCAAACACTTTCCTCTGCATGGTCTGCAGCTCGTGAATATCTTTTACGGCGATGAGCCTGCCGTCTTTAATGATCGCGGCCCTGTCGCAGGTTCTTTCAATTTCCGGAAAGCTGTGGGAGGACATTAAAAACGTCGTCCCGTTCGCTTTTTCTTCGAGGACGATGTCAATAAACACTTTTTGCATCAACGGGTCAAGCCCTGATGTCGGTTCATCAAGGATGATCACTTCAGGACTATGCATAAAGGCGGCAACGATCCCCACTTTCTGCTTCATCCCTTTTGACATTTTTCTGATCGGGGTATGCACGTCGAATTGCAGGCGGTCGATCAGCTTATCGCGCTTCGCGGTATCTTTGATCTCCTGCATGTCAGCCATGAAATCGAGAAACGTCTTCCCCGTCATTCCCTCGATAAAAGCGATTTCTCCGGGAAGGTAGCCGATATGGCGCTGAATCTTACCTTGATGCTTCCGCACGTCCATTCCGTTTACCGTGATCTCGCCTTGATCAGGCCGCATAAACCCCATGATATGGCGGATGGTTGTCGACTTTCCGGCGCCGTTCGGGCCCAAAAATCCGAAAACCTCTCCTTTTTGAATGGAAAATGAAACATCAAATATGCCTTTTCCGTTCGGGAATGTTTTGGTCAATCCTTGAACTGTCAGCATTGGAACACCCTCCAAAGTGAAAAAGATGAAATATTTTTAATCATAAATTACATAATTCATTCTACGTTCGGAACAACTGGCGTGTCAATGAAAATTAATGAAATATTTTTATGTTATAATTTCATTATGAGAATATTTACAGCAAGGATGATTGGATGAACGGATTTGAAAAAAGGGCTTCATTGATTAAAGAGAAGATCAAGAAAGCGACATTGGAGCTGTTGAAGACGTGGGAACCGAAGCGAATCCGCATCACGGACATCGCCAAGAAAGCCAATGTTTCGCAGGTAACGATCTACAATTATTTCGGGAGCAAAGAAGCGCTTCTGCATGAGGTATTCAAGGACTATATTGACCAAGCCGTCGACGAGTTTACGGAATACATGAATAAAGATATATCGGTGAAAGAAAAGATTGAACATATCATTTTGCAAAAGAAAGAAGCCAATCGCGAAAAGTTTACGCTCACGATGATCAGAGAGCTGATGATCGAAGACAATGAAATGATGGACTATATTCAAACGCAATATGACGAAAAAATCATTCCGCTTATGCTTCAATTGATAGAAGACGGCCACCGGTCGGGTGCGATCTCTTCTAACATTACCGCGCAAAGCTTTCTTGTGTACATGAACATGATCATTCAACATTCAAAAGAGCTGGGAGAGGCTTTTGAGAAAAACAGCCATTTTACCGAAGAAATGCTGCACCTTTTTTTCTACGGCCTTTGCGGAAGGCCGTAGTGCGTCAGGGTGGAAGGAAAAAGGCGGGGAGATTTGCATAAAGAGTAAACTCTTGCGAATCCCGCGGAACAGTTGTGACTGACGTCACCTGACTTATCGGCGCGAAGTCATTCGGAGGAGTCGGCGGGCCCGCATTAAGAACAGCTATTGATTGCTGCATCAAATGCATCCTCAGGGATATATGTCGTCCCGCCTTTATCTTTGAAAGGGATTTGATGCTCTTTTAAGCAATTTTTGTTTTCCTCTGTGAGAGAGTCCCCCCATTTGACATATTCACCTTTATAGTTCTTTTGACAAGCTGAAAGAATACACGTGATAGAAAGCAGTATGATGAATTTTTTCAACAAAAGGCATCCTTCTTTCTTTGAAAAATCTATTTTCATCTATTATATAAAACATTTGGACATTCAGTGTCATATCTATGAACATCTGAAACAATTCTCCCGCTTTTCCGTATATTTAAGGCAGAGACAAAAAATGAAAGGATTTACTGAAGATGAAGCGTTCCTTTTTCTTTTTGATGTTCAGTGCTTTTTTTCTTATTTCAGGATTTTCTGACGCGGAAAAATCCTTTTCGATTGATAAGGTTGATATTCAGGCATCGGTGAAAGAAAATGGCGATTTGGATGTTGAGGAAGTGTATACATACGATTTTCACGGTTCCTTCAACGGGATGACAAGGTCGTTCACCGAGAAGACGTCCGGCCGCGTGAAAGGGTTTAAAGCGTATCTTTCCGAAAAGCGGGGCGGATCCCGGCCGTTAAAAACAAAGTTTGAAGATGGAACGTATTTCGTGTATGCGGCTTCAAAAGACGAAACGAAAACCGTGCGGTACCACTATACCGTCGAGGAAGCCGCGCAAAAGTTTGAAGATACGTCCGTTTTGTTCCATTCTTTTTATGAAAAGACAAATGAAGATTATCATCATGTGACGATCCGGGTGAAGCTTCCGGATCAGGTGAAGGACTCCGGAATACACGCGTTTTTACGCGAAAAAGGAAAAGGGAAGATCGCGGAGATCAAAGATCGGACTGTCACGTATAAAAGCGCTCTTTATCCGGCGGGGACAAGCTCTGAGCTGAGAATTTACTTCCCGCAGAATGCACTGCCAAAGGCAGTCCGTCATCCGTCTATTGAACCGAATGACGATTTGCTTAAGGAGGAAAGAAACACGGCCATACGCTATGCCAAACATGCCGAGCGAATGGGAAACGCAAACAGGCTGATATGGATTTCTGCGGGGCTCATCGGTTTGGCGCTTGCCGTTCTGGTCATGTTTTCGGTCATAAGAAAGAGGAACCTAAAGCTGGTTCCGGTCGAACAGCTGGAAACGTTCGATCCCGTGCTTGTTGCCTTTTTGTACAGAAAAGGGGCATTCAAAGACCGCGATCTGCTTTCCGGTTTGCTGTCGCTTTACCAGCGGGGGCTTCTCACCATGAAAAGGGTACAAGCGGAAGAAAGGTTTCTCCGCGATAAAAAAGCGCCGAATGAGACGTATCAATTCGATTTTTCCGGAAATAAGGCCGATCTGCCGAAGCCCGATCGGCTGCTCATCGAAAAGCTTTTTGACAAAACGGGAGAAAATGCATATACATTCAGGCTGGACTCGCTCAGCGGACCGACAGAAGAGGAAGTCAAAAAGCGGGAAGACTTGGAAAAGTACGAACGGAAGCGAATCATTCTCCAAAACGTGGTTCAAAAATGGACGGAAAGCGTCAAGCAAGATCCGCTGTACAGAGAGTTCTTTCAAGAAAACCGCTGGCTTAGAATGATTTCGCTTTCCCTCCTTTTCGTGCAGACGGGGCTTTTGCACAATATCCTTTATGCGGATATTGTGCCGCTGATCGGTTTTATGACTGCGTGCATCATCTTCGGTTTTGGCTTGTCGGCCGGCATCGTTCTTGCAAAATCTAAACTGTATTCGATTCTGTTTTTCATCGGGCTGTTTTTCGCATCTGTTTTCACTGAAAGCGCGGACACCATTATGTCCTACGGCGGGTCTATCGTGCTGTCGATCCTGCTGATTGCCATGATCCCTTCCTTAAAAGAAAACAGATGCGCATCTGTATACAGAAGATCGATCCACTATTGGAGAAGTCAGCTGAAAAAAGGCGAACCTTTGAACAGTTTGGAAAAAGAAAAAAGCATGATCTATGCGATTGTTCTCGGGGTCGAGAAACAATTCCAGGCATCGTTCAAGACATCATCAGACACGCTTGACCGCACATCCCCGGTCATCGGCCTGGCTGCAGCCGGCTATCTTCAATACCCGTTTTCAAGCTGGCAGCATACGGCCGCTTATTCAGGCGGCGAAGCTCATGATGCAGGCGGTTCGGCGTCTGACGGCGGCAGCGGAGCAGGAGCTTTTTAAAAGAAAAACGGCGCCACATTGACTAACGCCTGCAGGCTGCAGGCGTTTTCTCATCCCCGGATTCGCTGTTCCGCCGTTTTTGTCCGGCGGGTAACGGGTGTATGGCCGTATGCTTTGGCCAGCCCGAACAGCGGCATGTTGTGATAAAACGTTTCATAGCGGCCTTTTGGGACTGTGTATGTTTCATGATATATGCCGACAGCTCCGGAGGCGGCCGATTTTTGGTAATAATTGCGCCAGGCGGTCATGTGCTTTTCTTCTTTTGCATAGATAGTCAAGGCTTCAAATGAACGCCAGTATTGGATGAGGAAGATCGTCCGGAAATTGATCGATGTTTCCATAGAGAGAAAGCCGGAATCTTTGTTTTTGTAAAGCTCGCGGATCATCGGGGACATGGCGGTAAACACCGGCCACCATTTATGAACGGCGTGCCATTTGTTGATCCGCATGCCGATCACAAATACAACTACTTCGTCATCAGGGTCGGCCGTCATCGGCTTAGTGAAGATCGTTTTTCCCATTTGTCTCATCCTCCCGGTTTGTTAAACGGCTGATTGTCGCTTCACACCACTCGATTCCGGCACGCGTGCTCCGCTTTCCATAATCAAGCGTGAAAAGCCAGTACTCCGAATCGCGCGAATTGTCCTTACACGATATGATCGATTGTTCTATTGCGCGGTATGCGTCATATCGTTCTTTAAGCTTTTGCTGATACTCTCTGACTTTTTCGGCGGTTGACAGCCGGTCTTGCTGTTTGCTGAAAAAAATCTTCAGCAGAAACTCGTTTTTTTCCGCAGCGATTTCTTTGATCGGCTCTTCCAGCCAGGTTTGCAGTGCTTCCTGTCCCTCCTTTGTGATGCGGTACTCTTTTTTATCGGGCTTATTTTCTTGGGCGGATGCTTCAGCCGTCACCCATCCGGTTTCTGTCAGGTGCTTTAGTGAGGGGTAAATTTGGCCGTAGCTGATTTTCCAAAAGTGATTCAAACTCCTGTCGATCATTTGCTTTATGTCATATCCCGTTCGATAGCCGGCCGTGATCAAACCGAGCAGGGCATAAGGCGTATTGTTTTTCCTAGACATGGCTGCCACCTTTCTGTATCTATATGATATATATCTTTTAGATATATTTTAATGAAGTCTGTTTTCCCTTGCAATGGTTTGGGTTTAAAAGATTATAAAAAAAGTGAAACCTTCACTTGGAGTAGTCCGTATATATGGTTAAGCAGGTTAAATATTGATTCATTAGTCGTATATTTAATGAAAAGATCGAATGATTGTAGTATGATGAAATGAATCACGCTGGCGTGAATGATGTCGTTTCAGCAAATATTTTTCTTACAATTTATGATTCTATGGGGGAGTGAACGGTTTGGCTATTTCTTTAGAGAAAGGTCAGCGGATTGATTTAACAAAAGGAAATGCAGGGCTTTCCAAAATCATGGTCGGCCTTGGCTGGGACCCTGTTTCATCAGGGAGCGGCGGGTTTTTTGGAAAGCTTTTCGGCGGAGGCGCACCGAATGTGGATTGCGATGCCTCTGTATTGATGCTTGAAAATGGAAGAGTCACAGAAAACAAGAATGTCATTTATTTTGGAAATTTGAGAAGCAGATGCGGCAGCATTGAGCATACGGGCGATAATTTGACAGGGGAAGGCAGCGGAGACGATGAGCAAATTATCGTGGATCTTCAAAAGGTTCCCGCTCAAATCAATAAGCTTGTTTTTGTCGTGAACATTTACGATTGTGTCAAACGAAGCCAGCACTTCGGAATGATCGAAAATGCCTTCATCCGCATCGTCAACAGGGCTGACGGCCAAGAGATGGTCAGATACAATCTTAAAGAGGACTATTCTGGGCGGACAAGCCTGATAGCGGGCGAAATTTACCGCGATGGCGGCGAATGGAAGTTCACTGCCGTCGGAGAAGGCACAAACGATACGAGCATAACAGACCTCGTCAAACGCTACGCTTAATCGAAAAAACACAATAAGGAGAGATACAAATGGCAATCTCATTAGCAAAAGGGCAGAAGATCGATTTAACGAAAACGAATCCGGGCCTTTCGAAAGTTGTCGTGGGACTTGGCTGGGACGTCAATAAATACGACGGCGGAGCTGATTTCGACTTGGATTCCAGCGTGTTTTTGCTTGATGCTTCAGGGAAGTGCGCGTCGGAAAAAGATTTTGTTTTTTACAACCAAACCCAAGGCGGCAACGGTTCTGTCATACATACGGGCGACAACCGGACAGGTTTGGGCGAAGGCGACGACGAGCAGGTGAAAATCGACTTGAACGCTGTGCCGGCTAATATCGAACGGATTTCATTCGTCATTACGATCCATGAGGCGGAAGCCCGCAGGCAAAATTTCGGACAGGTGTCAAACGCATATGTCCGCGTGCTGAATGAAGAGACAAACGAAGAACTGATCCGTTATGATCTGGCTGAGGATTTCTCCATTGAAACGGCGCTGATCACCGGTGAGCTTTACCGCCACGGCGGAGAGTGGAAATTTTCTGCGATCGGTTCCGGATACCAGGGCGGACTGGCGCGGATTGCCACAGATTTTGGCTTGCAAGTCGGCTAAATCCGTTTTTGGACAGCGATGCCGCCTCCCCGCGGCATGACATTTTGTAAAGGAGGTTCCACCATATGGCTATTCAATTATCAAAAGGACAGCGGATCGACTTAACGAAGACGAATCCGGGCTTGACGAGAGCGCTGATCGGCCTGGGATGGGATACAAACAAATATACGGGCGGAGCTGATTTTGACCTGGACGCTTCCGCTTTCCTCGTGGACGCCGATGATAAATGCGTGAACGACCATGATTTTGTTTTCTACAACAATCTGGAGCACCCGAGCGGAGCCGTTATTCATACGGGCGACAACAGAACGGGGGAAGGGGACGGCGATGACGAGCAAATCATCGTCGATTTTTCCAAAATTCCTGCCCATGTCGAAAAAATCGGCATCACCGTGACGATTCATGATGCAGAAAGCCGCAGCCAAAATTTTGGACAAGTTTCAAACGCTTTTGTGCGGCTTGTCGATGATGCGACAAATGAAGAGCTGCTTCGCTTTGATTTAGGAGAAGACTTTTCGATCGAGACGGCAGTGGTTGTTTGTGAGCTTTACCGCCACGGGGCGGACTGGAAATTCAATGCGATCGGCAGCGGATTTTCGGGCGGATTGGCTTCGCTTTGCCGGAATTACGGCCTGCAAGTCTAGTTTTACAGAGACTGGATCACGATTTTGTGGTTCAGTTTCCCTTTTCAATCATTAGGAGGTAACCAAACGTGGATTTATTCAATCATATTATTTCAATATACGCCTCATTTTTCGACTGGAAAATGTGGGTTGAGGTTTTAAGCGATCCCGTCTCGTGGGGGCTGATCGGTTCACTGGTCGTGCTGGAAGGGCTTTTGTCGGCGGACAACGCACTCGTTCTCGCCGTGATGGTGAAACACCTTCCGGAAAAACAGCGTAAAAAAGCGCTGACTTACGGTTTGGTCGGAGCGTATTTCTTTAGATTTCTGTTTATCGGACTCGGCATGATCCTTATCAAATTCTGGTGGATCAAGCTGCTCGGCGCTGCATACCTGGCATGGCTCGTCATTAAGCACTTCTTTATCGGAGAAGGCGATGATGATGCGAACACCGTTAAAAAAGACGGCTGGATGGTTCGCGTGTTCGGGATGTTCTGGGCTACCGTCATTACTGTAGAATTGATGGACCTTGCTTTCTCGGTCGACAGCATCCTTGCCGCATTTGCGATTTCTGAAAAAGTTTGGGTGCTGTTAATCGGCGGAATGCTCGGCATCTTAATGATGCGGACAGTCGCGAAATTCTTCCTGACACTGATTGATAAAGTGCCTGAGCTTGAAACGACTGCGTTTATTTTAATTGGAATCATCGCTTTGAAAATGGCTGCAAGCGTATGGCACATCGAGATGCCGCACAGCGTATTCTTCATCATTCTGGTTATTGCTTTTGCAGCGACATTTATCATTCACTATATGAACAAACAAAAAGCTGTCAAAGAACAAACGGCCGCTTCAAAGGAAGTATAAAAAGAAAATCGAAGGGGTGGAAGGGTTGTTTCCTGCTCCACTCCTTTTTTTACATAGTCAAACAGCGGCAGGCGTTGTCCTTTAGCTAAAGAAGGTGATCCATTTGCAGTACTTTGATTTTTTATCGGCCTCTCAAAAAGAAAATGTCTTTTTCAAACAGCCTGGCATAGTGACGAAGGACTCCCCGAAACACATACTCGAGTATGCGCTCGGGGCTACGCTTTATGTGCCGGGAAACCGCAGTGACATCGCAGACATGATCATAAAGCGAAAATATCCCGCCCTATGCTCCGTTGTTTTCTGTCTTGAGGATTCGATCGGCGACTGTGAAGTTCTACAGGCTGAAAACAATCTTGTCAGCCAAGCCGACATCATTTATCAGGCTCAAAAATTGCGGCACATAGATCCCGATGTGCTTCCGCTGATGTTCATCCGCGTGCGTGAGCCTGAACAAATGCTTGAATTAGGCAATAAGCTTGGAAGGGCGCTTCACCTGTTTACCGGGTTTGTATTTCCTAAATTTTCAACGTTCAATGCTGAGCACTATCTTGATACTCTAACTAAATTGTCGAAAGAATCAGGCATTACACTGTACGGAATGCCTATTTTTGAAACCCCGGATTTACTTGCCATGGAAACGAGAAGAAAGGCGCTGGAGGAACTAAAATCGACGCTCGTCTTCTACCAGGATGTCATCCTGAACATACGGATCGGCGCCACCGATCTGTGCGGGTTGTACGGGTTGCGGCGGAAACCGCAGACTACCATTTATGACATTTGGGTCATTGCTGATTTTATTAAAGATATGATCAATTATTTCGGCTTACAGTTTGTCATATCCGGACCCGTCTGGGAGTATTTTGAAGATTCCTCGAAAACGGCCGGCTCTTTTCCGCAGCGGACTTCTGGTTGGGAGGGGCTTACAGACGAAGGTCTCAATCCGTATACGGACGGATTGATCAATGAAACGCTTCTTGACCTGGCCAACGGCATTCACGGCAAAACCGTGATTCACCCGACCCATATAAGAGCTGTGCAAAGCCTGCATGTCATTTCAATCGAAGAGTATTTGGATGCTTTAAGCATAGTCGAAAGCGCCGACGGCACGCGCGGCATTGTGAAAAGCTCTTTTTCCAATAAGATGAACGAAATCAAGCCGCACTTAAGCTGGGCGAAAAAAATACTTTTAAAATCTGAAATATACGGGGTGTATCATGAAAACCGCAGCTACATTGACATCCTTACGGCAGACAAACCGCCGCTTTCAAATCTTGGATCATATGGAAGTTGACCTGTCGGTTGCCGACAATCCGCTGTCTATTCCTCCCGAGGCGCTATTTGAAATGGCGGCCAGGGTCAATAAAAAGAGGGGTTTTTTATTTGTCAGCAAGGTACTCGGCAAGCACATTCCGGCAAGTCCTTTGAAGCCGCTGCTCGCTTCAGGGCTGTTGGCGATCGAGTATGCGGAAAGAACATTCGGCCTGATGACAGATATAAAGGAGGAAGTGATCAAAGGATTTTTGGCAGAGGATCATGAGAGCATGAAAAAGGCCTGCGACCTTCTCAAAAAACAGCGGCTTTCGCTGCCGGTCTCTCCGATTGTCATCGGCTTTGCAGAGACGGCGACTGCTCTCGGCCATGGTGTGTACGACTCTATTGAAGGTGCTTCCTTTATCCATACGACGAGAGAAACGTTAAAAGACGCCGATCCCGTCTTGACGTTTGAAGAAGAGCATTCCCACGCTGTTGATCAGCTCTGCTACACGGAAGAACCTATTTTCTCCGCTGCCGGGAGGCCCGTGGTTCTCGTAGACGATGAACTCACAACCGGCAAGACGGTGCTGAACATCATCAGGGATATTCAGAAAAAGCATCCGCGCAGGGAGTATGCCGTTCTTTCTCTATTAGACTGGCGGTCAAGTGAACATAAAGAAGAATTCAGGAAAGCGGAAGCTGAACTGGGTGTGACCATTTCGACGAGCGCTTTATTATCGGGAGCTGTCGCATTTCAAGGGAAAACGCTTGACCAATCGTTATACGATGATCGGCCGCACGGTGACGAAGAAGACGTCTCTGTCAGCTGGATCGACCTCAGCGATTGCTTCACGGCGCTTCCGCATCTTTCAGAACAAGCAGGGGCTGCTCCATTTGTCAAAGAGACAGGCCGTTTCGGACTTGCTGCAGGCGATAAGCGCGGAGTCGAAGACGCATGTCAAAAAGCGGCCGAACGACTCAATGCCCTGCGAAAAGGAAAGCGCGTGCTGTGCCTGGGAACGGGCGAATTTATGTATCTTCCGATGAAAATCGCGTCTCTTATGGGTGAACACGTTTTCTATCATTCAACGACAAGAAGCCCGATACATCCGTCTGGTGAAGAAGGGTACGCCGTTAAGAACGGCTTCGGCTTTCCAAACCCGGAAAATGAGACTGTGAAGCATTTTATCTATAACCTTCCGAAACGGGGTTATGACGAAGCGTTTGTATTTATCGAAAAATCCGTTTCTGCGCGGTCTTTGCTGCCGATGCTTCGTATTTTCAGCGATCGGCAAATTAACAGTGTCACCGTTGTGACGTTTTCCAAAGGGAGTGATCGTCATGGCTGATGTTGCTGCAAGAATGGGGAGCTATCCCGAGTCGGATGTGACGTTTCTTTTAAAAGACCTGTCAGGCATTTCGATTGAAAAAGGCACGCGTGAAAGGGAAAGCCTGATTCAAGGCGGCACGCATTATTCTGAAATGCTCCCTGCCGAGTATAAACCGACCGAGGAGTACATGAAGCTGTTTTACGCTTCGCTTGAAGAAGGAAAACGCAAAGTGGCGGAGGCCGTCGGGGCTGTCGCTGAACAAATCGTCCAGACGCGGGGGCTGAATACCGTGCTTTGCAGTCTGGCGCGGGCCGGTACGCCAATCGGCGTCCTCATTAAACGCTATATTGAACGTAAATACGAAATCGCTCTTCCCCACTACAGCATCTCGATTATCAGGGACAGGGGAATTGACGAAAACGCCCTGCGCTATATCCTCCGTCATCATCCCGGATATAAGGTTGCATTTATAGACGGCTGGACGGGTAAGGGTGCGATTACAAACGAATTGACGCGTGCAGTAAGAACTTTTAATGAAGCAAACGGCACTGAGCTTTCCGCAGAGCTCGCGGTTCTTGCCGATCCGGGTTATTGTTCATCTTTGTTTGGAACGAGGGAGGATTTCCTCATTCCGAGCGCCTGTTTGAATTCCACCGTATCGGGTCTTGTCAGCAGAACCGTTTTAAACGGGAAATGGATCGGAAAAGAAGATTTTCACGGCGCGAAATATTACGCGGACTTGCGAGAGGAAGATGTCTCAAATCTCTATGTCGACACGATTGCCGCTGAATTTCCCGCCGCTGAAAAACAAGCCGCAGAAACGGCCGCGCGGTTTCTCAAAAAAAGAGAGGAGCCCGATTGGCGCGGCCTGGCAGCAATTAAAAGCATTCAGAACGACTTCGGAATTGATAACACGAATTTCATCAAACCCGGAGTGGGTGAGACGACGAGGGTATTGCTGCGGAGAGTGCCCTGGAAGATCTTAATTCAGCCCGGTTCGAGGCAAAGGCTCAAGCATATCATGCTCCTTGCAGAAGAGAGGGGCGTTCCAATTGAGGAATATACCGATATGTCTTACAGCTGCTGCGGATTGATCCGTCCGGTCGGGAGGGGCAAATGAAAGCTTTTGCAAGCGATTTGGACAGAACATTGATTTATTCAAAAAAAATGATTGAAGCATACGGCGCATCTGCCGGCTATGAACTGATCGAAACCCTCGGCGGCAAAGAGATTTCCTATATATCGGCCGCGACGGCCGCAAATCTGCGCAGGATCAATCAAGGCATGTATTTTATCCCGGTTACGACCCGGACGACAGAACAATATGAGCGAATTGCGTTTTTTCAAAAAGACGTCATTCCTGAATACGCGATTACGACCAATGGAGCCTGCATTTTAAAGAACGGCCGCCCGATTCGGGAATGGTCAAACTTTATCGAAAGCCGGCTTCAATCTTGCACGCCGATCGAAGACATATGTGAGGAAATCGGAAAGCTTCCATTATCGCGATCAGTGGAACGAATCCGGACGGCTCACCATTATTTTGTTTATTTGATTTTGAGCGAAGAAGGCATCAGCGGAATCGACGCCGCTTATGCAAAAGCGTGGGCCGCCGAGAAAGGGTGGCAGGCGTCCCTGCAAGGTAGGAAGCTCTATTTTATCCCGGAGCCGCTGAATAAATGGAAAGCGGTCGATTATTTGAAGTGTGAGCTGAACATCGATAAGGTTTATGCGGCGGGCGATTCGCTGCTCGATTTTGAGCTGATCGCCCAAGCTGACTGCGGTGTTTCGCCCGCTCACGGAGAGGTGCTGCATCACCACCCTGATCTCCATGCGACGGCGCATTGGGGCATGAAGGCGGCGGATGAAATCACAGAGCGCATTGTGAACGAAGAAATCAAACCATATTCTAGGATGATCAGTTATGATTAAAATAATCGATCTTACCAGCCGTGAGATTCTCAGTTCCCAGCAGGCCTGTGAAGAATGGGGAATCGACTCATCAACGCTTCGCAAAAGAGTGCACGATTTCCCCGCAGGAACGATCAGAAAGTTTGGGACGACCTATGCTGTGACACGGGCCGGCATGTGCGCCGTTTTCGGCACAAGCAATGAGCATCTAGCGGAAAAAGGGGGGGAAGCGAAGCACTATGAATCAGCAGGTGAATATTCAAAGGACACCGATCAAAGATGATGAATGGAAACAGGTGATCCATCAGCCGCTTTCAGAAAGAACCCCTTATGAAACAGGCGGCCAATTAACGATCGCCAACGTTGCGGGCCGGATTCTCGGGACGCCGCACGATGAAACAGATTACTATATTGGTTTGCATGAGCTGTACGAATCGCCGGACGTTCACGTTTTAAGCGAGACGCTGGATAAGACGATCGATCAGAAAAGGTTTCAGGCCATCCAGCACATCCATATGATCAACCAGAAGGAAAAAGGGTTGTCGGTCAACCGGTTTGCCGCCTTTCTGGACGGAGAGCAGCTTATTGTGAAACATCCCCATCCCGGGATGCACAGGCATTTGAGAAAAGCTTTTATCGATGTGCTGAAAACTTTTCAGTCTCACCATGAGCAAGGCTTCAATCACCCCGATTTTCGCAGGATTCTTTTGGATCTTGTGAAATGGATGGGGAATCATCTTGAACCTTGGCTGAAAGATGCCGATATTGAGAAAGGAATGCCGCGCGTTATTTGGTACGGAGACGCCACGAAAAGCCAGCTCTATTTTTTATATTATTTGATGCTCATCGGGTGCGATGTACTGATTTTTCATCCGGAAGGAAAGGATCAATTTAACGAGATCGACCCGGATCAAAGGTTCTCTTTTGTATACGCGTATCCGGGAACATCGGCACCTGAACCGTTCCCGACGGAAAAGCCGCAGCGAAAATCAACGGTGGCATACCGGTCGACGAAGGAATTGGACAGCGTGCTCCACAATGAAGAGTCCATGATGTATAAACCTTGGCAATTCAGGGAGCACACGCCGGTCTCCGTGACGCTGAAGACAACATATGATGAGCTGTTTTTAATTGCGAAAGAACGCGCGTTTATCCGGCCGAATTTCCGGGCGGACAATGCAACTGTCGAGATTCCGAATTTGTTTGCGATGATTATGGGCATTACCGCCAATGAAAAAGAATACTGGGACCGGCTGCAGACATTGACCGGGTACAAGGAGTCCCATACGATCAGGCGCTTCCCGTTTACAGAGGAGGTAAAAGCCAATTATCAGTTCCATTACAGCCATGCCCTCGATCAGACGGGGCAAATCGATCCCGTCCGTCTAAAGGAGAGCAATATTTGGCGCTGCAAGCATTTGCCGGAGGGAATTCAGGAAGGCATCGCACAGGCCATTTCGAGATTGTGCAAACACGCAAAGCTCCTGCCGCAAAACGGCGAAAGCGAAGCGGATGTCAAGCTTTATTTGTTCACTCAGGCCGTCAATCTCCCTTCTTCGCTGTTGAACCTGATCCAAACGTTTGACTATGCGCAGACCGTGCCGAAGCTGATTCTGTACCATACCGAACAGACGGGTGCATTATCGCGTTCGGACGCCGCGGCGCTGCTCTTGTTAAACGAAATCGGCATCGATATCATCGTTTATAATCCGCCCGGTTACAAATGTATCGACCATTATATTGAAGACCAGCAGTTTGACACTCATTGGCTTGATGAGATGTCCTTTAATCAGGAATTCAAAGAGCCGTCAATCGTACGGAAGTTCATCAATAAAATTTTCTAACAAGGGGGCCATCCAAATGGCAAATACAACGGAAACAAGCCTCGTTAACATCGACAAAGAAGAAATTTCAATTGAAAAAGCGGAGGATATCCGCGCCAAGCTGCGCCAGGAGCCGGAGGTGCAAAGCCTCGCCCAGCAGATTGACGTCAAAAACCAGGTGGCGCTTTTGGAATTCGGGAAGGAACCGGCACAGGAGATTTCCAAGTTCTCAGACCGCATCCTCTCGATGATGAGAACAAACAGCGTGACAGATTCCGGGGCTATGCTATCGCAGCTCGGAAAAATCATGGACCGCTTTGACAAAAACGATTTTGAAGAACCGAAAGGCCTGCTGTCGAAAATCTTCAAGCGCGGAAACAGCATGATCGAGAAAATCTTTAAAAAATATCAAACGCTTGGCGGTGAAATTGAAAAAATTAACGTCGAGATCTCGAAATATAAGGATGAAATGACAAAGTCGACGATCACGCTCGACGAAATGTATGAGAACAACCTTAATTATTATGTTGAGCTTGAAAAATACGTCGTAGCCGGCCAGATGAAAATCGAAGAATTGAAGCAGCTTATCCCTCAATATGAAGCGCAAGCGGCAAGCGGCAACCAGATGGCGCAGATGGAGCTTGATACGCTGAAGGGCGGCGTTCAGGCGCTGGAAGAACGCGTCTACGACCTGGATATGGCGAGGATGGTCGCCATTCAAACGGCGCCGCAGATTCGTCTGCTTCAGCGCGGAAACACGAAGCTGATCGGAAAAATCAACTCCGCGTTCATCATTACGATTCCGATTTTCAAAAACGGCATCATCCAGGCTGTTACGGCTAAGCGGCAAAAGCTTGTCGCCGATTCAATGAGCGAACTCGACCGCCGTACAAATGAAATGCTGAAGCGCAACGCTGAAAACATTTCAAATCAATCCGTGGAAATCGCGAGAATGTCCGGCAGACCAAGCATTGACATTGAAACGATCGAACAATCGTGGAATACGATTGTCAAAGGAATGCAGGAGACAAAGCAGATTGAAGAAGAAAACAAGCGCCTGCGGGAAGAAGGATCCAAGCGCATTTTGGAGCTTCAGAACAATATGAAAAGGGCCGCGCTGAGTGGATCATGAGAGAAGGAGCCGTCCGTGTAAAGGACGGCTTTTTGTTCTAAGCATCAATCATAAATATTTTCATAAAACGTTAATCGGAAGCAATACTATAATGATGAGGCATGGTAATAGTCAAAACTGGTGAGAATAGGCTCAGTTTAAGCGTTTTGGCCTGTTTGTAACTTCTTGCGTTTTTTATCACTCAAGGAGGATTTATAAGTATATAGGAGGATTTTGGAGTATTTATAGCTTTTATTGACTATGGAAATACCTTATCAGTATAGTTTGTACAATTTAAGCTGAATATGCTGTTTGAATGAAACGGTAAAAACATGTTACGGTTAAAAGGATGCTTTAAAATGGAGGGATAGAATGAGTGTAGAAGATAAAAATATAAAAATTAAAGTCAATAAAGTATCTAAGATTTTCGGGAAGCAGACAAAAAGAGCCGCGCAGATGCTGGCGAATGGAAAAACAAAAAAAGAGATTTTAAAAGCAACCGGTGCGACCGTTGGAGTCAATCAGGCTGACTTTGATGTATACGACGGAGAGATATTTGTCATCATGGGTCTATCAGGAAGCGGAAAATCCACTTTAGTGAGAATGCTGAATCGGTTGATTGAACCGACCGCTGGGGAAATATACATTGATGGTGACATGATAACAAATATGTCAAAGGAACAGCTGCGCGAGGTGCGGCGTAAAAAAATCAGCATGGTCTTTCAAAAGTTTGCTTTATTTCCCCACCGCACGATTCTCCATAATACGGAATACGGTTTGGAACTGCAGGGTGTTGATAAAGAAACGAGAAGGCAAAAAGCGCTTGAATCCCTTCGTCTTGTCGGACTTGAAGGGTATGAGGATCAATTTCCCGACCAATTGAGCGGAGGAATGCAGCAGCGCGTCGGCCTTGCCCGTGCGCTGACAAACGATCCCGATATTTTGCTGATGGACGAAGCGTTCAGCGCGCTTGATCCGCTGATCAGAAAAGATATGCAGGATGAACTGCTCGAGCTTCACGATTCTGTCGGGAAGACGATCATTTTTATTACGCACGATCTTGACGAAGCGCTCAGAATCGGCGACAGAATCGCACTGATGAAAGACGGAAACATCGTGCAGATCGGCACTCCTGAAGAAATCTTAATGAATCCGTCAAACGAATATGTTGAACGTTTCGTAGAAGATGTCGATTTATCGAAAGTGTTAACCGCCGGACATATTATGAAACGGGCCGAAACGGTCCGCATCGACAAAGGTCCGAGGGTTGCGCTGACGCTCATGAAAAACCTGGGGATCTCGTCTATCTATGCCGTAGATAAACATAAACGGCTGTTGGGCGTCATTTCTGCAGAATCCGCCAAAAAAGCGGCCGAAAAAGGAGCCGATTTGGAATCCGTTCTTCAGAAAGAAATGACGACCGTTCATGAAGATACGGTATTGACGGAGATTTTCGAGCTTGTCTCTGATGCCAACATTCCGATTGCCGTAGTGGACGACAAAAACAGAATGAAGGGCATTGTCGTAAGAGGCGCATTGATCGGCGCTCTTGCCGGAGACGACCAATATATCAACTTGCCAAACGAACAAAGCGCATCTGAAGAAGATGTCATCGTTGAGGAGGTGAACTAAGATGAGTGCACTGCCTAGAATTCCATTAGCAGAAATCATTGACCGTTTTGTTGATTGGCTGACCTTAACCTTTGGCGGAGTGTTTGACGGGATCGCCAACGGGCTTGAGAGTATCGTTGACGGCATTGTCATCGGATTGGGAGCCATTCCATCTATTTTGCTTATCGTCATTTTCGCTGCCGTCGCTTGGTTTATCAGTACGCGGGGGATCGCACTTTTCACATTAATCGGTTTTCTTATTATCGATTACCTTGGCTATTGGGACCCTATGCTTCAAACGTTGGCGCTCGTCGTCACATCTGTGGTCATCTCGATCATTGTTGGTGTGCCGGTCGGCATCTGGGCGTCCCAGCAAAATACGGTTCGCCGGATTGTGACGCCGATTTTGGACTTAATGCAGACAATGCCGGCTTTTGTATACCTGCTTCCTGCGATCTTTTTCTTTAATATCGGAGTTGTGCCGGGCGTTGTCGCTTCTGTTATTTTTGCAATGCCGCCGACGATCCGCATGACGGTTCTCGGTATTCAGCAGGTGCCGGAAGATTTGATCGAAGCGACAGAGGCATTCGGCTCTACAACGTCGCAGCGATTGTTTAAAGTGCAGCTGCCGCTCGCCGCAAAAACGATTTTGGCGGGTATCAACCAAAGCATCATGCTGGCGCTGTCAATGGTTGTTATTGCAGCTATGGTCGGGGCGCCGGGCCTCGGAGAAAAAGTATACAGCGCGGTTACACAGCTCAAGACCGGCGTAGGTGTTGAAGCCGGAATCGCAATCGTGATTGTCGCGATTACATTGGATCGCATTACGCAAAATATCCGGGTGAAGAAGACGAGGAGGAATGCCTGATGTTGAAAAAAATCATCGGCATCGGCACTGCCGCCGCTCTGTTCTTCTCGCTTGCGGCCTGTGCTCCAACAGCGGATGAGAATGCTACGGCCGGAGAACAGGTCAATCACAAAATCATCGGGATCGACCCTGGCTCCGGAATCATGGCGCTTACCGATAAGGCGATAAAAGATTACAAGCTCGATGACTGGACGGTCATCAAATCGTCAGGCGCGGCGATGACCGCCACGCTAAAGAAAAAATACGACAGAAAAAAGCCGATCATTATCACGGGCTGGACCCCGCATTGGATGTTCTCGAGATATGATCTGAAATATTTGGACGACCCTAAAAAATCGTACGGTACTGCGGAGCAGATTCATACGATTACCCGCAAAGGCTTTGGAAAAGAACAGCCTAATGCGGCTAAGCTTCTCAGCCAGTTCAAATGGACGGAAGATGACATGGCGGAAGTGATGATTCAAGTAGAAAACGGAACAGATCCGAAAAAAGCGGCGGCCAGCTATGTGAAAAAGCACCGCGATCAGATCGCTGAGTGGACAAAAGGCGTCAAAAAAGTGAAGGGAGACAAAATCAACCTCGCTTATGTCGCATGGGACAGCGAAATTGCCAGCACAAACGTTGTCGGAAAAGTATTCGAGGATTTGGGCTACAATGTGAAATTGACCCAGGTCGAAGCAGGGCCGATGTGGACGGCCATTGCAACCGGCAGCGCGGATGCTTCCCTGTCAGCTTGGCTGCCAAACACCCACAGAGCATACGCGGCTAAGTACAAAGGCAAATATGACGACGTCGGCACAAGCCTGACAGGCGTAAAGATGGGGCTTGTCGTGCCGAAGTATATGGAAAACGTCAACTCCATTGAAGATCTGAAGAAATAAACAAAACCTCTCAGCTCCGGCTGAGAGGTTTTTTTCGTAAACTTAGCCGATGCTGACCTCCATTTCATTTCCGATTTTTTCAAACGTCTTCAGCACCGCTTCGGCTAAAATGTCAGCTCCGGTAAACATGGCGTCCCTGTCAAAGGTCATCATCGGGTGATGAAGGCCGGGTGTAAGGCCGCAGCCGAGCCCGAGCATCGTCGCCTTTAGATGAGGGCGCTTCACAGAATAATAATGAAAATCTTCTCCTCCTGTTGTAACGAGCGGCTTATCGAGGTTCCCTGCGCCGATTACGCTGCTGATCGCCTCTGCCATGATGGCGATCGCCGCTTCGTTTTTAACGGCTGCCGGGAGGCTGTCTTCTTTATGCAGTTCGATGGTTGCTCCGAATGAGTCAGCCACGGCTTGGCAGGCTATTTCTGTTTCCCTCTCAAGGACTTCCATTGCTTCGTTCGTCTGAGCCCTTAGGTCAAGGCTGAAGCTGGCTTTGCCCGGAATGATATTGGAGCTTTCTCCGCCGGCCTGAAGCTTTGTCATTTTAACGGTATGCAGCGTCATCGGGTCGATATGGATGTGGGCGAGTTTGTGGACGAGCGTCGCCGCAATCTCGATGCTGTTTTTCCCGAGATGCGGACGGGCGCCGTGGGCTTCTTCGCCGATGACCGTACCCTCAATGTGGCAGCTTGCGCCATGCAAAATCGCAGGAGCGCACCTTCCGTTCAACGTTTCCTGCACAGGGCGGACATGAACGCCGTAAAGGTAATCGACATCGTCGAGAATCCCTTTTTCGATCATTTTCAAAGCCCCTCCGCCTTTTTCTTCAGCAGGCTGAAAGATGAAGCGGATCGTTCCTTTCGGCAGCTCTGTTTGCTCTTTCAGGGTCATTAATGTCCCGAGTGCCATCGTCATATGGGAATCATGCCCGCAGGAATGATTTGCCTGAAACGTTCCGTCGACTTCCTGCCAGAGGGCGTCAATATCGGCCCTGACGGCGACGACTGGAGACCCCTCGCCGATTTCGCCGATGACACCGGTACAGTCCGCAAATGTTTGTGTTCGGCATCGATTTTCTTCCAACTGCTTTTTGAGAAATGCCGTTGTTTCGTATTCTTTCCAGCTGACTTCAGGATGATTGTGAAGGTGTTCAAAAATGCTGATCATCTTTTGTTTGATAGAGTCCGTTAATGCCATCGTCAAACCTCCTGTATTGTTTTATCTAATACTTTTAATTAAAAACATATTGAAACCCCGGAATAAGGTTGTCTATAATATAGCACACGTACAGATTTTTCTGAATAATTGAATATTTGAGAAAAATGTTTTGATATTCATGTAAAGAGGAGATGGAACATATGAACGTGCCAGCTGTCAAAACACCGCCCTCGACTAAGAAGAAACCGTTTCGATTGAAAATGCCTGATGCGTATGTGCTGCTGTTTATGGTGGCTGTCGTCTGCGCTCTTGCGACTTACATCATTCCCGCCGGGGAGTTTGACAGAGTGACAAAAGGCGAAGTCACGACCGCCGTACCCGGGAGCTATCATGCGGTAGATCAGTCCCCGGTAGGGATTGTAAGCTTTTTTACGGCGATTCAGGAAGGAATGGTCGGGTCTTCATCGATTATTTTCTTAATTTTATTCACCGGCGGAGCGCTCGCCATTTTAGAAAAAACGGGGGCCGTCGGCGGCTTAATCCACCATGTCATCAGCCGTTTCCGAACGAAGCAGCTGCTGTTCATCTGCATTGTCGGCGGACTTTTCTCGATTCTCGGAACGACGGGGGTCGTCGTAAATTCCGTCATCGGCTTTATCCCGCTCGGCATTATCGTTGCAAGGTCGTTGAAATGGGACGCGGCGGCCGGGGCTGCCGTCATCTATATCGGCTGCTACGCCGGATTCAATGCGACGATATTATCGCCTTCGCCGCTCGGACTTTCGCAAAAGATCGCCGACCTCCCATTGTTTTCAGGCCTCGGTTTGCGGATTGCGATATACTTGTGTTTTGTCATTTCAAGTCTGATCTACATTTATTTGTACACGAGAAAATTAAAAAAATCGCCTGAAGCGAGCATTCTCGGCAAGGACTGGTTTCCTGGAAGAGGGCTTGGCAGCGAGGCGAACATGGGACAGGCCTCATTTACCCGGCGCCATAAGCTGATCTTAACCGTAGCCGGACTGTCGCTGCTCGGCTTTTTGTACGGAGCTTTGAAGCTTGGCTGGACGGATAATCAAATACGGGCATGTTTATTTTTATCTCCATTGCCGCGGGGATGATCGGGGGCATGAAGGCTAACGACATCGCTAAAACGTTTATCAACGGCTGTCAAAGCCTTGTATACGGAGCATTGATCGTTGGTATGGCAAGGACGATTTCGGTTATCCTTGAACAGGGGAGGCTGCTTGATACCGTTGTCAACGGACTGGCCAGTCTGTTGGACGGCTTCAGCCCTGTGGCCGGTGCGGTCGGCATGTATATTGCCAGCGGTCTTCTGCATTTTCTCATTTCCTCGGGATCAGGCGAGGCGGTTGTCTTTATTCCGATTCTTGCCCCGCTTGCCGACCTGATGAACATTACGAGACAGGTTGCCGTCGAAGCCGTGATGCTCGGCGAGGGCGTCGTCAACTGCATCAATCCGACATCGGGCGTGCTGATGGCCGTATTGGCCGCAAGCGGCATCCCCTATGTGAAATGGCTCAGGTTCATGGTTCCTCTCGCTTTGATCTGGTTCGTAATCGGACTGGTGTTCATCTGCATCGGAGTGTTGACGGGCTGGGGCCCGTATTAAGCAAAAAAGCCGTTATGCCAGGAACTCGCATAACGGCTTTTCTATTAAATTCGAATCGATTTACCGGCGGCTTTCCATTGTTTTTTCCACCCTGTTTGAGCAAACAAAAGCAGTCCCAATGCAATAAAAGCAATCGCGGAAAATGTGAGGAACCCGCTCGAATAAGTGCCTGTGACTTGTTTTAGCGTTCCGAGGATATTTGGGAGAAAGAACCCTCCGATTCCCCCGGCGGCCCCGACGATTCCCGTCACCATCCCGATTTCTTTTTGGAAGCGCTGGGGCACAAGCTGAAAAATGGCGCCGTTCCCCATGCCAAGACAGCCCATGCCGATAAACAATGCGGTTGTGACGACCGTAAGCGACGGCAGCGTACTGACCGTGAACATACAAAGAGCCACTCCGATGAACAAAACTTGCAGCAGGCGCACGCCGCCTATTTTATCGGCGATCAATCCGCCGACAGGGCGAAGGCAGCTGCCCGATGCTACGACAAGGGTGACGAACTCCCCGGCCCTCACCGGTGGCACGGAATACTGTGACGCGAAAAAATAGCTCAAAAAGTTAGAAAGGCCGACAAAGCCCCCGAATGTGACACTGTATAAAAGGCAGAAATACCAGGTGTCCCTTTCTTTAAAGACGGTGAAGTAGTCTTTTACAGGCTTAGGGGCAGGCTGGTTCGGCGGCTCCTTGGCCATCAGTAAGTAGCTGATGAGAACGAGCGTTAAAGGAATGAGCGCCAGTCCCATCAAACCGTTCCAGCCGGCATGTTCAGCGATGCGCGGACCGAACAGGGTGGCAAGCAGCGTGCCGCTGTTACCCGCCCCGGCGATCCCCATGGCAAGACCTTGCAGATGCGGAGGGTACCAGCGGCTCGCCATCGGCAGGGAAGCTGAAAAGCTGGCCCCCGCTACCCCCAGCAAAATGCCGATCATATACAATTCAACAACGGTAGAACCGAACAGCCATCCCCACAAGAGAGGAATCATCGTCACGAGCATTCCGCAGACAGCTGTTTTTTTCGGGCCGAAGCGGTCTGTTAAGATGCCTAATACGATTCGGAAAACCGAGCCGGCCAGAGTCGGGATGGCGACGATCAATCCTACCTGGGACGGCGAAAGGTCAAAATCAGCCGTAATATAAACGCCGAGCGCGCCGAGCAAGACCCAAATCATAAAGCTGACATCGAAATACAAAAAAGATGATAGCAGAGAAGGAGCGTGTCCGCTCTTTCTCAAATCCGCCAATTTCACTTGCAACACTCCCCATCAATAAATTCTTAAAATTTATGATGACAAAATGAACGGGGGTTGGCAGTATTTTTGTCAGCTTTACTCACAGATAAAAGTTTGAATTTTTTAAAATTTAAAATGATGGGGAGCAAGGTCGTCCCCATCATTTTCTTAGTCATACATCGTGATATTCCGCTTGTCACGGAATTACTCCAGCCATCAGTGTGCATATTTCGGTCTGGGCCGCTTGGAGCTAAACTTACGCAATCGTGCCCGCCGGCAGATGATGCGCCCTGATGGATAGGATATTGCCCTGATCCTTATTGACAGTCCCGACTAAAAGGCTGATCACTGTGTTTTATTAACTCGCTTTTTTCTGTATTTGCTGCTGCTGCTTCTTTGGCAAGAAGAATACGACGATCAGTCCGGCCGCTGCGACGAAGAACAGGACGAGGTAAATGCTGTGCAAGCCGGATACCAGGCCTTCCCGCATCATTAACAGCATGGATTCGGGAATGTGCCGGGCCGTCTCGGGATTCAGCAGTTTGTTCATGTCGAGGTTGTTTGCTCCTGCCGCGTGCGAGGTCATGTAGCCCGCAATAGAGTTATTGAATAGCGTTCCCAGAATCGCGACACCGACCGTTTGGCCGAGCGTCCGCACAAACGTGTTCGAAGCGGTGGCAGCTCCGCGCATGTTCCAGCCGACAGCATACTGTACGGATACCGTAAAGGAAGTCATCGAGAAGCCAAAGCCCAATCCAACCGCCAGCATCGCTGCGACAAAGAACCAATGCGGTGTGTGAATCGTTGCCAGCGCCAGACCGGTCGAACCGATGATCAGAAATGCCAAGCCCATCGTAGAAGTATTACGCGAACCGAGCTTCAGCATCAGCCGTCCGGCAATGGTCGCCCCGATCGGCCAGCCGATCGACATCGGCGTCAGCGTCAGCCCGGAGTTTGTCGCGCCAACTCCGAAAATTCCCTGCATCCACATCGGCAAATAAGTCGTGATGCCGATCAAAATCACAGAGATTAAAAAGCTCGCCAGGTTGGAAACGGAAATCTCGCGGATGCGAAACAGCTTCAGCGGCAGCATCGGTTCCGGAGACTTTGCTTCGATCCAAATGAAGGCGATGAGCGCGATCGCCGCGATGACAAACAGGCCGATGATCTTCCACGAATTCCACGGATAGATTGATCCGGCGCTGATAAAAGCGTATAGAAGGGAAGCCATGCCGATCGTAAACGTAATAGCCCCTAAGTAATCGATGTGTTTCTTTTTCTTTTCAAATTTCTCTTGTAAGAAGATCCAGATCATAATGATTGAAGCGATGCCAAACGGCAGGTTAAAGTAAAAAATCCAGCGCCAGGAAATGTTGTCGACCAGCGAGCCGCCCGCCAGCGGCCCGAGAATGCCTGATATGCCCCAGATGGCGCTGAACAACCCTTGAATTTTGGCGCGTTCTTCAAACGAATAGATGTCACCGATAATGGTAAAGGTCGTCGGCAAAACCGCTCCTGCCCCGATGCCCTGCAAAGCACGGAAACAAATCAATTCGGTCATCGTATGAGCCGCGCCTGACATCATCGAGCCGATCAAAAAGATAATCGTCCCAATGGTAAATATGATCTTGCGCCCGTACAAATCTGCGAGCTTGCCATATATCGGCGTCGTGATCGCAGATGTCAGCAAGTAGGCGGCAAACACCCAACTGATCAACTTAATCCCGCCCAAGTCGCTCACGATGGTCGGCATCGCCGTACTGACGATCGTGCCCTCGATTGCCGCCAAAAAAGTGGCGACCATCAATGCAATCGTCACATTGCGTCTTTTTGTTTTTTGATTCATATTTTACCCTCCGCGTGTTTCTATCGCATTCCAACCGATTTTGCCGTTGAAACGAATGTATTTGGTAATAGAATGCCGAAAGCTGAGCCCTTCAGCAAAAATGTGCAACGAAAATAATATATCACAGGCATGTCTAACCATGTGGTTTTTTGAATGAAAACTTTCCGGCCTTCATATTGCCCAACTGCCTGGGCTCGTACAAACAGCCTCTTTATTCACCGTGTGGATACTAATGGATGATCAGTAAAATTTTTGGGCAAAATAATGAACACAAAAGGTAACTTTTCCAGAAAATGTTTAAGTTTAAGGAGAAAATGAGCAGAGACACAAAAAAGACAAAAATAAAAATGCATAAGTCTTGAAAAAGTATGTGAAGTATTGCACAATATAAATGTGAAATACTTCACAAACAACTTAGAATTAAAACTAACGGCAAAGGATGATGAATAATGGCTAACCAAAAAGTCAATCGTACAGTTTTAATCGGTGCTGGTTTTGTAGGCAGCAGCTATGCATTTACGTTAATTAACCAAGGAATCACAGATGAACTCGTGATTATTGATTTAAATAAAGACAAAGCAATGGGCGATGTTATGGACTTAAACCATGGAAAAGCATTTGCGCCCCATCCTGTAAGAACGTGGTACGGCACATATGAAGATTGCAAAGACGCTGATGTTGTCTGCGTTTGTGCGGGAGCGAACCAAAAGCCCGGCGAAACACGGCTTGATTTGGTCGAGAAAAACCTTAAGATTTTTAAAGGAATCATCGGAGAAGTCATGGCAAGCGGATTTGACGGAATTTTCCTCGTTGCTACAAACCCGGTCGACATCCTGACCTATGCTACGTGGAAGTTCAGCGGCCTTCCGAAAGAACGGGTGATCGGAAGCGGTACGACTCTTGACACTGCCCGGTTCCGATACATGCTGAGCGAGTACTTCGGCGCCGCTGCCCACAACGTTCACGGCTATATCATCGGCGAACACGGTGATACGGAGCTTCCTGTCTGGAGCCATGCGAATATTGCCGGGGTTCCTGTGAGCGAGCTTTTGAAAAAGAATGAGAACTACAAAGCGGAAGAGCTAGATGAACTGGTTGAAGATGTGAAAAATGCGGCTTACCAGATCATTGAGAAAAAAGGTGCGACATACTACGGCGTAGCCATGAGCCTGGCGCGCATCACAAAAGCGATTTTCCGCAACGAAGACGCGATTTTAACCGTCAGCACGTATCTTGACGGCGAATTCGGAGAAGATGATGTATATATCGGCGTTCCGGCGGTCGTCGGCCGCAGCGGGGTCAAAAAAGTGATTGAGCTGGAGCTGAACGAAAAAGAAAAAGAGCAATTCAAGCATAGTGCAGGCGTGCTGAAAGGTATTTTAAAACCTCATTTTGCTTAACTAAAAAAGACATAGAAGAGGGCTGATGACGATGTGGCAGCAGGTTTACGATCCGTTTGGGAATGAATATATCAGCGCTTTAGTTGCAACCCTGCCGATTTTATTCTTTCTTTTGGCGCTGACCGTGTTTAAAATGAAAGGAATTCTCGCAGCATTTTTAACCCTTGCGGTCAGCTTTATTGTAGCGGTGTTCTGTTTTCACATGCCGGTAGCCAAAGCGATTTCCGCCGTTTTTCTCGGAATCGCAAGCGGGCTGTGGCCAATCGGATATATCGTGCTGATGGCTGTTTGGCTTTATAAGATTTCTGTCAAAACGGGAAAATTTAAGGTCATCAGGGCGAGCATTGCCGGCATTTCATCCGATCAGCGGCTTCAACTGCTTCTGATCGGGTTCAGCTTTAATGCTTTTTTGGAAGGAGCCGCAGGCTTCGGAGTGCCGATCGCAATCAGTGCGGTCCTGCTTGTGGAACTCGGTTTTAAACCGTTGAAAGCGGCCTCTCTCTGTTTAATCGCAAACGCGGCATCAGGCGCGTTCGGAGCGATCGGTATACCGGTCATTACGGGAGCGCAGATGGGGGATTTGACCCCTCTCGAACTTTCCGGCACACTCGCCTGGATGCTTCCGGGGATCACATTTTTCGTCCCGTTCCTGCTCGTTTTCATTTTGGACGGGTTCAGGGGCATTAAAGAAACGCTGCCCGCCCTTCTCGTTGTAAGCGGAAGCTATACGGCGGTACAGACGTTTACAATGATTGTGCTCGGTCCTGAGCTGGCCAATATTTTGGCGGCATTAATCAGCATGGGAGCTCTCGCGCTGTTCCTCAGAAAATGGCAGCCGCGCCGGATCTACAGGGAAGACGGGAACGAACAGGAGCCCGCTGTCAAATACAGCTGGGGAGAGGTGGCAAAAGCCTGGTCTCCGTTTTACATCCTGACGGGCGTCATTGCCCTGTGGAGCCTTCCAGCTTTTAAAGCGCTGTTTCAAGACGGCGGCTTGCTCAAGCAGACAACGGTTTTATTAAAGATGCCTTTTCTGCATCAGGAAATTCTGAAAACCCCGCCGATTGCAGCGCAGGCGGCACCGCTTGATGCCGTGCTGAAGCTTGACTTGATTTCAGCGACGGGGACCGCCATTTTGATTGCGGTGATCATCACGATTTTGTTCAGCCGAAACATCAATTTCCGGGGCGGGCTGTCCTGTCTGAAGGAAACAGGCCGGGAATTGTGGCTGCCGATTATGACGATCTGTTTTGTCATGGGGTTTGCCAACCTGGCTAACTACGCCGGGCTAAGCTCTTCGATCGGATTGGCTCTTGCAAAAGCGGGGGACGTTTTCCCGTTCGTCAGTCCCGTACTGGGCTGGATCGGCGTTTTCATCACCGGATCGGTTGTCAGCAATAACGCTCTGTTCGGCCATTTGCAGGCTGTCACAGGAGCGCAGATCGGTACGAGTTCGGCCCTTCTCCTTGCCGCAAATACGGCCGGCGGGGTGATGGCGAAGCTCATTTCTCCGCAGTCGATTGCGATTGCTACTGCGGCGGTTAAAGAAACAGGCCGGGAATCAAAACTGTTCAGCCAAACGGTAAAATACAGTCTCATACTGCTTCTCATCATCTGTATTTGGACGTTTGTGCTGTCAAAGCTCGGATTATAGGGAAAAAGCCTTTTCCTAAAAACTTGGGAAAAGGCTTTTTGATGTGTTCTAACCGTCCCTCTTTTTGAATACATTGTACAAGTTATCGCGAAGGGGGGAGCGCGGTATGTTGAACATTTTTCTCAGCTATGTGTTTTTAGGGCTGTCTCTGGCCGCACCGGTCGGCCCGGTCAATGCGGCGCAGATCGACAGGGGCATGAAAGGCGGTTTTTTCCACGCCTGGCTTTTCGGTTTAGGAGCCGTGACGGCCGACGTTTTGTACATGGCGCTGATTTACTTTGGCGTTGCTCAGTTTTTAACGGCGCCATTTTTAAAAACGTTTTTATGGCTGTTCGGTTTTTTTGTTTTAACCTATACGGGAATTGAGAGCCTGGCCAAAGCAAAGGAAGTCTCGCTCATGAGAGGCAGGAGGGAGACAGAATCCTACCGTAAATCGTTCTTATCCGGGCTGGTTATTTCGCTTTCAAATCCTCTCAGCATTATGTTTTGGCTCGGCATTTACGGCAGCATCCTGGCGAAGACGATTGAAACATATGCTTCATATCAGCTCCTGTTGTGCAGCTCGGGCATTTTGATCGGTCTTTTTTTATGGGACCTGGCCATGTCTTTTGTGGCGGGGACATTCAGAACGTATTTAAGCCCGAGAATGATGCTGGTGACATCGTGGATCGCGGGCATTACGTTAATCGTCTTCGGCTTATATTTCGGCTACCAGGGAATTCATGCACTGATTCGCCCGGCCCGCTGACCGTCAGCGCGTGCGGGCCCTTTTTCTTTTCAACAGCATCGTCACGATTGCGATGATGGCGAGAAACAGCAGGCTGACGAAAAAGCCCGGTCTGCTGTTTTTCTCAAATAGCGTACCTGATACGGCGAATAAAATCAGGATAAGCGCCCCTATAATCTGAATGTTTCCTTTCAGCTTCGGTTTTGTCAGCTTTTTGCTTGAGCACAGAATAAATATCCAATTGTAAAGCAGCATTAAGCTGGCCGCTGTTGTCATATGCTCGTACAGCTGCTTTGGAAGCAAGAGGGACAGAACGATCGAAGCTGCCAGGACGAGGACGGTCAGCCCGAGCGCCGGCCACGACACTTTCGCTTTTTCTTTTTTTGAAAAGCAGGCCGGCGCATCGCCGTTTTTCGCCATCGTTCCCATCAGCGTCGTCACCGCGAATAGGGAAGCTGTCAAAGTTGAGAATCCCGCGATGATGAAAATTCCGTTGAAAATATCCATGATCACATCCAGATGGAACGGTTTAAGCGACGTAATAAACGGGCTGTTCTCTTCAGTAAACGCGCCGATCGGAATCAGGAGCATGGCAAGCCCGATAGAGACGACATAAATCAAAGCAAGCGTGGCCAGCATCAGACTGCCCGATTTGCCCGATTCTTTCGGATCCTTTAAATGGATCGCCATCAGCCCCATCACCTCGATGCCGCCATAGGCGTAAAACGTATAAATCAAACCTGTCCAAAGCCCCATGAAGCCAAACGGAAACACTTCATGAAAACGGTCGGGAAGCTGCGCATCAGGCGTTTCACCGGGAAGCATTCCGCATAAGGCAAGGACTGCAATGATGATAAACATGACAATCGCCGCCGTTTTCAGGACGGCCAGCATGTGTTCCGTTTTTTCAAAGCTGCTCCGCCCCGTGAAAATGATGATCAGTCCGAGAATCGCGTAGATGAAGGCAAACACCCACAGCGGAATTTGTTCAAACCAATGGCGCGTAAAAAGCGAGATCGCGGTTAATTGGCTCCCGATAATCAGCATTTCGGATGACCAGTACACCCAGCCGTTGCTAAAGCCGGCCCAGTCGCCAAACGCCTCCCTTGCATAAGAGCAAAAAGATCCTTCCACAGGATGGTCGGCCGTAAGCTTGGCGAGCTGCTGAAAAACGAGAAACGTTCCGAGTGCAGCGAGAAGAAAAGCGGCTAATACGGAAAAGCCGCTTTTCTTAATGGCGATGCTTGATCCTAGAAAAAATCCCGTTCCAATCGTGCAGCCGACACCGATCATTGACAGCTGCCACCATTTTAAATTTCCTTGTTTTTTCATCGCTTCAACCCCTCTTAATCTAATCGTTATTGTGTCTTCAAGCGCTTTTTTTATTCTTTTGAAAGAAGCGTGTATGCTCCTTCATATTCACTTCAAAACTATAATTGTGCTATAGTTAAATAAGATTTGAATCAAACGGCTCATTCAGTCAAAAGACCATAATAATCAGGAGGAATGACCGATGACTTTGCAGGAAAAAATCATGAAAGAACTGAACGTAAAACCTTCCATTGATCCGAAACAGGAAATTGAAAAAAGGGTCGGATTTTTAAAAAGCTATATGAAAAAAACAGGAGCAAAAGGTTTTGTTCTAGGAATCAGCGGAGGACAGGATTCCTCGCTTGCCGGGAGACTCGCCCAGCTTGCAGTGGAAGAATTGAGGGCTGAAGGCACGGAAGCGGAATTCATCGCGCTTCGGCTTCCGCACGGCGTCCAGCAGGATGAAGATGACGCCCAGCTTGCCCTTCGATTTATCAAGCCTGACAAATCGCTTGCTTTTGACATTGCACCGACGGTGAGCTCGTTTGTCTCTCAGTTCCGCGATGTGACGGGCGAGACGCTTGCAGATTTTCATAAGGGCAATGTAAAGGCAAGGGTGCGGATGATTGCCCAGTATGCAATCGGCGGCCAAAACGGATTATTGGTGATCGGAACGGACCATGCGGCAGAAGCAGTCACCGGCTTTTTCACCAAATATGGGGACGGCGGTGCCGATCTTTTGCCTCTGACAGGGCTGACAAAACGCCAAGGCCGGAGACTTCTCGAGGAGCTCGGGGCACCGGAGCGGCTCTATACGAAATCGCCGACGGCGGATTTGCTTGATGAAAAACCTCAGCAGGCTGACGAAACAGAGCTCGGGCTCACATATGAAGATATCGACGACTACCTTGAAGGGAAAACCGTATCAAGCGATGTGGCCGAAGCGATTGAAAAACGCTACAAATCGTCAGAGCACAAACGCCAGGTGCCTGCTTCAATGTTTGACGACTGGTGGAAATAAAGAAGGAAAGAGGCTGCAAAGAACTCAGCCTCTTTTGTATATTCAGTTTCTGTCCCGGGCTTCTTCTATTTCATTAAAATCAGATTTGTCATATACTGAATATAATTGTTGATTCCTTTAGACGAGGAGGAGTAAAGCCTGGAGATGAATGTCAAAAGATCCACCCCTGTGGGAGAAAAAAACATCGTGCTGATCGGATTTATGGGCGTCGGCAAAACGACGATCGGCAAGCTGGCAGCCAAAAAACTGTGCCGCGATTTTATTGATATTGACCAAGAAATTGAAAAAGACCTTCAGATGAGCATTCCCGAAATGTTTAAACAAAAAGGGGAGGCATTTTTTCGGAAGACGGAAAAAGAATATATTGTTCAAATGTGTGAACATAAAAAGAGCAAAATCGTTTCTCTTGGCGGCGGTTCTTTTCTGCAGGAGGACATTAGAAAGAAATGCCTTGAACACTGCTTCGTCATTTTCCTTGATTTAACGTGGGAGAATTGGAAGCAGCGGATAGATTTGCTGCTTGAAAACAGGCCGATTCTTCACAATCGCTCAATCGAACAAGTAAAACAGCTGTTCAATGAAAGAAAGAGCATTTATGCCTTCCACCACCTAAGAATTGAAACAGACAATCTTTCCGCCGAAGAAGTCGCCGACTGTATTGCAGACAAGCTGAAGCCGGACAGTGAGCTTTGTCAGCCTTAAACAAACGTTTAATTAAGCTTGGGTTTTCTGCCAAAAATGTTTGAAAACAGTCGTATATTGAAGTGTTGCAAAAAGGGCACATATCATCGGCGCAAGATGTATCACGCATTAAATTGTTGAAAAAGGATAGATGAACAGGCGGGAAGATCTGTTTTCATCTATCCTTTTTAACAACATTTGGAGTCGTGTAACGCAGCGCATGCATTAACTGCCCTTTTAGTTCAGTGATTTTTATGTGTCTCAATTTCTTCAATTGCAATGTTGGGGCAATTCATGTCAGACATTAATTCATCTTTTTGTTACTTCAAAAAGGCAAACTACACCCTCCACGTTTTTCTTTGAACCGTTTTCGCTAATGTAGCAGTGACGATTGCGGTTGTATGATAATCAGAAAAAGTAGGTAATGATGATATTTTTACCTTCTCTTTGTTGTCAGCTATTCCTTTTACCTCAACAGCAAGAAAAGCATGTTCATTTTTGCCGGGATTATGTTTTACTCCCTTAGACCAATCGTCCTGCCGGAACTGCGTATGGCTGTGCGTATTAAAGGCGCTGTTTGAAATGACGGAGGAATCACTTTAATGGCCGGAAACTCCGCTCATGTAATCGCGGGTAAAAGTTCTAAATAGAAATCAATTGTCAAAGAAGTCGTTTATTCATCTCTTTGAACTTATAATAAATGTAACAAGAAAACATAGACGGGCGGTGCACCTATCTTGAAACAGCGAATTCAAGAAGAACTGAAAAACATTGAAGCTACATACGGCGTCAAAATCCTTTATGCAGTAGAATCCGGAAGCAGGGCCTGGGGGTTTCCGTCGCAAGACAGCGATTATGACGTCAGATTTATTTATATTCATCAAAAGGACTGGTATCTTTCCATAGACGAAAAGCGCGATGTCATCGAGCTGCCGATTAATGATTTGCTCGATATCAGCGGCTGGGAACTGACAAAAGCCTTAAGGCTCTTCCGGAAATCAAACCCCCCGCTGCTTGAATGGCTGTCTTCAGGAATGATCTATTATGAAGCTTATTCTTTAGCGGAAAAAATGAGGAAGCTTAAGTTGAGGGCTTTTTCGCCGGCATCCTGCATGTATCATTATTTAAATATGGCTTCAGGAAACTTCCGCCACTATCTGGAGAGGGAACAGGTTAAGGTCAAAAAGTATTTTTACGTTCTTCGCCCCATTCTGGCATGCCGGTGGATTGAGAATCATCAAACGGTTCCGCCGATTGAGTTTCCGGTGCTGCTTGAGGAGCTCGTTGAAGATGGACCGCTTAAAACGGAAATCGGCCGTCTGCTTGACCGAAAAAAGAAAGGGGAGGAATTCCTTCTTGAGCCTAAAAATCCCATCATTCACGATTTCATTGAGAAAGAACTTGAGAGGCTGAAGCCGGCGGCGAAGTCGTTTAAAATCAGCCGTGAAGACTTGACACCAGAGCTTGACAAGCTGTTCAGAGAAACGCTTGACGAGGTGTGGGCATAATATATATTCCCTTTAAGAAATGTCTTAAAGGGTTTTTTCTTTGTTTCTCGCGGGAAATGGTTCAGTAAAAGAGAAAGCGTTTTCAATATTTTTCTAATTCTATTGTCGTATAGCTTTATAATTTGTAGGTTAAAAGTTTCTCTTATGATGCAGGCAGATGTCAAACATTGTGGAAAAAACACAAAAATCGTCAGCTTTTTTGTTTTTTCGAAATATTGTGAATCAGCCATCAGCTCTTATAAAATTAAGAATATAAAGACATATTTCATGAGATGGCGGGGTGTGATAATGGAAGTGATCACAAGAGACTTTTTTTTATTCTTATCGAAAAGCAGCATCCTGAATCGTCTGGCGAGAAATTGGGGAAGTTCCATCGCAACCGGAAAAATTATCGGAGGAAAGGATTTCGAATCTTCGATACCGATTATCAGAGGGCTGAATGAGCAGGGGCTGACGGTTACCGTCGATCATTTAGGCGAGTTTGTGGACAGCAGGGAAGTGGCGAGGGAGCGTACTCAGGAATGCATTCGGGCTATTCAAACGATCGCCCAGGAAAAGCTTGAGTCGCACGTATCCTTAAAGATGACTTCGCTGGGGCTCGATATCGACCTTGATCTTGTCAGGGAAAACATGACCAGCATTCTGGATACCGCGGAACAGCACCAGGTGATGGTGACGATCGATATGGAAGACGAAGTTCGCTGTCAAAAGACGCTCGATCTGTTTAAGGAGTTCAGACAGAGGTACGAATACGTCAGCACCGTGTTACAGGCTTATTTGTACCGGACGGAACGCGACATGGAGGAGCTCAACCAGTACAATCCGTTTTTCCGTCTTGTAAAAGGGGCCTACAAGGAATCGCCTGAGGTGGCATATCCGGATAAGAAGGATGTTGATGAAAATTACAAAAAGCTCATTAAAAAGCAGCTGCTTAGCGGCCATTATACAGCCATCGCAACTCATGACGACAAGATGATCCAATTCACCAAAGACATTGTGAATGAGCACAACATCGGAAAGGACCGCTTCGAGTTTCAAATGCTGTACGGCATGCGCAATAAAACCCAGCTTGAACTGGTGAAAGAAGGCTACAACATGCGCGTGTACCTTCCGTACGGAGATGACTGGTACGGCTACTTCATGAGGCGGCTTGCCGAGCGGCCTGCCAACATCGCTTTCGCATTTAAGGGAATGACCAAGAAATAAAACGATAAAAAGGGGAGAATGAGAATGACAACACCTTACAAACACGAACCATTTACAGATTTCGGGAAAGAAGAAAACCGGGCGGCGTTTCAACAAGCATTGGATAAGGTAAATGAATGGATGGGTCAATCATACCCTCTTATTATCGATGGGGAACGAATCGAGACTGAAGACAAAATCGTTTCGGTCAACCCGGCAAAGAAAGAAGAAGTCGTCGGTAAGGTATCAAAAGCGACTCAGGATCATGCCGAGAAAGCCATTCAAGCGGCGGCAAAAGCGTTTGAAACGTGGAGATACACCGATCCTGCGGAAAGAGCGGCTGTACTATTCCGTGCGGCAGCAAAGGTGCGCCGCAATAAGTATGAATTTTCGGCGCTTTTGGTCAAAGAAGCCGGCAAACCGTGGAATGAGGCTGATGCGGATACGGCTGAAGCCATCGACTTTATGGAATACTACGCGCGGCAAATGCTTGAGCTTGCAAAAGGAAAGCCTGTCAACAGCCGTGAAGGCGAACGAAATCAATACGTGTATACGCCGACCGGCGTAACGGTCGTCATCCCGCCTTGGAACTTCCTGTTTGCGATCATGGCGGGAACAACGGTGGCGCCGATCGTTACGGGAAACACGGTAGTGCTGAAGCCGGCAAGCGCGGCGCCTGTCATTGCCGCGAGGTTCGTCGAAGTGCTTGAAGAAGCGGGTCTTCCGAAAGGGGTCGTGAACTATGTTCCGGGAAGCGGCGCTGAGGTCGGAGACTACCTCGTTGATCATCCGACAACAAGCCTGATCACATTTACCGGCTCAAGGGAAGTCGGAACGCGCATTTATGAACGTGCGGCAAAGGTTCATCCGGGACAGACCCATCTCAAACGGGTGATCGCGGAAATGGGCGGAAAAGACACGGTTGTCGTTGATGAGGACTGTGACATCGAATTGGCGGCGCAATCGATTTTCACATCCGCTTTCGGCTTTGCCGGCCAAAAATGTTCAGCCGGTTCGCGTGCCGTCGTTCACGAAAAAGTGTATGACGAGGTGCTCAAACGCGTCATCGAAATCACGGAGTCGAAAAAAGTGGGCGCTCCGGACAGTGCGGATGTTTACATGGGACCTGTCATCGATCAGGCGTCATATAACAAAATCATGGAATATATCGAGATTGGAAAACAAGAAGGCCGCCTTGTCAGCGGAGGAAACGGCGATGATTCAAAAGGGTATTTCATCGATCCGACTATCTTCGCCGATTTGGACCCGAAAGCCCGCTTGATGCAGGAAGAGATCTTCGGCCCGGTCGTTGCCTTTTCGAAAGTAAGCAGCTTTGACGAGGCACTCGAAGTTGCCAATAATACGGAATACGGACTGACAGGAGCTGTCATTACAAACAATCGCGATCATATCAACAGGGCAAAACAGGAGTTCCATGTAGGGAACCTGTATTTTAACCGAAATTGTACAGGCGCGATCGTCGGCTACCATCCGTTTGGCGGATTTAAAATGTCAGGAACGGATTCAAAGGCAGGCGGACCGGATTATCTGGCGCTTCACATGCAGGCGAAGACGATCAGCGAAATGTTTTAATCGGCAAACAATCGGGGGGAGAGAAGGCAGTCTTTAAAGGCTGCCTTCAAAAAAGAAAAGAGAAGTCGAAAAATTTAGAAAAAACGGCATCCTGGGGGGATTCTTATCCAAAACGTACAATTGATCATTTCAATCGCGATTTATATGATCGGCATGCTTCTGATCGGATATTATGCGTATAAACGGACATCAAATCTGACGGATTACATGCTCGGCGGACGCACGCTTGGCCCGGCGGTCACGGCGCTCAGCGCGGGTGCATCCGATATGAGCGGGTGGCTGATGATGGGCTTGCCGGGTGCGATGTTCGCCACCGGCTTAAGCGGTGCGTGGATCGTCATCGGTCTTGTACTCGGTGCATGGGCAAACTGGCTTTATGTCGCGCCCCGGTTAAGGAGCTATACCGAAGCCGCCGGCAATTCGATTACGATTCCGTCATTTTTGGAAAACCGCTTTGCCGACAACACGAAAATTCTCCGCATCTTTTCCAGCATCGTCATTATTACGTTTTTCACGTTTTATGTATCATCCGGAATGGTGTCCGGCGGTGTTTTATTTAACAGCATTTTGCACCTGGATTACCATACCGGCTTATGGATCGTTTCGGCCGTTGTCATATGCTACACGCTGTTCGGCGGATTTTTGGCCGTAAGCTGGACGGACTTCGTACAAGGAATCATCATGTTTGCCGCATTGATTCTCGTTCCGGTTGTGACGCTCATACAAGCCGGCGGACCTGCCGAAGCCTTTACGGAAATCCGCTCGATTGATCCCGATCTTCTCAACGTATTTAAAGGGACGAGCGTTCTGGGCATTATTTCTATGTTTGCATGGGGGCTCGGCTATTTTGGCCAGCCGCATATCATCGTGCGTTTTATGGCAATTTCCTCAGTAAAGGAAATCAAAAAAGCGCGCCGGATCGGCATGGGCTGGATGATATTTTCAACCGCTGGCGCATTGCTGACGGGGCTGATCGGCCTTGCATATTACTCCAAAAAAGGTCTTCACCTCGACGATCCGGAAACGATATTCATTCAATTAGGCAATATTCTGTTCCATCCGATCATTACCGGCTTTTTAATTTCGGCCATTTTAGCCGCGATTATGAGCACGATTTCCTCCCAGCTTCTTGTTACTTCAAGCTCTTTAACCGAAGATTTGTATAAAACGATTTTCAAACGCTCCGCCTCTGATAAAGAACTGGTCTTCTTCGGCCGTCTGTCCGTTCTGGTCGTTTCGATTATCGCCCTGTGGCTCGGCTGGTCAAAAGACAATTCAATTTTGGGATTAGTCAGCTACGCTTGGGCGGGATTCGGCTCTTCATTCGGCCCGGTCGTTATTTTAAGCTTATATTGGAAGCGGATGACGAAATGGGGTGCGCTTGCCGGTATCATTGCCGGAGCCGTCACAGTCGTGATTTGGGCGGCAGCGGGCCTTTCCGGTTTTCTATACGAAATGATACCGGGGTTCGCAGTAAGCCTGTTATCCGTGTATGTAGTCAGCATCGTGACGTCAAAGCCGAATCAGCACGTTGCCGACCAATTCGAAAATATCAATATGTGATTCTGGATCCTAGCCTCTGTCCTTTGGGCAGGGGCTGCTCGAATGTCAAAAAGTATATCTATACAAGAATGCAAAGGAGAAGTATGATTAAGTTAAAAACGGGTAGGAGAAAGGATATGGAAGAGCTATTAGAACAAGTTGTTTCTCTTTCAGACATCAACCAGATCATTGATTTTATCAGCGATGAGCTGAAAAAACCGGTCATACTGGAAAGCGCGGATTTTTTCCTATTAGCTTATAATTCGTATTACATTAACCACTTTGACGCAGCGAATCAACAAACGATTTTCTCCAAAAAATGTCCGCTTTCGATTTTTGAGAAATTTGTCGAAGAAGGGATCATAGATCAATTGAAAACCATTCCGACTCCTTTTCGGGTGAAGCAGATTGAAGAGATCGGACTGAATCAGCGGGTGGTCGTCAGCGCCAAACATAAAAACGAGATTATGGGCTACATTTGGATTCAGGAGATCGAAAACGAGCTGTCTGATGAAGAACTCGACTTTCTATATCAAGCTTCCTTTCATGTCGGAAAGATCATTTACAGACAGAAACGGCTGAAGCAGGAAAAAGAGGAGCAGGCGGAAGAGCTCTACAGGCAGGCGCTCCACGAACAGTTTCAAACGGAAAAAGAGCTTAAGGCCGCGGCTGACAAAGCCAATGTTGCACTGCCTTCCGTGTTTACCGTGATGGTGCTTCAAGTCATTGACGGGGAGAACGAGCTGCTCGACGATTTGAAAGAAACGATCAGGTCCTATTTGAATCTGAAAGACAACATCAGCCATGTGGTGGAGGATCATTCCAACATCGCGATCATCGTCGGCAGCGTGTCACGCAAACGTTCCGCCCTTGCCGCATCATCAGAGCTGATCAACCGGCTTTTAACCCATTTGCGCTCACAAACGCTGCCGCCAATATTCATCGGAGTCGGCAATGAATACAGCAGTCCGCTCTTTCTCGGCAAAAGCTACAGGGAAGCTCTACAAGTCACAAAAGCTGCGGAAATCACCGGAAGCCAGGAGCATATTCCCTATGAATATCAAAAGCTCGGACTTTTCAGATACCTTGACCAAATCGCCGCAAAAAACGACCAGCTCCACTATTCGAATCCCGATCTGCTCCTTTTGAAGGAAAAAGATAAAGAGAGCCAAACCGAATTTTTAAGAACGCTCGAAATCTATCTTGTGAACAATTGCAAAGTCAAACAATCCGCAGAACAGCTGTTTATCCACCAGAACACGCTAAACTACCGCATTAAGCAAATATTGGACATGACCTCGATCGATCTGAACGATTTTCATACGAGATGCCAATTGTTCATCGATCTGATGCTGATGAAAAAAGCCGGATATAAATCTTAGGCAATTCCGGCAGAGACAGAAAGAGCCGGTACATGCTGCACCGGCTTTCTTTAGTATGTTCTGTATACGTAAGGATCTTTCGGCTTTTTGATGTTGGACCAGCTTTTTACCTTTAAAACGGGAATGACGGATTTAAATGGCTGATAGTATTCGGATGACAACGTTCCTTTCACATGTATCCATTGGTCATTTTTTGCCTTTATATCATCAGGGAATTCCACCAGCATGCCGTAGACGCCCGAATCGGCGATGCAGTGGATGATTCCGAAGCGGAGAACGAAAAGCTGCCGCTTATTGATCGATTCCCCTTTAAATGCAAAACCGTTGAAATCAATCTTTTTGCCGAGAAATTCCCCAGGATAATTATAGATCGTCTCCATGCCTTTTAGAAAATCATGATCCGTTAACGATATCTGTTTTTTCCCTTTATAATCCTTGAGGGCTTTCTCCATCAGTTCGTCATAGTCTTCCTGTCCGTAGTAAATGCTCGTATCAGGGCGCAAATACTGGGTTTGGGCGTAATGATCTGGCTGATCGATCGCCTTAAAGGAAAAGCCCTTCGACTTCACGATCGTAGAGTCAAGCGTCGCCACCGGCAGGAAAAGCCCGGTGAATAAAGGAAACAGGAATACGAGGTAAATAAACATTCTTTTAAAGAACGGTTTATGTTTTTCGTGATCATGATCATGTCCGCACCCGCAGTCATGACCGCAATCCGCCCCATCCCGCCCCTTTATATACTGATAGAATTGAACAGCCGTCAAAATGGCAAGCAGAAACATCCCGATATACGACAAATACGCGTATTTCATATTAATATATTTCGTTAAATTGCCTGAGGCGTGAAGCTGAAAAAAGAAAAACGTAAAAAACATTAAAATGAATGTACGAAACATGATCTCACCCCTTCACCAAAAGTGATCCGGCCAGAACGATAACGGCGATATAGGCGATCAGCACAAATACAAACCGCTTTTTAAAAGTGCCGAGCATCATCAGCAGGTTCTTGATATCGACCATCGCTCCAAACACGAGAAAGGCGATGAGCGAGCTGAGAGAAAACGTGCTGCTGAAGGATGACGCAATAAAGGCATCAACCTGTGAGCAAAGCGACAAAACAAAGGACAAGCCCATCATCACAAGCGATGAAGATATATCATTGTGTCCGATTGCAAGAAGCGTCGATGTTTTGACATATGTCTGCATCGCAGCCGCCACAAAAGCCCCGATGATCAAATATTTTCCGACTGAAAAAAACTCATCAACCGCATGGCTGAGCATGCCGCCCAGCTTCTTCAGAAATGTCTTTCCGGAATGGCCGTGATGATGGTGTGAATCGCCTTCAAGAAGCTGATTTCCTTTAAATTGATAAGAAATGATAATTCCGGTAATAAGGGCTGCAGCGAACGCCAGCCCGCCGCGGTAAAGAACGACATCCCACTTGTTTCCGAAAGCGATAAACGTCGAAAACAATACAATCGGATTGATGATTGGAGCCGTCAGCATAAAAGCTGACGCCGCGTGAAGCGGCACGCCCTTTAAAAGCAGGCGCCGGGCGATCGGAACGATGCCGCATTCACAAGCCGGAAACAGCATGCCGGCGAATATGCCGAACAGCACAGCCAGAAAGCGGTTTTTCGGAATGATCTTTGCGATCATTTCTTCCGTGACAAACATTTGAATCAAACCAGAGATAAAAACGCCGATCAATACGAATGGAATTGCTTCTATTAATATGCTGATAAAGATTGAATTGAGCTGCAGAAACTGTGAAGCCATAAAAAACCTCCGAGGGCTGCATTTTTTATTTCAAACTAGGATTATATCATAACTGTAATGGAGGGGGGATATGAGTGTATTTGGCGGGCTGTCTTCCCATGAGGCAAGCTAATGCGGACAGGTTTGGCCCGTCCGCCGCGCTGCCCGGATGGCGGGAACAGCCACACGATGTGCAGGCAGAGAAGCGGCGGTCTGATTTCATGTCTCAAACCATATCCTCATCGTTCATATGAACGACAAATTCACTCGATTTCACGGCATCCTTGTTTTAAAGTCTGACGGATGCGGATTGCGTTAAAAAAACTGAACGGTGCGGCATTCACCGCTCCGTTGACAGACAAGACCGTTGTCACGAATGCAATCGGCCTTGACTCAGCGACAGTTTGTACGATTTTTTTCGGGCAGAAACATCATCACCTTTTTTTATGCTTCATTCTCTCGTGAATGAAAGATGAATATTATGATAGAATATTCTTACAATTGATGAGAGGGGACGAGAGTCGTGCAGCAACCTTATGATTTACCATTAGAACAGTTATACCAATATAAACCAGAAAAAACCGCTTTGGACGATTTTCAAGAGTTTTGGGAGGAATCGCTGGGGGAGCTTGCAAAAGAAAAAGCCGAACCGCAGCTTGAAAGGTACGATTACCCGGCAGACGGCGTGAATGTGTACTGGCTGACATACCGGAGCATAGGCGGGGCGCACATTAAAGGATGGTATGCGGTGCCCGGCCGCAAAGGCCCGCATCCTGCAATCGTCAAGTATCACGGCTATAACGCGAGCTATGACGGCGACATTCATGACATCGTCAACTGGGCGCTGCATGGCTATGCGGCATTCGGGATGCTTGTCCGCGGACAGAACGGCAGCGAGGATACGAGCGGCTCCCCTCACGGACACGTGCCGGGCTGGATGACAAAAGGCATCCTTGACCCGAAAACGTATTATTACAGATACGTGTATCTCGATGCCGTAAGGGCGCTCGAGGTCGTCAAAGGGTTTGCCGAAGTCGATGAAAAACGGATCGGCGTCATCGGCGCGAGTCAAGGCGGCGGACTGGCGATCGCGGTTTCCGCATTGTCTGATATTCCGGCAGCTGCCGTTTCTGAATATCCGTATTTAAGCAATTTCCAAAGGGCGATCGATACAGCGATAGACCAGCCGTATCTGGAAATCAACTCTTTTTTCAAAAGGAACGGCAGCCCGGATATTGAGAGGAAAGCGATGAACACCTTGTCATATTTTGATATTATGAATCTCGCCGAATCGGTGAAGGCGCCCGTTCTCATGTCAATCGGCTTAGTGGACACCATCACGCCGCCATCGACCGTTTTTGCGGCCTACAATCATCTAAACACTGAAAAAGAGCTGAAAGTGTACCGTTATTTTGGCCACGAATTTATCCCGGCGTTCCAAACGGAAAAATTGGCGTTTTTGAGAAAGCATTTAAAATGAAAATGTAGGCACCCGGCTGAAGATTTGCCGGGTGCTATTTTATATCTTGATCAAAGAATATATCGTATAGTAAGATATAAAAGGGTGATGATTTGATGAACGAAGTGATTGAAGCAATCAATAAAGACTGGACAGATATTTATTACCGTTTACACTATAAGCATCAAGACGGGCTGTCACACCAGGCCGTCCGTTTGCTGCAGCATCTCGAAAAAAACAGGTACGCCACAATCGGCGATTTGGCAAGCCTTTTGGGGGTATCCCACAATACCGCATCTGAGCATGCGAAGCGGCTCATTCAGAAGAAGCTCGTTGAAAAAAAGAGGGACGCCAAGGATGAACGAAAGGTCTATGTCATATTAACGGCTGAAGGAGAAGCTGCCGTAAAACGGCATACCCGGCTTGATCCGGACAAGCTGAAAAAGGTGCTTGAGCATTTACATGAGGATGAGACCGAAATGGTGAAAACGGCATTTTCCATATTAAGCCGGGGGGCAAAATCGTGTTTTTAATTGTTAAAATTGCCGTTTCTGCCGTTGTCATCGGCATTATTACTGAAATCGCCAGAAGGTCGCCGGAGACCGGAGGAATCGTCGCCGCACTTCCGCTTGTCAGTCTGCTCAGTTTATTTTGGCTTTCGGTCCAAGGAGAGTCTCTGAAGCATTTAAGCCAATTTGCGGCAGGCGTGCTGTGGGGGCTTCCGGCAACCGCAGCGCTTATCCTGATCGTAGCTGTCTGCTTAAAATCCGCGCTTCCGCTTGCCGTTTCTTTCGTGTTCGGTTTATGCGGCTGGGGCGGATGCTTGCTGCTTCAAAAAGCTATTTTTGGCTGAGAGCGGAAAAATCAAGAATTTCGGGAACGGCGCCGTAGGTTCCCTTAATGCGAATGTTTTTGCATTCGCCTTCCGTATTTTCAAAATACAGCCTGTATGTGCGGGGCATTGATGTAATCACGTCTTGGGCTGTTCGATCCGGCCAGTTCCCGACAAAGTCTTTTATACTCAAACTCATAAATCTGCCGGCCAGGTGCATCATCTGGATTTTAATGGTCGTTTTGCAATTTTCCGCATTGAAAATCGTAAACTTATAACCTATGTTCCAGTTTCGCGAGTCAGAGTCATTGTAAGGAATAGGTTCCACATGCGATCCCGTAAACGTAATGTTTAATTTGTGCGGGAATGTGTAAGCCGCGGCACTGCCTCCAAAGCTGAAAAATCCGCAAACCAGTGTCAAAATCGCTGCCGACAAAAAACGTTTCATCAAAAATCACCTCCTTTTCCATTTTATTGTAACAAACGGGTGGAAAAATGAGGAGATGTTTTATAGAAGCATGCGGGGCGGGCTCTTTTTTATGTGCAATGTTTGGACGGAATGATATACAGCTCGGAATGGGAAACCATTCTGGGCGTAATTGGAATATCCTGAAGCGCATCAGCGGGTATAACAGCAGTGGCAAAAAATCGCGAATATCCATTTTGGCTAAGGATGATTCGGTACGTCTGTACAGATTCCGGCTCAAGCTCATACGAAAATGCGCGAGCTGAATCCTGATTGATCTGAAACGATTCCCAATCTCCATTTTGAAAATGATATAAGCATCCTTTTAGTTTATATGTCTCTTCATTGATCAAGGAAATATACATATGTTGATCATCTAACCTTCTGACCCGGTTTCCTTTCCTGTCAGAAAGATAAATCAGCCGTCCCTGTTCTCCGCTGCTTCTCTTCTGATGGACGGGTTGAACGAAAGGCGGGCGCTCCAGCTGGCCGGAAGATGCCGTGCAAGATATCAATTCAAAATAATAGACAGCAGCATATTCGGTGTTCCAATCATCCTGTTCAGTTTTTAAATCGAATATGGATGTCTGGGCGATGATATAGACGATGCGGCTCCCTGAAGGAATATCTTTCAGACTGATATGGGTGTTTTTTGAGGAACGGGGAGGTACTGTCAATTGAAAGGTTTGGACGGGTTCAGAGTATTCTTCGAAGATTACCGAGATGTGAATATGATCCGTCTCATCTGTTTCATTACGATATGTATACGAGGCTTTAAAGTGTCCTGAAGGATCTGTTTTGTATTGCGCTTTGTTTCTGTTTATGACATAACGGTCCTCTACATGGAAATGGGTTGACCTGATTCTGTTCATAAAACTGCCTCCTTTTTAGGATAGAGAACCGCCAGCTTTGGGCCGGCGGCTTTCTTTCTACCTTTTCAGGTAAACTTCTGTCCGTTTCTCCAAATAATCCTGAAACAAAGCGATCAGCGAACAAATCCCCCAGTAAATCAAGGCAACTAAAATATACATCGTCATGTAATCGAATTCCCGGCCGCCGACGATTTTTGCCTGTTGAAACAGCTCAGGTACGGTAATCATGGCCGCAAGGGAAGATGCTTTCACAAGGTCGAGCATCACGTTTGTAAGCGGCGGCAGGGCGATTCTCACCGATTGGGGGACGATGACGTGCCGCATCGTCTGCCAATAAGAAAATCCGATCGATTTTGCAGCGTCCCACTGGCCTCTGTCAACAGAAGACAAGGCTGAACGGATGATTTCGGCAATATAGCCGGCGCTGTTGACGCTAAAGCCGATCAAGGCAGCCGTTAATGCCGGAAACTGAATGCCGATGTACGGAAAACCAAAGTAAAGAATAAATAAAATGACCAATATCGGGACGCCTCTCATAAATGAGATATAGACTTTTGCCGGCCATCTGAGCAAAGCGAACCGGGACATGCGGCCAAGCGCGACGAAAAAGCCGAGAATCAGGCCGAAAAACATACTGGCAAACGAAATCAGCAGCGTATTCCATATGCCCTGCATGACATAAGGAAAGGATTTAGCGGCTAATTCTGCATTGAAAATATATTCCCATTGAATCGAGCCCACGTCTCATTCCTCTATTTGTCTACATCGACGTCAGTAAAGTCGATATCCTGTTTTTTTGAAACATCGGCGCCGCCAAAGAATTGTTTTGAAATCTTCTTAATCGTTCCGTCTTTCAGCATGTCTTTTATCGTTTGATCGAACCGTTCTTTTAGTTCGGTATTTCCTTTTTTGATGATCATCCCTTGCTGGTGCGGGTAATATTTAAGATCGGGGTGAATCGTCAAATCCAAATCAGGCATTGCCTTAAGCGCCAGCTTTTGCAGATAATAGTCGTTTAAAATAACGTCTGTCCTGCCGTTTGCCACGTCTTTTAAATATTGTTCATTTGTTGCATTGTCGTAAATAACCTCTTCAGCCCCGTATTTTCTGGCGATATCCATGTAAACGGTCGTTGCCGCTCCCGCCGCCTTTTTCCCTTTCAGGTCATCAAGTGTGCGGATGCCTGATAAATCCTTCTTGCGGACGATTGCCGTACCGTATGAATACTTATAAGGCGTTGAGAACAAGAACTTTTTCTTGCGGTCCTTTGTCATTGTAATATCATTGGCTGCAGCGTCTGCCTGTCCACTGTTGACCGCTGTCAGCATGCCGTCAAAGCCCATTTCTTTAAATTCGACATCCAAACCGAGCCGCTTGGCCGCCTCGCGGACGACTTCAACTTCATAGCCGGTCAGCTTGTCCTTGCCGGAAACCGTGTCATGGTATGAAGTAGGGTAAAGGGTTCCCGAAGTCGCCACAACGATCTTCCCTTTTTCCTTGATTTGCTCCCAGGCCGTTTTTTGGCCGTTTTGAGTCGTGTTGCTGCACGCAGCGGTTAAAAATGCGAATGCCGCTGCGATAAGAACCAATGTATAAATGCGAACGTTTTTCACTGAAATATCCTCCTGCCATTCGTGTAGTCAAGAAAACATTAGCACTATAGAAGGCAAACAGGCAATAAGTTATTTTGTATTGGGAAAAAATAAATGAAAAAGATATTGGGCCATATACGGAGGATTGAAACATATTTGTATGATCAACGGACATGAGGCGTATCCGCATGCGGGAGGGCAGCTGAATCATACGATTTTTACGGCGATGGTTCCGGTGAATGGCCCGATTTAAAAGATAAAGATGTGCAGCCTTTACTGGTATATCAAAAAATAATCTCATTCTTTTTTCAAACGGGCGGCTGTTATCTGGGCCGTCCATTATTTCAGGCGTAATGTATAAGCGTTGGAAATTGGGATCCGCTGTGCCCGGTTATATTTTCTTGTTTGAAAAATGCTTTAAATTTAATTTTTTTATTAAAAAAACCTAGATTTTTATTTAAAAATTAGATATTTTTTATATATGATAATGATTCTCATTTTAAATTAATCGGAAAAGGAAGAGAATGATGTTGAAATACAGCAGGAAATTAACCGTACTTTTCGGCGTTTTAGCGTTGATGCTGATCATCGCATCCGGATGCTCCTCCGGCCAAAAAGAAAACAGCGGAGCATCGCAAGGAGAAGGAAGAGAAATAAAGCATGAACTTGGGACAGCCCATATCAGCGGTACGCCCAAAAGGGTTGTCGTTTTGGAGAATTCGTTTGTTGATGCAGTGACAAAATTGGGTGTGAAACCCGTTGGAATAGCAGACGACAAGAAAAAAGATATGATTGAAAAGCTTGTTGGCGAACCGATTGAATATACCTCTGTCGGCACCCGCAGCGAGCCGAATTTGGAAATCATCAGTTCTCTAAAGCCCGATTTAATCATAGCCGATGCTGAACGGCACAAAAACGTGTACCGCGATCTAAAAGGCATCGCGCCTACGATTGTACTGAAAAGCAGAGAGGCAACTTACCAGGAAACAATTGACGGATTTCAAACGATCGCCAAAGCCCTTAATAAGGAAAAAGAGGGGAAACAAGACCTGGCAGACCATCAGAAGCAAATGAACAGCCTGAAAAGCAAACTGCCGAAAAAAGAAAATCGCACGATTCTGCTTGGTGTTGCCCGGACCGACTCTTTTAACGTCCACACATCATCCTCATATGACGGAGAGATTATGAGAATTCTCGGGTTCAAGCACGCGCTGCAATCCAAAGAGGCGTATAAAGATGTCAGCCTGGAGCAATTGAGCGAAATCAACCCGGATATTCTTTTCGTATCAAGCAACGAAGGACATACGATTGTTGATGACTGGAAAAGCAATCCGATCTGGAAAAACCTTAAAGCGGTGAAGAACGGCCAAGTATATGACGCCGATCGCGATCTTTGGACAAGATTCCGCGGAATCAGCTCAAGCGAAAAGCTGTCAAAAGACCTGATCCAAAAAGTGTACGGCAAATAATCAAAACCAAAAAGAAGCGGGAGTCATTCCTTGCTTCTTCTTGTTTTATCAACAGGGTTCTGTAAGGAAGTGGGCCATTTGAATGTTTCAGCAAACAGACTTTTTATTTTGATAACGGCTTTCATTTTATTTATTTTAGGCATCGGTTTAAACCTGTCTGTGGGGGCGTCTCATATCAGCTTTGCCAATGCCTTGAAATCGCTTGTAGTGTGGGACCACTCAAAGGAACAGCTGATTATCACGACTCTCCGCCTCCCGAGGACGCTCATCGCCGTCTTTGTCGGGGCCAATCTGGCGGTAGCAGGAGCTTTGATGCAGGCAATGACGAGAAATCCGCTTGCATCCCCGCAGCTGTTCGGGGTGAATGCGGGAGCATCATTGGCGGTGGTAGCGTCGATTGTGCTGTTTCCCCATTTGAACGCTTTTTCCTCCGTCGGATTTGCTCTCGTCGGTGCGGCAGCAGGAGGCTTGATCGTCTATTCTTTTTCTTCCTCAGGGGGAATGACGCCGGTTAAGCTTGCACTGACCGGCATGGCGGTCCACCTTTTTCTATCTTCATTCACACAGGGGATCATCATCCTGAACGAATCAGCGGGTGATGTCCTGTACTGGATGACCGGTGCGATTGACGGGAGCAACTGGAAAGATGTAACGGTCATATTGCCGTTTGCGCTTGTCGGCGTCGGGCTCGCCGTCATATGCTCGGGAGCGGTTTCGATTCTTGGATTAGGAGAAGAAACGGCAAAGGGGCTTGGGCAAAATACAAAAGCGATCAAAATGCTCGTCAGCCTGGTCATTCTTATTTTGGCCGGATCTTCTGTTGCCGTTGCCGGCCCGATCGGGTTTGTCGGCCTGATTGTTCCGCATATCGTCCGAAAGCTGGTTGGCGAGAACTATAAATTCGTCATCCCGTTTTCCGCATTGTTCGGAGCTCTCCTGCTCGTCTACGCTGATGTGCTTGCAAGGTGGATCGCATTTCCGTATGAATCTCCGGTCGGCATCGTGACCGCCATACTCGGAACCCCGTTTTTCTTATATTTGGCGAGGAAAGAGAGGAATGCAAGATGAAAAAGAGTCTTCATATCAAACATCCTTTTATGATCGTCATTCTTCTTTTTCTTGTTATGCTCGTCTGCGTCATCATCAGCATAGGCTTCGGGGCGCTTTATATTGCACCGGGCGATGTGATCAAAAATTTGTTTGGAATCAGCAGCGACTATCAATTCATTATTCAGAAATACCGGCTTGCAAGGGTGATTCTGGCAGTGCTTGCCGGAGCAGGTCTCGGAGTATCCGGTGCGATTTTGCAGGGAGTGATCAGAAATCCGCTTGCATCACCTGATGTCATTGGAATAACAAAGGGCGCCAGCTTGTCGGCGATGGTCGTCATTCTGATTTTTCCTGCGGCGCCTCTCATTGTCCTGCCTCTGTCCGCATTTGCCGGGGCGGGTCTTGTTGCTGTATTGTTAATGGTATTCGTACGCAAAAAAAATGCCAGGCCGTCGACGATCGCGTTAGTCGGTATCGCATTGGGTGCGATCTGCCACGCCGGCATGCAATATATGATGGTCAAGTTCCCCGGGGATGTGAATGCCGCCCTCATTTGGGTCACCGGGAGTCTGTGGGGGAGGAGCTGGGATGAGATCAAGCTCCTTGCTCCATGGCTTGTATTATTTTTGCCCATTCTCTTTCTCCTAGCGGCCAAGCTTGATTTAATGTCGCTCGGTGATGAGCTTGTCGACGGTTTGGGAGAACGGTCGGCGCGCCTCAGGTTTATGTTAATATTCGTCGCTGTCGGCCTTGCCGGCAGCTGTGTTGCAGTTGTCGGTTCAATCGGATTTGTCGGTTTAATCGCTCCGCACATTGCCAGAAGGCTTGTCGGGACAAAATCAAAATATCTGCTTCCCGCTTCAGGGCTTGCGGGTTCGATTATCCTCCTGGCAGCCGACAGCATTGGCAGAGGATTGATGCCGCCTGTGGAAATACCGGCCGGCATATTGACCGCCATCATAGGGGCTCCATATTTTCTATATTTATTAAAAGCTGAATCTGCAAAAAAGTGAGTGGAGGATGATGAAGGTGAAACTATCGGCGCAAAAGCTGACCCTTTCTTACGATACATCGACAATCATCAATGAGATTGACTTGGAAATTCCGGAGGGCAAGATCAGCGTTCTGATCGGCTCAAACGGATGCGGAAAATCCACCATATTGAAATCTCTTGCAAGGATCATGGCGCCTGAAAGCGGCTCTGTTTATTTGGACGGAAAAGAGATTCACCGGCAGCCGTCAAAAGAGATAGCGAAAAAAATGGCGATTTTGCCCCAATCGCCTCAAGCACCGGAAGGGCTTACTGTTGAGGAGCTGTGCTATTTCGGAAGACACCCTCATAAAAAACTGCTTTCCAGGCATACAAAAGAAGACCATGAAATGGTTGATTGGGCTTTAGAAGCGACGGGGATGGCGGAGCTGCGAAGTCGGACGCTTGACGCCCTTTCCGGCGGACAAAGGCAAAGAGCTTGGATTTCAATGTCTTTGGCGCAAGGTACGGACTTGCTTTTGCTTGATGAACCTACGACATTTTTGGATATTGCCCATCAAATAGAAGTTTTGGAGCTGTTAAAACATTTGAACCGCGATCATGGCCGCACGATTGTGATGGTATTGCACGATTTGAACCAGGCTTCCCAATACGCCGATTATTTAATCAGCATATTGGACGGCAAGGTATACAGCGCAGGAGCGCCTGAAGAAGTGTTTACACCATCCTTGTTTCGCGACGTTTTTGGACTTGAGTGCTGCATCATGAAAAGCCCCGTCGACCAGAAGCCGATGTGCCTGCCGACCGGTTTATGCGGCAGAGCGCTCGCAGCGGCGCAAAATATGAATGGATGAGGTTTGTGCTTGAAGGCGCAAACCTCTTTTTTCGTTTTGATAGAAGACATGATACAGTTATGGTAAAAGTTCAAGCGGGTGATGCCTATGTTTTTAAAAAAGCTGACATTGCTTCAAGAAAAAATTCCTCACGATTCAAAATATCCTTTTTCTATTCCGGCTATTAAACATTTAAGAGAATTGACATTTCAGAAAAGCGTTACTTTTTTTGTCGGGGAAAACGGCTCGGGAAAATCGACGCTGCTTGAAGCGATTGCGGATAAATGCGAATTTAACACGGCCGGCGGGGGAAGGAATAATACATATGAAGTGCATGCATCGGAGTCTTCCCTGGGTGACTATCTCAGACTTTCCTGGCTCCCGAAAATAACGAACGGTTTTTTTCTGCGTGCGGAATCCTTCTATCACTTTGCGACTCATCTTGAAGAGGTGGATAATACGGGCTTCATCCATTACGGAGGCCGGTCCCTTCACGAGCAGTCTCACGGCGAATCTTTTTTGTCGCTTTTCAAGCACCGCTTCAACGAAAGAGGAATTTACCTTCTCGATGAGCCTGAAGCCGCTCTATCACCGGCGAGGCAGCTCGCTTTCTTAAAAATCATCCATGATTTGACCCGCAATAACGAAGCCCAGTTCATCATCGCTTCCCACTCCCCGATATTATTGGGTTATCCGGATGCGGAGATTTTCAGCTTCGACGGTGACGCCATCTCTGAAGTAAGCTATGAGAATACCGATCACTACACGTTAACGAAATATTTCCTCCAGCACCGCGAAAAGCTTCTTGCCGAATTGTTTTCAGAAGATGTTTGATGTGAAACGCGTTTCATAAGATATGATAAAGTGCAAACATCGAAACAGGAGTGAAACCATTATGATTCATCAGGATCTGAAATCATTTCCAAAACATTTCTTATGGGGATCGGCTTCTGCCGCCTATCAAGTGGAAGGAGCCTGGAACGAGGACGGCAAAGGCGCCTCGGTTTGGGACGTATTCACGAAAATTCCGGGAAAAACGTTTAAAGGCAGCAACGGAGATATTGCGGTTGACCATTATCACCGGTTTACAGAAGATGTTGCTTTGATGGCTGAAATGGGATTGAAAGCATACCGATTCTCGGTAAGCTGGCCCAGGATTTTTCCTCAAGGCAGGGGAGAGGTCAATGAAGCGGGTTTAGGGTTTTATGACAGGCTTATTGACGAATTGCTGGCTCACGGTATCGAGCCTGTTTTAACGCTTTATCATTGGGATCTTCCCCAGGCTTTAATGGAAGAGTACGGGGGGTTCGAATCCAGACGGATCATCGAAGACTTTGACGCATATTGTGTGACGCTCTACAAGCGTTATGGGGACAGGGTGAAATATTGGGTATCCCTCAATGAACAAAATTACAACTTTAACCATGGTTTTATCACGGCCATGCACCCTCCGGGAGTCAAGGACAGAAAGCGGTTTTATGAAGCGAATCATAACGCGTTTTTAGCTAATGCCAAGGCGATCGATTCGTTCCGCCGATACGTTCCGGACGGAAAAATCGGGCCCAGCTTTGCCTATTCGCCGGCATATCCGCTGTCCAGCCGTCCGGGCGATATCCTCGCTTTCGAAAACGCCGAGGAATTAACGAATCATTGGTGGCTTGACGTGTACTGCCGGGGAACATACCCGGATATTCCTTTTCAATATTTGAAGGAAAAAGGATGGGCGCCGACGGTCAAGGACGGGGATTTTGAGCTGCTGGCGAAAGGCAGACCGGATTTTGTCGGAGTGAACTACTATCAGACGATCACTTATGAAATGAATCCTCTTGACGGTGTGTCAGAAGGGAAAATGAACACTACAGGTCAAAAAGGCAGCAATCAGGAAACGGGTATTCCGGGTTTATATAAGACAAAAAGAAATCCTCATGTAGAGACGTCCAATTGGGACTGGGCCACTGATCCAATCGGTCTCAGAATCGGTCTGCGCAGGATATCAAGCCGCTACAAGCTGCCTGTTTTTATTACGGAAAACGGACTGGGCGAATTTGACAAGGTTGAGCAAGACGGCACGATTCAGGACGACTACAGAATCGCGTATTTACGCGCACATCTGGAACAGTGCAAACAGGCGGTGAACGACGGAGTCGAGTTAATCGGCTACTGCAGCTGGTCGTTTACCGATTTATTGAGCTGGCTCAACGGATATCAAAAGAGATATGGATTTGTCTACGTGAACCGCGATGAAGAAAACGTCAGGGATTTAAAACGGATCAAAAAGAAAAGCTTTTATTGGTATCAAGACGTGATTAGGTCAAACGGAGAGAAGCTGTAAGGAATGGGCGCTGGACGGAGTCAGCGCCTTTTTTCGCCTCTGCAGCAATATGATCCTGAAGATCACCAAAAATAAAGGACGGACAAGTGCGTTTTTCTATTCTGAAATTTATTAATGTTGACACAATCCCCGTTGAATTCAAAATTTCTTTAAGAGAAAAGAAGGTATTTAAAATGAAAAATCTAATTTTCTCATAACGAAGAAAACCCCCTATAGAAAAGTTTGCTGAACGAATGTTATAAAATAACCGGATAAGGAGTGATTGAATTGCTACGCAAATTGTTGAATTCATTGAAAAACGGCGGTTACCGCCGATACAGCAGCAGCGATTACGGAAAGCGCCCATACAAAAAATACAGCAGCAGCGATTATCGGAAAAAGGGCCATGGGCACCATCACTATAAACGAAAGCATCATCGTTTTTACAGCAGCTGATCTGACGTGAAAACGATCCTGAGATGGGTGTTTGACCGCCCGTTAAGTAAAGGGACGGAGATCTCCGGACAATATCGAATCAAAGATGTTCTCGGGATGGGAAGCTACGGCATCACATATCTTGCCGAAAGGCTTGACGGGTCCGGACCTTGTGTCGTCAAGCAGCTGCGAAGAACAAAGTCCTGGACATCCGACGGCCGAAAGTCCTTTGACAGGGAAGCGGAGATTCTGCGAACACTGGGCTCTCCAGCTGCGCCCCGCTTGTATGATGTGCTCGACAGCGGACGGAAGTGCTTTATCGTGATGGAATATATAGACGGAAAAACGTTTGAAGATTTGATTTTTGATGAAGGACGCATCTTCGATGAACGGGAAACTGTCTTGGTATTGCTTGAGGTGCTTCGAATCGTTTCTTCTATTCATGCCCGCGGGATGATTCACCGCGACCTGAGAATCCCAAATATTCTTGAATCGAAAGAAGGCATCCGCATCATCGATTACGGGCTTGCCTGCAGCTTGACTGAGGCCGGGGAGACGGTTTACCGGCATCCGGAGAAAAAGCTGATGCGGTCGGTTTCGGTAAAAAGCGATTTTTACGCGTTGGGGCATTTTGCGCTTTTTCTTCTGTATTCAGGGTATATACCAAAGACAAAGGAAGAAAAAAGCTGGGAAGAGGAGCTTTGTATTTCCGCAGGGATGAAAGCCGTTTTGCGCAAAATGCTGCAGATTGATCCTCCGTATAATAGCGCCGTGGATATCATCGCCGATCTGGAGTCCAACCTGTCTCCCGGGCTGGTGATAAAAGAAAATCTGTAATCAAAAGGGATGGTCGCCAATGAATTCAATTTTGATCATCGGAGCAGGACCGACGGGATTGGTGCTCGCGCTCTGTCTTGCAAGGCAGGGTGTGCCGTTTCGCATCATCGATAAGAATTCAGGACCGGGCCGGACGTCCCGGGCTATGGTTGTTCATGCCCGCACGCTTGAATTTTACCGCCAGCTTGATATTGCCGATGAAGCGGTCAAAAAAGGCATCACGGTCAACCGGGTCCACATTCGCAGGAAGGGGAAAGAAAAAGGGCATTTCAAGCTTGGGGATATCGGGGAAGGTTTAAGCCCTTATCCTTTTGCACTCAGTTTTCCGCAGGATGAACACGAACGCTTTCTGCTTGAAAAGCTTAAAGCGGAAGGAATCGGAGTCGAATGGGAGACAGAACTCGTTTCTTTTGTTGATAAAGGCGGGTATGTTGCGGTGGAGCTAAAGAAAAAAGATCAGACGGAAATCGTTGAGACCTCTTATCTGTTGGGGTGCGACGGCGCACACAGCACCGTTCGGCGCGGCTTGGATTTTCAGGGAGGCACGTATGATCATACCTTTTATGTTGCCGATGCGGAAGCGTCGGGCGAAGCTGCTTCAACTACAGATTTGAATGTGTGCCTTGGTGAAGATGAATTTTGTATCGTTTTCCCCGTCAGGAACACTGGATTGAACCGGTTCATCGGGATCGTGCCGTCCGTTCAGGAAGGCCGGGGAAGGGTTGCATTTGAAGATATTGCTCCTTTCATAGAAAGGCTGCTGAAAGTCAAGGTGCACGGTGTGAACTGGTTTTCAACATACCGCGTTCATCATCGGGTGGCTGAAAAATTCCGCAAAGGACGCATTTTTATTTTGGGGGATGCGGGCCATATTCATAGTCCGGTCGGCGGCCAGGGAATGAATACAGGCATCGGTGACGCCGTTAATTTAGCCTGGAAGCTGGCCTCGGTGTTTCACAGACGGGCCGGTGAAGCCGTTTTGGACAGCTATGAAACGGAACGGATTGCTTTTGCCAGGCTGCTCGTAAACACGACAGACAAGGCCTTTCAGGCGATCATCGGCCGACATCCCGCCGGAAGGCTTGTCCGGACCGTGCTGATGCCTTATGCTGCGCCGTTTCTCCTCGGGTTTCGGCCGGTGAAAAAGGCTGCATTCAACACCGTATCGCAAATCCGCATACATTATCGGGACAGTTTTTTGAGTATGGGAAAGGCCGGAAAGCTTCACGGAGGGGATCGTTTGCCATGGGTTGAAGAGATAGACAACTTTGCGCCTCTAAAAACCGCCGACTGGCAGATTCACATATATGGCAAGGCGAGTGAGGGATTGCGTGAAACGGCTAAAAATCTTAAACTGGCCCTGCGCGAATTTCAGTGGAGCCGGGCCTGCCATAAGGCGGGGCTTCTGAAGGACGCCCTCTACCTTGTCCGGCCGGACGGGTACATCGGCCTTGCCGACAGTAACCAGGATACCCGGAAGCTGCGTGAATATTTTTCTCAATGTACAATCAAATAAAGCTGCCGGTTGATGAACTGCACCCCAATTGTTAGACACCATCTAACAATCGGAGGTGCAGTTTTTTATGGCTAAATTTACAGCTGAGGAAAAAATACAAGCGGTCAAAAGGTATCTTGCGGGTAGGGAAGGGCATAAAACAATCGCCAGAGAGATCGGTGTTTCGTCAGGTGTGTTTCAGGTATGGATTCGCAAATACCATTACCATGGAGAAAGTGCGTTTCAAAAACTCTATACAACCTATTCTGTAGAAGATAAACTGAAGGTACTTCACTATATGATCGAAAATGGGACGTCGATCCGTGAAACAGCCGCCATCTTCAATATTCAAGCACCTTCTACGGTGGCTCAATGGCAGAAACTGTTCGAAACCGGAGGAATCGATGCCCTAAAACCGATGAAAAAGGGGCGGCCGTCAATGACAAAGAAAAATCAAAAAAGAACGAAGAAACAAACACCGCAAGAAGGATCAGTGGAAGCCATGCAGGCTGAAATTGAACGTCTGCGAATGGAGAATGCCTACTTAAAAAAGTTGAATACCTTAGTTCAAAACAAGGAAAAATTACAAAACAAGAAAAGGCCCAAGTAGTATTTGAACTAAGGACTGAATTTCCGGTAAAAGCCCTGCTTAAACTGGCTGGAATTCCGCGCAGTACGTATTATTACTGGGTCAAAACCTTCGGTCTTCCAGACAAAGATGCCAAATTAAAAACACTGATTCAATCGATTTATCATGAACATAAAGGCCGTTACGGGTACCGCCGGATACGCGACGAGCTTAAAAACCGGGGATATCAAATGAATCATAAAAAAATATATCGCCTCATGAAGGAACTGGGGTTGAAATGTCTCGTACGGATGAAAAAATACCGTTCGTATAAAGGAGAAACCGGCACGGTGGCACCAAACAGGCTAGAGCGGAATTTCAAGGCGGAAAAGCCGAAGATGAAATGGGTAACAGATATCACGGAATTTAAATTATTTGGGGAGAAGCTCTATTTATCGCCAATGCTTGATTTATTTAATGGCGAAATCATTGCTTATACAATTGGATCCAGGCCAACGTATTCATTGGTATCCGAGATGTTGGAAAAATCATTTGAACAGCTGACAGATAAAGAAAATCTGTTGATTCACTCCGATCAGGGCTGGCACTATCAAATGAAACAGTATCGCCACGCCCTAAAGGAACGAAATATTATTCAAAGTATGTCTCGTAAGGGAAACTGTTACGATAACGCGGTCATTGAAAGTTTCTTTGGTATTTTAAAATCAGAGTTTATCCATTTCAACGAATTTCAAAGCATCGAGCATTTTAAACAAGAGCTCGTAACATATATCGATTACTATAATCACAAACGGATCAAGGCAAAATTAAAAGGCATGAGCCCAGTACAATACCGGATTCATGCCAGTCATGTTACTTGAGAAAATAAGCTGTCTAACTTTTGGGGGTCACTTCATGACCGGCAGCTTCGGTTTATTTCATCTTCACTTCTCCGATAAGGCGGTGCAGATCATCGGCCAATTTTGCAAGCTCGTTTGCAGAGGCTGTCACCTCTTCCATCGCGGCAAATTGTTCTTCCGTAAGACCTGCGACTTGCCGGGAATGTTCGGAGGTTTCCCTGACTTCTTTTGAAATATCGGCAAACGACGACATAATGCCCTGGATGTTTCCGGATATGTGCTGTGCGGAAGATGACAGCTCATCGATTCTGCTGCTGAACTCCTCCATTATGCCGACAATCTCTTCAAATGTCTTTTTGTTTCTTTCGATCATTTTCACGCCGTTAACCGCTTCCTCTTTTACTCCTTGTATCGAATCGGTTGTGCTCACAATTTCCGACTGAATTCCTGATATAAGATGGGAAATTTGGCTTGCCGAGTGCTGGGACTCTTCTGCAAGCTTTCGGACTTCATCGGCCACGACTGCAAATCCTTTTCCGTGTTCCCCTGCTCTTGCTGCTTCGATTGAGGCATTTAAAGCGAGCAGGTTGGTTTGATCAGCGATTTGGGTAATCGCGTTGGAAATGCTGCCGATTTCATTTGACCTGGTGTTCAGCAGTTCAATAATTTCACCGCTCTCATGGACGGATTGATGCATCGTGTGGATTTGCTGCATCGTTTCAGAAATGTCCTTTCCTCCCTGCCGCGCCTTATCTTTCGCGTATTGACTTTTTTCCGAGAGCACCCGTGCGTTTTCGGAAATTTTTTGAATGTCTCCCGACACTTCCTCGATCGCCTGCTCGCTGCTGAGGATTCCGGAAGTCTGCATTTCAGACGAACTTGCGACTTGCTGAATGGCTTCCGTGATTTTTTCTGAAGCCTTGCTCGTTTCCTCAGCGCCACACGTCAGCTGATCGGATGCTGCCGCCACCTTGTGCGATGATTGTGAAAAGTTCTTCATCAAATGATTTAAATTGGTGTTCATTTGATTAAAATGGTTTGATAAATCACCGAGTTCGTCGGTTGAAAGGTCTTCGAGTTCGGACGTTAAATCGCCTTGGCCTGCCTGTTCAAATGCGTGCGTCAGCTTTTTAAGCCGTCTGTTGATCCTTTTGGTAAACAGGATGACAAGCAGAATGGAGATCGCGACTGAAATGCCGAGGGCTATAGCGAAAATCCCCAAAAAGGATTGAAGAGTGCTTGTGATCAGCTCCTGGCTGGCTCCTGTATAGAAGATGCCGATGATGTGCCCCTCCCGGTCCTTGATCGGCATATAAGCGGTTTGAAACAGTTTTCCTGCGACTTCAGCCTTTCCGTAATAATTTTTTCCTTCTTTCAGAACGACGTCTGCAACCTCTGCCGACACTTGGGTTCCGACAGCCCGTTTTCCGTCTTTCATCACATTTGTAGAGACGCGTGTATCGTTTTGGAAGATGGTGACCGTATCTTCGGTGTCTTTTCCGATTTTGTCAACGATCTCTTCATTGCCGTTGATAAGGGTTGCGCCTTAGTAAAGCTTGTCTCCTTTTATTTCCCAATCACCTTGAAGCGTTTCGTTCAAATAACGGTAACTGAGATTTAAATCGCTTCTGGCTTTTTCCGTTGCCATCTTCTCCAGATTTTTCGAAAGATCCGCTACGATAAAAATCCCCAGCACAGCCGAGAATATAAGGATGACGGTGAGAACGAGAAGATTGATTTTTGTCCCCAATTTCACCTTAAGCCGTTTTTCCATAAATATCAATCCTCCCTGAATTTCCGGTGTATTTAACATATCGGATATAACGGCCCGGTTTGACAGAGGGTAACAAGAAAAAAACTCCGCTGATCTGCGGAGCTGTAATATGGAGCGTATGAATGTTTTATCCCGTTGTCCCATTAGCGGGCTCTTCATGTATGTTTGCCGTCGTCCGGGCCTTTGCCTCGTCTTTTTTTATTTTGATATAGTTTTCGGCCCGTTTATGGATGTCTTTTTTCAGTCGATAGGCTTCCGTTTCCTGATAAGCCTTTGGGTTGTAGAGGATGGGTGCTGCGCTTTTTCCTTTGCCGGTTGCGCCGATTAATGCGGCGTGGTCTTTTTTGATCAGCTGCTGTGCGATCTCGGATGCTTCGTATTCCTTCATGAGAAGCCGGTCAAGATCATGGACCGCTTGAATTGTATCTGTAAGCACCTTGTGAGCAGCGTGTATATGCTGTTCGAACTCAGACGCCGAAAAGGTATGCAAGGTAATTAAATCATCGATTTTCTCTAAAATGCCTGTAAGCTCTTTTTTCTGTTCCGACACCATCGTTTTGGAATTCGTGCAGGCAAGAATGAGCTGGTTCTCAAGAAATTCCATGTCGACAAATGTCCCGGAGGAAAGCCTGGCATCCGCCATGGCACCTGATACGCCATTCAAAAACTGGATCTGCATGTCGACCAGATCGAGCCAGTCGTCGACGATCCCGGCTTGGCCGCTGTAAAACGCTTTGATGTTGTCCGCGCCTTTTCCTTGAAATTCGTCATCCAAATCTGCAACACCTTGAAAAGCGTGTTTCAAGCTGACAAGTCCTTCTCTAAAACTTTTGTACTCTTCCAGCCGCTTCTTCATAGCCGCTAATAGAGAATTTGCTTCATAGACTTTCATGCTTCATGCCCTTTCTCAATCCTTTTGTGATGAGTTTACCACTTTGCATCACGCAGATGGTGAATAAATCCTGAATTTTTATGGAAATGAATCCTTTAGATTACTTATTTTCGGTTCTATTGTCCTGATATTTGACCCGGGAAGTCGTTATGCCTAGTTATTTTGAAGTCCAATGACGCTCAGGGAAAGAAGTTTTTCATTCGGTAAAAATGTGAAATACTGTGAACAACACGATTAGAATTAGGTTCTTATGCTATCTTAAAAGAAAAAAGACTTGGAAAAATGAAAAAAAGGAATTTGACTACTTTCCTTCACTTTATTAATATTATAGTCACATATTTTAGAAATTGAGGGATTTTTGTCGAAAATTGTCTAGTAAAGGGAGGATACGGCTTTGAATGAAGATGGATACCGCCTTGGAATCGATATTGGAGGAACTTTTACCGATCTTTCTTTGTTAAATCCCCAGGATGGGAGCCTGACCGCGGTCAAGACGCCGACAGTCCCCGACGACCCGGCCAGGGGCATCCTAAATGGTTTAGCCCTTTTAAAGGAGAAGAAGATTCATCCCTCACAGATTCATTATTTTGTCCATGGCATGACGATAGGCTTGAATACGCTGCTGCAGCGAAAAGGGGCGCGCATCGCTTTGTTTGTGACCGAGGGATTTCGCGATATTCTCTCACTTCAGCGCCTGCGTCTTCCGATTCCGTACGATTTCAGGTCGCGCATGCCGGAGCCGCTCATTCCCCGCAAATACGTATTTCCAATTAAAGAAAGAATGCTTCACGACGGATCAGAAAAAATTCCGCTCCATTTGGAAGAGGTTGATCATGCGGTCGAAAAAGCTTTGGCAGAAGGCTTGGAAGGCATCGTTGTATCATTTTTGCACAGCTACCGCAATCCTTTGCACGAACATCAGGCAGCTGAGCGAATCAAACTGAAAGCTCCTGAGCTTGAAGTGGTCACGTCATCTGAATTGTGGCCGCAAATGAGAGAGTATGAGCGAACGGTTATGGCTGTCGCAAATTTATACATAAAGCCCAATGTACGACACTACTTTGACACGCTGAACGAGAGACTCGCCTCGGCTGAAATTCCGGCGGCCCCATTTATCACCCAGTCGAACGGCGGATTAATGGACATTGAAACGGCTGCAAAAGCGCCTGTCAAAACCCTGTTTTCCGGGCCGGCCGCAGGGGTCATCGGAGCGATCCGTGCTGCGGAATCAGCTTGCACGCGAAATGTGATCACCTTTGATGTCGGAGGAACAAGCGCCGATATTTCGATCGTTGAAGAAGGAAAAGCGGCGTTGACGCAGTCGAACCAGATTTCGGGCTTTCCCGTCACCATCCCGTCTGTTGCGATGTATTCGATTGGAGCGGGCGGCGGTTCCTTTGCCTGGATTGATAAAGGGGGCCTCCTGAAGGTCGGGCCGGAATCGGTCGGCTCAGATCCGGGACCGGCCTGCTATGGAAAGGGAAAAAAGGCCGCGCTTACAGATGCATTTCTCGTTTGCGACTATTTGAATCCCGGCCGGTTTGCTTCGGGAAACATGAAGCTTTACCGCGAAAAATCAGAAGAGGCGCTCCTGCCGATCGCAAATTATTTGGACACTGATGTGCGCGGGGCTGCTGACCAAATGATTCAGGTGGCTGTAGCCAATATGTACACAGAATTAAGCAGCGTGATGGAGCAGCGGGGGTTTGATCCCCGGGAATTCACCCTGCTGGCGTTTGGGGGAGCAGGACCTGTGACGGCGAATTTTCTCGCAGAGGAAATTCAGGCAAAGAACGTGCTGATTCCTCCGAGTCCGGGAACGCTTTCCGCCTTAGGGGCATTGACCGCAGATTTTGTCTATGATGCCGTCTTTTCAAGACAGGTGCTGCTTGAAGAAGTGACGATGACCGAATTAAAAGAGGAGTTTGCAAAGCTTTCGAAGCAAGCCGAAAAATGGCTTGATGAACAGCGTGTGAAGACGCTCGCAGGCGCCTCTCTTTTGTTCCTGCTAGACGCCCGTTATAAGGGACAGGCATATGAGATCGAACTGCCGGTTTCGCCGGAATGGCTCGAAGCAAGCAGCGCCGGGGAAATCGCGGAATCCTTCCATTTGCTCCATGACCGCCAATACGGACACAGCGACGAAAATACAAGCATCGAACTGATGAATATGCGCGTCAGGATCATAGGAAGGACGCCGAAGCCGCCGATGAAAAAAATCAGCCGGCCTGCCGGCTCGCATGTGCAAGCTTCAGGCCGAAAAACGATCGTGATAAAAGGGAGAACGCATCTGGCGGATGTTTTTGACCGCCGCAGCCTGCAGTGCGGACATAAGGTCGACGGCCCCGCCGTTATTGAGCAGGATGACACAACGACGCTGATTCTGCCAAATTGGCAAGGCACTGCAGATCAGGCGGGCAACCTGATCATCGAACGGAAGGAGAGCGGACGGTAATGCGTACAGATCCTGCACGGCTGGAAATGATGAGAAGCTATTTTAACGCTATCGCTTCTGGAATGGGCCATGTCATCGAGCGGACCTCGTTTACGACGTTTGTGAAGGAATCTGCTGATTTTGCGACCGCATTGGCAACCCCTGAAGGAGAATTTTTCGTTTATCCGAAGACGGTTGGCGTGACGATTTTTTTAGGGCTGTCGCTAAAGTTGACAATTGAAGAAAGCGGCCCGTTTGAACCCGGTGACATCGTCATCACGAACGACCCTTACTCAACCGACGGGTTGGCGACTCACCTGCCTGATATTCACGTTTTTAAACCGATTTTTATCGACGGGGAGATCATCAGCTATGCATGGGCTTTCGTCCATTGCAGCGATGTGGGGGGAATGGTGCCGGCCAGCATTTCGCCAACGGCGACGGACATCCATCAGGAAGGGCTGAGAATACCCCCTGTGAAGGTTTACAAAGCGGGCCGGGAAAATCGTGAAATATTGCGAATACTCCGGGCCAACAGCAGGGTTCCAGATTTAAATGAAGGAGACATCAATGCGATGATTGCGGCAGTCAATACAGGCGAAAGCCGCTTGAAGGCGATGATCGGGAAGTTTGGAAAAGCAGCCGTCCGGCAGGGAATGGACGACCTGCTCGAACAGGCGTCGATGAGAGCCGCTCAAGTTATCGGCCGCATTCCGGACGGAACGTACAGTTTTTCGGATTATCTTGATGATGACATGATCTCTGACGTACCGATACGGCTTGCCGTTTCGGCAAAAGTCGCCGCCGGAAGGATCACACTTGATTTTTCGGACTGCGATCCGCAGGTACAGACGGCTTTTAACCTCGTTACAAATGGATCAAAACATTCATTTTTATTCCAAGGTCTGATTAATTTTATCATCAGTGAAGATCCGTTTATTCCGGTTAACGGCGGGCTTACGAGGCCGATTGAAGTAATTGCGCCGAAAGGAACGCTCGTTCATCCGGAATATCCGGCGGCGGTCGGCATACGCCATTCGATCACCATGAGGCTGTATAATGCCGTGCTTGGCGCGCTTGCCAAAGCGCTTCCTGAAGCCGTTCCCGCAGCGGGCGCCGGACAGTCGGCGATCGTCGTTTTGTCTGTTCCCGACGAATCTTCGGGCGGCAGGAAGATGGCGGTGGTCGAGCCGATGGGCGGCGGAGGAGGCGGACAGCATGATATGGACGGTGCGGACGGAATCGATCATGCATCCGGATTTTTAAAAAACACGCCGATCGAAAGCCTTGAACAGCATATTGATATTTATGTTCACCGTTATGAGCTTATCAAGGACACCGCCGGAGCGGGCCTGCACCGCGGCGGCCACGCGATCGGTCTCGATTTTGAAGCGGCGGCGCCGGAGTCGATTGTTACCGCAAGGGGAATGGAGCGCCTGCGTTTTCAGCCTTGGGGCCTTGCCGGCGGAAGGGCGGGGGCGCTGGGACGTGTCCGTCTTCATCCGGATCTGCCGCACGAAAAATCGATGCCGAAGATCGATGTTTTGAAGCTGGAGCAAGGAGACATCGTCAGCCTTCATTCTCCCGGCGGCGGGGGATGGGGCGATCCGTTCAGCAGGGATGCCGACCTCGTTCTGAAAGAAGTTGAAGAAGAGCTGCTGAGCGAGGAAGCCGCTCTGCAAGAATACGGCGTCATGCTGGAGAGGCATGATGACGGAAGCCTCAGCGTTGATCGCGAAAAAACGGATCAAATCAGAAAAGAAAAAGCCGCCAAAGCCAGAAAGCCTTGGGACTTTGGGAAGGCGAGAGAGGAATATGAACGCCGCTGGACTGAAGAAGCCAGCTCCGCCCTCGCCAGATTGCTGCGAAAGCTTCCGGCAAATCAAAGATCGCATGTTAAACATCTCGTGCACGATTATGTTTCAAAAGAAGACTGTGGCCCGATCAGTAAAGAGGCTGTCAGAGCCGTCTTTGAGAAACTGACCAGGCAAAAATAATGCGAAAATGGAGAGGAAACAATGAAAAGAAAAATATCTGCTTTGTTTATTCTGTCTCTTATCAGTATGCTTCTTCTTTCGGCATGCGGGGGCGGCGGCCAGGGCGGCAAAAAGTCCGATACCGTTGTGATCGGTGTGTATGGCGGCGATTGGGAAAAACATATCAAGCCGAGCATCGAATCGTTTGAAAAAGATACCGGTCTGAAAGTTAAAGTCGTCTCTGGGACGGACTCTGAGTGGTTTACAAAGGTCAAAGCGTCCAATGGGAAGAATCCGCCGTACGACCTTTTGATTTTGCAGCCGGATACGATTCAAAGAGCTCAAACGGCAGGACTGTTGCAGCCGATCGATGAAAAGAAGGTTCCAAATGTAAAGGATTTGTATCACACCGTTCAAAAACGATTCACTGAAGGAGGCGAGCAGTATGCAGCCGGCTTCAGCATGGGGCAGCTTGGGATCGCCTACCGCAAAGATCTCGTTCCCCAGGAGCCGAAGCGGTGGACGGATCTTTGGAACTCCAGCTACAGGGGGCATGTCGCCATCTCTTCTCCGACATATTCGGCCGGGCTTCAGTTCTTTGCCGGGTTAATTAATGCGCAAGGCGGCTTGGAATCCAATAAAAAAGACGTAGATAAAGCGTTTAACAGTTTAGCGGATTTGAAGAAAAATGTGACGGCATTTCCCGATAACCCGGGATCGATTCAGACGCTTCTCGAGCGCGGCGATGCATGGGTTGTGCCGTTTTGGGACGGGCGGGCTTTTTCACTTGAGGATTCCGGTTTAGACCTTGGATTTGCCTATCCTGAGGAAGGTGCGGTCGCAGCCCTTGCCAGCTGGGCTGTGATGAAAGGGAGCCCTAATCAAGAGAATGCGTACAAGCTGTTAAACCATTTGATCAGTCCGAATGTCCAAAGTGATTTTTCTGACAGGACATTTTACGGCATGACCAATAAAAAAGTGAAATACAGCGACAAGCTGAAAGGCAAAGTCAAAGTCGGCGAAGATTATTACAAAAATCTAAAATGGGTCGACTATGAAACAGCAGCGGCGGAATTAAGCAATTGGACAAATCGCTGGAATCAAGTACTTGGCGGGAAATAGGTGACAATCATGAGCGCGATTCAGATACAGCATGTCAGCCGGCATTTCGGGAACAACATCGCATTGGAAGACGTACAGCTTGAAGTCAGGGAAGGGGAGTTTTTCTCTCTCCTTGGCCCGAGCGGCTGCGGAAAGTCCACTCTCCTTAATATTATAGCCGGATTTCTGAAACCGACCTCCGGACTTATTTCTATAGGGGGACAGGACGTAACTGATTTGCCGCCTTATCATCGAAACTGCGGAATGGTTTTTCAAGATTATGCATTATTTCCGCATTTGAATGTGTTTGAAAATGTCGCATACGGTTTAAAGGTTCAAAAGGTGCCGCGCCGGAGGCTTAAAGAGAGGGTGATGGAAAGCCTTTCTTTGGTGAGGCTCGAACAGTATGCAAAACGGATGCCGCACCAGCTTAGCGGAGGTCAGCGCCAACGGGTGGCGATCGCCCGCGCTTTGGCGGTTCAGCCTTCTGTTTTGCTGCTTGATGAGCCGTTAAGCAATCTGGATGCAAAGCTTCGAAAAGACATGCAGTTTGAACTGCGACGCATTCAAAAACGCGTCGGCATCACAACGATTCTGGTGACACACGATCAAGAGGAGGCTTTAAGCCTGTCTGACAGAGTCGGGATTCTCGGCGATGGAAAACTTCAGCAGCTTGGAACCCCTCTTGACGTATACCGTACACCGGCCAACCGGTTTGTCGCAGAATTCATCGGACAGGTCAATCTTATTGAAGCACGGGCTGAGGATACGGGGGAGCCGACGGGCGGGTATCGTTATGGGGCTTCAGGCTTTGAAGTGCGGGAAGGTGTTCCGCTTTTGTTTGAGGTCGGCCGGAGTGTTGTAAAGAAGCCCTATTCCTCCGTATTATTTATGCTGCGCCCCGAGCGGATTTCGGTTTCCCTTGATAAGCCGGAAGCCCGGGTGAATGTGCAGCATGTGATACTGACTGATGTCAGCTATATCGGAAACGCCCTTCGGCTGAAGGCGGCTTTTGCAAAGGGAGAGCTGGTCATTGAGGCCCCGGATCCGCAGTTTCCTGAGCTGCCGAAGCCGGGGGACAGGGTTTATATTTCGTGGAAGCCGGAAGACCTCGTGCCTCTTGAAATAAAGGGTGATGAAAATGGCGGCTGACCATCAGAAGCGGTTTCATTGGTTTTTGCTGCTTCCGGCTCTTTTGTTTCTCGGTGTGTTTCTCGTATTTCCGTTTATTCTTTTGCTGATCTTAAGCTTCAGGGACGTCGACGCGATGATGAATACGCTGGAAACGTACAGCTTTTCACAATATATTGAGGTGTTTACATCAGACGTCTACCTGAAGACGATCGGCACTACGCTTTGGACGGCATTAAAAACAACCGTCCTGTGCCTTTTGATGGCGTATCCGGCGGCTTATTTGCTCGTTCACGCGCCAAACCGCAAATGGCGTGCATTATTTTATATTTTGCTCGTTTCGCCTCTGTTGACCAGCGTCGTCATCCGGACGTTTTCGTGGATTGTGCTTCTTTCGCAAAACGGGCTTGTCAATGAGACGCTGATCAGCATGAATATGATCGAAAAGCCGCTCCCGCTGTTGTGGAATATGAACGCGGTCATCATTGCATACGTTCAGGTGATGCTGCCGTTTGCCGTTTTGCCGATCGCGACTTCTTTGAGCGATATCAGTCCGAATGTGAAGCATGCTTCAATGAGTCTCGGCGCGGGAAGGCTGCGGACATTTTTTTGCATTACGCTGCCGCTCTCGCTTCCCGGTATGATCACCGGGGCGGTCATCGTGTTTTCTCTTGCCGCCGGCAGCTATATTACGCCTCTATTGGTTGGAGGACGAATGCAGCCCCTGCTGCCGCTCTCGATCTACCAGCAGGTGCTGCAAGTGTTTAATTTGCCGCTTGCTGCTGCCATGTCCTTTACTTTATTGGCCGCTGTATGTTTGATCGTCGGCCTTCTCGGAATGATTCTCAAGCGCTGGGAGGCGAGAATGAATGGCTAGTCAAAGATTCCGCCGCAAGTCTTCAGGAAAGTGGATTGATATATGCGTGTGGACAGCCGGCCTTGTCGTTTATCTTTTTTTGACGCTGCCTGTATGCGTGATTGTTCTGTCGGCATTCAGTCCGTCAGAGTATCCGACGTTCCCGCCGACGGATTTTTCGCTTCGTTGGTTTGAAGGGATTTTCAGCAGTCCGGAATGGATGGAATCGCTTTGGGTCAGCGGGATTTTGCTCGTGATTGTGACGCCGATGACGGTCATCGTTGGAACCGCTGCATCCTATGCTTTGGCAAGGCTGCGGTTTCCGGGGAAAAACGCCATTCAATCTTTTATACTCTCACCGCTGATGATTCCCCAAATCGTGCTGGGAGTGGCTCTTCTTTATTTATTTACGATGATGGGGATAAACGGAACCATGACGGGGCTGGTGATCGGGCATATGCTGATCAGTCTCCCGTACGTCGTACGGACGGTCGGCGTCAGCGTATCGAATTTAGATCCGAAGCTTGAGCTTGCGTCAATGAACCTCGGAGCAGGTCCTGTTCAAACCTTTTTTAGGGTGACTCTGCCCCTGATCAAACCGGGAATGGTAGCAGGCGCCGTATTTTCCGCCGTGACGTCGTTTGGAGAGATTTCTATCAGTCTGTTCGTCTCTTCTCCGGCAGTCACATCCGTTCCGGTCAGGACGTTCAGCTATATTGAACAGACATTTGATCCGAGCGTCAATGCGATTTCCGTCATCTTCATTGCGGTCTCTGTGATCGCGCTCATCATCATCGAGCGGACGATCGGGCTGTCAAAGACGATGTAAGTTGCGCACTGCCGCTCTTATGGCAAGCAGGTTTTTTCCGCCTGCTTGCTTTTTTTTGCGTCAAAAAGAATGAAGCCGCCAAGCGGGACAACATCGCTGCGATACAGGCGTTTCGAAGAGAATGGCATGTGCCCGGTGACAAAGGGACAGCCGCAGTACCTGTTCAAAAGACCCCGGCCGCCCTGGTTCAAATGTTGAGCCCTGCGCCCCTGAGCCGGGCAGGTCTTTTTATGCCGCAATGAAAAAGGCTGATTGCTGGTCGGAAAATCAGCACAAGGCTTGCACCGGTTTTTGCGGTCTATCTTCAAAAAAACGACAGACTAGAAAAATTATATCAATATCATTTTATTTTCGGTAAATTTGTAAAGTTCATTAAAACGCAGTGTAATCCGGCTTAATGATTTTTTAAGATAAGATTTTCCTAAAATATATTACCATCATAATACCTATCGAATGTTCATAAACTCTTTACTTCCTGATTGAAAATTGCGGTTTTAAGCGATATTTTTTCGTTTTACCGCATTATTTTTTTGAAATTTCGGAATCGCGCATCAATCCATCCGCCTAGTTTTCGGTATCGCGCATGAATCTTTTCGCCTATTTTTCGGTGAAAAAAACAATATTTTCATTTAAAGTGAACTGTGAGCAGAAAATGAATTTATTTCAGTAAAAACAGATAAAGGCAAACCTGCGGAAACGCAGGGACGCAAAGCCATGGCCTAAGGCGCGGACGGCGCTACGGTTGACAGGTTGCCGAATAAACAGGGAGTCCACCCGTTTTTTATTCGGGTGGACTATTTCATTTTATTGGAAATATAACATTTTAATGGATATGGCGAATCTGTGGAAGCTTTTTTCACTCACCGGCACACCGCAATGTGGGTTGCGGTGCCATTAAGCCGTGATACATAAAACGCATGAAGGAGGAACATAAGAAATGGACAACACGGTGTATTACCCGCTGACACATGCTCAAAAACGAATTTGGTATACAGAGACGTTTTATCCCGGTACAAGCGTGTCGAATTTAAGCGGATTTGGAAAGCTGAAATCGGAATCGGGAATAGATCCAGGCTTATTGACCGAAGCCATCCGGCAATTCGTCCGCACGAATGAAACGATGCGCTTCAGGCTGAAGCTGGCTGAAGGAGGCGAACCGAAGCAGTATATAGCCGAATATGAACCTTTTGATATCGAATACATTGATGCTGAAGAATACGGCGGTGTGGACGAGGTTTTGAGATGGGGACAAGCTGAAGCGCAGCGGCCTATACCGCTGTATGAAAGCCGGTTGTTTACGTTTGCCGTCGTCCGCATCAGTCCGGAAGAAAGCTGGTTTTTTACAAAAGTTCATCACGCCATTGCAGACGGCATTTCTATGACGCTCCTGGGAAACCGCATCACAGACATCTACTTGAAACTGGAGAAAGGGGAACAAGACTTCGAAGCCGTTCAGGCATCATTTACGGAGCACATTCAGAGTGAACTAGAATATGAACGGTCCAAACGGTTCGAAAAAGATAGGGCGTATTGGAACGCTCAATATGAATCGATTCCTGAACCCGTATCTCTGAAGCAAAGCGATTCTTACCAAATCCGTCTTGAGGCGGTTCGACTTTCGAAAGAGATTTCTCCTTCCCTGCATAAAAAAATTCAAACGTATTGTAAAGAAAACAACATAAGCGTACTCTCCTTGTTCCTGTCAATCTTACACATTTATATGCACAGGGTAACCGGCCAAAACGATATTGTGCTCGGCACCTTTATGGGAAACCGGACAAATGCAAAAGAAAAGCAGATGCTTGGGATGTTCGTTTCGACAATTCCGATGAAAGCGCACATTGATGCGCACCAGGACTTTACTGCATTTGTGCAGGAAAGGATGAAAGAACAGCTCAAAGTCATCAGGCATCAAAAATATCCGTACAATCTGCTGATCAATGATCTGCGGGAAAGAGAGCCGAATATCAACAGGCTGTTCGCCGTATCGCTTGAGTATCAGGTCATGCAATGGCAGCAAAAAGAAACGGTTTCGTTTTTGACCGAGCCGATTTTCAGCGGAAGCGAAATGAATGATATTTCCATTCATGTGAAAGAAAGATGGGATACGGGAACGCTTGCGATCGACTTTGACTACAGAAGCGAATTGTTCAGCAGCCGTGAAATGTCCGCTTTGTACGAGCGGCTCATGACGTTATTGGAGGATGCTTTGACTTCGCCGCATAAACGAATCAACGACCTTGCCGTGGTTTCGAATGAAGAAAAAGAAATGCTTCTGCAGCGGTCATCCGCTTCTCTTTTGAAAAACGAAAAAGAGATGACGCTGCACGGTTTGTTTGAACAAAAAGCGGCCGAGATTCCCGATAAAACAGCGGTGTTCTATGAAGGGAAACACCTCTCATACCGGGAGTTAAACGAGCAGGCAAACCGCTTGGCAAAGGCGCTTCGCAAAAGGGGAATCGGTCCGGATAAGCCGGCCGCCGTGTTGATGGAGCGGTCTGAACAGACGCTGACAGCCATTTTGGGCATCCTCAAAGCAGGGGGCGCTTATGTGCCGATCGATCCCGGTTTTCCGGAAGAAAGAATTCATTTTATGCTCAAGGATTCAAATGCCAAAGTGGTCATTGCCGACGGCGAATTTCACGCTGAGACAGCTGAAACGCTGCTGTTTGCCGAAGCGGTCGCCGAAACGGAAGAGGCCGGGAATCTGCCTTCTTCGGCAGGGGCGGAGCATCTCGCATACATCATTTATACGTCCGGTACAACCGGCCGCCCGAAAGGGGTCATGATTGAGCACAGGCAGGTTCACCACCTTGTCAGGGGGCTTCAGCAGGCAGTCGATACGTTGAAGGAGGATGACTTGAAGCTGGCGCTTTTGGCTCCGTTCCATTTCGATGCTTCGGTTCAGCAGATTTTCTTATCCCTTATACTGGGTAAGTCATTGTACATCGTTCCGAAAAAGACCGTTTCCGACGGCCGCGCGTTGGCCGCTTATTACCGCCGCCATCACATTGATATTACAGACTGTACACCGTCTCATTTGCAGCTTTTGCTTGCGGCGGATGATCTGCATGGAATCAAGCTGAAACATATCCTCACAGGCGGAGAAGCGCTGTCATGGAACACGGTCGATAAGCTTCTTCAATTGTTTTCGAAAACGGCCGATTCAAGGCCGCTCATCACGAATGTCTACGGACCGACGGAAACGTGTGTCGATGCTTCGGCGTTTACGATTCCAAATGACGGACACGTCCGTTATAACACCGCCTATGTCCCAATTGGCAAGCCGATCGGCAACAACCGCTTTTACATTTTGGATGAAAACGGGGCGCTTTTGCCGGATGGTGCCGAAGGCGAATTGTACATAGCAGGCGCCGGAGTCGGCCGCGGATATTTGAAACTTCCGGAGCTGACCGCGGAAAGATTTTCGGCTGATCCGTTTGTTCCGGGAGGCATCATGTATCGAACGGGCGATGCGGTAAAATGGCTTCCCGACGGCACGGTAGAATTTGTCGGCCGGAAAGATGATCAGGTGAAAATTCGCGGATACCGGATTGAGCTTGGGGAAATCGAATCGGTTCTGCAAGGGATGGAACATATCGAACAAGCGGTTGTGCTCGCCCGCCCGAGCGCAGGCGGTGATGAGCTTTGCGGATATGTCGTTCCGAAAAAAGGCGGCGCGGTTTCAGCGCCGGCATTAAGGGAGCACTTGTCCAAACATCTGCCTGATTATATGCTGCCTTCTTATTTTGTCGAGCTTCACGACATGCCGCTGACGCCGAGCGGCAAAGTGGACCGGAAAGCGCTGCTCCGCCACGAAGTGACGGTATCAGGCGTAACCGAATATACCGCGCCGAGAAACGACCGCGAACAAAAAATCGCTGATATTTGGCGGGATGTGCTCGGCGCTGGACAAGTCGGTATTCATGACCAGTTTTTTGAATTGGGAGGACATTCGCTGAAAGCCATGACGATGCTGGCAAAAATCCATAAAGCGTTCAGCGTCGAAGTTCCGCTCAACGTCCTGTTTGCAAAACCGACTGTAGCCGGTCTTAGTGAGTATATTGCTGAAGCTGAGCGGAAAGGGTTTGCCGAAATTAAGCCTGCGGCTGAAAGCGAACATTATCCTTTGTCATTGGCCCAGCAGCGGATCTATATCGTGAGCGAGCTGGAGGATGCCGGAATCGGCTACAATATGCCGGCCGCTGCCATGCTTGAAGGAACGCTTGACCTCCATCGTCTTGAAGAAGCGTTTCAAAAGCTTGTCGACAGGCATGAGGCGCTTCGCACTTCATTTCTATCGGTCAATGGGGAGCCGAGGCAGAAAATTCATCAACAGGTCCGGTTCAAACTTGAGATGATCGAGGGCGGAAGCATGGATGAAGAACGGATGCTGACATCATTCGTCCGCCGCTTTGATCTTGAGAAAGCGCCTTTGATGAGAGTCGGGCTCGTCCGTATTGAAGATACAAGACACATGCTTTTGTTTGATATGCATCACCTGATTTCAGACGGGGTGTCCATCTCGATCATTCTGCATGACCTTGCCAAGTTCTATAACGGCGAACAGCTGCCGGATGTGCGCCTCCATTATAAAGATTATGCTTCTTGGCAAAGGGATGAGGCGGAAGGCGGCTTTCAAAAGGAAGAGGAGTACTGGAAAAACGTCTTTTCCGGCGAACTCCCTGTATTGCAGCTTTTGACGGATGAGCCGAGACCGGCCGTCCAAAGCTTTGAAGGAGACAGGGTGTCAGCCGTACTGCCGAAAGCGGTGAAGGATAAATTGAACGGACTGGCCGAGAAAAACGGTGCGACATTGTATATGGTCATGCTTGCCGCTTACAATGCACTGCTTGCCAAATACACCGGACAGGATGATGTAATCGTCGGGACGCCGACAGCGGGCCGCAGACACTCAGACCTCGAAGGCATCGTCGGAATGTTTGTCAATACGCTGGCGATCCGTTCGAAAGTAGACCGGCAGCACACGTTCACCGAATTGCTTGACGATGTGCGTCAAACAGTGCTTGATGCCTTTGAACACCAGGACTATCCGTTTGAATGGCTTGCCGAAAAGCTGAATGTCCCGCGCGATTTAAGCCGCCATCCGATCTTTGACACGATGTTTATTTTGCAGAATGCAATGGATGACATACCGCTGATCGGCGACTTGCGTCTGTCAATCCATGAGACGAATGTCAAGATCGCAAAATTTGATCTGACGCTCCAGGCGAAAGAAGAGCGGGAAGGAATCGTCATCGATTTGGATTACAGTACAAAGCTGTTTAGAAAAGGAACGGCTGAACGGATGCTGAAACACTATCTCCATCTGCTTCGGGAAATTACGGCCGACCCGTCCCGGAAAATAGGGGAGTACGGCTTATTGACAGAGGAAGAAACGAATCGGCAGCTCGTCGAATTCAATCCGGGCGCAAGCGATTATCCGATAGAGAAAACGATCATTCAGCAGTTTGAAGAACAGGCGGAAAAAGCGGAAGACCGTCCGGCGCTGCAATTTGAAGGTACTGTCTTCACTTATGGAGAGCTTAACGAGAGAGCGAATCAACTGGCAAGACATCTGCGGGACAACGGGGTGGAAAATGGTACGACAGCCGCTGTTCTTACCGCCAGATCGGCCGAAATGGTCGTCGGCATTCTTGCGGTGCTAAAAGCCGGAGCTGCTTATGTTCCGATTGATCCGGATCATCCGGAGCAGCGGATCAAACACTTTTTCCATGACAGCGGAGCCTCTGTTCTTTTAACGCAAAAGGCGCTGAAGCCGCTGGCCGAGGCAGCGGAATTTACGGGCGGGACCATCATCCTTGATGATGAACATCTTTACCGGGGAGACGCGCGCAACCTGAACGTACCGGTTTCTCCTGAAGCGCTGGCGAACTTGACGTACACATCAGGCACAACGGGAATGCCGAAAGGAAACATGGTCACCCACCGGAACATTTTGCGTACGGTGAAAAATACGAACTATATGGAGATCATGGGTACCGATATCGTACTGTCCATTTCAAATTATGTGTTTGATGCCTTTATGTTTGATGTCTTCGGGTCGCTTTTAAACGGCGCCAAGCTTGTCATCGTTTCCAAGGAGACGATCCTTGACATGGAGCGGCTCGCCGGTGCAATCGAAAAAGAAAACGTCACCGTTTTAATGATTACGACCGCTTTGTTCAATCTCCTGACAGATATGCGCCCCGGCTGTATGAAGAACCTGCGCAGGGTGCTGTTCGGCGGCGAACGGGCGTCGGTCGACCATGTCAAAAGGGCGCTTAAGGCGGCCGGAAAAGGAAAGCTCCTTCATATGTACGGGCCGTCTGAGAGCACCGTCTTCACGACTTATCATCCGGTCAATGATGTGCCTGAAAATGCGCAGACCGTTCCGATCGGAAAGCCTGTCAGCAATACGGAGGTTTTGATTCTTGACCCGTTCGGAAACATACAGCCGAGAGGCGTTGCCGGAGAACTGTGCGTCGGAGGGGACGGACTTGTCCGCGGTTATTTTAACCGGCCGGATCTGACGGCGGAAAAATTCGTTCCGCATCCGTTTAAAAAGGGCCAAAAGATATATCGCACAGGCGATCTGGCGAGATGGCTGTCCGACGGAAGCATCGAATTTATCGGCCGGATCGACCATCAGGTCAAAATCCGCGGTCAGAGAATCGAGCTCGGCGAAATCGAGCATCATCTGCTGTCGCATGATGCGATTCAGGAAGCCGCCGTTTTGGCGGTCAATGGGACAGCGGGAGACAAAATGATCTGCGCGTATATCGTTGCCGACCGGGAGCTGTCAAACCGCGAGCTTCGCCAGCACGCAGCCGTTGGTCTGCCGGGCTATATGATTCCGTCGGTGTTTATGCAATTGGAGGAGCTTCCGCTGACAGGCAACGGAAAAGTCGACAGAAGGGCGTTGCCTGAACCTGATGCAGCGCAAATTGCGCAAACGGAATATACAGCGCCGAGAAATCGCGCAGAAGCGCAGCTTGCCGGGCTTTGGCAAGAGGTGCTCAACGTTCCGAAAGTCGGCGTGCACGACAATTTCTTTGAACTCGGCGGCCATTCCTTGCTCGGGATGGCTCTCATCGCCCGCATTCAGCAGGAGATGAATGTCGAACTGCGGCTGAAAGATCTGTTCCAGTCGCCGACGGTTGAAAGCCTGGCGAAAACCGCGGAACAGGCGGGGAAAACCTCTTCCGTCCGTATTGACCCCGCTAAAGAACAGGAGGCTTATCCGGTATCATCGGCTCAAAAACGGATCTATGTCCTTCAGCAGCTTGAGGGCGCCGAGAAAAGCTATAACATGCCATCCGTTCTTCGGCTTGAAGGAAAGCTTGATCTGAAACGGCTGGAAGAGGCAGCACGAATGCTCGTCATGCGCCATGAAGCGTTCAGAACATCGTTTCACATCGAGGATGGAGAGCCTGTACAGCGGATACGGAAGGATACCGGCTTTACGGTTGACGTAATCAACGCTGAGGAGCGTGAAGCCGAAAAGCTGATCAAGGAATTCATCAGGCCGTTTGATTTGGCCGAAGCGCCGCTGTTCAGGATGAATCTCATCCGCCTTGCAGAAGAGAAACACCTTTTGTTTGTCGATATGCACCACATCATTTCAGACGGCGCGTCCGTCAGCGTGCTGATCGATGAACTGACAAGGCTCTATGCCGGGGAAACGCTTGAACCGCTTCGCATTCAGTATAAGGATTACACCGTTTGGCAGCGGGCATTTTTGCAAACCGGACGCGACAAAAAGCTTGAAGAATATTGGCTGAGAGAGCTTGGCGGCGAACTGCCGGTTCTCGCGCTGCCGACAGATTATCCGCGTCCGTCCGTTCAAACGTTTGAAGGCGACCGCATCGCCTTTACGATCAATCAGAAGCTTGTCCGGGCTTTGAGAAAGCTTGCCCAAGAAACGGGAACGACTCTGTATATGGTTCTTCTCGCTTCCTACAGCGCGTTTTTGTCGAAGCTCAGCGGACAGAAAGACATTGTGGTCGGTTCTCCGGCAGCGGGAAGATCGCACGGTGATCTGGACAAGATCATCGGGATGTTTGTCAATACGCTTGCGATGAGGACGCATCCGCAAGGAGAAAAAACGTTTGCCGCGTTTTTAAAGGAAGTCAAGGAAACTTCGCTTGGTGCCTATGAGCATCAGGATTATCCGTTTGAAGAACTGGTTGAAAAATTGGAAGTCCGGCGCGATATGAGCCGAAATCCACTGTTCGATGCCGTATTCGCGATGCAAAATGCCGATTTGCGGGCATTGTCAATGGAAGGCGTCACCCTTCGTCCATACGAGTTTGAACACAAAACGGCCAAGTTTGATCTGACGCTGGCCGCAGCCGAAGAAGACGATATTGTCCGGTTTGAAATGGAGTATAATACAGCTCTTTTTAAAGATGAAACGATCAGTCGCTGGAGCAAGTACTGGCTCAATCTGCTCGAAGCGGTTGCTGACAATCCGAATATCCGCCTTTCAGAACTCTCCCTGCTGGATGAAGCGGAAAAACGACGGATCGTCGAAGCGTGGAACGACACGGCGCTTGACGTTCCGTCAGACAAAACGATCCACGAGCTGTTCGAAGCACAGGTCAGCCGCACGCCTGATCACGGTGCAGCGGTATTCAACGGCCGCCGCTGGACGTACCGGGAGCTCAACGCCCGCGCAAACCGTCTGGCCCGCCTGCTTATCGAAAAGGGAGCGCGGCCGGAACAGCGGATCGGCATCATGGTCAAACCTTCCCTCGAAATGGCGGCCGGAGTGCTTTCGATTTTGAAAGCAGGAGCGGCTTATGTGCCGATCGATCCCGCCTATCCTGAACAAAGGGTCAAATACATCCTGGAAGACAGCGGAGCGGAGCTCCTGCTGACGCAAACGGGTACAGCCGTGCCTGACGGCTTCTGCGGGGAAACAATTTTGCTTGATGCCGTGTTAGCCGGGGAAGTGACTTCAGAAGACGAGGTGAATCCGCAGTCAGAGGCAAAACCGGACAACCTGGCCTACCTAATCTACACATCAGGTACGACGGGCCGGCCGAAAGGCGTCATGGTCGAGCACCATTCGCTTGTGAACTTGTGCTATTGGCACAATGACGAATTCGTTGTCACTGAACGCGACAAGAGCGCGAAATACGCCGGCTTCGGCTTTGATGCATCCGTGTGGGAGATGTTCCCGTACTGGATCGCCGGAAGCGAGCTGCACATGATCGATGAAGCGATCAGGATGGATATCGTCCGCCTGAATCAGTATTTTGAAGAACACGGCATCACGATCACGTTCCTCCCGACTCAGCTGTGCGAGCAGTTTATGGAGCTTGACAACAAATCGCTGCGCGTGCTTCTGACGGGCGGCGACAAGCTGAAGCGGGTCGAAAAGCGCGGCTATACGCTCGTCAACAACTACGGCCCGACGGAAAACACGGTCGTGGCGACAAGCACGGCGATTGACCCTGACGAAGGAATGCTTTCGATCGGCAGACCGATCGCCAACACCCGCGTTTACGTGCTCGGAGAGCACAATGAGGTACAGCCTGCCGGTGTCACGGGTGAATTGTGCATCGCCGGCCGCGGCTTAGCGCGCGGCTATCTCAACAAGCCGGAAGAAACGGAGAAGCGCTTTACGGCAGACCCGTTTGTACCGGGCGAGCGGATGTACCGGACGGGCGATGCCGTTAAGTGGCTTCCGGACGGCCGGGTCGAATATATCGGCAGGATCGACCAGCAGGTGAAAATCCGCGGCTTCCGGATCGAGCTTTCTGAAATCGAAGTACAGCTTGCGAAGCTTCCAGGAGTACAAGAAGCAGCCGTCACTGACATCGAGGATGCGCATGGCAACAAAGCGCTCTGCGGCTATGTGACATCAGCCGAACCGCTTGATACAGGACGCCTCGCGGACCAATTAGCGAAGACGCTGCCTGATTACATGGTGCCCGCATATTGGGTGCAGCTCAGCGAGCTGCCGATTACAGCGAACGGAAAAGTCGACAAACGCGCGCTTCCACAGCCGGACCTTACCGTGCAGACAGCTGAATACAAAGCGCCGCGAAGTGAGACCGAACAGCTGTTGGCGGATGTTTGGCAGGAGGTTCTCGGCGTCGAACGAATCGGGATCAGCGACAATTTCTTCACGCTCGGCGGGGATTCGATCAAAGGGATTCAAATGGCGAGCCGCCTTCAGCAGCACGGCTTAAAGCTTGAGATGAAGGATTTATTCCAGCACCCGACAATCGAACAGATCAGTTTTTATGTAGAGACGGCTGATGATAAAGCAATCGATCAGGGGCCTGTCGAAGGCGAAGTGATGCTTACGCCGATCCAGCGCTGGTTCTTCGAACGTGCGTTTACAAATGAGCACCACTGGAATCAGTCGGTTATGCTTCATGCACCGTCAGGCTTCGACCCTGAGATTACTGGACAGGTTTTAAGCGGGCTGATGGCGCATCATGATGCCTTGCGCATCATTTATAAGCGTGATGGAGAGAACGTTGTTCAATACAACAGAGGGCTTGAAGCTGCGGAGGTTCAGCCTGAGGTCATTCACCTGCACCAATCAGGCGCTGAATTGGAGGCTTCCATTTTGGAAGAAGCCAATCGAATTCAAAGCAGCATCGATTTGTCGCAGGGACATCTGCTGAAAGCGGCAATCTTCAAAACCGGCCAAGGCGACCATTTGCTGATCGTCATTCACCATCTTGTCGTGGACGGTGTGTCATGGCGGATTTTGCTGGAGGACTTTGCGGCAGGATTGCTTCAAGCTGAAAAAGGCGAGCCGATCGTCCTTCCGGAAAAATCACATTCCTTTGCAGAATACGCGGCACGATTGAGTGAGTATGCCGGTTCCAAGACGTTTGCCAAGGAGATCGGCTATTGGGAGGAAATCGAGAAGACGGCGGCCGTGCCGCTCCCTAAAGATGCCGAAGCAGACGATAAGCGGATGCGCCATACGAAAACGGTTGAATTCTCGTTGACGAAAGAAGAAACGGAACAGCTCATGACAAAAGTCCACGAAGCGTACAACACGGAAATGAATGATATTTTGCTTACGGCGTTGGGCTTTGCCGTAAAAGAATGGACAGGACAAAGCGATTTCATCGTCACGCTGGAGGGACACGGGCGTGAGGACATCATTGACGGCTTGAATATGTCAAGAACCGTCGGCTGGTTTACGAGCCAGTTCCCTGCACTGATTCAGATGCGCCATTCCGATGATATGGGCTATCAAATCAAACAGGTCAAAGAAGATCTGCGCCACATCCCGCATAAAGGAATCGGCTATGGCATCTATCGCTATTTAACAGAAGAAGGCAAAAAAAGCGGGCGGGTCAAACCGGAGATCAGCTTCAACTATTTAGGCCAGTTCACGGAAATGTCTGAATCGGGTCGGTTCACCCGGTCGAAACTCCCGTCCGGCGATCCTCTGAGCCCCGATACTGAGAAGCCGAACGCTCTTGACATCGTCGGTTTTATCGAGGACGGCGTGCTGACGATGTCGATCGCTTATCATTCATTGGAATTTAAAGAAAGCACAATCTCAACTGTCGCCGGCAGCTTTAAAGCTTATTTGCTGCAACTGATCGATCATTGTCTGACTCAAGATGGAGACGAGTTGACCCCGAGTGATCTTGGAGACGACGATTTGACACTTGAAGAACTTGATAAATTGATGGAAATTTTCTAACAAAACATACGAGGTGGCTTATGGGGAAACAAAAGATTCAAAAGGTATATCCTTTGACACCGATGCAGGAAGGGATGCTGTATCACGCAATGCTTGATCCGGAATCTTCCTCTTACTTCACACAGCTGGAGCTTTTCATAGACGGGGATTTTGATTTAGAGATCTTTGAAAAAAGCGTGAATCTGCTCGTGCGTTCTTACGATATTCTCAGAACGGTTTTCGTTTATCAGCAATTGCAAAAGCCGCGTCAAGTCGTCCTGGCCGAGCGCGGAACGAAGGTTCATTTTGAAGATATCGCCGGATGGGATGAAGCGCGGCAAAACATGCGCATCGGACAATATAAACAGGACGTTCAGAAAGCCGGATTTAACCTTGCGAAAGATATGCTCTTTAAAGTGGCGGTTTTCCGGCTTGCCGATCAGCAATATCAGCTCATCTGGAGCAATCATCACATCGTGATGGACGGCTGGAGCATGGGCATATTGATGAAGCGGCTTTTTGAAAACTATGAAGCGGTTCGTTCAAACCGTCCGGCTCCGCTTGATCAAGGCAGGCCTTATGCCGACTATATCAAATGGCTCGGCCGGCAAGACAAGGAAGAAGCCGGGGCCTATTGGGAAAAGCGCCTCGGCGATGTGGAAAGCCCGAGTGTCATCCCGGGCCGAAAAGCGGGAGAGGCCGAAGGGGTCTATCAGAATGAAGAGTTCACATTGGTATGGGAGCGGGATTTGGTCGATGCCGTCCAAAGGGCGGCCAACCGCTATAACGTGACGGCGCCTAATCTGTTTCAGGCGATGTGGGGAGCGGTTCTTGCCAAATACAATGCCGCAGATGACGTGGTGTTCGGCACGGTTGTGTCCGGACGCCCGTCCGAGGTCAACGGCATCGAACATATGGCGGGCTTATTTATCAATACGATCCCGGTCCGCTTAAAAATCGGGAAAAACGCTACATTTGCCGAACTTTTCAAGCAGGCGCAGCAGCATGCCATCGAAGCGGAGCAATACGATTATCTCCCGCTGTATGAGATTCAAAAGAGCTCCGCTTTAGAGGGCCGTCTCATCAGCCATCTGGTTGCGTTTGAAAACTACCCATTGGATAAAGAGTTGGAAAACGGGGCGATGAAGGAGCGTCTAGGCTTTTCCATCAAAGCGGGAGCGGCCTTTGAACAAACGAACTACGATTTTAACCTGATCGTATACCCGGGAACAGAATGGACGCTCAAGCTGAAATACAACAGTGCGGTTTATGACGCCTCCTTCGTTGAGAAGGCGGCGGAGCACCTGACAAGGCTCGCCAGGATCGCCGTGTCCGATCCGGAATCACCGGCAAGGCGGGCCGGGATTTTATCAGATGAGGAACAAAAAGCGCTGCTTGCCTTCAATGATACAAAAACGGACTATCCGCGGGACAAGTCGATTCCGGAACTGTTTGAGGAACAGGCGGAACAGACGCCTGAAAAAGCGGCTGTCGTTTACAACGGATCGAGCATCACGTACCGCAGGCTCAATGAAAAAGCCAATCAGCTTGCGCGGCGTTTGCAGGAAAACGGCCTGATGCATGGGGGAAGGGCAGCGGTCATGATGGAGAGGTCGCTTGAATCGGCCGTCGGCATGCTGGCGGTGCTGAAAGCAGGCGGCGCATACGTGCCGATTGATCCGGACTACCCCGAAGATCGAATCCGCTTTTTGCTGGAAGACAGCGGTGCAAACATCGTCGTCATCAAGCAGGGAACAAAGCGCTCTTTCGACGGGTATAAAACGATTGCGGCTGATGATAACTCGCTTGAACGTGAAGATTCCGCCAATCTTGAAACGATCGCGAAGCCTGATGATCTCGCGTACTGCATATATACATCTGGTTCGACAGGGAAGCCGAAAGGCGTCATGGTCGAGCACCGCAATATCGTCCGCCTCGTCAAAAACGCCGGATATATTCCGCTTCATGCCGAAGTGAACATGGCGCAGACGGGAGCGGTCAGCTTTGACGCCAGTACGTTCGAGGTGTTTGGCGCATTATTGAACGGAGCGACCCTCTTTCCCGTTCCGAAAGAAACGCTTCTTGATGCGAGAGCGTTCAAAGCGTTTTTGGAAGAGAACGGCATCACGACGATGTGGCTGACATCACCGCTCTTCAATCAGCTCGCACATCAAGATCCGAACATGTTCAATACCGCAAAAGATATCATCATCGGCGGAGATGCGCTCGTACCGGGCATCGTCAACAAGGTCAGGCGCGCATGTCCCGCACTCTCCCTTTGGAACGGCTACGGCCCGACGGAAAACACGACATTTTCGACATGCTTTTGCATCGACCGGGAATATGAGCACGCGATCCCGATCGGAAAGCCGATTGCAAATTCAACGGCCTATATTCTTGATGACGAACAACAGCTTCTCCCGATCGGCGTGCCCGGCGAGCTGTGTGTCGGCGGAGACGGCGTGGCGCGCGGCTATTTGAATCGGCCTGAGCTGACCGCCGAAAAATTCGTCAGCGATCCATTTAGAGAAGGAGGGCGGATTTACCGGACAGGCGATTTGGCAAGACGGCTTCCCGACGGAAACATCGAATTTCTCGGACGGATTGATCACCAGGTGAAGGTGCGCGGCTTCCGGATCGAATTAGGCGAAATCGAAGCAAGGTTGGCGCAGCTTGACGGCATTCGTGAAGCAGCGGCCATCATCCAGGAAAACGATGCGGGCGAGAACGAAATCTGCGCGTATTATACGGGCGATCGGTCAGCTGCTGACGTGCGCTCAGAGCTGTCCAAGCCGCTTCCTGAGTATATGATCCCGTCTCATTTCACCCGGCTTGAGGCGATGCCGCTTACGGCAAACGGAAAGGTCGATAAACGCAGGCTTCCTGAGCCGGCTGCAAAGGAAGCGGATGCCCTATACCAACCTCCTGAAAATGAAACGGAAGAAATTCTCGCCGCGATCTGGGAAGAGATTCTCGGCATCAAGCGTCCTGGCATCGATGACAATTTCTTCTCAGTCGGCGGGCATTCGCTGAAAGCGATGATGCTTACGGCCAAGATTCAAGAGCAATTGCAAAAAGAGGTCCCTATCAAGATATTGTTTGAAACGCCGACGATCAGAGGGCTTGCCGAATTTCTTCAAGGGGAATCAAAAGAGGAAGTCGTCCATCCGATCGAACCAGCCCCGTCAAGCTCTTATTATCCGGTATCCTCCGCGCAAAGGAGGATGTACATTCTTAATCAGCTCGAAGAAGCGAGCACAAGCTACAATGTGCCGGCGGTGCTGCTGCTGGAGGGCGACTTGGACCAAAACCGTCTCGAATCTGCGTTTCGGGCTTTAATCAGCCGTCATGAAACACTCCGGACTTCGTTTGCCGTCATAGACGGGGACATCGTCCAGCACGTTCATGAGGACGTGCCGTTTACGCTAACGGTTTCACAAGCGGAAGAAGCGGAGGCCGAGTCGAAAATCGACGGGTTTATCCGCCCGTTTCAACTGGATCAGGCGCCGCTCGTCCGGGCGGAGCTCGTTCAATTGGAGGAAAAGCGCCATCTGCTGTTGATCGATATGCACCATATTATTACGGACGGAAGCTCGACAGGCATTTTCATCCGCGATCTTGCGCAGCTTTACCATGGCGGCGATTTGCCTGCCCAAAAGCTGCATTACAAAGATTTCGCCGTCTGGCAAAACGAACAGGAACGAACGGGCAAGCTTAAAAAACAGGAGCAATATTGGCTTGACGTATTCAAAGGCGAGCTCCCTGTGCTGGATCTGCCGTACGACGATCCGCGTCCTGCAAAACGCAGCTTTGAAGGAGAGCGGGTTGTCTTTGGAATTGATAAAAAGCTTGCAAGCGAGATTCAGAGGCTCCTTTCCGAGTCTGATACAACGCTTTATATGTTTCTGCTTGCTGCGTTCAATATCTTTTTGGCGAAGTATGCGGCACAGGACGATATCATTGTCGGATCGCCTGTTGCCGGGAGAACCCATCCCGATCTGAATGACATCCCGGGCATGTTTGTCAACACACTCGCCCTCCGCAATCGTCCTGAAGGGCAAAAAACGTTCAAAGAGTTTTTGCAGGAGGTCAAAGAAACGAGCCTTCAAGCGTTTGCCGAGCAAAGCTACCCGCTTGAAGAGCTGATCGAAAAGCTGCCTCTGGAGAGAGACACGAGCCGGAACCCGCTGTTCAGCGTATTTTTCAACATGCAAAACATGGACATGGCTGCTTTGAGTTTGGGAGGCTTGCAGATTTCTTCCTATTCCGTGCGCCATCGCACCGCAAAGTTCGACCTGTCTCTTGAAGCCGTCGAACACGACGGGGAAATCGGTTTGAGCTTTGATTATGCGACCGCTCTATTTAAGGAGGAAACGATCAGGCGCTGGAGCGGACACTTCCTGAACGTGGTCAAAACGATCTGTGAAAACCCCGGCGTCAAGCTTGCAGATATCGATCTGCTTTCTGACAACGAACGGAAGGCGCTGCTTGCTGAAGCAGTACACAGCGGGGCAGACCGGGGGGAAGACGCACCGTTTCATGAACTGTTTGAACGGCAGGTTGAAAAAACGCCTGAGCGGACAGCCGTCGTGTGCGGAGACACAAAGCTCACATACCGGGAGCTTGATGAAAAAGCCAATCAGCTTGCATACGTTCTTCGCGGAAAAGGCGCCGGCAAAGAAGATGTCATCGGCATTATGCTCGACCGTTCCGCTGACGTCATCGTCTCCATCCTTGGCGTCATGAAAGCCGGAGGCGCATTTTTGCCGATCGATCCGGAAATGCCGCCTGCCAGGATCCGGTATATGCTTGAAGACAGCGGAGCCAGCTTGCTGGTTACGGAATCAGCCTATCAAGCATCCCTTTCTGATATATATAAAGGAATATTCATAGATATTGAGAAAGACATTGATCCGGGTGTGAAGAAGGAGCGTCCTGATTCAGTCAATGACGGGGACAGTCTCGCCTATATCATTTACACATCAGGAACGACGGGCGCTCCAAAAGGCGTTCAGCTTGAACATTGCAATCTTGTGAACTATGTTTCCTGGTTTGTAAGCGAAGCGGAGCTTGCTGAATCGGATAAGTCGGTGCTCCTGTCATCCTTCGCGTTCGATCTCGGGTATACGGGCTTGTTCCCGGTCCTTCTTGCCGGAGGGGAGCTTCATATCATCCCGAAAGAAACATACACGGAACCGGACCGGCTATGCCGCTATATCAATGAAAAAGCGATCACATATATCAAGCTGACGCCGTCGCTGTTCCATACGATCGTGCAGACGCAAAGCTTTGCTTTATCTAAGGCGCTTGAGCCGCTGAGACTGATCGTGCTCGGGGGAGAAAAGATCAATCCGGCCGATGTGGAGCGGTACCATTTCCATTATCCGAAAGCCCGTTTTATCAACCATTACGGGCCGACGGAGACGACGATCGGCACGATCGCCAAACCGATCGATGCAGACGGGCTTAGCGAATTTGTCAAACGTCCGGCGATCGGGCGGCCGATTCCGGGTGCGGGAGCATTGGTATTGGATAAATCCCGCCGCCTTGTCCCCGCCGGAGCGCCGGGTGAGCTTTTTATAACCGGAAAAGGGCTTGCGCGCGGTTATTTGAACAAACGGGAGCTGACAGCCGAGAGGTTTATAGAAAACCCTTATGCACCGGGGACTCTCATGTATCAAACGGGCGATCTCGTCCGCCGTCTTCCGAATGGGGAGATCGAATTTTTAGGACGTACCGATGATCAGGTGAAAATCCGCGGATACAGGATTGAATTGAAGGAAATCGAAGACGCCCTGAAAGAGTGCAGGGATGTGGAAAGAGCGGTTGTCCTCGCTTTTGCGCCGGATTCGGGATTGGAGGAGCTGTGCGCCTATATTCAGTCGAAGCAAACAATCGCATCTTCCGAGCTGAGGGAGCATCTTTCCGAAAGACTGCCTGCGTACATGGTGCCGTCATACTTTGTCACCGTCGATGCGATTCCGCTGACGGCCAACGGCAAAGTTGACCGCAATGCCCTGCCTGAGCCGCAGGCGCCAAACGGCGAAAGCGACTCTTATGAGCCGCCGTCAACAGATCTCGAGAAAGAGCTGTGCCTTATGTGGGAAGACGTTCTCGGCATCAGGCCGATCGGTGCCGAAGACAACTTCTTCGATTTGGGCGGACATTCTTTGAAAGGGATGATGCTGACTGCAGATATTCAAGCCAAGCTGCACAAAAAGGTGCCGCTTAAAGCGCTTTTCGAATATCCGACAGTGCGCCGTCTTGCCCGCTATATCGAGTCGTCTGAAGATCAATCCGTACAGAGCGCGATACAGCCTGCTGAAAAAAGCGACTGGTATCCGGTATCATCCGCACAAAAACGGATGTACGTCCTTCATCATCTCGAAAAAAACGGCACCGGCTACAATATGCCGTCAGTGTTCTTGATGGAAGGCGACCTTGATATCGAGCGCTTAAAACGGGCGCTTCTGGCATTGGTGGATCGCCATGAGTCGCTGCGTACATCGTTTGCCGAAATCGACGGCAGCCCTGTTCAAAAAGTCCATGACAAAGCGGACATCGAGCTGAAGGTCACGCCTGTTCAAGAAGGCGAAGCCGAAAAAGAAATCAGCCGCTTTATCAGGCCGTTTGATATAAGCAGCGCTCCGCTCATCCGCGCCGAGCTGCTGTCAGTCGGGAGACAACGCCACCTGCTGTTGATCGATACGCACCACATTATTGCCGACGGCGTTTCGAGAAGCCTTTTTGTGAAAGAAATTGCAAGGCTCTACAGAGGCGAATCTCTGCCTGAGCGTAAGCTGCATTACAAAGATTATGCCGTATGGCAAACCGGGCCCGTGCAGCGGGAAACCATTCGGAAGCAGGAACAATTCTGGCTGAACGAGTTTTCAGAAGCCGTGCCGGAACTCGGCCTGCCGCTGGACTTCCCGCGCTCTCCGGTGCAAAGCTTTAGCGGGGATCAGGTTCACTTTAAAACATCGAAGCCCGCAGCGCTCAACATCCGGAGGCTTGCGACGGAGACGAAAACGACGCTGAATATCGTCATGCTGGCCGTTTTCAATATCTTTTTAAACCGTCTCACCGGCCAGAAAGATATTGTCGTAGGGTCTGCGACTGCCGGCAGAACACATTCAGAATTGAAAGACATGCCGGGCATGTTCGTCAACTCGCTGGCTCTTAAAAACCATGTGCCGCAGGACGCGACATTCCGCGAGTTTTTGGAAGATGTTAAAAACAGAAGCCTGGCTGCGCTTGATCATCAGGACTATCCGTTTGAAGATCTGATTGCCAAGCTTGATCTGCCCCGCGATATGAGCCGAAACCCGCTTTTCAATGTCATGCTGACGGTGGAAGATCCTGATAAGGAAACATTCGATTTGGACGGTGTAACGATTAAGCCGTATGACATATCGCACGCCGCTGCCAAGTTCGATTTGACGCTGGGAGCGTTTGAGAAAGACGGCGAAATCGGTCTGCAATTCGAATATGCGACAGATTTGTTTAAGAAAGAAACGATCAGGCGCTGGAGCGGGTATTTGCTCAATCTGCTCGAAGCGGTTGCTGACAATCCGAATATCCGCCTTTCAGAACTCTCCCTGCTGGATGAAGCGGAAAAACGACGGATCGTCGAAGCGTGGAACGACACGGCGCTTGACGTTCCGTCAGACAAAACGATCCACGAGCTGTTCGAAGCACAGGTCAGCCGCACGCCTGATCACGGTGCAGCGGTATTCAACGGCCGCCGCTGGACGTACCGGGAGCTCAACGCCCGCGCAAACCGTCTGGCCCGCCTGCTTATCGAAAAGGGAGCGCGGCCGGAACAGCGGATCGGCATCATGGTCAAACCTTCCCTCGAAATGGCGGCCGGAGTGCTTTCGATTTTGAAAGCAGGAGCGGCTTATGTGCCGATCGATCCCGCCTATCCTGAACAAAGGGTCAAATACATCCTGGAAGACAGCGGAGCGGAGCTCCTGCTGACGCAAACGGGTACAGCCGTGCCTGACGGCTTCTGCGGGGAAACAATTTTGCTTGATGCCGTGTTAGCCGGGGAAGTGACTTCAGAAGACGAGGTGAATCCGCAGTCAGAGGCAAAACCGGACAACCTGGCCTACCTAATCTACACATCAGGTACGACGGGCCGGCCGAAAGGCGTCATGGTCGAGCATCATTCGCTTGTGAACTTGTGCTATTGGCACAATGACGAATTCGTTGTCACTGAACGCGACAAGAGCGCGAAATACGCCGGCTTCGGCTTTGATGCATCCGTGTGGGAGATGTTCCCGTACTGGATCGCCGGAAGCGAGCTGCACATGATCGATGAAGCGATCCGGATGGATATCGTCCGCCTGAATCAGTATTTTGAAGAACACGGCATCACGATCACGTTCCTCCCGACTCAGCTGTGCGAGCAGTTTATGGAGCTTGACAACAAATCGCTGCGCGTGCTTCTGACGGGCGGCGACAAGCTGAAGCGGGTCGAAAAGCGCGGCTATACGCTCGTCAACAACTACGGCCCGACGGAAAACACGGTCGTGGCGACAAGCACGGCGATTGACCCTGACGAAGGAATGCTTTCGATCGGCAGACCGATCGCCAACACCCGCGTTTACGTGCTCGGAGAGCACAATGAGGTACAGCCTGCCGGTGTCACGGGTGAATTGTGCATCGCCGGCCGCGGCTTAGCGCGCGGCTATCTCAACAAGCCGGAAGAAACGGAGAAGCGCTTTACGGCAGACCCGTTTGTACCGGGCGAGCGGATGTACCGGACGGGCGATGCCGTTAAGTGGCTTCCGGACGGCCGGATCGAATATATCGGCAGGATCGACCAGCAGGTGAAAATCCGCGGCTTCCGGATCGAGCTTTCTGAAATCGAAGTACAGCTTGCGAAGCTTCCAGGAGTACAAGAAGCAGCCGTCACTGACATCGAGGATGCGCATGGCAACAAAGCGCTCTGCGGCTATGTGACATCAGCCGAACCGCTTGATACAGGACGCCTCGCGGACCAATTAGCGAAGACGCTGCCTGATTACATGGTGCCCGCATATTGGGTGCAGCTCAGCGAGCTGCCGATTACGGCGAACGGAAAAGTCGACAAACGCGCGCTTCCACAGCCGGACCTTACCGTGCAGACAGCTGAATACAAAGCGCCGCGAAGTGAGACCGAACAGCTGTTGGCGGATGTTTGGCAGGAGGTTCTCGGCGTCGAACGAATCGGGATCAGCGACAATTTCTTCACGCTCGGCGGGGATTCGATCAAGGGGATTCAAATGGCGAGCCGCTTACAGCAGCACGGCCTGAAGCTTGAGATGAAAGACTTGTTCCAGCACCCGACGATCGGCGGGATCAGCTCTTATATCGAATCGACGGAAGGAAAGCCGGCCGACCAGGGGCCTGTCGAAGGCGAAGTGATACTTTCACCGATTCAGCGCTGGTTCTTCGAACGCTCGTTTTCGAATGAGCACCACTGGAATCAGTCGGTTATGCTTCACGCGCCGTCAGGCTTCGACCCTGAGATTGTTGAACAAACATTGCAATCATTAGCCGGTCATCATGACGCACTGCGCATGGTTTACAGAAAAGAAGGCGGCCGGATCATTCAATACAACCGCGGACCGGATGAGAGGGCTTTTGCCTTCCGAGTGGTGAATCTCCAGTACGTCTCAGACGCTCAAGCGGAGATCGCTGCCCAAGCGGAGCGGTTGCAGGCAAGCCTTGATATCGCGAAAGGCCCGCTGATGAAAGCAGAGCAGTATCTGACGGCTGATGGGGACCATTTGCTGATCGTCATCCACCATCTCGTCGTGGACGGCGTGTCATGGCGGATTTTGCTGGAAGACTTTGCAGCGGGCTATCAGCAAGCCGCAAAGAATCAGGATATTGTCCTCCCTGATAAAACCGATTCGTTTAAAGACTGGGCCGAAGAGCTTGCGGTTTATGCGCAGTCCGAACAGTTCCTCAAGACGTGCGGCTATTGGCGCGAACTGGAAAAAGAACGGGTGCCGGCATTGCCGAAAGACCGCATTGTCAGCGAGAGAAAAACAAAAGACACAGCCGCTGCCAAGTTCGAGCTGACCGAGGAAGAAACGCGTCTCTTATTGACGAAAGTTCATGAGCCGTACGGTACGGATATCAATGATATTCTCCTTTCCGCCTTGAGCCTGACGATCCGGGAATGGACGAATCAATCGGGGGTCTGTATCAATATGGAAGGGCACGGCAGGGAAGAAATCATGCCGAATATGAATATCTCGAGAACAGTGGGATGGTTCACCGCCCAATATCCGGTTATCTTAAAAGCCGGCGAGGGAGGTTTGCCGGAGCTTATTAAAACCGTAAAAGAAACGCTCCGGCAGATCCCTGATAAGGGAGTCGGCTACGGCATTCTCAGGTATGTAACAGACCGGCAAAAAGCCGGCGATATCGATTTCTCCATCAAGCCGGAGATCAGCTTTAACTATTTAGGGCAGATAGACAATGAAGTGCAGACTGAATTTTTCGGCCCGTCTCCATACGATATGGGACATCAGGTTTCGGAAGAATCGGAAGCCCTCTACGCCCTGAGCTTCAGCGGCATCATCAGCAATGAAAAACTCATCATGTCCTGCTCCTTTAATACAAAGGAGTTTGACAGGTCGACCGTGCAGGAAAGGATCGAACGGTTTAAGCATCATCTGCTTTCATTGATCGACCATTGCACGGCCAAAAAGGAGCGGGAGTTCACGCCTAGCGACTTCAGCGCCGGCGGTCTTGAAATGGAAGAGATGGGCGACTTGTTTGATGTGCTTGAAGAAAATTTGAAATAAACATTGTGCGAGTTGCCCGCTTCCCAAGCGGGCAACTCCGTGAAAGGGGGACAAAACGTGAGCCAGTTTAAAAAAGAGCATGTGCAGGATATTTACTACTTATCTCCAATGCAGGAAGGGATGCTGTTTCATACTCTGCTGCATCCGGGACAGAGCTTTTATATTGAACAGATCAGCATGCAGGTAAAAGGCTCTTTTCGAAAAGATCTATTGGAAAAAAGCATGAACGTGATCGTCGAAAGGTATGATATCTTCCGGACCATATTCGTTCACGAAAAAATGAAAAGGCCTGTTCAAGTCGTCTTAAAAGAAAGGCATTTTCATGTGGTAGAAGTCGATTTATCAGGGCTTTCCGAAGAGGAGCAGAAAGAGCGTATCGAGGATTATAAACAGGAAGACAAACGAAAAGGCTTTAATCTGTCAAAAGACATCCCGATGCGAACGGCGATTTTCAAAACGGGAGCAGATGCGTATGAATGGGTGTGGAGCTACCACCACATCCTGCTTGACGGCTGGTGCTTCGGCATTGTCGTTCAAGAGCTGTTCAAAGTGTACAATGCACTCCGGAAAAACAAGTCTTACAGCTTGAAACCTGTCAAACCGTACAAAGAATATATCAAATGGCTCGAACAACAGGACAAACAAAAATCGCTTTCCTATTGGGAAGAATATTTAGCCGGATTTGAGGGGCAGACGACGTTTGCCGAACAGCGGAAAAAGACGAATCAAACAGGCTATCAGCCTGAAGAGCTGCTGTTTACATTGCCGAAAGCCGAAACGGAAGCTTTTGCAAAACTCGCAAAAGCCCGCAATACGACGCTGAGCACGGCGCTTCAGGCGGTATGGTCGGTGCTCCTCAGCCGCTATCAGCGTTCGCGCGACTTGATATTCGGAACCGTGGTCTCGGGGCGTCCCGCCGAAATAAAAGGCGTCGAGCATATGGTCGGCTTATTTATTAATGTTGTTCCGAAGCGGGTCACATTCGGCGACAAAACGACCTTTTCGGAGCTGATCGCCCGCTTGCAGAAGCAGACGCTCGAATCAGAGCCGCACCAATACGTGCCGCTTTACGATATCCAAAGCAAAACGGCGTCGCCTGATCTGATCGATCATATCATCGTGTTTGAAAACTATCCGCTCCAGGAAGCGAACAAACAGCAGGAGGAAGACGATCTCGGCTTTTCAATGGGGCGTGTCAGCGTGTTTGAAAAATCGAACTATGACTTGAATCTGCTTGCATCGCCGGGCGAAGAAATGATGCTGAAGTTCGCTTACAACGGAAATGTCTTTGATACATCGTTTGTGGAGCGCTTAAAGGATCAGCTCATAGAAGCGATCAGCCGGATTGCCGGCAATCCGGATCAGCCGCTTAATGACATCACCATCGTCCCTGAAAACGAAAGAAAGCAACTGCTGTATGACTTTAATGCGCCTGAGGAGAAAACAACATCCGCTATGGCGATTCCGCAATGGTTTGAGCATTATGCTGAATTCATGCCTAACGAACCGGCCGTGTCGGCGGCGGGCTGCACGCTTACATATCGTGAATTGAACGACCGGGCCAACCGGCTCGCCCGCTACTTGAGAAAAAAAGGAGTGGGCCGAAAGAAGGCGGTAGCCCTCTTTTTCCGCCGCTCGCCGGACATGGCCGCCGCGATTCTCGCTGTTTTAAAAGCGGGAGGGGCTTATGTGCCGATCGATCCGGAATATCCCGATGACCGCATCCAATACATGCTTGAAGACAGCGGTGCGCTGTGCCTGCTGACTCAAGAGGAGCTCGCCGGACGAACCGTGTCGCTTTCCTTTAAAAACGAAACGGTGTTGATCAATGATCCGGCCGTTTCCGGTGAAAGCGGAGAAAACCTTGGGATAGCCATTGACCCTGACGATCTTGCGTATATCATGTATACATCGGGAACGACCGGAAAACCGAAGGGCAACCTGACGACACACGCCAACATCACAAGAGTCGTCAGAGACACGAATTACATCGACATCACCCGCCAGGACACCTTGCTGTCCCTGTCTAACTACGCATTCGACGGATTTACGTTTGACCTGTACGGCGCTCTTTTGAACGGCGGAAAACTGGTGGTCGCAGGTCAGGACACCATTCTCGATATCAGCGGGCTCACGGAAACGATAGAGAAAGAAAAGATTACTGTCATGTTTGTGACAACGGCGTTGTTTAATCTTCTCGTCGACTCAGGAACCGGCTGGATGAAAGGACTGCGCAAAGTGCTGTTCGGAGGCGAACGCTCGTCTGTCAGCCATGTCAGAAAGGCGCTGGCGGAAATGGGGCCGGGAAGGATCATCCATGTATACGGCCCGACCGAAACGACCGTGTTTGCGACATTCTATCCCGTCGACAGCGTGAGCAGTGAAGCAGTTTCGATTCCGATCGGCAAACCATTGAATCAGACTGCGGCTTTCATTTTGACGGAGAAAAACGAGCTTCAGCCGCTCGGAGCGGTCGGCGAGCTGTGCCTGAGCGGAGCCGGCGTATCGCTCGGCTACTTGAACAGACCCGATCTGACAGCGGAGAAATTCGTCCCGCACCCGTTTATCCCTGGCCAAAACATGTACCGGACCGGGGACTTGGCCCGATGGCTTCCGGACGGCAATATCGAATTTGCCGGACGGATTGACGATCAGGTGAAAATCCGGGGGCACCGGATTGAGCTTGGCGAGATTGAGGAACAGCTTACCCGTTGTCCCGGCGTAAAAGAAGCTGTTGTCCTTGCTGCACGAAGCGGAAGCGGCGATTTAACGCTGACAGCTTATGTCGTTCCGGCTTCCGGCGGCGTCACGGAAGAAGCGATTCGCGGCCGCCTTGCGCAAAAGCTGCCGGCCTATATGGTGCCGCCTGTCTATTTCATACTTGAAGAATTGCCGCTGACGCCGAACGGAAAAGTGAACCGGCGCCTTCTTCCGGAAGCAGGAGAAGCCTCGGTACGAGAGGAGCGCAGGGAACCCCGCAATGAAACGGAAGCCAAGCTGGAGAGGATTTGGTCAGATGTGCTCGGCCGTCCGCACATCGGCATAGACGAGAACTTTTTCGAAATCGGAGGCCATTCATTGAAGGCGATGGCTGTCATCTCCCGGATATTGAAGGAGCTGGGGGCGGAAGTTCCGGTGAACATCATATTCGAATCTCCGACAATTGCGGCAATGGCTGCGTATATAGACGGCGGAGGCAAAACGGATGAAGCCGATAGAACCGTGTTCAATCCGGAAGCCGGCCGATACGTATTCGCTTTCCCGCCCGTTCTCGGATACGGCATTATGTACGGCAAGCTTGCCGAACAATTGCCGGAATATAAGATTTGCGCCTTTGATTTTATCGAAGCGGGAGACAGAGTCGAGCGTTTTGCGAACACGATCACGAAGCTTCAGCCTGAAGGTCCGCTGACATTGCTCGGCTACTCTGCAGGCTGCGGTCTTGCCTTTGAAGTGGCGCAGCAGCTTGAAAAAAGCGGCCGTGAAGTCGACAGGCTGATCATGATCGATTCGTATATGAAAAACAATGTCAGCGATTTGGAAGGCCGCACTGTCAAAGATGACGTCGCAGCGCTGCTAGAAGTCAACAAAAACAACGAATACATGCAAATCGAAGCAGTTGCGGAAGGCATTGCCGGAAAGCTTGAAGCGTACTATTCGTATTTTGTCGGCTTGATCCATCAAGGACAGGTTGACTCCGATATTCACTTTATTCAATCCGAGTCGCAAAAACCGCTCCCGGTATGGCTTTCTTCGTGGAAAGAAGGAACAAGGGCGTCTTATCGAGAATATCAAGGGTACGGAACGCATGATGAAATGCTCGCTGACGGCTTTGTAAAACAAAACGCGGAGATAGTCAGACGGGCTTTAAGCGAGCGTGCCGTTGTAAACGGGGGTGTATAATCATGAACGATATATTGAAAACTTTCGGGCCGTCTTCGGGCGGCATGCAATTGATTTGTTTTCCGTATGCAGGGGGCTATTCTGCATCATTCCGGCCGCTTTATGACTGCTTAAAAGCGGACTGTGACATGATGGCTATCGAACCGCCCGGCCACGGGACGAATCAAATGGAGCTTGTCGATGATTTGGAGGCGCTCATCGGGATGTACAAGACGGCACTGAAGCCGAAGCTGACGCGTCCGTTTTTGCTGTTCGGCTACAGCATGGGGGGAATAGTCGCATACAGAATGGCGCAGAAGCTCGAAAAGGAAGGAATCTTTCCGAGCGCCGTCATTATTTCGGCGATCCAGCCCCCTGATTGCAAGCGGAAAAAGGTGTCCCATTATGATGATGATGCCTTTCTCGACCATATCATCCAGCTTGGCGGAATCCCCGATGAGCTCGTAAGGAACAGGGAAGTCATCAACTATTTCCTCCCATCCTTCAGGGCAGACTACCGCGCGCTGGAGTCGTTTGTTCACACCGATCATTCGCTTGTCAACTCGCCTGTATACATATTGAACGGCGATCAAGATGAGAAATGCATGAGAGACGCTTCCGGCTGGAAAAAGTGGGTCAGGGAAGCCGAATTTCATACGTTTGAAGGCGGGCACATGTTTCTCCTCTCAAAAACGGAGGAAGTTGCAGCATGCATCAGGTCGATCCTCGCGGAAGCGGGCCAAACAATACGATAAAACGGAAAATCGGCGATTGTCAGCCGATTTTCCGCGTTTTTTTAATTGAGGACGCTTTTCTTTTCTTGTAGCGCCGATGATTCCGGCAATAATCACGATCGAACCGGCGATATGATACCATGCGAGCGTTTCCCGCAGCAAAACAACACCCGCCAAAATCGTCACCAATGTGGCCAAATGATTAAACAAGCTGATTTTCGCAGCTTCAATTTTCGATAAAGCATAGTTTGACAAGAAGGATGTCGCAAACGATGACAGCACACCCAAATAAAGAATCGCCAGTACAAAGGCCGGATGCCGGAATGGCGCGAAGAAATCGTTAAGCGTCCCATCAGTCATATGGCCGAACGCGGCGATTCCGTTGAAAAAGACGAAGCCCGCGGCCGTGATCACATACGTTAATTCCAATGAGCTGAATCTTTTTGTCATCTTTCTGGCCAAGACGCTGTAGCCTGCTGAAGAAAACGCCGACAGCAGGATCAGTACAGCTCCTTTTACATTGGTGCTGCTAACGCCCGCGCTTTTCATTAAGAAAATGAAAGCCACGCCAGCCGCTGACAAAACCGTGAAAAAGAACTGCCGCCTGCTGAAGCGTTCCTTTAAAAAATAAGAAGCCAACAGCATCGTCAAAATCGGGATCGAGGCTTGTATAATCCCCGCTTCCGAGGAAGACGTATAGACGAGCCCAAAGGCTTGAAAACCAAAAAACATCACCGGATAAAATAAAGCGAGCGGCAAAATCAACAGCACGTCCTTCGCGCGGATGCCGATCTTGACCCAGCCGCACAAAAGGGGAATGAGCGCGGCGCAGAATGCGGCGGTAAAGCGGTGTGCGAGCAGGTCAAGCGGTCCCGCCGCTGCAAGCGCCAGTTTTACGAACAAAAATGAAAAACCGATGATAAAGGCGTATAACAAAGCTGCAACATAAGCAGATTTATGCAAATAGGATCACCCCGAATCGTATGCATGCAATACATGTGATTTGACCGGTCTCTGTCATCATATACGGCGGAAAAGTTTGATACAATACAAAAAAAGCATATCTGTACCGATACAGATTTGGAGAAGGAGACAAGCATGCAAAAATACGTCGGGCTGATGAATAAACTGGAGTCGTTGATCGAGGAACGCTCATTTCAAGAGGGGGATAAGCTCCCGTCAATCCGTACGCTTGCAGGCGAGTTTCGCGTAAGCAAAAGCACGGTGATCCGGGCGCTCAGCGAGCTGGAAAAGCGGCATATGATCTACTCGGTGCCAAAAAGCGGCTATTACGTCGTGAAAAAGACGAACAAGCTGCTGAACAGGGAGAGGAGCGTCATTGATTTCGCGGCATCCGCCCCTGATCCTGATGTTTTTCCGTACCTCGATTTTCAGCATTGCATCAACAAAGCCATTGATACGTACAAAAACGATTTATTTATATACGGAACGCCGAAAGGCCTTCCGTCTTTGATCGAAGTCGTCCAAAAAGAGCTCGCAAATGCACAGGTCTTTACGAAGCAGGACAATATTTTCATCACGTCAGGCGTTCAGCAGGCTTTGTCATTGCTTGCTTCGATCCCTTTTCCCGATCAGAAGCGGAAAATCCTGATTGAACAGCCAACCTACCATTTGCTGCTCAAATATCTTGAAGTTCACCGGCTTCCGGTGACCGGGATCGAACGGACGGCGCAAGGAATCGATCTGCAGCGGTTAGAGCTGCTTTTTCGCACAGAAGATATTAAGTTTTTCTATACGATGCCCAGGTTTCACAATCCGCTCGGAAGCTCCTATACCGAAAAAGAAAAAAAGAGCATCGTCCGATTGGCGGAGAAGTACGGCGTTTTCATCGTCGAGGATGATTTTTTAGGAGATTTAGAGGGGAATCAGAAGGCGGACCCGCTGTTTTCCTACGATGTTTCCTCACGCGTGATTTATTTGAAAAGTTTTTCTAAAATCATTTTTCCCGGGCTGCGCGTCGGTGTTGCCGTGCTGCCGGATTCTTTGACAGAGGCGTTTAATCAATACAAACGGCTGACGGATATCGACAGTTCGATGCTGTCGCAGGCCGCTTTGGAAATCTATTTAAAAAGCGGAATGTTCGAAAGGCATAAGCAAAAAATCCGCGCTTCATACGAAAAACGGTCGCGCCTTTTGCATGGCTTGCTGAGTGAGCTCGCCGGATCAGCGGGAGAACTTGTTGACTTTCACCTTCCTGATCAGCCATGCGTCCATACCCATCTCGTCTTGGACCGCAAACTCCCGGCGTCCCGGATCATCAAAAACATGAGAAAGCGCGGCGTTTTGCTGGAGCCTGTCGATGCCCATTATTTAGCAGGTTTTCAAAAACGAAATTTGTTGAAAATCAATACCACCAATGTAAAAGAGGAGGATATTCCGCGCGGTATCGAGCTGTTAAAACAGACGATCTGCACATCGCGTTATTAAAAAAAGGCTGTGATTCTTTAGATCACAGCCTTTTACAGCTCATCATACCCTTTAATTTCAATTTTGCCGGGAAAATCGGGCTCAGCGGAACAGACCGCCATTTTATAATCGGGGTCAAGCTCATACGTTTTCATATAACAAGGCGGGTGGCCTGAAGGAACCTTCAGTGAAACGCGGCCGTCTTCTGCGAGCTTGACGGAAAACGAATCAAGCGGCAAAGACAGGCCCTTTCCCGCCTGTTTGACAAAGCTTTCTTTCATCGTCCATAAATGATAGAAATAGGATAGCCGTTCAGGCTCGCTTTTTTCCATCAAGTCGCGATATTCTTCGGAGGAAAAAAAACGTTCAGCAATATCGTAATTGACCGGTTTGATTTTTTCGACATCCACTCCGACCGGGGAGCTTCCGGCTGCGCATAAGATCCATTTTCCGGAATGGGAGATATTGAAATGAAAGTTCGGCAAGCCGAGAGCAGACGGCTTCCCATACCGGCCGGAGGTAAATGCAATTTGTTCATTCGCCAGGCCGAACGTTTCGCTGATGATCTTTCTTATGAGGACTTCCCCGATCAGCGTCCGATTGGCGTCTTCCGGATATCTGTATCGCTTCACCTTGTCCTGCTTTTCTTCAGACACCATGGCCATCATTCGTTCGAACTGGCCGGAATTCGGAAGCTCATTCATAGAAACAGCGTAAATCTTCATCACGTGCAACCTCTTTACATGAAATTTAATCTATTTTGATTGTAGCAAACATGAAAGGTAGACGAAAGGAGTTAAAAAACGATGAATGGAACACTGATAAATGACACGTTTTCCGGCAGAGAGCTATAGATCTATCTGCCTCCTTCATATCAGACTGGCCGAAAACGCTATCCGGCGCTTTACGTTCATGACAGGGGGGATCTGTTTAATCCGGGGTTTAGCGATAGCTTAGAGATGATTGAACATTTCTGCCGCCGCGGGGAAATGCCGGAACTGATCATGATCGGCGTGGCTTCAGAAGACAGGGAAAACGAGTATACCCCTTTTCCGCAGCCTCACTTAAAAAAAACGGATCATACATACGGAGGAAACAGCGCTCATTACGCCGAATTTTTGGCAAGGCAGCTAAAGCCGTTTATCGACCGGAACTATTTGACAGATGGGAGCCGCGAAAACACCGGGATCATCGGGAAGTCGTTCGGCGGGCTCATCTCGATGTATACAGCATATTTGGAACCGCAAACGTTCGGGAAAATCGGAAGCCTGTCGGGTTCCTTTTGGTTTAAAGGAATGATTGAATATATGCGCGGACACACCTTTCTAAATCCAGATCTGCGCATTTATATGGATGTGGGGAGCACGGAGGGAACAGACCGGGACAATCTTCAGAAAGAAATGATTCCGAGAACAAAGGAAGCCTTCCGCATTTTATCAGAAAGCGGGGTGTCAGGGGAACATCTCAAATTTGTCATTGATGAAGGCGGAGCGCACAGATTCGAGCGGTTTGCGAAGCGTTTTCCGGAAGCGGTCAAATGGCTGTTTGCAGACAGCCGGCCTTTTCTGTCACAACAAAGCACAGAATGACAGGAATTCCTGACCTTTGACTGATATGGTGGGAACTGAAAGGAGAAACAACAATGGAAGTCGTGAATCGTTTGGCTGATAGCATTGATTTTATCGAACAGAATCTTGACAAGGAATTGCGCCATGAAGATATTGCAAAGATCGCCTGCTGTTCAAAATTTCATTTTCAGCGCATGTTTTATATGCTGACGGGCAGTACGCTCGCTGACTACATCCGCAAACGGAGGCTGACCGTTGCAGCCCAGGAACTGGCTTCATCAGATGCAAAAGTCATTGATGTCGCTTTGAAGTATGGATACAACACACCTGAATCGTTTTCTAAAGCGTTCAGCAAGCTTCACGGAATGAGCCCTTCACAGGCGCGAGAAAAAGGCCGGACGCTCAAGGCATTTCCCCGTCTTTCCTTTCAAATTCAAATCAAGGGAGCAGAGGACATGAATTATAAGATCGTCCAGAAAGAATCGTTTCACATCATGGGCAAAGCTATTCAGACAAATGTAAGTATGGAGCAAAACAAAGTCGAGATTCCGGCGTTTTGGGATGAGCTGAACCGAAACGGCTTTACAGAATCATTGAAACCGTTCGCCGGACCGCTCGGCTTTCTCGGTGTATGCATGGATTTTAGCGAGCAAGCCGACACATTCACCTATGTCATCGGCGTCGAAAAAACGACCGAAGATCTTCCTGAGGGCTGTATCGTGAAAGAAGTCCCCGCATTAACGTGGGCCGTGTTCGATGCCGCAGGTCCCGTGAATCCAACCGTTCAGGCAACATGGGAGCGGATTTTCTCGGAATGGTTTGCGGCTACAGGTTATGAACATGCAGACGTCCCCGAATTAGAAACCTACCCGGTAGACGGGAACATCCTGGCTGAAGACCATGTCACACAGATTTGGATTCCGATTGTGAAGAAACGCTAAATATATATGATTGATTTATTCAAATTGACCATCCGTCAAAAAGCAAAAATCCGGAAAATGCGAGATTGAGGAAATGTACAATGAGATAAAGGATCGGCAGTTAGGTGAACAGCCGGCGGTAAAAAAAGAGGAAACCGGAACAGTCGTCCTGGTTTCCTCTTATCCGTTTTTCCTCAATGAAAACTGAACCGGCCGGGCCGCTTCAGCACGGCGTCCTGATACAGCGTATGCAAGGAGCCGTTTGGACTGCGGCAGCGAAAAGCGCAAAATCACGCCTGTCAAAATTGCGGTCAGTACGGTGCCGATGCCGATCGGGCCGCCGAGCAGCCAGCCGATAAACAAAATCGTCAGCTCCATGCCGTTGCGGACCCACTGCACATTCCAGCCCGTTTTCTCAGAGATCAAAAGCATCAGGGAGTCGCGCGGACCCGCGCCGAGATTGGCTGACACGTAAATGCCGACGCCATAACCGGTAAAAACGATGCCTAAAAGAAAAATGACGGCCGTTGAGACGTGTGTTTCAGGGTCTGGAAGGATGAAGTTAAAAAAATCTATAAAAATACCGATCAACAGCATGTTTAACAAGGCGCCGATTTTCGGCCAAGCCTTTGTAAACAGCGAGGTCAAGCCGACGATGACTGCTCCGACAATGATCGACCATTGGCCGACGGACAGCCCCAAAAGGACAAACAGTCCATAATGGAACGCGTCCCACGGACCGATGCCGAGCGCTTTTCCTTCAATTGTAAGAGAAACCCCAAAAGACAACACAATCAATCCGACAAAATAAAAAAGCCAGCGCAGAACGAATTCCCGCTTCAATCGATTCCCCTCTTTCCGAAAAAAACAATCGAGTGTTATTGTAACACAATCCGATGCCGATCAGAATAGGAATTATCGACCGAAAGCCTGTGAAACAAGCCTTTTGGCTAATTCAAAACGACGGTTTGCCCTGTTTCAGCAGACTCCCGAACCGCATCCAGCAGCATGTGCAGCTTCACGGCATCATCAAAGTCGAGAATGTTCCGCTCGTTTTCAAGAATATCTTTCGCCAGCACGCGATACGCTTTTTCAACATATCCAGCCGGGTGAGCGTCTTTTTCTGCTGACTGTCTGACGTGCTGCCAACGGATATGGTCAGCGCCTGTTAACAAAGCTGAAACCTCGGGATAGGCCATTTTTTCAAGTATAAGGCCGCCGAATTGCACATGTCCGAGTGAACGCTGCTGTGAAAGCCGGAAAGCGCCTTTTTCCCCTTGGATTTCTAAACGAAATGCCGGGTACACGCCGCCTTGAATATGAACGGATGCTGATGCGCCGCTCGCAAGCGTTCCGTTTATGACGATTTGATCAGCGGTATTTTTGGCAATCGTTTCGCCTGTTTCAGTGATGACGGCTTCCGGATAATTGATATTCATCAATGCGGACAGTTCTTTGAAGCCGCCGAGTATATAGCAAAGTGCATCAAGCGAATGACCGCCGTTGATGGCGAGCAGATCAGCGCCGTTTTCCTTTTGCAGCAGATAGCTGCTTTTCTCGTCCGTTACCCCGCCTTTTCCGTGCGTGGAGACGTGCATCGTGCAAGACAGCACCCTTCCGATGTCGCCTTTTTGAACCGCCTGCTTTAAGCAGTTGATTTCCGGGGATTGCCTTGCCTGCAGTCCGACGGCATGGCGGATGCCCGTTTTCTTTGCCAATTCAGCCAGCTTCTTCGCTTGGTTTGTGTCGATCGCAAGCGGCCATTCGCAATACACGTGCTTTTGCTCCCGAATTGCTGCGGTGACTGCTTCATCATGAAACGGAACCTTTACACTGACAACGACTAAATCGACATCCTTAGATCCCGCCAATGCCCGGTGATCTGCAAACGCGAGCGGTGCGCCGATTGCCGCTGCGCTCACTCTTGCGGATTCCATGTTGGACGTTCCGATCGCCGTAATCTGAAAATCCGGATGTTCCGTAAGAACCGGAATATGAGTCCGGCTGGCCCATTGATTATTCATTGAGCCTCCGATGATTCCCGTTTTGATCATACCATGCTTCATCAATGATCCCTCCAATTCCATTATGTGCTTTTCACCAGTATAATGAGATATGATGATCATGAAAAATGTTAATATATGATGCTTATATCAATTTTTTTGATGGGAAGGCAGGGAACTGATGGATATAGAAAACATGAAGGCGTTTGTTTCCGCAGCGGAGCTGCAAAGCATATCGGCTGCCGCCGTTAAACTGAATCATCTGCAATCCAATATGACGGCCAAGATTAAAAAAATAGAAGCTCATTACGGACAGGAGCTGTTCATCAGAAGTTCGAAAGGCGTCCGGTTGACAAAAGAAGGGGAAATCCTCTACCGGCAGTTTAAAAAAATGCTGCTGTTATGGGAAGAAACAGAAAATAAAATGAAAATGTACGATGAACAGCTCCGGGTCGGCACGATGCTATCGATCGGGGGAACGAAATTGGCGGGTTCGTCATTAAGCAGGCTTTATCAATTGTATCCGAACTTATCAGTGACGCTGAAAACGGGATCGACGGAATATATCGAGGAACAGCTTCTTCTGGGAAATATTGATATAGCATATACGATCGGATCAATGAACAACAAAAACATCCATTACGAACAATCGGGTGTGGAGGAAATGGTTATCATCGGGGAAGGGATTGAAGAAAGGACGAGATTGGAAGAGTACATAGAGGGCAAAAACGTCCTTATCCTTTCAGATCAATGTTTGTATCTCTCGATCTTGAACAATATGTTCGCGGACATGAACATCACCCGCGGCGAAACGATCGAGGTCGGCGACATGCAGACGCTCGTCCAGCTTGCTTCAATCGGCATGGGCATTTCCCTCGTTTCCAAAAGAGTCGCAAAACGCTTTAAGGCCGGGCCGTTTTTGGAGGCGCCGCCTTCCTGCCGATACGTCAATACGTATATGATCACCCGTTTGCATCATCAGCTGACACCGATCGAAAAGCAGTTTAGAGAGCTTACCCAGTCGCTTATGTACAATGAATAGAAACGAAAGGTTTTCCGAATGAAATAGAATGGAGATTTATCGTTATTTTGCCTTTTAGCCGGCAGGTTTGCCCCCTCTTGTTCGCCTTTGTCCCGCGTTTAAGCCCTTCAATCCGAAAGCTTCTTTTTAAAGGTTAATAGAACATGTTTTTAAACATAATTTTACTTAAACTTCTTAACAATGCGTTAAGAAGTTTTTTACATTAACCGCAAAAACCGCAAAAACCGCAAAAATAAAACAATTTAAAGAAAATTGGCTAGAAATCCTAAAAAATTAGGTATATTGCCCGATATGGCGAGTGAGATATTTTTTTGAAATAAACATAAATACAGTCAGGAGAGAGAAACATGCAGCAAAGCAAGACATCAGATGTACAGAAATGGTTTCCGAGCGAAGACGGAAATGAAGCGAAGAGAAGCGAATTTTTATCGCTCATCGAGCAGCTGATCCGCGGAGTCGACGATTTGAAAAATCCGGATCAGGTCAACCTCAATGGAGTGAAGGACCGGGAAGGGCTTTTTTATGAAAAATTGATTTCCGAAAGCAAAATTCCGGTTTCAGGACGTCCGATGGAAGATGTCAATGAAGAGCTGCTGAAGCTTTTGCACAGCCATCCGTACCATTCAAAATACTTTTTTACCAACATTCTTCCGATGGCCAGCATTCCGGGAATCTTAGGAATGATCACGGCCTTCATGGTCAACGGCAATAATTTGTGGGATGTGTACGGGCCGGCCGGCGCAGAGGCTGAAGTGAAGGTCATCGCGATGATGTCAAAGCTGGCGGGCTATGATGCCGAAAAAAGCGGAGGTTATACGACGTGGGGCGGACAAGGCGCGGTCTTCACCGGACTTCGGATCGCGATTGCGAAAATGGCGCCATCTGCACTTAAGGAAGGCGTTCCTGGGAACTTCTATGCCTTCTGTTCAGAAGCTGCGCATTACAGCTTGTTTAAGTCAATGGAAGCGACAGGGCTCGGCAGCGATCGCCTGATCAAAGTCAAAACCAACCTTGATCACTCAATGGACACGGGCGATTTGCGGAAAAAGATGAGAGAGGTTTGCGAAAATGGCGGTATTCCGGTTTATATCGTCGCCACGACGGGAACAACGGATGCGATCGGGATCGATGACGTCCGTGCCGTGCGGCTTGCCGCTGAAGAGGTATCCCGCGATTTTGAACTGCCTGTACCGCACATTCACGCCGATTCTGCACTTGGCGGATTTTTTGCGTTTTTTAATGATTATGATCTGGATGAGAACGCTTTATCCTTCAGTCCGGGCGTCCTCAGCATGATCAAGCCGATCAAGGAGAAAATGCAGCACTTGCACGAAGCCGACTCGCTTTGTTTTGATTTTCAAAAGCTCGGCCAGACGCCTTATGTCACAAGCCTGTTCCTTGTCAAAGATGCCAATGATTTGAAACGAATTGACCTCGATCCTGAGGAGACGCCTTATGTCGGCCACCGCGGCTATGGCGAGTATCATACGGGCTATACGCTGGAATGTTCACGGATGGCCAGCTCCATCAGCATGTACAGTGCGCTGTTGTCGTTTGGGCGAGAAGGCTATCAAAAGCTCCTCGGCCAATTCCTTGACGTCAATCATCATTTCCGCGGGGAGCTCATCCGCCAGATTCCGCAGGCGGACATTATGAACCCCGACAACCACGGGATGTCAACGCTGTTCCGGATCTATCCTGAAGGGGCGCCGAGGTTTGCCGATGAGATGTCGGGAGAATGCAGCGTTCAGGAGCTAAAGAGGAACAATCTGCTGAATGAAAAATTATTCGAGAAGCTTGGGGAGCATCGGGACAAAATGTTTTTCGGCGATACGAAAAAGCACCTGATCGCCGGGACGCGGGAAGGGATCGAAGTTCCGCTGTACGTCAGCAAATTTTTCGTGATTTCTCCTTATACATTGCCTGAGCACGTGCCGCATATCGTCGCCTACTTAAAAGAAAAAATAGAAGAAGTCTGCCGGCAGTTTGAATCTGCCATGACGAAGTAAAAGGGGATATGGATGATGAATACGCTTAAGAAAAAGTTGACAGGACACATTTCCGTTAAAATCATGGCCGGCGTCGCGTTGGTTTTGATCATTACGATCGCCTGCTTTTCGGCCGTTTTTAATGTGATCAGCAAGGACTTGTCAGAGCAATTAAAACAGCAATTTCAAAACCGTCTTCACACAGACATTAATCTTGCGGAAGACCAAATCAATCGGATAAAAGGCAATAAACTGGACATTACATCCGCAGACAGCGATCTGTATCAACAGACGAAAAAAACGGTGGATGAGCTGAAAAAGAAAAACAAGCTCGAAAATCTTTACATCCTTTCCAATCAGGGAGGAAAAGAACGAATCATCATTTTATCTGATACGGCCGATGATTTCGGGACGCCATATGCTTTTTCAGCTGAGATGAAAGAGGCGTTGGCTGAAAATAAAACGACGGTAAGCGATGTATATAAAGACAAGTACGGAATTCATCAATCGATTTTTCTGCCGCTTACTGACTCTCAAGGGCAGCAGACCGGCATATTGGGCATTGACCTTGATGCTTCCGTCATTCCGCAAACGGCTGAGAAAGCGAAATGGTATACGCTCGGCATTTCGTTATTTGTGATGCTGATCGGGATGCTGATGGCTTATTTCCTCGGTACATACATTTCCAAGCCGATTCGGAAGCTGATGAATGCATCGGAAAAAATCGCAGACGGTGATCTGTCAGCTGAAGTAACCGTTAAGAGCAGCGATGAAGTCGGCAAATTAGCGGCTTCGTTCGAGCGGATGAGCGATAATTTGCGGAATTTGATCGGGCACATTTCAGCATCTTCCGAAGAGGTATCAAGAACGAGCCTTCAGCTGAAAAATGTCTCCTCTGAATCGAGCGAGAGCGCGGTTCAGGTCGCAGAATCGATGAACAGCATGAGCGAGGGAATCAACGAGGTCGTTTCATCGGTTACTGACTGCAGTACATCCACTGCTGAAATAGACAAACAGATCTCGCACGTGACCGAAAAAGTGAACGAAATGAAGCAGGTTGCCGAAGGCGTCAGCAAAGATTCCAAAACAGGCCAGGAGCTTGTGGAAGAAACGCTGCAGCAAACCAATACGATCAAAAACGTCATGGAAGAGTCGAAGCAAGCCGCTAAAGAGATGCAGAACCATACCGACGAAATCGAAAAAGTCATCGGAATGATTTCTTCAATTGCCGAACAGACGAATTTGCTGGCGTTGAATGCTTCGATTGAAGCCGCGCGCGTCGGAGAAGAAGGTCAGGGCTTTGCGGTCGTCGCAGGGGAAGTCAGAAAGCTGTCCGAACGCTCGGCTGAAGCCGCTTTATCCGTTTCACAGCTGGTGGCGGGAACGCAGGAAAGCAGCCGTCTTGTGATGGAGCGCATTGAAGAGGGCAATGAAGCCGTCGATAGAGGACAGATTTTAATCAATGGAACGTATGAGAATTTTTCAGGAATCTTTAAAGGGATTTCTCAATTTGCCGAGAGAACGGATCAATTGCTGAAATCGCTGTTAAAAGTAGAGGAATCGTATGAAAAGATCTCTTCAGCCATGGAGCAGATTTCCGCTGTTACAGAAGAGCAGGCGGCAGGTTCTGAAGAAGTGGCGGCAGCAGCCGAGCAGCAAAGCGCAGGCATGCAGGAGATCGCATCAGCGATCGAGCAGCTTTCAGCTCTGTCTGAGGAGCTGAATAAAGCGGCATCCCGCTTTAAAATAGCCGAATAAACGACAAAAACAGCCTGACCGGTCAGGCTGTTTTTTCGTTTATACCGGATTCAAAATCCGATTTAAAAATTGTTTGGTCCGCTCTTCCTTCGGGGCAGAGAAGATTTGCCCAGGCGGCCCCTGTTCAACGATCACGCCTCCGTCGATAAACACGACTTCATCCGCGACGTCCTGCGCGAATTTGATTTCATGGGTGACGACGACCATTGTCCAGCCTTCGTTTGCCAGGTCTTTCATGACCTTCAGCACTTCTCCGACCAGCTCGGGATCGAGGGCGGATGTAGGTTCGTCAAACAGCATCAGCTCCGGCTTGATCGCAAGGGCGCGGGCAATGCCGACGCGCTGCTGCTGTCCGCCCGAAAGCTGAAACGGATAAAGATCCATTTTTTCTTTAAGGCCGACTTTTTGCAAAAGCTGGATCGCTTCTTTTTTGACCTCCGCTTTATCGCGTTTTTGAACCTTGACGGGTCCTTCCATCACATTTTCGAGTACAGTGCGGTGCGGAAACAGGTGATACGCCTGAAACACCATTCCCGACTTTCTCCGCAGGCGAAGCAGGTCGGCCTGTTTTTGTTTCTTTGAAAAATCGATCGTAAAGTCGTCAAACGAAAGAATGCCGCGGTTTGGAATTTCGAGCGCGTTCAGGCAGCGGAGCAGCGTCGTTTTTCCCGAACCGGAAGGTCCTAAAATGGCGATTACTTTTCCTTTTTCGATATTCAAATCGATCTTTTTCAAAATTTCGTTTTCACCGAACGATTTATTAAGCCCCTTGATCGAAAGCATTGTCTGATCCCTCCTTATTTGGCCACATACCGGTCCACGCGCCGCTCAACCAGCTGCTGAACGATCGCCAGCACAAAGCAGATGATCCAGTAAATGAATGCGGCTTCGATATAAATAACTAAAATTTGATCGAGATTGGCGGCGCCGATTTCCTGGGCTTTTCTGAACAATTCGGCGACCAGAATCTGCGATGCGAGAGATGTATCTTTAATCAAGCTGATAAATGTATTGGATAATGGCGGAATCGAAACGCGCACAGCCTGCGGCAAAATGACTCTTGAGAGCGCCGTCTTCTGGGTCATTCCGATCGAGTAAGCGGCTTCCCACTGCCCTTTTGGAACCGACAGGATGGAAGCGCGGACGATTTCTGACGCATAAGCGCCGACGTTCAATGAAAACGCGATGACAGCGCTTGGGAACGGATCAATCGTGACCTGAAACGCCGGGAATAGGTAAAAAATGATAAACAATTGGACGAGCAGCGGCGTTCCGCGGATCGCCGAAACATAAATGCCGAAAATCGCCCTTAAAATGCGCGATTTTGACATTCTCGCCAGCGCCGTAATGAGGGCGATGATCATCCCGAATATAAAAGAGAGAATGGCAAGGGGAATCGAATAATAGATTCCCCTTACAAAAATCGGCCAAAACGATTCCCGTACAAGATCCCACGGGATGGCTGTACCGATGGCCGTCTGAATATTATTGAGTAACATCTTCGCCAAACCATTTCTTCGCGATTTTAGAAAGCGTGCCATCCTCTTTCATGTCTTTAAGCGCTGAATTCACTTTGTCAACCAGCTCGCCGCTGCCTTTGCGGAAAGCGAAATGAGTCGTCTGAGGTTCGCCTGTTTCAAAAGCGATTTTCAAGTTTTTGTTGCCTGATGTTTTCAAATAGTTGAGCACTGCGAGCTTATCGTTGTATGTGAGGTCAACGCGGCCTTGCTGGATTAATTGGAAAGACTGGGCCATTCCTTCAACGCCCTCGATATTCGCGCCCGCTTTTTTAGCCAGGTCGTTGTAGTTGCTCGTCAATGATTGTGCCGCTTTTTTTCCTTTAACGTCTTTTTCAGATTTCAGGCTGTTGTTGTCGGCTTTTGTGACGACGACTGCCTGTGATGTTGTATATGGATCAGAAAAATCGTATTTGTCTTCACGGCCTTTTTTTCCGACCTGGTTCGCGATGACATCAAAGCGCTTTGAGTTAAGACCGGCAAACATGCTGTCCCACTGCGTTTCTTTAAACTCTGCTTTCAGTCCGAGGCGCTTTGCGACTTCCTGCATGACTTCAACATCGTACCCGGTTAATTTGTCGGCTTTTTTGTCATGGTATGTGAAAGGTTCGTACGTTCCTTCCGTACCGATGGTGAGAACGCCTTTATCTTTAATTTGTGACCAAAGGTTTTTGTCACTGCCTGTGTTTTTATTGTCAGCATTGTCACCGGAGGCTCCGCAAGCTGCAGCTACGGTGATCAAAAGCGTCATGAGAACTGCGAATATTGCTTTTTTCATTTTATTCCCCACTTTTCTTATTGGATTTATTTGATATGATTTTACTTAAGGGTCTTCCAAAAGTAAAGCATAAACTTTTTTTAGTATGAGTCAAGAAATACGTTTTTAGTGATGAAAATAAAGAAGCTTCATCCCCGTTCCCGATCAGGCCGGATCCCCCATTTTTTCAAACGGTATTGGAGGCTCTGCCTGCTGATTCCGAGCGACCGTGCCGCTTGGGATATGTTGTTGTTGCATTTTTTGATCGTTTTTTGAATAAAATATTTCTCGGCATTCTCGATCTGCTCTTTTAAAGGAGGAGCCGATCCGGAAGGCTGCTGGGCAAAAAGGTCGAAGCCCGGATGTTTCGGCAGCTTGTCCGATGCTTTCGATTTTGCCCGGTATTGCAAAGGAAGGTGCGTAAGATCGATCTTTTCTTCATATGTCATTAAATTCATCGCGCCCTCGATCAAATGCTCAAGCTCTCTGACGTTTCCCGGCCAATCATAAGAAAGAAGGAAATCGGCGACATCGTTTTCCAATCCTTTGACCTCCATTTGAAACAGCACATTGTATTTATCAATAAAATGGTTTGCGAGAGGGATGATATCTTCTTTTCTGTCTTTTAACGGCGGGACGAACAATGTGACGACGCTCAGCCTGTAAAACAGATCTTTGCGGAGCCGCTGGGCGCTGATGGCATCGACCGGATCTTCGTTCATCGTCGCGATGATTCTGACGTCGATCGGCGTGTCTTTTGAAGCGCCGATTCGTCTGATCGTTTTCTCCTGGATGGCGCGCAGCAGTTTCGCCTGCAAATTTAAATCGAGCGAGTTGATTTCATCAAGCAGCAGCGTGCCTCCCTGTGCCTGTTCAAAAAGGCCGGGGCGGTCGACTGCACCCGTGAACGCTCCTTTTGCCGTTCCGAATAAAAGGCCCTCGACAAGGCTTTCGGGGAGGGCGGCGCAGTTTTGCGAAATGAACGGACCTGTTGACCTCTGGCTTCCATTATGTATGCTTTGGGCAAACAGCTCTTTTCCCGTTCCGGTGTCTCCGACGATCAGGATGGATGAAGAGGTGCGGGTCGCCCGCTTTGCGTGTTCGCAGACTTCCGTAAACGCCGGGCTCGCGCCGATCAGGCTGTCGAATGTGTACTTCGCATTTTCCGTTTTATTCATATTATCCCTAATGAGCCGCTCCAGCTTTGTGACGTCTTTTGCAATCTCAATCGCACCTTTAATATTCCCGTCTTTCAAAATGGGAAACGTATGATTGACGGTCGTAATCTCCTGGCCCTTATTATTGAAGTATGTCTGCTTGACGTTTTTGATCGTTTTCCCGTACTGGAGAGCCTGGACGAGCGTACTGTCATGCTGATCGGCAAACGTAAACACGTCTAGCAGGTTTTTGCCGAGCACATCCTCGACATCCATTCCTTCGATTTGCATCATTTTATTGTTATAAACGACAGATGTGCCGTTTTCATCGACGATATGCAGACCGATATCAAGTTCATTGATAATCCGCTGAAAAATCAGCTTCAGCAGTTCAAAATCCCTTAGCACATGTATTTCCCCCTTTGTTTGAAACTGCTTTTATTGTAAGCCACGAACGCTTCAGTGTGCAAAATTTTTATACATAGAAATTCTGCACTCCCTTTGAAAAGTGCAAAAATATTTGCGGAGGGACCGCCGGCATTCCTTCACAATTCGCAGTTTTCTCACTTGGCACGAAACTTGCAAATATGAAAGAGCGAGAAAGAAAAACAACATCTGGCTGTTGTCCGCCACACAAGAAGGAGGAATCTGAATGACTGTTTTATCAAAGTCCGAAGAAATTATGAAGCAGACGGCACAATACGGTGCCAACAATTATCATCCTCTGCCGATCGTCATTTCCGAGGCTGAAGGGGCATGGGTAAAAGATCCTGAAGGAAACAAATATATGGATATGCTGAGCGCATACTCCGCAGTCAACCAGGGGCACAGACACCCGAGAATCATTCAGGCGCTGAAAGATCAGGCCGATAAAATCACCTTGACGTCAAGAGCTTTTCACAATGACCAGCTCGGCCCTTTCTATGAAAAGGTCGCATCATTGACGGGAAAAGACATGGTGCTGCCGATGAATACCGGCGCAGAAGCGGTTGAATCTGCGGTCAAAGCGGCGCGGCGCTGGGCGTATGATGTTAAAGGCGTTGCCGACAATCAAGCGGAAATCATCGCTTGTACAGGAAACTTCCATGGGCGGACGATGCTTGCGGTCTCTCTCTCATCAGAAGAAGAATACAAGCGCGGCTTCGGACCGATGCTGCCTGGCATCAAGCTGATTCCGTACGGGGATGCCGAGGCGCTGAAAGAAGCGATTACGCCTAACACGGCGGCGTTCCTGCTTGAGCCGATCCAAGGGGAAGCTGGAATCGTCATTCCGCCGGAAGGCTATCTTAAGCAGGCAGCCGAGATTTGCAAGGAGCATAATGTCCTGTTTATCGCCGACGAAATTCAATCAGGCTTGGCGCGTACGGGCAAGATGTTTGCCTGCGATTGGGAAGAAGTTGTTCCGGATATGTACATTTTAGGGAAGGCACTCGGGGGCGGCGTGTTTCCGATTTCATGCATCGCGGCAAACCGCGACGTTCTCGGCGTATTTAATCCAGGCTCCCACGGATCGACCTTCGGCGGAAATCCGCTCGCATGCGCCGTATCTATCGCCGCGCTTGACGTATTGGAAGATGAGAGGCTTGCCGAACGTTCTTTGGAGCTTGGAGAATATTTTAAAGAAAAGCTTTCGCAAATCGACAATCCGAAAATCAAAGAGGTTCGCGGAAAAGGCCTTTTCATCGGAGTTGAACTTTCAGAGGCTGCAAGGCCTTACTGTGAACGCTTGAAGGAAGAGGGACTGCTCTGCAAAGAAACGCATGAGACGGTTATCCGTTTTGCGCCTCCTCTTGTCATATCCAAAGAGGATCTTGATTGGGCCATCGCAAAAATTTCCCGCGTGTTGTCGAAGTAAGGCGAAAGGCTGAGCAATAAGGGGTTGTTCAGCCCGTTTTTTCGCCCGGTCTGCGAAAATTGTCAAAAATTGAAATATAAGGGAATGATTCAGAAGATTTTAAAAATAATGATTTTGTCGGATTTAAGGGATTTTAGTATCAGGTAGACGCATAAGGGGTGCATAATACAGGGAGAAGTATTTGAAGGGTGTGAAAGGTTTGAACCATGAAAAAGATCAACAACACACATTGAAAAGGACGATGAAATCGAGGCATTTATTTATGATCTCGCTCGGCGGCGTGATCGGTACCGGTTTTTTTATGGGAACCGGCTTTACGATCAGTCAAGCCGGACCCGTTGGAGCGATCCTCTCCTATTTGGCGGGCGGGCTGATCATGTATTTCACAATGTTATGTCTCGGCGAGCTTGCGGTGGCAATGCCCGTCTCAGGCTCTTTTCAAACGTATGCGACTAAGTTTATCGGACCGGCGACAGGATTTGCCGTCGGCTGGATTTATTGGCTCGGCTGGGCGGTCACAGCGGCTTTGGAATTTCTATCCGCGGGACAGCTGATGAATCGGTGGTTTCCCAATACGAGCGCCTGGATTTGGTGCCTGATTTTTTGCGGGCTGCTGTTTTTGCTGAATGCCCTGTCGGCAAAGGCTTTCGGTGAGGCGGAGTTTTGGCTGTCAGGCATCAAGATCATCGTAATTATTCTTTTTATCATTTTAGGCGGCGGAGCCATGTTCGGATTGATTGACATGAAAGGCGGACAGCCTGCACCGTTTTTCTCCAATTTCGTCGAAAACGGTATTTTACCAAACGGTTTAAGCGCCGTATTTATTACGATGATCACGGTCAACTTTGCCTTCCAGGGAACAGAACTGATCGGAATTGCGGCGGGGGAGAGCGAAAATCCGGAAAAGACGGTGCCGCGCTCTATTAAACAAACGGTTTGGCGGACGCTTGTGTTTTTCGGCCTGTCTGTGTTCGTGCTTGCGGGATTGATTCCGTGGAAACAGGCAGGAGTCGTGAAAAGTCCGTTCGTCGTCGTTTTTGATCAAATCGGGATTCCATATGCCGCCGATTTGATGAATTTTGTCATTTTAATCGCGCTGTTATCGGTTGCTAATTCGGGCTTATATGCATCGACGCGGATGCTTTATTCGATGGCTGAACAAGGGATGGCCCCTGTTTCGTTAAGCAGAGTCAATAAAAGAGGCATTCCGATGAATGCGCTCTTGATAACCTTGGGCTTTGCCGGATTGTCGCTTTTCTCGAAGTTTATCAAAGCTGAAACGCTGTATATGCTGATGCTGTCGCTGGCGGGACTGAGTGCGCAAATCGGCTGGATCACGATCACGCTGTCACAGCTGCTGTTCCGGAAACGGTATATAAAAGAAGGCGGAAAGGTCGAGGATTTGAAATTCAAAACGCCGCTCTATCCGGTGTTGCCGCTTGTAGGATTTATTTTAAACAGCACCGTGCTTGTGAGCCTTGCCTTTGATTCAGAGCAGAGAATGGCATTGATCTGCGGAGTCGTATTTATGTTATGCTGCTATATCGTCTATCATTTTTTTGTTAAAAAGCGCCGCGCGGCAAAGCCGCACGAAGAAGAAAGCTTTATGGTACTGCAAAAACAAAACGAACGATGAGGTGATGGCTGATGAACAAACAGATTTCTCTGATTGGAATGCCGATGGATTTGGGACAGGCAAGGCGCGGCGTCGATATGGGACCGAGCGCCATCCGCTACGCAAGCATTGTCGAACGGATAACCGATTTGGGGTACGATATCGAGGATCTCGGGGATGTGCCGATCAACCGCGATCAGCCTAAACATGATGAGGGATTAAAAAATTTGGCATCTGTTTTGGAAGGCAATCAAAAATTGGCCGATATTGTCGACCATGTCATCGAAAAAGGCCGCTTCCCGCTCGTGTTAGGGGGAGACCACAGCATTGCTATCGGGACTTTGGCCGGCGTTGCAAAGCATTATCAGCAGCTCGGCGTGATCTGGTATGATGCGCATGGAGATTTGAACACCATCGAAACGTCGCCGTCCGGCAATATCCACGGCATGCCGCTGGCCGTAAGCCTCGGCCTGGGTGATGAAAAGCTCGTCAATCTTCACGGCTATGCGCCGAAAATCAAGCCGGAGCACGTCGTCATCATCGGCGCCCGCTCCCTTGATGAAGGAGAGCGCGAATATATCCGCAAAACGGGCATGAAGGTGTATACGATGCATGAAATCGACCGTTTAGGGATGACGCGGGTCATCGAGGAGACGATTGAATATTTGTCAGCGGACTGTGACGGCATCCATTTAAGCCTCGATTTAGACGGGCTTGATCCAAACGATGCGCCGGGAGTCGGAACGCCGGTCGTCGGCGGCATCAGCTACAGGGAGAGCCATTTGGCGATGGAAATGCTTTATGACGCAGATATCATCACGTCCGCCGAATTCGTCGAAGTCAACCCGATATTGGACCATAAAAACAAAACCGGCGAAGCGGCCGTCGAACTGGTCGAGTCGCTGCTGGGAAAAAAACTGCTGTAAACAACAAGAGCGCATCATGTGCTTCAGGCTGCCGTGAAAATCGGCAGCCTTTTTGATCTTCTCTTCAAAGGACGGTTTTAATTCCTGAGCAAACAAGTTCTCCTTTGGCTATGTGTGCGAAGGGGCTTTTTCTCTTTTCGAACAATCTTTTCTATCATTTGGTGATGGACGAGAGTGTGTTAATATGCGGTCTAATATTCTTTTAGTAAAAGGCATACAGTAATTAAGTATTAGCCCCCCTAAACATACGGTTAGCAAAGTTCCAACGCCGATTGGTCCATTGAAAACCACTGCCATAACCAAGAATACGAGGTAAATGAATGTTCTCGAAAAAAACAGATTTGTTCCAGTTAATTCTTGTATGATTAATGTTAATCGGTCAATTGGAACCGGTGCAAAATTTGCGTGCAAATATGTTGCTGTTCCTAATCCGATAACAACTAAGCCGATTCCAAAACAAACAACTTTGCTGTACCATCGGTCCGGTGTTACAAAAAAGTGCAATAAAAAAAGCCACATATCAATGCCGATACCCGTTATACATGCTGTCAACAACCCCAACACTTCCGGTCTTTGTCTTTTTAAAATTGAATTACAACATATCAACATGAAAGCTATAATGATTTCCCAACTTCCGACATTCAGCCCCGCATTTACGGACAGTCCCACCAAAAGTGCGTCAAAAGGTGAAGCTCCAAGGTCTGATTGGACCGTGAAAGAAATACCAAGGGTTAGTATTAAAATTCCCAATACATAAAAAACATATTTCACTTTGCTCGACCTCTTCACTATGATTTTTATTGCGAATGCAACAAATTTGGGTTATATTAAATGTACGCCATTTTTATTGTATTTGCAACTAAAATATGTACTATGGAGGTCATTATGAAGGAAATTCTTCGTGAAATTGGAATGATTGCCAGGGCATTGGATTCTATAAGCAATATCGAGTTTAAAGAACATAACCTTACAAAAGGGCAATATTTGTACCTTGTCCGAATCTGCGAAAACCCGGGAATCATTCAAGAAAAGTTGGCCGAAATGATTAAAGTAGACCGGACAACCGCAGCCCGTGCAATAAAAAAACTGGAAATGAAGGGCTTTATTGAAAGGAAAGATGATGAATACAACAAAAAAATAAAAAAACTTTATCCAACAGAAAAGGGAAAAGAGGTATTTCCTTTTATAAAAAGAGAAAATGTTCATTCGAATCGTGTCGCATTAGCGGGATTTTCCGAAGAAGAAGCGGAAACCATTTTCAATCTTCTTCAAAGAGTAAGAAAAAATATAGAAAAAGACTGGGAATTTGTAAAAAAGGGAAACAAGAGAAACTATTGATAAAGGAGCGCCATATTGAAATGACGATCAATATAAAAAAGTGTACCCGTGAGGATTTGCGCAAACTTCAAGAAATTAGTTATGAAACATTTAATGAGACATTTAAGCATCAAAATTCACCCGAAAATATGAATGCCTATTTGGAAAGGGCGTTTAACTTAAAACAGTTAGAAACAGAACTATCCAATAGTTTTTCTCAATTCTTTTTTGTTTATTATCATAATGAAGTCGCCGGATATTTAAAGGTCAATATCAATGATGCCCAGTCTGAAGAGATGGGTGATGAATCACTTGAAATCGAGAGGATTTATATAAAGAACAATTTTCAAAAACACGGGCTTGGTAAATATCTGCTAAATAAAGCTTTGGAAATCGCACAGGAGTTCAACAAAAAGAAAGTCTGGCTAGGCGTGTGGGAAAAAAATGAAAATGCGATCGCTTTTTACAAGAAAATGGGGTTTGTTCAAACTGGAGCCCATTCTTTTTATATGGGCGATGAAGAACAAACGGATTTTATCATGACGAAAACAATCATATAACTTTTTTTAAAGGGGAGGGGATGATTATGTATATTCCAAAATATTATAAGGTTACAAATGCTGATGAAATTTGGGACTTTGTACAAGAAAACTCTTTTGGCACGATTGTCACGACAGAACGAGGGAAACCGATTGCCACTCATTTGCCATTGGGATTAAATAAAAAAGGTGATGATTGCTATATTACTGGGCATGTGGCTTATGGAAATCCCCAGTGGAGAACATTTGAATCCTGTGAAGATGTGCTTGTTATGTTTCAGGGGCCGCACGCTTACATTTCTTCTTCTTGGTATGCGCATGAAGAAGTACCAACATGGAATTATCAAGCCGTCCATGTATATGGTAAAGCAAGCATTTTAGAGAAAGATGAATTAGTAGAGGAATTAACAATCATGATGGAAAAATACGAAAAACATCGAGAACATCCAATTTTATGGGACAAACTTTCTCCTCAACTCTTAGAAAGTCAACTGAAAGGTATTGTTGGATTCAAGATTAAGGTGGGAGAAATTCAGGCAGCATATAAATTAAGTCAGAACCGAAATGAAACGGATTATATGAATATCATTGATCAATTACAAAATGAAGGAAATCCAAATTCGAGACAGATGGCAGAAGTGATGGAAAAAAGATTAAAAAACCGAAGCCGCCCGCTTTTATTAAATCCTCAGGATGCAAAAATACGGAGCTGTCATATTGGCAGAGCCGCTTCCGCGTTAGTGGAAGAAGAAATGTTCAAAAAAAGCCTGTATCGGTAATCTGCGATACAGGCTTTATCTATCGGTAACTAAATGTTCTTAAAACAAAGCCAAAAACTCCTTCACAGGCTTCGGCAAAAAGCTGTTTGCCCGCCAGACGACCGACGGTGTCAAAATAAACGGGTTGTCTTTTATCTCCAGCGTCTGAACGTGCCGGGCAAAATGCTCAGGCAGCATCGATAGCGGCAGAATCGTCGCCCCGAACCCCGAGGTGACGAGGCTGAGGAGCGTTGTGGAGTCATGGCACTCGCAGACGACCTTCGGCTCTGCGCCTGATTTTTGAAAAGCTTCGACGACCTTGTCGTATATACCTTTTCCATCTGACGGCCTAAGCAGGATTAACGGCAGTTTTGAAATTTCTTTCATGTCGGCTTTCCCGCTGAGGCCGTATGATTGATTTCCCGGAAGGACAAGCTTGCAGGGGATGTCGGGAAGACTTTTCGATTCGACGTTTTTGCTGTAAAAAGGAGTTGTCGTAATAGCCGCGTCAATCTGCCGGTTTTCCAGCAGTTTGTGAAGCCGTGAGGGCTCTCCCTCCCAAATATTAAACAGCAGGCTGGGATATTTCTCTCTGATCTGCGACACTTTTGACAACAAAAGCGCGGCACAGTAGATCGTTGAGCCGACGGCAAGCGTTCCGGCGACTTCCTCGCGCAATTCCTGCACTTCGAGAATCGAATCCCGAAGCTTATGCAAAATGTCTTTCGCCCTTTTATAAAAAACTTCCCCTTCATAGGTCAGTGTCAGACTCTTCTTTTTGTTGCGGTCGAATAGCACGACTCCGAGTTCTTCCTCCAATTGCTTCAACTGTCTGGAAAGCGGCGGCTGGGCGATATGCAGCTGCTTTGCCGCCGCTGTAATTTTTCCTTCCTCCGCAATCGTGACAAAGTATTTCAACTGACGGATATCCATTTTCGGGAACACTCCTTTTTATACCTTAAAAGTATTATATATAGATATTATAGATATTTTCAATATGGTAATTAGAGGCGTATCATTTGAATTGGAGGCATCACAGAAGAGAAAGGAGGACGCATATGAAGATCATTGTCGGAATAACGGGTGCAACGGGCGCCGTTTTTGGCGTGCGGATGCTGGATTGGCTGAATAAAGCCGGCGTTGAGACGCATCTTGTCATCTCTCCGTGGGCCGGCGCAACCATCCGGCATGAAACGGGGTACACCGTAAAGGATTTAGAGGCGCTCGCTTCTTTTACGTATTCCCATAAAGACCAGGGAGCCCGTATTTCTAGCGGTTCCTTTCAAACGGACGGAATGATTGTAGCTCCGTGCAGCATGAAAACATTGGCCGGCATCCGCACGGGGCTGGCGGACAATCTTTTGACCCGTTCGGCGGATGTCATGCTAAAGGAACGGAAAAAACTCGTTCTGTTAACAAGGGAAACCCCGCTCAACCAAATCCATCTCGAAAACATGCTTGAGCTGACCAAAATGGGGGCGATGATTCTCCCGCCCATGCCGGCTTTTTATAACCATCCCCAAAACTTGACTGAAATGGTCGACCATATCGTATTCCGGACGCTGGACCAATTTGGGATCCATCTGTCCGATGCAAAGCGCTGGGAAGGAATGAAACAGAAGACATAAGGAGGACAACAGAATGGCATATCAAGACTTTAGAGATTTTTTAAACACGCTGAAAAAAGAAGGACAGCTTCTTGAAGTTCAGGAAGAGGTGAAGCCGGAACCCGATTTGGGAGCCGCCGCACGCGCCGCCAACAACCTCGGAGACAAGTCGCCCGCTCTTTTATTCAACAATATTTACGGCTACAACAATGCTCAAATCGCGCTGAATGTCATCGGTTCCTGGCCGAACCACGCGTTGATGCTGGGCCTTCCAAAAGACACGCCCGTCAAAGAACAATTCTTTGAATTTGCGCGCCGCTATGACCAGTTTCCTGTCAAGGTGCAAAGAGAGGAGACGGCGCCGTTTCACGAAAACGAAATCACAGAAGACATCAACCTGTTTGACATACTGCCGCTCTTCCGCATCAATCAGGGCGATGGCGGCTTTTATTTAGACAAGGCCTGCGTTATTTCCAGAGACGTTGAAGATCCGGAACACTTCGGCAAGCAAAATGTCGGCATATACAGACTGCAGGTAAAAGGAAAAGACCGCCTCGGCATTCAGCCCGTCCCTCAGCATGACATTGCGATCCACTTGCGCCAGGCTGAAGAACGCGGCGAAAACCTGCCTGTTACGATTGCGCTCGGCTGTGAGCCGGTCATTACAACAGCGGCATCCACACCGCTATTATACGATCAATCGGAATACGAAATGGCAGGCGCATTGCAAGGCGAACCTTACAAAATCGTCAAATCAAAACTGTCTGATTTAGATATCCCATGGGGAGCGGAAGTGGTTCTCGAAGGTGAAATTCTGGCGGGCGAACGGGAGTATGAAGGTCCGTTCGGCGAGTTTACCGGCCACTATTCAGGCGGACGCAGCATGCCGATCATCAAAATCAAACGCGTCTACCACCGCAACAACCCGATTTTTGAACACCTTTATTTAGGCATGCCTTGGACTGAGGTTGACTACATGGTCGGCATTAATACATGTGTGCCGCTCTACCAGCAGCTAAAAGAGGCATATCCGAATGAAATTGTCGCGGTAAACGCGATGTATACGCACGGTTTGATCGCCATTGTCTCAACAAAAAGCCGCTACGGCGGATTCGCTAAAGCAGTCGGCATGCGCGCGCTGACAACTCCGCACGGCCTCGGCTACTGCAAAATGGTGATCGTCGTTGACGAAGACGTCGATCCGTTTAACCTTCCGCAGGTTATGTGGGCGCTATCGACGAAAATGCATCCAAAACACGATGCAGTGATCATCCCGGATCTATCCGTCCTGGCGCTTGATCCAGGTTCTGAACCGGCGGGTATTACCCACAAAATGATCCTGGATGCCACAACACCTGTTGCGCCGGAAACAAGAGGGCACTATTCACAGCCGCTCGATTCCCCTGTCAACACGAAGGAATGGGAAAAGAAATTAATGGATCTACTACATCGATAAGATAGGAGAGTGTTTTACTATGCATACATGTCCACGCTGTGATTCGAAAAAAGCGGAAACCGTCAGCAAGTCTCCGGTAGAAGGTGCATGGGAAGTCTACCAATGCCAGCACTGCTTTTTCACATGGAGATCATCAGAGCCTGAGACGATCACAAACCCGGAAAAATACAATCCGTCGTTTAAAATCGATCCGGCCGAAGTCGAAACGGCCGTCCAAGTTCCGGCCGTTCCGAAACGAAAATACTAAAGGCGGGTGTCCGGCATGCCATCTCAAATATCACGCGAACTGCTGGAGCTGCTGGACGGCAAAAACCTCGCTTCTAAACGGTGTGAAGCGATGATGCTGCAAACCGTCACAGAAGACGGCTGGCCCCACACCGCCATGATCAGCGCCGGCGAAATCCTCGCCCTGAACGAGACCGATGTCCGCCTGGCTCTCTGGCAAGGCACGAAAACAACTGCAAACATCGCCCGAACAGGCCGGGCGATGCTCGTCACATGCTGGAAAGGCAAAGCCCATTATGTCAGGCTGTCATTGTCCGAACTGCCCGAACTAAAAGATGCGAAACATCCGAGAGCACGATTTTCAGGCACCGTCGAAGCGGCCCGGGAAGACATCGCAAAATACGCAGACATCATCTCCGGGGTTCAGATTGAGTTAAAGGATGAGGCCGCCGTTTTAAAGCGGTGGGAGGAAACGCTGGAGGAATTAAGGAAATGAAGAAAAGGACCATGGTATGCCATGGTCCTTTCAATTATTTCTGCAGCATTTTATTCGTCACTTTATAAGCCAGGATACAGCCTATTGTGAGCAAAACAATGGCGATCAAAAGGATCACGAGCTTTTCAGCAACGGTATACATCGGCATGGGAAGGACAGCCCCACAGACGGCAAACAAGCCTCCAAAATAAAAAAACAGGATCAGCGGCTTTTTGTACTTTTTCCAAATGACCTGGTTGATCCCGTTTCTTTCAGGGTCTGCCGGATGTTTGCGGTCTTCATCTTTCATCAGTTTATTTAACAAGACATAAAAGATAAACGCGAATATCGTCGCTGAAATGATATTAAAACAGATCATAAACAGTTTTTCCCCCCAGCCCATTTCGGGGTTAAAGGGAATGGTGATAAGGGAACCGCACACGAAAAACAGATAGACGCCAAAGATCGCTTTGTTTCTCGGTTTTTGTAAAAATTTGCGCATTTCTATCTCTCCAGTCTTGAATTTGATTTAAACTCTAAAAATAAAATGAAGAATTGAAGATAAAATATAGAAGATCACGATACTTATAATTCCTTTTCCGAGCAGGTAAAGAGCGAAATATAGTTTTCTTAAGAACCAGTTATATCTTTGAAGACGTCTGCAAACAAAATAACCGGTACCTACAAGAAGGAAAACGAATAGATTTGTTATTTTTTGGGACGGATTTTCAGGGTTGAGATAAATCATTTTTTCATATCGTTCACATGAGCGTTAAATATTCTTGTTTTTAACATATGATTCAATTAACAACATAATTTATATTGACGGTTGGCAGAGTCCTCGTATGTATCTGGTTTAAAATTTCTTTTAATTTCAGGAATTTAGTACCTCTGCTGTTCAAAATCAGCATAAAGAGAAAGCATCCCGGTGGAGATGCTCAGTCTTTCATTATCCTATTCAAAACAATGTAGATTAGAAAGGCGAAACCTGTGGCTGAAAGAAAATTAAAGCAAAGTATAAATATCTTTCCTCTAAAATCAAGTGCTGGAATCACTAAAGTTGAAGCAGTAATGCCAAATAAAAAAATAAGATAAACAATAAGAATAACCTTATTCCTTCGCTTTATTAGGAATTTAGACAAAAGTTACACCTCATCAGCGTCTGAAGGTTTTTTTCGTTTTTTGTTTAGTTTTTTTTGCATCATGATTTCTTCATCATTGATAAAACCTTCAAATAATACCTCTTCAATCATGTTATGATTGAAAAATAGATTGAATTCTTCGGTAATATTTCCTTCAGGGTATGGTACTGAAACGTAATCAAAATTTTTTTTGCTTGAAGATTGAATTTGATCGCGGCCGTACACCATTACGGCTTTTTTAATGTTTTTTAGTTTGACAATGCTGCCAATTGGCAGCCACTTATATTCTTGCTTAACTTCTGTCATCTAATAGGCTCCTAACGTTGTCGTTTTTTCTTAGCTAGATGAGGATGTTTTTTAAGTAATACTTTTTTTCTGTAGATATGCAGACATAAAGGTATCACTAAGAAAAAGAAAGATATTTGTAATACACAATCCATGAAAATTTTAATTGGCATATGCTCTTGAGTTGTTAGTACAGTTAAAATTATTAGCATACATAACCAAGCAAATGGTCCCAACAATGAAGCAACAATGATTGCTGAATTTATTCGTTTTGCAAAAAAATCAGTATCATTCGTCATCTTGACTCTCCTATTCTTCCTCTAATTTAGCCCCAAACTTGAATGATAAACCGACGCCATCTGCCGCATAGATTTCATTTTCCAAACCGACACTGCCCCCAACCCCTACACTTCCTATAGAAACACCTAAACCAACATAGGGATCTATATCAATGTTGAACCATTCTTTTAACGGTTCATAACCAAACCAATTTAAAGGATTTACGGTTATCTCAGCCTCAGCAACACTTGCTTCGCCTCCTATGGAAGCAGTGTATTCGGAAATGTTTGCATTTGCCTGCGCATGACCAAATTTGGCTTCAAAAGAAACTGGGGATTTTTCATGTCCAATTTCTGCGTCTATTATATCACCTTCTATTTTTGAACCGACTGTTTCTCCAGCTAAAATATATTTTGGTGTATCTTGAAGTTTGGGGATTGCGGTGGTGAACTTCGCATCTATTGCTTTAAAGGAAGTAGGCTTTTCGGACATCCCTTTGTCTCTAAATGCTTTATTTGTGTCGAATAAGCTTAACTCGCCTTTAATTGTTAATCCCCCATCTACTTTTACAGATCCATACACATTACCTGCTCCATAGAATCCTAAAAGACCGCTCTTATCATATGTATATTCAATTTTTTCATTTTTCTTTTTTGAACTGCTTTTAACTTCTTTTTCATCTTCAGAAGATGTTTGATCACTGTTTTTTATGATCTTTTCCAGCATTCGTTGCATTGGGCTATCGTCAATCCCATCTATTGTTGAACTGTCGCCCGTTTTACTCTTTTGTGCCAATACCGACCCGCTCTGATAATCCTGAATCTCAATCCTCGGCCCCGTATACATCTTCTCCAGCTGCTCGACATACTGCATCATCGTGTCCAAATCTTGCCTCGCCGCTTCCAACGCTTTCGTCTGTTCACGGTCAAAGGTGTGGAGCTTTTCGAGCGTGTCGCTGATTTGTCTTTGGGCTTTTTTGGCGTTTTCGTTGACGGCGGTGTCATCTAAGGTGGGGAGGCTGACAATGTGGCTGACTGTGGCGGCTGTCTGATTGGCTTTTGCCGTCAGTCTTGCTGTCAGCGATTCAGCCTGGCTGACGCCGTCATGGAGTTCGTTTTCGAGAAAGCTCTGTGAGATGAATCCGTCTTGGTTGGGTTCCAGGGAATGAAGCGCACTTTTCGTCTTTTCTAAAAGTCCTTTATAGTCGGAAATAAAAGATTCATAAAAAAGAAGAAAAGTCGTGTGGCACTCTTCATAGAAGGAACGGATCGCTTCGCCGCCTGCGCCTTTTAAAGCGTCGTCGAGAGAGGTGATGCCTTTGACGCTTTGCTTGACTTTTGAAATGTCGTCTTTCTGATTTTTCAATTCTGAGAGCGTTTGATCAAGGCCTTTTTGAAAGGCCTGGACATCTAATGTTTTCAATGCGATTCCCTTCCTTCTATTTTGCTTTCATCGATGATGCCAGCTTTTTGTCTGTATCTTTCATCATCTCTACGGCTGATTCGGTTTGGGCGATTTGTTTTGAGAGCGCTGAAGCGTAGGCTGTTGTCAGCTTTTTTAAGTCTTTGTTCATGTCTTCGATTTTGTCGGCGACATCGAGCTTATTTTGGCCTTTAATGTCCGTCGGAACACTTGGCTTGAGCGCGTGTGCCGAATGCTTCAGCTTTGAGAGTGCTTGTTTGACTTCACCAGTTTTGACTTTGATTTCTTGGCTCATGTTCTCAGACTCCTTTAGTGGTGAGCTTTTTTCGCTTCTTTTTCCAGCTTTTCAATCTTTGTATGAAGTGAGCTGATATCTTTGCCGAGCGAGTCGATTTCGCTGTTTAATGATTTGATGCCCTCGTTTAATTTTTCAAACAGATCATCAAATTGTTTACCGCAAATATCGTCATAGGCTGATTTCATATCATTTCTGACGTCTTTAAAAGAGTCGGCAAGACTGCCCTGCCACGTTTTCGCAGAAAGTCCTGGCTTTTTGATGCTGCTTTTCGAATCGTTAAATTCCTCTCTTACGCCTTTCAGCTCGGTTTCGCAATTTTTCAGCTGTACCAGCTCTTCTTTTTTGATGTTGAGCGTGCCTTGCATGGTAAATAGCTTCGTTTTTTCCCAGATGATCATGATCTGCCACCTCCTAATGACTTGATTCAAATGGCATATTGGTAGTTATTCGAAAAAGGACCTTTTTAATGTTACTACATGGTATAAATAAGTTGAATAGGAAAAATGAACCGTTACCATGACCCTGAAAATCGCGTGTAATATGGAAATGCTGAAACTTCCAGTAATCTGCACTCTATCAACCAATGTATAGACCTTAAGACCTAGTCCTTCTGTTATGATATTTATTTACTTTTTCGAGAAATTTAAGGTTATGTTAAGAAAAAAATGGCCGAACAAGGTTTTTCACCCGAAATGTCAAATAGTTTAGGTGTTTCATATACACAAAGAGGAAAAAGGGGACAAAGACTTCTCCAACGTCTGTATCAGAAGCTATGGAAAATATAATGCTGAAATCGAACCGTTTGAAACCGCTGTCTTGTTTCCTGTATCAACAGGGGGATGAAGATGAAAAAGCTGCTGATGGTATATGCGGTCTTGCTTTGTTTGTTTTTTGTTTATGTCTACAATTATTCCCGCGGCGAAAAAGCCCCTTCAGATGAAGGAGGCGGGCCTTTAACAGGAAGTCTGTCGGAAAAGTTCGTGATGGTGACGTTTCAGTCCGGGATTGAATATTGGAAAAGCGGTTTGAAAGGCTTTGAAGATGCTGCACAGCTTTTCAATGTGTCTGTCGAATACCGAGGTGCGGCTCACTATGATGCCCATGAACAAATGACCGTGCTGGAGCAGGTGATCGCCAAAAAACCGGCGGGGATCGCGGTTTCGGCGATTGATCCGAAGGTGCTCGATTCCGTTATCAATAAAGCGCACGAACAGGGGATTCCAATCGTTCTTTTTGATTCAGACGCTCCGGGGAGCAATGCTTCGACGTACATCGGCACGAATAACAGGGAAGCCGGCGCCGAGGCCGCCCATAAAATGGCGAAGCTTTTGAAAGGAAAAGGGGAAACGGCCGTGATCACCCAGCCTCATCAATACAATCATCAGGAAAGGACGAAGGGCTTTAAGAAAACGATCGAACAGAGCTATCCGGAGATGAAGGTTGCTGCGGTTCTCGACGGAAAAGGGGATGAACTCGCTTCGAAAAAACAGGCTGAAGCATTATTGAAGAAAAATCCGCACATTAAAGGGATTTTCACGACTGAAGCGAATGGCGCCAGCGGGGTGGCACAGGCTGTGAAATCCGCCGGATTGACAGGAAAAGTCAGCATCATCGGCTTTGATAAAGACAAAAAAACGCTGGACGGCATCAAAGATGGATCGATTGCCGCAACCCTCGGCCAGGACACGTGGCAGATGGGCTACTGGTCGCTTCATATGCTGTTCCTTTCGAGCCGCCATTTCCCGCCTGGCATGAAAACCGCACGCCCGCTTCCGTCGTCGATCGATACGGGCATTACGATTATCACAAAGGAAAATGTAGAATCCTACTATGCGAATGATTAAGCTTGCGATCAACAATGCACCGATCCGCTATAAGCTGATCAGCCTTTTGCTTTTGATCAGCATGCTGCCGTCGATCGGTCTTGGCATTCTGTCGGGGTGGGCGGTTGAAAGCATCATCGAAAAACAGGTGATCGACCATACGCTGCAATTAATCGGCGAAGTGAATAAGACGACAGAGGTCTATGTCAGCCACATGCAGAACCTGACATATTTGATTTCGACGAATGACGAAATGGAAGCGTTTTTTCATCATCAAAAAGAAGACGGTGAAGCGGATTATATGCGGCGGACGTTTTTGCAGGGGCTGACTTCTTTATACTCTGAAGCGGCGGGCATTCTCGTTGTCAATGACAGAGGGGACATGATCAGCAATGAGATGTATGAACGGACAAAGACCGATTTGACGGAGGAGCCGTGGTATCGGGAGGCCGTGAAGAATGAAGGGATTTTCAAGATGATCGGAAAGCCCGTTAACCGGAATATCAGAAGCCATGTCGGCTACGGGGAAGACGAAGTCGTCACAGCCGTCAGAGCCGTGATCGATCCAGAGACACAGCGTGTCAAAGGCGTCATTTTAATCGATCTGAAGCTGAGGGTGCTCGCTGAAGCGACGAAAAATATCCGTTTGGGAAAAACGGGTTATTTGCTGATTATGGATGAAAACGGCGGCAATATTTATTCACCGGAATCTTCGCAGCTGTTTTTGCCGAAGAAGTGGTTTCAAAGGAAAAGCTCGGGGGACTTTACGAAGCGGATCAAAGGAGAGGAATATCAGTTTATTTATGAGACTTCCGGTTTTACGAACTGGACGACGATCGGCGTCTTTAAAACGGGTGAACCGGTCTTTGAAGTGAAGGAAATCCACTTATACGTAATGCTGTTTTTGCTTACGGCAGCGTTTTTGGGAATAACGGCTTCCTATTATTTGTCCCATTCGATGTCAAAGCCGATTTTGAAGCTGAATTCTTTTATGCAAAAAGCAGAAGGCGGAGACTTTTCGACGCTTTACGAAGAGGACAGGCAGGATGAAATCGGCCTTTTGGGAAGAAGCTTCAACAGCTTGATGCTCAGAATCAAAGAGCTGATGACATTAACCGAAAGACAGGAGCGGCAAAAACGGGAGGCTGAATTAAGAGCTTTGCAGGCGCAAATCAATCCCCATTTTCTATACAACACCCTGGATACGATCAACTGGATGGCGAGAAAAAAAGGTGCGCATGAGGTGACAGATTTGGTGCAGGCTTTATCAAAGCTGTTTCGCATATCGTTAAGCAAGGGCCGGGACATCATTCCTTTATCGGACGAATTCGCCCATGTTGAAAACTATTTGAAAATCCAAAAAGCGAGATACCGGGATAAGCTGAATTATTCGATTGTTCCGCCTGCAATAGAGGGTGAGCGCTTTATCCTCAAACTCGTCCTTCAGCCCATTGTGGAAAACGCGATTTATCACGGCATTAAAGAAAAGAAGGAGCCGGGGCATATCAGCATCAAAGGAGAGGAAGCAGACGGCTGTCTGTTCATACGCGTTGAAGATGACGGAGCCGGAATGGATGTTTCTGCATTAGCGCGTATTTCCAGACAGTTGAAAATGGGGGGAAGCACGGCAGGCTACGGAATGATCAATGTTCATGAACGGATTCTCCTTACTTTCGGGGAGCCGTACGGTTTAACGGTCGAAAGCCAAAAAGGAGCGGGAACCTCCGTTACAATCCGGCTGCCGATTTTAAAAGGGAGTGAATGCACTTGAGTGAAGAATGGCGCGTATTAATTGCTGATGATGAGCCTTGGATCAGGGAGGGGATACGCGATGCCGTTTCATGGGAGCGGTACCGCATGGAGGTGGCGGCTGAGGCGGAAAATGGAGAGGAAGCCTTTGAGCTCGCCCTTAAACATTCGATCGATTTATTGATCGTCGACTTGAACATGCCGACCGTAAACGGTTTGACGCTGATGAAGAAGCTGCGCCAGGCGCTGCCGCTGTGCCGGTTTGTCATCGTGACAGGCTATGATCAGTTTTCATACGCCCAGGAAGCGATTCGTTTACAGGTCGATGATTATTTGCTAAAGCCTGTGGAACCGGGCCAGCTCGACAAAGTGCTTCAGAATATCAGCAGCTCGCTTGCCGCCGAAAAAAAGAAGCAGCGCGACCAATTGCATATTCAAAAAAATCTCAGCCTTTTGAAAGAGCATGTGTTTCAACATTGGGTAAAAGGGCAGATTCGCGAAGAGGAAGTCTGCGCACAGCTCGAGAGCCTCCGGCTTCCGCCGCGGATACCGGACATGCTCGGCGTCGTCAGCACCGGGAATGTTTCGATCAAGCCGAATCATGTGAAAGAAAAAGCGGAACGTTTTTTCAAGGAAGAGTCTGAAGCAGCCGTTGTTTTCGGAGACGGTCATCTTGTAGGAGTTTGTTTATGGCGCATCCTGACGGAAAAAGAACAGAGGGCGTTTGAGGAGATGATGAAGAACGGGTTGCAGTCCGGTGTTTCCTCCTGCTTCATCAATCTTGCCGAAAGGGAGCAAACCGTACCTGAAGCATATCAATTTTGCAGGGAACAGGCGGCACGGTCTTTCAGGGGATCACCGGTTGTGGCCCGCGCCAAGGAATATATGCAAGAGCATTTTGCTGAAAGGGATTTTTCTTTAATGCAGACGGCAGATGCCTTGCAAGTCTCGTCCGTCTATTTGAGCCGGATGATGAAGCGTGAGCTCGGGATGACGTTTGTGCAGCTGCTGACGGAGATGCGCATGCAAAAAGCGGTTCACCTTTTGAAAACGACGTCATTGCCGATTCATGATATCGCAGAGCAAACCGGGTATGATACACAGCACTATTTCAGCACCGTTTTTAAAAAAACGATCGGGGTAACGCCGAATCAGTACCGCCGTATGTCGGGAATTGAACAAACGGGTAGAAAATCATAATGTAAGCGCTTTAAAAAGTCTGATTTTTATAAAAATAGTTAATTAATTCAAAAGACGGATATTGCGGGAAATGGTACAGTTGGCTTGATTCACGATGGGAGAAATGAAAAGGGGGATATGAAGCGTGAAGAAATGCTGGCTGTTGACTGCATTGCTGTTGCTTTGTCTAACGGTTGCCGCCTGCTCGGGCAATCAGGCGAGCGGAGGGAAAGAGAAAGGCTATGTCGGAATTTCGATGCCGACGAAATCTTCGGAACGCTGGGTGTATGACGGGAAGTACATGGTGAAAGAGTTTGAAAAGCTCGGGTATAAAACGGATCTTCAATATGCGGAAGACGTGGTCGAAAACCAGGTATCACAAATTGAAAACATGATTACGAAAGGCGTCAATGTCCTCGTGATCGCTTCGATTGACGGGGAAGCGCTGACAGATGTCCTCGAAAAAGCGAGCAAACAGGATATCAAAGTCATTTCTTACGACAGACTTCTCATGAACAGCGAACATGTCGACTACTATGCGACATTTGACAATCACAAAGTCGGCGAGCTTCAAGGCAAATATATCGAAGAAAAGCTCGGCTTAAAAGACGGAAAAGGCCCGTTTAATATTGAACTATTCGCCGGATCGCCCGACGATAATAATGCGCACTTTTTCTTTGACGGTGCCATGTCTGTTTTGAAGCCTTATATCGATTCCGGGAAGCTGAAGGTCTTAAGCGGCCAGACCTCGTTTGAGCAAGGAGCAACATTAAGATGGGACGGCGCGACCGCCCAAGCGCGGATGGACAATCTGCTGAGCGCCCATTATACAAAGGCGAAGCTGGATGCAGTGCTTTCGCCGTATGACGGGATCAGCATCGGTATCATTTCATCGTTAAAGGGAGCCGGCTACGGAACGGATAAAAAGCCGCTGCCGGTCATCACCGGACAGGATGCAGAGCTTGCTTCGGTCAATTCGATCATGAAAGGCGAGCAGACGTCAACGATCTTTAAAGATACGAGAGAGCTGGCGAAGAAGGCCGTCGAGATGACGACATCGGTCTTAAAGGGCAAAAAAGCCGAGGTCAATGATACAAAGACGTATGACAACGGAAAAAAAGTCGTCCCGTCTTATTTGCTTGAGCCTGTCGTCGTCGATAAAGAGAACTACAAAAAGGTTTTGGTCGAAAGCGGTTACTATAAAGAATCGGAATTAGGGAAGTGACGTCATGCCGGATGTCATTTTGGAGATGAGAGGCATCACAAAAGAGTTTCCGGGCGTCAAAGCGCTTAAAAGTGTTAACCTGCGCGTCAAATCGGGCGAAATCCATGCGCTGTGCGGGGAAAATGGCGCCGGAAAATCGACGCTGATGAAGGTGTTAAGCGGCGTATATCCTTACGGAACGTATACAGGTGATATTTTATACAAAGGGGAAGTCTGCCGGTTTAAGAATATTAAGCAAAGCGAGGAAGCGGGAATCGTTATCATTCACCAGGAGCTTGCGCTGATTCCTGAGCTTTCCATTGCGGAAAATCTGTTTTTAGGAAATGAACAGGCAAAAAGAGGGGTCATCAACTGGCGGAAAACAAAGCAGGAAACGCTCGAATTGATGAAAAAGGTCGGCCTTCATGAATCGCCCGACACGCTGATTTCGCAAATCGGCGTCGGAAAACAGCAACTGGTGGAAATTGCGAAAGCGCTCGCTAAAAAAGTGCAGCTGTTGATTTTGGATGAGCCGACTGCCGCTTTGAACGAGTCAGACAGCGAGAATTTGCTTCAGCTTTTATTGGAGCTGAAACGGCAGGGGATTTCCTCGATTATGATTTCTCATAAATTAAATGAAATTACGAAGGTAGCGGATTCGATTACAGTGCTCAGGGACGGTCAGACGATTGAAACCCTTGACGTGAAAAGCGGAGAATTGACGGAAAACCGGATCATCAAGGGCATGGTCGGCCGTGAACTGCAAAACCGCTATCCCGATAGAAACGCACGTATCGGTCAGGTCATATTTGAAGCGAAAGACTGGACCGTCCATCATCCTCTCAGGCAGGAGCGGAAAGTCGTCAAAAACGCCAATCTGTCCGTCAGAAAAGGCGAGATCGCAGGGATCGCCGGATTGATGGGGGCGGGCAGAACAGAGCTTGCCATGAGCATTTTCGGCCGCTCTTACGGGAAAAACATTTCCGGCACGCTCACAAAAGACGGCCGGGAACTAAACATCAAAAATACCGAGGATGCCATCAAAAACGGCATCGTTTATGTGACCGAAGACCGCAAAGGAAACGGCCTGATATTAATGAACAGCATTAAAGAAAACATCACCCTTGCAAAACTGGAAAGAGTGTCTCACCGCATGGTGCTGGATGAGCGGAAAGAAAAGCATGAAGCAGAAGATTTCCGCAAAAAATTAAACATCAAGACGCCGTGCGTGTATCAGCAAACGGGAAATTTAAGCGGGGGAAATCAGCAGAAGGTCATGCTGAGCAAGTGGATCTTTGCAGAGCCCGATATTTTAATTCTCGATGAACCGACACGGGGGATTGATGTCGGCGCCAAATACGAAATCTACGCGATCATCAATCAGCTGGCCGAGGAAGGAAAAGCGGTGATCATCATTTCATCAGAACTTCCCGAACTGCTCGGAATGTGCGACCGGATCTATACGATGTGCGAGGGTGCGATCACTGCGGAATTTGCCAAAGAAGATGCCGACCAGGAGCGGCTGATGAAATACATGACCATCCGCACGGAGAAAGGGGGAGAGGCGTATGCAGACACCGGTGCAAACCGATAAAGACCGGGCGCAGCCCGGATACCTTCAGCTGCTGGCCGCCATGTATAAACAGAATATCAGGAAATACAGCATGGTGATTGCGCTCGTATTGATCATGCTGCTCTTTCAAATCTTGACGGACGGGATATTGCTCAGGCCGTTGAATATTACCAATCTCGTATTGCAAAACAGCTATATTCTTATTTTGGCGATCGGCATGATGCTTGTCATTATCACAGGACATATCGATTTATCGGTCGGTTCGGTCGCCGCATTTGTCGGCGCCGTATCAGCGATGATGATCATCCAGAATGACATGCCGCTTTCTGCCGCCGTCGTGCTGTCGCTTTTATTGGGAGCCGCGATCGGCGCCTGGCAGGGCTTTTGGATCGCTTATGTGAAGATTCCGGCATTTATCGTCACGCTCGCGGGGATGCTCCTGTTCAGGGGGCTGACGATGATCGTTCTTGAAGGCAAGTCGATCGCGCCGTTCCCCATTTCTTTTCAAAGGATGGCCTCGGGTTTTATCCCGGACTGGCTGAACGGAGGCATGCTTCATCTGACGACAATCGTTATCGGGATCGGGGTCTCTGTGTTTTATCTTATATATCAGCTTCAGCAAAGAAGGATGCAGAAAACATATCAATTCGACATTCAGGGAAAAGGGCTGTTTGCCGTCAAAGTATTGTTTATCATCGCGATCATCAATCTGTTTACTTATATTCTCGCAACCTATGAAGGCATTCCGCTCATTTTGGTCACGCTGTTTGTACTGATTGCGGGCTATACCTTTGTCATGAAAAAAACGGTCGTCGGACGGAGAATCTATGCGATCGGCGGGAACGAAAAAGCTGCCGAGCTGTCCGGAATCAAAACGAAACGGCTGACGTTCCTCGTCTTTGTCAACATGGGAGTCTTGGCCGCGCTTTCGGGGCTGATCTTTGCAGCGCGCTTAAATGCGGCAACGCCGAAAGCGGGGAACCTGTTTGAGCTTGATGCCATCGCGGCCTGCTTCATCGGCGGCGCCTCAGCCTACGGCGGAATCGGCACGATCGGCGGGGCGATTATCGGCGGCCTCGTCATGGGCGTCATGAACAACGGCATGTCCCTGCTCGGCCTCGGCATCGACTGGCAGCAGGCTATTAAAGGGCTCGTTCTTCTCGTTGCCGTCGCTTTTGATATATACAATAAAAATAAAGTTTCATAATGAAATCATTTAATTGCAAAGTAAAAACCTGTTTTTGATAGGGCAAAAACAGGTTTTTATTATGATCAGTTTTGCTCGATGGACGTTGTTTGATTTTCCGGTATCCGGTTCACCTTTTGCGGTTCGGGCAGCAAGATGTTCAAAATGCTCGCTCCCGCCAAAATGATGATTGACAAGTAGAAGGACGGATTGTAGCTGCCTGTCTGGCTGTACCATACACCGGGCAGATAAGCCCCGAGCGCCGAGCCGATTTGATGGCTGAGAAACAGCCAGCCGAGAATAAAGCCGACAGAATACTGTCTGAAATACTGCGTGGCGAGCATTTGCGTCGGCGCGACAGTCGCAAAGTCGACCAGGCCGAACAATACCGCGAACACAAGAAGGAGCAGCGGCTGATGGCTTGTCAGCAGAATGACAAGGGACAGCGCCCTCACGGCGTATAGAAAACAGAGGATTTTTCGGCTGCTCCAGCGGTCTGCGACAACTCCGGATATTAAAATGCCGATGATGTTAAATCCGGCCAGCAGGCTGACGGCGGCACTGGTGACTTCGGTTGAAAAGCCGTGATCATGAGAAAAAGGGATCAGGTGCGTATCCATTAATCCGGTTGTCGTAAACCCGCAAATGAAAAACGGCAAAATCAGAAACCAAAATTTTTTGTTCAAAAAGACGGCCCGGTACGGAACTTTTTTCGCCTTGCCGGATGGTTCGTCTTTCGTTTCTTCCGCATTGGCGCCGCCGATCGGCAGCAGGTTTTTTTCTGCCGGTTCGTTTCGTAAAAACAATAAAACGATCGGAAACACGATCAGGATTAAAAAGATTCCAAGGACGATGACGGTCACCTTCCAGTTGAACCAGTGAATCAGCATTAAAGACCCCGGCACAAGAAGCATCTGCCCCGCGCCGAACCCCGCTTCCATAATCCCGAATGCAAGTCCGCGCTTCTCATTGAACCAATTGGTCACAATAACGGTTGAAGCGACATTTGACGCTCCACCGACCCCGAGCGAAGCGATGATCCCGTACAAAATAAACAGCTGCCAAGGGGCGGTGACGAGATATGTAAAAAAGATGCTCAAGCCCACAAGGAGCGTGCTGAAGGATAATACGATCCTCGGGCCGAACTTGTCGACCAGCCTGCCGATCAAAGGCTGTGAGGCCCCATAGACGATAAAGCTCAGCATGGAAATAAGCGAAATGGTGCCCCTGTCCAGCGAAAATTCTTCCTCCCACGGCTGAATAAAGGCGCCGAAAGAAAGGCGGACTCCCTGAACCGCCAACAGCGTCAAAAATGTCACAAATACGATAATCCAAGCGTAGTGTAATTTTCGTTTCATAGCTCCTCCCATTTCATCAGGCTAGTTCAATGTCCCAGCGTTCTTCTTGAAGGCGCTGCCCCCATAACGGCGCCTCATCCTTGACCTCGGTCAGTCTGAATCCGAATTTTTCATAAAGAGGGCGCGCTTCAGCCATTGAGCTGACAGTCCAAAGAAAAATCCGTTCAAATTTCATTTCTCTGCAATAATCCATGAGCGTTCTGAGCAGGCTGCTGCCGATTCCCCTGCCACGAAAAGCGGAATCGACCAGGAACCATCTGAGCTGTACGGTGCGGTCATCGTGTTTGACGAGCCCGACGCATCCGGCGAACCTCCCGGCGCTTTCGGCGATCCAAATCTTTTCGATGTCGGCGTCAAACGTCTCGAGAAGGTAGTCCAAAAATGTATGGTCCCACCCGTGCGCCTCTTTATAAAATAGCCGCTGTTTTTCAATGATCATCTTGATATCGTCTGAAATATAGTAGTCTCTTATCGAAACGGCAGATTCTTTAGGCGAGAGCTGCTCCGACAATATGCATTCAATCGTCTCCATCGCGGCAGCCAGTTTTTCCTGGCTTTTAGCGTCTACATGCTCCAGCATATATTCAATTTGCTGGTTTGCTTTTGCCTCGAGCTTTTTATAAATGGTTTCGCCGAACCCGGTTAAATACAGGTAATGGTTGCGGCTGTCTTCTTCGCTTTTTTCCTTATAAAGCATGTTTTCCTTTTCAAACCGTTTGATGATTCTGCTTACATATCCGCGGTCAAGGCCGAGCGTATCCTGGAGGATCTTGGCCGTGCAATGGCTCGTATTTTTGATCTCAAATAATATCCGCGTTTCCGTTAGAGAAAACGGGCTGTCATAAATATGTTCATTCAGAAAACCGAGCACATTGGTGTAAAATCGATTGAACTTTCTGAATTCTAACGTGATGGAACGGTCGACTTCCGTCATATGAAAACCTCTCTCTCGTTAAATCGTTGCTTTAGTCAATTATAATATAATAGTTGCTTTAGTCAAGTATATGCCGAACCGGAATTTGTTGATGATAACAATTATAGAATATATTTTACAAAATTCCATAAAATCCAGATCGGCAGGCAGGAAGCGGGAAAGAATCGTATATAATCTAACAAATGGACGATCCCGGCAATACACGAACCTTTATATTAAAATCGTTTAACGTAGCGAGACGCCGCTGTCATCACGTTCTATGAAAATGAAGACGAAAGGATGAAATGCGGATGGTTACATCATTTCCCCCGATCAGCCCGAAAGTTCCCCGATTGCTGCATGGAGCCGATTATAATCCGGATCAGTGGCTCAATTACCCGGACGTATTAAAAGAGGATTGAAGCTGTCCCGCTGCAATGTGATGTCTGTCGGGATTTTTTCATGGGTTTCCCTTGAACCTGAAGAAGGACGGTTTACGTTTGACTGGCTTGACCGCGTGTTGGATGCTTTCAAGGACAACGGCATATATGCGTTTTTGGCCACGCCGAGCGGCGCCAAACCTGCATGGATGTCCAAAAAGTATCCGGAAGTGCTCAGAACGGATGCGAACAGGGTGCGGAGCCTTCACGGAAAGCGGCATGCCCATTGCTACACCTCGCCTGTCTATCGGCGAAAAACGGCGGTGATCAATGGCAAGCTTGCCGAACGGTACGCTCATCACCCGGCTGTGATCGGCTGGCATATTTCCAATGAATACAGCGGAGAATGCCACTGTGATCTGTGCCAGGCCAAATTCAGGGAATGGCTTCTGGCGAAGTACAAAACGCTCGATCAGCTGAACCATGCATGGTGGACGGGATTCTGGAGCCATACCTACACAGATTGGGACGAGGTTGAATCCCCGGCGCCCCACGGCGAAGACGCCGTTCACGGCCTGAATTTGGACTGGAAGCGCTTTGTCACTGATCAGACGGTTGATTTTTGCCGCCACGAAATCGCCCATGTCCGCTCCTTTCATCCTGAACTGCCCGTCACGACGAATTTCATGGGAACATTCCCGGGCCTGAACTATTGGAAGTTCGCCGATCTGCTTGACGTCATTTCGTGGGATTCCTATCCGGCATGGCACAACAATCGGCAGACAGACAACGAGCTGGGGGCGGAGATCGCTTTCGTTCATGATATCAACCGTTCCTTAAAAGGCGGCAAACCGTTTATGCTGATGGAAAGCACGCCGAGCATGACAAACTGGCACGACGTCAGCAAGCTGAAGCGCCCGGGCATGCATGAGCTGTCCTCATTGCAGGCGGTCGCCCACGGCTCTGATACCGTCCAGTATTTTCAATGGAGAAAAAGCCGCGGATCGAGCGAGAAGCTCCACGGTGCCGTCGTCGATCATGAGGGCTCTGAGCATACGCGCGTCTTTCAGGATGTGAAAAAGCTCGGTGAAAAGCTGGACAAGCTTGATGAAATCGCCGGTACGACGGCGGAACCGGAAGTTGTGCTTATTTTTGACTGGGAAAACCGCTGGGCCCTGGAAGATGCCCAAGGTCCGCGCAATATCGGTCTCCACTACGAACGGACGGTTAAATCGTTTTACCAGCCGTTCTGGCAGGAGGGGGTTCCTGTCGATGTCATTCATATGGACGGCGATTTTTCGAAATATAAACTGGTGATCGCACCGATGCTTTATATGCTGAAACAGGATACTGCCGAACGGATCGAGCGGTTTGTCCAAGAAGGCGGCACCTTTGTCGCGACATACTGGTCGGGAATTGTCGATGAAAACGATCTGGCTTTCCTCGGAGGCTTTCCCGGTGGTCTGAGAAAGATGCTTGGCATCTGGTCTGAAGAAATCGATGCCCTTCACGACGGGCAGAAGAACGCAATCGTCATGGACGCCGATAATCGGCTCGGGCTCAGCGGACGCTATGAAGCGGCTGAACTTTGCGACTTGATTCATCTTGAAGGCGCCGAAGCGCTCGCCTTTTACGAAGAAGATTTTTACGCGGGCCGACCTGCTCTCACCGTCAATTTGTACGGAGCGGGGAAAGCCTACTATATCGCATCGAGAAATGAAACGTCTTTTCAAAAGGATTTCGTTTCAAAGCTCATCGAAGGAACCGGAATCGCAAAAGTGCTCGATACAGACCTTCCGGACGGGGTGACGGCCCAGATGCGTACAGACGGCAAGCATGACTATATTTTTCTCTTAAACTTTACAGAGGAAAACGAAAACGTAGCCCTCCCGGATGAGGCGTTTACAGATGTGCTGAAAGGAACCCGCAAGAAGGGAACCGTTAAGTTGCCGCCATACGGAACAGCCATTTTGCGCCGGAGCCATCGTGCGGAATAAAAAGTCCGGAGAACGATGATATGCTCCCCTAAAGGTAGACAGATGAAATAAAAAAATCTGTTTGCCTTGGGGGAGTTTTTTCATGGCTGGAAAATGGTTTTCAAAAAAGGAAAAATTGAATATTCTATCAGAATGTGATCAGGAGAATAATTCGGTGAAGGAGATCGCAGAAAAATATGACATTCATGCCGAAACAATTCGTGAATGGAGAACATCGCATGATATGGCCGGTGTGGAAAGTCTGGAACGTTCAAAGTGCCATAAGTTCTATCCCGCAGAATTAAAATACGCCGCCGTGAAAGACTTTTTGTCCGGACGCTACACTCAAAGAGAAGTCTCGAGAAAATATAAGATTTCCAGTAAATCCGTGCTCATGAAGTGGGTCGAGCTTTATAATGGTCATAAAACGTTAAAAGACAGTGGGAGAGGAAGGAATCGTTTAATGACCAAACGGAAGAATGTTTCTTTGGAAGAACGGATTAAGATTGCGAAGGATTGCCTAGCCCACGGAAAAGATTACGCCAGATCGATGGAGATTCATCAAGTTTCCTATCAACAGGTGTATCAATGGGTGAAAAAGTATCAAGAAGGTGGAGAAGAAGCCTTAAAAGATACACGGGGAAAACGCAAAACCGAAGAAGAATTGACACCTGAAGAAAAAATTCAACGGGAAAACAAACGGCTGGAACAGGAAAATGAGCGTTTGCGCGCAGAGAATGCGTTCTTAAAAAAGTTGGAAGAGATCAAAAGGAGGCGGTTCTAAGTCAGGTTCGGTACGAAGATCGATATCTCGCCATTTTAGAGCTGAATCGAAAAGAAGGCTTTTCTGTCCAAATGTTATGTGAGATTGCCGAAGTTTCGCGCCAGGGGTATTACAAATGGAGGAGCCGAGTACCTTCAGCGAGAGAAAAACAGAATGAAAAGATTATCGCCAAAATGGCGCTACTTCACGAACAAATTGGCGGTATCTACGGATACCGCAGAATGACCTTAAACATGAACCGCCGCTTTAAAGAGCGCCTCAATCATAAGCGCATCTATCGGCTGATGAAAATTGCCAAGCTGGAGTGTGTCATTCGGCGGAAGAAAAAACGTTACGGCAAAGCGACGCCTCAACATGTGTCCGAAAATATCCTGAATCGAGAGTTTAAAGCGGACAAACCAAATCAAAAATGGGTGACTGATGTGACAGAGCTAAAATACGGCCATCGGAAAGCGTACCTCAGTGCCATTTTAGATCTTCATGAGGGAATGGTCGTGTCTTATGTGCTGGGGAAATCCAATAATAACGCCCTTGTGTTTAAAACCTTGAACCAAGCGCTTGAGGCAGCCCCAAACGCACGTCCTCTCCTTCACAGCGACAGAGGTTTTCAATACACGTCCCACCAGTTTAGAAGGATGATTGAAAACGCAAATATGACACAGAGTATGTCCCGCGTCGGCCGCTGTATTGATAACGGCCCCATTGAGTCGTTTTGGGGGAAATTAAAATGCGAGAAATACAGACGGAATTCGTACGAGACATTTGAGGCACTTCAAAGCGCAATTCATGAATATATCCACTTTTACAACCACGATCGTCTACCTAAACGGCCTCAGCCCAGTGGAATACAGGGCTAAAGCCGTCTAGTGTGTTTTAGTTATTTCCACTGTCTACTTGACAGGGTGCAGATCACGATTCTCCGGATTTTTCTCGCTTATTCTGCGCGGTTTTTCAGGCTGCGGGGATTTACCTGATCTTTCAGAGCAGGTAAAGAATCCAAGGCTGCCCCGATCTTTTCCCAAGAGACGATTTTGAAATTTTGGTTCTTTAACGCGCCGTTTTCGGTATTTTCGCCGTCTTGGGCAACAAAGATCCCGTACGGATATTTCTTGCCGAGTCCGAAGCCGAGGACGTCGATTCCATCCGTATCGCTTGTCCCGTCAATGGCTTTGCCGTCTGCGATTGTAAACGCGCCGATATATTTGTGATCTCCCTGGCGGTCATAGATGGCGTATCTGTTATCGCCCTGGCTTGATGCGAGCAAATACCCCGTACCGTCTGCACCGTAATAAATGGTCAGCCCTTCAATGTCTGCGGTCAGATGCCTTCCGTCAGCCCGATCGATGACCTTTCCGTATTTGCCGCCGTTCGGTTCGGCGCTGAATGCCCAAATCGCGACATCCTCCTCAGCGATGTACAAGTTGCCGTATTCGTCATCTGCTGCAAGTCCTTCTGTTTGCGAGCCCATTTGAAATGCCCGCACCTTTTTGCCCTCGACTTGTCCTTGTCCGTTGTCCGACAGCTCATACTGTTCAAATTCGCCGTCCTTTCCCGTCACCATCGCATAGAACTTTCCGGTTTTCTGGCTGTGGTATAAGCTGAATCCGTAGACTTCATTGATGGCCGTTTTAATCGGCTTTTTCGGATTGACGATCGATGTCAGCTCGGCTTTAGCGCCGTTGAACGCGTATATTTCGATCGTGTTTTTTCCGGCTGATCTGTTGGATGCTCCGACAATATCGACCGTCCTGTCTCCCAGCGGGAAATTGTAGCGAAGGTCAACATTGTTTAATTGACCGAATGGATAGGAGGCAAGCTGCTTTCCCTCAAGATCATACACGATTAAGCCGGATTGTTTATTCGTGGTGATCAGCCTGCTTTTATCAGGATGTTTTGGATCAACCCAGATAGCCGGATCATCTGCGGCGTCATCGGCGCTGTTCACAGGCTCTGTTTCCATATCGGCAGTCACCGTGAAGTCTTTTGCGGCGGCTGCCTTTGTTTGAGGAAGCCCGCTCCATGGAGAAACGAAAATACATGCTGCAAGAACAGATGCAGCGGCCGTTTTGGATAAAGTATATTTCATATGACACCCTCCTTTTTATTGGAATTTATCATAGCAAATATATGTAAGTTGAAAATTAAAGAAATGTTAATTTTTGCTAAAAAAGAAGCGGGTTAATCCAATGCAGATGGAGAATTCTATAGTCCGCATACTGGAATTCCAAATAACTTTGTCCAGATTCAATGCGGAGAGCGAATGATTGGAACGTATATATCAAATTCGGGTGCGCTTAGATCCTGGTCTATCGGATAAAACTCCATGTGTGTGAAAGCTTTGTCGTTTAATTGAAAGCCGTTTGCTTTAATCCACTGATAGACGTTTCGATAAGTTGCTTCCGGATTTTCATCCTGCGGGTGCCTGGCATACGCATATGTCAGGGGAGGAACCTGAAAGCTGATCATTCCCGCCGGAAGAACTTCAGGCAGGCCGTCTGTTTCCATCAAAATGCAGAAATCGAATTGCTCTTCGCCGAAATGTTTCGAAATCGCCCACATTCCCCTGTCATCCTTCACGCCGATTATTTGCCGATAACGCTTCTTCAATTGCAAAATGACGCCGTGCAGCTTTTTTGCATGGGCTTCTTCGAATGTGACGGTTTTTGTAAAGCCGACTCCGGTAAATCCGGATTTTGCCGTTGCAGTGATTTCCATTGTTTCAGCCTCCATTTCCAAATTGATATTCAATTATTCGATAAACCAAAAGCGAATCCTCTAAAAAAAAGCAGCCTGTCTTATAGACAGGCTGCCGGGTGTTCGATTAACGAACGCCTTTCATAAATTTTTGAATTTTTGGAGAGAGCATAAATAAAATCAATCCCAATACGATAGCTACTCCGCCGATCGTTCCGAAATAGGCGATTTCAGTGTTTGTATTGTAATACTTTACGATCTGTGCATTGATGGCTTGTGCCGAAGCATTTGACAAAAACCAGAGGCTCATCGTCTGCGCGGAGAAAGCAGCAGGAGCAAGCTTTGACGTTGCAGATAAGCCGACTGGGGAGAGGCATAATTCCCCGAGCACGACAATCAAAAAGCTCAGTACGAGCCACATTGGATTAGCAAGCGATTGAGTGCCGTTAATGTAGGCAGGGAAAATCATGACGATGAATGACAAGCCGGCCAGAATCAGCCCGAGCGAAAATTTCGTCGGAGTCGACGGCTGGCGGTTGCCGAGACGCATCCAGAGCCACGCGAATACCGGCGCGAGCACGACGATAAACAGCGGGTTTAACGATTGAAACCATGATGATTGCAACTGCAGGCCCATAAATTCTAAATGAGTCCGTTTGTCTGCATACGTTGCCAAGATATTGGCGCCCTGCTCCTGAATCGCCCAGAACATCATCGATGCGATAAACAGCGGAATATAAGCGATAAGACGGGATTTTTCGTCACTTGTCGTTTTCGAGCTGCAAAACATTACGATGAAATAAGCCAAAGGAATCAGGATGCCGAGAATGCTGACAAGCATCGTAAACACGTTGATCGTCAAAAGGCCTTTCATAATGAAAAAAGCGGCGATGATGGCGATGAGTAAAACACCGAGGCCGAGGCGCACGAATACTTTTTTCCGTTCAGCCGGCGTCAGCGGATTCGGAACGGCTTGACCTGCTTGTCCGAGGTTTTTCTTTCTCGTCAGCACGTATGTGACAAGTCCGATAAACATTCCGACGGCGGCAAGGCTGAATCCGAGATGATAGTTGTACGTCTGGCCGACTGTGCCGACGATAATCGGCGCAAGGAATCCGCCGAGGTTGATCCCCATGTAGAAGATGCTGAAGCCTGAATCGCGGCGGTTATCTTCAGAGCTGTACAGGTCGCCGACAACACTTGATACGTTCGGCTTTAAAAGGCCTGTCCCAATGATGATCAAAAACATGCTGGCGAAGAAAGCGGGGACGCTGCCAGGGAACGACAAAAGAATATGTCCGAACATAATGAACACGCCGCCGTAAAATACGGTTCTTGCCGTGCCGAGGAGCCTGTCCGCGATCCAGCCGCCGATGATTCCCGACATATAGACGAGGGAGCCGAAAACGGCCATAATCGAGTTTGCCGTGCTTTCGTCAAAGCCGAGGCCGCCTTTGGACACTTGTGTATACAAATAATAGATAAGGATCGCTCTCATCCCGTAGTATGAGAAACGCTCCCAAAATTCAGTGAAAAATAGAGTGAAGAGCCCGCGGGGATGTCCAAAAAACCCCTTTTGCGGAATGTTTTGAATAATTTCATTTTGATGATTAGACATTCGCAATACTCCTTCATTTTTGAGCTTATTATAAAAATCATATTCTTATATAATGATCGTGTCAATACACCTCAAATTGATTTATCTATTGAATAGGGAAAAAGACCCCATTGGTAAAGCGCTTTACATAAGGTGAGAAAAAAGATTTTCGGGGAGCATTTGATATAAAGATTTTTTAATAAAATTTTATCTATTTTTTGTACAAGCGAAAGTTAATAGAGCGGCATATATATGAGAGAATAGAAGATTTTTCAAAAGGAGGCTGAATATACTGTGCCAGAACGGCAAGCCGAGGAAATGACAATGGCGGTCGCCGATGTGACAAAATTCGGCGCTGTCGGTGACGGCAGGACAGATTGCACAAACGCAATCAACGAATGTCTGAAATGGGCGAAGTCTATGGGCATCCATACAGTATGGATACCGAATGGAACATACTTGATTGATGCGACGCAAAACGGAGATTCTGCATTCCCGTTTCGAAACGCTGGAATCAATGTACCAAGCGGCATTGCAATTCAGATGGATGCCGAAGCGGTCATGCAGGTCAAGCCAAACGGTTCATGGGGATATTCTGTCTTTTATATAGGCGGTGAATCGAACGTCAAAATATCCGGAGGCGCAATCATCGGAGACAGGGATGAGCACACTTATACGCCAACACCGAGGCCGACGCATGAGTGGGGGTTCGGCATCTGTGTCGAGGGAGCGTCACATGTGCTGATCGAAAACGTGAGACTAGCCGATTTTACCGGTGACGGCATCATCATCAGCGCCGGCGGTCAAGGCTACAAACCTTCAATGGACGTGACGGTGCGGAATTGCAACATCAGCCGCTCCCGCAGGAACAACATCTCGATCACGGGCTGTGACGGCGTACTGGTTGAAGGGTGCAACATTGAGGATGCAGGGACAGGAAACGGCACGGCCCCGCGGTTCGGCATCGATATCGAAGGTTACAGTGAAGGATCTGTCGTCTATGAAAAACCCGTTAATGTCACCATTCGAAATAACGTCTTCAAAGGCAATGTAAACAGCGCGATCGCCAATTTTAACGGAGCCTCTGTGGTAATAGAAGGAAACCACGCGGACGGCACCATTTCCTATGGATACGGGGCCAAGACGATCATTGCCGGCAACATTTTGGAAAACAATCAGGATGCTGCGCGGCCGAAAACGGGCATTGCCGGGCTGGGAACAGATACTTTGGGGGAAGACCGTGATGCTGTGATTAAAGGAAATTTGATCACCGGCTTTTCGACGGGCATGGATATCCGCGGCAAAAACGTTCTTGTCTCAGGCAATAAGATAACCGATTTTGAAAATGCGGGGATCTCGGTTTATGCGGCATCACAGGTTTTCATTGAAGGAAATGACATCGAAAACGGCGTGACGGAAAAAAAGAAAAGCGTCGGCTTCAGCGTCACTCAGTCAGACCGCATCACCTTTTCCAATAACACTATTACTAACGTCATTCTTGCGGTAAGAAGCTCGGGCGAAGACGTGCAATTGAAACAAAACGTCATCAAATTGTTTTCAAGAGGGGTCTGGATCTCACAGGGGAACGCGGTTATCGAAGGCAATTTCATTTCACCGGCCTCGTTTCAAATCGTGCCGGAATCCTATTCATTATCGGTCACAGACCGGGCTTCCGCCGTCATTCAGAATAACATCATCACCGGTTTTAAAAATTTTGCGATCTATTGCTCGACGGAAAAGGAAACGAAAATATTCGGCAATATGATTAAAGATTCTCCTCTTGTCGTGACGATTTATATGACGCTTGGAACGCATGAATTCATCGGCAATACCGTTTCCCTCATCAGAGAGGAAAGGCCGGCCATCATCCTCTACATCAGCCAGTCAACAGGATCCCTCATCATGAACAATACCATCCACAGCCGTTCGGCAGACGGAATCACAGCCATCCAAACCGATGCCTCAACACAATCGGGAATTATCGGAAACACGGTTGTGAAAGGGACGATTCACAGTCATCAGACAGATGTCGTAAAAGGAAACATAGTCGTATGAAAAACAAGGCTCCCTTTACGAAGGGAGCCCGTTTTTTTATGTCCTTTTTTTCTTTTTTCTGCCGTTCAAAATCGCTGCTGCTACAAGAATCAAAAAATAGAAAAGAATGATCACATATTCTCCCAATTCCAAAGTGGTAAACGACATATTATTAACCACCGCCTCATGCAGCGTCATCCCCTGATAAAAATCGAGCACGATGGAAAACGTCATTAAGCAGATGAACAGCAAAACCCCGATCCCGATGACTTTCATAAACACCACTCTCCGTTCCACGTTATTTTCTCTGTTTTTACGAAGCGCTATACACTTAAGCGGGTATAAATGATCTGTTGTTAGGAAAAATACGAAAAACAAGAGAAAAGGGGATTCTGTCAGCCATGCCATTCTTTTTTAAAGGCCGTTATCAAGCGAAACAAAAACGTGAATCTCTTATGAACGGGGACAAAACGCCGGAAAACGACCATGTTGCAGGCGATGTCCGTTATTCACTTGCTGACAATCTTAATCTTATAAAAGAATTAACGGGAAACAGCTCAGATATCGTGATCCGCAGGCTGAAGACCGGCGCCGAATCGAAAATAGAGACGGCCATTGTTTATGTGGGGGGCATTGCGGATGAAAAGACGATTCATGAATTTCTCATTGAATCAATTACAAACTCCGAGAAACTAAATGAAAAAGAGACAGGACAGGAAGTCATCAATTGTATTTCCGCCGACTCCGTTTCACTGGGCGGTGTAAAGCAGAAAACGAGCTTTTCCGCGGTACTCAATTCGCTGATGGCCGGGGATACCGTCATTTTTGTGGATCGAACCCAGAGCGCGATAATCGCCAGTACAAAAGGGGGAGAAAAGCGCTCCATCAACGAGCCTGAAAACCAGCGGGCGTTTCGCGGGTCGCGCGAAGGGTTTATCGAATCGCTTGATACAAACATATCGCTTGTCAGAAAAATCATCAAAAATCCAAACCTCTGGGTCGAAAAAATGAACATGGGGAGCGTAACGAAAACCGACGTTGCGATCATGTACATCAACGGGATCTGCAATGAAAAAACGGTGAAAGAAGTCAAAAAAAGGCTCGAAGGAATTGAAATGGACAGCATCCTTGAATCGGGCTATATCGAACAGCTGATCGAGGATGTCCCATTCACGACATTTCCGACGATTTATCACACCGAACGGCCTGATATGGTCGCGGGGAATCTGCTTGAGGGAAGGATCGCGATTTTTGTTGACGGAACGCCGTTCGTTTTGCTCGTTCCCGCGGTATTCATTCAGTTTTTTCAATCTGTCGAAGATTACTATTCCCGTTTTGATATTGCGACATTTATCCGATTTTTACGCGTTCTCATTTTCTTTATATCGTTGATCGCTCCCGCCGTTTATGTAGGAGCTACAACGTTTCACCAGGAGATGATTCCGACGGAGCTCTTGATCGTCATTGCCGCCCAGCGCGAAATCGTTCCGTTTCCGGCCGTTGTGGAGGCTTTGATCATGGAAATTTCCTTTGAGATATTGCGCGAAGCGGGCATCCGGCTACCAAAGGCGATCGGCTCTGCTGTGTCGATCGTCGGCGCCATCGTCATCGGACAAGCGGCGGTGCAGGCCGGAATCGTCTCCCCTGCAATGGTCATTGTCGTGGCGATTACGGCAATATCCAGCTTTGCGACGCCGGCGTTTGCAATGGCCATTTCCGCCCGGATAATTCGCTTTTTATTCATAATAGCCGCGGCGGCGACAGGGTTTTACGGCATTATTCTCGGATTGATCTTCATGTTTGTCCATTTAAGCAGCATTCGTTCCTTCGGTGTTCCTTATATGACGCCGTTTGCGCCGTTTATTCCCAAAAATTGGGGAGACGCAATTTTCCGGACGCCCTGGTGGACGCATGAGAAAAGGCCGGAACTGCTTGGCAACGACAATAAGCTCCGTCAAGGGAACGATCAAAAACCGGAGCCTCCGGATGACCGGAGCATGAAGGCAAAGCAGCCAAAGGGTGATGGAAATGAAACGCAGCATTAAAATGTTGCTGATCGTGACAGCCGTTTTCCTTCTTCAAGGATGCTGGGACAAAAGAGAGCTGACAGACCTGGCGCTCATCTCCGCCCTCGGGGTTGATAAGGGAGAAAACACAAAGTATGAAGCGACGTTTCAGGTTGTCAATCCGATCAGCGTGACGGGCGGTCTCCAAGGCGGCCAAGGAGGGGACCGGCCCCCCATTACAACAATCACTGTGCCCGGCAACAATTTGACCGAAATCAGCCGCCATGCTTCAACTAGAATTTCGCGGGAACTGTATTATTCGCATACAAATCTCGTTGTTGTTGATGAAGATCTGGCGAAAGACGAGGGCCTCGTCAAAATACTCGATATACTCGACCGCGACACGAATTTTCGGACGACGTCAACGATCGTTATCGCCCACGGCGCAAAGGCGAAAGATTTGATCAAAGCCCTGACGCCGATTGATAAAATCCCGGCAAATAAAATCAACAAAACGCTGCAGTTTACAGAACAGCAATTGGGAGAGCATTTTAAAACAAGCATTCAGGATGTGCTCAAATGCATAACGTCTCAATCGAGGCATCAGGTCATTTCCTCTTTTAAGCTGACCGGCAGCAAGAAGAAAGCGCCTAAGATGGAAAGCATTCAGTCTACCGATCCGGAGGCGCAGATTGAAGCAAACGGCCTGGCCGTTTTTAAGGAAGGAAAACTTGCCGATTGGCTTGAAGGACAGAATGCAAGGGGCGTCTTATGGCTGCGGAATAAGGTGCGTCAATCCTATCTTACGATCGATTTGATGAATAAAAAGGACTCCCTTACATTCGACGTCATTCGGCAAAACACGAAAGTAGAAGCGAAGCTCAAAAATAATCAGCCGGCCATATCCGTATACGTCAATATGGAGGGAGATGTCGGAGAAACGACAGTGCCGGTTCTTTTGGACGATCCGAAAGTGCTTAATGAAATCGAAAAAAAAGCGTCAGACAAATTAAAGAAGGAATTGCAGGATACCGTCAAGCTTGTCCAGCAACATAAAACAGATGTCCTTCAATTCGGCGATGTTGTATACAGACGCTACCCGGAGGTATGGAAAAAAATCGAACACCAGTGGGCTGATCAGTATTTTCCCGATTTGGATGTCGATATTACAGTAAACGCGTATGTCCGGAGAACCGGGTTAAGAAGCAATCCAAGCATTTTGAAAGGAAGCTGACGGGAAGAAAAGGAGGGCGTGCGAAATGGAGAAGGCAAAAATCAGTGCAAAGCAGCTGTTCGTATTGATCATTTTGTTTGAACTGGGCAGTTCTCTTTTGGTTATCCCCGGACAATCTGCCGAACAGGATGCCTGGATTGCAATTTTGGGCGGGACTGCCGGCGGTCTCGTCCTGTTTTTGATGCATCATTATTTTTATCAGTTTGATCCCAAGTCAACGGCTTACGAATCGATGTTTAAGGTTCTCGGAAAACCGATCGGCTGGGCGGTGTCTTTTCTCTATATTATTTATTATGCATATATTGCGGCGAGGATTTTGCGGGATTTTGGCGAAATGGTGTTAACATCTGCCTATTCGAACACACCGCTCCTTTTTGTCAACGGAATGTTAATCGCGGTATGCATTTATACCGTGCGAAAGGGGATTGAAGTGCTTGCCCGTGCAGGGGAGCTGTTATTTGGGGTCATGTTTGTGATATCGGCAATAGGCTTCATTTTGATTGTCAGTTCCGGTTTGATCAAACCGTATGAACTGATGCCCGTCCTGGGAAACGGGCCGGGGCCTGTCCTGCATGCCGTGTTTACGCAAACATTGTTTTTTCCGTTTGGCGAAATCATAGTCTTGACATTAATCCTTCCTTTTGTCAATGAGCCGAAAAAGGTCAAAAAAACCGGATTGTCGGCGATCGCCATCAGCGGTTTTCTTTTGGCGCTCAATGTAGCCATCAACATCAGCGTGCTCGGCGTTGATCTCAATAAACGTTCGCGGTTTCCTTTGCTGAGCACGATCCAAACGATACAAGTCGCAGAATTTTTGGACAGACTTGATGTATTTTTCATGCTTGTCCTCGTGATTGGCGGATTCTTTAAGATGGGTGTTTTTATATATGCCGTTACTGAAGGGCTTTCTACATTATTCAAATTGAAGAAGCCGTCAAAAGCCGTTCATGTGGTCGGCATCGTCATTTTGCTTTTATCGGCTTCCATTGCCAGCAACATTTCCGAACACATTAAAGAAGGAATCAGTTTTGTCCCTGTATACGTCCATTTGCCGATGCAAATCATTCTGCCGGCTTTGATTTGCCTCATTGCGCTTGCTAAAAAACGCAAAAATAAAAAAAGCGCAAAGCATTGACCCTGACCTTAGGGCACCCTTTACCATAAACAAACGAGGTGATTTCATGTGCTCTATTCGGTAAAACAGATGGCGGAAATGGCAAACGTCACGATCAAAACGCTGTATCATTATCACAAAATCGGCCTTTTATATCCATGCAAGGTGACGGAAGCCGGCTATCGCCTGTATGGAAGGAAAGAGCTGGAGCGGCTTCAGGAGATTTTGTTTTACCGGGAGCTGGAATTTCCTCTGAAGGACATTAAACAAATGCTGGATGGTGATGCTGATCGACTGACGGTTTTGAACGGGCAAAAAAAGCTTTTTCTTGCGAAGCAGAAAAGAATGCAGCAGCTCATTCAGACGATTGAGGAATCGATCAGGCACACCCGGAAAGGAGAAGCTATGGATCAATCGCAAATGTTTAAAGGATTTTCAAGCAGAGAAGAGTGGGAGGATGCGCTAAAGGAGCAGAATCAATATTTACAGGAGACGTACGATTACGATGTATTGACGGAAAAGCCGATCGATGCGGAAGAGATGAATGAAAAGGCCGCGGAAGCGAGCCGGTTTATGAGCGGGATGGCAGATGCGCTCAGATCGGGGCTGAAGCACGATCACAGGCAAGTCCAGGAATCGATCAAACGGCACATTGGCTTTTTAGGAATATCGGTGGCCGATTTTCAGATGCAGGCGCGCTTTTTCGTAGAAGACGATTTTCATCGGAGCGTGCTCGAAAACGAGCAAACCGGGCTTTCCTATTACATGCTTGCGGCGGCGGAAGCCTTTGCCGCATAAAAAAAGCGGCGGCGTCACTTGAGGACGCCGCCGTTCATAAAGGAAGAAAGCGGGTATATGCAGGTAACCGCAGTCAAGCAACATGCGGCCGCGGCCTTTATCCGGCAGTTTTTCGCTCTTTGATCGTGAAACTGCCTCTTGATAGTCTGATGTTGACATCTGACACCTTGGCGATTTGTTCGTCATGGGTGACCATGATCACGCATTTGTTTTCCTGATGGGCCAGGTGTTGAAACAGCTTAACGATGTCTTTTGATGTGTCTTCATCCAGATTTCCCGTCGGTTCATCGGCGACGATCAAATCGGAGTCACAGCAGAATGCGCGGATAATTGACACCCGCTGCTGCTGGCCGCCGCTCAGCGTCAGCACTTTTTGCCGCGCCTTTTCTTCGCTGATGCCGACTTTCTCAAGCATGTCCAATGCGTATTGATCTTTGTTTTTGATTTGCGATCCCGTAATCTCCATCGCTGATGTGATGTTTTGCAGAGCCGTCATATAAGGCAGAAGGTTGTACGATTGAAATACGATTGAAACATGCTGATTGCGGAAATGGGTGAGCCCCATCTTAGAAATGCTCCGGCCTTTATAGAGGATTTCTCCTTCTTTCGGAACATCAAGCCCCCCGGCAAGGGACAAAAAGGTGGTTTTGCCGGAACCGGAAGTTCCGACAATCGTGTAAAACCGCCCTTGTTTAAACCCGATATTGACGTTTTCAAACAGCGTCTGATCCTGATTTTTATACCAATAACAAACATCTTTAAATTCTAAAATATTGTCCATGATGTTCCCTTCCTTCTATTCGTGTTTTGTTAAAATCGTTTTCGGATGGAACCGCAAAACGGATATCGATGGCAGCAATGTTGCGAATACGGCGATGAGTAGGCCGATGCCCCCAAGCGCCATTAAATCTCCGACCGATACTTGAATGTTGAGCTGGTCAATGGCTTCGGCTTGAGCCGGGCTTTGGCCGAATAAGCCGCCACCGCCCGGCATACCGCTGCCGGGGCCGGTCATTCCGCTTGCAGTCTGGGTGTCCGACGATTGCTCAAGCTGCTGGGCCAGGAGCTGATTCCCGATTTGACCCGCGATAAAATTGCCGGTCAATGCCGAGAGGGCGACTGCTATACTTGCGATCATCAAGATTTCGGTCAAAAATTGGCCGATCAGCTTCCAGCGTTTCTCGCCGATCGCCATTAAGACGCCCATTTCATACTTTCTTTCTCTGATCGACATCATGACGATCAAACCGAGTATCACCGCTCCTGCAATCGTGACGAGATAGACGACATTTTTAGAGAATGAAGCTACGTTTTCGATAGGACCGACCATCTGCTGATATAATTGATCGTTTGCATCCAATGTGAATGTGTCCAAATCGATGCCTGTTTTCTTGGCAGCCGCAATGAAAGAGTCGATATTGGAAGCGTCGTCCATGTTGTAAACGGCTTCGTCAATCGCGTTTTTATAGTTGTCTCCTTTTAAAGCCGATGCGGCTGTATACGGCGTGTAGATCTTGTTGTACGGATTCAAAAACGAGAAGTTTTGCGCCTGGTTGTCACCTGAAGCCGTCGTTTTGTAAATTCCTACGATTTTCAATTTGATCGTTGTGTTTTCGTCCGTACTTGCTTTGACTTTGATCGTGTCCCCGACTGTCAAATCGTTTTCTTCGGCAAGGTTTTTTTCGATCACGGCGACTTTTTTATTCACGTCATCATTCGTTAAAGCGCGCCCTTTCGTGATTTTTGATGTGCCGTCAGAAAAATCGTCGACTAAAGATGTGCTTGTAACACCTTCGATCGATACATCGGCCTGCATCATCTTTTGCCCGCCCTGCCCATTGCCGCCAGGCCCGGCAGACTGCTGGCCGCTGTTTGCATCAGATGAATCAGAATCGCTGCTGCCAGTTTCAATCGGATCGAAATTTTCCGCTAAAGCAGACGTTGATGAGATGAAATTATAGCTTTTGACATGGTCAAGGCTTGCGAGTTTTTTAGCTGATTTGACGGAAACCGGAGTCGATTCAAATCGTTGTTTTTCCCCTGACTTCTGTTGTTTTTGCATCATTTTTTCCCTGTCAACCTTCAGGGTAACGCTGCCCCCCAGCTGTTCTCTTGCCAGTTCGCCCGATTTTGTGGCGGCTGACTGGATCGTAAGCCCCGTAAGCACCAAAACGCAAATCATCGTAAAGACAAATAATTGTAACAGTGTTTTTCCTTTCTTCGCTTTCATGCTCCAAAAGGCGCGTTTGAAAAAATTCATGATCATTTATTCCTCCATATTGATATGTTTATGAATCACTTAAATTAAAACGTCAGGACTTTTGCCTTACTGATTTCATATTAGTCAGTACTTATGAAAAAATTATGACCAAACTGTTGCCGGTCTTTTAAATGTTTGCCAAGGAATTGAGAAATAGGAGAGCCGTGTGTAAAATGAATCTAACGTTGTCTAGCGGAGGCGCATTTACATGAAAATATTAATGATCGAAGATAATCTAAGCGTATGTACAATGACGGAAATGTTTTTTGCGAAAGAAGGATTTGAGACGGAATTCGTCCATGACGGACTTGAGGGATATAACCGATTTAAATCGGACAAGTGGGATTTGCTGATCATCGATTTGATGCTGCCGTCAATGGACGGCGTCACGATCTGCAAAAAGGTCAGGGAAGAAAGCACCGTACCGATTATTATGCTGACGGCAAAGGATACGGAATCTGACCAGGTGCTCGGCTTTGAACTCGGCGCCGACGATTATGTGACGAAGCCGTTCAGCCCGCTGGCGCTCGTGGCCAGAATCAAAGCGGTCAGCAGACGGTATCAAAGCACAGAGCAGCAAGCGGCCGCCGCTGATCCGGACATTCTTGAAACCGAATGCTTTCAAATCAACAAAAAAACGAGAGAGGTCTTTTTAAACGGTGAACAAATCAAGAACCTGACGCCTAAGGAATTTGATTTATTGTATTATATGGTGCAAAGCCCGAAACAGGTTTTTTCAAGGGAGCAGCTGCTTGAGCAAGTGTGGGGCTACCAATTTTACGGGGATGAGCGGACCGTTGACGTTCATATTAAACGGCTGAGAAAAAAGCTCGGCAGCGATTCGCGGCCTTTTCTGTACACCGTTTGGGGAGTAGGGTACAAGTTTGATGAGGATTAAGTATATTTATCAGCTGCTGACCAGCCACATCAGTATTTTAATTCTGGCTTTCGCGATCACGGGCGCGGTGTTTTCGCACTTTGTCAAAGATTTCGCCTACCAGAGCAAAGTCAGCGAGCTGACAACCTACGGCTACCGCATCATGGGGGAAATGGAAGAGCATCCTCCCGGAGATCAGCCGATCATGAAGCCTTTTGCCGAAATTTTAAAAAGCAGGCAGATCAATTTCTTTCTTTTCAATGCAAAAAAAGAGGTCTTGATGACTCCCGACCACTTGCGGCCGCGAAAATTGCTGCTGAAAGATGAAGAGTGGAAAGAGCTGAAGGAAGGAAAGCCGGTCGTCGTCAAAACCGACCTGCAGCGCTTTAATCAGGAAGTCTCGGTCGTAGCGCTCCCGAACTTCGTCAACAATGAGTTCCAGGGAGGCATCCTGCTTACGGCTCCGATCAGCGGCACGGAAGAAATGATCAGCCAAATGAACCGGTTTATGCTGTGTACGGCGGCAGGCGTCATCCTGCTTGCTTTCCTTTTGAGCTGGCTGACGTCAAAATTCCACGTCGGCCGCATCCAAAAGCTGCGCGACGCGACGAAAAAGGTGGCGGCGGGCGACTATAACATCCATATCGAAAACCGCAATATGGACGAAATCGGCGATCTCGGCGCAGACTTTAACGTCATGGCACAGAAATTAAAGAGCTCAAGCGAAGAAATCGACCGGCTTGAGAAACGGAGACGGCAGTTTATCACAGATGTGTCCCACGAATTAAAGACGCCACTCACGACGATCAGCGGTTTGGTGGAAGGGCTGAACAGCCGGACCATTCCGGAAAATCAGCAGGAAAAATGCCTGAAGCTGATTACGGAAGAGACGAAACGGCTCATCCGCCTTGTCAACGAAAATCTCGATTACGAGAAAATCCGCTCCAACCAGATTACGCTGAATAAGCTGCATTATCCGCTGATCGAGGTATTTGAAATCATCAAAGAACAGCTGGCGATTCAAGCGGAGGAAAAAAACGACAAACTGATACTTGACGTGGGGGAGCATGTAATGGTGCATGCGGACTATGACAGGCTGATCCAAATTCTCGTCAACATCACGAAAAACAGCATTCAATTCACAACGAATGGAACCGTTTGGCTGAGAGGATGGGAAGACTACAAGGAAACGGTGATCGAAATAGAGGATACCGGAATCGGCATTGATGAAAAGGATATCGAAAGCATTTGGGACCGTTTTTACAAAGCGGATCTGTCGCGGACGAACACGCCTTATGGAGAATACGGGCTCGGTCTGTCGATCGTCAGACAGCTCGTTGCCCTTCATCAAGGAACAGTGGAGCTTACGAGCGAGAAAAACAAAGGAACGAAATTTGTGATTCGCCTGCCGCTGACATTAAGGGATGATGATTAAAAAGGAAGCCGCCTTGCATGAAAGGCGGCTTCTTTCTTTTAGTCTTTGATTTTGAATTTCTCGATTAAGTGCTGCAATTCTTCGGCGTTTTGCGCGAGAATTTGTGCGGAAGATGCGATTTCTTCCATTGAAGCAAGCTGCTCCTGTGTCGCTGCACTGACCGTTTGCGTGCTTTCGGCCGCTGTTTCGGCCACTTCCTGTACGCCGGAAATCGCTGTTTCAATTTCGTTTGTACCGGCTGTCAGGTTTCTTACTAAAGCTGTAACATCGTTGATTTGGGCAACCGCTTCTTTAATCGAACTCTCGATTTTCCGGAAAGCGCCGCCTGCTTCATTGACGACGACAAGCCCTTCCTTGACTTCGCCTGTTGCCGAAATGACGGTATTCATCGTCTCTTTTGTATCATTCTGAATGATGGCGATCAATTTAGTGATCTGTTCTGCGGAGTGGGCCGACTGCTCGGCAAGCTTTCTGACTTCATCCGCCACGACGGCGAACCCTTTCCCTTGTTCGCCTGCTCTTGCCGCTTCAATTGCCGCGTTTAACGCCAGCAAATTCGTTTGTTCGGCGATGCTCGTAATCACTTCGGTAATCTTGCCGATTTCATCTGAGCGATCTGACAAATGCTTAAACGCTTCCGAGAGGGAGACGACCGTTTCATTGATCGACGTCATTTGAGCGCCGACTTTTTCGATTGCTTTCGTTCCCTCGATTGACATCTGCGCCGATTCGCCTGCTGTTGAAGCGGCTTTTTCAGCATTGGAGGAAATTCTTCCGGCGAATTCGGTCATCCCTTTAATGATGGTTCTGCTGCTTTCAACGCTTTCTGCCTGTTTTTCAGAACCTGAGGCAAGCTCCTGGATTGTCGAGGAAATGTATTCGCTCGCTTTTGTGCTTTCCTCGGCGCTTGCGCTTAGCTGCTGAGAAGAAGCCGCCACTTGATGGGACGTCTCGCCGACCGTTTCAATAATCGAGCGAACACCTGCTACCATTTGGTTAAAGGATGCCGTCAGCATGCCCACTTCATCCTTCGATTGATACGTTCCTTTGACGGTAAAATCGCCTTGCTCTGTTTGTGCAAATAATCTCTGAATCTCTTTAATCGGCCTGACGATCAATCTTGTCATCAGGAGTCCGCAAGTGACGGACAGGATAAGGGCTGCGGCAATCACGATGATGAGCAGCATGACAATCGAACCTGCTTCTTTCGTATCCTGCTGATATCTCGTTTTTGCATTTTCGGAATTTAATGTTTGAATCTCATCGAACAGCTTATTGACAGCCGTTCTTTGCGGCTCCACATTTTTTAAATAATACGCGTACGCTTCCTTGTTTTTATTTGCTATCGCCAAATTGAGCATGTCGTTGCTTGCATTTTGCAGTTTCGTATATTCTGATTTAAATGTTTCGTATTTTTCTTTTACGTTATCCGGCAAATCCAGCTTATCGATCTGCTCCATTGCGGTTTTGTTTTCTTCGTTTTTTTTTCTCAACGTCTTTTTGAAGCTGATCATTGATGCTGTCGTCTTCGGTTACCATCAGTTCGAAATTGTTCGCATCTATTTCAAGGTTGTTTGCCCTCAGCTTCGAAAATAATTGGTTGGGGACTAATTGCCCCTGATAAATGGCCTCAGATCCCTTTGAAATTTTGTTGAGGCCGTTTATGCCCTGAAGGCCGACGATTAACAGGGCAATCGCAGATAGCAGGATGATGATAAACAGTTTACCCCTGATTTTGATATTTTTAAGTAGATTCATGTTTGTTGCCCCCGTCATTTATTTATTTTATATATCGGGCCTTTTCAAGAGATTTTAAATGGGGGCGGAATATTTTCTGACAACAAAAAAACCCCATAAAAAGGGGTTTTTCAGACAAGCACTTTGGCGAAAAATTCCTGGTATAAAGCGTGGACGGCCTGTTTTTCCTGGGCTTCTTTGACGCCGAACATCATGCTGACCTCAGATGAGCCCTGATTGATCATTTCGATGTTGACGTGAGCGTCAGACAGAGCTTTTGCCGCCCTTGCCGTTGTTCCGACGTTGTGGCGCATCGCTTCACCGACGACCATGACCAGGGCAATGTTGTGCTCAACCGTCACTTCATCGGCGTCCAATTCATCCTTGATCCGCTTAATGATCCGGTTTTCGATCGTATCATCCATCTGGTTCTGTCTTAAAATAATCGTCATGTCGTCGATGCCTGACGGGATATGTTCGTATGTCAGTCCGTCGTCTTCAAGAATCTGAAGGACGCGGCGTCCGAATCCGATTTCGCGGTTCATCAAATATTTGCTGATGTATATGCTGCAAAAGCCGCTGTCACTGGCGATGCCGACGACCGGACCGTTCGTGTTGTCGCGCTTTGTGACGACTCTTGTCCCTTCTGCAGACGGATTGTTCGTATTTTTGATCTGCACCGGTATGTTCGCGCGGAAAGCGGGAATTAGCGCTTCATCATGAAAGACGGAAAAGCCGGCGTAGGACAGCTCGCGCATTTCTCTGTATGTCAGTTCGCGGATCTCTTTCGGATGCGGAACGATCGAAGGATTGACCGTGTAGACCGCATCAACGTCCGTGAAGTTTTCGTACAGTTCCGCTTTTAAGCCGTTCGCCAAAATCGAGCCCGTAATATCTGAACCGCTCCGAGAAAACGTAATCACTTCGCCTTCCTCATTAAAGCCGAAGAATCCGGGAAATACGATAATGCCCAGCTCTTGTCTGAGCTGAAACAGATTATCATACGATTCTGGCAGCACCTGGGCGTTTCCCGGTTCACTCGTTACGAAAAGGCCTGCGTCTTTCGGATTGACATAATGGGCTTCAACTCCGCGATGGCGGAAATAAGCCGCGACCAGTTTGGCGTTATTGTCTTCACCGCTCGCTTTGATCGCATCGATAAAGCGTTCCGGGCTCTGTTTATCGCTTTGAAGCAGGCGGAGCAAATCGGAGCGGATCAGGCCGATGACTTCATTTCCGAGTCCGACTTCCAGCGCAATATCGGCGTACCGTCCGACGATTTCTTCAACCAGCTCAGGCGCCTCCCCTTTTGATAAATACCGTTCGGCACAGGCGATAAGCAGATCGGTTACTTTCGTGTCTGCTGCATGCCGTTTCCCCGGCGCTGATACGACGACAGCTCTCCGCTTTGGATCTTGTGCGACGATGTCAAAAACCTTTTCAAGCTGAGCGCCGGTTGCTAACGAACTGCCGCCAAATTTAACGACCTTCATGTTTTACATCTCCTAAAGTTTTAATTTTCACAATAAATTTAATTTTTATTATTACGCTTTTTTCAGGAAGAATCAAGGTTTTTCTTTCCTGTATGAACAAATGTGTTTTTTGAAGAGGACTTTAGAGGGCGGTTTTTGCTTTCTTTCAATCTGAATCATATTGACTATGTGAGAAAAGGTGATAAGATGATGGATGGGCTCTTATTGATAATGATAATCATTAGCGTTTTGGGGCAGGGTATGTTTTTTGTCGTGGGGGAGGCGATTCAGCATGAAATTGCGGTATTTACTGCTTCTGCTCATCATTCTTTGTTTCAGTTCAATTTTTATCGGCGTCAAACAACTGTCACCCCTTGATCTATTCAGATTGAACGAGGATGACATTCAGACGCTGTACATAAGCCGGCTTCCGCGAATGATCAGCATCGTGCTTGCGGGAATGAGCCTGAGCATTTGCGGGCTGATTATGCAGCAGCTGACCCGCAATAAATTCGTCTCGCCGACGACGGCTGGGACGATGGATTGGGCAAGGCTCGGCGTCATCATTTCGATAATGCTGTTTTCTTCAGCGGGCATAGTTGTAAAGATTGTGTTTGCCTGTGCTTTTTCGCTGTTCGGCAGCTTTTTGTTTCTTAAGATTTTGGACAGCATCAGATTTAAGGACGCGGTGTTTATTCCGCTCGTCGGTTTGATGCTTGGGGGCGTTGTCAGTGCCATTTCCACGTTCATAGCGTATCAGTACGACCTGATTCAAAACGTCAATGCGTGGTTTGAGGGGAATTTCTCGCTTGTCATGAAAGGAAGGTATGAGCTGTTATACTTGAGCATTCCGCTCGTCATCATCGCCTACCTGTTTGCCAATAAATTTACGGTGGCCGGGATGGGCGAGAGCTTCTCAGTCAATCTGGGGCTGAATTATCAGCGGGTGATCAACATCGGCCTGATCATTGTTTCGGTCATCTCGTCAGTCGTCATTTTGACGGTCGGGACGCTTCCTTTCCTCGGGCTGATCATTCCGAATATCGTTTCGATTTATCGCGGAGACCATTTGAAAAACAGCCTGCCTCACACGGCGGTTCTCGGCGCCGTCTTTGTCCTGTTTTGTGACATATTGGGCCGGCTGATCATTTATCCTTATGAAATCTCGGTCGGCCTGATGGTCGGCATCATCGGAAGCGGCGTTTTTCTTTACTTGCTTTTAAGGAGAAAAGCCTATGGATTCTAAACGGAAAATGTTCGTACTCATCATGGCTGCAGCCGTCTGCACCGGCCTGTTTTTGTTTTACGCATTGCCGTCGGTATGGGAATATGCGCTGCCGCGAAGAATGACCAAAGTATTGGCGATCATCTTAGTCGGTACGGCGATCGGCTATTCATCGATGATCTTCCAAACGATCACAAACAACAGAATTTTAACGCCGGGCATTCTCGGGCTTGATTCGCTTTATGTTTTGCTGCAAACGGCGGTGATTTACTTTTTCGGCGCCGCGCAGCTGGCCGAACTCGGGAAAAACGCGAACTTCCTGCTGTCGACGGGGCTGATGGTCTGCTTTTCCTTCGCGCTGTTTGCGCTGATGTTCCGCCGCGGGGGACGGCATATCTTTTTGCTGCTCCTTGTGGGGATCGTGTTTGGCACGCTGTTCAGAAGCCTGTCATCCTTTATGCAGATGCTGATCGATCCGAATGAGTTTCAGGTTGTGCAGAACAAGATGTTTGCCAGCTTTAACAATGTAAATACAGACATTTTACTGCTCGCATCGGCCGTCATCATCGCGGTTCTGGCCTATGCATGGCGGTTTCGCCGCATTTTTGACGTGCTGTCGCTCGGAAGGGACCATGCCGTCAACCTTGGAATCGACTATGACCGGACGGTGAAAAAAATGCTGATCATCGTCGCAGTGCTCGTTTCTGTATCAACCGCGCTTGTCGGACCGATTACCTTTTTGGGGCTGCTCGCTGTCAATGTTGCGCGCGAATTTTTCAAGACGTACAAACACAGCGTTTTGATTCCGGGAGCGGTGCTTTTCAGCATCACCGCCCTTGTCGGCGGCCAGTTCATCGTTGAAAAGGTGTTCGGTTTAACGGCGACTTTAGTGGTGATCATTGATTTTATCGGCGGGATTTATTTTATTTACCTGCTGCTGAAGGAGCGTAAATGATGATAGAAGTCTCACATGTCACGAAGCAATACGGAGATCAAACCGTTGTGGAAGACGCAGCGGTATCGATTCAAAAAGGAAAGATCACATCCTTTATCGGGCCGAACGGAGCCGGGAAAAGCACGCTGCTTTCCATGGTCAGCAGGCTGATCGCGCCGGACTCCGGAGAGGTTCGGATCGAAGGCAAGGAAATCAGCGCATATAAAAGCGATGATTTGGCCAAAAAAATCAGCATTCTGAAGCAGTCCAACAAGATCGACATTAGGCTCACCGTGAGGGAGCTCGTCAGCTTCGGGAGATTCCCGTATTCGCAAGGGAGGCTGACGAAGGAAGATTGGACGTACGTCGATCAGGCGATCGATTATATGAAGCTGAAAGACATTGAGCATAAACATTTGGATCAATTGAGCGGAGGCCAGTGCCAGCGGGCATTCATCGCGATGGTCATCGCGCAGGACACCGATTACATCCTGCTTGATGAACCGTTGAACAACCTGGATATGAAGCATTCCGTAGAAATAATGAAGCTGCTGAAAAAGCTTGTCGTTCAGCACGGCAAAACGATTGTCATTGTCATTCACGATATTAACTTTGCCTCCGTCTATTCCGACCGGATTGTCGCCCTGAAAAACGGGCGAATCGTCAAGGAAGGGCCGACGGAGGACATCATACAAACACCGGTGCTGAAAGAAATTTACGATATGGACATACCTATTCAGCAAATCGGAGACCAAAAAATCTGTGTCTATTTTTCATAAAAAGGATGAGGTGATTGCATTGAAAAAGCTATCGTTGTTCTTTATGGCTGTGATTGCGGTTTTAGTTATTGCCGCATGCGGAAGCAAGGATGCGCAAACGGACGGGAAAAAGGGAGAATCCGTTCAGATCAAACATAAAAGCGATACAACAGATGTTCCAAAAAATCCGAAAAAGATCGTCGTCTTCAATTTCGGAATGCTCGATACGCTTGATAAATTGGGACTCGGCGACCGTGTTGCCGGCCTGCCGAAGCAAAGTCTTCCTTCATACTTGAAACAATACAATGATAAAAAATACGAAAGCGTCGGCGGACTGAAAGAGCCTGATTTTGAAAAAATCGCCGAGCTTGATCCCGATTTGATCATCATCGAAGGCAGACAGGCAGACCAATATGATGAATTCAAAAAGATCGCGCCGACGATCGACATCGAGCTCGATCAGAAAAACTACATGAACAGCTTTAAAGAAAACACAGAGATCATCGGAAAAATCTTCGGCAAAGAAGACGCTGTCAAACAAGAGCTCGCCAAAATCGATAGCCAGGTAGAAAAAGTCAGCAAACTGGCGAAAGAAAAAGGCGGAAAAGGACTTGTCGTGCTGACGAGCGATAAACAAATCAGCGCCTACGGAAGCGGGTCAAGATTCGGGCTGGTTCACGACGTACTCGGCGTTCAGCCTGCCGATAAACAGATTAAAGCTTCGCTTCACGGCCAAAGCGTCTCTTCTGAATATATTTCAGAAAAGAATCCGGACTATCTGTTTGTCATCGACCGGAGCGCTGCCATCGGCGAAAAAGGAACAGCTAAAGAAGTCATCGAAAACGAGATCGTAAAATCGACAAACGCCTATAAAAACGGACACATCACATACCTTGACCCGGGCTACTGGTATTTATCCGGCGGCGGTCTTGAGTCCGTGTCTGAGATGGTGAAAGAAATCGAAAAAGGTTTGAAATAAAAACAAGGCTGCCGGCACTGAACTGCACCCCAATTGTTAGACACCATCTAACAATCGGAGAGAAGCACTCCCGACTCGTCAACGATTTTGTTTCACTTTTTTGGCGGACGGATCCATTCTGCAGCATCATCATAGGAAAGAACGCCTTCTGTCATGTGCCGGAAGCTTCCGCGGCTGATGATCTCTTCGCCGATCGTTTTCAGAAGAGTCATGCTTGCCCTGAAAGGTCCTGATCCCAAGCTGATTCTTTCGATTCCCATGTCGGAAAGGAGCTTGACCGAAGGGGCGCCCGCGCCGGCCAGTACATTGAGCGGACCGGAAATGCCATTCCTTAGTTGATGAATGGTTTTAGTGTCAACAGCTCCGGGGACGAATATGCAGTCTGCGCCGGCTTCCCTGTAGATGTTTGCCCGCCGGACGGCCGACTGTAGGCGGAAATCAGAATCACAATGCCTGAGCCAGTACAAATCGGTGCGTGCATTAATAAAAAGGGGGAGGTCAAGCTTTTTTACCGCAGCGATTTTTTCCGCCTGCGATGAAGCGTCGCTTAATGGCTGTTCAGGATTCCCTGTTCCGTCTTCAATATTGATTCCGACGACACCTGTTTTAGCGATTTTTTGGACGTTTTCGCTGATTTCTTCGGGGAACGTGCCATAGCCTGCTTCAATATCAGCGCTGACGGGGACATCGACCGAACCTGCAATGTTTGTGAGGACATCAAGCAATGTTTCAAAAGGGAGGTGTTCCCCGTCTTTGTAGCCTAACGACATGGCGATCCCTGCGCTGGTCGTTCCGACGGCTTTAAAGCCTGTTCTTTCAAAAACGGCAGCGCTCGCCGCATCCCATGCATTCGGCAGAACAAAAGGGGCTGATTGATGATGGAGACGTTGAAAAGTCTCGAACTTTTTTAGCTGTTTCATTTCTTTCACTCCTTTTTAAACACATTGTAGATCGTGTATCCTTCGATGCACATCGAAATGTGGAGTGAAAAAAAGGCTATCGATTGACGATAGCCTTAAGGAAGATCCCTATTCAAGCTTAAATCCCTGCTTTTCAAGCATTTCCCGTATGTGCGGATAGTAGACGCGGCTGTAATATGAAGAAATGCCTTCTGACCAGTTTCTTGAATCCGCTCCATTGGTCCGTTTTTTCATGTATTCGGATATGACTTCATCGTACTCGTCGATCAAAGGCTTTAGATCATGGTTGTATGTCTCGCTGTGCCTTACCGCTTGTTCAGGCAGGCGCGGTTTTTTCGCGGAGCGGTCCGCCGGATGGCCGACAACAAGCCCTGCAACAGGAAAGACGAATTCAGGAATGTCGAGAAGCTCAATCAGCTCTTCGGCGCGGCCGCGGACTGCCCCGATCGGTACGGTGCCGAGCCCCATCGATTCAGCGGCAGCAGTAGCCGTTCCGAGGGCGATGCCGGCATCGACTGCCCCGACGAGAACAGATTCGGTTCCGTCCGTAATCGCAAGAGGCTGTCCGTTTTTTTCGAGGGCGATTTTGGCTCTGTTGAAATCCGCGCAGAACAAAAGGAAAACGGGAGCCTCTTCGATCCATTTCTGTCCTCCGGCAAGCTCGGCGATTTTTTGTTTCCGTTTTTGATCCTGAACCGTAATGACGGTGACCTGCTGTCCGTTGATCGAAGTCGGTGCGGCTTGGACAGCCTGGATGATGGCGTCAAGCTGTTCAGGGCTTACAGGCTCATCGGTATAGCTGCGGATTGACCTGTGATCTGTTAATGTTTTCATCACTTCATTCATTTGACTCTCCGTCCTTTCCATATTAATGGGTTTCAGTGCGCAACACGTTCAGCGGTTCTGCCAGCAGATCGCCCGCAGCTTTGACAAATGTTTGGAAATGCTCGGTTTGATTATGGGCGTCGAGCGCTTCTTGATCCTTCCATTGCTCAAGCATGACAAATGTATTGGCATTCTCGGTGTCCTCGAAAAGCTGGTATTGTGCGTTTCCGGCTTCAGCCCTTGAATGCTTCAACAGCGGCTGTACGCTCTCCAAAAAGGATTCGCGCTGTTCGGGTTTTACTTTCATATAAGCCTGCAATACGATCATGTAAAAAACCTCCAGATAAAATATAGGATACCTTCTGTTTTCCTTTGTATACGGTTTGCTATTGTTCGAAAACCATCGAACGATTGCATCGTAACATGCCCGGTAATGATGCTGCAACCATTTTGCACCAACTGGTACAATTGTCTTGAAGTAAGGATTATGATACATTTAACCCATGAATATAAAAGACATGAAATTAACTTCGGTTCTGCACGCATTGAGTGATCCGATCAGACTGGAAATTGTCAAAGCTTTGGCTGATACAGCCGAAAAAACGTGCGGCGCCTGCACGAACATCAATGTCGCGAAATCAACCTTGTCCCATCACTTTAAGGTGCTCAGGGAAGCCGGCATTCTCAAGGTGCGAATCGAAGGGAAACATCATTACTATTCGCTTTGCAAAGAGGAGCTGGAACAGCAGTTTCCGGGATTGATCCGCGCGATCCTTCAGGTTGAAAAAGAACAGTGGTAAACAAAAATGATACCGGCAGGTCCAAACCTGCCGGTGCTTTTATGTTCAGCCGCATACCGCTTCATAAAGTTTTGAGACGCCTTCGTCTATTTCATCAATGCCGATTTTTGCAAATCCGAGCACCAGCGATACCTGGCCGTCTGCGTTGTTTTTCTTCTTTAATATAAACCGGTTCATCCCATACACTTCGACAAGGTTTTCCCTTGCCCTCGCCAAAACCTCTTCCTCGCTCCGTTTTGTGTCAAAATCAGCGACAAAGTGCAGCCCTGCGCTCGCACCTTTGATCTTGACCCGGCCGGCGAAGGTTTTTTCAAGGCTTCCGATCAATCTTGTCCGTTTTTCCTCATAGATCTGGTTCATTTTTTTGATGTGCCGTTGATACTCTCCCGATTCAATCAGCTCCTGAAGCGCAAACTGCGTCAGGGCGCTGCTTGATTGAATCGAGGAATGGTGCCTTTTTCTGTACCGTTTCAGAAGCTTTTGCGGCAGCACCATGTAGCTGATTCTCAAGCCCGGAAGAAGCGATTTTGAAAATGTGCCGATGTAGATGACCTTCTCAGACCGGTCAAGGCTTTGCAGAGCGGGAATCGTGTCGCTTCCGTATTTAAATTCGCTGTCATAATCATCTTCGACAATATAGCGGTTTTCTCCGTCAGATACCCAGTTCAAAAGCTGAATTCTTCGCGACACCGGCATGATGATTCCGGTCGGAAACTGGTGTGAAGGGGTGACGAACAGCACGTCCGGATTCAGGCGGTGAATATCGTCAATGCGCATTCCTTTATGGTCAAGCCCAATCGTCACCACGCGTTTCCGCTCATTTTTCAACTGTTGATAAATGCGGCTGTATCCCGGCTCTTCCATTGCATACACCGCCGATTCAGGGAGGAGATCCTGGATGGTGTGAATGAGCGGCTGGGTCCCGGCGCTGACCACGATTTGTTCGGGATGGCATTTGACGCCTCTCGCTAGCGCAATGAAGCGGGCGAACGTTTGCCGAACTTTGTAGGCGCCCTGCGGGTGCGTCATTTCCCCTAGTTCGGCGGTATGGGAAGCGGCGGCTTTTTGCTCGCAGCGAAACCATGTTTTAAAAGGAAAATGCGCCGTATCCACGCTCATATGGGAAAACGAAATCCAGCCGTCTTTATTGCCGTCCTCTTCGCGCAATTCCTCATCGAGCCGGAGCGGACCGGTGTGCCGTGCGGCATGAAACGTCTCGATTTGTTCCACGAAAAAGCCTTTCCTTTCCTCAGAATAAAGATACCCTTCGGCGAGAAGCTGCTGGTATGCTGCATTGACGGAATTGATGCTGACATTGAGTGCTCCTGCGAGCTCCCGCTTTGACGGGAGCTTTTTTCCCGGCATAAGGTTTCGGCTGAAAATTTCCTCTTTGATCTTTTGATAAATTTGATGATAAATAAAATCCGCATCCTGTGAACGGTCAATCGCAATCGTAATCATCGCGCCTCCTACTGGTACCATCAAAAATGTTAAGTTGGTACTTTTCATCATACCAAAAAATATTCAGAATTATAAGAAATAAATCAAAGGGAGAGATGATGATGAGTCTTAACACAGCAGTCTTAACAACGGGTGAATGGCAGGCAAAGCGGGACCGGTATGTGGCCAGAGGCGTCAGCAACGGAAACCGCAGCATTGCGGCAAGAGGGGAAGGCGCACTTGTATATGACATTGACGGAAGGCGTTTTATCGATTTCGCCGGAGCGATCGGCACATTAAACGTCGGGCATTCCCACCCAAAAGTCGTCGAAGCGGTCAAGCAGCAGGCCGATCAGCTGATCCACCCGGGCTTTAACGTCATGATGTATCAGCCCTATCTCGAACTGGCGGAAAAACTGTGCCGGCTGACACCCGGTGATCATGAGAAAAAAGCGATTTTCTTAAATTCGGGTGCGGAAGCCGTGGAAAATGCGGTGAAGATCGCAAGAAAGTATACGAAACGCCAAGCCGTCGTTTCCTTTACGCGCGGATTCCACGGGCGCACGAATATGACGATGAGCATGACGAGCAAAGTCAAACCGTACAAGTTCGGTTTCGGGCCGTTCGCTCCCGAGGTGTATCAGGCTCCGTTTCCTTACTATTACCGGAAGCCTCTCGGGATGAGCGATGAGAGCTATGACGAAATGGTGATTCAGGCGTTTGACGATTTCTTTGTTTCTGCGGTCGCGCCTGAGACGGTTGCCTGTGTCGTCATGGAGCCTGTGCAGGGGGAAGGCGGCTTTATCATCCCTTCCAAACGGTTTGTCCAGCATGTCGCAGCCTTCTGCAAGGAACACGGCATCGTCCTTGTGGCTGATGAGATTCAAACCGGGTTTGCGAGGACGGGCAAGTACTTTGCGATCGAGCACTTCGATGTCGTGCCTGACCTTGTGACGGTTTCAAAGTCGCTTGCCGCAGGCGTTCCGCTCAGCGGGGTGATCGGAAGTTCGGAAATGCTTGATGCCGCGGCGCCCGGCGAGCTTGGCGGGACATATGCCGGCAGTCCGCTCGGATGCGTTGCCGCTCTTGCAGTGCTCGACATCATCGAAGAGGAAGGGCTGAACAAGCGTTCAGAAGAAATCGGAAAAGCGATCGAAGACAAAGCGCTCGCATGGAAGCAGACATATCCGCAGATCGGCGAAATCCGCAGGCTCGGCGCGATGGCGGCGATCGAAATCGTCAAGGATCAGGACACGCGCGAGTCTGATAAAGCTGCGGCTGCTGCCATCGCCAAGTATGCGAATGAACACGGGCTGCTGTTACTTACGGCAGGAATCAACGGCAATATCATCCGTTTTCTGACGCCGCTCGTCATAACGGATGAATTGCTTCACGAAGGGCTCGCCATCATCGAAGAAGCGCTGCAAACAGTGCTGGATTAGGGAGGGGGTTGTTCATGGAAAAACAGCAAATGAAAAAATCAATGTCACAGATGGATGTCCTGTTCCTTGCGATCGGCGCTATGCTCGGCTGGGGCTGGGTCGTTCTGTCCGGAGACTGGATCTCGACGGCCGGCTTTTTAGGCAGCATGTTCGCGTTTATCATCGGCGGAATTCTTGTCATATTGATCGGTTTGACGTATGCGGAGCTTTCTTCTGCGATCCCGGAAACGGGCGGGGGGATGATTTTCGTCCTCAGGGCGTTTGGCAGGAAAACCGCATTTATCGCGGCCTGGGGCGTGCTGTTCGGATACGTGTCCGTGATTACCTTCGAGGCGGTCGCTTTGCCGACTGTGATCGACTATGTGATGCCTGTCGAACATCTTTGGTTTTTGTGGACGCTTGGCAGCTGGGATGTCTATTTCACATGGGTTTTGATCGGTTCCGGAGGCGCGGTCGTTCTGACTGCCCTCAACTATTTCGGCGTTAAGCCGGCAGCTATCTTCCAGTCGGTATTTACGATTGCGATCATCGCTACGGGTTTTTTGCTGCTGGGCGGCGCTCTGGTCAACGGCGATTATAGAAACGTCGAACCGCTCTTTAAAGACGGGTTTTCCGGGATGATGTCGGTGCTCGTCATGATCCCGTTTTTGTTTGTCGGGTTTGACGTGATTCCCCAGGTTGCCGCAGAAATCAAGGCTCCTAAAAAAATCATCGGCAAAATGCTGATCATCTCGATTATCAGTGCGGTCATTTTCTACCTTTTGATCGTGTTCGGCGTGACATTGGGATTATCGGAAAGCGAGCTTGTGTCGTCCTCTTTGGCGACCGCTGATGCGATGGTGAACCTGCTTGGCAGCCAATTGTTCGGAACGGTGCTCGTCCTCGGCGGAGTGGCGGGGATCATCACGAGCTGGAACGCTTTTATCATTGGCGCGAGCCGCATTCTCTATGCGATGTCTGAAAAAGGGATGGTTCCGAAATGGTTCGGCTATATCCACCCGACATATAAAACGCCGACACACGCGATTTTGTTTCTTGGAGCGCTTGCTTTTTTCGCACCGCTTTTAGGGCGGCCGGCCCTCGTGTGGATCGTCAATGCAGGGGGAACAGGCATTATCGTCGGGTACTTGATCGTATCGGCGGCGTTCATGAAGCTGAGAAAAACGGAGCCCGACTTAAACAGACCGTACAAGATCAATAAGTGGAAAACGATTGGTATATCTGCTATTCTCTTAAGTGTTATCTTTCTTGCCTTTTATCTGCCGGGCATGCCGGCTGCGCTCGCGTGGCCGTATGAATGGCTGATATTGGCTGGATGGACGTTGATCGGCATTGTTTTATACAATAGCAATTCAAAACAAAACGGGGAGGAGATTCAACATGACCAGCATGCTAGAAGTTTTTAACCCGGCGACTGGAGAGAAAATCGAGACCGTTCCCCAACAGTCCCGACAAGAAGTAGAAGCAGCAGTCGAGCGTTCTCATAAGGCGTTTCAGAAATGGTCCAAAACATCTGCCGCAGAAAGAGCTTCATTATTGAAGAAGTGGTTTGACCTCATCATGGAGCATAAAGAAGAACTGGCCGAAATGATCACGCTTGAAAACGGAAAACCATACAAAGAAGCGGCAGGCGAAGTGATATATGCGGCAGGGTATATCGAGTGGTATGCCGAGGAAGCGAAGCGCATTTACGGAAGAACGGTTCCCGCATCTGTTACCAATAAACGGATTGTCGTGACGCGGCAGGCCGTCGGCCCGGTAGCGGCGATTACGCCATGGAATTTCCCGGCGGCGATGATCACCAGGAAAGCGGCGCCTGCACTTGCGGCCGGCTGCACGTTTATCATCAAGCCTGCTCCCGATACGCCGCTGACGGCGCTCGAACTGGTGCGTCTCGGACATGAAGCCGGCATTCCGAAAGACGTTCTGCAATGCGTGATCGGCGATGGCGAGGAGATCGGCAGCATTTTTACGAGCCATCCGCTGATCCGCAAAATTACGTTCACAGGCTCAACACCCGTCGGCAAGCATTTGATCAAAAACAGCGCCGACACGGTGAAGCACGTATCGATGGAACTTGGCGGGCATGCGCCGCTGATCGTCGACGAGGATGCCAACATCGACCTCGCCGTGAAGCAGGCGATGCTGTCGAAATACAGAAATGCCGGACAAACCTGCGTCTGTGCCAACCGTCTGATCGTGCACGAATCGGTGAAAGATGAGTTTGCCGAAAAGCTCCGCGCGGAAGTCGCCAAACTCAAAGTCGGCAACGGCCTTGAAGAAGGCGTTACAGTCGGACCGATCATCAATAAAAAAGGCTTCCAAAAAATCGTCGAACAAATCAATGATGCGGTCGATAAAGGAGCGAAGGTGTTAATCGGAGCCGAATATGACAGCGATGATGAAAAAGCATGCTATTTCGTTCACCCGACTGTCCTGACGGATGTCGATCTATCGATGACGATTATGCATGAGGAGACATTCGGCCCGGTCGCACCGATCATTTCTTTCAAAACGATCGATGAGGCGATTGAGATTGCCAACGATACGCCTTACGGTTTAGCCGCGTATTTCTTCACGGAAAACTACCGCCGCGGCATCTATTTGTCAGAACGCCTCGAATACGGCATCCTCGGCTGGAATGACGGAGGTCCGTCAACCGTTCAGGCGCCGTTCGGCGGCATGAAGGAAAGCGGAATCGGACGCGAAGGCGGACTGGAAGGCATCGAGCCGTATTTGGAAACGAAATATTTATCGATCGGATTGGATGAATAAGATTTAGATATTCACAGAATGATAAAAAACTGGCCCTGTGTACATCTTGATCTGCACCCTGTCAAGTAGACAGTGGAAATAACTCAAACACACTAGACGGCTTTAGCCCTGTATTCCACTGGGCTGAGGCCGTTTAGTTTTTCTTGTAGACGATCGTGGTTGTAAAAGTGGATATATTCATCAATTGCGCTTTGAAGTGCCTCAAATGTCTCGTACGAATTCCGTCTGTATTTCTCGCATTTTAATTTCCCCCAAAACGACTCAATGGGGCCGTTATCAATACAGCGGCCGACGCGGGACATACTCTGTGTCATATTTGCGTTTTCAATCATCCTTCTAAACTGGTGGGACGTGTATTGAAAACCTCTGTCGCTGTGAAGGAGAGGACGTGCGTTTGGGGCTGCCTCAAGCGCTTGGTTCAAGGTTTTAAACACAAGGGCGTTATTATTGGATTTCCCCAGCACATAAGACACGACCATTCCCTCATGAAGATCTAAAATGGCACTGAGGTACGCTTTCCGATGGCCGTATTTTAGCTCTGTCACATCAGTCACCCATTTTTGATTTGGTTTGTCCGCTTTAAACTCTCGATTCAGGATATTTTCGGACACATGTTGAGGCGTCGCTTTGCCGTAACGTTTTTTCTTCCGCCGAATGACACACTCCAGCTTGGCAATTTTCATCAGCCGATAGATGCGCTTATGATTGAGGCGCTCTTTAAAGCGGCGGTTCATGTTTAAGGTCATTCTGCGGTATCCGTAGATACCGCCAATTTGTTCGTGAAGTAGCGCCATTTTGGCGATAATCTTTTCATTCTGTTTTTCTCTCGCTGAAGGTACTCGGCTCCTCCATTTGTAATACCCCTGGCGCGAAACTTCGGCAATCTCACATAACATTTGGACAGAAAAGCCTTCTTTTCGATTCAGCTCTAAAATGGCGAGATATCGATCTTCGTACCGAACCTGACTTAGAACCGCCTCCTTTTGATCTCTTCCAACTTTTTTAAGAACGCATTCTCTGCGCGCAAACGCTCATTTTCCTGTTCCAGCCGTTTGTTTTCCCGTTGAATTTTTTCTTCAGGTGTCAATTCTTCTTCGGTTTTGCGTTTCCCTCGGTTGTCTTTTAAGGCCTCTTCTCCGCCTTCTTGATACTTTTTCACCCATTGATACACCTGTTGGTAGGAGACTTGATGAATCTCCATTGATCTGGCGTAGTCCTTTCCATGAGCTAGACAATCCTTCGCAATCTCAATCCGTTCTTCCAATGAAACGTTCTTCCGTTTGGTCATCAAACGATTCCTTCCTCTCCCGCTGTCTTTTAACGTTTTATGACCATTATAAAGCTCAACCCACTTCATGAGTACGGATTTACTGGAAATCTTATATTTTCTCGAGATTTCTCTTTGAGAGTAGCGTCCGGATAAGAAGTCTTTCACGGCATTGTATTTTAATTCTGCGGGATAGAACTTATGGCGCTTTGAACGTTCCAAACTCTCCACACCCGCCATATCATGCGATGTTCTCCATTCACGAATCGTTTCGGCATGAATGCCATATTTTTCTGCGATCTCCTTCACCGAATTATTGCCCTGATCACATTCTGATAGAATATTCAATTTTTCTTCTTTTGAAAACCATTTTCCAGCCATGAAAAAACTCCCCCAAGGCAAACAGATTTTTTTATTTCATCTGTCTACCTTTAGGGGAGCATATCATCTTGTATTCAGGGCTTTATTTTTTAAAAAGGAAATGGAGTTCTTTTCCGAGTGGGAGAGGGCTTCTATTATAAGACACGTCCTGAGCGATTTTAAATGACGCCAGTAAAAAAGAGGCCATTCTGAGGAATACTGAGAAACATCATTCATCCAAGAAGATATGCTTGTTTCCGTTGCCATGTATCAAAAAAGCTGATGAATAGTATCTATAAGGTCGTCATTATCAGCCTTGTATAATTGAATATAAGATTAAAATTTTAAGGAGGCCAGTATGATATATATCTGGTCTCCTTTATCAAGTTATTTTTATATAAGCCATAAGATAATTTCTGCAATAGATTCAGCGGCTTTTCCTGGTACCCCTGCTTTTTTAAGCGCTTTAACAAGAGCACCTTTCGACGCACTATTTAACTTTTCTGTAGCGTATGCTATTTTACGTGCATATTTGTCAATTAGTTTGGCTTTAGAAGGAGACAAAGGTTTAATAGCCCATTTTAGAGTTTTACCGCCGATTCTGCAGGCCCAACCGAAAGCTTTTATTGCTTTTAAGCTTCCGCCAATTAGTCCCATAGTCTGCATTTTTCCTGGTTTTGTTGTGTTATTATAAGCTTGAAATTCTTTTGTCTGAGAAGCAAATTTTATAAAAGCCCGTGTATCCTGTACACTTGTTGGTTGTTTGTGTGATTCTATGTAATTTAAAAGAGAAGTTGGGACTGATGTTTGTACTGTAGATACTGTTTGGGATGTTTTTTCGGCTGCTAGAGCTGATGAAACAGGACCAAACCCAGAAGTTAGCATAGTTAATGCAGTGAGTGTTACAATTCCTTTCGTTAGTTTTTTCTTTTTTGATTTCATTGAAAGACCTCCATTATTTTGTTATTTTTATGTTAATATGTAAATATTAACTAAGGGATATAATACCATAAAAAAGAGGTTTTGAGAAGATGAGTAAAAAAAGTAAAAGAGAATATTCTCTTTTCGACCATGTATTTGCAATTTCAACTGTGCTTTTGATGTGTATTTTTATTATTGTTGTACCGTTTTTACTATTTTATGGAGTTTTTAGATTGGCCTCATTAACACCTGATATAACAATAAATTCAAGTGGAACTTTTGATTCTATTGTTATTTTGCTTAAGTTTTTTACTTTAACTGTGGTTATCATAGGAATTGCAGACGTGATTTTTTCGCAGATTTTATTAAAAAAGCGAGGAATAATTAATTATATAGTAGAGTCTCTGTTTATGTTTTTATTGTTTTATCTGTATATACTAATATATTCTATCTTTTCTCATGATATAATCTTTAAAAATAATGGAGTAGCTCTTGCAGCATTATTTTTGTTTGTTTTGTATTTGTTGATAAGTGTTGTATACGCAGTTTCACAAAGAATATATAGATTTGTACTAAAAAAAATACAAGAGAAGCATAATTAGTTTTTCTGTGAAATTTCATGATACATTAAACAAGAATTTTACTTCAGACTGTTAAGAAACCCTTGACAGTCTTTTTCTTTTATATTAAGAACAATAGTCTCCTAGAAGGATAGCTTGAAAAAAGAAATTTACCGAAGTGAAAATCACCCGAAAATATTTTTATGTTTGACATGCCAAAACTTACCTATCGCCAAAGGGAGGTATAAAAAAGTTCAGAGACTACAGGTCTCTGAACTTTTTTGGAAAATCTTCATTCCCGCTTTGGTATCAGCTAAGAACATAGAACTCGCTTAAATACTCCTGATAATTCAGCTTGTGAACGGTACGCTCCCATGCTTGTAAAAGAGTAACCTATGATGTTTAAGTTAATTAAATGTTTAAAACATATTATCTTTTTTGTCTGCGTACTGCCATAAGAAGGCCTGTTCCTCCAAGCACGACGGCGAGAATTGACAAAATGAGAGTGGCGGTTTGAATATCTGAGCTGCCTTGTGCTTCAGCCGGGCTCTCTTTTGTTGTCGCGCCGTGCCCGTCAACCGTGGCTTTTCCGAGCTTGGAAGCATCGACGATGTTGGTAATCGCGTGCGGGGTATCGGCGTTTTCGTCACCGGTCCATTCGACGATGCTTCCGTCTTTATAATACTGGTAGGCGTTCCATGCCGCTTTCTGTTCTTTATCAGGGTTTTTGGCCGTGAAGGTAAACTGCTGGAATTGGCCCGGCTGAATGCCTCCGTCCTTGGCTTCCCATGTCACCCTGATGACCTTGCCGTCTTTTCCGGCTTTTGTGCTTGTTTTCCAGCCGGGAACCGGTTCGTACTGCTGGAATTCGACGCCGTCCGGCATGCTGAGCACGATTTTTGTCGTAGCGATATCTTTTTCAACCGGCACTTTCATTGTATAGGTTTCCCATGACCCTGCCGCTGATTCGTCAGGCTTTACCGACACGTGGGCGCTGACCGGTGCGGCGAAGAGCAGCATAGCTGCAAATACAGCGCTTAAAAACATGCTTCGTTTCAACATATTGATCAATACTCCTTTTTATTGATTTTTGCATTAAATACCGTTCTGATTTCGTCAAATGATGCCGTTAACCCGTGCACCCGGATTTTCCAGATGCCACCTTCGTTCAGATTTAAATTTTTCGACTGGAACACGCCTTTTTCTTTTTTGGTGAGGGTGAAGGTGCTTTCCTTGCTGTCGCTGAAAAGCCCGGTTTTGGAAACCGTTATGTCGATTTTTTGGATATCTTTGATCACGTCTCCGTTCCGGTCCCTGACAACGACTTCAAATGTATTGGAGCCGGGCATGTTCGGACTGATTCTCAATGACAGCGTTTCTCCGTCAGTCAGCTGTTTTGTTTCGTTAAACGGCTGCGGGAGAGGCGCCGGAGGACTCGGAATATTCGTGAAGACGGCGGTTGTCACGAGAATGAGAAGTCCGATCGCCCATTCGGCCTTGATCGATCTCCCGCGCGAGCGTTCCGGTTTTTTTCTGGAGCGGAAATAGTGGAACGCGCCAAATCCGGCCATCAGCAGGACGAGCGCCAATTTGACGAGAAGCCCTTTTCCGTAATTGGACTGAAACAGGTTATCCAGCGTGTGGACGATGAAAAAGCTGTTGAACATCCCGGAAAATACGAGCAGTCCGGCTGAACCGAAAGCCCAGGGGGAAAAGCGCTGTACCGTCTCCCAAATCTGCTCTTTATCGGGTTTGAACCAATCCTTCCCGAAAAACAGCGCAAGCGCAGCCAGCCCTCCCGTCCACACAGAAGCCGCTATTAAGTGGATGAAATCCATGGCGGCCGTCATATAGCTGTAATCCGTCGATGCGGCATGGCCTGAGAATGCTTTGGCAAGCAGAAGGCCGGTAAAGAAGACGAGTTTCAATACGACCCCGGATCTGCTTGAGAAAACGGCAAGCAATGCAACCAAGACGATGCTGACAATCCATAGCGTCCCGCCTGACGTCTGAAGAAGCGTTTCTTTTAAAAGGTGTGGCTGAAAAGCTTCAGTCCATGAAACACCTGCGTATGCTTTTGTCAGGAGCAAGGGCTGAATGATGACGGCCGCACCGATCAGGAGAAGGGCGATCTGCGCTATTCGCTGAACGCGGCGGCGCATCGCGGAAGACCATCCGTTTTTCGGCCGGTGCCAAACAAGCTGAAAAAGCAAAGATCCCATGAAAAGGGAAAAACCCGTATATAACAAGACGCGTTCGATCACAGTATCCGCATTCGGAAGGTTAGAAGAAGCGTTTTGTTGGTCCTTGGGCAATCCGCCTTGAATGTTTCCGACGCTGAAAGGGATCGTTCCTGAAACGGGATGCCCGTCTGCAGACACCACTCTCCATTCAGCAGAGTAAATATCATTCTTGACGTTTTTGTTCAGCTTTACCGTGAGGATTTTTCGATTTTGCGGATCAATCTTCGTCTGCCCCGAATCGACCCGCTCGCCTGAAGAGTTTCTTACCGTTATCGAGTGGAACCCTTTCTGAATCGGTTCGTTAAACTCAATTTTGATTTCAGGCGGCGCTTTTTTCAGCTCCTCGTTTTGAGAAGGGTTTGAATTGACGATATATGCGTGCGCAAAAGCGGCTTTCGGCAGCAGGATGAGACAAAGAACGGCCAGCGCCGCAAAGAGAGTTGCTCTTTTCATAACATTCATCCAATCTTTCATCAATAATTTCATGTTTTCAGGCTGCAGCAGTTTTCTTTCATGGTCTTTTGAATTTCGCGCGCCGCATCTTCAAAAGAAAGCAGCTTTCCGCCGAACCCGGTTTTAAATTTCCCGGCATCGGCCGCCGAAGCGAAAGGGATTGCCTGCGGCTGGCAGCAATTCAAATGAAGGTCAGCATCGAGCAGAAAGACGGCCATTTTTGCGCTGATCGTCGTGTCCACTAAAAAATCGCGGCAGATGATTTGTGATATATCTTCTTTGATTTTTTCGTAGCGGAGCATCGCACAGTGGGCGCAGCAAAATTGCTCAATCAGACCGTCGTTTTTCACGATTTGCACGGAAAGCCTCGGATTCAGCCCTCTTCCGCAGACTGAACACATTTGCCCAGGCTGCTGCTTCGGGCGGTTTAAGGCGATGCCGCCGGCCGTTTTGATGACCTGGCCGTTTTCGATGAGCGGTTTAATATCGCGGTATACCGTCATTTCCGAGACATCCAGCCTTTTTGAAATCTCTGAAATGCGCAGCGTTTCCTCTTCTTTGATCCATGAGAGAATCTGCTCTCTCCGTTTGATCGGTAACATTCTCCCCCTCCATTCGTTATTCCTCTATGAATAGCCTATTAGATTGAAAGAAAAGAAACAAGCATTAAAGTGATAAAAAATGTGAAAATGTGTTGAACTTTAACAACTTCATATTTTATAGGAAAACAGGACCATTTCTGAAATCGTATGTCAGGAAATGTAACAGGTTTGAATGCTTTAGCGGAGCAATGTGAAATAATGATAGCGTAGCTGCTGCAAAGGGGAGGGGAGAATATGGGGAAACAAAAGCTGATTTTAATAGGAAACGGCATGGCTGGAGTCCGTACGATAGAAGAGATTGTAAAGCATGCGGGAGATGCGTTTCAAATCGCCGTCATCGGCAGCGAACCCCATCCGAATTACAATCGTATGTTGTTATCTTCCGTCCTGCAGGGTGACGCAAGTTTAAAAGATATTACGCTTAACAGCCGCACATGGTATGAAGAGCACGGGATCGCTCTTTATGCGGGGGAAACGGCTGTCAAGATCGATACGGATAGACGGACGGTGTCAACGGACAAAAAACGTGAAGTCGCTTATGACAAGCTGATTATCGCAACGGGGTCCTCGCCGTTTATCCTTCCGGTTCCAGGGGCGGACAAAGAAGGGGTATACGGTTTTCGTACGATAGAAGATTGCCGGGCGTTCATAGATGCCGCCGGGCGTTTTCGCAAAGCTGCGGTCATCGGCGGGGGAATCCTCGGTCTGGAGGCGGCAAAAGGCCTGGTGAATCTCGGAATGGAGGTTTCCGTGATCCATCATTCTTCCTGTATTATGCAGAACCAGCTTGATCGGACGGCTTCCTCCATGCTGCAGCGCGACCTTGAACGGCAGGGCATTCACTTTTTTTTGGAAAAAGACACAGAAGCCGTTTTGGGGACATCACGGGCTACGGGGCTGCGGTTCAAAGACGGGGCGGAGCTTGAGGCAGATCTGATTGTCATGGCCGCCGGCGTCAGGCCGAACATCGGGCTTGCAAAAGCGGGCGGGCTTGATGTGAACCGCGCGATCATTGTCAACGGCTATATGGAGACAAACGTCCCGGATGTGTATGCCGTCGGGGAATGCGCCGAACATAACGGAGTCGTGTACGGGCTGATCAAGCCGTTATATGAGCAGGGACAGGTGCTGGCCAGGCACATTTGCGGCCTGGAATGCGAACCGTACCGTGGATCGGTTCAGTCGGCAACGCTGAAAATAGCGGGAATCGATTTGTTTTCAGCGGGACAAATCAAAGACGATGATACAACAACGACGATTCGGCTTGTTGACGAATCGGCGGGAATTTATAAAAAAGCGGTCTTTCAGGATGATCAGATGGCCGGCGTGATTTTATACGGGGATACAAGAAACAAGCAGAAGCTTTTGGACAGCATCATCAAGAAAAGGGATATCACGGTTGTGAAAAAAAACTTCTTTCAATCGGGCGGAGAAAGCACCGTCAGTTCGATGCCGCTTGGCGAAACGGTCTGCCAGTGCCATGCGGTGTCAAAAGGGGCGATCATCGAAGCCGTCAAATCGCACGATTTAAAAACGGCTGGCGATGTGAAACGCTGTACAAAAGCCTCCGGCTCCTGCGGGGGATGCAGGCCGCTCATCGAAGAGCTGCTGATCCATGCCGCTGAACACGAATATGAAGAGCCCGCGGGCGCACAAGCGATGTGCTCATGCACTTCATTAACGGAAGACGAAGTCGTCGAACAAATCCAGATGAGACAGCTTTCTTCCGTTCAAGACGTCATGTCGCAATTGGGGTGGAAGACCGGAAGCGGGTGCTCCGTATGCATGCCGGCGATTCATTACTATTTAAGGATGATCAAACCGGGTGTGACAGCGGACGAACCGTTGTTGCATGAAGACGGCGGCTGCACAATCGTTCCGCAAACGTACGGAGGGCTGATAAAAGCTGATGAGCTGAGGACAGTTGCCGATGCGATTGAAAAATACGGCATACCGCACGCCGTTTTGACGCATGGCCAGCGGTTGAAGATCCCGGGAATTGGGCAAAGCGTCAGCGAAGAGCTGCAAATGCCGATCTGCGCCGTTCACAAGCATACGGTCGGTCCGGTCAAAACGTGCGCGTGCACAAACCCTGATTACGTTCAGGCCATCGCAGTCGAGCTGGAGAAAGAAACGGAAGCCCTCATCATGCCGGCCAAGACCTCTATCGCTATTTCTGCCTGCACGGATGACTGCGTCTATTGTACTGTGCACGATATCGGAGTCTTAAAGGCGGGCAGGGGCTGGGAGCTTTACGCCGGCGGACGCGGCGGGCAAAACGCCCGGGCGGGAGAGTTGTTTTCCGTGGCTGAGACGCTTAAGGAAGCCGGAGAATATATCAAAGGCTTTCTTCAATACTACCGCGAGACAGCAAATTACCTTGAAAAGGTCGGGCAGTGGATCGAACGCGCCGGAATCATTCATATCAGGGAGGTTTTATTTGACAACGATCTCCGCGGGCAGCTGTTGGAACGGCTTGAAAAAGAGCGGAGGCTGCTTGTGCAAGAAACGATAAAAGGGCTGATGTAATGTGACAGAACTGCTGCTGAAATACTTTCGAACAAAGCAAAAAGAAGTACAATCCGAGAAAACGTATGACACGCAATGTCCATTTTGCAGCATGCAATGCAAAATGCAGCTGATCGAACAAACGATTGTCACGAGAAAGAAGTATACGGCTGTCGGAAAAGATAATCCGGCGACAAAAGGCCGCTTGTGCATGAAAGGGATGAATGCCCATCAGCATGCGCTTCATTCAGAGCGAATCACGCATCCGCTCTTGAAAAAAAACGGTCAATTTGTCCGCGTATCCTGGGATGAGGCGCTTCGGTTCATCAAAGAACGGGTGATGAGCATCCAGGGAGAAAACGGCCATGACGCAGTGGCGGTTTACGGGAGCGCGTCGATCACAAACGAGGAAGCCTATCTGCTCGGGAAATTCGCCCGCGTCGCTCTGAAAACGAAGCACATTGACTACAACGGACGGCTTTGCATGTCGGCTGCAGCCGCAGCGGCCAACCAAACCTTTGGGATGGACCGCGGGTTTACAAACTCGCTTACAGAGATTCCGTATACAAGGGTGATCATGCTTGCGGGAACAAACATCGCCGAATGCCAGCCGACGATGATGCCGTACTTTGAAAAGGCTAAGGAAAACGGCGCCTACATCATCGTGATTGACCCGCGTGAAACGGCGACGGCGAACATCGCCGATCTCCACTTGAAGCTAAAGCCCGGAACAGATGCCGCCCTTGCAAACGGCATGCTGAAAATCATCATCGAAGAGCGGCTGACAGATGAAGCTTTCATCAAACAGCGGGCTGAGGGCTTTGAAGACGTCAAGCGCCATGTCGCTTCACTTAGCCTTGAAGAAATTTCCGGGCAGACAGGCGTGCCGATTGAACAGATGCGAAAAGCCGCCGTCAAATTCGCCAAGGAAGAAACGGGGATGCTGTTTACTGCGAGAGGCGTCGAGCAGCAGACGGACGGGACAGCAGCTGTCAGAAATTTACTGAATATTCTAATATCGGTCGGAAAAATCGGAAAGTTCGCCTGCGGGTACGGGGCGATCACAGGCCAGGGAAACGGACAGGGAGCAAGAGAGCACGGCCAGAAAGCCGATCAGCTTCCGGGGTACCGGTCGATCGAAAACGAAAGGGACCGCGCCTATATCGCGGATGTCTGGGGAATTGCGGAAGAGGAGCTTCCGAAAAAAGGCGTTTCCGCCTATGAAATGATCAAGAAGGTTCATGAAGGGGAGATTGCCGGGATGTTTCTGATGTGCTCAAACCCTGCCGTTTCCAACCCGAACGCCGATTTTGTCAAAGCGGCTTTAAAAAAATTGAAATTTTTTGCAGTGATCGATTTGTTTATATCAGAAACGGCAAGGCATGCCGACGTCATTTTGCCGGCGTCATCGTACCTTGAAGATGAAGGTACGATGACGAACGTGGAAGGCAGGGTTACTCTAAGGGAAGCGTCAAGACCGTGCCCGGGTGAAGCGCGGCACGACTGGAAAATCATCTGCGATATTGCAGACGTGCTCGGCAAAGGCCGTTTTTTCCGATACGAATCTGCAGAGGAGATTTTTCAAGAGCTGAGGAAAGCAAGCCGCGGGGGAATCGCCGATTATTCCGGAATTACGTATGAGCGCCTCAGAAAGGAAGGCGGCATTTTGTGGCCGTGCCCCGAAACGGAGCATCCGGGAACAGAGCGTTTGTTTGAAACGGAATTCGCCCACCCGGATCAAAAAGCGAAAATGTGCGTCGTCCCCAATGAGCCGGCTGTCAAAAAAGACCGCCCGACAGAAGAATATCCGCTGTATTTAACGACGGGGAGAGTGATGCCGCACTATTTAACAGGCGTCCAGACAAGGAGGAGCGCTTCACTTGCGGCGCGTCATTTTGAATCATTTGTGGAAATCCATCCGAATACGGCTGCAAAGTATCAGATTGCAGACCGCGTCCTGGTCAAAATCGAATCGAAAAGGGGGAGCATCATCGTCAGAAGCAAATGGTCCGAGTCGATCAGGCCGGACACCGTTTTCGTTCCGATGCATTGGGCGGATTCGCAAAGTGTGAACAGCCTCATTGCCGAAGACTTGGATCCCTCCTGCAAAATGCCGGGTTTTAAGGTGTGTGCAGTCCGCATAAGCCCCTTTGATGACAAAATTGTGAATAAATTGTCATAAAGTGTCATAAAAAGTTTACAAAATTAAATATATTTTGTGATAACTTGAAACATGTAAAATAAATACATCTTTTGAGCGAGTTTGTAAATCTCTTTGAAAAGGGGAGGATCATAGTGGAAAAAAAGCAGCTAGTCCTTGTAGGGAACGGAATGGCCGGGGTAAGGGCCATTGAAGAAATACTTAAAGTGTCAGACGAACAGTTCCAGATCACGATTTTCGGAAAAGAACCGCATCCGAATTACAACCGGATTCTTCTTTCCAAAGTGCTGCAAGGTGATACGGACATTCAAGACATTACATTGAACGATTGGAACTGGTATGAAGAAAACGGCATTCAGCTTTATACGGGTGAAGAAGTCGTCAAAGTCGACCCGGAAAACAAAACGGTGACGACGGACTCAGGAAGGATTCAGCCGTATGATGAGCTGATATTGGCGACAGGTTCTCTCCCTTTTATTCTGCCGCTGCCCGGCGCTGACAAAGAAGGCGTCACAGGTTTTCGCGACATCAAGGATACGGATGTGATGCTCGAAGCTTCCAAAACGTATAAAAAAGCGGCCGTCATCGGCGGCGGACTGCTCGGGCTGGAAGCCGCGCGCGGACTTCTCAACCTCGGGATGGACGTCAGCGTCATCCACCTTGCTCCGTACTTGATGGAGCGCCAGCTTGACGCGACGGCTGGCCGTCTTCTGCAAAAAGAGCTCGAAAAGCAGGGCATGAAATTCTTTCTTGAAAAGCAGACGGAAGAAATTTTCGGAAACGAACGTGTAGAAGGTTTAAAATTCAAAGACGGCACAACGCTGGACGCCGATCTGGTCGTCATGGCCGTCGGAATCAAGCCGAACGTTCAGCTTGGCAAAGACTGCGGCCTTCCGGTGAACAGGGGCATCATCGTTGATGATTACATGCAGACGGAAAATCCTCACATTTACGCTGTCGGCGAATGCGCCGAGCACAGGGGAATCGCATACGGGCTTGTCGCGCCTCTTTATGAACAGGCGAAGGTGCTTGCGAAGAAAATTTGCGGCATAGAGACGAAGCCGTATGAAGGCTCTGTTTTATCGACCCAATTAAAGGTTTCGGGCGTTGAGGTCTTTTCTGCAGGCGACTTTAACGAAGATGACGACGAAGGCAAAAAAGCGATCAAAGTGTTTGATGATCAGGACGGGATCTATAAAAAGGTCGTTCTTCGCGGCAACCAGGTGATCGGCGCCGTATTGTTCGGCGACAGCAGCGACGGCAACAGATTGTTCTCCATGATACAAAAAGGGGCGGACATCACGGAAACGTCGAAAGTGTCAATCCTGCAGCCTTTGAATCAGGAGGAAGGCATGAGCATTACGGCCGCGATGAGCGACGATGAGATCGTGTGCGGATGCAACGGCGTCTCAAAAGGCATGATCATTCAGGCGATCAAAGAGCAGGGCTGTACCTCAACCGATGAAATCAAGGCGTGTACGGGAGCTTCCCGTTCTTGCGGAGGCTGTAAACCGCTCGTTGCGGAAATCCTCCAGCATACGCTCGGATCCGAATTTGACGCATCAGCGCAAAAAGAAGCAATCTGCGGCTGCACCGACCTTTCAAGAGATGAAGTGGTCGCCGAAATCAGGGAAAAAGGCCTCACGCATACGAGAGAAGTCATGAATGTGCTCGGCTGGAAAACGGAGGAAGGCTGTTCAAAATGCCGTCCGGCTCTCAACTACTATCTCGGCATGATCAACCCGAAAGAATACCATGATGAAAGGGAATCGCGCTTTGTAAACGAACGGATGCATGCCAACATTCAAAAAGACGGCACATATTCCGTCGTACCGCGGATGTACGGAGGCGTCACCAATGCAAACGATCTGCGCCGCATTGCCGATGTCGTCGACAAATACGAGATTCCTCTTGTGAAAATGACGGGAGGTCAGCGGATCGACCTGATCGGCGTCAAAAAAGAAGACCTTCCGAAAGTTTGGGAAGACCTCGACATGCCGTCCGGCTTCGCTTACGGCAAAACGCTCAGAACGGTCAAAACGTGCGTTGGCGAACAATTCTGCCGCTTCGGTACACAGGATTCGATGGCTCTCGGAATCGAGCTTGAGAAAAAATTCGAAGGGCTTTACGCACCTCATAAAATCAAAATGGCAGTTTCTGCATGTCCGAGAAACTGCGCTGAATCAGGCATTAAAGACGTCGGCATCGTCGGCATTGACGGAGGCTGGGAAATCTATGTCGGCGGAAACGGCGGTACGCATCTGCGCGCCGGAGATCTTTTGATGAAAGTAAAAACGAAGGAAGAAGTTTTCGAAGTGACGGGAGCCTACCTTCAATATTACAGGGAAACGGCCAACTATTTAGAACGCACTTCCGCATGGCTTGAACGGGTCGGCTTGTCCCACGTCCAATCCGTATTGAACGATGAAACGAAGCGCAAAGAATTGAATGAACGCATGGATGAAGCGCTGTCTGTCCACAAAGATCCGTGGAGGAACTTTTTGGAAGACGAAAAGACAACAAAGCAATTGTTTGAAAGTGTTGTTACATCTTAAGGCAAGCGGAAACCATTTTGAGGAGGAATTCACATGGTGAACAAAGATTTGACAAAGGTCTTCGTCGCGAAAATCGGCGATCTGCCGGATCGGCTGGGAAAGACAGTGATGGTCGACGATAAGGAAATTGCGGTATTCAAGCTTTCGAACGGCGGGGTCCGCGCGGTTGAAAACCGCTGCCCCCACAAAGGGGGCGTGCTTGCCGAAGGAATGGTAAGCGGCGAATTCGTATTTTGCCCGATGCACGATTGGAAAATCAGCCTTGTAGACGGAAAAGTACAAGAGCCTGATACAGGCTGCATCAAAACCTATGAAACGGTGGTTGACGGGGAAGACCTGTTTATCGTTTATTGAGAGCTTCATGGGATCACTTTCGCGTGATCCTCTTCATTTTATAAACCGCTAAGGCATTCACAGAATCGGCAGATGGAAGGATGACAGTTGATGGGGAATGGAAAAGTATTTTTTGTAGGGGCCGGACCGGGAGACTCGGGACTCATTACGCTGAAAGGGAAAGCATTGATTGAGAAAGCGGATGTCATTTTGTATGACAGGCTGGTCAATGCCCGGCTGCTTGAACATGCGAAAGATTCGTGCGAATTCATCTATTGCGGGAAGCTGCCAAACCGGCATTACATGAAACAGGATGAAATCAATGCATTTCTGATCGAGAAAGGCTTAAAAGGCCTCACTGTCGTCCGGCTCAAAGGGGGAGATCCGAGCGTATTCGGCAGAGTCGGGGAAGAAGCCGCCGCCATCAGCGAATACGGCATCCCGTATGAAATGGTGCCCGGCATTACTTCCGGAATCGCGGCGCCCCTTTACGCCGGGCTGCCGGTGACCCACCGCGATTTTGCTTCATCTTTTGCCGTGATCACAGCCCACGATAAATCAGGCAAACCTGATATGGACTGGGAGGGGCTTGCCAGAAGCGTTCAAACCCTCGTATTTTATATGGGCATCAAAAATCTCGCCTATATATCAGAGCAGCTGATCAAACACGGCAAATCTCCCCTCGTCCCCGTTATGGTCATCCAATGGGGCACATGGGGCAGGCAGCGGAGCGTAAAAGGGACGCTTCAGGATATCCGGCAAAAAGTAGCGGAGCATCATATCAAAAATCCCGCGATCATCGTCATCGGGAATATCGTGTCTTTCCGGCGCCGCAGCTGGTTTGAGGATAAGCCGCTGATCGGGTGGAACATCCTTGCCGTTCAAAGCGGGGAAAAAAGCCTGCCGGCAGACGAGCTGAGGGAAAAAGGCGCTCAAGTCATTGAATGGCCAAAGTGGAAACCGCTAAAATCGATTCCGGATGATGCGCTGTTAAAGCGGATCGAAACCTTTGACAGCGTGCTGTTCACGTCGAGGAGATCAGCGGATGAGTTTTTCAGCCGTCTCGCATTCCTGAAGGTTGACATTAGAGATGTACGGGGCAAGCTCTATGCTTCCGATCCTTCTGTAAAAGAAGCGCTTGAGGAGCGGGGATTTGCGGCCTTTTTGCAGCAAGACGCGCAGCTTTCAGGTTCGTGCCTGATCGTCGGCTGCCGCCGGGCGGTACAAAACAAACCGCATCCGCAATGCGAAATATTTACGACGCACGACCAAACGATCGATACCCGTTTTACGGCGATCATAAAACGCGAAATCCAAGAGTTTCCCATCGATACGATCTTGTTTTCTACGAGAGAGTGTGTCGAACTGTTTATGAAAGAGGCTGAAAGCATCGGCATGTCTCCCGAAGCGGCAGCACATCGCATTCGCGCCGTCTGCCTCAGCAAAGAGGCGGAAAAAGCGGCAAAAGACAGCGGATTCCGGCATGTTCATACTTCGGGAAAGAATATGCCGCTTGAAGTCTCTTTAAAAGAATTTGAATATGATGAAGTTTTACAGAGCCGATGAGCAGAAAAAGCAGGGGCATGCCCCCTGCTTTTTTCATCTGTTTGGATTTCCTGATCCTGAATCTGCTGCTTTCACAAGAGATTCGTAATAATCGATTTTGTCATCGATCTTTTCTAAATTGGCTTGCAGTTTGCCGATATCCTCCGCGATTTTACGGCGGTGGGTTTTCAGCATGTCCCTCCGTTTTTCGGCTGTTTCATTTCCTTGGCTGCGCAGGGATGAAAATGTCTTCATGTTTTCGATCGACATTCCCGTTTCCCGCAGGCGAAGCAAAAAATGAATCCAGGCAATATCGGACTCTGTATATTCGCGGTACCCGTTTTGGTCGCGCCGAATTTCTGGAAGAAGGCCGATTTTTTCATAATATCGCAGCGTGTGGGCCGAAAGCTTTGTCAATTGTGCGGTCTGTTGAATAGTAAATGTTTTATCCATATTCCCTATTATACTAAAAAAAGCTTGCCTTAGAGCGCGCTCTAACGTGTAGGATTCATTTCAGGGAGGGATCAATATGGATCAAGAAAGATACACGCGCGGATTTGAAAATTTACGCGCCATTGATGGAGAAGGCGGAAGGAAGGTAATCGATTCGTTGAAGGACATAGCGCCTGATCTTGGACGATATATTGTCGAATTCGCATTCGGAGATATTTATTCGAGGGAGGGCTTGACTCTGAAAGAACGCGAGCTGATCACGATTTCTGCTTTGACCGCTCAAGGGGGCTGTGAAGCGCAGCTTCATGTCCATATCAATGCGGGGCTGAATGTCGGGCTGACGCCTCTGCAAATAACGGAGACGATGCTGCAGTGCGTTCCTTATACAGGATTTCCGCGTGTATTGAACGCGGTGAACGTTGCAAAACGGGTGTTTCAGGAGCAGCATTGACGGATAGAGAGCTGACGTTCTGTTTTTGAAAACAGAACGTCAGCTTTTCGGCATTTGGTAGTTCAGCAGCCATTTTACGCCATATTTGTCCGTTACATTGGCGTGAAGCGCGCCCCAAAACGTTTTTTGCAGTTCGAGGGATGCTTGTCCTCCGCTTTTCAGCGCTTCGTATGCCCGGCGGATTTCTTCCTCGCTTTCACACTCTAACGTGACACTGACATGGTCACCTTTTGTCACTTTTCCAAAAACGTCAGAAAAATGGATGACGCTGTCCCCGAGATGAAGTTCGGCGTGCAGATATTTTCCTTCGTGTCCTTTGAACGACTCGATTCCGTCGGCCAGCTGAACGTTTTGAACTTCTCCGCCGAGGGCGTCCTGATAAAATGCGATGGCTTCTTCACAGCCGTCTATAAAGAGATAGGGGTTTGCACTTTTCAATGTAGTCTCCTCCTTTTGACTTAGTATACCCGAAATCGTGGGAGAATGGGAGAATATACAGTATAATGAGATAAAAAGGATGATGACTGTGAATATGACTGCGCTTCCGCACCGGTACCCCTTTTTATTCGTAGACCGCATCGTTGAAAATCAGCCGGGGAAATCGGCGAAAGGATATAAACTAATATCGGAAAATGACTGGTACATCACGGAAACGCAAAAGGAGATGCCGTTTTCGATCGTCATTGAAGCACTGGCCCAGACCGCCGCTTTCACAGCCTTGACGGAAGGCGCGGAAATCGGCTTTCTTTCTTCTGTAAAAAAGGCGGAATGCTTCGGCCGGGCGGTTCCGGGCGACAAGCTTGACCTTGATTTTGAAGTGCTCCGCTATAAGCGCGGATTTTTATTCGGGAAAGGGCTGGCATCTGTGAACGGCCAAAAGGTTGCAGAAGCCGAGCTGGGGATTTATATGGAGAGCGGAAAATAACAAGGAAAGGCCGCCGGGTATTGTGATCTGCACCCTGTCAAGTAGACAGTGGAAATAACTCAAACACACTAGACGGCTTTAGCCCTGTATTCCACTGGGCTGAGGCCGTTTAGTTTTTCTTGTAGACGATCGTGGTTGTAAAAGTGGATATATTCATCAATTGCGCTTTGAAGTGCCTCAAATGTCTCGTACGAATTCCGTCTGTATTTCTCGCATTTTAATTTCCCCCAAAACGACTCAATGGGGCCGTTATCAATACAGCGGCCGACGCGGGACATACTCTGTGTCATATTTGCGTTTTCAATCATCCTTCTAAACTGGTGGGACGTGTATTGAAAACCTCTGTCGCTGTGAAGGAGAGGACGTGCGTTTGGGGCTGCCTCAAGCGCTTGGTTCAAGGTTTTAAACACAAGGGCGTTATTATTGGATTTCCCCAGCACATAAGACACGACCATTCCCTCATGAAGATCTAAAATGGCACTGAGGTACGCTTTCCGATGGCCGTATTTTAGCTCTGTCACATCAGTCACCCATTTTTGATTTGGTTTGTCCGCTTTAAACTCTCGATTCAGGATATTTTCGGACACATGTTGAGGCGTCGCTTTGCCGTAACGTTTTTTCTTCCGCCGAATGACACACTCCAGCTTGGCAATTTTCATCAGCCGATAGATGCGCTTATGATTGAGGCGCTCTTTAAAGCGGCGGTTCATGTTTAAGGTCATTCTGCGGTATCCGTAGATACCGCCAATTTGTTCGTGAAGTAGCGCCATTTTGGCGATAATCTTTTCATTCTGTTTTTCTCTCGCTGAAGGTACTCGGCTCCTCCATTTGTAATACCCCTGGCGCGAAACTTCGGCAATCTCACATAACATTTGGACAGAAAAGCCTTCTTTTCGATTCAGCTCTAAAATGGCGAGATATCGATCTTCGTACCGAACCTGACTTAGAACCGCCTCCTTTTGATCTCTTCCAACTTTTTTAAGAACGCATTCTCTGCGCGCAAACGCTCATTTTCCTGTTCCAGCCGTTTGTTTTCCCGTTGAATTTTTTCTTCAGGTGTCAGTTCTTCTTCGGTTTTGCGTTTCCCTCGGTTGTCTTTTAAGGCCTCTTCTCCGCCTTCTTGATACTTTTTCACCCATTGATACACCTGTTGGTAGGAGACTTGATGAATCTCCATTGATCTGGCGTAGTCCTTTCCATGAGCTAGACAATCCTTCGCAATCTCAATCCGTTCTTCCAATGAAACGTTCTTCCGTTTGGTCATCAAACGATTCCTTCCTCTCCCGCTGTCTTTTAACGTTTTATGACCATTATAAAGCTCAACCCACTTCATGAGTACGGATTTACTGGAAATCTTATATTTTCTCGAGATTTCTCTTTGAGAGTAGCGTCCGGATAAGAAGTCTTTCACGGCATTGTATTTTAATTCTGCGGGATAGAACTTATGGCGCTTTGAACGTTCCAAACTCTCCACACCCGCCATATCATGCGATGTTCTCCATTCACGAATCGTTTCGGCATGAATGCCATATTTTTCTGCGATCTCCTTCACCGAATTATTGCCCTGATCACATTCTGATAGAATATTCAATTTTTCTTCTTTTGAAAACCATTTTCCAGCCATGAAAAAACTCCCCCAAGGCAAACAGATTTTTTTATTTCATCTGTCTACCTTTAGGGGAGCATATCATTGCCGGCGGCTTTTTTTATTTTTTGACAGAGATCGTGACGTTGTTTCCGGAAGGGACAACCGTTGCAAAGTCCTGCGTATCCACGACAGGCGTGACCGCTTTATTGTCGATTGTTATGCCGTTAAAAGCGGCTGAAAAGTTGGCTCTGATGGCATCGCGCTGACTTTCAGACGATACCGCGGCAGTGGCAAGCGTTTTCCATCTTAAAAGAGTGCTGATGTTCGTTCCTTGAATTTCCATAATGATGCGGCCGGTATAACCGTCATTGTTCGTTCCCCAGAAGGTTGCACGCGTATTGCCGTTCAAATTTTTATAAATCGTCATTTGCACCGTGCTTCCGGGGCGAAAGCCTTTCGTATATGTGAATTGCTCTTTTCCTTCGATATACATTTCCTCATTTTTTGAACCGACTTTCATGAGCGGCTTCCAGACCTTGTAGGTGGTGCTGTATTGAAGGCCGATATCCGACTCGGTTCCGTTTTTCGCGCTGAAGCCTGAATAAATATAAGCAGTCGCGTTTGCAACTTCAATATTGCTCGGAAGCTGGATCTTAGCCGTGAAAATAGAGCCTGTACTGTTCAAATAAGCGCGCCCGCCGATCCCCTTAGGTAGCTTTGAAGCCGCTTCTGCCACTTGAGCGCCTGCACCGGGAAGACCCGGAATGCCCGATGAAAATGTACCAAAAAGAACTGCTGCACTTGCCGCACTTGCCATCAACCATTTTTTCAACAAAAATCCCTCTTTTCATATGGAATCATTATACTCTCGACAATAATTATACCGATTTTTGGAATAGGAGGATAAAGATGAAATGACAAAATATTTACAAAATGGCATTTTCAAGTATGAAATAATGTTTTAATCTTCATGTTGGTGATCTGAACTGCCGCTATTGCTCGGTTTCTTCTTAAAATGGCAGCCTGACAATCGTGCAAAAAGAATGCGATCATATATTATGAGAGAGGCTTTTGTCGCGATTTCTTTGTCCCGGGCGATTTTTATATTAGAATATAAGGAGCCTAAAAAAAGTGGAGGTATCTTATATCGTGGCAGTCAGTCAAAAAGATCGAATAGATGTAAAGCTTGTTGCATTGGATATGGACGGGACGCTGTTGAATGATGAACAGACCATTTCGGAAGAAAATCGGAAAGCGATAAAAGAAGCCGAGGCAAAAGGGGTTTATGTCGTGCTCAGCACCGGACGCACGCTGATGACGTGCCGTGAATTCGCGGAATCGCTGAAGCTGTCTTCTTTCCTGATCACGGCAAACGGAAGCGAAATCTGGGATTCCTCCTTTCAGCTGGTCGAACGACAGCTGCTTCATCCTGATCATGTGAAAATGATGTGGGAGTTAAGGAATCTGCATAATACCGATTTTTGGGCGGCGAGCGTTGATAAAGTATGGAGAGGCGAATTTCCCGAAGATATCCATTCGTATGAATGGCTGAAATTCGGGTTTGACATTCCGGATGACGAGGTGAGGAACCGGGTATTGGAGGAGCTGAAAAAGAACAAAGAGCTCGAAGTCACCAATTCCAGCCCGACGAACATCGAAGTCAATGCGATCGGCATCAATAAAGCGGCGGCTTTGGCAAAAGTGTCCGAGCGCCTCGGCTTTACAATGGAGAATGTGATGGCGGTCGGCGACAGCTTAAATGACATCGCCATGATTAAAGAGGCAGGGCTGGGCGTAGCAATGGGCAATGCCCAGGATATCGTCAAAGAGACGGCGGACTGGATTACGGATACAAATACAGAGCATGGCGTCGCGAAAGCGATCAGGCATTGGGTGCTGAGATAACAATAAAAAAGAGCCGAAACGGCTCTTTTTTTATTGAGCATGTTAAAAAAACGAATTCCGTATAAAATAAGCAAACACGCCGGAAGAAACGGTTCTTCGGACGGAATGATGCGTAGTAAAAACGATTTATTTTATGTGAGCTTTTCTGACAATGTGATGCCAAGAAAGCTAATCCCTGTTATAATCAAATTATGTTTGATTATTCGGAATTAACGTTCCGAAAATCGGAACAAAAAAGGGGAAAAACAACATTTCGACGAATTGTGCGAATCAATAGGGGGGGATTTGATGAATCATGTTGATCTGAACTGCGATTTGGGAGAAAGCTTCGGCGCCTATCAAATCGGTTTGGACAAAGATATTCTGGCGTTTGTCACATCGGCTAACATCGCTTGCGGATTTCATGCCGGAGATCCAAGCGTGATGAGGAAAACCGTCGCAATGGCGGCGGAAAAAGGCGTTCAAATCGGCGCGCACCCCGGACTTCCGGATTTAGCCGGATTCGGCCGGCGCAATATGGCGATCACGCCTCAGGAAGCTTATGATCTCGTCGTTTATCAAATTGGCGCGCTCTTTGGATTTTTAAAAGCGGAAGGCGTCAAAATGCAGCATGTAAAACCTCACGGAGCGCTATACAATATGGCGGCAAAAAGCAGAGAATTAGCGGATGCGATTGCTCAAGCGGTATACAATACAGATTCTGAGCTGATCCTGTTCGGCCTGGCGGGGAGCGAGCTCGTCCGAGCCGGGGAAAGAGCCGGCCTGAAAACCGCTCATGAAGTGTTCGCCGACCGTACATACCAGGAAGACGGGACGCTGACTCCGCGTACGCAGGGTGATGCGCTGATTCAAGATGATGATGAAGCCGTCAGCCAGGTGATCCGGATGGTTAAGGAAGGGAAAGTCCGCAGCCGCCAGGGAACCGATATCAGTCTCAAAGCCGATACGGTATGCATCCACGGCGACGGGGCACACGCCCTGCAATTTGCGAAAAAGATCCGCAAAGAGCTCGAACAGGCGGACATTACAATTAAAGCTTTTTCAACATGATGATGGCAGAAGGAGGAATGCGAATTGGAGCAAAATAAAAAAACAAAATCAGCTTCAAGCAACTGGACATTATTATTAGGTGCGGCCTTTTTGATGGCCACATCTGCAATCGGACCCGGATTTTTGACGCAAACGACGGTATTTACGCAAAGCTTGGCCGCAAGCTTCGGTTTTGTCATTTTAATTTCTGTTATTTTAGATATTATCGCACAAACGAATGTATGGAGAATTATCGCAGCTTCTGAAAAAAGGGGACAGGAAATCGCCAACCTCGTCTTTCCGGGCCTCGGCTATTTTGTAGCGGTCCTCGTCGTTTTGGGCGGACTGGCCTTCAATATCGGGAACATCGGCGGCGCCGGACTCGGGCTGCAGGTTTTATTCGGTGTTTCTCCGCAGACAGGGGCGCTCATCAGCGCTGTCATCGCGATTTTGATTTTTGTGATTAAAGAAGCCGGAAAAGCGATGGACCGATTTACTTTAATCGCTGGTGCCGTGATGATCCTGCTGACCGTCTATGTAGCCGTTACGACAAACCCGCCGGTCGGAGAGGCGCTTGTGAAAACGGTAGTTCCGGATCATATCGACATCCTTTCGATTGTGACGCTTGTCGGCGGAACTGTCGGAGGCTATATCACATTTGCCGGAGGACACCGTCTCCTTGATGCAGGCGTCAAAGGAAAGGATTCGATTCCTCAAGTAACGAAAAGCTCTATTTCCGGTATTTTAATTACTACGGTTATGAGGATTGCACTCTTTTTGGCCGTTCTCGGCGTCGTATCAAAGGGACTGCAAATCAACCCTGACAATCCGCCTGCTTCAGTTTTTCAGCTTGCCGCGGGAAATATCGGCTATAAAATGTTCGGGATCGTCATGTGGGCGGCCGCCGTTACATCAGTTGTCGGGGCAGCTTATACCTCTGTATCCTTTTTTAAAACATTTTCGCCTAAAATTGAAAAAAATTCGCGCACCATTATCATCGGGTTTATTGTCATTTCCACGCTTTGTTTTGTAACGATCGGAAAACCCGTCAACCTGCTGGTGCTTGCCGGAGCTTTGAACGGTTTGATTTTGCCGATCGCACTCGGCGCCCTTTTAATCGGCGCTTATAAAAAAGACATTGTCGGAGATTACAGACATCCGATTTGGCTTACGGTTCCCGGGATTATCGTCGTGATCATCATGGCGGTTATGGGCGGCTTTACGCTGGTCACTGAAATTCCAAAATTATGGGGATGATCAATTGAAACATTTACAAATGATGCAGCCTGAAGAAATCCGCGGCTTGATCCGTACAGGCAAGCTTTCAGAACCGACGGCCGGCATGGCCGGAGGCTACACCCAGGCCAATTTGGTTATTTTAAAAAAGGAGCTGGCGTTTGAATTTCTTCTGTTTTGCCAGCGGAATCAAAAGCCGTGCCCGATACTCGATGTGACCGAACCGGGTTCTCCCGTTCCGTCCATCGTTGCGCCCGGCGCCGATATCCGGACCGATTTTCCAAGATACCGCGTCTACAGGCGGGGCGAACTGACGGATGAGGTGACAGATATCACGTCCTTATGGGAGGATGACATGGTCGGTTTTTTGATCGGCTGCAGCTTTACGTTTGAACAAGCTTTACTCAATAACGGAATTCCTGTCAGACACATTGAAGAAAACCGAAATGTTCCGATGTATCAAACGAATATTCCTTGTGTCAAAGCCGGGCGGTTTCAAGGACCGATGGTCGTCAGCATGAGACCGGTTCCGGAAGAACAGACGGTGCGGGCCGTTCAGGTCACATCAAGGTTTCCCGCCGTCCACGGCGGTCCGGTCCATATCGGAAACCCTGAAGCCATAGGCATCAAAAACATTGCACATCCTGACTTCGGCGATGCGGTGACGATCAAAGAAGGGGAAGTTCCGGTGTTTTGGGCATGCGGTGTCACGCCTCAGGCTGTGGCAATGCATGTCAAGCCGGAGCTTGTGATCACGCATGCGCCGGGGCATATGCTGATTACGGATATTCGGGATGAGCAGCTTGGCGTTTTATAACATGTTTGCAATCAATACAGGACGATGCTTCTGTATTGATTTTTGATTTTGGGGAGGAAAGGCAAGGTGATGTAAAATTGAACAATCGATCTGACGTTAAAATGGCACCGCTCGGGGATGCGGCGGTCCTCATCCAGCTTGGAACGGAAATTAATGAACGGACACACCAACTGGTAAGCGCATTAACAAAACATATTGAACATCATCCGTTTCCGGGCTTTATTGAATGTGTACCGGCCTTTACGAGCGTGACTGTTTTTTATCATCCATTTGAAGTCTATCAGCAGATGAAAGGCAGCCCCGCATTCGATTCTCCGTATGAAAAAGTAAAAGCCTTCATTCAAAAATGCCTCGAAGAGATGACCGCCGAGGAAGAAACCGAAAGCCGGACGGTCAAAATCCCCGTATGCTACGGAGGCCGCTTCGGCCCGGATTTGGAGGAAGTGGCCCGGATCAACGGACTGACTCCCGAAGAAGTCATCGACATCCATACAGCGGGGGAATACCTCGTGTATATGCTCGGTTTTGCGCCGGGTTTCCCTTATTTAGGCGGAATGTCTGAAAAAATAGCGTCTCCGCGGCGTTCTTCCCCGCGGACGGCTATTCCGGCCGGTTCTGTGGGAATAGCAGGCATGCAGACCGGCGTTTATCCGCTGTCAACACCGGGCGGCTGGCAGCTTATCGGCAATACGCCTCTTGATCTGTTCAGACCTCACGAACAGCCCCCGACCCTTCTGAGAGCCGGGGATATTGTCAAATTTGTCCGCGTGACGGAAGAAGAGTACGACAGATTAAAGGAGGGAGAATCGTGAGCATAGAAGTGTTGAAGCCCGGTCTTATGACGACGGTTCAGGACCTCGGGCGCACCGGATTTCAAAAATACGGCGTCATCGTCGGCGGAGCGATGGATGCGGACTCGCTGCGCATCGCCAATCTCCTGGCCGGAAACGGCGGGAATGAAGCGGCGCTTGAAGTGACGCTGATGGGGCCGGGGCCGTCTCTCCGCTTTGCCGAAACGACGTTGATAGCGGTGGCGGGAGCTGATTTTTCGCTGATGGTGAATGATGAGGAAGTGCCTCTGTGGCGACCGGTCCTTGTCGAGGAGGGAAGCGTTCTGAACTTCGGAATGACGAAGCGGGGCAGCCGCGCTTATATGGCGGTTGCCGGCGGAATCGACGTCCCGTCCGTCATGGACAGCAAAAGCACGTACGTGAGGGCCGGAATCGGCGGATTTGAAGGAAGAGCGCTGCAAAAAGGCGACTGCTTAACGGCCGGGGAGACCACGCCTTTAGCGGAAAAAATCAGAGAACAGCTTGCATCTAACCGCCAAACCCGCGGATTTGCCGCACCGAACTGGTCCGTCGATCACCGCTATTTTCTCCCGCTGAAGAAGAACCCGGTGATCCGCGTCATCAAAGGCGAACAGTTCGATCAGTTTACAGATGCTTCACAGGAGCGATTGATGTCAGGCACATTCCGCGTGACGGCAAAATCAGACCGGATGGGATATCGTCTTGAAGGGGATCCGCTTGAGTTGAGAAGCCCCCTTGAAATGATTTCTGAAGCCGTATCTTTCGGAACGGTTCAGGTACCCCCTGACGGCAATCCGATTGTTCTGCTTGCAGACAGGCAGACGGCCGGCGGCTATCCGCGAATCGCCCATGTGATTTCTGCCGACCGTTCAGCCGTTACACAGCTAATGCCGGGAGAGCAGCTGCAATTTCAGCCGGTTGCGCTTGAGGAAGCGGAGCGCCTGTTCATTGAAAGAGAGACAAAAATCGTTGAACTTGCTGCCAGAATAAAGCTTGAATACATGGTATGATGTATCTCAGGAGGGGAAGGGATGGAAAGCAAGAATAAAACGGTTGTCAAAGCCATGACTCTGCTCAATCTATTTTTGACGAGGGAAAAGCTCTCGCTCAATGACATGATTGAGCTTACAGGCATGCCGAAAACGTCTGTTTACCGCATGGTCCGTTCGCTTGAAGATATGGGATTTCTTGACAGATATGAAGATGGGATGTATGCGTTGGGGCTGCTGTTTCTGCAGTACGGCCAGCTCGTCTCCGACAGGCTTGATATCCGGAAAATCGCTTTGCCCGTCATGGAAAAACTGCGCGATGAAGTCGATGAAGCCGTCCATTTAATCGTCAGAGAGGGCGATGAAGCGATGTACATAGAAAAAATAGAAGGAACGCATACGGTCCGCCTTTACACGGCAATCGGAAGGCGGTCACCGCTGTATGCAGGAGCCTGTGCAAGGAGCATCCTGACGTTTCTTCCGCGGGAGGAGCGGGACGAGTATATCAGGAAAACCGATTTGGTGCCGATCGCCTCGGGAACGATCCGCGATAAGGACGAGCTTGCACGCGTCCTGGATGAATCGTACCGGAACGGTTATACCGTCAGTCATTCAGAGCTTGAAGACTACACTTCCGCCATCGCTGCGCCGATTTTTAACAATAAACGCCAGATCGTAGCAGGCATCAGCATTGCCGGATTTGAAGCCCGCTTTCAAAACGACCGGCTTCCGTATTTGACGGAAAGAGTCAGACAGGCTGCGCTTGAGATTTCAAGGAAATTGGGTTTTTAAAGAAAAAGCAGTATCCTTTTCACCCGCCTATGAGTACATATATCGTAGCTGCCGCGGCAGATGCGGCAAAATCAGAGGGGGAAAAGGATATGGCAATTGTATATACCGCTCTCGGCGACTCCTTAACCGTCGGAGTCGGTGCCGGCTTTTTTCAACCGGGATTCGTTCCGCGCTACAAAAAGAAAATGGAAGAAGATTTGAAGCAGAACGTTACGTTAGCGGTCTTCGCTAAATCGAGTCTTACAACAGCCGAAATTCTCAGCATGCTCGACCGCCCTTTCATCAGGAACCACATCGACAAAGCGGATGCCATCATGATAACAGGCTGCGGAAACGATCTGATCCAATCTCTCGAAGCTTATAAAAGAGAAAAGGATCAGCACGTTTTTTTGGAAGCTTCTTCACACTGTCAGAAAAACTATTCAGCAATGCTGAAAAAGATCAGGGAATTAAAAGAGAAAAATGAGAGGTACTTTATCCGGCTGCTCAACTTATACAATCCGTTTCCGGAAATCGAATTAGCGGAAAAATGGATTTCCGGTTTTAACGCTCATTTACAACAGCTGCAAGCAGCGCCTTATGTCAAGGTTGTCGACATACATTCGGTTTTTAAAGGACATGAGTCGGAATACTTATCGTTTGACAAGGTCCACCCGAACAGCGCGGGATACGAAGCGATTGCGGAAAAGCTGAGAGAAGCAGGTTATAAACCGTTGAAAATTGAAGAATGTTAAGAAAGGCCTTCTATACAAAGGAGGTCTTTTTTTTATGCGTTCGACGGGAGCTTGATTTAAAAGCTTCTTAAATTTTGTCACACCGCCCATGCCAAAGTAGCGCTTTCTTTCAATTGAGCCAAGGGGTGTAAGCGTTTTAACATAAAAGCAAGGCCGACATTATTCGACATTATTTTTTTAACGCCATGAAAGGACAATAAAGGAGGGTTATGCAATGCAAGACAAACAGCAATCAGGTGTAAAGGTGAAAATTCAGCGGTTCGGGAGCCATTTGAGCGGCATGATCATGCCGAATATTGGCGCATTTATCGCATGGGGGATTATTACTGCTCTATTTATCCCGTCAGGCTGGATACCAAATGAAGCGCTTGCTACATTGGTAGACCCGATGATCAAGTATTTGCTGCCGCTTCTGATCGCATACACCGGCGGTAAGATGGTGTACGACCACCGCGGGGGCGTCGTCGGGGCGACGGCTGCGATCGGGGTCATCGTCGGAGCCGATATTCCGATGTTTCTCGGCGCCATGATCATGGGGCCGCTCGGCGGTTATTTGATCAAACAGACAGACAAGCTCTTTAAAGATAAGGTTCGTTCCGGATTTGAGATGCTCATTAACAACTTTACGGCCGGAATCGTCGGATTTATTCTGACGGCACTCGCATTTATGGCGATCGGTCCGGTCGTGCTCGGTTTGAATAAAACATTGGCCGCAGGGGTTGAAGTGATCGTACATGCGAATTTGCTGCCGCTGGCGAGCATATTTGTCGAACCGGCAAAGGTTCTGTTTTTAAATAACGCGATCAACCACGGCATTTTAAGCCCGATTGGAATTGAAGAAGCTGCAAAAACGGGGAAATCGATTCTGTTCCTGCTTGAAGCCAATCCGGGACCCGGGCTTGGCATTCTCTTGGCATACATGATTTTCGGCAGGGGCGCATCAAAACAAACTGCCCCAGGCGCTGCGATCATCCATTTTCTCGGGGGGATTCACGAAATCTACTTCCCTTATATTTTGATGAAACCGCTTTTGATTTTGGCAGCGATTGCAGGGGGTGCCAGCGGCGTTCTGACATTCTCTATTTTTAACGCCGGACTTGCCGCCGTTCCTTCTCCGGGAAGCATTATCGCGGTTCTGGCGATGACGCCGAAAGGAAATCACATCGGCATCATCCTGGGCGTGCTTGTGGCAACAGCTGTCTCATTTATCGTCTCATCACTCATTTTAAAGACGTCCAAAGCTGCCGAAGAAGAAGATTTAACAGTGGCAGCAGAAAAGATGCAGCAGATGAAAGGGAAGAAGAGCCAAGCCGTTTCCGCCTTGACAAATGCCGAAGAAGAGCAAGCTGAAGAGCAGCAAATCGATGTGGAAAACGTCAGCAAAGTCATCTTTGCGTGCGATGCAGGAATGGGGTCAAGCGCAATGGGCGCATCCATTTTGCGAAATAAAGTGAAAAAAGCCGGACTGGATATAGAAGTGACCAATACGTCGATCAACAATCTCCCGGATGATGCAGACATCGTCATCACCCATAAGGATTTGACAGATCGTGCGAAGGCCAAGCTTCCAAACGCAAAACATATCTCTGTGGAAAATTTTCTCAATAGTCCAAAATACGACGAATTAATCGATCAACTTAGCAAATAAATTCGTGAGCCTGTTCACCAGGCTCACACAACATGTACGAAAGAGAGTGATATCCTAATGAAACCAGTACTTGCAAAAGAAAACATTCGCTTAAACCAATCTGCCGCTTCCCAAAAGGACGCGATCCGTCTTGCCGGGGAGGCTCTCGTCGAAAACGGCTATGTCACGGCTGATTATATAGAAAAAATGTTTGCGAGAGAGGAAGTATCCTCCACTTATATGGGCAACGCGATTGCCATTCCGCACGGAACGGAGGATGGGAAGCAGGAAGTGCTCCACTCCGGAATTTCGGTCATTCAAATTCCTGATGGCGTCGAATACGGTGAAGGAAACATTGCGAAAGTCGTATTCGGCATTGCCGGGAAAAACGATGAACACCTTGACATTCTCTCAAAGATTGCGATCGTCTGCTCTGACGCCGACAACGTCGAACGACTGATCAATGCGAAAGACAAAGCTGAACTGATAGCGGTTTTTGAAGAAGGTGACCAGCTATGATCGCCTTGCATTTCGGTGCAGGTAACATCGGCCGCGGCTTTATCGGGGCCCTGCTTACAAAATCGGGGTATGACGTCGTTTTTGCAGATGTGAACGAAGCGGTGATCAATGAACTGAACGAAAAACGCCGCTATCCTGTCGAGCTCGCCGATCTATCAAGGCAAACGGAAACGATCGGCCCAGTACAGGCAATCAACAGCGGCAAACAGCCTGAAGAATTATACGAATGGATCGCCAAGGCCGACCTTGTGACGACAGCCGTTGGGCCTTCAGTGCTGAAACTGATTGCCGGGTCCGTGGCAGAAGGGCTGAAAAGACGCCTCAGCAAAAACAAAAAACCTTTAAATATCGTAGCCTGTGAAAATATGATCGGCGGAAGCGACCATTTAAAAGAAGCCATTTTCTCTTATTTAACTGAAGAAGAGCAGAAGGCGCTCAGTAGGCTTGTCGGATTTCCAAACTCCGCGGTAGACCGGATCGTGCCGGTTCAGCAGCACGACGATCCGCTGAAAGTGTCTGTCGAGCCTTTCTTTGAATGGGTGGTCGATAAAACCGCTTTTGCCGGAGAAGTGCCTGATATAGAAGGAGTGACGTATGTATCAGACCTTGCTCCTTACATTGAAAGAAAACTGTTTACCGTAAATACCGGGCATGCCATCGCAGCATATGCCGGTTATCAAAAAGGTTTTCAAACGATCAGAGACGCCGTCTGCGATCCTGAAGTCCGCGAGACGCTGGCCGGGGCGCTCGAAGAAACAGGGCAGTATCTGATCCAAACATACGGCTTTTCGGAAGAAGAGCATCAGAGCTATATCAAAAAAATCATCGGCCGCTTTGAAAATGAGTTTATATCAGACGACATCACCCGTGTGGCAAGATCGCCGCTCCGCAAGCTCGGCGAACACGACCGTCTGATCCGCCCCGCCCGAAAGCTCAGCAGCCTGAATGTGAAGCCGGTTCATTTAGCCGAAGGAATCGCCCGGGCGCTGCAATTTGATTTCGCGGATGATCCGGAAGCCGTCCAGCTCCAAAGCATGATTCGTGAAAAAGGCTATAGGGGCGTTCTCGGCGAAGTGTGCGGGCTTGCAGCGGAAGATCCATTGGTGCCGCTGATCTTGAAGCATGTGGAGAAATAGTGACGGGTTGCGAACACGCCGGGCCTGCATCAAGAGATGGAAAAATACACAGCCTAACCTGGAAGCATCGTCATCGCCGATGCTTCCATTTACCGTTATCAAAAATTTAATTAGTTTGAATTGAAGATTTTATGTAAGCAATTTATGATAAGGTAGTCATTCTCCCCGGCAGCATTCCCGTGATCCACTTGCACTTCGAAAACGATAATCACCGGAGGCGGCGCTTTATGTACATGACAGCAAGGGAACAAAAACTCATTAAATATCTGTTACACCAAAACCGTTATGTAAAGGTCGGCGACATCGCCGATTATATTGAGGTCAGCACACGAACCGTCCACCGCGAGCTGAAAGCGGTTAAATCAGTCATTGAAGAATATCGGCTCAAGCTTGATAAACAGCCGGGCAAAGGCCTGAAGCTCGTCGGCTCTTCCCGCGATAAACAGAGGCTGTTAAATGCCCTCTCACATGACAGCCTTGTGGAATACAGCTCTGATGAACGAAAGCTCCTGATTTTGTGCGCGATGCTTGAAGCAGGAGAGCCGATCAAGCTGTATACGATCGCCAGCGATTTGCAGGTGACCGCCGCGACCATCAGCCACGATCTCGATGAGCTGGAGAAATGGATTGCCCCGTTCGGCCTTTCCTTGATCAGAAAGAGAGGCTACGGGATTGAACTGAGGGGACCTGAAGATGCCAAGCGAAAAATCGTCGGCAATTTAATAGCGGACAAGCTCGATGTACAGCAATTTTTAGAGACGGTTGAAATGAATATTAAGGGCAAGAACCAGACGCCGGAAAAAATATTCGGAGTCGTCAGCAGGGGGAAATTGCTTAAGGCTGAAAAAGTGCTGTCCCGGGCCAAAGAACAGCACGGCCTCTCGCTTTCTGACAGCGCGTACATCGCCCTTGTCGTTCACTTGACGTTTGCAATCGAGCGAATCGAGCTTGGCGAAGTCATCAATATGAACGAAGAGGAACTGGCGGAACTGAAAAGCACGAAAGAATTCGAGCTCGCCCTCGCGATTGCCGAAGCGCTCGAAGAAGCGTTCCATGTCAAGATACCCGATGCAGAGGCCGGCTATATTACGATGCACCTCAGAAGCGCCAACCGAAGCTATAAAAAAGACTACAGGGCGGAAGACATCGAGCTTGACACCGCCTTGCGCACGAAAAAGCTGATCGATTTCATCTCGCAAAAAACAGGTCTGAATCTAAATGACAATCAATCGCTCTATGAAGGGCTGATCGCCCATCTTGAGCCGGCCATCGTCCGGATCAAAGAAAAAATGACGATTCACAACCCTTTACAAGAGCAGATAAAAAAAGACTATTTTCTTTTATTCATGGCCATCGAAGAAGGCGTCGAACGATTCTTTCCGGAAATGCATTTTCCGGATGAAGAGATTGCGTTTATCGTCCTCCACTTCGGCTCTGCGCTTGAAATGAACAAAGAAAAAATACACATCAATGCGCTCGTCATTTGTTCAAGCGGAATCGGTTCATCAAAGATGCTTGCGTCAAGGCTGAAAAAAGAGCTTCCTGAAATCGCATCCTTTGACATCTCTTCGGTGATGGAGCTGAAAACGAAGGATGCCGGCGCTTATGACATCATCGTGTCGACCGTGCCGATTCCGTACGAGGGGATCGACTACGTCATCGTCAGCCCGCTCCTTGACGAAGAAGACGTCAAACACGTCAAGCACCAGCTCACCCGGAAAATTCCGCTCATTCTTCAAAAAAAACGTGCCGAACAAAAAGAGCCCGCGCCATTCCCGGATATGCTCCGAACCGCCGCTAAAATCAATCAGTACGCGACGGCGATCCAGCATATCCTAAGCCATTTTTCCGTCGACGTGCTGGAGACGGCGGAGAGCCATGAACAGACGGTTAAACGGCTGTGCGCGCGCCTGAAAGATCAAGGTTTGATCACCGATGCCGGCGATTTGGCGGAGGGGCTTCTGAAGCGCGAAGCACTGGGGGGCCTCGGTATACCCGGCACATCGTTCGCCTTGTTTCATTTAAAAACGGAGGCGGCAATCGTTCCTGTTTTCAAAGCCGTCGACTTAACTGCGCCGTATGACATCAAGGGCATGGACGGCAGCACCGTCAAGATGACAAGGATGCTCATCATGCTTGCACCCGCTGATATTTCCCCTGAAGGAGCCGAGCTTTTAAGCTCGATCAGCTCCTCAATCATTGAGAGCGACGACAGCCTCGCCGCATATGAAACAGGTGACGCCGACCTGCTCTACAGAAGGCTGAACATTCTGTTTCACACATTCCTTCAGGATAAAAAATGGTGAAGACGCCCGGACCAAGTGATCCGGGTTTTTTTGTTTGGCATATACGCATGTTTATTCACAGCATCGCGCGGTTAATTGTGTAGTAGCACCATCAAAAAGGAGGAATGTATCATGGATTTACGCAATCGGCAGACAGAAGGGCAGCCGGCGCAAACGCAGGACCGCCAGCCCGGCATCGAAAGCGTGATGGATCCGCGTCCTGTCTACGAAAATGAAAACCATATCGGAACGGATAAACTTAAAGGGAAAGTCGCGCTCATCACGGGCGGCGACAGCGGAATCGGAAGAGCTGTCGCAGTCGCTTATGCGAAAGAAGGAGCAGACATTGCGATCGTGTACTTGAATGAGCATGAGGATGCCCAGGAGACGAAAGCAAGAGTTGAAAAAGAAGGCGTCAAATGCCTGCTTCTTCCCGGTGATGTCGGGGATGAGGCATTCTGCGTCGATGCGGTCGAACGGACGGTGAACGAATTGGGAAGGCTCGACATCCTCGTCAACAATGCGGCTGAACAGCATCCGAAAAACAGCATTAAAGAAATTTCCGCCGAGCAGCTCGAACGGACGTTTCGAACCAATTTCTATTCGTATTTCCATTTTACGAAAAAAGCAATTGACTACTTAGAGCCGGGGAGCGCGATCATCAATACGACATCGATCAATCCGTACCGCGGAAACCCGCAGCTGATCGACTATACGGCGACCAAAGGCGCGATCAATGCCTTTACACGGTCAATGGCGATGGCGCTTGTAAAAGACGGCATCCGCGTCAATGCGGTGGCTCCGGGGCCGATTTGGACGCCGCTTATCCCGTCGACCTTTTCAGCGGAGAAAGTCGCATCATTCGGAACGGATACACCGATGGGACGTCCGGGACAGCCTGCCGATCATGTCGGCTGCTACGTGCTCCTCGCTTCGGACGATTCCTCTTATATGACGGGGCAAACCCTGCATGTAAACGGAGGAGACTTCATTTCGACATAAGAGGGGGAAGCGAGATTGAAGGTAACAAAGGAAGCGGTCAATCAATATTATCAAAAAGCGGGTATCGTGCTGACGGAGGACGAGAAGGAGCGAATCCAGATCATGGACTACGGCTTAGGCAGGCTGAATGAGCTTGGGCTTCAGCTCTTCGTCTACGTCAATACGGACCGCTACTGTGCCAAGGAGCTCGTTTTGTTTCCTGAACAAACGTGCCCTGAACACCGCCATCCTCCCGTAAACGGGGAAAAGGGAAAAGAAGAAACGTTCAGATGCAGATACGGGAGCGTCTATCTATATGTTGAAGGAGAAACAACACGCGCTCCCTCCGTTCTTCCGCCCCGCGAAGATATCGAATATTTCACCGTCTGGCATGAAATCCGGCTCTCGCCCGGAGAGCAATATACCATTCCGCCAAATACAAAGCATTGGTTCAAAGCCGGAAAGGATGGCGCGGTTATTGCTGAGTTTTCATCAACGAGCACAGACGAACACGATGTTTTTACAGATCCAAGAATTTAGCGAATGGGAGATGCTCTCATTCGCTTTTTTCTTCACGGCTGAATACGGCAGGTGCCGTCGGCAAAATAAAGCCGGAGGAATATTTATTTTCCGTGATTTTATAATGAATCGCTGGATGCACTTTCCGTCTGAAAAAAACCGTTCAAGCTTTCGTGTTTTTCCGGTGACACGTCCGAGTCGCGCAAACTTCGGGGCCGCTTCGCCGTACATTCGGGTGCCTTTACCCGAAAGAGCGTTTCTCCGGTATCAACGGTTTCGGAACACTTTGCGATTTTCAGTAAATATATAGCCCGTATTATGTAATCGGGATGTCCCGTCCATCAGGCTCTGTTGATTGTTTAATATACAAGACGATGTGGAAAAGTAACAATGGATATGATAAAAAGGAGGGATCCTGACATGGATCAGGAACAAATCAAACAAAAGGTGCTGGATATTCTCGACCATCACAAAGTCGGATCGCTGGCAACGGTAGAAGGCGGCAAGCCCCATTCCCGCTATATGACCTTTTTCCACGACGGGCTGACGCTTTATACCCCGACAAGCGTTGAGACGCATAAAGCCGAGGAAATCGAAAACAATCCGAATGTCCACGTGCTGCTCGGCTATGACGGAGAAGGCTTTGGCGATGCCTATCTTGAAATCGAAGGGACGGCGAAGCTGAACGGCTCGAAAGAATTGAAAGGTCAAATGTGGAATGAACGGCTCAGCCGCTGGTTTGAAGGAAAAGACGATCCGAACTTATCCGTTCTCGAAATTCATCCTTCAGAAATCAGGCTCATGAATGAAGGGGAAAGCACGCCCGTAACGCTTGATCTGTAATCTCTGTATCGAACAGTTTGTCAAATGAGAGGAACTGTAGTATAATACAGGACAGCGCCTAAGGAGCAAATAAAAGGAAAGTAAACTTCTTTTTTCTTTCTTAGAAGATGCTTGTTTTTCTTCCTCTGACCGCCCCTAACAGGATAGAGGGAAAAAAGACTTTTTGTTTCACAATTCACACTGGCGCGGCTTCGGAGCCGCAAGGACGATTGAGAGGTAGGGCTTTCGTTGTCTTGGTTTCAGAAATTCCATGGTGTTTACTTTCAAACGGAACGATAGATGCTAATGTCATCTTATGATGATAGATATATTATTTGCTCAAAAAATAAAACGAATGGGAACCGCTTCGGCTTTTGCTGAAGCGGTTTTTAAATTGGCGAAACATTTTTCTCCGATAGACAGTCTTACTTGTAGACTGGAGGAATCGTACATGGATTTTTTGACATCTAAAGTGCTTTTGATTTTCTTTTTTTTGCTGCTGATTCACTCGATCGAGACATTGGCCTATGCGGCACGGCTGTCCGGGGCAAGGGTCGGGTTTATCGCCTCGGCTCTGTCCCTGTTTAACGTAATGGTGATCGTTTCGAGAATGTCCAACATGGTTCAGCAGCCTGTCACAGGAAAGCTCGTCGATGTTGCAGGCACTCATGCGCTTTCGCTCGTGGGGCAGCAGTTTCGGTTTTTAATCTTCGGCTCGACGGTCGGAACCATCTGCGGCATGATGCTCTTGCCGACATTTGTCGCCGTTTTTTCGAGGGCGATCGTTCATTTGGCAGGGGAAAACGGCTCCGTTCTGCACATGTTTCGGAAAGGTCTGACGAAAAGGAGCCTGAAAAACATCAGGCAATACGTGAAAAAACCGTCCGTCCATTATATGAAAGGCTTTCAGCTCCGCTATATTCCGAAACGGCTGTTTGTGTTAAATATGGTCATTACCGCGATTTATACGATCGGAGTCCTCGCCGCTCTTTATGCCGGGGTTCTCGTTCCTGAAAGGCATACAACGGCTGTGATGGCATCAGGTCTTGTCAACGGAGTGGCGACGATGCTCCTTGCGCTGTTTGTCGATCCGAAGGTTTCGGTGCTGGCCGATGATGTGGCCAAAGGGAAACGGAGCTATGTTTATTTGAAATGGGCCTCTGTCACAATGGCGGTATCCAGGGTAACCGGAACGGTTCTCGCACAGCTTTTGTTTATACCTGCATCTTACTATATCGCATGGATGACCAAATGGATGTAGGTGTTATGTAACGAAATGATTGAAAAGCACATCATAATATTTCGTTTTGTAAGATGAATAAGAATAGAGAATAATATTTCGGATGTAATATGCTTTTGCAGCTTTCTTTTATTAATTGTCGGCTGCATCATCCTGTGGTAGTCTATTTGTGGCGGTGATAAAAGTGGATAATGTGAAAAGAGTAAGAGTAAGGGTAAAAAAGAAGAAGAAAAAACGGCGGAAAATCATCAAACGGCTGCTGCTGTTCATTGTACTGCTTATCATTGCTGTTACGGGATACAGCATCTACGAATACCAACAAGGTTTAGCAGAGTCTGACGGAAGCTTTAAAAATGACGGTCAGTTCGAGTTCAACGGTGAAGGCTCGGATTTGGACGAAGTGAACGTTCTCGTGCTCGGAATCGATTCCAGAGGGGAAGAGCATTCAAGATCGGATTCGATGATGGTCATTCATTATGATAAAAAACAAAAACAGCCTAAATTGATCTCGATCATGAGGGACAGCTATGTCGATATACCGGGGCATCCCAAGCAAAAGATCAATGCAGCATATGCATTCGGCGGCCCTGAGCTTGTCCGCAAAACACTTAAGGAAAACTTCGGGTTGAATATCAACTACTACGCCGTCCTCGATTTTAAAGGGTTTGCCAAAATTGTCGATGCGGTGGCCCCTGACGGCATTGAAGTCAATGTACCGAAAAAGATGTCATACGGAATCGGCATGACACTGGAGCCCGGCAAGCAGGTTCTGCACGGCGACAAACTGCTCGGATATGTCCGTTTCAGGCATGACAGGGAGAGCGATTTTGGACGGGTGAGAAGACAGCAGGAAGTATTTGGAAAACTAGAAAAAGAAGCGGTGAATATCGGAAATATCGCGCGGTTACCGAAGATCTTGGGCCTTGTCGACCCGTATGTTGAAACAAACCTTCCAAACGGCGTCATCTTTTCAGTCGGTAAAGATTTCTTGTTGGGAGACACAAAGGAAACGAAAAGCTTTAGGCTGCCTGTTGACGGGTCGTTTACGAATAAAACGGTCCCGACATACGGCGCGGTATTGGATTTGGATCTTGAAAAAAATAAAGAAGCACTGCAGCAATTTCTTGACGAGTGATCCGCCGAATAACACGGCGGATCTTATTTTTGATCATACATTTTTAGGCCCCGGTCGTACAGAAAGTTCCCGAACGGAACAAATGCGGCGACAAGACCAGCGGCAGGCCATTTCAGCGACCACTTCACGGCAAATGTCGCATACAACAGGACCATGAGGTAAAGGATGAAAAATCCGCCGTGAAGCGAGCCTGCAATCGTGACGGCCATCGGATAGCCCGCCCAATATTTCAGAGGCATAGCGACAAAAAGCAGGAAAAGCAGTGACATGCCCTCGATAAACCCCATCGCTCGAAGGCGGCCAATCGGCGTTTGCAGCATGAAATACCTCCTTTTGTCCAATCTTTACCTCTATAATATAGACCAAAAAAGGACAAATAGAACAGGCAGGCGCTTATTTTTCGGCCGGAATTTTCATTAAGGCCCCGAAATATTGCTGTGCCGTCGTAAAGCAGATAAATGCTATAAGCTCTGAGATCTCTTCGTCGGAAAACATCTCTTTCAACACCTTAAACTGGCTGTCTCCGACCCGGTCTCTCTCTGATAGAAATACTTCTGCAAAGCCCATCGCAAGACTTGTTTTTTCAAGATTTGAAGCCTCGGGTTTTCCTTTCGCTTTGCAATATTCGCAGCCGTTCCCCTGGGCAAGCACTCTGCGCACCTGCTCCTTCAGCTCTTTTGATAACAAACCGTCCCCGGCAAGCTCGTCTGCCAAAGCCGTCCATGCTGACAGAATGGAATCGGAATGCCCGAGCAGCCGCTGAAACGGAGTCTCTCCTTTTGCAGAAGGGTTAATTCTTGTCATATTCTGATCACCTCTCCATAATAGTATCTAAATGATGCGAAAATAGGAATTTCGTTTGTAAAGATAGATCTATAAATATTTAAAAAACGAAACGAAAAAAGGAGCAGTTCGTTGCAAATGAATATAGATGAGCTCGATTTTAAAATTATAGAAGAATTAAAGAAAGACAGCCGTTTGTCGATGAGAGAGCTCGGCCGCAAGATCAATCTCTCCGCTCCGTCTGTGACCGAGAGGGTGAGGCGGCTTGAAGCGTTCGGCGTCATTAAGCAATACACATTGGACATCGATTATCAGAAAATCGGCCTCCCCGTCTCCTGCATCATTGAGGCGACAGTGAAAAACGGGGAATACGAAAGGTTTAAAGCGTATATTGAACGCCTTCCGAATATCGAATTTTGCTACCGGATCGCAGGGGCGGCATGCTATATGCTGAAAATAAACGCCGAAAATCTTGAAGAGGTTGAAGCGTTTATCAATCGAACATCGCCTTATGCCCAGACTGTAACGCATGTCATTTTTTCAGAAATCAAAACGAAGGATTTCGAACGTTAGAGACGAACCCTTGTCATCTGTTATAATAAAAGGATGGATGAATAAGAAAGTGAAGTGATGGACTTGGCAAAAACAGTCGTTTTAGCAGAAAAACCTTCAGTCGGCCGGGATTTGGCCCGCGTCCTGAAGTGTCATAAAAAAGGAAACGGATACCTTGAAGGAGACCGCTATATCGTGACATGGGCGCTCGGCCATTTGGTCACATTGGCGGATCCGGAAGGCTATGGAAAAGAGTATCAATCATGGCGCCTTGAAGACCTGCCGATCATCCCTGAGCCTTTAAAGCTCGTCGTCATTAAAAAGACGGGAAAGCAATTCCAGGCGGTCAAATCGCAGCTTGTCAGAAAAGATGTCAAAGATATCGTGATTGCTACAGACGCCGGACGTGAAGGCGAGCTTGTCGCCCGCTGGATCATCGACAAGGCAAAGGTCACGAAACCTTTGAAACGCTTATGGATTTCATCCGTCACAGATAAAGCGATTAAAGACGGATTTAAAAACTTAAAGAACGGCAAAGAATTTGAAAACCTCTACCATTCTGCGGTGGCGCGCGCGGAAGCGGACTGGATCGTCGGCATTAACGCGACAAGGGCGCTGACGACGAAATTCAACGCACAGCTTTCCTGCGGCCGCGTGCAGACGCCGACATTGGCGATGATCGCCAAACGAGAGGAAGACATCAAAAACTTTAAGCCGGTTCCTTACTACGGCCTGCGCGCCGCTGTTGACGGCATGACGCTGTCTTGGCAGGACAAAAAAACGAAGCAGAGCCGGACATTCAACGCATCTGTTACATCGCAGCTTGCACGAGCTCTCCGAGGCAAACAAGCCGTGATCGCCGATCTGAAAAAAACGGCGAAAAAGAGCTTTGCACCGGGCCTTTATGATTTAACAGAGCTGCAAAGGGATGCCCACAAACGCTTCGGCTTTTCCGCGAAGGAAACGCTGTCCGTCCTGCAAAAGCTTTACGAACAGCACAAGCTGGTCACGTATCCGCGGACGGATTCAAGATTTCTTTCGCAAGACATCGTCCCGACGTTAAAAGACCGCCTGGAAGGGATGCAGGTCAAGCCGTACGCCCAGCATGTCACCCGGATTTTGCATCGCGGCATAAAAGCGAACAAAAGCTTTGTCAACGATGCAAAGGTATCGGATCACCACGCGATCATTCCGACGGAAGAGCCGCTTGCGCTCGGCGCTTTAAGCGATAAAGAGAGAAAGCTGTACGACCTGATCGCGAAGCGTTTTCTTGCGGTACTGATGCCGCCGTTTGAATATGAAGAAACAAAGGTCATTGCCGAAATCGGAGGCGAAACGTTTACCGCAAAAGGGAAAACCGTTCAGTCCCAAGGCTGGAAAGCCGTCTATGACTATTTTGATGAAGACGATGATGAGGAAGAAAAGGACCAGACCCTTCCAAAGCTCGCAAAGGGCGATGCGCTCTCCGTCCGCTCATTGACGGAGACAAAGGGGGAAACGAAACCGCCGGCCCGCTTCAATGAAGGAACGCTATTGTCCGCGATGGAAAACCCTGCTGCATTTATGCAGGGTGAGGAAAAAAACCTCGTCAAAACCCTTGGTGAGACGGGCGGCCTCGGAACGGTCGCAACCCGCGCCGACATTATTGAAAAGCTGTTCAATACGTTTTTGATCGAGAAAAAGGGAAAAGAGATTTTCATTACCTCAAAAGGCAAACAGCTTCTTGAGCTTGTCCCGTCAGACTTAAAATCTCCGGCGCTGACCGCCGAATGGGAGCAGAAGCTGTCAGGAATCGCAAAAGGCAAGCTGAAGTCTTCCGCTTTCATCAAGGAAATGAAAGAATACACGAAGCAGACGATCAAGGAAATCAAAAGCAGCAATCAAACATTCAAGCACGACAATATCACGGGCACACACTGTCCGGACTGCGGCAAGCTGATGCTGAAAGTCAACGGAAAGCGCGGTACGATGCTTGTCTGCCAGGACAGGGAATGCGGCCACCGGAAAACGGTCGCCAAACAGACGAACGCCCGCTGCCCAGTCTGCCACAAGCGCATGGAGCTGCGCGGCCACGGGGAGGGCCAAACCTTCGCCTGCGTCTGCGGCCACCGCGAGAAGCTGTCCGTTTTTGAAAAACGCAGAGCAAACGACAAAAACTCAAAAGCGTCAAAACGCGACGTACATGCCTACATGAAAAAACAAAACAAAGATGAACCGATTAACAACGCGCTCGCCGAACAGCTCAAGAAGCTGAAACTTGACCAATAACTTCAAAAACCTGCCAATCGGCAGGTTTTTGCTATATTAATCAAGTATAATGCGAATAAAAAGAAACGTTTCAATCAGAAAATACACGCTGACGGACAAAAAAATCAAAATGAAGATCATTCTTTTTTGTTTCTGATTTCCTCAACAAATTTGAATGAGAAAAAACGGTCAGGAGAAAGGTTGAAAAATAGTCGATATTTTGCAGGATGACTTTCATACTCAGTCCCCGCTTTACGTATATTTTGCCGCTTATACGCTGCCATGACATCCTTCCTGTTTCAAAGAATAATTCCATTGCATGACAAATGGGAAAACAGAGGCGTCCCCTTTTTCAAACAATCGGATAATGTCGTAAAATCCCGTCAAAAGAAACGCTTTTTTATGCTAAAAAAGTATTTACAACAGACATAAACGGGAGTATGATCTCTCTATAAAACGAATAATTAAAATCGCTTAATCTGAATCAGAGCGGGGGAACCATTTTGAGGCATATTATTGCCTTGTGGGGTGAATCCTTTTAAGGTAAGGCAAACTCTCATGAGCCCGAATCCGTCAGCTAACCTCGTAAGCGTTAGGAGAGAGGGAAATCACCTGGGAATAAAATCCGATTCCGCAGGGGCTGTTTGCCTCTGTGCTTTTTTGTGCGGAAAAAATATGGAAATTAACAGCAAAAAGGAGAAGTCAAAATCATGTACAGTACAATAAAGCGCTTTTTAATCGGTAAACCATTGAAATCAAAAGAACTGACAGGACAAAAGATCACAAAGACGAAGGCTCTTGCTTTATTGTCATCTGATGCCTTGTCTTCTGTCGCTTACGGTACAGAGCAAATTTTGATCGTTTTGGCTGCCGTCAGCACTGCTGCATTATGGTATTCATTGCCGATAGCGGTGGGCGTCTTGATTCTTTTGACGGCTTTGATCCTTTCCTACCGGCAGATCATATTTTCTTATCCGCATGGTGGAGGGGCGTATGTCGTTTCAAGGGAAAACCTTGGAGTAAATCCGGGGCTTGTCGCAGGCGGGTCACTGCTCGTCGATTACATTCTGACGGTAGCGGTCAGCGTGTCGGCGGGAACAGATGCCATCACATCGGCGATTCCGTCTTTGCATCCGTACCACCTGATCATCGCGGTCGTCCTTGTTCTATTCATCATGATATTAAATTTGCGCGGATTAACGGAATCGGCCTCGATTTTGGCCTATCCGGTTTACTTGTTTGTCGCGGCTCTCTTGATTCTCATCGGAGCGGGCATTTTTAAATTGATGACCGGACAAATTGAACCGGCGGAGCATGCGGCAATCGGGACGCCTGTCGCCGGACTGTCCCTGTTTTTGCTGCTCAAGGCTTTTTCATCAGGCTGTTCAGCTTTGACCGGGGTTGAGGCGATCTCAAACGCGATCCCGGCTTTCAGGGATCCGGCGCCGAAAAATGCCGCGAACACGCTTTTGATGATGGGAATCCTGCTTGCCGTTCTGTTTTCGGGAATTACGGTGCTCGCCTTCGGCTACGGCATCATGCCGAAAAGCGAAGAAACGGTCGTATCCCAGATCGCATCGGAAACGTTCGGGCGTTCATTCCTATACTATTTCATTCAGGGAACGACATCGATGATTTTAGTATTGGCTGCCAACACCGGATTTTCAGCCTTCCCGCAGCTTGCGTTTAACCTGGCCCGGGATAAATACATGCCGAGAATGTTTACGGTTAGAGGAGACCGCTTAGGCTATTCAAACGGAATCATCTTTCTCGGCTTTGCTTCGATTTTGCTGATTCTTTTGTTTAACGGACAGACAGAACATTTAATTCCGTTATACGCGGTCGGCGTGTTCATCCCGTTTACGCTTTCTCAAACGGGTATGTGCTTGAAATGGATCAGACAAAAGCCGGAAGGCTGGGTATTGAAAATGATCATTAATGCAACAGGCACGGCGATCTCTGCAGTTGTTTTGCTCATTCTGTTTATCACGAAGTTTCAGGTTGTATGGCCGATCGTTGTCTTCATGCCGATCGTCATCTGGATCTTCTATGCGGTCAAAAGGCACTATGATGCCGTCGGCGAACAGCTTAGAATGACAGGCAAGCCTTTGGAGCCGATCGAAGGGAACGTCGTCATCGTCCCTGTCGCCGGCGTGACCCACGTCGTCGAAAAGTCGATCCAATACGCCAAAACGTTGTCAGACCAGGTCATCGCGGTTCACGTATCGTTTGATAAAGAAGAAGAGAAAAAGATTGAGAAAAAATGGGAGGAGCTGCAAAACGGCGTCAGACTCGTTACTCTATACTCCTCATACCGAAGCTTAATTCATCCTTTGGAAAAATTCCTGGAAACCGTGGAAGCGAAAGCGGCGAGCTACAACTATTCCGTCATGGTTCTCGTTCCGCAGTTCATTCCGAAAAAAAGCTGGCACAACATTCTTCACAATCAGTCAGCATTTTTGCTGCGCTTGAGGCTGCTGTGGAAAAAAGACATTGTCATCGCCACGCTCCCATACCATTTTAAAAAGTAAAAAGCTTGCAGAGCCTGAGTCTCTGCAAGCTTTTTTTGCCTGCAATATGCCGCAGAACGTTTGAACGGAAAAGGGAGGTGGTAACCAGACAGAAAAAGGGGGACGTGACATGGCAAACAAAACCGCAGGAAAAATAGCAGCAGAACTGCTGGAAGAATGGAATATCGATCATATTTACGGCATGCCGGGAGACAGCATCAACGAATTCATCAACGAATTGCGGCATGAGCGAAACAGCCTCCGCTTTATTCAGGTGCGCCACGAGGAAACAGCAGCCCTTGTCGCATCCGCTCAAGCAAAATTGACGGGCAAAATCGGCGTATGCCTTTCAATTGCAGGTCCGGGAGCCGTTCATCTGCTCAACGGGCTGTATGATGCAAAAGCCGACGGCGTTCCTGTGCTCGCCATTGCGGGACAGGTAGCTTCAAGCCAAATCGGCAGGGATGCGTTCCAGGAAATCGGTCTCGAAAGAATGTTTGAGGATGTGTCCGTTTTTAATCAGCAGGTGCATTCGGCCGAGGCGCTCCCCGACCTTTTAAATCAGGCGCTCCGGGAAGCTTACAGCCAAAAAGGGGTCGCCGTCCTCACCGTATCGGACGACCTGTTTGCGGAAAAAATCAAGCGGAAGCCGGCCTATACGTCGGCGCTTTATATCGAAGGCGGGCTGCATCCGAAAAAAAGCCAGCTTTTGCAGTGCGCCCAACTGATCAACGAAGCGAAAAAACCGGTGATTTTGGCGGGAAGAGGAATGAAAACGGCGAAGGAGGAGCTTTTGGAATTTGCCGATAAAGCGGCAGCGCCGATCGTTATTACGCTTCCGGCGAAAGGCGCCGTTCCCGACCGCCATCCTCATGTTCTCGGAAATCTCGGTCATATCGGCACAAAGCCCGCTTATGAGGCAATGGAAGAATGCGATTTGTTGATCATGCTTGCGACGTCGTTTCCTTACCGGGAGTACCTCCCGGAAGATACGCCTGCGATTCAGCTTGATAACGATCCTGTGAAAATCGGGAAGCGCTATCCGGTCACCGCAGGGCTCGTCTGCGACGCTAAAACAGGCTTGGCAGAGCTGACAAAGACCATTGAACGGAAAGCAAACCGTTCGTTTTTGGAGAGCTGTACGGATCATATGAAAAAGTGGCGGTACCATGTTGAAAAGGACGAACAGCGGGCGACTTCCCCGCTCAAGCCGCAGCAAGTGATCGCAAGGCTTCAGGATGCGGCTGCGGACGATGCAGTTTTGTCTGTTGACGTCGGAAATGTAACAGTATGGATGGCCCGCCATTTTGACATGACCAATCAGGATTTTATCATTTCAAGCTGGCTCGGTACGATGGGCTGCGGTCTGCCTGGAGCAATTGCCGCCAAGCTGTCATATCCCGAACGCCAGGTGGTGGCCGTGTGCGGAGACGGCGGCTTCAGCATGTCTATGCACGATTTTCCGACCGCGGTCAAATACGGTCTCCCGATTGTCGTCGTTATCTTAAATAATCAAAACTTGGGCATGATTCAATATGAACAGCAGGAAAAAGGCCATATTGAATACGCCACAAAGCTTGAAAATGTCGATTATGCTGCATTTGCGGAAGCGTGCGGAGGAAAAGGCTTCAGCGTGAAAAAACACGAAGAGCTCATTCCTGCGCTGAAAAACGCATTTGCGTCGCAAAAACCGGCCGTCATCGATGTGGCCATCGAAGACGAACCGCCGCTGCCGGGAAAAATCTCTTACACGCAGGCGGCAAACTTCAGCAAATATATGATGAAAAAATTCTTTGAGAAGCAAGAACTCGATTTGCCTCCGTTAAAGAAAAGCTTGCGAAGGCTGTTTTAGCATTGAAAACATCACCTCTGTTCCAAAAGGGGGTGATGTTTTTCAATCGTACTCCCGTCTGTAAAAATCGACCGCAGCCTTTGCGGCTTTTAAAAGAGCTTGGCGCATTTCGCGGGGTTCCAGCACTTTGATCTGATCGGCAAACCCGAGCAAATACTCCAGCGCCTCTTTCTCTGCATTGAAGGAAAACGTAACCGGAATCCAGCCATCTTCCCCGGCAGCCTCTTTTTGGGCGATTTTTACGAATCGTCCCGTAAACATCAGTCTCGGAAAAATGGACGGTGCGGCTAATGCGCGCACTTCGTATGCCGGCAGATTGTCGATGAACGATTTCGTCGACGCTTCCCAATACTGTGCAAGATTGAAATCGTCAGGCCTTGTAAACGTTTCGTCAAGCGATTGTGCAGAGTGGATGCGTGAAGCTCTGTAGTTTCTGATGTTTTCGCCGTGTGATGCGATGAGATACCAGACATGCCCTTTCGCAGCCAAACCGAGCGGACACACAATCCGGGTGTTCGTTTTTCCGTCTGCCCGTTCATAGGTGATCCGGAGCTTGTTTTCCTTCCAGATGGCCTCTTGAAGAACGGCGAAAGCGGCGATTTTCTCTGTTTGGTTTCGCCAAGTGCTAGTATCAATGTGAATCCGGCGCCATACTTCTTTCGCCTGTTCCCTGTAAGCGGGAGGGAGGGAGGCCATTAATTTCGTCCGCGCTTCGCGCGAAGGCCTGGCGAGTCCCAAATCTTCCAGCAATTGCGTAGAAGGAGAAATGAAAAGCGAGCGGATTTCCTGTTCTTTTAAACCGGTCAGCTTCGTTTGATAGTCCTCCATCAGCCGCCATCCGCCATTTTTTCCGCGCTCCGCATAAACGGGGATTCCAGCACCGCTCAGCGCCTCCATATCCCTGTGAATCGTACGTTCCGATACTTCAAGCTGTTCAGCCAGCGCTTTCGCTGATATCCGCCCGTAGGACTGCAACAGCAAAACGATCGACATCAGCCGGTCTCCTCTCACTAAAGATCACCTTCTCATGTTTTATTTCTTTCATTAAATAAAACATGACAAAAGGTGTCAAGATTAAACGGATATACTGGGAATCAAACATCGAGAAAGGGATGAAATCAATGGAAAGTTTAAAAGGAAAAATTGCGCTTGTAACGGGAGCATCCAGGGGAGCGGGCCGGGCGATTGCCGAGGAATTGGGAAAGGCCGGGGCCACGGTATATGTCAGCGGACGAAGCGCGAAAGGAAACACGACAAATGGGTGGCCGGGCTCTGTCGATGATACCGTGTCGCAAATCAAAGCAGCAGGGGGAAAAGCGATTGGGGCGGTGTGCGACCATACGAATGATCAAGAAACGAAGCATCTCATCGACAGAATCAGGACTGAACAAGGGCGCCTCGATATCCTCGTCAACAACGTATGGGGCGGTAATGAGCGGAAAATTGAATCAAAGCCTTTTTGGGAGCAGCCTCCGGGGCACTGGGACAATATGTTTACAGCCGGTGTCCGCGCCCAGCTCATGACCAATTATTATGCAATTCCGCTGTTTCGCCTGAATGGTGCGGGCGTGATCATTCATACAACGTTTTGGGACAGGGACAAGTATATCGGGAATTTTTACTATGACTTGGCTAAGAATGCACTGAACCGGATGGCGTACGGTCTCTCTTCAGAACTTAAGCGGGACGGCATCGCCGTTTTGGGGCTGTCCCCGGGTTTTATGAGAACGGAGCTTGTCCTTCGGGAGTTTCATACAGATGAGGCGCACTGGCACGAAATCGAGGAATTAAAGCGGACGGAAACGCCTTATTATGTCGGGCGGGCCGCCGTCTGTCTGGCCGGCGACCCGAATATTTTAGAGAAAAGCGGCAAAGTGCTGAGAGCCGGCGATTTGGCGGAAGAGTACGATTTTACGGATATAGACGGCAGAAGAATCCCGCCGTTTGAACTGTAACATCAAAAAAGCCTGCTTCCGCAACGCTCGGAAGTCAGGCTTATATTTATGACGGATTGGATCATTTCTTCTTCTTCATCCCCGCGGCCATGAACGGAAGAACCGTTCCGAACAGCATCGTGCCGCCGAAAAAATTGCCGAGATAAGGCTGTCCGATCAAGTAGCAGACGGCAAATACGAGGGCGGCCAGGCCGATCATCGTGTAAGCCGGATAAAATCTTTTTTGAAAGCTTGTCTTTTGGGTGATAACAAAAAAGATTAATCCGACAATAAGCGGAATGATCCATAGATAAAACAATAGTAAAATTTTCATAGCCAAAAACTCCATATTTTTTGATATCTATCATACCAGATTGAGGCGGAAAATGCGTGTGACAAATCCTTAACTCTTTCTTTGGGCGGCATATTCTTCACGCAGAAGCCCGTAGACGATATGGTCGGCAAAATGGTCGTGAAGCCACTCGCATTGTCTGAGGCAGCCTTCTTTCGTAAAGCCGAGTCTTTCAGGGATGGCCCGGCTTTTGACATTTTTTACAGCCGCCCTGATTTCGATCCGGTTTAATTCATACTCGTTGAACAGCTGATCGATCAGCGCGCGGCATGCATCCGTCATAATGCCTTTCCCCTGAAACGGTTCCCCGAGCCAGTAGCCGATAGAAGTCGTCCGGTTAATCCAGTTGATATAGTGGAGACCGATGATGCCGGCAAACTCGCCTTGATACCAGATCCCCGCCTGAAACCCGTTGTTTGCCGCTTGCTGCTTCATGCTTTCTTCAATAAAGGCTTCGCTGTCTTCGAGCTTCTTCGCCCCGTCGACCCAAAACAGCCATTTTCTTAAATGATTTTTCGATTGCTGGATAAGCATGTAGACAGCGCGGGCATCCTTCGGTTCAAGCAATTTTAAATACAAGTCATCATGAACAGTAAGTGTGAACATCCAGAATCCTCCTTTTTCAACAGTATAATATAAAAAAGCCGACATACGTCAGCTTTTTTAACCAAATAATGTATCAAATATAAGGAAGATGTTCAGCGAGACGATAAGCGCCGTGATGATCCAGGATACGGCCGTCACCCACTTCGCGTTTTTCAAGCTTCCCATTATCCGCCCGCTGCTTGTAAATAAAATGAGCGGAATGAGGGCAAATGCGATGCCGAAAGACAGGACGACCTGGCTTAGGACGAGAGCGGTCGTCGGATTGACGCCTGATGCGATGATCGCGATAGGCGGCAGAATCGTAACGAATCGTCTGACATAAAGCGGAATCCTGAAATTGATAAAGCCCTGCATGATAATATCCCCTGACAGCGTTCCGACAGAAGAGCTTGACAAGCCCGCAATCAAAAGCCCGACGCCGAACAGTACGGCGGATAGGGGGCTGACCATGCTGCTGAAATGATGAAAAGCTACATCCAGGTCTTCTACGAAAATGCCGTTTTTGAAGAACAGGGCAGCGGCGACGATCAGCATGCTGGCGTTGATCGCTCCGGCAATGAGCATTGCGATTAATATATCAATGAATTCAAAGCGAAAAATCTTTTTCTTTTCCGCTTCTGTTTTGCCTACCACTCTTCGCTGCGTGAGAGCGGAGTGAAGGTAAATCGCATGGGGCATAACCGTCGCTCCCAGGATTCCTGCCGCCAGAAGAATGCTGTCTGCCCCGTGAAAGCGGGGGATGAGCATACCTTGAAGCACCGCCGCCGGATCAGGCTTTGCAAAAAATGTCTGAAGCGCAAAAGCGATCACGACGATAAACAGCATTCCCGTAATTGCCGCTTCCAGCGGGCGGAAACCGCGTCTTTGCAACTCCAAAATCGCAAACGATCCCACAGCTGCGATGAGGGAAGCTTCAAGAAGCGGAATGCCGAACAACAGGTAGAGCCCAAGCGCGGCCCCGATGAATTCGGCCAGATCGGTCGCGATGACGACGAGCTCTCCTTGAATCCACAGGCCGACAGAAACCGGTTTTGGAAACTCTTCTCTTGCGACTTCAGGCAGGTTTTTCCCCGTAGCAATCCCGAGCTTGGCGGATAATGATTGGATGAGAAGCGCCATGATATTTGAAAAAAGAATAACCCATAAAAGCAAATACCCGTACTTGGAACCGGCGGCGATATTCGTGGCAAAGTTCCCGGGATCAATATAGGCGATTGCCGCTATGAAAGCGGGGCCCAAAAAGGGAAGCAGCCTTTTAAAGCCTCTGCTTTTTCCGTCTAATGCGTCTTGAGCTTCTTTTGATATTTGAGTGTGTCTGGACATGTCATTACTGACCATCTGATTCACCTAGATTCTCTGTTGTTTTTCCTTGTGCACAAAAGTTTCCTTAGTGCAAAATGTAATTTAATCATATGCCTGCCATCATAAAATGTCAACCGTTTGATTTTATAGTGTATGCAGGAAGTGTTTCATGCAAACAAAAACCAGCATCGTTTTGACACGATGCTGGCGTGTGGCCGCTTATGCTTCAGATCCCATTCTTCCGCGGAAGATCAAGCTTAATATAAAGACGAGAATCGCGGCTCCGATAATAGCCGGAATGATGGCGAAGCCCGCAATATCCGGCCCCCATGTGCCAAACAGCCCGTGGCCGATCCAGGCGCCGATAAAACCGACGACCATCGAGCCGATGATGCCTCCAGGAGCGCCGTTTCCTCCGATGGCTCCCCCGATCAGTCCGATCACAATGGCAACGACGATAGAAACGAGAAATCCTAACATTGTCTTTTCCTCCTCTTTCAAATGATTTGTATTATGTGTTTAGCCTCCTTGGGAGTTACATAAACATTTGAAAGCGCATCGGGTGCTAATCTTCGAGCAATGAAGCGCCTGCGATGCCTGGGTGGGTCATCTCGTAAGGATCGAGAATCAAGTCAAGCTCTTCTTCTGTCAATACGCCGTGCAGCAGGCAGAGTTCGCGGACTGATCTGCCTGTGGCGATCGCTTCTTTCGCAATCCGCGCGGCGGCCTCATAGCCGAGATGGGGATTGACCGCCGTAATGACGCCGACGCTTTTTTCGACGAATTCTTTCAGCCTGATCTCATTCGCTTTAATCCCCTTGACGCAATAGTCGGTGAATACGCGGAAGCCGTTGTTCATGATCTTGATCGATTGCAGCAGATTGAAGACAAGGACAGGCTCCATGACGTTTAACTCGAGCTGGCCGGCTTCTGATGCAAGGCAGATCGTATGATCATTGCCGATGACCTGGAACGCGATCTGATTCATTACCTCTGGCATCACCGGATTGACTTTGCCGGGCATGATAGAAGATCCGGGCTGGCGGGGAGGGAGCCTGATCTCGGCAAGGCCTGCCCTTGGTCCTGATGCCATCAGCCGAAGATCATTGGCGATCTTCGACATGTTCATCATTCCTACCTTTAAGGCGGCGGAGACTTCTGTGTAAGCATCCGTATTTTGGGTGGCGTCGACAAGATGATCTGCGCCGGTCAGCTCGTATCCGCTGATCTCAGACAAATGTTTGACGACGTTTTTAATATATCGCGGGTCAGCGTTCAGACCCGTTCCCACCGCCGTCGCACCCATATTGACTTCATACAGGTGGTGCCGGGATTGCTTAATCCGCTCGATGTCCCGCTCGATCACGCGCGAATACGCTTCAAATTCCTGTCCGAGACGGATCGGGACGGCGTCTTGAAGATGGGTCCGTCCCATTTTGATGACGGAATCGAATTCGGCCGCTTTTTTTCGGAAGGCATCCAGCATATCCCCCATTGTCGCCAGCAGTTTTTTCAAATGGTTCAAGGTTGCCAGGTGTATGGCGGTCGGAAATACGTCATTCGTCGATTGAGCCATGTTGACGTGTGTATTCGGGCTCAAATGGAAATAATCGCCTTTTTCTTTTCCCAACAGCTCCAATCCCCTGTTCGCGATAACTTCGTTTGTATTCATATTCATCGACGTTCCGGCCCCGCCCTGAATGGGATCGACGATGAAATGATCATGCCAGAGGCCGTCGACGATTTCTCCGGCCGCTTGAACGATCACCTCGCCAAGGCCTTTGTACAGCCGCTTAATTTCCATATTGGAAAGAGCTGCCGCTTTTTTCACCATCGCCAATGCTTTAATCAGCTCTTCGTCGATTTGGTAGCCGGTAATCGGAAAGTTCTCAACGGCCCTCATCGTCTGTACGCCGTAATAAGCGTCAGACGGGACTTCTTTTTCGCCTAAAAAATCTTTTTCGATCCGGGTTGTTTTCTCTTCCATGTGTCAGACCCTCCGTCATGTGTTTCTTATCCTGTAGTGTGTCACGATTCACCCGGTTTTAGTTTTTGAACGAAAAAAAAGTAAAATCGGCTTGGAAACGGCATCTGTCAAGAAATAAAAAGCCCTTTTTTCTTAATCATATCCGCTCATTTGCATGCCGCAGGATTTTTAAGGAAACATATGCAAAGAGAAAATAAATAGTAAAATAGTTATGTTGATTTATTATTAACTTAATTAAATACTTTACGATCCCGCTTTTTTGTAGTAAAGTCCTTTATAAATTTTTCAAACGAAAGGAAGATCACGATGGGAAAAGCGCTGATGATCAACTTCCCGGGCGAAGGCCACATCAACCCCTCTTTAGGTGTGACAAAGGAGCTTCAAAGCAGGGGAGAGACGATCGTTTATTATGCTGTCGAAGAATACGCGGAAAAAATCAAAAAAACAGGGGCTGAAGTCCGTTTGTACCCGGACTTCAGAGAAACGTTATCCTTCGGAAAAAACATGACAGGCGATGAAAACAGGGACTACGCCGAAATGATGTACAACATGGCGAAAAAGGCGAGCGGCATCGTTGACCTTATATATGAAGAAGTCCGCCATGAAACGTACGACTATGTTATTTTTGACCATCACTTTTTGGCAGGGAAAATCGTTGCGGAGATGCTCGGTCTTCCGGGCATTTCATTGTGCACGACGTTTGCGATTAATAAAGACATGAGCAGGTCGTTTAAAGACAGGCAGGGTGATTTAGAAAGCTCGCCTTATTTTGAAAAATTCAAAGAGATGATGGCGGAGTTAAACGCAAGGTATCCGATCAGCCTTGACGATCCGTTCGATGTTTTCCTTTGTCCGGGGGATATCACGATCGTCTTCACTTCAAGAGAATTTCAGCCGCAGGCGGATAAATTTGGAGACGATTATTTGTTTGTGGGACCGTCCGTTACCAGCCGGCAGGAGTTTGCCGATTTTCCGTTCGCCGAACTGGAAGGCGAAAAGGTCATCGTCATTTCAATGGGGACGATTTTTAATCGCCAACAAGAGGTGTACAATATGTGCATTGAAGCCTTAAAAGATTTTGACGGCAAAGTGGTGATGTCAATCGGCAAATATACGGACCCGGCCGATCTTGACCAGATCCCCGGACACTTTATCGTAAGGCCGTATATACCGTAGCTGGAACTATTGAAAATCGCCGATTTATTCGTCACGCACGGAGGAATGAACAGCACAAATGAAGGGCTCTACTTTGACACGCCGCTTATCGTCATTCCGATGGGGGGAGATCAATTTCTTGTCGCCTCTCAGGTCGAAAAGGCAGGAGCCGGACTGAAGCTTGACAAAAAAGAGCTGTCCTCAAGCGTATTGCGGCAAAAAATCAAAGAGATCATCAATAACAGTTCCTATGCTGCAAGAGCTGCGGACATCGGCCGGTCACTAAGGGACGCCGGCGGTTACAAACGGGCGGCGGACGCCATTTTCGGCCTCGTCCGCCAAAACTGAGACGCTCCAATACCGGAGCGTCATTTTTTTAGTTCATCCGTATCTTTTTTTGAACGCTGCCGTCCTTTTGATGGACGATGACGGAGCTTCCCTTGTTCCGGGCGATTTCCTTTGCCCGTTTAACCGCCGCAGCTTTTGTCTCCTTTACATCGCTTGCGCGTTTTGCATCCTCTGCCTTTACGGCCCAGCCTTTTTCATGCTTTACGACATGCTCGCGCTTTTCGGCCAGCTGGGGGCGCTGGTTTGAATCTCCCTCATCCCGCGTTGTTTCGCGGCCGTTTTCCAAAAACGCGTTGATCTCGCGTTCGCTTCTGTTTTCGGCCCACTCTTTCGCTTGGCTCGTCGCGATCGGAATCGCGCGGCCTTCGTCATAGCCTTCGTCAATCATCGCGTTTGCTATTTCGATCGCTTTTTTTCTGACCGGCTTGTCCAGATTTTTCAGTGAAGCAGGATAGTCCTCCATTGTCCAAGGCATCCTTTTCACACCCCCTTTTTCGCTATTGGTTTTGTCATACCCGTTTCATGCGGTTAAAAAAACGGCGTTTCATTGTATACTATAAAAAACGGTAAGGAGGACAGACGTCCTATGCATAATGAACAGTCGGATTTAGAGGCCCAGCTGAAAGACATTGAAAAATGGGAAAAAGAGCAGCAAAAAGTGTGGTTTTGGGAAAGGATCGGCCGGATTCCGTTTAAAGTGCTGGACAAGCTTACGCCGGCGTTTATCCAGGATAAAATCGGCCTTTTGCTTGATGAAATCGGAGGCTTTATTCAAAACGGAGGCCGATATTTAACATCTGAAAAGCATTTGATTCGAAAGTTTCAAAAAGAACTGCCGGACGAATCGATTCAAACGATTGACGATATTAAAAAAGCTCCGATCTCCGTCATGGACCATATTTGCGAAGAACTGGGGAAGAACAGGGCCAACACGGCGGCCGTTCAAGGAGCAACGACGGGCGTCGGCGGTTTGTTTACCCTTGCCATCGATATTCCGGCCATTCTCGGCCTTTCGCTGAAAACATTGCAGGATATTGCGGTATCATACGGATACGATCCGAAAGATAAAACAGAGCGGATGTTCATTATCAAATGCCTGCAGCTAAGTGCAGCGGACATCGTCGGAAAAAAAGCGATCATCGGGGAGCTCAGCCAATACCACAAGCAGCCCGGCGCACGCCAAAACATGATTTCGCAGATTCAGGGATGGCGGGAAGTCGTTTATACATACCGCGATTCTTTCGGGTGGAAAAAACTGTTTCAAATGGTGCCCGTGGCCGGCATTTTGTTTGGCGCTGTCACAAACCGTTCGATGATAAGCGGAGTAGCGGAAGCGGGAATGATGATGTATAAGAAGCGGAGAATATTGGAGCGGCTTGAGGATATGAAGAATGATCCGGAGACATCAGATCCCGCCGATGAGAGATAACGGCAACATCGTTCTGACCAAAAAGACCTGTGATTCTGATATGCTCCCCTAAAGGTAGACAGATGAAATAAAAAAATCTGTTTGCCTTGGGGGAGTTTTTTCATGGCTGGAAAATGGTTTTCAAAAGAAGAAAAATTGAATATTCTATCAGAATGTGATCAGGGCAATAATTCGGTGAAGGAGATCGCAGAAAAATATGGCATTCATGCCGAAACGATTCGTGAATGGAGAACATCGCATGATATGGCGGGTGTGGAGAGTTTGGAACGTTCAAAGCGCCATAAGTTCTATCCCGCAGAATTAAAATACAATGCCGTGAAAGACTTCTTATCCGGACGCTACTCTCAAAGAGAAATCTCGAGAAAATATAAGATTTCCAGTAAATCCGTACTCATGAAGTGGGTTGAGCTTTATAATGGTCATAAAACGTTAAAAGACAGCGGGAGAGGAAGGAATCGTTTGATGACCAAACGGAAGAACGTTTCATTGGAAGAACGGATTGAGATTGCGAAGGATTGTCTAGCTCATGGAAAGGACTACGCCAGATCAATGGAGATTCATCAAGTCTCCTACCAACAGGTGTATCAATGGGTGAAAAAGTATCAAGAAGGCGGAGAAGAGGCCTTAAAAGACAACCGAGGGAAACGCAAAACCGAAGAAGAATTGACACCTGAAGAAAAAATTCAACGGGAAAACAAACGGCTGGAACAGGAAAATGAGCGTTTGCGCGCAGAGAATGCGTTCTTAAAAAAGTTGGAAGAGATCAAAAGGAGGCGGTTCTAAGTCAGGTTCGGTACGAAGATCGATATCTCGCCATTTTAGAGCTGAATCGAAAAGAAGGCTTTTCTGTCCAAATGTTATGTGAGATTGCCGAAGTTTCGCGCCAGGGGTATTACAAATGGAGGAGCCGAGTACCTTCAGCGAGAGAAAAACAGAATGAAAAGATTATCGCCAAAATGGCGCTACTTCACGAACAAATTGGCGGTATCTACGGATACCGCAGAATGACCTTAAACATGAACCGCCGCTTTAAAGAGCGCCTCAATCATAAGCGCATCTATCGGCTGATGAAAATTGCCAAGCTGGAGTGTGTCATTCGGCGGAAGAAAAAACGTTACGGCAAAGCGACGCCTCAACATGTGTCCGAAAATATCCTGAATCGAGAGTTTAAAGCGGACAAACCAAATCAAAAATGGGTGACTGATGTGACAGAGCTAAAATACGGCCATCGGAAAGCGTACCTCAGTGCCATTTTAGATCTTCATGAGGGAATGGTCGTGTCTTATGTGCTGGGGAAATCCAATAATAACGCCCTTGTGTTTAAAACCTTGAACCAAGCGCTTGAGGCAGCCCCAAACGCACGTCCTCTCCTTCACAGCGACAGAGGTTTTCAATACACGTCCCACCAGTTTAGAAGGATGATTGAAAACGCAAATATGACACAGAGTATGTCCCGCGTCGGCCGCTGTATTGATAACGGCCCCATTGAGTCGTTTTGGGGGAAATTAAAATGCGAGAAATACAGACGGAATTCGTACGAGACATTTGAGGCACTTCAAAGCGCAATTGATGAATATATCCACTTTTACAACCACGATCGTCTACAAGAAAAACTAAACGGCCTCAGCCCAGTGGAATACAGGGCTAAAGCCGTCTAGTGTGTTTTAGTTATTTCCACTGTCTACTTGACAGGGTGCAGATCATTCTTCGCGGGTTTTTTATATTCATGTTTATTCCGATTGCCCTATATGACAGCCGGGTTATAAAATGATAAGGGGAAGGAGGGGAAATTTGTGAAAAAAATCGTGTCTTTCGCTTTGCCGGCTGTGTTTTTGGTCATGGCAGCGGGATGCAGCAGTCATTCGGCGACTTCGACATCATCAGAACATACAGGTGCTAAAACAAATTCTTCTGAAACAAATTCTTCTGAAACAAATTCTTCTAATACCGATCAAAAACAGAATGCTTCAACAGGCGATTCAAATTCGGGGGATCATCAGACAATAACAAACAGCGATGATCAAAGCTCCTCAACATCATCAGCAAACGGCAGCGGCGATCAGAAATCGCCGGCATCATCAAAAAAGAACAGAGATACGGACTCAGATGATCAAAAATCGAGCTCCTCACAATCCAATCGCACTGACATTACTTCCGGAAGTTCTGCAATTGAGCACTTAAAAAGTAAATTAAAAATGGAAAACCAGGATGATATCGTATTTGATGATATGGGGGGAGATTTGGAGACGGACGGCAATGGTTCTTTCTATACAGTTGAATTAACATCAAAGTCATTACGGAAAAACGGCGGCAGCGGGACAGTTGGATTATACAAAGTCTATCAAGATGGTACATACAAAGAAAAAAAATGAAGCCCTCATACTTGAGGGCTTATGCTCGTCAGCTTTTCCGTTCCGTAAATCTTGGTAAACCGAATATAATCGCACAGATCCCGCAAACGCCGATTAAAATCGGATAATAGGAATAAGGAAGGACGCTGATCGGCGATATTTTCGCAATCTGCGCCGCTGACAAGAGCTGGGCGCCATACGGAATCAGCCCTTGAACCGCGCATGAGAAAATATCAAGGATGCTCGCCGACTTACGACGATCAATACCGTATTGATCTGACAAATCTTTGGCAAGAGGACCGGATGTGATAATTGCGATCGTGTTGTTGGCCGTGGCCAGGTTTGTGGCGCTGACAATCCCGGCAATTCCGGCTTCCGCGCCTTTTTTCGACCGAATCCGGCGGGACACGAAGCCAAGCAGGAAGGCGATTCCGCCGTTTCGCTTCATCATTTCCGCCATTCCGCCGATCAAAAGGGATAAGATAATCAGCTCGGACATGCCGCTGATTCCTTCGGTGACGGCTGTCAAATAGGTGTGTACGGTCAGACTGCCGTCGGCGATTCCGATGATTCCGGCCAAAACGATTCCGGCGAGGATGACGGCCATCACGTTAAACCCGAGAAGCGCAAAAATCAGCACACAGAGATACGGAAGCACCTTCACCAAGCTGTATGATTCTGACTGAACCCCGGGATGGCCTCCCGAAGTGAAGATCATAAATAGGATAATCGTGATAACGGCGGCGGGCAGGATGATCAGAAAATTCGTTTTGAACTTGTCGGTCATTTTCGTTTTTTGCGTGCGGACTGCCGCGATTGTCGTGTCAGATATAAAGGACAAGTTATCGCCGAACATCGCTCCCCCGACGACAGCAGCCGCCGTGAGCGAGGCGGAAATCCCGATTTCTCCGCTTATCCCTGCGCCGATCGGAGCAAGAGCCGCTATCGTTCCCATCGAAGTCCCCAGGGAAATCGAAATGAAAGCGGCGATGACAAACAGACCCGCGACCATGAACTGCCCAGGAATGAAAGACAGCGCCAGATGCACGGTCGAATCGACCGCTCCCATCGCTTTCGTCGCCGAAGAAAAAGCCCCGGCTAAAATGAAGATCATAATCATGATCATAATATCGGGGTGCCCCGCCCCTTTTGCGAACCGCTCCATCTTTTGGTTCAGCGTCTCTTTTCGGTTCATCGCGAGTGAAAAAACCGCTGCGATCAGGGCGGCGCAAACGACGGTGATAAGCCCTGATCCTACGAATAAACAGACAAATAAGAAGAGCGGCAAAAGCCCGTAGGCTTTTCCGTTTTGTGTTTGCATCATTCGATAAACTCCTTTTTTCATCAATATTCAACACTTTAAAAGGCGAATGCACAAAAGTCAAATGGTAAAATAAGTTGAAAAGAATGTCAAATTCGAAAGGTGAAACAGATGAACAAAATGAATTTTTCCTCTTTGACGAAGGGGATGGAGGAAAAATATTCCAATTTCATCGTTTCGGAGGTGAACGACCACTGCTTGCGGATCGCGGTCTTGGAGGGCGAGTACATGTGGCATTTCCACCCCGATTCAGATGAGCTGTTTATCGTATTGGAGGGGGAGCTTCTCATCGACTTTAAGGACTGCGGCACAGAGGTGCTGCAGCCGAACGATACGCTGCTCATTCCGAAAGGCGTGATTCACCGGACCCGCGCAAACGCAAGGACCGTCAATCTGTGTATGGAACAAACGAGTGCGGAAACCGTGATGTTTAACGAAGGAAATGTGCTGAAGCTGATTTGCTGCAAAACAGATGAACTGCATAAACAGCCGTTCAGCGAAGCGCAGGCGAAATGGAGCCCGCTTCAAAACGCAAAAGGCTTCATCAGGCAATGGGGCGGCTTTCGGCAGTCTGAAGACGGATGGGAGGCCGTGATCATGGCGCTGTGGGAGTCGAAACACGATTATTTGAATTTTATGGAGCATGACCATGATGCGATCTTTGCAAAAACGAATCAGACGGGCATGTTTCATGCAATCGAAGTTACGCTCATCGAAGGCGCCGCAGAGATCAATCAGGCATTGAAAAGCAATTGCACGGTACCTGAACCTGGATGGACGGTCGACGGCAGGTCGTGAACGAGCCAGAATATTCTCCGGCTCTCCGTCCGAATGTGCTATTTTTGTTTACTCTTTTTCAGATGTGGAATGTATAAACCAAACACTTCAAAAGGAGGAATTCAAAATGGCAAACAACAATGATCACAAAATGAGCCGCGAGGAAGCAGGCCGAAAAGGTGGAGAAGCAACAAGCAAAAACCACGATAAAGAATTCTACCAGGAGATCGGTGAAAAAGGCGGAGAAGCAACAAGCAAAAACCACGATAAAGAATTCTACCAGGAGATCGGTGAAAAAGGCGGAGAAGCAACAAGCAAAAACCACGATAAGGAATTCTACCAGGAGATCGGCCAAAAAGGCGGGGAAGCAACAAGCAAAAACCATGGCAAAGAGTTCTACCAGGAGATCGGCCGAAAAGGCGGAGAGAAAACAAGCGAAACCCATGATAAAGAGTTTTACCAGGAAATTGGTGAAAAAGGCGGGGAAGCGACAAGCAAAAACCATGATAAAGATTTTTACCGGGAGATCGGTGAAAAAGGCGGACGCCAAAGAAGAAGCGGTTGACAAGAAAAAGAGAAGGACTCGAGTCCTTCTCAGGCTGTCGAGAAAATCGACAGCCTTTTTCATTTTTCCCTTAAATTATCCATTTCACCATTTTATAATAAAGAAAAGCCTTCTAAAAGGACGGTGTCTGTTCATGTTCTACACAAGGAATTCTTCCCAGAACGAAGCTGAATTTGTATTGCTTGATCAGCTTGTTGAAGAGGATCACCTGCTTCGTAAAATTGACAAGTACATCGATTTCTCTTTTATCATTGAAAAGGTTAAACCTTACTACAGCGAAAATAAAGGCCGCCCCTCACTTGATCCGTTGATTTTATTCAAAATGATGTTTATCGGATACCTTTACGGTATCCGTTCAGAAAGACAGCTCGAAAAAGAAATTTACTATAATATGGCTTACCGATGGTTTTTAGGGTTAAACATCAACGATCCAGTTCCTCACCATTCAACCATCAGTTGGAATAGACGTACACGCTTTAAAGATACGACCATTTTTCAAGACATTTTCGATGAGATCGTTCTTCAGGCCATTAATCATGATATGGTAGGAGGCCGTGTCCTTTTCACAGATTCAACTCACCTCAAAGCCAATGCCAATAAGCATAAATATACGCGAAAAACGATTGAGCAGGATACACAAAACTATATAAAGGACTTGGATAAAGCCGTCCAAGAAGATCGGGAAGCACGCGGAAAAAAGCCTTTAAAAGCCAAAGAGGAGGTGAAAACTAAAAAGGAAATTCGTCATAGTACAACTGATCCCGAAAGCGGCTATCTTTACCGTGAAAACAAACCTGAAGGTTTTTTCTATTTAGATCACCGAACAACGGATATGAAATTCAATATCATCACCGATGCCTATGTAACGCCCGGTAATGTCCATGATTCTGCGCCTTATCTCGATCGATTAGACCACCAAATCGCACGATTTGGTTTTCAAGTTGAAGCCGTCGCTCTTGATTCTGGCTATCTGACAACTCCAATCTGTAAAGGACTGTCCGACCGTCGAATTTTTGGCGTTATTGCTCATAGACGCTTTCATCCTACAAAAGGTTTGTTTCCGAAGTGGAAGTTTCATTATGACCGTGAAAAAAATCAGTACATTTGTCCGAACGGACAAACACTCTTATACTCAACAACAGATCGAAAAGGCAACAGATTTTATAAGTCCAACCCTGAAAAGTGTGTCTCATGCCCTCTGCTTGAAAACTGTACAAGATCGAAAAACCACCAGAAGGTCGTCTCAAGACACATATGGGAGGACCATAAAGAAAAGGTCAGGCAAAATCGTTTGTCCGACTCCGGAAAAATCCTCTACAAAAAAAGAAAAGAAAAAATAGAGCGGAGCTTTGCAGATTCAAAACAGCTGCATGGGCTTCGCTACTGCCGGTTGAGGGGAAAACAAAATGTGAGCGAACAAGTTCTCCTCACCGCCGCTTGCCAGAATATGAAGAAGATTGCCACACACTTAGCCAAGCTTGGCTAAGTGTGTGGGAGGGCTTTTTCCTTTTATAAAGATTAAAAAATGAACAAGAAATTTTATGAAATAAAAAAGCTTGTAGGAAAAAACATGTTTTTCTCTACAAGCTGAGAAGGACTCGAGTCCTTCTCTTTTTTACTGCCCGTTTGACGTGAAGTGTTTTTTCTGTAAGTCTCTTACCTGTTGAATCAGGTGTTCCCCGATGATCGGCTTGTATTGATCGTAGACGGGATCGAGCCGCTTCATCCATGCTTTTCGCTCCTCATCCGTTAACTCATGGATGAGGATGGGCGAATGCTTCCTGATTTGTTGAAGCTGATCTTTGTTCATCTCGGCGGCGTGCTTTTCATTCCATTCGGTCGTCTCCTTCATCGCCTCTGATAAAATCCGCTTCGTCTCCTTTGGCAGGCTGTTCCACCATGTCTGATCCGTCATGACGGCATAGCCGAGGTATCCGTGATTGCTTATTGTCATATAGTTTTGGACATTATAAAATTTTTTAGAATAGATGTTTGAAATCGTGTTTTCTTCTCCGTCGACTTTTTTCGATTCGAGAAGCTGAAAGGTGGAATTGAAGGAATCCTGCCGGCCTTTCGCCTGAAGCAGCTTAAACTGATCCTCGATGACATCGCTCTGCATGATGCGCAAAGTTTGGCCTTTCAGGTCATCCGGGTTTTTGACCGGGCCTTTGTTGGAGGTAATCTGCTTAAAGCCGTTTGTCCAATAGGCAAGGCCTTTGATCCGGTCTTTTTCCAGCGATGCAAACAGCTGTTCTCCGATTTTCCCGTGCAGGCCTTCTCTCACTGCATCATAATCCGCAAAGGCGTAAGGCAGATCCAAAACAAACCAATCGGGTGAAAGCATGCCGAGCTTTGATGTCGAAGGCGCGATAAACTGAACATCGCCTTCTTTTAAGGCTTTGATTTCTTCAATATCGGAATAGAGGCTTCCGTTTGGAAAAACCTCAATTTTTATTTTTCCATCTGATTTTTCATTAACCAATTGGGCGAACTTTTTTGCGGCGAGCCCTTTCGGCGTATTTTCCGCAACGACATGGCTGAACTTGAACACAACCAGCTCTTTCAGCCCCTCCTGCTCATCGTCGTATATGCGGTCACGGCTGGGGAAATTGTCATGAAAGCCTATATATAAAGCGGTTGCAATACCGAACACAAGCATACTTAAAAATGCAAGCAAGCTTTTCATTTAAAACCTCCTCTTTCTAAAGTCCGCTATGATAAGCATACTGTTTCAGGTGACGGCTCGTAAAGATGAAGGTTTTCCATGAAGGAGGAAAAAATGAAAATCAATCGGATATCGATCCGCTGGAAAATTACGATTTTATCGTATTTGGTTGTGATTTTCTCCTTGATTATCGGCGGCATCGTCTTAATCGGAAACATTCAGCAGACGGAAGAACGCGAATTGAAAAAAAGGCTGATGAACACGGCGAGAACGGTCGCAGAGCTCTCTGACGTCAAGAGTGCTTTGGAGCATTCTGTTCCCCGTTCTCTCAACGATGTTGTTGAAGATATACGGATCATTAATGAAGCGGATTATATCGTTGTCATGGACATGAACCATATCCGCTATTCGCATCCCGTCTCAGGGGCGATCGGGAAGCGATCATTGGGAGAAGATGAGGAAGCGGCGTTTGCCGAGCATATTTATTTCTCTGAAGCGGAGGGCGAGCTTGGTCCTGCCGTTCGCGCGTTTTATCCGGTCAAGGATGAAAACCTGAACCAGATCGGCGTCGTGCTCGTCGGCAGGACATTGCCGGGCATTGCCGATATCTTAGCAGATTTAAAGAAAGATATTTTGGCCGTCGTCTTTTTGACGTTGATTTTTGGGCTTGTCGGCTCGTTTTTATTGGCCAGGCATATCAAAAAGCAAATGTTCAAGATGGAGCCCCATGAGATCGTCAGAATGCTTGAGGAACGGACGGCCACCTTCCATTCGATCAATGAAGGCGTCATCGCGATTGACAATCAATACATCATTACGATTTTTAACGAAAAGGCAAAACGGATTTTCAATGTGAGAGGAGACGTCGTCGGACGGCTGATCTTCGATGTATTAGCAGATACGCGGCTTCCTGAGATCGTTGATCAAAACCGGCCCGTTTACAATGAGGAAATTCAGGTCAGCGGAAAAGTGATCATGAGCAGCCGGATTCCGATCGTCATGAAGAAAAAGGTGATCGGTGCCGTCGCGATTTTTCAGGACCGGACAGAAGCTGCGAAACTTGCCGAAGAGCTGACAGGCGTGAAAAACTTTATCGATGCGCTGAGGGTGCAAAATCACGAGCATATGAACAAGCTTCACACTATCGCCGGCCTGATTCAATTGGGAAAAGCGGATCAGGCGCTTGATTTGGCTTTTCAGGCGACGACGGAACAGGAACATGCATCGCGTTTTTTAAACAAAGCGATTCAAAACGACGCGGCGGCAGGCCTGCTGTTAAGCAAAATCACGAGGGGAAAAGAGCTCGGCATCAGCGTCAACATCGATGCCAACAGCAGCCTCCGCCGCTTTCCAAAGAAAATCGACCAGCATGATATCGTCGTACTGCTCGGAAATTTAATCGAGAATGCCTTCGCTTCCTTTGAATCTGTTTCAAGGGAAGAGAAACGGATCGATATCAGCATTGAACAGTCTGAGGACGTGCTGGCGATTTTAATAGAAGACAACGGCTGCGGAATGGAAGAAGCATATCTTCCCCGTATTTATGAAAAGGGATTTACAATGAATAAAGAGGACGGAACGGGGTACGGACTTTACTTAGTGAAGCAAATCGTCGACAAAGGGATGGGACAGATCGACGCAGCATCATACCCGGGGCAGGGAACATCGTTTTCAATTTTGATTCCAATGGAATAAAGGGGGGGACCAATATGACGGCTAAAGATGTCATTCGTGTTTTGCTGATCGAGGATGATCCGATGGTTCAGGAGGTAAATAAAGAGTTTATCTCAGGCGTCAGCGGTTTTGAAGTTGCGGCTCTGGCGGGAAACGGCGAAGAAGGGATCAGGCTGATCAAAGAGGTGCGGCCGGATCTCGTGATTTTGGATGTATATATGCCGAAAAAGGACGGGATCAAAACGCTGCAGGAGATCAGGAAGCAAAAACTGGAGACGGATTGCATCGTCGTCACGGCGGCAAAGGATAAAGAAACGATCGCCCTTATGCTGCAAAACGGAGCGGTCGACTACATTTTAAAGCCATTTAAAATGGAAAGAATCAGGAAGTCTTTGGAAAAATACAAACTATTTAAGCAAAAGCTTCATGAGACGGAGACATTTTCGCAGGAAAAGCTTGATGCGATGCTGAATATCAGCGGCGAAAGGGAGCCGGTCAAAGAGCTGCCAAAAGGGCTGAATATGTTCACACTGAAGGAAATAATGGCATATATGAATCGGCAGACAGAGCCGAACTCCGCTGAAGAGGTCGCAAACGCGCTCGGCATCGCAAGGGTGACGGCGAGACGGTACTTGGACTTTTTGGAAAAAGAAGGGAGGGTTAAGCTGGATATCCAATATGGCGGCATAGGCCGTCCTGTCAACCGCTATATCGCAACATATTAAATCCGTGACCAAAAAGACCAAAATGTCCGATATGACCATAATCTTCTCTCATTCAGTTGAAAGCGCTACCATTATGGTAAGAAAGTCTTAAGCAGCTTTCAACGAAACGGGGGATGAGAACATGAAGCTGTCAAAACTGTTGAAAAACTTGACGTTTCAAGTCATCACCGCGGTTTTGCTAGGGGTATTGGTCGGCGTCCTGTGGCCTGACGCCGGGAAACAAATGAAACCGCTTGGTGATACATTTATCAATGCCGTGAAGATGGTCATTGCACCGATCATTTTCTTCACGATTGTCCTCGGCATTGCCAAAATGGGGGATATGAAAAAGGTCGGCAAAGTCGGAGGGAAGGCATTCATTTATTTTGAAGTGGTGACAACGCTTGCGCTCATTGTCGGGCTCTTTGTCGTCAACCTCATTAAACCGGGGGCCGGCCTTGATTACAGCAAGCTTGAAAAAGGGGATGTCTCGCAATACACCCAAAACGGCGGCCAGGGCATAGACTGGGTGGAATTCGTCACGCACATCGTGCCGTCAAATATGGTCGACGCTTTTGCAAAAGGGGATATTCTGCAAGTGCTATTTTTCTCCATTCTTTTCGGAACCGGCCTTGCTGCATTGGGGAAAAAAGGGCAGAGCATCATCGATTTTTTTGATAAATTATCACAGGTTTTCTTCAAAATTATCGGCTATATTATGAGGGCTGCCCCGATCGGTGCATTCGGCGCCATTGCCTATACAATCGGACATTTCGGGCTCGCATCCATGCAGCCGCTGGCAAAGCTGATGCTGTCCGTTTACTTGACGATGTTTATATTCGTGTTTGTCGTATTGAACATTATTTGCAGAATGTACGGTTTTAGTTTATGGAATTATTTGCGCTTTATTAAAGACGAGCTGCTGATCGTTCTCGGCACAAGCTCCTCTGAATCCGTGCTTCCGCGAATGATGGATAAGATGGAGCGCTACGGCTGCTCGAAGTCGGTGGTCGGCCTCGTCATTCCGACGGGCTACTCCTTTAACCTTGACGGCACTTCCATCTATTTATCGATGGCCGTTGTCTTCCTTGCGCAAGTATTTGGCATCGATTTATCGATCGGCCAGCAGATTACGATCATTCTCGTCTTGATGCTGACGTCAAAAGGAGCTGCGGGCGTGACCGGAAGCGGATTTATCGTACTGGCGTCAACCCTTTCCGCCCTTCAGGTCATTCCGCTTGAAGGCCTGGCACTCCTGCTCGGGGTCGATCGCTTTATGAGCGAAGGAAGGGCGATCGTCAATCTGATCGGAAATGGAATCGCGACTATCGTGGTAGCAAAAAGCGAGAAAGAATTCGATGAAGAAAAAAGCATGGAAGCCGTATCTCAGATGAAAAAGATGAAGACTGCCGTTTAAGAAAAGGGGCGCCGGAGAACCGGCGCCTTTCGCATTCAAAAAACGTTTTGAAAAATAAAATTTTTTAAGATTTATTTAAGCCGCAGAAAGAGATTTCTGCGCTTTTTTGTTATATAATTTACAGATGATACATCATCTTATAAATATACAGCGTGAATATGCTAAAAGTTAAGGACTAAAGTACTGGTGGGAGTGTGCACGAATGGCAGCGTTGATTAAATTTTTTCAGCATCCTGGGGTCAGGCGCTTTTTTGTTTTTGTTGTTTTAGCGGGGATCTTATACTTTTTCCGCAGCATGATGAATTTGATACTGCTCACATTTATTTTTACGTTTTTAATGAATCGTTTGGAAAATGTGATCAGAAGTTTTTTAAACCGTTTTATCAAAGTCAGCCAAAGGCTGATTATATCCTGTTTATACGCTGCGCTTGTCCTTGGTCTTTCGATCGGCGGGGCGGTGTACTATCCCGTTATCGTCAAGCAGATTCAGCAGCTGATTAAACAGGGCAAATATATCGCTTCTCATCCAGACAGCATTCCTTTTCTCGATATGGTCACCGGCATGTTCGGGGATATCAACCTGACATCATATTTGGAAAAAGGGCTTAACTTTATCTATACATATATCACGGACATCGGCACATTCAGCATCCAGGTGATTATGTCCTTAATTCTCAGTATGTTTTTCTTGATAGAAAAAGATAAAGTCATGAAATTGATGGATAAATTCAAAACGAGCAAAGTCGCTGTTTTTTATGAGGAGATTGCGTTTTTCGGAAAGAAGTTTACGCGAACGTTCGGCAAGGTGCTTGAAGCTCAGTTCATCATCGCTTCCGTGAACTGCGCGTTAACGACCATTGCCCTCGGAATCATGGGTTTTCCTCAGCTTTTCGGCCTTGCGGTCATGGTATTTTTCCTCGGATTGGTTCCTGTCGCCGGCGTTGTGATTTCTCTTATTCCTTTAAGTTTCATAGCCTACAGTATCGGAGGAATGGCATACATCGTCTCCTTAGTGCTCGTCATCTTGATCGTTCATGCGATTGAAACATACTTCCTCAATCCGAAATTGATGTCAGCCAAGACCGAACTGCCGATATTCTTCACGTTTATCGTGCTGATTTTTTCCGAGCATTTCATGGGCATTTGGGGCCTGATTATCGGGATTCCGATTTTTGTGTTCCTGCTTGATGTTCTCGATGTGACAAACCAGGACGAAAAGCAGGCCGTGAAGCCTAAGGATAAGTAATAAATTGTAAAACGAAATAGGTTATTTACATATTTCGAATTATCAGGTATAAATGTAATATAACGAAATAACGCCACGCGTTTAATCCTTTAGTAGGGGTGGGGGACCCGATCTTTTGGGGTGAATTTTTCCGTTTTAGCGGAAAAACGGACATCTCTTCGTCCGAACCCGTCAGCTAACCCCATCGACGTGAAGAGAGCCATGTGGAACCAAACGGAATTGTAAAAGTCCATGGGAGACCTCTCTCATGGGCTTTTTTGTTCAGAAAGGGGAGGATTTTATTGAAGTTGGCAACGAAAATTATCATTGGTTTGATCCTTGGTGCTGTCGTCGGCATTGTGCTGAACGTTACGTCGCCGGACCTGTTCTCGAAGCTTAACACGTTTGTATTCGGGCCGCTTGGGACCATTTTCTTAAACCTCATTAAGATGCTGGTCGTCCCGATTGTATTCTTTTCTCTGACTTTAGGGGTAGCCGGTCTTGGAGATCCGAAAAAACTCGGCAGAATCGGTGCGAAAACGATCGCGTACTTTTTATCGACAACAGCGGTCGCCATCATCATCGGACTTATTTTGGCTTTGATCATTAAGCCCGGTGAAATCGGAAGCTACGATACGAGCTCCGCGCAATATAAGGCCGAGGAAGCACCGAGCATTGCGGATACGCTGTTGAACATCATTCCGACGAATCCGGTTCAGGCGATGGCTGAGGGAAATATGCTGCAGATCATCGCTTTCTCGATCCTGGTCGGACTCGGCATTACGATGCTCGGGAAAAAAGCCGACGCTCTCCTAAAAGTGGTTGAGCAAGGCAACGAATTGATGATGTATCTCGTCAACCTTGTGATGAAATTCGCGCCGTACGGGACGTTCGGTTTGATCGCGACGGCAATCGGCAGCCAGGGATGGAACGCGATCAAAGCGATGGGACTGTACATGATCGTTGTCATATTGGCGCTTGTTATACACACGATCGTCACTTACGGTTCGACGATTGCATTATTTGCAAAGCGGAATCCAATTACATTTTTTAAGGACTTCTCAGAAGTGATGATCGTAGCGTTCAGTACGTCAAGCAGCAATGCGACGCTTCCAGTTTCTATGGATGTGGCTCAAAGAAAACTGAAAGTGCCGGAGCCGATCAGCAGTTTCGTTCAGCCGCTCGGAGCGACGATCAATATGGATGGGACGGCGATCATGCAAGGGGTAGCGACGATCTTTATCGCCCAGGTCTACGGAGTCGAACTGACGATTCCGCAGCTGTTAATGGTCGTTTTAACAGCCGTGCTGGCCAGCATCGGAACGGCGGGAGTCCCGGGTGTCGGCCTGATCATGTTGGCGATGGTGCTTCAATCTGTAAACCTTCCTGTCGCCGGAATTGCCTTAATTTTGGGAATTGACCGACTTTTGGATATGGTCAGAACGGCCGTCAACACGACGGGAGATGCTGCATGCGCCGTCATTGTCACCGAGACCGAGAAAAAGCACGGCAATATCGAAGCGCCGCATCCGGAAGTGTCTGTGTAACACGGTGAAAAATGCTATAATCAAACAGTGCCTTTTGGCACTGTTTATTTTTGGTACTAAAGGAGGGGCCTCCATGACACCTGTTTTACATATAGAAGGCGTCGATAAGATCATTGACGGCAAGACGATCCTGAAAAACATCAATCTCGAGGCGGACAAGGGGGAAATCATCGGCCTGCTTGGTCCGAACGGTTCCGGAAAAACGACCCTTATCAAATTGATGACCGGTTTGATCAAACAGAGCAGCGGGTCGATCATCATTAACGGTTTTCCGATTGACCGCCAATTCGAAAAGGCGATTCAGGCCGTGGGTGCGATCGTGGAAAACCCGGAATTTTATCCGTACCTCACAGGCTATGAAAATCTCATACATTATGCAAATATGCACAAAGATATCGCTCAGGAGCGGCTCGATGAGGTGGTCGAACGCGTCGGCCTTGGAGATGCAATCGATGATAAAGTCAAAACATACTCGCTCGGCATGAGGCAGCGCCTCGGGATTGCCCAGGCGATCCTACACCGTCCGAAGCTGCTGATATTGGACGAACCGACAAACGGTCTCGATCCTGCGGGAATGAAAGATTTCCGCGGCCACCTTCGCGAGCTGGCCAAAGAGGAAGGAACCGTCATCTTGTTTGCAACGCACTTGTTGAAGGAAGTCGAAGATTTGTGTGATCGGGTCGTCATCCTTCAAAATGGAAGAGTCAAATCGACAGTCACCTTACATGGCGCAGAAGAAAAGCTTGAAAAAGCGCTTTTGGAAGTGGAGCCTGAGGAGAAAGCACTTCAATGGCTGAAAGGGAACGGCTATGAAGCCTGGAAGGAAAAAGGACTCATAGCCGTTAAAGTCGAGAAAAGGAAAATTCTGGATTTAAATAAACAGCTTGTCATGAACGATATCGATGTATATTCGATTGCTCCGTTTAAGCAGTCGCTGGAGGATGAATACATGACGTTAACGGCCGCCATGGAAGAGGAGGGGGATTTTGATGTACAGACTCATCAAAAATGAGCATGTCAAGCTGCTGAAGCGAAGGGTGACGTTTGTGTCGCTGGTGCTGATCGCTGCGTTTCAATTTCTGTTTGCGCTGGTAACGAAACGGATATTGGCGGGCGCAGGCGCTGAAGACCATTTCATCGGCTATTTTTCCTTTGCGCCGAACCTCAACATACTCCTGCAGGGGCTTTCGGTTGCGGTGGCAGCTTCGATTATTTCATTTGAATACGACAAAAAGACGATCAAATTTCTGCTGATCCGACCGGTCAGCAGGGAAAAAATCCTCATTTCTAAATTTTTGACAAGTGTCCTTGCAAGCATTTGGCTCTTTGTCGTCTATTACGGCTTTTCGCTGCTTTACGGACTCGTCTTTTTCGGCATAAAGCTTGATCCTGCGGCAAAGCCGTTATTTCTCAATACGTTGCAAATCATCGGTTCACAGTGGCTTGAGGTTTTTATGATGGTCTCCTTTGCGTTTTTATGCTCTGCCTTGTTCAGAAGCAGCGCGCTCAGCATCATGGTTTCGATCGTCGTGCTGTACGGGGCCAAAGCGCTTGTCACGATCATGGCGTATTTGCAAAATCCGTGGGGTAAATTTTTGCTGTTTGCCAACACCGATTTCACGCAATACGGCGAACACGCAAAAACTGTTTTTGCAGGAATGACACCGCTGTTTTCGGTCTTTATCATCATCATTCATTTTGTGTTTTTTATCGTTGTGGCCTGGTGGAGCTTCTGCAAGCGGGATGTGAAAATATAAGATTTTTGTCAAATATGTGACGGCGGACATGACATTTTTGTGAAAAATGTCGCGTCTACAGTTTAATTTTCCTATTTTCCTTATAATAAGGAAATAGGAGTTGAACAGACGATGCGAAAATTCATTACAGCATTACCGATAATTCTGTTGCTGTCATTTTCATTTGTCACGTTTGCTTTTCATTTTGACCACCTTGTCTATTTTAGGCTTGCACTCGGATTGTTTTCGCTTGCAGGTTTGTTGATGTTGTATAAATTAAAAAACGGCGTCCGCTTTTTTATCGGCTATCTGTATGCAAGCTGGATCGCGCTTGCCGGCATCGCCGCTTATGAAGAACCGCTATTCTCCGACTTTTTCTTCGGCGGTCTCGTCATCACGATGGGGTACTTGACATACATGCTGATATATCTCGGAATGAAGATGGACGGACGCGGCGGTCAAACCGCATAAACAGAAAAGTGCGCCTCGCCCTTGAGAGCGTGCTTTTTTGCTGTCTGGCGGTTATCGGTTGCAAGATCGGCTTTTCTCAAACTATAATCATATTAAATTGATCGGAATAATGTCAGGAGGTTGCCGTGTGTGCACACTATTTGTAAAAAACGAAAAACAGCAGGAATGGCTCAGTAAGATCGGAAAACTGGCTGATGAATTTGCGAAAACGGCCGCTTATTATGATGAACATGCTCTTTTTCCGGAAGACAATATTCGGCAATTGCGAGAATCCGGGTATACAGCGCTGACCGTTGCGAAAAACCTTGGCGGTGAAGGCATTTCGCTGTATGACATGCTTTTGTTTCAGGAAAGGCTGGCAAAGGGAGACGGACCGACCGCTCTCAGCATCGGCTGGCATTTGAGCGTCATGGGTGAATTGGCTGAAGGAAACAGCTGGGATCCAGAAGTGTTTAAGAAAGTGTCACAAGAAGCGCTGAAGGGAGCGCTGATCAACAGGGCGGCCAGCGAAGCGCAGACCGGCAGTCCGACGAGAGGCGGACGCCCGGGTACGAATGCCGCAAGACATGAGGGCGGCTGGATCGTAAACGGACGAAAAACCTTTACGACGATGTCCCCTGTTCTTGATTATTTTCTTGTCACCGCTTGGATCGAAGAAAAGCAGGCGATCGGCGTCTTTTTGATTCATAAGGACGCAGACGGCGTGTCAATTGAGGAAACGTGGGATATGATCGCGATGAGGGGAACGGGAAGCCACGATCTTGTGCTGAAAGATGTCCGCCTTGACGACTCAATGCTTGTGGAGCTTCAAACAGGGAAACGGACGGATAAAATCAACGGCTGGCTTTTGCATATACCGGCTGTCTATCTCGGAATCGCCCAAGCGGCGCGGGATTATGCCGTTGATTTTGCAAATGCCTACTCGCCAAACAGTTTGAAAGGGCCGATCAAAGACGTGCCGGCTGTTCAGCGGCATATCGGGGAAATCGATTTGGAGCTGATGAAAGCCCGCCATTTCTTGTACAATGTCGCCGGCATTTATGATGATCCAAAACGCCGCGGCCTTTTAGGCGGAGAGCTCGGGGCCGTCAAACACGCAGTCACAAATACAGCGATCGCTGTTGTCGACAAAGCGATGCGGGTCGTCGGAGCGAAAAGTCTTTCAGGAAACAATCCGCTTCAGCGGTATTACCGCGACGTCAGAGCCGGGCTTCACAACCCGCCGATGGATGACGCAACAATCGCCAAGCTTGCAGGAATTGCGTTTGGCGAAAACTAGAAAAGCCGGACAAACGTCCGGCTTAATGTTATGACCGCTTTTCTTTAGCAACGGAAAGCAGCCTGTTCTCATGCTTGCGGTCGATGCGGTCGTAAATCATATCCATTTCCTTCTCGCTTCGGGTGATTTCTTTTTTATATTCTTCGACAAGCTGATGATAGGTTTTAATCTTTCGTTTTGACATGGTAGTCCGCCTTTCTAAGCTTAATGGATTCGTATTCGCTTTCAAGCTCGTTCAAAGACAACTCGTAAAGATGGCGTTCTTCTTTTTTGTATATGCCAAGCTGAATGAACCGCTGTATCAGCTGCATTTTTCTTTCTTCCATTTGTGGGGGCACATATCTTCACCTCACACAGATTCTATTTGATATTGATAATCATTATCAATTAATGATATTATACAAAACCAGTTTGCGCCGTGTAAAGCGGCACCCTCTAAAGAATATTGAACAAAAAACCATAATATGAATTATTATCCAATTAAACACGCAAAAAAAGAAGCCGACAAGGGCTTCACACAACTAGAAAAAATAATTGCAAAATAGGAACAAAACACATTCTACCCGAATTTAATGATCGAATCAAGCACTTTTTTGACATCTAATGTTTCCCGGGAAATACTATTTGTCGAAACAAATACAGGTCCGGATCCGTCTTTTATATGATAGCAGTAAGGCATGGACTCAGAATTTGTCCATGCCAAAAGACATAAAAAGCAGCCATGAAACGAATTAACTTATATGTTCTGATAGAAATTCAGTCACTTCTTCAGGTGTTTTGGCATTGGCACTGTGAAGATGGCCGGTTTTTTCTCCGTTTTTGAAAATCAAAAGGCTTGGAATGCCCATAACCTGATATTGATCTGCAAGCTCCGGAAGGTCGTCTCTGTTCAGTTCATACCATTCGTTGTCCTTGTAGGCGTCAAGAATGTCCCCGATAAACATATTCATGCGGGTGCAGTCAGGGCACCAGTCTGCGTAAAATTTGACGATGATTTCTTTATCGGATTGGATGAGTTCATTAAATTGTGCTTCAGTAGTGATTTTTTTCAATTGCCATCTCTCCTTTTCAATGCCATTTTAATATAAAATGAGATGGAATTACATATAAATGCTTTTTTCAGGCTGCTCTAAAATCATTAGATCATTTTCCCGGGAAAGTGATAAGATAGTAAAGATGAATCCAGTGGGGGGAGTACGAATTGAAGACAAGATTAGGATTGGTATACGGCGGAAAATCTGCGGAGCATAACGTGTCCCTGCAAACTGCATTAGCCGTTACGAAAGCGTTAGATACAGAAAAGTTTGATATACATCCGATTTACATTACAGAAAAAGGCGAGTGGGTGAGAGGCCCTCAGCTGACAGAGCCCGTTTCAAATGTGAAAATGCTTCAATTTGAACAGGCGGGGCGGACATTTTCTCCGGCAGCGCTGAACCGCGACATGTTCCCTGGACAGTCAGGCACAGATGAAGAAGCGATTGACGTCGTATTTCCGCTTCTGCACGGGCCGAACGGAGAAGACGGCACGATTCAGGGCATGCTGGAATTATTAAACGTTCCTTATGTCGGAAACGGGGTTTTAGCTTCTTCCGCGGGAATGGATAAAGTCGTCATGAAGCACCTGTTTGCCCAAGCGGGTCTGGATCAGGCGAAATATGTGTCTTTTGTGAAAAAAACATGGAATGAAGCGAAAGAAGAAAGCTATGAAAAAGTGGAGGCGGAGCTTGGGTATCCGTGCTTTGTCAAGCCGGCAAACCTCGGTTCAAGCGTCGGAATCAGCAAGTGCCGGAACCGCGAAGAGCTCGATCATGCTTTTGAACTGGCTTTCCAATATGACCGCAAGATCGTCGTCGAAGAAGGCGTCATCGGCCGCGAAATCGAAATCGGCGTTCTTGGCAATGATGAACCGGCATGTTCGGTGGCGGGCGAAATCGCTCCGAAAAAGGACTTTTATGACTACAAAGCAAAATATGAAGACGGAGATACCGATTTGATTATTCCTGCTTCTTTATCAGAAGACGAATACGACACGATGAGCAGCATGGCGGTCAGGGCTTTTCAGGCGATTGACGGTTCAGGCCTTGTCAGGGCGGACTTTTTCTTGACGAATGAAGGAAAGATTCTGATCAATGAGGTCAACACAATGCCCGGATTTACGCCGTTTAGCATGTTTCCTCTTCTGTGGAAGGAGTCTGGAGTCGAATATCCCGACCTGATCGAAAAGCTCGTCGATTTAGCGATTGAGCGGCATAAAGAAAAACAGCAGATTAAATATACATTTTAACAACGCAGGCTGAAAAGCCGCGAGATTATCCCGGCGAGGGGCACAAGACACTATCTTTTTTGCGGATAGTGTCTCTTTTCCTTGCTGGAGAAAGAGAGGGAAAACATATGATAAAGAGAACGGTAAAAGAAATCGCCGAGATGGCGGGAGGCACACTTCTAGAAGAAGCGTTCGGCGAACGGCTGGTCAAAGGCGTGTCAACAGATTCCAGAGCACTAAAAAAAGAACAATTATTTATTCCGCTTGCAGGCGAGCGGTTCAACGGGCACGCTTTTGCAGAACAGGCTTTTCAGGCCGGCGTGTCTGCCGTTCTGTGGAATCGGAATGAGCCGAATCCGCCGGAAGGACGAGCGGTCATCATTGTCGATGACACGCTGGAAGCCCTGCAAAGACTCGCTAAGACTTACCGCGATCAGCTCGATGTTCAAGTGATCGGCGTGACCGGATCAAACGGGAAAACGACGACGAAGGACATGATCCACGCCGTTTTAAATACCGAATACAATGTGCACAAAACAGAAGGAAACTATAACAACCATATCGGCATGCCGCTTACGATTCTTGCGATGCCGGAAGATACCGACATCGCCGTGCTTGAAATGGGAATGAGCGCAAAAGGGGAAATCGATTTTCTCACCCGCCTTGCCCGTCCGGATATTGCCGTTATTACGAATATCGGCGAATCGCATCTGCTTGAACTCGGCTCAAGAGAAGGGATTGCCGAAGCGAAGCTCGAAATTGTCAACGGCCTTTCAAAAGACGGCACGCTCATTTATATCGGGGATGAACCTCTTCTGTCTGAAAAAATCGTTCATCCGCCATACCATACCAAAACGTTCGGAGAAGGTCCTGGCGCCGATTATCAGCTTGAGGACGCAAGGCAGACGGAAGAAGGCGCATCTTTCCGCGTCAAAGGGATCAGCACCGGATTTTTTATCCCTGTCCTCGGAAAGCATAATGTCAAGAATGCCTTGGCCGCCATTGCAGCGGGCGATCTATTAAACGTCAGCCGCGCAAACATCGCCGAGGGCCTGAAAACGCTGAAAGTAACGGGAATGAGGCTTGAGCTTGTGAAAACGCAGGACGGCCTTGCCGTGATCAACGATGCCTACAACGCGAGCCCGACGTCCATGAAGGCGGCGATCGAGCTCGTCGAACAGCTTGACGGATACGGCAAAAAACTGCTCGTTCTCGGCGACATGCTTGAGCTTGGGGAACATGAAAAAGCCTTTCACGAAGACATCGGGCAATCGATCGATCCGGATGTGATCGAGTATGTATTTGCATACGGAGAACTCGGTGAATATATTGCAAAAGGGGCGCTTCAACATTTTCCGGAAAACAGAGTCTTTCACTTCAGCCCCGGTGATAAAGACAGCCTGACACGGGAACTGAAAGAAAAAGCGAATGCCGGAGATGTCATCCTTGTGAAAGCATCAAGAGGAATGAAGCTCGAGGACGTTATCAAAGATTTGCAGGACTAAAAGCTTGATCGTTTTTTTACGGTATACCAAAAAAGAAAACGGGTGAAAGGTCATGATCGGGTGTTTATGCATTCATGGTTTTACGGGAGCTCCGTACGAAATCGAACCGCTTGCCGCGTATTTGAAGAAAACGTGCGATTGGAAGATCGAGATGATCACGCTTCCGGGGCACGGGGAAACGCCGGTTTTAAAGGGTCTGTTATCAGGAATGGATTGCCTGCGCGGAAGTCGAACTCGTCCGCCTTCTAAAAGAATGCGAAGTCGTATATGTCATCGGTTTTTCGATGGGCGGCATGATCGCTGCTTATTTGGCGGGAAAATACCCGGTCAGCCGCCTTGTCCTTTTAAGTGCGGCTGCCCAATATATCAGTCCCGGACAGCTGATTCAGGATTTGAAAAGCGTGATAAAAGATTCATTTCATGGCAGGCTGGAGGATAATCTGCTTTACAAAAGATACAAGCGGAAGCTGACAAGCACGCCGGTTTCCTCCGCTCTCCAATTCCGCAAGCTCGTCAAAGCCACGAAACCCGGTTTGAAAAAACTTCATATTCCCGTCCTCATCGTTCAAGGAGAACGCGATTCCATCGTGCCGTTATCAAGCGCCTATTATTTATACGAAACGATTCCCTCCAAAGAAAAAGAGCTTTGCCTGCTGCCTGATGTCAGCCACCATATCTGTCTTGAGGAAAACCCCGAATTTCTTTTTCGGACGGTCGAGGCGTTTCTGAAAAGAGAATCCGGAGATTCTGTAAATAAATCATGACATATTGGGAAAAATAAACATGCAGGGCTTGGATGATCAAGAAAAAAATAAACGCGCACTGTCGAAACCCTTTAAAGCCTGTGTTACAATGTGTAAAAGGCGGATGGAAAGACGGTCCGCGGCGGGAAACAGTAAATTTGCCGGATGCTACATATGATGCTGCATCACCGGCTTGATAAAAACGGGTCGAGGGGAGCGCATCCCTTATGTCCGCCTTATTGAAAAACACATATCGTAATGGTAATATAACATGTAAAGTAATTCGGGCTTTGTATAAGTATGAACCTGTCCTTTATATAAAGGGCAGTTTTTATTGATGAAACACGACATTACTGAAACAGTAAGCAGAAGGAGTTTGAATACATTGACTATAACGTTTCAAGATTTTCAATTAAGTTCAGATCTCACAAAAGCGATTAAACGCATGGGATTTGAAGAAGCAACACCGATTCAGGCGCAAACGATACCGCTTGGACTTGCAAATAAAGATGTCATCGGACAAGCACAAACGGGAACAGGAAAAACGGCTGCATTTGGCATTCCTCTTGTTGAGAAAATCAACCCCGAGTCTCCTAACATTCAAGCCATTGTTATCGCACCTACTCGTGAATTAGCCATTCAAGTTTCTGAAGAGCTATATAAAATCGGACAGGATAAACGCGCTCGAGTTCTTCCGATTTACGGAGGCCAGGATATCGGCCGCCAAATTCGCGCGCTCAAGAAAAATCCCCACATTATCGTCGGAACTCCAGGCCGTCTGATCGACCATATCAACCGCCGCACGATGCGTCTGCAAACGGTCAATACCGTTGTGCTTGATGAAGCGGACGAAATGCTGAACATGGGATTCATCGAAGATATCGAATCGATTCTTTCCAATGTACCGGAAGATCACCAGACATTGCTGTTTTCTGCAACGATGCCGGCGCCGATTAAGCGGATCGCCGAACGCTTTATGAACAATCCGGAGCATATTAAAGTAAAAGCGAAGGAAATGACGGTTTCAAACATTCAGCAATTCTATCTGGAAGTGCATGAACGCAAAAAATTTGATACGCTGACACGTCTTCTCGACATCCAGTCTCCTGAGCTTGCGATCGTCTTCGGCCGTACGAAGCGCCGCGTTGATGAGTTGACGGAAGCGCTGAACCTGCGCGGCTATACGGCTGAAGGAATTCACGGAGATTTGACACAGGCGAAGCGGATGGTAGCCCTCCGCAAATTCAAGCAAGGCGCAATCGAAGTGCTTGTCGCAACAGACGTTGCTGCCCGCGGTCTGGATATTTCCGGAGTTACGCACGTTTATAACTTTGATGTTCCCCAAGATCCTGAAAGCTACGTTCACCGTATCGGAAGAACGGGCCGCGCGGGCAAAACGGGAATGGCGATGACATTCATTACACCGCGTGAGAAGGATATGCTGCGTGCCATCGAACAAACGACAAAACGCAAAATGGACCGGATGAAACCGCCGACTCTTGACGAGGCTATCGAAGGACAGCAGCAGGTAACCGTTGACCGCATCCGGACGATCATGGAAGAAAACAACCTGAACTTCTATATGTCTGCAGCGGCTGAACTGCTGGAAGACCGTGATGCAGTAACGGTCGTAGCGGCTGCCATCAAAATGATGACAAAAGAGCCGGATGATACGCCTGTCCGTTTGACAGAAGAAGCGCCCCTCAGAACGAAGCGGCATAAAAGCCACCACCGTTCATCAAAGCGGAGAGACGGTGGCGGATACAGAGGAAAGAACAACCGTTCTTCCTATGATAAAAAGCGTTCTTCAAATGACAGACGCCAAAAAAAATCCTATAATTCATAATCAAAAGGCGAATCCTTTTTTACGGATTCGCCTTTTTTAAAAAATGAAACATTTTCGGCGGCGAAGTCGTAAATAGAACATAGGATTGGGGGAATCTAATGTTGAGAAGAGAGCCAAAAAATCAAATCAGCCGTAACGGCGTGAAGGTATGGAAAATCAGCGCCGGCATCACATCGTTTGTCCTGTTTCTGATTGCTGCCGGACTGTTTGCGGTAACCGTGATCTTTAAATGGCCGATTTGGATCGGGATAGCGGGGGCAGCCGTTTGGCTGGGGATTTCCGTCTTTATCATTTTTATCATACCGAACATCCGCCACCGGATCTGGCGCTATGAAGTTCACGAAAATGAAATCGATATCCAGCACGGCATCTTTGTCGTCACCCGTGTGATCGTTCCGATGGTCAGGGTGCAGCATGTCGATACATCACAGGGGCCGCTATTAAGGAAATACAATCTGGCATCTGTGCAGATTTCAACCGCCGCCACGACCCATTCAATCCCGGCCCTTGATGTGGAAGAAGCGGATCAGCTCAGAGATTTCATCTCGAGGCTCGCCAGGGTGACTGAAGATGATGTCTGAGCCGAAACGTCTGCATCCCGCGGCAATGATACTGAACTTCTTTGCAGGGCTGGTCGAAACAGTTAAAAACTATATCATTCCGTTCGGCGTCGCCTTCTTTTTGAATAAAAATCATACGGTGACGATCATAGCGTCCGCCGCAGTCGGCCTGATTTTCATTTTCCTTGTCGCAAGCAGCATTATCAAATGGAGAAAATTCACCTATCGGATTGAAGAGGATGAACTGCGGGTAGAGGAAGGCCTAATAACGAAGAAAAAAAGGTACATTCCGATCGAGCGCATTCAAACGGTCAACACAAGCGCCGGCATCATCCAGCAAATTTTCAGGCTTGTCAAACTCCAGGTCGAAACGGCCGGAGGCGGAAAAGAAGCTGAGGTCATCCTTTCGGCCATTTCCCAGACTGAAGCGGAAAACATCAAGCAGGCACTCTTTGAGAGAAAGCAGGAAATCAATGCTGTTGAAGGCGAGCCGGCTGATCTTGAGGAAGAAAGCGCCGGGAAGGCTGATGAAAAAGAGCCTGTGGACATGACATACGAAATGAGCGGAAAGGAGCTCTTGGCCGCTGCTTCCACTTCAAGCGGAATAGGCGTTATTATTTCGGGGATATTTGCCATCTATACCCAGCTTGATGAGATTGTCAACCTGAACTGGCTGTATGACAAATTTTCCTTTCTAAATAAAGCCGGAGCGACTGTCATCGCCTTTGTCATCTTTGTGGCCCTTTTCATCGCATGGCTGCTCAGCGTCATCGGGATGATGCTGAAGTACACCGATTTTAAGGTTGTCCGCAAAAACAACGAAATCGTCATTTCCAGGGGGCTGATTGAAAAGCACCAAATGACGATCCCGCTCCATCGAATCCAGGCTGTGAAAATAAAAGAAAGCCTGATCAGGCAGCCGCTCGGCTTCGTCTCCGTCACGATCGTAAGCGCGGGCGGAACGGTTTCTGAAGAGGACAAGTCGACGGTTTTATTTCCGATCGCAAGCAAGAAAACGTTAAGGAAACGGCTCGAACAATTCGTCCCCGAATATGTTCCTGAAGAAGGGCTGAACCGTCTGCCGAAACGCGCTTTAAGACGCTATATGTTCCGCGCTTCCTGGCCGCTGTTGGCCGTGGTCCCGCTCTCGGTTTTTTTGCCGCCGTGGGGGTATTTGTCCATTTTGCTCATTCTGTTTTTCTGGGTTATCGGGTATTTGTCATATCGCGATGCCGGCTGGAAAATAAGCGGCGAAAAGCTGATCATGTCTTCCAGGTTCATCGGCAGGACGACAGCGGTCGTACAGCGAAGGCGCATGCAGGTTTACGAGGTGAGCCGTTCGTATTTTCAGCGCAGGAAAAAGCTTGCAAGCATCCATACGGTCACAAAATCCAACGTGCTGCATGAGAAGTTTTCCGTAAAGGATGCAGATGAGAAAGATTTGGAAGCCATTTTTGAATGGTATTCCTATGAAAAAAGAGTGAACGGCTAAAAACCGTCACTCTTTTTTTTGAGAAGCGGCGGAGAAAGCGCCAAGCCGCCCAAAAGTCCGAAAATATGCGCCATGATGTTGATATTGTAGTTGATGAATGTCATCAAAACCGAAATCGCGAGAATGGTAACGATAATCTGTGAATTCGCCCTGTCCATGAGCCCTTTTCGAAACAGGACGATGTACAAATATACCCCGAACAGGCCGAAGATCGCCCCGGAAGCCCCGACATGCGTATACTCCGGCGGTTCGATGAAGTACGTGCCGATGTTCCCGATTACGCCAGAGCCGATATAGACGGCGAGAAACCGAAGCGTCCCCATCATCCGCTCAAGCGCGGGGGCAAACAAAAAGAGCGATATCGAATTAAAGAGAAGGTGGGAAAACCCGGCATGAATAAAGATCGGCGTGACAAGCCGCCACCACTCCCCTTCGGCGATTCCCCAGTTAAAACCTATCGTCAAATCGGACCACATCTGCACGGTCGGAAGCGGGATTAAAAAAAGAACCCATATGACAAGCTGGAGGGCCAATATCGCGGTTGTAACCGGATAGAGCCTGATAAACGTCTGGAAATCTTCCGTTCTGATAAACATGCTTTCGTCAAAAGCCCCTTTACAATGATCTCGTACATATATAGTAACACGTTTATGAGAGCATCTTGTGAAATAGTACGCGGCAAAAATGAATCAAAAGGTTGTCATGCTAGTCTGCATATTGTTCCCGCCTCCCTCATATATTGGGTAGTGCAATAAGGGAGACAAGTCGTTGCAGGCTTTTATGGTACGCATGCCGATTCAGCCGGCCCCTGTTCTAAGCGTACCGTTAAAGTCGAACAAGCGGTTTCTTCCTTTTTACATCAATGATTAAAAAGGGGTTGAAAAAGGTGAGAAAAAGCTTTGTTTTGCTTTTAACGGGGCTGCTTGTCGTCTTAATGCTTTCTGCCTGCGGCCAAAAATCGCAAGAAGATGTTGTCAGGGGGCTCGACAATAAGGCAAAAGAATACACGTCCTATAAAGCAAAAGCAAAAATGACGATTCAAACGGGAAATGAGCCGCAAGAGTACAACGTGGAAATCTGGCACAAAAAGCCTTCCTTTTACAGGGTTTATTTAGAGAACCCTAAAAAAGACCAGAGCCAGGTGATTTTGCGCAATGAAAACGGCGTATTTGTTCTGACACCGTCCCTGAATAAAAGCTTCCGTTTTCACAGCGATTGGCCCAACAACAGCAGCCAGGTGTATTTGTTTGAATCGCTTGTGAAAGACATTAAAGGCGATGGAGAAGCATCCTTTAAAGCGAAGGATTCAAAGTATATTTTCGAAACGAAAACAAACTATCAGCATAACCAGATGCTGCCGATGCAGGAAATCGTCTTTCATAAAAAAAATATGGCCCCTCAATCTGTAAAGGTGATGGATACGGACCGGAAAGCCATGGTCAAGGTTGAGTTTGAAAGCTTTGAATTTGATAAGCCTTTAGACAAAAGCTCGTTCGACGAAAAGAAAAACATGACGCTGTCGCAAATCGATGTAGCGACAAGCACTGAACCGTCTGACACGTTTGCGGTCAAGACGCCGCTCGATGTCCCTCAAGGCGTGAAAAAGCTTGAAGAAAAAGAAATGGCCACCGACGACGGCAAAAGAATCGTCATCACATACGGCGGCGAAAAATCGTTTACGCTGATTCAGGAAAAAGCCCGCGTCGCCAAAACGGCAACATCGGTCTCCATGAACGGCGAGCCGGTCGACCTCGGCTTTACGGTCGGCGCGCTCTCGGAAAAATCACTGTCCTGGACATATGATGGAGTCGATTATTACATCTCATCTGACGATCTTTCCCAGGATGAGCTCCTGATGGTCGCAAAGAGCATGCAGGGCCAATCCTCAAAATAGCCCTGTCATTTCAAACAGCCTGTTCTCCGATATACGGGGAACGGGCTGTTTTTATTTTACCTTAAAATGGATATAATTCCAGAAACTTTTGCCCGGCTTGCCTCGTCTAAAACAAGGCAGCATTTCCCTTTTTGCTGCATTTTTAGTATCATGGGGAAAGACTTAGTCGAAACAAGGAACAGGAAGTGTCAGTATGAGCTTAAAACCATTCTATCGAAAGACATGGGCAGAAATCGACTTAACAGCCTTAAAGGAAAATGTACGGAATATGAAGCGTCATATCGGCGGGGATGTTGACCTGATGGCGGTCGTCAAAGCGAATGCCTACGGGCATGGGGACGCCCAGGTGGCGAAGGCGGCCCTTGCAGAAGGTGCATCAATTCTCGCCGTGGCCTTTTTGGATGAAGCGATTTCGTTAAGGGAACAAGGGATAGACGCACCGATTCTCGTGCTCGGAGCGGTGCCGCCGGAATATGCCGGCATTGCCGCAAAACGGCGCATTACCGTCACCGGCTATTCGGTCAGCTGGCTGAAAGAAGTGCTTCGTTTGATCGGTGACATCGGCGAACCGCTCGATTTTCACTTGAAAATCGACACAGGCATGGGACGGCTCGGCTGCAGAAATGAAGATGAAATAAAAGAAATGATGGATATGACTGAATCGTCCAGCAAGGTGAACTGCTGCGGCGTCTTCACCCATTTCGCCACAGCGGACGAAAAGGATACGGATTATTTCAACATGCAGCTTGACCGCTTTAAGGAACTGATCAAACCGCTTCCGCTCGACCGGCTGATGGTGCATTCGTCAAACAGCGCCGCCGGCATGCGGTTTAAGAAGCAGCTCTTTAACGCGGTTCGTTTCGGCGTCAGCATGTACGGCATGTCGCCGTCATCCGAGATTAAAGACGAGCTTCCGTTTCCGTTGAAGGAAGTGTTTTCGCTTCATACAGAGCTCGTTCATGTGAAAAAAATCGCCAAAGGCGAGAGCGTCAGCTACGGTGCGACGTATACGGCCGAACATGATGAGTGGATCGGGACCGTCCCTGTCGGCTATGCGGACGGCTGGCTCCGCCGCCTTGCCGGAAGCGAAGTGCTGATCGACGGAAAAAGGCAGGAAATCGCCGGCAGAATCTGCATGGATCAGTTTATGATCTCCCTTCAAGAAGAATATCCGGTCGGCACAAAAGTAACCTTAATCGGAAAGCAGAAAGACGAAACGATTTCAGTCGACGAAATCGCCCAAAAACTGCAAACGATTAATTATGAAATTACCTGCATGATAAGTTCAAGGGTCCCCCGTATGTTTTTGGAAAATGGGAGTATAATGGAAATAAGGAATCCGATTTTACCGTAAATAAACGATAAGCTGAAAAACAGCTTTGCTTGCGGAAAGATTAATGATATGATTATGTTTGGAATGGATAAAATGTTGTATCCGTAAGTTTCGTGGAGGTGTATGTTTTTGTCTGAATCCAGCGCTACAACTGAAATTATGATTCGCTTGCCAGAAGCTTTAGTATCAGAACTGGATGGTGTCGTCATGCAAGATAACGGGAGCCGAAATGAACTGATTTATCAAGCCACAAAAATGTATTTACGTGAACGCAAAAATCGACAAATTCGGGAATCGATGAGACGCGGTTATATGGAGATGGCAAAAATCAATTTAAACATCTCCTCAGAGGCACAATTTGCAGAGTATGAGGCTGAAAACACAGTAGAGCGCTTAGTAAGCGGAGGATAATCATTTGATTGTTAAACGCGGCGATGTTTATTTTGCTGATCTATCTCCTGTTGTTGGCTCAGAACAAGGCGGGGTGCGCCCGGTTTTAGTGATTCAAAACAACATCGGCAATCGCTTCAGCCCAACTGCTATTGTTGCAGCCATAACAGCCCAAATACAGAAAGCAAAATTACCTACCCACGTCGAAATTGATGCGAAACGCTATGGTTTTGAAAGAGATTCCGTTATATTGCTCGAACAAATCCGGACGATTGATAAGCAAAGATTAACGGACAAAATCACCCATCTCGATGATGAAATGATGGAAAAGGTTAACGAAGCCTTACAAATCAGTTTGGCACTAATCGATTTTTAAATATGGAACAAAGTTGCTCATGAGGATAGAGCAACTTTTTTTGTGTTCAAAATTGACAAACGATATAATGAAAATGTTAGTCCAAAAATTGTTACTGTATGTACTTGGGGGGATAAACGTGTCGAATGAATTAGTATTATCGTATATTTCAGAGCATCAAAATGAGCTTGCCGAAAGCTTTGCGGTCATTTTGAGAGACCTGAACGGCAAATTATCGAACGCGAAGCTCACCGGACAGATGTATCATGAAATTAGCAACGAATATATTCAAATTTTAATGAATGGTTTGAAAGCTGAAGATGAGAATGTCGACAATATTTATCAGTTTTCTTCCAAAGCGGTACAAATCGGCGTTCCTTTAAAGCTTCTTTCTTCAGGTTTATCAGCGTTTTGGAAGCAGCTCTACTACGCCATGAACAAGGATCGTCCCGAAGATCAGCAGTGTTATGATCTCATATGGGAAATTGACAAATTTATTGATCCGATCAACAGCGAGATTTTAAATCAGTATGCGATTTCTTGGGAAAAAACCGTCGCCATGCAAAAGGTTGCGCTTCAGGAGCTTTCCGCGCCGCTGATCCCGGTTTTTGAAAACATTACGGTGATGCCTCTCGTCGGAACGATCGATACCGAGCGCGCCAAAAAGATTATGGAAAACCTGTTAAACGGCGTCGTCAAACATCGTTCTGAAGTGGTGTTAATCGATATTACGGGAGTCCCTGTCGTCGATACGATGGTTGCACACCACATCATACAGGCATCAGAAGCCGTCAGACTGGTGGGCGCAAAATGCCTGCTTGTAGGGATCCGCCCGGAAATCGCGCAGACGATTGTGAATTTAGGCATTGATTTAACTCAGGTTATTACGAAAAATACCCTGCAAAAAGGAATTCAAACCGCGTTGGAAATGACAGACCGAAAAATCGTTTCATTGGAGGAATAACGTTGAGAGTGCCTAAAATTCCGATTTTGAAACTTTACAATTGTTTACTGGTATCCATTCAGGTAGAGCTCGATGACCAGACCGCTCTCAATTTTCAAGAGGATTTGCTCAATAAAATTTATGAAACCGGATCGAACGGAGTGGTGATCGATCTGACCTCTGTGGATATCATCGATTCATTTATCGCCAAAGTACTCGGCGATGTCATTACAATGTCAAAATTAATGGGGGCAAAAGTCGTCCTGACTGGCATACAGCCGGCCGTTGCCGTGACATTGATTGAACTCGGCATTTCATTGGACGAGATCGAGACAGCCCTCGATCTCGAAAAAGGGCTCGAGAGATTGCAGCGGGAATTGGGGGAATAGGTATGAAAGACCAGTCCTGTGTAAAGATTTTGACAGAATGGGATATTGTGGCTGCCAGACAGCTCGGGCGAAATGTCGCGAAACAACTGGGATTCGGCACAGTCGATCAGGCCAGAATCACGACGGCCATTTCAGAGCTGGCCCGGAATATCTATTTATATGCCGGGAAAGGCCAAATCTGTATCGAAGAGGTCGATGAAAGGGGTAAAAAAGGGTTGAAAATCACTGCCAAGGATGAAGGTCCGGGAATAGCCGACATCCGCAAAGTGATGGAAGACGGTTTTTCAACCTCAGGCGGTCTCGGAGCCGGCCTGCCTGGTGTAAGGCGTCTGATGGATCAATTCGAATTGAGCTCAGACGCTGACAAGGGAACGGATATACAAGCCGTTAAGTGGCTTCGATAGGAGGGAAGGAATGGATTTCAGGGAAGTGATCGAGCAGCGCTATCGTCAGCTGCTTAGCCGTTATATATCTGAATTAACCGAGACGTCCCTTTATCAAGGGCAGAAATTCAGCAGAAAAACGATCGAGCATCAAGTGCCGCCGGAGGAGATTATCAGCATACACCGAAAAGTTCTGTCTGAACTATATCCGGACCTTCCGGATGATGTATTCCATTCGCTCGACTTCTTAATTGAAGTAATGATTGGTTACGGCTTGGCCTATCAAGAACATCAGACACTGCGGGGCATTCAGCAGGAAATCAAATCGGAAATCGAAATTGCCGCCAATGTGCAGCAGACGCTCCTTGAAACTACGATACCGAAAGACGAAGCGCTTGACATCGGGGCGATCAGCGTTCCGGCGAAGCAAATGAGCGGCGATTATTATCACTTCGTCCGTGATAAGGAATCCATCAATATCGCGATTGCGGATGTGATCGGAAAAGGGATACCGGCCGCCTTATGCATGTCGATGATCAAGTATGCGATGGACTCTTTGCCGGATTCTGGAACAAACCCTTCACAAGTTCTGAAAAGCCTGAACCGGGTTGTCGAACAAAACGTGGACCCGAGCATGTTTATTACGATGTTCTACGGAAACTACCACTTGAAAAAACATCTGTTTACATTCGCATCGGCCGGTCATGAGCCGGGCTTTTATTATAACGGCAAAGAAGACAAATTCCACGATCTAAAAGGAAAAGGGCTCGTTCTCGGCATTTCATCGGATTATGAATATGAACAATACGAGCAATGGCTGGACATCGGGGATATGATTATTCTGTTTTCTGATGGAGTGACAGAATGCAGAACAGATGCCGGATTTTTGGAACGGTCAGACCTCCAAAACCTCATCTCCGTACATATGGAAGAGCCCGCACAGCAAATGGCTGAGAATATTTACGAAAGCCTGCTAAAGCTGCAGGACTTTCAGCTCCATGACGATTTCACCTTCATTGTTTTAAAAAGAAAGGTTTAGCCCCTTTCTTAGCCGGGTAATAAAGCAATAGCGATTAATGAGAACCAGAGGTGATATTGTGAATTTGGCAGTCGATACGAAAAAAAATGACCGTGTGATAGAGGTAAAAGTAGCTGGAGAAATAGATGTACACTCTGCCCCTGCACTGCGCGAACAGCTGATGCCGCTCGCTGAAGAGGGAAGGGATCTCAAAGTGTGCCTGCAGGATGTTTCGTATATGGACAGCACGGGACTGGGTGTATTTGTAGCGGTATATAAAACGGTAAACAAAACGGGAGGCTCTTTATTGCTTGAAAATCTGTCCGACCGTTTGATCCGTCTGTTCGACATTACAGGTTTAAAGGACATTATCGATATTTCTGGAAAGTCAGAGGGTGGATTATAATGCAGAGAGCAGCTGATTACATTGAAATGAAGTCACCTGCCAAACCGGAATATGTGGGAATCATCCGTTTAACCCTGTCGGGAATCGCAAGCAAGATGGGGTATTCATATGATGATATTGAAGATTTGAAAATCGCCGTCAGCGAAGCCTGCACGAACGCCGTCCAGCATGCCTATAAAGCGGATAAAACCGGAGAGGTATCCGTCAGGTTCGGCGTGTTTAGTGACCGCCTCGAAATCGTAGTCGCAGATCAGGGCGACAGTTTTGACATACAGGATAAACAGAAGGGGCTTGGACCGTATTCCCCGGAGCACACGGTAGATCAATTGTCAGAAGGAGGGCTCGGCTTATATTTAATGGAGACGCTGATGGATGAAGTGAATGTGCAGATTGACTCAGGCGTGACTGTATCAATGACAAAGTTCTTAAACAGGGAGCGAGTTGATGATGGCACAACCGTCCAAAACTACGAAACTAACTAAAGATGAAGTGGACCGTCTGATTAAAGATTATCAGGACAACGGGGATGAAAAAGCCCAGCTTGCCCTTGTCGAGTCATACAGCAGCCTGGTCGAAACGCTGGCCAAAAAATATTCGAAAGGCAAAAGCTTTCATGAAGATCTCTGCCAGGTCGGAATGCTCGGGCTGCTCGGAGCCATCAAGCGCTATGATCCCGATGTGGGAAAATCGTTTGAAGCCTTCGCCATTCCGACCATTATCGGGGAAATCAAGCGGTTTCTCCGCGATAAAACGTGGAGCGTCCATGTGCCGAGAAGGATCAAGGAATTGGGGCCTAGGATTAAAATGGCCGTCGATCAATTAACAGCGGAAAACCAGCGTTCTCCGAGGGTCGACGAGATCGCTTCCTTTCTTGACGTGTCAGAAGAGGAAGTGCTTGAAACGATGGAAATGGGCAAAAGCTATCAGGCGCTGTCCGTAGACCACAGCATTGAAGCTGATGCAGACGGCAGCACGGTGACAATCCTCGATATTGTCGGCTCCAAGGAAGAAGGCTATGAGAAGGTGAACCAGAAGTTGACGCTCGAAAGCGTCCTGCACGTCCTGTCAGACCGCGAAAAACAGATCATTGAGCTGACATACATCCAAAACAAAAGCCAAAAAGAAACCGGTGACATTTTGGGAATATCGCAGATGCACGTATCAAGACTGCAGCGGAAAGCCGTTAAACGGCTGAGGGAGGCCTTGGCGGAAGATCCGTATATGGAGATCAGGCAATGATCTGGACCGAATCGAATGAACATATTCAAGCGCTCGTTTATCAGCTTCCCAAAGAAGGAAAAACGGTTTGCGGAGACAGCTTTTATTTCAATGCGACGGACGGCGGCATGATATGCGCACTGGCCGACGGACTCGGCAGCGGCCAAATGGCCCGCGAATCCTCTTCAGCGATCAGCGATATTGTCAAAGCGTACAGCGATGAAGACGTTGCAAGCTTGATGGAACGCTGCAATCAGGCGCTCAAGCAAAAGCGGGGGGCGACCGTCTCGATTTTAAAAGCGGATTTTAAAACGAGAACCATCGTCTACAGCTCTGTCGGCAATATCCGCTTTATTTTGTACGCTCCTTCAGACAAATATATTTACCCTCTTCCCGTTACGGGGTACTTATCAGGAAAACCGCAAACATATAAAACATACACATATCCGTATGAAAAAGGCTCACGGTTTATCATTCATTCAGACGGACTTTCCGTTCCGTCTCTGCGCACCTATCTGAAAAACCACTTCACGCCTGAAGACATCTCAAATCAGATTGAGGCGTATACAAAACTCGGAAATGACGATTTAACCTATATCATCGGACAGCTTTTCTAGCTGAAAAGCTGTCCGTTTGGTATAGGTGTTTTTTAAAATCTTTTGGTACACTAAGAAGACAATACTCTTATGGAGGCTACAATGGATACTTTAGCGTTAATCGTCAAACAAATCGCAAAAGAAACCGGGCTGACGTCCAAACATATCGGCAATGTCATTCAATTATTGGAGGACGGTAACACCGTTCCTTTTATCGCGAGATACCGCAAGGAACAAACGGGTTCCATGGATGAAGTGCAAATTCAAACGATTTCCGGGCGCTGGGGATATATTCAGCATCTGAATCAGCGGAAGGAAGAAGTGATCCGCCTGATTGACGAGCAGGACAAGCTGACGGATGAATTAAAGCTCAAAATCGAGAAGGCGGCAAAGCTGCAAGAGGTCGAAGACTTATACCGCCCTTATAAACAAAAAAGAAAAACGAAGGCAACTGTCGCCAAAAGCAAAGGGCTTGAACCGCTCGCTGATTTCATCATCTCTCTTCCAGAGAACAAAGACATTTCGGCAGAAGCAGAGCGATACATAAACGAGGAAAAAGAGGTGTTCAGCGCGGAAGAAGCGCTTGAAGGATCGAAAAACATTCTCGCCGAACGCATCTCCGACGAACCGGAATTCAGAAGATGGATCCGCCAGGAGACCTTTAAAAAAGGAACCTTGAAATCAGAAGTCAAAGATGCGGAAGCAGACGAAAAGAAAATTTACGAAATGTACTACGAATATGAAGAGCCGATCCAGAAAATCGTTCCCCATCGCGTGCTCGCCGTCAACAGAGGCGAAAAAGAGGGGATATTAAAGGTAGCGATCGAACCGCCGGCCGACCGCATTCAAGCTTATTTGGAAAAACAAATCCTCAAACAGAAGCAAACGACGGCGAAAGACGTGATAAAGGATGCGATCGAAGACGGATACAAGCGTCTGATCCAGCCGTCGATCGAAAGGGACATCAGAAAAGAGCTGACAGAGAAAGCGGAAGATCAGGCGATTCACATTTTTGCCGAGAATCTGCGCAAGCTGCTGCTTCAGCCGCCGATGAAAGGCAAGCTCGTCCTCGGCGTCGATCCGGCATTCCGTACAGGATGCAAGCTGGCGGTCGTCGATGAGACGGGGAAGGTCCTGAAAATCGACGTCATTTATCCGCACCCCCCGGTCAACAAGAAGGCGGCAGCCGCCGAAAAAGTGAAAAGCATCATCGAAGCATTCGGCATTGAAGTCATCGCCATCGGAAACGGCACAGCTTCACGGGAAACGGAGCAGTTTATCGCCGATCTTTTGAAAGATATCGACAGACAGGTATACTATCTAATCGTCAACGAAGCCGGGGCAAGCGTTTATTCCGCCTCAGAACTGGCGAGAGAGGAATTTCCGGATCTGCAGGTTGAAGAACGCAGCGCTGTTTCAATCGCGCGCAGGCTTCAAGACCCGCTGGCCGAGCTTGTCAAAATCGATCCGAAATCGGTCGGCGTCGGCCAGTATCAGCACGATGTCAGCCAGAAAAAATTAAACGACTCCCTCAGCTTTGTCGTCGAAACCGTCGTCAACAAGGTCGGCGTCAACGTCAACACGGCGTCTGCGGCGCTTTTGCAATATGTAGCTGGACTGACCAAATCGGTCGCGGGCAATATCGTCAAAAAACGGGAGGAAATCGGAAAATTCACAAGCCGGAAAGAATTAAAAGACATCCCGCGGCTCGGCGCGAAAACGTATGAGCAGTGCATCGGCTTTTTAAGGGTGCCTGACGGCGAAGAAGCGCTCGACCGCACCGGCATCCATCCGGAAAGCTACAAAGAAACGAGAGAGCTTTTGAAAAAGCTGAACCTGTCAACAGACCAGATCGGGTCTGCCGAGCTCCGGACCAAACTAAAAGAACTGAATATATCGCAAACCGCCAAAGAGTTAGCGATCGGCGACATCACGCTGAAAGACATCTGCGACCAGCTGACAAGGCCTGAGCGCGATCCGAGGGATGAAGTGCCAAAGCCTCTCCTGAAAACCGACGTGCTCAAGCTGGAGGATTTAAAAGAAGGCATGGAACTCCAGGGAACGGTCCGCAATGTCGTGGACTTCGGCGCCTTCGTCGACATCGGCGTCAAACAAGACGGGCTCGTGCACATTTCAAAGCTCAGCAGCTCTTTCGTCAAGCATCCCCTTGACGTCGTATCGGTCGGCGACATTGTCACGGTTTGGGTGGAGCATGCAGATGCGGCAAAAGGAAGGGTGTCATTATCGATGGTAAAAGAAAAATAGCACTGCTCCTTTAGCAGTGTTTTTTTCTGTAAAAATACCAGCATTGATTCAGCAATTTAATCTGATAATGATCTTTTTCATAAAAGGCTTTTTGCATCTGGTTTTTGAGCCAATTCGGCATTGACAATCCCTCCTAAAGGCTCTGATGATATTAGCTTATGCGGGCGGGATTTTGTCCCGTTCGATATTTTTAAAAATGAGGTGAAGACAAAGAGTGGACGATCATCAAGTACAGCAGCTGACCGAACAGATTTCCATGACGTATTTTAAAAAGCCATTCCGGCACCGGGCCTACTTCAACAGCCGCCTGAAAACGACAGGAGGCAGATATTTGCTCAACTCCCACGATATCGAGCTGAACAAAAAATATTTGGCAGAGCACGGCCAAAAAGAGCTTGAAGGCATCATCAAGCACGAGCTGTGCCATTACCACCTTCACCTTGAAGGAAAAGGCTACAGGCACCGCGACAAAGATTTCAGAGCGCTCTTAAAGGAAGTCGGCGCTCCGAGATTTTGCACGCCGCTGAGCGCGAAAAAACAAACGAGAAACGTGCGCACATACATGTGCACATCGTGCGGCCAAACCTTTTTAAGAAAGCGTTCCATGGACACAAACCGATATGTTTGCGGCAAATGCGGAGGAAAAATAAAAGAAATGATAAAAAAGGGTTGACTGATCAGGCTTGTATATGATAAATTATAAAAGCCGTCGCAAGACAGGCAGTGAAACAAAATGTTTTTCTTGACACAATTTGTCGTCATATTTATAATAAAATGAGTCTGGTCATTCCACAGTAGCTCAGTGGTAGAGCTATCGGCTGTTAACCGATCGGTCGCAGGTTCGAATCCTGCCTGTGGAGCCATATGGAGAAGTACTCAAGTGGCTGAAGAGGCGCCCCTGCTAAGGGTGTAGGTCGCGTAAGCGGCGCGAGGGTTCAAATCCCTCCTTCTCCGCCATTGAAGAATATGACGCTGAATACACATATGGCCCGTTGGTCAAGTGGTTAAGACACCGCCCTTTCACGGCGGTAACACGGGTTCGAATCCCGTACGGGTCATTTCTCATATCTGTTGGGCTATAGCCAAGCGGTAAGGCAACGGACTTTGACTCCGTCATTCGTTGGTTCGAATCCAGCTAGCCCAGCCATATATGAGCCATTAGCTCAGTTGGTAGAGCATCTGACTTTTAATCAGAGGGTCGAAGGTTCGAGTCCTTCATGGCTCACCATGTCACATAAGCGGGTGTGGCGGAATTGGCAGACGCGCTAGACTTAGGATCTAGTGTCTTTACGGCGTGGGGGTTCGAGTCCCTTCACCCGCACTTTACAACTTCATCATGCGGTCGTGGCGGAATGGCAGACGCGCTAGGTTGAGGGCCTAGTGGGTGAATAACCCGTGGAGGTTCAAGTCCTCTCGGCCGCATCCTAATAATACCAAGGGTTAACCACCTTTGGTATTATTTTTTTATGCAGAAAATGCGGCTATGGGAGAAAGCTTGCTCTATGCTGGCTATTCGGAATTTAATGCGGTTATTTACTAATCTGTATATGTTATGCTTTAATGGTAAGTGGTGAAAATATTACCCATAGCTGCCATTTGACTGCATATTCTTTCATTAAACAATAAAAAACGGTGATGAAAATTGAAAATAGGCAGGGTACCCGTTTTTAGGTACATTTATGAAAAAGGAGCATAACGATGTTAAAAAGGTTTTCTCTTGTTTTTCTTACACTGATTATGTCTATATTTGTTGTACTGGCGGCTGCGAAAAATTCCTTTGGAGATCATGCCGTTTCATTTGATGAGCCTATTATCTTAATGATATCGATTGGAATAGTTGTATTTCTATTCATCCCTCCATTAGCCATGTCCTTTTTTGGCAACTTGGTTGTAAGAATCATATCCGGAGTATATCAATGTTTTATAGTTTTAACTTTTATGGTGCTAATTCCAATTGGATTTCTAATTCCCAATGGCTTTTTGACGATTCTTGTTTCTATTGCAGGAACTTTAATCAGTATAACAAGTGTTGCAGTAACCTTATTAATTGGCGGAAATAAAGAAGTTAAACAATAATAATATAGTTGATTTTATTGAACTGCCCCTGTCAAGTTGACAGTAATCATAAAACAAGGTGAGAAGGTTTATCCCTAATTTCGAGGAAAAAGGCCTTCCATTGATCAGTGACACCAACATGATGGTGATAAAATGCTTTTGATATTGTTTGCTCGTTTATCAGAAAAGCAACAGCCTTAAATGCTTTTCTTGGCTCCACCATTTTATTTTTCATTCTTTATCATCTTTTGCTCGATATTCAGCTTCAGTTTTTTATACAACATTTAAAAGCAGGCATATGCCTGCTTTTTTAAGTGATTGCTTTTCAGATGTTTGAAAGTCGTTTATTACGATGTAATCATTCTTCCGGATGTTTGAAAATCGTTTATTGACGATGTAATCATTCTTCCGGATGTTTGAAAATCGTTTATTGACGATGTAATCATTCTTCCGGAGGTTTGAAATTCATTGATCGATGATGTAATCATTCTTCCGGCGATTTGGTAAGAGTCGGAGGGGGTAGCAAATTTAGCCGAAATCGCTGTTGATGCGGCCAAAGAGAATAAAGCAATACCGAGTAGAATTTTGTTTTTCATAAAAATCAACTCCCCTTTTTATTCATATGCATTGCCTGAATCGTTTTTCGGTAAAATTGGACTGATTCGTCAAGTTTACCAATTTTATTATAATATTCTGCCGCGTCGAAAGCCAATTCCTCAACATCTGCATACAGGCCTTTATCTTCAAGATATTTGAATTCCTCCTCTGCAGAATCATGATCAAGATAGATTTTTCTCAATATGTTAAGCTGGGCTTCATGGGATTTGTCATTGACAGACCTGGCTTGTTCAATACCTTGTTCATAAAGGTTTAGGGCCTCTGTATAATTTTCTTGTTTTAAACAGACATACATGAGCTGAAATAAAGCTTTAGGGATATATCGGGAATTTTCTTTTTTAAATATTGATAAAGACTTTAATATATGTTCATATGATTCAGAAAATTGTTTCAAATAAAAATAACAGTTCCCCAAATTAAAATAAGCCGACGCTAACAAGTGGTTACTATCCGTTTTCTTTGCTTCAAGTAAAGCGGATTGCAAGGTTGTTAAGGCGTCTTTATATTTCATGGCATCAACTTGATTTCCGGCTATCACGAAGTAACAATATATTTCTTTTTCTATCAAGGTCTCATGAGCTTTGAATGTATCGAGCGCCATTGTGGCATAATTCATGGATATGTAGTTTTGTCTAAGGTGATAATAAATTTCCGATAGCTTATAATAAAACTCGGCTTTTTCTTCTTCGCTGTCAACTGATGCCAATTTTTTTTCGGCGATTTTGTAACAGGTTATGGCCGTATTGAAATTGTGCTGCTTAAATTCGTACATCCCTTTAAAAAACCAATAGTAGTAGTGGATCATTTCATCAACTTGTGTGTTTTGCATGTCCTCTTTCTTGGTTTCAATACTCGATAATGAATCAGAGATGTCTATTGCGTCGTTTGGCTTCATGTCTTTTAACATGAGATTGTGACGGAAATCAATTAAAGAGTAATACAACAATACTGTTTGATTTTCTTCCATTTCTTCAAGCTCTTGTTGAATTTCGGCTTTAATAAATTCTGCATCTGTGACTTGGTTTCGGCGTATCATCGAATACCAATCATTGATTTTTATAGCAACATTCTCTGATGGAATTTTTTGCTTCATGATGCAAACCCCTTTCATAATCAAGACGTTCTCTGTATCCATTTATTGCATATGTTAACACATTTCCTCAGTTTCGAGAATAAAAAAGAAAAGTTTTCGGTGTGCCGCAATAGAAGGTTTTGATAGAATGGCTGGTTGGGATTCACGTGCCAATAATTCAAGTCTCTCGGCGCATCATTGCAATACCAGGGATTTACAATCCCTTGGTATTTTTTATTTTGCTTTCATATTTTTTTACTCATTTAAACGTTCTCTTTAAACATCTATTGTCGTCTTTACAGAAGCATATCCAAGCCTTTCTTTTATTGTTGCATAACCTTCACCCCTTAATCTATTGATCAAATTGGTGATAGGAGAATAAAAACAATACCGTCATGTCAAAAATAAATTTGACATGACACCAATTAGTGTCCTATAATCAAGACACTAATTGGTGTCCAATTAAGGGGAGGAGGATTTTGAACGAGAACAATCAAGAGCGCGATATTTATGGAGCTGTCGCTGACCCAACAAGACGCAAATTGCTGCGTTTGTTGGCTGACGCGGAAGAATTGCCACTCAAAGAGCTGACCGTTCATTTTGACATGGGCCGTACTGCTGTTTCGAAGCATTTGGCAATCCTTAAAGATGCAGGTCTCGTCATCAGCAGAAAGGCCGGCAGAGAAACGCGCTATCGGCTGAATGCTGCCCCATTGAAAGAAATTGAGGAGTGGGTATCGTTTTACAGGAAATTCTGGAGCGAAAGAATGTTGCTTTTAGACCAAATACTACAGGAGGAACAAAAAAAATGAGTTTAACGGTATCACAAGATTTTCATTATAAGAGCCCGATCGAGAAAGTATGGCATGCCTTAACGGATGCAAATAAGCTGCAAAATGGATCATGCCTAATGATTTTAAGCCTGTCGTCGGACATAAATTTCAGTTCCGGAATGAACAGTGGAATTTAGTTATTGACTCTGAAGTTCTTGAAGTAGACGAGCCTTACAAGTTATCTTACACTTGGGCAGGCGGCGGGATAAACACGACAGTCACATGGACATTAAAGCACGAGGATGGAACAACCTGCCTACATCTTGAACAAACAGGATTCGAAAAAGAAGATCAAGCGTTTAAAGGTGCGACATATGGCTGGGCGAGAATGGGCGAAGAACTTAAGAAATTGTTAGCGGAAATGTAATATAGCTAACGCATAGGAAAAAGCAAACTGCTTGGAAAGAGGGTGTTCCTTGATGACAAATAGCGGAATGAATCCTAAGGTTGATGAATTTTTAAGTAAAGCTGCAAAGTGGAAGGAAGAATATGAGAAGCTAAGAAATATCGTTCTTGACTGTGGGCTGACTGAGGAATTTAAGTGGATGCACCCTTGTTACACGTTTAATAATAAAAACATCGTTTTAATACATGGATTTAAAGAATATTGTGCGCTTCTGTTTCACAAAGGCGCCTTGTTAAAGGACCCCAATGGGATTCTCATCCAACAAACGGAGAATGTACAAGCGGCGCGCCAGATTCGGTTCACCAACGTTCAGGAAATAGCTGAAATGGAAACCATCTTGAAAGCCTATATTAATGAAGCCATTGAAGTTGAAAAAGCCGGTTTGGAAGTAGATTTTAAAAAGGATGCAGAATTCACTATTCCTGAAGAACTTCAACATAAATTCGATGAAATCCCTGCTTTGAAAACCGCTTTTGAAGCATTGACCCCGGGACGGCAAAGAGCTTACATTCTTTATTTTTCTCAAGCCAAACAATCCAAAACCCGGGTCTCAAGGATTGGAAAATATGTGCAGAAAATTCTCGAAGGTAAAGGATTAAATGATTAGTATATCCGATGAGAAAATTGAAATAGATAAAGTTAGAGGCGTAGACAATGTGTTTACTCCTCTATTTTTTTGATGTTATGAAAAGTTGCCATACCCGCAGCAGCGTTTCATTTGCAGTGGTTAAAAAAAGAGCAGGGGCATAAAAAGCAGGGGGTGAAAAAATCATCCACCTCTTTTTATCGTACGTATTGCAACAAATATAAATAGGCAAAAAGAGGCGATTTGAATAAAAAAGTGCACCTTAAAGACTGAAATAAAACAGGCCAACAGTATGATGATAAAAAGTAAATTTCAATTTATGATAAGTTTCGCTCCCTAAAAATTGGATAAGGAGCATATTCCCTTTTCTCAAGCTGAAGGGGGTTGAGCAGTCAAGCAGCAGATCAAGAAGAGGAGGGTGGTACACGAACGAGAAAACCGGCATTTGTGCATCATATCATTTTAATATTTTAATAATTTTTTAAAAGAAATTGATGAAATTTAAGAAAATGGAGATTATGCTATGTACAAAAAATTTGGAATCTCTTTATTGCTTGCTTTATTAATCGTTTCAGCTTTCTCGCAGACGGCATCTGCTCATACAGTGAATCCGGTGAACCAAAATGCCCAGTCGACAACGAAGGAGCTGATGAATTGGCTTGCTCATCTGCCGAACCGATCGGAAAATCGCGTACTGTCAGGTGCATTCGGCGGATATTCTAATGCGACGTTTTCTATGAAAGAAGCCAATCGAATCAAAGATGCTACAGGGCAGTCACCTGTCGTGTATGCTTGTGATTATTCGAGAGGATGGCTGGAGACAGCTCATATTGCTGATGCGATCGATTATAGCTGTAACAGCGATCTAATCTCTCATTGGAAGAGCGGAGGCATACCTCAGATCAGCATGCATCTTCCTAACCCTGCGTTTCAATCCGGCAATTACAAAACAAAGATCTCAAACAGTCAGTATGAAAAAATCTTAGACTCATCAACCACAGAAGGCAAACGATTGGATGCTGTACTGAGCAAGGTTGCAGATGGCCTTCAGCAGTTAAAAAATGAAGGCGTTCCAGTTCTTTTCAGACCTCTTCACGAAATGAACGGAGAATGGTTCTGGTGGGGGCTTACCGGCTATAACCAAAAGGATAGCGAGCGAATATCACTATACAAACAGCTTTACCAAAAAATCTATCATTATATGACCGATACAAGAGGATTGGACAACTTGATTTGGGTTTATGCACCAGACGCCAACCGCGACTTTAAGACAGACTTTTATCCTGGGGATTCATATGTTGATATTGTCGGATTAGACGCGTATTTCTCAGATGCTTATTCGATCAAAGGATATGACGAGTTAACGGCGCTTAATAAGCCATTTGCCTTTACAGAAGTCGGTCCGCAAACAACAAACGGCAGCCTGGATTATTCTCAATTTATCAATGCAGTTAAACAAAAATATCCGAAAACCATTTATTTCTTAGCTTGGGATGAGGGTTGGAGCCCTGCGGCTAATCAGGGTGCCTTTAATCTCTATAATGACAGTTGGACGCTGAATAAGGGAGAGCTATGGGAAGGCAGCTCACTTACACCGGCAGCCGAATAAACGCTGCCCTAATATAACCATGAAGAAAGAGCGTTTCTTCATGGTTTTTCTTTTGGTAGAAGACATACAGGGAAATATATCATTGACTAATCATTGAAGACGGGTCTCGAGACTGGACAAAATGAAGAGCCGGTTTGATAAGCTTGTATTTCTGATTTTAATTACCGGCCTTTAAGCTAACCGCATCAAAGGAATACCAGGGGTGTAATTCATGGTGTTTTTTTATCCCTGAAGTTTACTCCACCTGTTATAAAATAATCCGACTTACTCAGCAGTTTTTGTTTGTTTATTAGGAAAGAGACGACCATAAACATCTATTGTGGCATGTCCGCGTTTGTCTGGTTTCACTTTGATGAAATCGATATGAGGATCCAGCAGGGATATTGATTGTTTTTCAGCTTCACCCGTTTTAGAGTCTCTTCAAATTGTTATGAAAAGAGCTTCGCCAAATCTTAAGAATTCTTAAGATTTTTTATGCCTCTTTCTTCATGTTTTAAATGTAAAGTATGATTATAAATTCAAAACAAATGGAGAGATTAAATATGAAGCGTCTGTCTTTCTTATTTCAATATATCGTTCATCCAAGAGCTGTCGGTGCCGTCCTTCCCAGTTCAAGGGGAGAGTGAGGCCTCTCTGCTTGGCTTATGGTTAATCTGCCTTTTCCATTAGGTTTTCCCGTCTGATATGATCGCGGATTTTTTAGTCTTTAAAGAAGGCTCCTTATTGAAAGCCAATATTAAAGTTATACCTATAATACAGGCAGCGCCGATCCATTGAAAAAAACCAAACGGTTGTTTTAACCAGACGACAGTCGTTAAAACGGCCGACAATGGTTCCAAACTGCCTAAAAGGCTTGTTTCTTTAGGGGGAAGACTTTGCAAACTTTTTATGACGAACCAAAATGCAATCATTGTTCCAAATATGGTAACAAATAAAATGTAAACATAGGCATCAGTTGTTAAACTTCTAAAATCCATCTGCCATGGCGGGTGGATTAAGCTTAATGCAAAACCGCCGATGATCATAGCCCAACCTACAATCACCAGAGAGTCAAATTTATGTAACAAACCAACTGCATACAACGTATAAAAAGCTGCCGCCACTCCTGATAAAACTCCCCAAACGATTGCAATTGTCGGTACTGACAGTTGAGAAATTGACCCATTTGTTAATAAAAAAAAGCATCCGGCCAGAGCAAGAGAAACTGTCAGCACATCTTGTTTTGTAAGAACCGTTTTTTTTCGTAAAAGCGAATAAACGATAACCATGGCAGGAGATAAATATTGTAATAACGTAGCAACAGCTGCATTTCCGTGTTCAATTGCTGCCATATATGTGTATTGCACAGCTAGCATACCGAACAATCCAAAAATGATAAGCTGGCAAGCTGTTTTCCTATTTTTCCATACCCCTATGATCTGAGAGCGCTCCTTTCTGAATAGTTGAACCATTAAGAGTAAAAAGCCGGCAATCAGCAGGCGGATCGTGACAAGCCAATTGACATCAATTTGATAATCTTGAAACAATTTTTTTGCTACTGTACCCCCAATTCCCCAAAAAGTCGCCCCTGTTATCACAAAAAACAGTCCGCTATTTCTTTTGGAAGTATTCATATGTATGATCCCTCACTCAATAATTGTAATAATAGTGTTATGATAAATGCGAAACCTCATAAAAAATACTCAAATCGAATGAAAAAATATAAATATATTGAGGAGGCGATACAATGCAAATCAAAGATTTTATGATTGATCAAAACTTAAAAGAACTAACCGAACACCGTACATTAGAATTACCGGTTGCATGTTACGAAACAACGATCAATCAAAATATAAATGGTTATATACCGCTTCATTGGCATGACGAAATTCAATTTGTTTTGATCCTGAAAGGAGAAGCCGTATTTCAAATAAATGAAGAAAAAATCGCGGTTCAAGAAGGAGACGGACTGTTTATCAATAGCGGCTGCCTGCATATGGCAGAAGAAAAGAACCGCCCGGGGTGTACTTATATTTGCTTAAATGTTTCTCCGCGTTTTGTTTTAGCCCAGGAGCTTTATACAAGCTATGTGCAGCCCTATATTCATTCAACAAATCTGCCTTATTTAATTTTGGATGCAAATGAACAATGGGCGAAAAACATTTTAATAGCCCTTAAAGAAATCAATCAATTGGTGAAACAAAAAACATCCCTCTTTGAAATTGACATCACCATGCAATTAACTTTCATGTGGAAAAACTTAGTTGTTAATGGTTTTCAATTGGAGTATGATCAATCTGAAATGATAAAAAATCATCGAATGAAACAAATGTTAAATTGGATACATCTCCATTATGCCGAAAAAATGACGTTAGAGGACATTGCAAAAGCCGGCAACCTGAGTCGTTCCGAGTGCTGCCGGTATTTTAGGCGAATGCTGAATAAGACGCCGCTGCGTTATGTAATGGATTATCGAATTCAAAAAAGCTTATTGCTATTGCAACAGCCGGAAACCAATGTGACAGAAGCGGCCTATCAAGTCGGGTTTAACAGTACAAGTTATTTCATTAATAAATTTAAACAAGCTATGAATATGACGCCTTTGTCATACAAAAAAATTCGCATGAAAAAATAACATCACCAGTGATAAAGTTTATTCTTTGATCATTTGATTCTGGTGTATTCAACAAGCGCCGGATGTTAGACCAGCTCACCAAGGAACTATTATCGAAGCGGGACAGAGGAGGTTTTTGCGCAGCTGAATCAATGCTCATTTACTTCCATCAATAATTCTTCTATACTAACAATACCTTAAACTTGTGACAGAGGTGAATAAACATGCTGTGGACGCCATTATTTGAAAATGATGTACCAGTAGCACTTCTCCGCCCTTAGGGGAGTAAGGTGACTACTGCTCTCCGTTAAGGGCAATGATTTGACCAAAACGAAAACGGAGGGTGCAAAAATGAAAAACACTTTGTTAGGTTCTCTATATTTAGCATTGGCTGCCAGTATTTGGGGCGGCATGTATGTTGTTGTAAAGGTTGTAGTAGCGGTTATACCCCCATTAGAGCTTGTATGGATGCGATATGCAGTAGCGATTATCGCCTTGCTCACCATTGGTTTTGTTAAAAAGCTATCCTGGCGAATTCGCAGACGTGACATTTTATTAATCATAACCATCGGGATCATTGGCAATACAATTTCGATTGTTACGCAGGAAATTGGCACCAATCTATCTTCGGCACAAATGGGAGCGATTATTACGTCTTCCACGCCTGCATTTATGGTGATATTCGCTAGGTTATTGCTTAAAGAGCGGCTGGACGTCAAAAAGGGAATATCTGTGGCTTTAGCGACCATCGGGGTTTTACTGATTGTAGGAAACGGCCAAATTGACATGTCTAATCAACTTGGCGGACTGTCGCTCCTTATTGCTGCTTTAACATGGGCCCTGATGTCTGTCCTTTTAAAGCGTGTTCCAGGTGGTTATTCTCCGATTGTGGTGACAACTTATTCAATCTTGGTTGCCATCATCATATTGACTCCTTTTGTCTGGGTGAATATAGACGAAATTCAATTTTCGCAGCTGGCCCATCCGACAATTTGGGGAGGGCTGTTATATTTGGGGATCATTTCAACGGCTTGTGCATTTATCCTTTGGAACCGCGGATTACAAATGCTGAATGCTTCAAGCGGAGGTTTATTTTTCTTTTTCCAGCCTCTGGTTGGAACATTGTTTGGATGGCTTTTGTTGGGAGAAAGCCTGGGCGGAACGTTTTGGATCGGTTCCATTTTGATTTTTATCGGTGTTTTGTTAGTGATTCGGGAGAAAAAATAGAATAATAGAAACCTGCGGAATCATAAATTCCAAAGGTTTCTTTTTTATTGCTGCAGTTATAAATCAGCGGAATAAGCAGTCAGGGTGTTCCTGGCTGCTTATTTTTGGCGAAAGACCTATTTCTCTGTTGCAAAATAAAGCAAGGCAATGACCGGAAAAGCGATTCCAATCGATAATTGCCGCACTCCATCCTCCAGAGGCGTATGCCCATCCTCCAATTGATGACCCAATAGCACCGCCCAGAAAGAAGATAGCCATGAATAATCCGTTTAATCGACTGCGAATTTCCGGTCCCAAAGAGAAAATGGCACGTTGACTGAGCACAAGATTTGCAGATACGCCCATATCCAACAAAATAGCTGCGATGACTAGAACTGCTATTCCGACGGCGGAGCTGCTCTGAATAATCAGCGGCAGCAATAAAGAAACGATGACAACAGAAAGAGCTATTCCAGTGGCAAGGCGAGTCAAGCCGCGGTCAGCCAGACGGCCGCCGATGGGTGCAGCGACTGCACCCGCAATTCCCACAAGTGCGTACAGTGCTATACCCTTCTGGGAAAAATGAAAAGCAGGACTGGACAATAATAATGGAACAGTAGTCCAGAACAAGCTGAAAGCTCCAAATACAAATGCATGATAGATAGCCCGGCGACGCAAGACTGGTGTAGTTCGCAGCAGCTTCCACATTGAACCTAGTAAGGCAGCATAGCCTGTGTTTGCTGTTGGTTTTCTGGCAGGGAGTACTTTTGACAATACGATTGCCAGGACAACACTTACTGCGGCAGACAAAGCAAATATTGCATTCCACCCCAACATATCCGCAACTAAACTTGATATCGGGCGAGAAAGCATGATACCTAGTAATAGACCGCTCATGACATTGCCAACAACGCGGCCGCGTGCAGCTTCTGATGCAAGGTATGATGCGAAGGGTACGAGTACTTGTGCTGCGATCGATCCCAGCCCGATGAAAAATGCAGCTGCCAAAAACAGTATTCCATGTTTCACAAATGCCGTTGCAGTCAGAGCACCTGCGCTTAGAAGCAGCGATACAATGACAAGTTTTTTGTTCTCTACAATATCTCCAAGAGGTACAAGAAATAGCAAGCCGGCAGCGTATCCAAGCTGAGTCAGTGTAACAATCAACCCGGCACTGCCAGCAGAAAGTCCAATTGCAGTACTAATGTATCCTGCCAAGGGTTGTGCATAGTAAAGGTTAGCGACAATGATACCGCATGCAGCTGCTAAAAGTATGGTTAAACTTGGTGAAATCTCTTTATTAATCGTTTGTTTATTTAAATTAGACATGATGAACTCCTTTTTTGAAATAATCTTTAGCTTTTTAAAATGTTCGCTACTATGTGAATGTACTGTTCGCTAATCATTCTCCTTTCCGTATATTTTAGTCGTAAGATTTCTGGGGTGGGCTTGGAATTCAACCGGATGACGACTCTCATGATATTTTAGAAACTAAACGTTTAGTTTTGTTATATAAATAATATACTGAACGTTCAGTTTTGTAAATGGGTTTTCTATTTTCTTTTTCATTTTCGTTAAGTATACTAAACGTATAGTTTATATTTTGGAAAGGAATGATGAATGTGCAGAGTAAACGCGGACGGCCGCGTGATGAAGGAACGCATAAGGCGATTCTTTCTGCAGCCTATGAACTATTGTTGGAAAACGGCTTTGATGCGGTTACAGTCGATAAAATCGCCGAGCGTGCTAAAGTGAGCAAGGCAACTATTTATAAATGGTGGTCTAACAAGGCCGCTGTTGTAATGGACAGCTTTCTTTCTACTGCTACAGCCAGATTACCTGTCCCCGATACAGGATCGACAGTAAATGATATTGTAACCCACGCCACAAATTTAGCAATGTTTTTGACAAGTCGGGAAGGAAACGTCATTACAGAATTAATAGGCGCTGGACAGCTGGATTCTAAGTTGGCGGAAGAATATCGCACCCGATTTTTCAAACCTCGCCGGCTCCAAGCCAAGCACCTTTTAGAAAAAGGAATTGAGAGAGGGGAATTAAAAGAGAATCTCGATATTGAAGTAAGCATCGATCTAATTTACGGGCCGATTTTCTATCGTCTGCTTGTAACCGGCGACGAGGTAGACGACTCCTATGTGCATGATTTGGTGATGAATGCATTTAGGGGAATTCAAGCTACCTGAATGATATTGGGGTATTTCCAACCGGACCGTTCCTGGTTTTTATTGATCATTTATTCAACTGACGAGCATGTTGTTGAACAAGTAAATGTTAAATTGTATCTTTAAAAACTTAAAGGAACTTGTATAAACAAGTAGAAAGTAATTGCACATGGACAAAAGGGTTGATTGAAAATAAGGAGATTAAATCATGAAAACCGAAAAAGAAAAAATGTTGAATGGTGAACTTTATAACGCGGCAGACCCGGAATTGCGAAGCGAAAGAATGAATGCCAGAAGGTTGACTAGGATGTTTAATGAGTCACTCGAAACCGATGGCAATAAAAGAACCGGATTATTAAAAAAACTGTTCGGTTCGACTGGAGAAAATATTCACATAGAGCCGTCGTTTCGGTGTGATTATGGCTACAACATACACGTTGGCGAAAATTTCTTTGCCAATTTTGATTGTGTATTTCTTGATGTTAATGAGATTCGAATAGGCGATAACTGTTTTTTTGCACCGGGAGTTCACATTTATACTGCGACTCATCCGCTAAATGCAAATGAAAGAATATCAGGGGCAGAATACGGACTCCCAGTACATATTGGTGATAATGTCTGGATTGGCGGAAGAGCCGTTATTAACCCTGGGGTTAAAATAGGCAATAATGCTGTTATAGCTTCGGGTGCGGTTGTAACAAAGGATGTGCCTGATCATGCGGTAGTGGGCGGAAATCCTGCAAAAATACTTAAACGAATTGAAGAATAGACTACAGCTTCATGAATCGTTCCTTCAATTACTCACCGTGAAAGATAAGTTTAAAAAACCGAAATAAAAAACATACCGACATGATGTGGTATGTTTTCTTTTTAATATAGGCCGCTAACTCAATCGCAGCCAGATTCCTGCGCCTGATTTTTAAGGATCACTTTCAAAAAACGGTTAATTCAGGGTTGAAACTTCATTTGATTTTTCTTTCCACAGCATTGTAAGGCTTAGACCGATTATCATAACGATTCCGGCAAAAAGGAAAGGATAATGAATGTTGAGATCAAATAGAATTCCGCCCAGAGCCGGACCGAAAATATTCCCTAAGCTGGTGTAAGTGGAGTTCATGCCTGCTACGAACCCCTGCTGGTTACCGGCAACTTTGGATAAAAACGTTGTTAAGGCCGGGCGCAGCAAATCAAACGCCAGAAAAATAAAGCAAGTGACAAGCAAAACGGCTAAAAACCCTGACATAACAGTAGACACGAAAGCTAAGACCGCACCGATGATTAAGCAAAGCTGAATCATCCTTTTCTCTCCAAGTTTATTGACCAATTTCCCGAATAATAAAACTTGAATAATGACGGCAACAATCGAACTAATCGTAATAATGGTTGCGATATCCTTTGGTGTAAAGCCGAATTTATGATCAGAAAACAAGCTGAATACCGTTTCATAGGCCGATAAGCCGAAAGCCAGTACAAAGACGATAATAAATGCAATGAAATAGACTGGATGAATTGATTTTTTTAAGTCTTTGAAGAAATCGGATTCGCTTGTATGAGACGAGAGTCTTTCGCGCTCTTTTTTCGGCAATGACTCTTTTAATATAAATACGGAAGAGACAGCGGACAGGAATGCTAAGGCGGCAGCGAAGAAGAACGGCATTCGGATGCCATAGTCGGCAATAAATCCTCCAGCCCCGGGTCCAATAATAAAGCCGGTGCTAATCGCTGCAGAAACATACCCCATAGCTTTTGACCTTTCCTCCAGGGTTGTAATATCAGCTACATACGCTGTTACGGCCGGCATGATAAAGGCAGCGCTTATTCCGCCTAATATCCTCGATACATAAAAAATTGAAACATGGGTTCCTAAGCCGAAAATCAACTCTGATATACCGAAAATCAGTAAACCGAGGACAATCATTTTTTTTCTCCCAAAACGGTCAGCCCATCTTCCTGCAAAAGGTGACGTGATTAACTGGGAAATAGCAAAAACGGCAACAAGATAACCCATGGTGCTGCCGGATAAATGCATGATATCCATAAAAGAAGGCATAACCGGAATAATTAAACCGATGCCAAGAAATGCTATGAAAATGTTGATTAATAGTATAATGAATACTGTTTTTTGTTCTCTAATCGTTTTTTTCATTTAAAAACTCCTCTACCCTTTATCCGGATCAACATCACTTAGAAAAAAACGGATCCGCAGGATCTATCCTGTTCTTTGTTGAATTCAGGTACAAAAATCATAAAGTATATGGTTACCGTATAGTCAAGGGGGTTTTTATGAGCGAAGATTTAAGAAAGTACTTTACAACAGGTGAGTTTGCCAAGCTCTGCCACGTAAAAAAACAAACCCTGTTTCACTATGACGAGATTGGTCTGCTTTCTCCCGAAATAAAAAAAGAGAATGGGTATAGATATTATTCCTATAATCAGTTTGAGCTTTTTCAAGTTATTAATTTGTTTAAAGAGGTTGGCGTACCGTTAAAAGAAATCAAGTCCCTCTTAAAAGGCAAAACACCAGGCAGGATCGTCCCGCTTCTTAAAGAAAAGTCAGCTGAAATTGAGGAAAAGATTAAAAAACTGATGCATTTGCAAAAGATCATCCAGACGAAGGTGGCGTTGACTGAACAAGCGCTGGAAACAGATTTTTCCTCAGTTTCCTTTCAGTATTTAAACGAAGAAACATTCATGATAAGCAGAAATACATTGCATTTGCCGGAACGAAAATACATTGCAGCTATTTCAGAACTCATTCATGATGTCGAGTCTCATGGATTAGATGAGGGGTATCCTGTCGGCGGGATCTTCGCACGCGAACAAATTCTTACAAAAGACTTCTATAATTACACTCACTTTTATATAAAAGTAAAAGAAGGAATAGATAATATAAACGTTCATGTGAGGCCAAAAGGTCTGTATGCAGTCGGATATCAAAAAGGTGAAGAGGTTGAAGAGGCCTACAGCAGAATGATTCAATTCATCGAGAAGAACGGGATGCAGGTAGGTGAATATGCATATGAGGAATTCATGCTTGATGAAGTGATGGTCGACGGATTTGAAAATCAAATCACCAAAATCCTCATTCAGGTTAAAGAGTTGTTGATGTAAACGAACATGGCGCTAATGAGGTTCAAATCTTCTCTTAACATTCCAAGAATACCAAGGGTTTGGAAGCTCTTGGTATTTTTGCGGATTTTAATTTGATTCATTGCTAAAAAAGGAAAAATAAAGAAGAGAAATATATGAGAACATCTGCAATGATAATATTTTTGACTGCTCAAAAACCGTATCATCCTTATGATACATAAATAATTCGGAATATATACCGAAATTCAATTATTTGAAAGGTTTAAATTTTGATTAAGAGTGTTATAATTAGTTAGTTCATTCATGAACCTTTGATTTTCTTGAGTCGAAGGTAATAAAGAAGAAGCAGGAGTGGAATTTTAAAATGTAATAACTGCACATTCTATTACATCAAAGCAAACATAAAAGAACAATATTCACAAAATCGGAGGATTACAAGTGGGACGAAAGATTCCTTTATCTTTTATAATCATTATAGGATTAATGTTATTTGCGCTATTTTTCGGAGCAGGAAATTTAATTTTCCCACCTATGCTTGGTCAATTAGCCGGAACAAATTTATGGACAGCCAATGCAGGTTTTTTAGTGACTGGAGTTGGGTTGCCGCTTCTCGGCATTACAGCGTTTGTGTTTTCGGGAAAAAACGATCTTCAATCTTTGGCGGGACGTGTACATCCATTATTCGGGATGGTGTTTACTGTCGTTCTGTATCTGGCAATCGGTCCTTTTTTTGCGATACCCAGATCAGGGAGCGTATCCTTTGAGATTGGAGTTAAACCTTTTTTATCTGATCATCCGGGGCATGTCCCTTTAATTATATTTACGGTTGTCTTTTTCACAATTGCATGTTTGCTTTCGCTTAATCCGGCAAAAATTGTTGATGTCGTCGGAAAAGTGTTAACGCCGATTAAATTAACTTTTATAGGAATACTTGTAATTGTGGCAATATTCAACCCAATCGGATCTTTCCAATCGCCTTCAAAAGAGTATGCTGCACATGCATTTTTTAAAGGGTTTCAAGAAGGCTATTTAACATTGGATGCGCTTGTGGCATTTGTGTTTGGCATTATTATTGTGAATGCTATTAAAGAAAAAGGCACGACAGACAAAAAACAAGTCTTGGCCGTTTGCGTAAAAGCAGCACTTATCGCTGCGGTACTCTTGGCGTTTCTTTATTCTGCCCTTGCTTATATGGGCGCCTCCAGTGTTGAAAAATTAGGTCATTTCGAAAATGGTGCTGAAGTGTTAGCTAACGTTTCAGAATATTATTTTGGTTCTTATGGCGCCGTCTTATTAGGGTTGATGATTACCGTGGCGTGTTTGACTACAAGTGTGGGATTGATCACTGCCTGCGCTTCATTTTTTCATCAATTGTTTCCGAAGTTTTCTTACAGAAACTTTGCCATCGTGTTGTCTGTATTTAGTGCACTGGTCGCGAATTTAGGTCTGACACAGTTAATTAATGTTTCACTCCCGGTGTTAATGACCATGTATCCAATTGCTATTGTGTTAATGTTTCTAACGTTTTTGCATTCTACCTTTAACGGCAGGTCAGAGGTATACCAAGGCAGCTTGATCTTAACATTTATTGTGAGTTTGTTTGACGGTTTAAATGCCGGAGGAATAAATATTGATGTTGTTCACAATTTCTTCACGCATGTCCTTCCGTTCTATAGCATAGGGTTAGGCTGGATTCTTCCCGCTATTATAGGCGGTCTGGGCGGTTATATGATGAGTTTGACGAGAAAAAGACGTATTGCGTAATATTTGGGCCCAATGGGGGCAACCCCCGGGGAGATTGAAGTCCCCGGCCGCATGATAGAGATACCAAGGGTTTTTTAGATCCTTGGTATTTTTTATTTGCTTTCATTTATGTTCACTCAGTAAATAACGGCAAACCGACAGGCCGGATAACAGGGGGGCCAGCCAAAGGTTATAGAGCTTTTGGTATTTTTTGTTTTATCCGCCGCTTTTCCTTTTGTTCTCCACGGAGGTGCGTAAGATACGGATATGATCGAGAAGGTAAGTTTACTTGCGATCCCAATATATTCAAAGGGTTTCCCCATTAGCAAAGAAATCAGCTGAATCGTTATATACATGAAAAAGCCGAAAACAAGTCGAAAAAATTTCAGCACGCGTACAACAGACACGAGAGACACATATACTGGATGATACTGATGATCAGATGAGAAAGGAGAAAGCAGCTTTGACAAAATATCGAATCGTGTCCTTTGATGGAGGCGGCACCTTAGGCGCTTTAAGTTTACAGCTTATGAACAGACTGGCTCAACAAACACCGGAATTAATTAGCCGAACCGATGTTTTCTCGGGAAATTCAATCGGTTCATTCACCGCCCTTGCATTAGCAAGCGGAAGGTCCCCAAAGGGAACACTCCAGTATTTTGAGGATGAAATCCTGCCGGCATTCAGCGTTTCCCGGCCGGGAGGGCCAGTTTTTAATCAGCAATTGCCATATTCCGGTTTTATTAAAGCGGTACGAAACTTTTTCCCGGCAGATCTTCGTCTTAAAGATTTAAAAAAACGAATGGTTGTCCCTTCATTCCAATTATACTCACCGGAGCTGGATCGTTGGACTCCTGTATTATTCCATAACTTTCCCGGCTCTCCCTATTTACATGAGAAAGTGAGCGATGTCATCCTGCGGAGCAGCGGTGCTCCCGCGACGCAACGTGCCTATCAAAACTACGTGGACGGTTATGTAGTAGCGACGAACCCTAGTACAGCGAGTATCGCGTTTGCGGTTGGCAAAGCCAAAGTGCCATTGGATCAAATTGCGGTACTATCCATTGGAACAGGTGAAGCCCCGACGCAGTTGAGAAGGGATACGAAGGGATGGGGAATGGTAAGTGCAGATAACATACGCCCTGAAAACCTGGAGAACCTTCCGCCAAATTGGGGAGTCCTATTGGACCGGTCGCCTAATGAACCGTTACTGCCGTTTCTTCAGATTGTCGCTGGCGGAAATGGTTACTATGAATCCATGGTCAGTTCTCATCTTCTTGGAAATCGCTTTTTTCGGTTAGACCCGCGGATTCCTAACTTCTCCAAAACGGACCCTACCGTGTTTCCCGCTCTCATTGATATTGCCAACAAAACCAATTTACAACCTGCACTTCGATTTATAGAGAAAAACTGGAAGTAATCAAAAATACCAAGGGTTTTAAGGCCCTTGGCATTTTTTGTTTGATTTCAGCTGCTTAAAGAAGATCAGATTTATATTTCATCCTCAGTGTTGAACGCAGTTTCGCTATGAACCCTATCTTTATATTTTTCTCCCCAGTCCTTCATGTGTAAAATAATGGGTTCTAATGTTCTCCCAAACTCGGTTAAAGAGTATTCGACTTTTGGAGGGACCTGTTGATAAACTTCGCGGTGAACCACTCCATCCCGTTCCAGTTCCCTTAACTGCAACGTAAGCATGCGTTGCGTAATTTTAGGATATAGTCTCCGAAATTCATTAAATCTCTTTTTGCCGTCAATGAGATGATATAGGAGAATGCCTTTCCACTTGCCGCCGATCACATCCAATGTCGTCTCAACCGGACATCCTTCAAAGTGATCCGAAGAATAATCAAAACCGATTTTTCGATTTCTCAAGCCTTTCACTCCCAATAGTATAATTTTTGATACTATATACAATTAATGTGCGTACTTTTTATTCTTGATTATACAACATATAATCAATTCATATCAAAAGAATGAAAGGAATGAACCATGTGAAAACACTGGTACTTGTTGCACATCCGAACCTCGAATCTTCACGAATAAATAAAAAATGGAAAGAAGCGGTTTTAAGCGAAGCGGGCGTAACCGTTCATGATCTCTATGAAAAATATCGCGATCAACCTATTGATGTGGAATTTGAACAACGACTGCTCCTCGATCATGATCGTATTGTTTTTCAGTTCCCTTTGTACTGGTACAGCAGTCCGCCGCTTTTAAAACAATGGGTTGATGAAGTGTTTACTTTTGGCTGGGCGCATGGCCCCGGAGGAACGAAATTGAGAGGAAAGGAATGGGTGATGGCCATGTCCATCGGTTCTCCTGAACATTCTTACCAGGCCGGCGGATATAATTTATTTTCAATAAGTGAACTGACAAGGCCGTTCCAGGCATCTGCCAATTTAGTAGGCATGACTTTTCTGCCTTCCTTTGCCGAATACCGCGCTAATAAAATCAGTGACGAAGAAATCGCCCAAAGCGCGGCACGGTATGTTGAGCATATTACAAATGCAGAATTAAACCCGAAGGTTCGTTTTCGCAACTATTTGAAACAGCTGGAGGGTGTGGATGTAAAATAAAAAATACTCAAAAATCTTGCTTTGATCTGATCTGCACCCTGTCAAGTAGACAGTGGAAATAACTAAAACACACTAGACGGCTTTAGCCCTGTATTCCACTGGGCTGAGGCCGTTTAGTTTTTCTTGTAGACGATCGTGGTTGTAAAAGTGGATATATTCATCAATTGCGCTTTGAAGTGCCTCAAATGTCTCGTACGAATTCCGTCTGTATTTCTCGCATTTTAATTTCCCCCAAAACGACTCAATGGGGCCGTTATCAATACAGCGGCCGACGCGGGACATACTCTGTGTCATATTTGCGTTTTCAATCATCCTTCTAAACTGGTGGGACGTGTATTGAAAACCTCTGTCGCTGTGAAGGAGAGGACGTGCGTTTGGGGCTGCCTCAAGCGCTTGGTTCAAGGTTTTAAACACAAGGGCGTTATTATTGGATTTCCCCAGCACATAAGACACGACCATTCCCTCATGAAGATCTAAAATGGCACTGAGGTACGCTTTCCGATGGCCGTATTTTAGCTCTGTCACATCAGTCACCCATTTTTGATTTGGTTTGTCCGCTTTAAACTCTCGATTCAGGATATTTTCGGACACATGTTGAGGCGTCGCTTTGCCGTAACGTTTTTTCTTCCGCCGAATGACACACTCCAGCTTGGCAATTTTCATCAGCCGATAGATGCGCTTATGATTGAGGCGCTCTTTAAAGCGGCGGTTCATGTTTAAGGTCATTCTGCGGTATCCGTAGATACCGCCAATTTGTTCGTGAAGTAGCGCCATTTTGGCGATAATCTTTTCATTCTGTTTTTCTCTCGCTGAAGGTACTCGGCTCCTCCATTTGTAATACCCCTGGCGCGAAACTTCGGCAATCTCACATAACATTTGGACAGAAAAGCCTTCTTTTCGATTCAGCTCTAAAATGGCGAGATATCGATCTTCGTACCGAACCTGACTTAGAACCGCCTCCTTTTGATCTCTTCCAACTTTTTTAAGAACGCATTCTCTGCGCGCAAACGCTCATTTTCCTGTTCCAGCCGTTTGTTTTCCCGTTGAATTTTTTCTTCAGGTGTCAATTCTTCTTCGGTTTTGCGTTTCCCTCGGTTGTCTTTTAAGGCCTCTTCTCCGCCTTCTTGATACTTTTTCACCCATTGATACACCTGTTGGTAGGAGACTTGATGAATCTCCATTGATCTGGCGTAGTCCTTTCCATGAGCTAGACAATCCTTCGCAATCTCAATCCGTTCTTCCAATGAAACGTTCTTCCGTTTGGTCATCAAACGATTCCTTCCTCTCCCGCTGTCTTTTAACGTTTTATGACCATTATAAAGCTCAACCCACTTCATGAGTACGGATTTACTGGAAATCTTATATTTTCTCGAGATTTCTCTTTGAGAGTAGCGTCCGGATAAGAAGTCTTTCACGGCATTGTATTTTAATTCTGCGGGATAGAACTTATGGCGCTTTGAACGTTCCAAACTCTCCACACCCGCCATATCATGCGATGTTCTCCATTCACGAATCGTTTCGGCATGAATGCCATATTTTTCTGCGATCTCCTTCACCGAATTATTGCCCTGATCACATTCTGATAGAATATTCAATTTTTCTTCTTTTGAAAACCATTTTCCAGCCATGAAAAAACTCCCCCAAGGCAAACAGATTTTTTTATTTCATCTGTCTACCTTTAGGGGAGCATATCAATCATGCAGGATTTTTTCTTGTATAAAGCCATCGCGTAAAAAAAGCCTGCAGCGGTTTTCTGCAGGCTTAAAAAATGCGTTCTTCCTATTGTTCCTTCGGCTTCTTCAACTTATAAATCACAACCAGTAAAATAAACCAAACCGGCGTGACAAACAGAGCAACACGGGTATCTTCCGCAAGTGCGAGCACGACGAGAATGAACGTCAGAAAAGCAAGAACAAGGTAGTTGGAAAACGGATAAAGCGGCATCTTGAATTTGTTTGCTTTCGCCAAGTCGGGCCTTGTTTTTCGGTATTTTAAATGGCAGATGACGGTGATTCCCCAAATAAAGATGAAGCATATCGTCGAAATGCTTGTAATGAGCGTAAATACTTCTTCCGGCATGATATAGTTCATCGTCACGCCGATAAGAATCACGACGGCGGAAAAGAATAATGCATTGCTGGGGACTTTACGGGAGGTAAGCTTTGTCATTGATCCAGGTGCATTATGTTCTTTTGCCAGCGAGTATACCATCCGGCTCGTGCTGAATATGGCGCTGTTGCTTGCCGATGCTGCCGATGTGAGCACGACAAAGTTGATAATCGTAGCAGCTGCTACGATCCCGACCGCAGCGAATACCTGCACGAACGGGCTTTTGTCAGGATCGATTACATTCCACGGGTAGATGCACATGATCACAAGCAAAGACCCGATGTAGAAAAGCAGGATCCTGACGGGAATATTGTTGATCGCTTTCGGAATTACGTTTTCCGGATCTTTTGTTTCGCCTGCAGTAAGTCCGACGAGTTCAATGCCGACAAACGCAAAAACAACCATTTGGAACGAGAGAAGAAAACCGTGCAAGCCGTTAGGGAACATGCCGCCCCGGCTCCAAAGATTCGCGAAGCTGGCTGTGCCTGAATGCGTGGAAAAGCCTGTGATGATCATAAAGAGGCCGATGGCGATCAGCGCAAGGATCGCGATGACTTTGATTAATGCGAACCAAAATTCCAATTCTCCAAACAGTTTAACGGTTGCCAAATTCATAATCAGCAAAATCACAAGGGCGATGAAACCCGGCAGCCACTGAGGCGCCTCGGGAAACCAGTACTGGGTATAGAGCCCGACCGCCGTCAGATCGGCCATTGCGAGCGAAATCCAGCAAAACCAGTAGGTCCATCCGGTAATAAAGGCCGCCGTATCGCCTAAATAGTCTCTCACAAAATCTACAAACGAGTGATACCCCAGATTGCTGAGGAGCAGTTCACCCAGTGAGCGCATAATAAAAAAGCAAATGATTCCAGTAATCAAGTAGGCGAATAAAATCGACGGCCCGGCAAAATGGATCGACTTTCCCGAACCGAGAAACAATCCCGTCCCGATGGCGCCGCCGATCGCCATCAACTGTATGTGTCTGTTTTTTAAACCTCTCGACAATTTTTGTTCATTGTCATTTGTTATATCGTCTGTCAATGATTTGTTCCTCCAATATAAACTCCCGCAAGTTTTATCTTCTATTATAACACTAAAATTTGTAGGAATTAATGGCGTTTTTTTGTCCGAAGAGAGCGGGACAGGGTATGAAAATGTTCTCATCTTCCTTCTTATGTGAAAACGATCTTTTTATTGAAATTATACTAATGATTGGTATAATTTTCTTGAAAAATCATTCCAAAGGGGGTGAGCAAATGGAACCATCCGTCAGTATTATCATTCCCGTCTACAATGCCGAAAAATATGTATCCGCGTGTTTAGACAGTGTTTTAGCGCAAACTTTGCCGCATTTTGAAGCGATTGTGGTTGATGACGGCTCGCGCGACTCGAGCAGAGAGATCATCAAACAATACGCAGCAAGAGATGACAGAATCGTTCCGGTTTTTCAGGACAATGCAGGCCCAAGCACGGCCAGAAACTGTGCGCTAAAAATGGCTAAAGGCGAGTTTGTCGCTTTCCTTGATTCAGATGACTGGGTTGAGCCAGATGCTTATAAGGAAATGTACAATGCGGCAATTGACAATAACGCCGATATCGTATTCACTTCCTTGATGTGGGAACGATGGAGCGGGCGGGAAGCGTATCCAGCATTATTCTGCCCCACCAAACCGGCCGCTGACGAAAGAAACGATTAAAGACGTCATTTTAACCGATTTTTTATACAACGGCGCATACGGACAAGTCTGTAAATTATTCAGGAAGTCTTTGTTAGAAGAGAACGGCATCACGTTTCCCGAGGGAAAGTCTCTCGGCGAAGATTGGCTGTTTAATATGGAAGCTTTTACGTATTGCACTTCGGCTTTTTATATTGATCAACCGTACTACCACTACAGAAAATCTAATAATACGAGTTTAATGAGGAGATATAACCCTGAATTATTCGATTCATATATCAATCACAATACACTGGAAAAATATTCGAAACGCTGGGGACTTTATAATGAAAAGGTGGCCGTAGACTTAGCAAGGAGAAAATGCTTTATTGCCGTAAATGGATGCATTCAAAATGAATTTAAACCGGACTGTAAAAAATCGGTGCGGGAAAAATGGCAATTGATTTCTAACATCGTAAACCATCCCGATGTTCAAAGCGCTGCACAGCTTTCATTACAGCACGAACATCATTTGCAGAAAAAAATCTACTTGAAGATGCTCAAACCAAAAGCAGTGCTCGGACTTTTTTTAATGGGAAAGATTTTGTCGCTTAGATCTTGATATCACATTAAATTGGGGAGACCAAACATACATGCTTTCCGCCGTTTCATCGATCAGCTCCCCTGTCATATCAAACCGCCTGCATTGATCTCTCATCTTTCGGCCTCATCCGTGTTTGCATCGTGCCGCAATTGGTGTATCCTAAAAAAAGGGTTCCAACAGCATAAGGAGGTACACAAGCTGAATAAAAAAAGGGTAACAATATTTTCAGCCATGCTGGCACTGATCGCGATATATATTCTGTACACCTTGTTTGAGAATTTGATTGCGGATCCAGGGGCAACGTCGTTTCTAAGCCATAAAACAGAGCCGCGCGATTCGTTTCATCTTCCGGTTTGGCTGAAGGTCATGTATGTCCACGTAGTTGCGGCTTGTTTGGCGATGCTGTCTGGAGCGGTTAATTTCTTCGGAAGAGCGAAACGCCGCAGGTTCCACCGCTTTAATGGATACATCTATGCCGTGTGCGTGTTTGTCGTGACGCTGTCGTCAGGCTATATGGCGCCGGACTCTACCGGAGGGAGGATCGTCAGCATCGCTTTTAACACGGTGAATATGTATTGGCCGCTGGCTGTGTTTATCTCGATCCTTCAAGCAAGGCGAAAGCAGTTTGATAAGCACCGGAACTGGATGATCCGCAGCTATTTATTCTGTTTTACGAATTTGTTTATTCATATGATTACCTTTGGATTCAACAGAGGATTAGGCTTGACATATGAAACCAGCTATACGGTTGGGGTGTACGGTTCGATTGCACTCAATGTCCTGATAGCTGAATGCATCATTCGGATTATATGCAGGAAGGCCCCGGCAATCCGGTCTCATCAAAGCAATGCCAAGGGCTTCTAGGCACCTGGCATTGCCGTGATGACACGTTACGTGGCTCACCCAAATGGGGTGACGCCGTCGGGATTTTTGATCGTTAAGGGCTTGTTAAAATTTTCTTTTTGGTGAAAGAACGCTTTGTATCGTTTAGGCTAAATCAAAAAACGCCGCCTCCATTTCCTCGAAATGAAGATCTGTCAAACGTCCTTTTTACATTATTCCTCAGAGTTAAAAATCGCAACAGGACGCGCCCAGCCCGCTGAGCCTTTTTCAACTTTAACCGGAAAAGCCATCACATAAAAACCGGCGGAAGGCAGCTGGTCAAGGTTGGCAAGCTTTTCGATTTGGCAGTACGGAATCTTGCTTCCGGCATAATGCCCTTCCCATATAATCGAAGGATCTTTTTCGTTTTCGTACCGTTTGGCAGTTATGCTAAACGGCGCATCCCAGCTCCAGGCGTCAGTCCCGACAAGCCGGACGCCGCGTTCTGTTAAATAGAGCGTTGCTTCGCGCCCCATTCCGCATCCGCTGCCTAAGTAATCCTTTTCCCCGTATGTTGCACCGGCTGATGTATTGACAAATACAATATCGCCGGGCGCTAACTTATGGTTGATCCGGTTAAGCTCTCGTTCGATTTCTTCTGCAGTGACGACATGCCCGTCTTCAAAATGTCTAAAATCCAGTTTAACGCCGGGGCCATGAAACCAATCAAGAGGAATTTCATCTATGGTAGGCATTTGTTTGCCGTCGTCCGTTACGGAGCGGTAATGATAAGGCGCATCGATATGAGTCCCTGCGTGGGTCGACATCTTCACATGTTCCACTGCCCAGCCTTCCTGTCCGGGAAGGTCTTGCAGGGAAAGTCCGGGAAAGCTTTGGATCATCTGCTGCGCCCCTTGTTTATGGTTTGCATACTCAATCTCAGGTATAAAGCCCGGGGGATCAGACGGAATATTGCCTTTTAAGGACACTGACAGATCAACGATTCGTTGTATTTTCATCAATTTTCTCCTTTTTTAGCAGATTAAAGAGGCATGATAGCCTTTTCATTTTCATTTTCATTCTAATAACGAATCACAGCTGGGACAACCTGCAGATTTACTAAAAGTGTCTCAGATTTATATAAACTAGGAAACGTGATATAGCTCACAGTTTATGAGATGCCATTCGTGTAAAGTGAATGATAGTTTTTGCCGGGGGAGGAGTTAACCGATGAAAAGAACCGATTTGCCTCTTGTTTATTCATGCTCGGGATGTTCTTCAGCCGCACAAACGGCCAACACGATTGCCATCAAAATGGATCGGGAAAACGTTGCCGAAATGTCATGCATTGCCGGTGTCGGCGGTGATGTGAAACCCCTTGTCAAAACGGCGACATCAGGGCGGGATATCATTGCCATTGATGGCTGCCCACTGTGCTGCTGCAAGAGCTGTTTGGCTAAACATGATGTTCAGCCGAAGCATCATTTTGTACTGTCAGACTTTGATGTACCAAAGAAAAAAGGCGTAGACCCCGATCCTGTCCTTACAATGAAAGCCTATGAACAGATTTTGCAGCTCACGAATGCTACATCTTAACGGCTCATTTTGAGAACGACTATTGAGATAGTCGTTTTTTTATAGAAGAAAAACAAATGACAAAAAATAAATTTTGTCATTTGATATTTGATCTGTTATGATATTTCAAAGGAGGTGTATCGAAGCGGCACAATGATGAAGAATTCTGAGGTGTTAACAAAAGAGCAAATACTTTCGGCTACGGAAGAAGCGGTCAGGCGGTTTGGCGTTGCAAAAACATCGATAACAGATGTGGCCAAAGCGTTGAATGTCAGCCACGGCACGATTTACCGCCATTTCAAAAGCAAAAAAGAGATTTTCGAAACAGCTACCGAAAAATGGCTCAATGAAAAGATCCATAAGCCGCTTACCGATCTGTTTCACGATCCTTCCCTCGGGGGAGCCGGGCATGTAAAAGCTTATATGAAAAAACTGTTTGAGCTTAAAATGCACTATGCCGCCGAGGATGAAGAATTGTTTGCGATGTACGCCAAAGTGACAAATGAATCTTCTGAGCTTGTCGACAAAAGCATTGAACAGATCGTGATGCAATTACGCAAGCTGATCACCGGCTGTGATGTCAAGTCAAGCGATCATACAGAAGCGGCAAAAGGCATTTTTTACGCAACAGAACGGTTCCATCACCCCGGTCATGCGAGTGAATGGAAAAGAGATACGATTAAACAGGAATTTGAAATCGTGTGGCGTCTTTTGGAAAACGGGTTTTTGAAATCAAACAGTTAGGCGGGGATGAATATATGGAAAATCTAAAAGGAAAAACAGCGATTGTAACCGGCGCTTCCCGGGGAATCGGGCGCGCCATTGCCGAACAGCTCGGCGGGCTGGGAGCTAAAGTCGCCGTCAATTATGCAAGCAGTCCGCAAAAGGCAAAAGATGTTGTGGATAGCATTCAGCAAAAGGGCGGTGAGGCTGTTGCCGTTCAGGCTGACCTCAGCACGGTCGCCGGTGTGGAGTCATTATTCAAAACGGCGATTGAGGCATTCGGCAAAGTGGATATCCTGATTAACAATGCGGGAGTGAGCATTTTCAAACCGATCCAGGATATCACGGAAGAGGACTTTGACCGGCAGTTCAATCTGAACGTAAAAGGCACGTTTTTTGCCTGCCGGCAGGCGATGACATACATGGAGGAAAAGGGCAGAATCATCAACTTTTCCACCTCTGTCGCTGGACAGATGTTTCCGGCATACAGCGTATACGCAGGAACAAAAGGGGCTGTTGAACAGTTCACCCGCCAGCTTGCGAAGGAATTCGCCGCAAAGCAGATTACGATCAATGCGGTTGCCCCTGGTCCGGTCAACACAGAGCTGTTTACCAAAGGAAAAACAGAGAAGCAAATCGAAGGACTGAAACAGTCGATTGCGCTCGGCCGCATCGGCGAACCGGAAGACATCGCAAATGTGATCGAATTTCTGGTCAGCGAAAAATTGATCTGCACCCTGTCAAGTAGACAGTGGAAATAACTAAAACACACTAGACGGCTTTAGCCCTGTATTCCACTGGGCTGAGGCCGTTTAGTTTTTCTTGTAGACGATCGTGGTTGTAAAAGTGGATATATTCATCAATTGCGCTTTGAAGTGCCTCAAATGTCTCGTACGAATTCCGTCTGTATTTCTCGCATTTTAATTTCCCCCAAAACGACTCAATGGGGCCGTTATCAATACAGCGGCCGACGCGGGACATACTCTGTGTCATATTTGCGTTTTCAATCATCCTTCTAAACTGGTGGGACGTGTATTGAAAACCTCTGTCGCTGTGAAGGAGAGGACGTGCGTTTGGGGCTGCCTCAAGCGCTTGGTTCAAGGTTTTAAACACAAGGGCGTTATTATTGGATTTCCCCAGCACATAAGACACGACCATTCCCTCATGAAGATCTAAAATGGCACTGAGGTACGCTTTCCGATGGCCGTATTTTAGCTCTGTCACATCAGTCACCCATTTTTGATTTGGTTTGTCCGCTTTAAACTCTCGATTCAGGATATTTTCGGACACATGTTGAGGCGTCGCTTTGCCGTAACGTTTTTTCTTCCGCCGAATGACACACTCCAGCTTGGCAATTTTCATCAGCCGATAGATGCGCTTATGATTGAGGCGCTCTTTAAAGCGGCGGTTCATGTTTAAGGTCATTCTGCGGTATCCGTAGATACCGCCAATTTGTTCGTGAAGTAGCGCCATTTTGGCGATAATCTTTTCATTCTGTTTTTCTCTCGCTGAAGGTACTCGGCTCCTCCATTTGTAATACCCCTGGCGCGAAACTTCGGCAATCTCACATAACATTTGGACAGAAAAGCCTTCTTTTCGATTCAGCTCTAAAATGGCGAGATATCGATCTTCGTACCGAACCTGACTTAGAACCGCCTCCTTTTGATCTCTTCCAACTTTTTTAAGAACGCATTCTCTGCGCGCAAACGCTCATTTTCCTGTTCCAGCCGTTTGTTTTCCCGTTGAATTTTTTCTTCAGGTGTCAATTCTTCTTCGGTTTTGCGTTTCCCTCGGTTGTCTTTTAAGGCCTCTTCTCCGCCTTCTTGATACTTTTTCACCCATTGATACACCTGTTGGTAGGAGACTTGATGAATCTCCATTGATCTGGCGTAGTCCTTTCCATGAGCTAGACAATCCTTCGCAATCTCAATCCGTTCTTCCAATGAAACGTTCTTCCGTTTGGTCATCAAACGATTCCTTCCTCTCCCGCTGTCTTTTAACGTTTTATGACCATTATAAAGCTCAACCCACTTCATGAGTACGGATTTACTGGAAATCTTATATTTTCTCGAGATTTCTCTTTGAGAGTAGCGTCCGGATAAGAAGTCTTTCACGGCATTGTATTTTAATTCTGCGGGATAGAACTTATGGCGCTTTGAACGTTCCAAACTCTCCACACCCGCCATATCATGCGATGTTCTCCATTCACGAATCGTTTCGGCATGAATGCCATATTTTTCTGCGATCTCCTTCACCGAATTATTGCCCTGATCACATTCTGATAGAATATTCAATTTTTCTTCTTTTGAAAACCATTTTCCAGCCATGAAAAAACTCCCCCAAGGCAAACAGATTTTTTTATTTCATCTGTCTACCTTTAGGGGAGCATATCAGAGTCTTGGGGTTTTTTTGCAATTATGTCCACTGTGCGATTGTTTCGACCGGGAGACGGTATGAAGCATATCCTTCGTCGGCAGCTTTTCCGATCGACAAAAGCATAACCGGAACATAGCGCTCTTTATCTAACCCGAAGGTTTCAGCAATTTTTTCTTTGTCATAGCCGCCGATCGGGTTTGTGTCATACCCGTGGGCGCGGGCAGTCAGCATAAGCTGCATGGAGACGAGGCCGGCGTCAATCAGGATGGTCTCCCGGTTTACCTGTGCCGGAAGCTGTTCAAAATGTGCCGTCAAGGCTTTCATTTGCCTGTCTTTTACTTCCTGCGGCATGTAGCCGAGCTCTACGGCTTTTGAATAAATGTCTTCCAAATAATCGGCATTGTTCATATCGGCAAATACAGCTATGACGGCAGACGAAGTGTTGACTTGCGTTTGATTGAATTTTGCAAGAGGCGCGAGCTTTTCTTTGCCTTCAGGGCTGTCGATAATCAGAAAGCGCCATGGCTGCGCGTTGACCGAGGACGGTGCTGTCGTTGCTTCCTCCAAAATGTCAGTCATCTCTTCCTTGCTGATTTTGACCGTCGGATCGTAGTTGCGAATCGAACGGCGGCCTTTCATAATCTTCATAAAATCGTTTGTTTTTAATTCGGTTCCCATGTAAAAAACACTCCTCTATGCTTGTATATTGTTTATGTTTGTTTGCAACCTCGCCAGTATGTCAATAAGCACACGGCGTTCTTCAGCGCTGACGCCGGCGAGCATTTCCTTCATAAAACGCTCTTTTTCTCTCTTGGAAGACTCGATTCGTTCCCGTCCCTGCTCGGTTAAACGGACGAGCGTGATACGGTTGTCCTCAGGCTTCCGTCTTCTTGACACCATTCCATTGGCTTCAAGCTGTTTGACGTGTCGTGTAACGGCCGCGCTGTCGATATTCACCTTTTTTTGAAGGTCGCTTTGACTGATTTCGTCTACATGATAGAGCAAAGCGAGCAATTCCAGACGGGATTGGCTGATGCCGGTGCAAGCTTCGAACTTCATGCCAATCCCTTTGTTTAAGCATTGCAGCTGATATAAAATCTCGCCTTCCTGTGAACAATATGACGGCAAAACCGATCCCTTCTTTCTTGTTCGCCAATTAATTGATGTATCAATGATTGATATGTCAATTAATATACAGGCCTTTTTTTCTTTTTGCAAATATCATGCTCGCCTTCCTGCATGAAAAAATACCAAGGTTGTTGAATCCTTGGTATGAGACAGCTAAATGGATCTGTTTTTATCATGTTTTCTAAAGACTTCATGCAGCTTCTCTGCAAATTCGCCGGGGTATAATGAGCAGCCGACGTGGTTCCCGGGAAAATCAACGACTTCTGTCTCTAAGCGATCAGCCAGTGCTTCGGCATAGCGGTACGGAAGAAATCCTTTTGAATCAATGTCTCCTGCAGGTACCACGATCGCCTGGGAACTCAGCTTGCTTATATCAGGTCTGTATTCCCTCAGAGCCGGCACCTCGGATAAGATAAAGTAATCGATGTTAGCCATCATCTGCTCCATCCGGGCTTCGTTTTGCTGCGGCTGAGCAGATGACGCGATGCCCATCGCTTCTGCGAACTCGGCTAAAGCCGGTAAACCGTTTGTTCGATAATGGCGCTCAAGCTTCTCAAGGCTCCTTATCCCCAAGGTGCGGTCGCCGCCTGACAAGAGCTCCGGGATCGGAGGTTCGTGTGCAGCGAGAATCCGGATTTGCTGAGGGTGACGGATCGCCAGGTCAAGGCCGATAACCGCCCCGGAACTGCACCCGAACACAAAGGCGGGTTCATCGGACAGACTTGCCAGCAGCCGGTGGGCGTCATCGCTGTGGGTTTCGATCTGATAATGTTCATGTTGATCATCGAGTATGCTCCGGGAATGCCCGCGGCGGTCGTAGGTAACGACGGTGTAGCGGTCTGACAGCAGGTCTTTCATAGGATACGAATCAGCATCACCGTTTCCGCCGTGAATCATCAGCAATATGGGACCCGACCCGCGCATCTCGTAATACAGGCTTGCACCGGGCACCTTCAATATGCCATTTTTGGCTACAGTCATTAAAAAACGCTCCTCTCTATACATCGCTGTCTTTACATTACAGCGTGCACGGGGAGATATAAATGCAGAAAACGGCTGAGAAACAAACTCGCCATATGAAAAAAACACTGACCGCGAGGCGATCAGTGCTTGATTTTATTTAGAGTACACAATCTTTTTCACCGTTTCGGCGGAAAGGTGATGGTCGTCGGCCAATTGATCAATCGTTCTGCCTTTTTTAAATGCACGTTTCATCAAAGCGTTCCGGTCATCGATCAGCTTTCTCGCCCCTGAACGCGTCCCCCATTGCTCGCGGGCGGATTCAGGTTTTGGAATGTAGATCGTTTCTCCTTGCACATACTTTTGAATTTCTGATATCAGCTTTTCCGGCAAAACAGCCGTTGCATTGAGATAAGCCATATTGATGAGCTCCTTATTTTTTTATCGCAAAATAAGGTGCAAAGCCTATCATCAGAAAAGCCAACTTTCAGGCGATTGATGAAAAAGTACGCCCCATGCAAAGTATCGCCTTTCCAATCACAGGCTTTGCATGAGTCGCTTGAGTAACCGGCATTCTGATCTCAGCCATAGTCGTCACCTCCTGGTTAGAGCGGCTTTCATCATCATACACAAAAAAGTTGGGCTAAGCGCAAACTATTTTTCACGCTTCAGCGTCTATACATACTGGAAAAGCTTAATGGAAAAAGGAGCTCTGTATTGCCATGGAGAAACAGACAGCCAAAGCGTCGCTTGTAGCGTTCATAACCGGCGGAAAAGAAGATTTTTACCGGTTGGCCTACAGTTATGTAAAAAATCAAGAAGACGCGTTAGACATCGTTCAGGAATCGATCCAAAAAGCGCTCGCTTCCGTCGGTTCTGTGCGAAATCCCGATACGATCAAAAGCTGGTTTTACAAAATTTTGGTCCGTACCGCGATCGATGTTTTGCGGAAGCAGAAAAAACTCAAAGTAATGGATGACCGGACACTGGAGTTTTTAAGCCGGGGAAAGGAAGATACCTATCAGGATACAGACCTTCGCGAAGCGCTTGAAGAATTGCCGTACCAATATAAAACGATCATCATTCTGCGGTTTTTTGAAGACATGAAAATCGAAGAGATCGCGGACATCACGGGGGACAACATCAATACCGTCAAAACACGGCTCTACAGAGGGCTGAAGCTCATGCGCATTCAGTTGACGAAGGAGGAGCTTTCGTAATGGATAAAAAACTGGAACAATTAAGAAAAGAGTATAAACAGGTGCCCATTCCAAAAGAGCTGGATGCGATTGTCGAAAAAGCCCTACAGCATCATCCGAAAAGGAAAAGAAGGATCGTAATGTGGCCCGTATCGATCGCTGCAGCTGCGGCTGTTTTCGTTTTTGCGGCCGTCAATATCAACCCCGAGGCGGCGAAAGCGATGTCGCGAATCCCCGTCATCGGCAAGGTCGTCAAAGCGATCACAATCACCGAGATCAAACAGGAAAAAGACGAATCGAGCATTGATGTGAAAACCCCGGCTTTGTCAGGGCTTTCCAACCGTGAGCTGGAGGAGAACATCAACAAAAAATATGTGAAAGAAAGCCAACAGCTGTATCGGGAATTTATGGAGACAACATCGAAGCACAAAAAAGGGCACATCAGCATTTACAGCGATTTTAAGACTGTAACGGATACGCCGGAATTGATCTCAATCCGCCGCGAAACCGAAAAAACGCAGGCATCCGCTTACACTGAGCGGCGCTATGTGACCATCGACAAGAAAAACGGCGTTCTGCTTACGCTGAAGAGCTTATTTAAGGATAAACGCTATATCGGCGTCATCAGCAAAAATATAAAAAAGCAAATGAAGGAGCAAATGAAGGAAAATCCTGATAAAATATATTGGGTCGGGGATGAGGAGATAGAACCATTTCAACAGATTCATGCCGACCAAAACTTTTATATCACCGAAGACCATAAACTGATGATTTCGTTCGATGAATATGAAGTTGCGCCCGGTTATATGGGGATTGCGGAGTTTGAAATTCCGACCGGCGCGATTTCAAATCTGCTTGTCGGAACCCGATACATCCGTTAGCAGGCACTTCTTTTGTCACGGATTTTTGCCCTTCCGTCTGTACTATTATCGAAATCAACCGAAGAAGGGGAGCACGCATTATTGGAGGAATACCATGTTAGATAAGGCACATCATCATCGCTACATACCGGGATTAGACGGACTTCGCGCTTTTGCCGTTCTCGCGGTCATCGCTTACCACCTTGACTTTGATTGGGCCGACGGAGGCTTCATCGGGGTCGATATCTTTTTCGTATTGTCCGGCTATTTAATCACATCGATCGTATTGCCGGCGTATGGAAATGACATGACATTGAATTTCCGCAGCTTTTGGATCCGGAGGATGCGGCGGATCGTACCGGCGGCCTCGTTCATGATTGTCGCGACCGTCATCTGGGTCGTATTGTTCAAACCTGACATGCTGCATACAGTGCGGGGAGATGCGGTCTTCTCTTTATTGTATGTCAGCAATTGGTGGTTTATTTTTCATGATCTATCTTATTTCGACAGCTTCGGCTCTCCGTCGCCGTTAAAAAACCTTTGGTCTTTGGCGATAGAAGAACAATTTTATATCATCTGGCCGATCATTTTGCTTGCCGGAATGTACATATGCAAAAAACGAACGAGGCTGGCGTCGGCGATTCTCGTACTCGTGCTGTTCTCGGCCGTTTTGATGAGCGTGCTGTATGTCCCCGGCGGAGATCCGAGCCGCGTCTACTACGGAACGGATACACGCTCTTTTGAGCTGCTGCTCGGCTGCGCGTTAGCACTTGTATGGCCGATGAAAAGGCTCTCTTCAAACAGGCTGCCGAGCCGTTTGAAGCATGCGATGCACGGAACAGAGCTGGCCGCTTTTGTCATATTGATTCTCTGCATCCATTTCGTTGATGAATACGCTCCGTTCCTTTATCATGGCGGCATGCTCCTGATCAGCATCATCGCTGCGGTACTGATCGCATGCGTCAGCCATCCGAGCAGCTTTTTGGGGCATTTGCTTTCATGGAAACCGCTCAGGTGGGTTGGAACGAGATCATACGGCATTTATCTTTGGCATTATCCTGTCATCGTGCTGAGCACGCCCGTTCAGGAAATTGGAAATCCGGTTTATTGGCATGCCGCCGTTAAGGTCGCTGCAACGCTGATTCTCGCCGAGCTTTCCTATCGTTTCCTTGAGCAGCCGATACGGAAGGACGGCTTTACGCCATTTGTCCGCCGCGTTTTTTTGAACAGGATTGTGGAATGGAAAACGTCGTCCACCATCAGCAGAATGACGACGGGATTGCTTTTTGCCGCCCTCATCATTTTTGCGGGCGGGCTGTCCGGAATAGCCGGCGCACCGAAACAGCAGCAGTCGACGCCTGCCCAGTCCCATCAGCAGGCAAGCGCATCCTTTGACAAAGAGGGAAAACAGGCGGCAGCTGCAAAAGAAGAACCGGGGAAACAAACAAAATCCAAGGAAGAAAAGAAGGGGAATTTGCATCAGAAAACGATGGCAGGCATTAGAGAGAAGGAAGTGCTGGCCATCGGCGACTCCGTTATGCTTGACATTGCCCCAAACCTCCGCCGCACATTTTCTCATGTTACGATAGACGGAAAGGTCGGAAGGCAGGTATCAGAAGCGCTTCAATTGACGCCGCAATATGCATCGTTTAATCAGCCGGACAAAGCCGTCATTATCGAGCTGGGGACAAACGGCTATTTTACGGACGGCCAAATGGATGCGCTGCTTGACGCTTTCTCAAAAGCCCGCATTTATCTTGTGAACACGCGTGTGCCGCGGCAATGGGAGAAAAAAGTGAACGAATCGCTGCGCGAGCAGGCGCATAACCGCCGAAATGTGACACTCCTTGACTGGCACAGCGAAGCTCTCGAGCATCCCGAATATTTTGCCTCAGACGGCGTACACCTCGTGCCGAAAGGAGCGGAGGCTTTGACGGCGCTTATCGTTGAGGCGATGAAATAATGCTTTATACATAAGAAGAAGCTTTTTATTTCTTGAATTTCGTGATGAACCTGATCAAAAACGGCGTTTTTAAAGTTCCTTTTACTAGTTTGTTATGATGTTTTATAAAATTATTTATTTGTTTTCTTCTATGGGGAACCATTAACAAAGGCAATCTGTCTTTGCGAAACCATCCGATTTTTGCTGTTTCAGGCCCCTGGTTAATGGGTTCCCCGCCCTGTAATTTTCCTGAATAGATATACTGCACGTCTCGATATTGGGGTTGATCGTACTCTCCTATTTTGCACGTAATAGAAACGCGGCAGCCTGTTTCTTCTTCCATTTCCCTTATGGCACATGTCTCCGGCTGTTCATGCTTTTCCATTCTGCCTCCCGGCAAATCCCAGACAGGGTAATCTTTTCTTTTTACGAGAAGTATTTTTCCTTCGCCATTTTCAACAATCGTGAAGCAACCTATCGTATTTACTGCATTCAAGTTTAGATAACTCCTTCCTCCATGTCATTTCAATGATAGATAAACTGGCCGGTTCTGACCGGTTTTATTTTATCCCGCCAGGTCATGAGCAATCCACTTCCACGATCGAAAAAATATGTTACAATATACAAATGTTTTGCGAGCCCATTCAGCCTATTTCATGATTCAATCATATATTTTACTAGCTTTAAAGAAAGGTTTGATACTATGCTTCGGTATCCTTTGGTGTTTTTTAGAGTCGATAAGACTTTTCAAAACGATCATAAATGTTGATACACCAACGTTTGTTGGTATTTTGGATTTTTTAAGAACTGGATAGAAAAAGGTATGATTTGAAATAGTTTTTCACATTTTTTACACAAGCACTCCCTCGATTTCCTCAGTATTTTCAACTCCCTCACCTGCCATTTCCTCAAAGATATTAACTGTTTCACTTTCATCTTGTTCCCTCAGCTCTTTAATTAAGTGAGCATATACTTTTGATGTTGTTTCTATATCAGCATGTCCTAAACGTTCACTAATATAGTGAATAGACACCTTTCGATAAAGTAGTACACTTGCATGTGTGTGTCTTAATCCATGTACAGTAATAATGGGGTCGATTTTTAAATCAGTTAATACTTTTTTAAGTAGATTATTTACATTTGTATTGCTGATGATTTTATATTTTGATGAGGGACTGTAAAAAACAAGTCCATGAATATTGCTTGGCATTTTTTCGAACAAACGGCGAAAAACCGTCATAGTACCCTTATTAATTTTTATTACTCTTTTTGATTGTTCATTCTTAGTTGGTCCGAATCCTTCGGGATGTCTTTTCGCATAGCCCCAAGTCTTATTGACGGTAATTGTGTTGTTAAAAAAATTAAAATCTTTTCTTGTGAGACCGACCAACTCACCGAAGCGAAGCCCTGAGGTTAGTCCTAACAACAAAAGGTAGTAGCCTAGTCCACGGTCTAACCTTTTATATAGTTCACGGGTTAGTTTTTTTGAATCTAAATAATTCAAATATTTTTCTTCATCTCTTTTTGCTTGTACAGTCCATGTCTTTACAGCTTTTCGGGTAAAGTTAATTTTTATAATACCTTCTTCTACAGCATCCTCAACACAGGCTTTAATGTGTGAATGTAACTTTTCAACAGATACTTTTGATTTTGTTGATCCATAATTATTTAAAAATTCTTGATAATCATGACGCTGTATTTTCTGTATTGGCTTACTCCCGAAAAATTCCCTGATTTCTTGTAGGGTATAGCCATAATGTGATAGCGTGGAATCACTCACCTTTTGTTTGTAAAGATTTACCCATTTTTCAAAGTATTCATCAAATGGAATCTCTTTTACAACAACGGGAACATTTTTGCTTAATTTTGCCTCAACCTCAGCGGCTGCTATCATCGCTTCTTTTTTTGTTTTAAATCCGCCTTTACGGATTGGTTTCGGTTTTGCACTCACACAATATTGCCATGTCTTTCCTCTCTTTTGGAAACTTGCCATTAATTCCTCTCTCCTCTTATCCAACACGAAGGGGGTCAAAAAATAAGCGGTGTCCATTAACGAAGGTGTAAATTCCATACTTCTCTTTATAACGATCAAGAGCATTTTGAAGAAAATCCTCTGTAACCCCAAGATATTCAGCGAGTTCAAAACGGTTTGTTATTCCTTGTTTTTGTGCTTGTACTATTTTATTTAAGGGAACAAGCCGTTCATAAGCCCATTCTCGAGCCTTCACCTCTTGCTTTCTTTTCCACATGTCTTTTTGATCCAATATATCTCCGAAGGAGGTATAGTGGTGTCCTAGTTCTTCAGCCAAGATACAGCTTTTTTCAGCTATACTTTTTATCCTTTTGTTAATCCATATCACATTTTCTGCATAGAGGCCCTTAATCCCCCCTTTTATTTCTATATCTCTTTCCTGTACTAAAATGTTTTCTTTAGTGCATTGATTTAGAAGAGCCTCGTACATTAATCACTTCTCCTTTTTTCTAATTGATCTTACATAGGCTTTAAATGTTTCTATTGTCTGAAGTTCTTCTTCTGTCCAGTCTTCGCCATCATGGTGAGCAGCAATTGTGAGAGGCTCATCTTTAAGGCCGATTAAATAATCAAGAGAGACCTTAAAGTAATCTGCGATTATTCGTACAACCTCCATTTTAGGATCTGTTTGTCCATTTTCGTATCTAGAAATCATACTTTTGCTAACTTTAGTATCATACCTTTTATTTAATTCTGATATAAGATCACCTATGCTTAAATCTTTATCTTCTCTCAACTTTTTCAACCTTTCACCAAAAGTGTTCATGTTTTCATCTTCTCCTATCCTTTATTCCTTTTACGGGAATATTTTATAATATATGTTCCTTAAAAGCAACAAAACGCTCAAAATAATTCCTGGAAAGGAACTTTTTTTGTTGACACAGGAATTAAAGTGTTTTATATTTGAGTTGTTCCTGTTAAGGAACGAACGGGGGTGAAGGAAATGAAAACAAGAAAGAGGCAACCGTATAATAAAATTAAAGCCTTCTTTGTAGAAAATAAAATAAAGCATAAAGATGTGGCTAATTTATTAGAAGTGAAGCCGAATACTATTAGCAAAAAGTTAAATGGTTTTGGTGGTGACTTTTCATTAGAAGATGCAAAAAAAATGCACTTTTATCTTGGCGTTCCTATCGCCTATTTTTTTGAACCTGGCGTTCCTGAAAAGGAACTAAAAGTTATTTAGGAGGTGACACTTTGCAACAACTCAATGTTAGCTTGAGCATTCCCGTTCCGGAAAATATGGTTCTTGTCCATAAAGTAGAACTGGAAGAATTAAAAGCAAATGAACTAAAGGGCGTTTACTGGAGCATGAAAGACTTGGAAGAGAAGACAGCAAAAAAGAGCGAATGGATAAAAGAGAATATCTTATATCCAAGTCGTTTCCGCAGGGTGCTTGATACTGAGAAAGGCGGGTTTGTTTTTTATCCAAAATCCAAAGGGCAAACATGGAGTTTTCAAGCCACGAAGATGGCTGACTTCTTAGAAAAACACTTTGCTGACATTTTCAACAAGTGAAATTGGAGGTTTCATCAATGGAAAATCAATTAGTCTTCATTAAAGAAAATACAGCTGTCACAGACAGTTTAACAATTGCTGAAATGTTTGGTAAACGACATGACCATGTTTTAAGGGATATTGAAAATCAAATGGTGTTAGCTGGTGAAGAATTTTCAGCCCCCAATTTTGGGGAGTCAACTTACACCAACGAAAGAGGTCGCACTTATCCCAAATACGACCTTACCGAAGAAGCATTTACGTTGGTCGTGTTCGGTTACAACACAAAAGAAGCTGTTCAAACCAAAATTAAATTCATTCAAGAATTTAAGCGGATGAAGGAATACATCCAGAAACAGCAGCAACCAAAAGCGATGAACGCAAAAGAAAGCATCATTGCCAATATGAAACTAACCATCCAGCTCAACGAAGATGTTGGCGAAATGAAAGAAGACATAAAGCAACTTCGACATGATCTCGATAAAAAGTTAACACTTGATTACTCTCAGCAACAAGCCATGAGAAACGCAGTCAACAAACGTGTGCATAAGCTCTGGAATGAAAATAAGGTCGACAAAACTTTCTATGAAACGACCAGAAGAGTTTATGCAGCATTATGGAAAAACCTAAAAGATGCGTACAGAGTAAATGCCTATCCGAACATTCTGCAAAAAGACTTTGAAGAAGCGATGAGCTTCATTGAAGGATGGAGACCGATTTTTAATGGAAGTCAATCAGCGTAGAAGGAGAGAGAAAATCAATGGATAAGCATCAAATGTATTCTGTTGCACTTTCAGGAGCAATTTTTGAAGTCTTTAATGAAGAATCAGAGCACTTTATAGAAGAGTTAACGGACGTGGATTTGACCGAGTTTTTCACGGCGGCCAACACAGCTTTACTGATGATTTTTAACGAATTAACCGGCGAAAAGAAGAACGCAATTGAATTTACGCATGTTCTTAACGGACTAGCTGTGCAGAAAGCGATTAAAAACGTAAAGGAGAGAAAAGAAAATGAAGCCTTATAGATTGGAAATGCAAAAAGTAAAAATCAAATCAGTTGAATATGAAGAAGCTTTGGAGAATACAGCAAAAGACCTCATTAAACAACTCAAATCATTTTGTCAGACATATGGAGACTTACTACATTGTTTAGATCAATTTAGATATAAGCCAAAGACCGAACAAGTAATTGCCGAGTATGCTAAAAAACTTGTTAAACAAGAGATCAATAGCATCCCATTAGAAAGGAGCTTGTGAAATGAACAAACAAAATAAGTCAACCCCTGCGGCAACAGAGGTTGAAAATCAAGTTTGTATAAAACTGATCATAAAAGATACACGACTAAAAGATATTGATGAGTACATTAAAGAGTTAACATCTGATTTTATTGAAAATTTTGGTTTCGAGCCTTCAGAACTTTTTCTGGCAGCGGAAGGCAACTCTCTAAGTATCCGAATGTATCTAAATTGAATTTGAAAATCTTCTTAGTGGTTTTGATTCTTAAGATATTTCGCTTTGCTTTCACATCTGCTTTATTATTTGTTCGAAACAAAATATAACCTCGTACTGAGGAGTGAGCAGGAATATCAATAATTGGATTTAAAAGTTTGTTCTCTAAATCGTACACTGTCATTTTAGAAGTTGCTGATACGAATTGCATACCGTTTTCTTCTTTTATACCTGTATCAGTCGTTATTTTATATTGTTTACCTGTTCTACTGTAAGAATTAAAAATTAATTTGTCGTTCAAAGTAAATTCAACAATAGAGATTGGAGTCTCACTTTTATTGGCAATAACTACATCAAAAACTATTCGGTAATCATCTTGCCAATATACATCTGGAATATTTAAGTCTTCTCTATCGGGTTTAAATAGTTTTACAGAGCGAGGAAACATTTGTTCACATGTTAAATTCGGTCTCTTAGCTAAATAATTTAAGAAGGTAATAAAACATGTAACAGATGCTGTTAAACAAGTAGCAATAGATAGCCAAATAGTAATGTTAATGTCCATAATATTTCACCTCCTATTATCTTGATAGGGACATTATACCAAAAAAGGAGGAGCAATCATGTTTTTAGTTGGCCATGTATGGCTACATAACCAAATTCATGTCGTAATCAGTGAATCTGTCCATACGCATAATCAGGCTTTGAACGGGTTAATGCAGCAGGGCGGTTCCATCATTCAGAATGAATGCAAAAACAATGCTCTCGGCTCTGTGATCGTGAACGGGAAAAGATCAGTTTGGCCTTTGACCAAGTCGGAAGGGCGTGTAATTGGAGGTAAACAACATGGCTAAGTATCGTCACGTTCATACTGAGTTTTGGCAAGACCCAAAAGTTCTTGAAGAGATGACACCGGAAGATAGGTACTTTTATCTTTACCTACTTACAAACCCTAATACATCTCAAATAGGCATTTATTCAATTACAAAAAAACAAATGGCTTTTGATTTAGGGTATTCCATTGAATCAATTAACAGCCTTATGGAAAGATTTTTAAAACATCATAAACTGGTGGAATTTAATCCTACGACACGAGAAATTGCAATTATCAAATGGGGTAAATACAACCTGACAAAAGCGGGTAAACCGATGCTCGATTGCATTCAAAAGGAGCTGCGGCAAGTCAAGGACAGATCATTGATTCAATTGATTTATCCTCACATTCCAAATGAATCTATAAAACAACTATTCTTACGATACGTTAACGATACGTCGACGACAAGTGACCAAAAAGAAAAAGAAAAAGAAAAAGAAAAAGAAAATAATATATTGTCGGGCAAGCCCGACGACGCATCTCCTGAAAAAGATGAAATTCCTTACAAACTGATCATTGACCTTTTAAACAAAGTCGCTGGAACAAAGTACCGTCATACTACACCAAAAACCAAGACCTTAATAAAGGCGAGATGGAACGAAGGTTTTAGATTTGATGATTTCAAACATGTCATTCTAGTCAAATGCGAAGAATGGCGCGGTACTGATCTGGACAAGTATCTAAGGCCTGAAACGCTGTTCGGCACTAAATTTGAAAATTATCTTAATCAAAAGCCAAAAGGAGGTAGACCTCATGACAGAAACATTCACCAAAGACCGGGCGGAAAGAGTCAAGGCAGAGTTATCACGGAGGATGACATTCCATACTGATGAGAACGGAAAGCCTGTCTATTGCAACAAGCATACAAGGATCATCGGCGGTGAAGAAAAGCCTTACCCGGTCCAACTCATGAAACTCCGAGACGGTTCAATAAAATGTCCTATGTGCGAAAGAGAACAACGTAATAAGGAAATCGAGCATGAAGCCGAGATATGGCGCCGTCAGGTAGAACGACAGATTCTATCGACTTATTCCCTTATTGCCGATCCTACCCTTAAAAAAGCAACGTTCGAAACGTTCCGCAGCTACAACCAAGAGGACGAGCAGAATAAACGGAGGATGATGGAACTTGTCAGCCGAATCAAGGCAGGCGCTGTGATGAACATCTTTTTGACAGGAGAATCTAACGCCGGAAAAAGTCATCTTGCAATGGCCGCCCTTAAAGAACTGAACAAAAATGATTCCGAAGAGTACGCGAAGTCAGCCCTCTTTGTTAACAGTGATGCCCTCATGAGGCGAATTAAAAAATCATTTAAAGATGATTCCGAAAAGCTGACAGAAGCTTTTGCAATCGAGCTACTTACAAGGGTTGATTATCTCGTAATCGATGACCTGGGCGCCGAAGTAGGGGACACAGACAACGAAAACAGAGCCGCAAATGATTTTATTCATCGTGTATGGTATGGGGTTTCTACTGGACGTCAAGGAAAAGTGACAATCATCACGACGAACCTTTCAGGCGTAGCGTTAACAAAACTATATGACAAAAAGACTGTTAGCCGATTGACAGCACACCTTGAGGCTATCAAATTTTTAGAAAAACAAACGGAGAAAAAGGGGCGGACGGCTCCGGCTCTAACCTTTTAGGAGGTGAAAACAAGTGAAGGACACCAACTTAAAACCGATCATGCCGGGTGTCTGGGGGCATGTGGAAACCAATAAAACACCCGAGGAACTCAAACAAGGATTAAAGGAACTAGAAACGAAGCTCGAAAACTTTCTGGCCTATTGGTCAAATGTACGGAGGGATAACGCATGAAACATGGTAAGAGACCAACGCGCGCGCAAAAGCAAATCATCAAAAAGAACGGTTTAAACCCTGAGAACTGGCTTATATCAAAGAATCTACAGCATGAGCAAAGATTGATCATCGTTCATCGTCACACCGGGACCGTGCGGGAGTGTTGGGCATGAAAATGGCTGCCCACGCTGATCGTTTAGAAATTGCACTTGATAACTTGAATTATGAATGGTCATATGTCCAGCTTTGTAAAGTGATAGATTACTGGTACGACGGCAAGTCATTGTATGACGCTGCCGATCTTCTGAAAAGAAACCCGGACGAGCTTTTAATTCTGATTGTGGACCTTGCAAAAAGAACCATTCTGCCGCACCGGAGAAACGGAATAGGGCCGAATGAGAGAATATGTATTTTCCCATCGAGAATGAAAGCCAAAAAGAATGGGTTGCGGCAGCTTTTCGATGACAGCCCTGTGTATATCCCGTTCTTAGACAATAATTTCATTTGGTATAACAGTGACATTCTTAAATTCAGAGCTTTGTGGAATAACGGCCAGTCTATTATCAAAATGGCAAAAGTCTTTAAGAGAGAGATTGAAGAAGTTTTATTCCTTGTGATCGATCAGGGGAACAAGGAAATGATTCGGCCGCGAAATGGGGGACTTTTAGGTGCGGAAGCGTCAGAAAACGAAAAAAGGCAGTTCAGGCTTATCGTTTGATAAAGCATCTTTACAGCAGCTTTTAGTCATTATCAGGTTTGAATCTTGTCCCAAGCATTTAAAAAATGCTGCTATGAAAAATCTTTTAAAGAGGTGAAATCTTCATGACGGAACAAGAGCGTTTGGAAAAAATCGAATGGATCAATTTGATCGAAAGGTACGGCAAGGAGTCGCTTAAACAGAAGAGCGATGAGGAAATTGAAAAGCTTTATAACCTGGCAATGCTCCGGCAAACAGACGATGTGTTTGCATAAAAAAACCAGAGCTATTAAAAGCCCCGGAAAATAAAAACCTGACACTTTTATTTTATCACGGGGGTGCGGCTGGTGAACAGTCCTAAAAAGATCAACGTCAATCAAGATTTATCGAGCAAAATTCAAGACGGGAAGGTCACTGTCATTGTTTTAGATGGTCGAAACGGAAAGGCTTATGAAGCAGATGCCCCGGAACATGGCAGAACGATCATCGAAACATTTAAAGGTGACTTTTCTCGGATTCATCTTGAATCATCACACAAATTCAATTAATAGCAGGGGGTTTCCCCTGGGGGGAGTGAACGGAATGTTAAGAGCAAAATCAATTACCTTTAATTCTGGAACCTATGAGCTTGGTCAAAAATATCAGCCGCCAGGCTTCACAAAGGCGGCGACAGTCATAAATATTGTGGACAATCGTGGTGCTTGGTCGCATAAAGAAGGCGGCTTTGATGTCCGATTTGATACAGGGGATTTCTTACGGATTTATTCAAATGATGTTGTTATCCATTGGGAGCCGACGGGCGGTGATGCAAAATGAATGAAAAATTGCGAGAAATTATAAGCGACTTATCACTATGGTATTTAGCTTCCGAAGAAGAGCTGCAGCCGTTCGACATTAATGCTGGACCTTGCTATATCATCGAAAAATCTTATGTGGAATATATGATTGATTTTATGAAACAACAGTCAAAAGAGATCGAACAATTGGCTGCTGAAAATAAACAACTGAAAAAACTACTCTCTACCTTTGCAGATGACGAATTTGATCCATTCGGTGTTGTGCAACAAGCGTTAAAAGGAAAATTCCCTTTTGGATTGGAGGATGATGAAGAATGAAAACAATTCCAGCAATAGCATTTAAAGCGAAGGATAAGGAAAAAAGGTATTTGTGTGATGGCCCGGATTGCGGCGACTGGTCAGATGAAAATTTGGACGTTTCAGACATAGAGGATGCCTTATGTTTGGTGAGAAAAGACAAACAAAGGCCGACGGATGATGACATAGATCACTTTTTTGATGTGATTCATCTTTTATCAAGCGAAGGGTTTTCGTATGGCCCGAGCGTCGATGATATCAAAGAAAATTATGATCCTGTTCATGTCAATCTGACAGAAGCGCAATACAACGTCATGAAAGAACGGAATGATTGGGGGTGACGAATAATGACACTTTTACAATCTTCTTTACTCCATACAATTAAGGCACAGCGGGATAACATGATGACCATTGACGAGCTGGCCAATATATACGCGCTACACCCGGAACACGTGAAATCTCTCGTTGAACGAATGGACGGGCTGGCGATAAAGGGCAACGTCGTCTATGCTCCAAAACAATCGTTTCTGCTGCCGGTGCTTGGGTTTGCTGGCCTGTTCGCGGCAATCGTGATCTTGCCGATGCTGGCTAATTAAAATTTATAGGCGCGACGGGCGCCGGAAGGAGAATGGAAAATGGGGAAGATATTCAAAATCAAAGTGTTATACAAAAGCGGAATAGAAAAAACTTATGAAGCAACCGGGAACCCTGACCAGTTGAAAACAGCAGAAGACAAACGAATGACTATCGCAGCCTTTTTGGAAGCTATTATGACGGGAAAAGTCGGACTGGTTGAAGGTTCAACGGGCTTTTATGTGAATCCTGATGCAGTTGCGGCCGTTGAAATCGAAGCGGCGGACAATGAAAGTGATAAAACAAAGAAGACAGAGAAAGAATTGACTATTATCGAAAAACTCGAAACAAACAGGGGATACCATAGTAAAAGATAAGGAGAATGAACGATGAAAAAACTAATCAAAACCATTATTACGCTGTCACTTTTGCTTTCTGGAACACTATTTTTCTCTCAATCTGCTGCGGCTGTTTGGTCGCCTTGGCAAACGGAGTTATTCGGCCATAAGGCCCGCATTTTCACCGACGATACTCATTATTATAAAGGCGCAAAAACGGTCGTCTGGCGGGCGGAAAAGAAAGGTTCTGGCACGCTTTACTACACGGCCGGCGTTTACAAAAAGCGTTCTAACGGCGGTCTGATTGATACGAACCTTGTACAACGCGGATCTTTTAAACATTCCACACCTTTGAAACCCTTTAGTGTCAGCGAGCTCCGCAAGCGCACCGGGAAAGGGGCTTATGTTATTCAGCTTGATTGTTACACGGATTCAGCTAAAAACAATTACATTGGGACGTTCGAATCTGTGAAATTCTATATTAAATAATCAGTATGAGGGCTGCGCCCCTCTTATCATTACACGTCCGGAGCCGGGAAGGAGAATGAGGGATGAAAAAATTCGGCGGTAATAAAAAACTAGATGATGTTATATTAAATGCAAAAATGCAAGGATGGGTAGTCGATACAGAAAAGTTTGATAAGACGGGAAGCGATTGGATTTATTTAAGAGATATGTATGGTCAAGTCGAAAGTAATGACGGCATGCCTAGACAAATTGCTTATAACACAACAAACGGACACTTTTTTGTATATGAACCGTTATCAGAAAAACCAGTAGCAACTCATTTATCAACAGATTTTGATAACGAATATTGGTATAACGAAATACTGAATATGGTGTATGAGCCAATCACTAATTAAAACAGCGGCAGGGACCGGGAAGGTTGAAATAAATGCTTAAAAAATTCACAGAAGACGGACTTCAAAATAACTCAAGAAATGCTCTCATCAAGTTACTTGATCTGATCAACTTTAGTGATTCTGATTATGCGAAGTCTCTTAGAGATACCTGGACTTTCCGCCATGCGGAAAAAGTCATTAAACAAGAAGCAGGGGAAGTTGTTTACCACTCTGCAGCAAGCCATCGATATTTTTGATCAAAAGTATGGAGCGAACGGCAGATTATACCTCATGCTCTGGCTGCAAGACAATTTGATGAAAACCGTTGGCGGACGGAAATAGAATAATGTCCTAGATGGAATGCCTGCGGACACTGAACTTACAGCTTTTACGCTGTTTGTTTGGTGTCCGTTTTTTATTTGTTCCGGCTGCGGTCTAGCGAAAGGAGAAATAGAAATGAAACCCACCAAAAGAAAACGCCCTGAAAAAGCGCAAGAGCGCTCTGAGCGCTTTTGGAAAGAGATTATGGGGCAAAACAAGCAGATTCTTAAACGAGGCAAAGGCGGCGCTTATAAGCGCAAATAAAAGGAGGAATGATCGATGTTATTTCAATTACCTGAAATCGATAGAGAAGCGACGAAAAAGAAAATTGAAGCTATACTAGATAATTACAGGGTAGTTCTTCTACAAGTACCAGATGATCTGCTGCCAAAGGTCACAGCAGGATTTAACCTCGTGCCGCCGTCAAATACAAACGCGTTTCATTCATCTACGGAGGATACGGCTATCAAAAGAGTCGAAATGGAAAAAGAACGAAATGCCTTTCTGGCAAAAGTTCAAAAGGCTGTGAATCGCTTGCCGGCCAATGAACGGCAGATCATCATCATGAGGTATATGTCCCAAGATCACCGTTTTGATTATGAGGTTTACAACGAAATCGGGTTAAGCCCGCGCACATACTTCCGAATAAAATCCCGCGCTTTTTACAACCTGGCTTTTGCATTGAAAGAGGAAGTGTACGTGAAGGGAAGTGCTTCATAATGAATTTTGTGCAACCTATCCGGGACAAGGACCAGATTTATTATATTAAGAAATTCCTGAGAGAACGGAGTGAAAGAAACTATCTGCTTTTCGTTACCGGCATTAACTCGGGTTTGCGTATATCTGATTTACTCCGTTTAAGGGTCCGGGACGCGAAACGAATGTATATTGACTTGCGAGAGAAGAAAACCGGCAAGCAAAAACGCATCAAAATAAATAAGGCGCTAAAAAAGGCCCTGGCCGACTACATTAAAGATAAAGATGACCAGGAATTTTTATTCAAAAGCCGCGAAGGACTAAATAAGCCGATCAGCAGAAGCACAGCATACAACATGTTGAAAGAGGCGGCGGAATACGTCGGTCTTGATGGCATCGGCACCCACACCATGAGGAAAACGTTCGGTTATTGGCACTATAAAAAATTCAAAGACGTGGCCCTGCTGCAAGAGATATTCAACCATTCAAGCCCGGACGTCACGCTTCGATATATTGGGATTACTCAAGATACAATGGATCAAACGATGGATTCATTCAGCTTATAGGCTCATCTGTCTTCAAAACGGATGAGTTTTTTTCTGCCTATTTTAACAAACTAACCATAATGAGAAAGTGTCCAACTCATTTTGACAAAATGGCTTGAAACTATGCAGGACAAAGGGTTCCGCGTTTCCGTGAATTGGACACAATATAAGATATGGTTAATTCGTGGATAATGTGGATAAATAAAAACTTTTGCATGGTATAATGTAGAAAAAAATCGAAGGAGCCGATCAAATATGTCTGATTTCATAACTGAAAAAGAAATGGATTCTATCAGAAAAATTCAGCTTTCAGACAGCCAATACAAACTTTATTCCGGTTTAAAAAAGAAATTAAAGCTTCCTGATCATCAAATCATCAATATGACATGGGGTGAATTAAAAGAGAACTTGCAAAGGAGGCAAAGCAGAGGCATGACAGCAAAATGATTTTGGCACAATTATGGCACAACGTTGGCACTCTGTTTTGTTTTAGATCGGTTAATATGGTAATAGGTCAAAAACAACGAAAGTGAAATTTAAAAAAAGAGCAACCGACTGGCTGCTCTTTTGTCTTATGATCTAGGGTTTTTGTAAATACCAAGATGTTCTTTAATAGCATCTTGAAGAAGATGCGAATAATTAATTTTATGCTCTTTTGCAATGTCGTCCATCCAGCGCGGGATAGTTAATGTTTTCTTAACTGCCGCATTCTCCATTTCATGACGGAAAGGCGGCATCCATGTTTCGATTAATACGATGCTTTGGCTATCTTCTGTTTCGATATCTTTTGAAGATGTCGGCTGAGGAATTTCATCACCATCTTGTTCAAGGCCATATAGATGGAGTGCCATAGCTTCTTTAGCCATTGTAAGAGCTTCTTCATCTGTGTCACCACAAGTGATGCAGCCAGGCAGATCAGGAAAAGTAACTGTGATTCCGTCGTCGTCATAATCGAAAAGGGCTGGATAAATGTAACGATCTTTTTTCATAATTTATAACCCCTTTTTTGTTAAATTTTATATTCTAAATTTTTCTTTTGGCAGGAGGGCTATTGAAGCCCTGCCTGCTTTAGGATTGATTTTACTGTTTTCTTTGGAAAGTCTTTCTTAGGATGTGGGATGGTAACCGTTCCGGGTTTTGTTGGATGTTTAAACTGATGATGACTTCCTTTAACCCTTACTTGGTACCAACCATCTTGCTCGATTTTCTTGATTAGCTCTCTTGAGTTCATTTGATGGTTACCATCTCCTTTCTACAAATTTATTATAACACGTATTAAAATACGTGTAAAGAACTTTTTGTTTTTTTCTTTAAAAACGCCTAAAAATGACTTGATTAGTGTAAAATGATAACAATAGCAAATTCGGAGGTATCCTCATGGATTGGATTGCGATTTTTAAAGTATTAAAAATAATCTTCTCCGCATTGCCATGGATATTAAGTGTAGGTGCCCTACATCAATTTTTATATAACAAATATCCGAAGTACTATTTTTTTTGGGTCAAAAGATTCAAGAAGTGGCGAGATACAAAGTGGAAATTAGCAGTTAGTTTTCAGGTGCATAAAAGTGTCGATTTTTTCGGGGCTTTTGAAGAGGTAATTAATGAAATTTATAAAAATAAACGGAAAGTATTCAACTTAAAAAATAAAAAGCAGTATGAATTCGCAGACTTTACACTTACTGTTCAATACGATCTGGATTGTAGTCAAACTGAATACGTTACTGTAGATTTAATATTTGGGACAATAACCGCAACTAAATCAACAGCTGTAGATAAGTTAAGGAATTTACGCAGGTTCTTTAGTACATTAAATAGCAGAATAGCTTTAAGTAATGAAAATTATAGCATGAGAGTCTATTTTACAACTATGAAGAATCCTTTTTACGGTTTAATGATACAACGACTTGGGTCGGAGCATGTAGACTATTTCGAATGCACATTTTCAATAAATAAATTAACTCAAAAAACATTAGGAAAGAGAACAGAAAATGAAGAAATCGATCAAGAATTGACAGTATTTAAAGATTATATAGCTATAAATCACCATAATTATGATACAATAGAAGACGTTACAAGAAAATGTCTTTTATTGGAGGGGTGATTTGATGAGCATTATCAGCATAAACATTTACGATAAGCTTAATGATACTGGGGAAGATGAGGAACTTAAAGTGTTCTCGCATGAAAAACATGAGCTAGTTAATGGCTATAATGAAGAATTAAAAACCTATATTCTACTCAACAATATTTCTCCGACTGGGTATCAAAATATCCAAATAATAAATGATGAAATATTTGCGCAAACAGTCCGAGTTAAAGGTGAAGTGGTTCATCAAGTAATAAAACAGGATATGTATCAAGCCTATATTAAGGTAAGAAATAAAAGAAAGAGAGGGGTAGGAAATCTAGTAACTCTTTGTAGAAAAGACAGTTCTTTAAAAGCAAAACAAATTTTAGAAGAAAATTTTGGCGACGAATATGAACAGCACAAATTTGATATCCTTAAGATTATAGACTCTGCGTCCGATGTTAGAAATGCAAGATTTAAAGTGAAAATTGAAACAGTCAGTTCTGTAAGTATGGGAGGTACTAGAGTTCATGATACTCAGTATTATTCAGAAATGCTTAGACGAGGTGAATTATCAGCAGTAATTATAAATTATGATATGCCTCAGGCAGCCGTAACATTTAAAATAAATGTTGACGGGACCGTTCTTCTATATAATTCTTTGAGTGATTTTGAAATTCTGGATTTAGTTGAAGACTTGTTAAGCATTGAATAAAATCGATTAAAAAGCATATTTTTTATGCTATTACATACTTGGGAATCAAATTCAAAACGCTTTTCCAAACGGGAGAGCGTTTTTTTATGTTCTCTGTAAACCGGGTCCAGTAAATCTCAGAATAAACGATTGGCGGCCAATGAGAGCCTCTGAGTGTGGGCCCGGTTTAGAAAGAATATACAGGAGGGTGTTCCTATTGAAAATCTTAGTCGTTAAATGTAATGGATTAATTAAATCAGACGAGCAGCGGGAGAAAATTAGAGAGGAAGCAAGGAAAGCAATTGAAAAAGGGGTTTTTGTTTGTGATGAGATGGTGAGTGTGGATTCGGTTGATATTGAAGGGAAAGAGAATTCTTCTTATAGTGCGTCCCCGATTGGCTTCGTAAAACCACCTATTGGGGTGAAACCGAGATTCATTCATGATGAACAAAGGGCAGAAGAATTGAGCAACGCAATGATGAGATATATACAAGTTAATAGGAAAATACCTGCTGAGTGGCTGGAAGAATACAATGAATTAGTTGGAAATGAAAATTAACATAGATGATAAAAACAGGCGCTTTCCCAAACGGGAAGGCGTTTTTTTATGTAGGAGGCTTGCATATGGAAGTCGTTATAGAAAGTATTGAGAGAAAAGGAGAAACCCTATTTAGTGGCGGGAGCATAATGGTATTTCAAACCTATGGGTTTTTGATAAAAGCCACCGTTCGTTTTAAGTCTGGACCCAAAGTTGAAGGCAGCTTTTATTTTCCGGGCGAACAGGAAATGAGCTTTTCAAAAGCAGAAAAGAAAATACGTGAGTTATTCGTCAAAGAAGGAGGAACAAACGATGAAATTCGGTGAAGCATTGGAATTACTGAACGACGGTCATAATATAACTCGGTCTGGCTCGCGCAAGTATGTGTACGTGGTCGGTCGAACGGTTATAGATGCGAAAAAACAATGGCGCAACATACGGTCGCGTTATCCGCAGTACAAAAACCCGATATTTATTTCACGTAACCCTGCAAGCATAGACGGTCTTACTCCTGACAGAATGGTACTCGTTTTGTTGACGGGCTATTTAGAGAATCCCATAGTGAAAAACGATTTCTTTCGTTACTTAGTCGAGAATGCAGCGGAGGTTAATTACGAATGAGGGGATGGCGATTGGTACAAAGTCGTATGAATAGGGAACGCAAGAAGAGATACAAGTATTTACGTAAGCAGTGGCGCGAAAGAGACTATAGTTTAGGTCAATTATATATCCCATTTCGTACACCTCTTAGAAGGAGCTTAATAATTAAACCTGGTCAGAAAAAGCTGACAATGTCTAGGTATTTAAAAGGTGAGAGGGCTAAGGACAGGGCATGGCCGGTATGAAAAGATGACCAAAACCAGGAGGATGAAGTGAATGAAAGTCATGGTTATTAAAACAGATGCGTACCTCAGCGAAGACGCAAAAAAAGCAATACGATCAGAAGTTAAAAGAGCTATTGAAACAGGCGTTATGGTTCTTGATGGTGGGATGGACATGTCAACGATTGAAGTTGATGAATTCCAAATTAGTGAACCGTTTTCAGAAGTGAAGTCTTTTTCTCCTGAAGAGGGCGTGATAAATGCTGTTAATTATGTTGGAAGTAAATATGCAATGCCTGTTATTGGCGTTGGTACTGCTATTCCAGCAGGAGATGCAAACGGCCTAGAACCACAACCTTTAAAATCGGCAAAGAAAACGCCTTTGCTACAGATTGAGCTTGAGGATATTGATTCGGTACCGCGTGTTTTCTACAAAGGAAAAGAGATTAAAGATAAAGTCAGTGTGGATTTTTCATATTTAACAAACGACACTTCAATTAATCCGACACATATTGATATTAAATATGATGATCCGGAGAGTGAGTTTGGAACAAAGTCAATCGTTTATAATCGATACTTCCATGATCAGAGGGGAAGCTCATGAAACCTCTTAGTAAATGCGAGCGTTGTGGAGACGTTCATGGAATCGTTATGCAGGAGCAGAGAAGGAAGAATAGTGTTGTCGTTGGGTATATCCAGTGCCCAGCCTGCCAGCATAGGGCCGTGTTCTCTGTGACCACCCCACAAATAAGAGACCTGCAAAAACGTATCAGAAGCGTAAAGAATCAATATGTGAGGGCCAAGAGATTAAAGAAGGCTGAGCGTCTTCTTGCAGAGTATGGACGTTTAAAAGAGCGCATTGGCCTACTTATGCAGCCGTTAATCGATCAGGCAAATAAAGAGTTGAACCAATGAACGATTGACATTGAAGGAGGATCAACAATGCCACCTAAGCCGTTAAGGGAGTGTAAGGCCTATGGGTGTAAGGCCCTTACCAGGGAGGGGTACTGTCCTGACCATAGGCATGTCCAGCAGGAGGAAACGAAACAATACAACAAACATTCAAGAAACAAAACATTAACAAGTTTTTATAAATCAACAGATTGGAAACGAACAAGAGAACTTGTTTTGCTTCGAGACAATCGTCTTTGCCAGCGATGCTTGAGAGAACATCGATTCACTCCTGCCGACATGGTCCATCATATTGTGGAGGTAAAGCAGGACTGGTCCAAGCGTTTAGACCTTTCAAACCTTGAAAGTCTTTGTAATGCTTGCCATAACAAGGTTCACGGCGACCGGAGCAAACCGATTAAGTAGGGATACCCCCCTATGAAAATCCTTGGAAAGCAACCGCCGCGGGAACGGCGCCCCCTTTTCTGTAAACAAACACCGCTTTTCAAAGTTCCCGAAACGCAAAATACCCTCTCGACAGATTTGCCGAGAGGGCTTGATATGACTGGTTTTGTTGTTACTTTCATCATAGCATGCTTTGTGAAAAAAACAAGCGAAAAATTGCGATTTTTTAAAAGGAATGAGGTGAAAAACATGCCGAGACCTGCAAAATCCGCGGCCCTTCAATTAATACAGGGCAATCCGAATAAAAAGAATACGCAAGAACTGACCGCGCGGGCTAAACACGAACAAAAAATGAAAATGCGCGCTGACAATATCAAACCTCCTTCCTGGTTGGATAAGGTGGCTAAAAAAGAATTTAAACGGGTTGCTGCTCTTTTATCGGAGGTGGAAATCATCACGGAGGCGGATATCAGCATGTTGGCCGCCTACTGTAATGCGTATTCTCAGTACATCTCTATTTCGAAAATTATTGAAGAAGACGGCATCATGATTCATACAGAGGGTCAAGATGAAAAAGGGGAGCCGGTCAAGTTGGTTGGAGAAGAGCATCCCCTGCTGAAACGGCAGAAAAATTTCTATGATCAAATGAAATCGGCTGCAAATGACTTTGGGCTCACTCCGTCTGCACGCGCCAAGCTCGCGATCACGAAAACCCAGGAAGAACGGGAGAAGACTTTAGCAGAAAAGGAGTTTAGTAATGTATGAATACAATTAAACAGTTTATGATTGATTACTCGCGCGATGTGATATCGGGCGAGATTGTTGCGTGCGAAAAGCATATATGGGCTTGTCAGCGGTTTTTAAATGATATTAAAAGGGAAGGGACAAGAGAATTCCCCTACGTGTTTGATGACGAGAAGGCACGGCGTTTTCTCTATTGGATGACTCAATTTAAACATACCAAGGGGCCATTACAAGGACAAAATATTGTCCCTGAACCGATACAGATTTTTATTTTCGGGAATGTTTACGGATGGGTTCACAAAGATACGGGATTCCGCCGTTTCAGAAAAGTGTATTGGCAGGTTGGCCGCAAAAATGCAAAAACTCAGAGTTTGGCCTGTGTCGCTTCATATGAGGCTATGGCAAACGGTGAAAACATGTCAGAGGTGTACATTGGGGCCACAAAAACTGAGCAGGCTCAAATATGTTGGAAAGAAATAAAAGCCCAAATCGAAGGGTGCGAACTACTAAACCAACCTGAGCAAAAATACAGGATAGCATACAGTACCATTGAGCACCCAAAAACAAATTCAATTATAAAAGCCTTATCTAAGGATGCTGGTAAAACGGGGGATGGTTTCAACCCTCAATGTGGCATTATTGACGAATATCACGCGCATAAAACATCCGAAATTTATGACGTTCTTGCTTCCGGAATGGGGGCAAGAAACCAACCTTTGATGATTATTATCACAACTGCCGGTTTTGAGTTAAACAATCCTGCTTACCGGGTGGAATATGATTACGTCTCTCGGATTTTGGACCCAAACAAAGTAGAAACAAATGAACAATATTTTGTGATGATCAATGAATTGGATAAGGGCGATGACATTAAGGACGAGCGGAACTGGATAAAAGCAAATCCTATTGTTGCTGCGAATGAACACGGGCTCGAATATTTGCGCGGCGAGCTTGAAGTCGCTCTTGCAGTTCCTGAAAAAATGCGTAATTTCCTCACTAAAAACATGAATATTTGGGTCAACATGCGCGAGAACGGCTATATGGATATGCAGGCTTGGAAGGATTGCGGATCTGATCAGTTCCCTAATCTATCCGGCCGTGAGTGTTATGTTGGGATTGACTTGTCAAAACGAATTGACCTGACAGCTGTTTCGTTTATTTTCCCATTGGATAATGGGAGCTTTGCTGTTGAGAGTCACGGCTTTATGCCTGAAGATACTTTCTATGAGCGTATGAAGACTGATAACGTACCTTATGATCTGTGGAGAAAAAAGAACTGGCTAACCGTTACCGACGGCGCTGTTGTCGATTATGACTATATCAGAACCTTCATTAAAAAAATGGAGAAAGAAAAAGGCTGGCGGATAAAAGAAATAGCCTACGATCCGTACAATGCTACACAGTTTGCCCAACAGATGGAAGCAGACGGATATGTGATGATTGAAATTCGGCAGGGTGTAGCCACACTTTCAGAGCCTACGAAAGACTTCCGCGAAAAAGTAAAGGCGAAAAAGATCATCCATAATAAAAACGATCTGCTGACTTGGGCTATGGGGAACGCAGTTACAAAAGTGGATGCCCAGGAAAATATAATGCTGGACAAGTCCAAGTCCACACAACGGATTGACCCGGCAGCTGCACTTATTAATGCACATGTTCGGGCTTCTCAGATTGATACAGCGATCGATTTAAACGCTTATATTCAGTCTGGATCTTTCAGCCTGTAGGGGGTGAGAACTTGAAAGTTTTAAAAGCCTTACAGTTATTTTTAGAAGATATTTTGCTTATTGCAGGAATGGTATTCATTTCAATAGCCATATACCGAATAAACGTAAACGCGGGTTTAATTGCAACCGGTGTTTTTTTATTTTCACTTGCGAGCTTGGTAGGGTTCGCTCGTCAAAAAAATAAGGATGGGGGAGGGAAATAGATGCTATTAAGCCGTTTGAAAAGCGGGATAAAAAATGAAATTGCTGAAGAGGATAGCGGCTCCCTTCTTCATCCAGCTACGTGGTTTAGAAATATTTTTGCTGGATCTGAAAGCGCATCTGGTGAAAGGGTATCAACAAAAACGGCCGTTCTTCATCCGGATGTATATGCCTGTGTGATTGTTTTGGCGGATGATATTGCTAAACTTCCGATCAAACTTTTTCAGAACAAAAACGGCAACATACAACAGGTTCAAAATAAAGTCAGCGATATCATTCTGAACAAAGTCAATGACTATATGACAAGCTTTGTGTGGAAGCGGCTTTTGGTTACAAGGCTTTGCACTTGGGGAAACAGCTACAACCTTTTACTTTTTGATAAAGACGGAAATGTGACGGGGATCAGACCATTGGATCCGGAAGCAACCAACACAAATATTGATCCCGATAACGGACGTGTTTGGTACTCCACAACGATTGACGGCAGATACCGTGAGTTTTTTTATGAAGAGGTGCTGCATTTTAAAAACCTGTCTCTTGACGGAATTGTGGGGCAAACTCCGATTTCAGTTATTCGGGACAATATAGGGTCAAATAGAGCTGCCACAAAATTCAACGCGAAATTTTACAAGAATGGAGGTGCACCGTTCGGTGTTGTTAAAGCGCCGACCCTTTTAGACCGAAAAAGTAAACAAATTCTTAGAGAAGACTGGGAGCGGGTGAATGCGGGGCAGTCTATTGCAGTTTTAGACGCCGGGCTTGATTATTCACGAGTAACCATGCCTATGAAAGATGCCCAATTTATTGAATCGATGAAATGGAATCGCCAACAGATTGCATCTATTTACAAGGTGCCACCGCATAAAATTGGTGAACTTGATCGGGCGACTTTCTCAAATATTGAACAGCAGTCCTTAGATTATGTCAAAACCACTTTACAGCCAATCGTCACAAATATTGAACAAGAGTTGAACGATAAGGTTTTGACAGAGAATCAGCGAAACAATGGCTATTACTTTAAATTTAACCTGGAATCGGAGCTCCGTGGGGACAGTAAATCACGTGCTGAATTTTATAAAACGATGCAAAGTGTCGGCGCCTTTAGTGTCAATACTATTCTTCAAAAAGAGGATATGACAGGTATCGGGGAGATCGGTGATGAGCATTATGGAAACTTAAACCTTGTTCCCCTTTCGATTATGAAAGAATATCAGCTCAGCAAGACGAAACGGTCTTCAGATCGACTGAAAGGGGGTGATGGCAACGGAACAGAAGAAGAAAAACAAGTATTGGAACATGAAGGTTCTGAATGATTCGACTGCTGAAATCACGCTTTACGGTTCTATTACCGGCGAAGGATGGTTTAGCGAGAGCTCGTCCAAGGCCTTTCAGTCTGAATTGAAAAGTTTAGGTGACGTGAGCTCTATTGATTTGTACATCAATTCGCCAGGCGGAGATGTTTTCGAGGGGCAGGCTATTCATTCGATGCTCCAGCGTCATAAAGCCAAAATCAATGTCTATGTGGATGCGCTGGCCGGGAGTATCGCTTCCGTCATTGCAATGGCCGGTGATAAGATTACGATGCCAAGTAACGCCATGATGATGATTCACAACCCATACATGGGGATGGTCGGGAATGCCGCGGAATTCCGGAAGGCAGCCGATGATCTGGATAAGATTACTGAAAGTATCGTTTCCACATATCTTGCGAAAGCAGGAGACAAACTGGACGACGGGACTTTACGCCAGATGCTGGATGAGGAAACCTGGCTCACCGCCGATGAAGCTTTAAATTATGGCTTGATCGATATGGTTTCAGAATCAAAGGATGTAGCAGCCTGCATTGATCATCAGGTGCTGGCACATTTTAAACATGTTCCAGGCAAAATTGTTGCTCAATCTGCTGCTGGAAATCCGGCTGAAGAAACAAGCCCGAATGAAATACTAAAACAAAAGATCAATATGAAACTTGAACTCTTAAATCTTTAAGGGTTCTTTTTTATGCCATTTTTAAGGAGGATAAGCATTTGAAACAGAAAGAACTTTTGAAACTCGATATTCAATTTTTCGCCGGGGGCGGAATGTCTAAACAAGAACGAGCATTACGTCAGGCTTTGGCGGAAAAGCGTACGGAAATTGAAGCATTGACCGATGAGGGAAAACTTGATGAAGCCAAAAAACTACTTGCAGAAGCTCAGCAAATTAAAGATCAAATTCAGACATATGAGGATTTACGAAACATGCAGGTTTCATATGCACAGGAAGAGCCGCAGCAAGATCCAGCGGCCAAGAACTCGCAACAGCCAACGGATGATATCGCCAAAACAGATGCGAAAAACCATGTTCAGCTTTTCGCATCTGCCCTTAAAACAGGCAAAGTACCGCAACCTCTTGCCGCGATGAAAGAAGGTGTGGATGAGGACGGCGGCCTTATTGTACCGCAGGATATCTCCACGAAAATTAATGAAAAACGACGTCAATTTGATACGCTGGCAAATCTCGTCGATGTCATTCCGGTATCAACAAACAAAGGGTCAAGGGTTCTTGAAAAACTAGCGGATATCACCCCGTTAGTAAATCTTGAGGAATTAGCGGATATTGAAGAATTAGAGAACCCTAAATTTGAAAACATTAAATATAGCATTAAAGACTATGCCGGGATTTTGGTTCTTTCTAATGATTTGCTTGCAGATACACAAGAGGCGCTTTTGCAGTACCTTTCTAATTGGCTTGCCAAAAAATCAGCCGTGACCCGTAATACGTTGATTCTTAATCAATTAGGAACACTTGCAAAAACAACGGTTTCAAAACAGGACGACATTAAAGACATTCTCAATGTCAAACTTGATCCGGCTATTAATGCCACGACTAAAGTTGTCACGAACCAATCAGGATTTAACGTGTTAGATAAACTGAAAGACGCTTTCGGCCGTTACCTGCTTCAGCCGAACCCTACTGATCCAACTAAAAAATTATTGTTCGGTAAGCCGGTATCCGTCATTTCTGATAAGTATTTGCCAAACGGCGGTACAAAAACGACTCCAAAATATCCATTAATCATTGGAGATCTTAAAGAAGCTGTCAAACTCTTTGATCGTCAGCAATATTCCATTTTAACGACAAATGTCGGTGGTAAAGCATTCTATCGTAACTCTACAGATATGCGAATCATTGAACGTGAGGACGTCGTTCTTTGGGATACTGATGCGGTGGTCTATGCAGAATTTTCATCTATTAAAGATGCCGTTCCTGACAATGAAACTCCAAGTACCGGTGACACAGAAGATAAATCAGTTGACGTTGGAAAATAAAAAAATTGAAAAGGATGATGAGATATGGCAGATCAATTTTTAAACCAAAGTAACGGAGTCTATACTTCTGCAGAGGACGACGGTACAGGAAAGCCGGTAACACCGGTTTATTTGAAAGGAAACAGCGAGGATAATCCTTTGTACATTAAGGGAATGCAGGGGGAACCTGGGCCGCAGGGACCTCAAGGGCCAAAAGGGGACAAAGGAGATACCGGCCCGCAAGGTCCACAGGGAGAGCCAGGACCCCAAGGTCCGAAAGGTGATAAAGGTGATCCGGCTGACATTGGGGAGAAAAGTATCCTACATGAAATGCTTGCGGACAAGTCTGTTAGAAGCAACAACCTCGGAACCGGCAGCGTCATGTTGGACAACTTAAACAGCGAAGTAAAGGCTGTTTTAGATGGTTTACAAAAGCAAATTGATGAATTAAAAGGTGGCGGAACATCTAGCTAACGAAGGATAGGTGATGCCCTATGACTGAAATGGAACAAAAAGAGCTTGAAGAGGCGAAAAAATTCCTCCGGGTCGATGGTGATCTGGAGGATGATTTAATTCTTGGGTTTATCGCTTCTGCAAAAGAATACATTACAGCTGCAACCGGGTTGAAATTCCCTAACAATTCAGCGCGGGCTGATATGTGTGTAAAGGCTTTTGTTACGCATTGGTATGAAAACCGAGAAGTGGCCGGCACGACTTCAAATCTTGATGGGGTGCTTACGATGATGATCAATCAATTAAAATACACGGTTCCGGAGACTGATTCCTATGCTGAATGATATGCGGTATCGGATCAAGTTTCAAAAGAAAAAAGAGGGCGGCCGCCTCCCTGTGGAAGGTGAATATGAAACGGTCGTGGAGTGCTGGGCAAAAGCTGAAGGATTGAAAGGCCGGGAATACTATGCAGCGGCGGCTGTACAAAAAGAACATACAGTAGAATTTACGATCCGACACAGAGAGGACATCGACAAACATATGCGGATTCTTTTTCAAAACCAATCATATGAGATCGAATCGATCCTTCCGAACTATTCCCGAAAAAATTTCACCACAATCAAGGCAAAGGCGGTGGAATAATGAAGATCGAAATGGAAATGCAGGGCTTTAAAGAATTGGATTCATATTTAGCTTCTCTTGCAAGAAAAGATGAAGCGATAAATAAAGCTGCTGTGAAAGCTGGTGGCGCGATTCTTGCGAAGGAAATTAAAAAGAATGCTCCCCGTTCTAATATTGGGGGGAGCCATCCCCACATTGATGAAGATATTATCGTTGGTAATCGTACGAGAAAGGACCCCGATGGTGAGATATATGCAGTGGTTGGTCCTACAAAAGATACGAAGTTCCGTGTCCACTTGCCTGAATTCGGAACCATTCATCAGCCGGCTAACCCGTCTATTCAGCGGAGTATGCTAAGTGCCAATGAGAGGATGCTTCAGGCGATGGCAAGCGTTATAAAAAGAGGGTACAAGCTATGAATGTAGCGGAAAGAGCTTTGCAATTAAAAAATAAAGTATTTGAAGCGCTGGAAACTGATCCGGCGCTTTTATTATTAGCCGATCCTGCAAACATTTTTGAACTTGCGGTGCCGATTGGCATCAAAAGCAAACCAGCTTATATCGTCGTACAGGAATTGGACTACAGAACTACCAAGTGGGCTGATGGAAAGCCGATTAAGGACAGCGCTGTCTATCAAATTGATGTATACAACGATTCATCCTGCGATCAGATTTTGGCTGCCGTTATAGGGGTCATGAATCGATTGGATTTTCAAACAGGAATTTTAATCAATGACTTTTTAAAAGATGAGGGTCTTATTCGGAAGGGACGCCGATTTGAGGCCAATATTTTAATATAATTGGAGGTTTTAGAATGCCTGAATACAGTTCAGTTACCGGATTGGAAGGCGTTAAATTTGCGCCTTTAAAAAAGGAAAATGGCTTTTATGTGGCTACAAAAATTATTGATTACCCTTACGCAATTAACGCGAAGGTCAATACGGATACATCAACAGAAAAGCAATATGCAGACAACAAACTGGTGGATATGGCTGTCACGACTGGTTCCACAAAATTGGAGCTTGAAATGCGGGATCTGCCAATGGAAATTTTGGAGGAATTGTTTGGGATAGAAGAAACAGACGGGCTCTATATGTTCAAAAAGAATGTTATCGCGCCATGGGTTGCTATGTCTTTCTATGGACCAAAAGCGAACGGCAAGAATCGCCATGTAGGCTTAGTGAAAGGGCGTTTTTCCCTTCCGGATGATGAATGGAAAACAAAAGAAGAAAAGACAGACTTCCAAACAGTCAAACTTTCTGCTGAATTTATGGAGCGAGAACAGGATGACATCTATAAAGTATTGGCTGATGAGGATGCCCCGAATTTTGATTTGGACAAGTTTTATGAAAAAGTGTTTGGTGGTGCCTATAAAAATTCTGATTCCGGATCAGATGACAGCTCGAGCGTTGATCTTGGAAAGTAAAACATAAGGAGAAGCCCGCGCGCTTCTCTTTTTTCATATCAAACAAAATAAAGGAGGAGTCAACATGGCTCAAAAGCATATTTCTATTAAATTATGGTTTGAAGATGAACAGAAATTTAAGACATTTATTGCTCCACGTACTAATACAAAAACGCTTCTTGAAGCATTAAGACTAAATGCTGAGGCTGAAAGAACGGCGGACAATCTGGAAAAAAGCATCAAAACATTAGAGAAACAAATGCACTTTATTGTGAAATTGTTCCGCAATCAGTTCACTTATGAGGACTTAGAAGATGGGCTTCAATCTTTTGAAATTGCGAAAGAAATCAGCCGCATTCTTGCTGAGATAACCGGCTATAAAGAGATTGAGGAAGAGGACAAAGATTTTTTGCCGGAGGAACCGGAGATGAATACACATTCGAAAAAGGAATAGAGCAGCTCAATGATATTTACGCTGCCCTTTTAAAGCAGGGTTGGACCATGACTGAAATTGACGAGATGGATATTTACCATTACTTAGAAGTCTTGGCACATGAAAATAAACCTAAAGTTGTTCCAATTGATCAAGTGTTTTTCTAAGGCGGGTTTAACAGCCGGTCTTTTTTAGTTGAGTTTATGCCAGGGAAGCGGGGTGGATACATATGGCGCAACCTATCGGAAATATGATCGTTAAAGTAGGCCTTGATGATACAGGTTTTAACCGAGGAATTGAAGGCTTAAAGCGGCAAATGCGTTTAGCAAATTCTGAAATGAAAGCCTCCAGTGCTATTTATAAGGCGGCGGGCAATCAATCTAAATTCCTCCAATCCCAAGTAGAAGGTCTCAATAGCAAATATCGTATCCAAGGCCGTTTAGTGGAAGAGCATCGAGCCAAATACGAGAAATTAGCAAAAGAAAAAGGGATCGACAATCGAGAGACCCAAATACAAGGCCGCAGGCTGAATGATGCTATTGCAGTTCACCAAAGCCTTGGAAACGAACTGCAACGTGTAACAAGAGAATTTGAAAACACGACAAACAGCACCCGTCGCGCGTCGGGTGTTTTTTCTGTGTTCAGACGAGATTCAGGGAAAGTATCTGAAGGGCTAAACGCTGTTTACCATTCTGCTTCTAAGGTTGGAACAGCCCTTTCGGCTGTTGGCGCAGCGGGAACGCTGGGGATTGGAGTAAGTGTAAAAGCCGCGGCTGATTTTGAAAAAGCTATGAGCCGTGTGGGTGCTTTAGCGAATGCCACAAACGACCAAATGGCTAAGCTGACAGAAACAGCCCGGCATTTAGGTGCAACAACTCAGTTTACCGACGGGGAAGTTGCCGAGGGAATGCAATATCTTGCGATGGCCGGGTATAAAACGAATCAAATCATTGGAGCTATGCCTGGTCTTCTCTCTACTGCTGCAGCCGGTCAAACAGACCTTGGGGTCACAGCTGACATCGTTTCTGATATCTTGACGGAATTTCATATTAAAGCTGAAGATACAAACCGTGTTGCGGATGCGATGACATACACGTTCACCAATTCAAACGCAACGCTTCAAGAGATCGGCCAAACGATGAAATATGCGGCTCCGGCGGCAAAAACGGCAGGGCTCAGCATGGAAGAGTTAGCGGCGGCGACGGGTATCATGGCAAACAGCGGGATTAAGGCTGATATGGCGGGAACAGCTTTGCGGTCTACACTAACCCGCTTATCATCTCCGCCAAAACAAGCTGGAAATGCGATCCATGAATTAGGTTTGCAAGTAACTGATTCCACAGGGAAATTGCGTCCGCTTTCGGATATAATCGGCCAGATCAATGAGAAAACAAAAAATTATACCGAAACTGAAAAAATCCGTATTGCCAAACAATTGGCGGGGCAGCACGCTCTTTCTGGATTTATTACTTTAATGCATGCAGGAAAAGACAAACTCCAAGATTTCACTAAGGAAATTGAGAACAGCGGGGGCGCCGCAGACAAGGTAGCCAAAAAACAAATGGATAACCTCGCCGGATCTGTTGAATATCTGAAATCTGCTGTGAACAACGCTCTTATCACTTTGGGGAATCAGTTTCTCCCTGTGATTCGTGCAACCACTGACGGCCTAACAAAATTCGTCACCTGGTTTGATTCATTACCCCCTTCCGTTGCGAGTACCATTGCGATTACTGGCGGAGCGGTAACAGTGTTTTCGCTTTTAGGTGGGGCGTTTTTATTGATTTTAGGTTCTCTGCCAAAGGTGGCAGCAGGCTGGAACATGTTGCGGACTGCCGGAAGCTATTTAACAGGCAGTGTAAATCGGGCTTCAGCAAGCCTCAGCACTTATTCCACAGAAGCTATTGCGGCGGGAGCAGCTTCCAGGACAGCGGCTGCAGGAATGAACACGACCTCCACGGCGGCGGCTGTAGCGTCTACAAGGATGGAACGTTTTCATCAATCAACCGCAGTCGCAACAACGAGAGTAGGACGGCTTGAGCAGTCATCTAGTAGAAGTACAAGAGCTATGCGGGGACTGGGCGGTGCTTCACGTGTTGCCGGGTTTGGTCTAAGTTTATTTGGCGGCCCCGTCGGGACAATCGCCGGTCTTATTCTTTCGTTTGCGCCTGAGCTCTTAAAATTCGGCGGAAATATTTTAAAAGTCGGGGCCAATGCCATTAAAGGCGCTGGCGGCTTCATGAAATTAGCGAAAAGTGGTTTTGGCCTTTTCAACATTCTCAAAAAAGGAGCGGGAGTTGTCGGTCTTTTACGCGGCGGATTGAGCCTGCTGGGTGGTCCTATTGGCCTTGCCGTTACAGGTGTAACGCTTCTCACTGAAGCCGGAATGAACTATTATGATAACCTGAAGAAAAGGGTCCTTCCATCGACTATTGACTTTGGTAAAGGGGTTTCAAAGTCTACTGCAAAAGCTGTGAATGCCTACGAGGATATGAACACTAAAGTCAAAGCTAAGCTTGATTATCTCCGTATAACCAATGCAAAAATCACCAAGCAAATAGCGGACGATGTCGCAACACAGTTTACAGCGATGGGAGAGTCTTTGAAAAAAGGATTCCAAACAAGCACTGATTCAGCCACCAAGGTATTACAGGAGTTTTTTGCGTCCAATGAGGAAATATCAGATAAATACGCGGCTAAGATTCTAAATAAAGTTGGAAATGGAAACCAAAAGAAACAAAAGAAAATACAAGGATACGTGGATCGTGTAAATGATATTTATCGAAACGCCGCAAAAGAGCATCGTAAGCTTACGGACAAAGAAAATGAAGAAGTTACTAAAATTCAAGGAAAAATGCTCTCCCAAATGGAGACTGCACTTACCCGTAGTAAAGGTGAGCAAATCAAAATTTCGAGAAAGTTGAAGGAAGAATCTTCAAACCTTTCCGCCAAACAGGCAGCCGCTGTTGTGAAAAACAGTAATAAAGCAAAAGAGAAAACAATTAAAGCTGCTGAGAAGCAGCGCGATGCTGTTATTGACGCTGCTAATGATCAATATTACGTAAAAGGCACAATTTCAAAGGAAGAGCACGATGACATTGTTGAGAAAGCCAAAAGCCAAGCCAAAAAAACAATTAAACAAGCAAAAGAGACACATGAAGGCGTAGTCGAGGAGGCAAAGCTTCAAGCTGCCGGCCATCTTGATCAAGTTGATATTGAGACAGGTGAAATCCTTGATGCATGGGATCATCACCTAATTGATTTAGCTGGGGTAGTCAATAAGATCACCGGCTATATTAATAACGTTTTTGATTTTCTTCATATTCCTACTAAGATTCCGGAATGGAAGCCCAAAGGTTATCAAGATACTTCTAAAATGCAAGTTGCACCTGGTGTCGCTTATGCAAAAGGGACGGACTTTCACCCTGGTGGAAAGGCACTTGTCGGTGAAGAAGGATGGGAGCTGGCCCATACACCAGGCATCGGAACGTATGTTGTCGGTATGGGCGGCCCGCAAATTTGGGATCTCCCACGAGGCACCTCCGTACTACCGCATGACCAGTCAAAAAAATTAGCAGCCACAGGGTTACCAGGATATGCAGGAGGGGTTGGCGACTTTTTCAAAAAAGCGATTGACGGCTCTAAAAAGATGGTCAACGGGGCTGTATCTTTTGGAAAAAGCATCGTGGATAAAGTCGGGGATGTCAGCTCAAGTGCAATGGACTTGATTACAAAGGGTCCTGGCAACTTAATCAAAAAACTATTTAGTGGGCTTATCCCCTACAAAACAGGAAAAGGCATCGACATGTTAGGAACCGGTATACTCAAGACATTGAAGGATGGGGCAGCTCAATTCCTGAAAGGGGTCATGCCGGATCCAGGCACATTTAAAGGAGCCGGCGGAACGAAAGCTGTAAACCAGTGGGTGACTGAAGCGGTCGGCATCGCGGGTGTGCCGATTTCATGGATCCCGGGGCTTGTTACTATCGCCATGAAAGAAAGTGGCGGTAATCCTAACGCCATCAATTTATGGGATTCTAATGCGAAAGCTGGGCACCCTTCACAAGGGCTGATGCAGACGATTCCAAGCACGTTCAACGCGAATAAGTTTCCTGGACATAATAACATTTTGAATCCGATCGATAATATCCTGGCTGCCATTAACTATATCAAACGACGATATGGTGACATAAACAATCATCCGGGGTTAAAATCGATGGCCCGAGGCGGCGGATATGTTGGATATGCAAAAGGCGGTATTTCGCCTGGCCGTGGTGGATCAAAATGGGCGATCTTAAATGAACGCGGGTATGATGAAACGACCATCACAGAGGATCCATCTTATCGGGAGCGCAATATTGGGCTATGGGCCCGTGTTGGTAGAAAGCTTGGCGTACTTCCGGATTTGCAGGATGGAATGATTTCAAAAGCGCTCCTCCTGCTTCAAAAAGTTTCGGAAAAGCCTGCACAGGAATTGGCCTCGCCTAAAGACTTTTCTGTGGACATCAGCCGTGTTGTGCAGAACCAAGAAAAACAGATCAGTATGATGGCAAAACAAATTGATTTTCTAAATAAAAATGTGCAGCTCTTGCAACAGATCCTATTAAAAGATAACAACACTTATCTTGATGGGAAGAAAATCGATCAATCATCCGGGGATCGGTATACTCGAACTTCATACTTGAATGGGGTGAGATAGTGGAATTGTACATTGACTATGATAATGGTTTAGGGGAGCAGAGTTTAAGCAGCCTGCTTCCTTTTTTTGAACCTTTAAGTTTTACACCTGAGTCACCAGGCATTGAGCGTGAAACAACAAATATCCCGAGAATAAATGGAGTCGTTTTGCCGCAGCATCCCCGTGACGTCAAATATACAGAAAGAAAAATATCAGTTGAAATCTATCTGAATTCAGTCATTGCCGAAAATTTTTATCAGTATCGACGGGAACTATACGCGGTTTTGGTTAAACCGTTCCCTTACTATATTTCAACCGACTTGTTGCCAAATCTCCGTTTTCGTGTCACATGTGATGGGAATTTCAGTATTCCAAAAGAAAAAGAAAAAAATCATGTTTCTTTTACTGTGGAATTTAACAACTACACTGGTTTGGCTGAGTCAAAATTTACTACTTTGACAAAACAGAATTTTCACGGAGAATACTGGAGCCCAGGCATGAATATTCAGATGCACGACAACCTGGAATATGTGTTTAAAAATCGAAAAAGATTTCAGGTTTACAATACGGGGGATGCTTTTATCAATCCCATGCAGCATGACTACAGTGTGACCTTACGGGCTTCAGGTAAAAACGTGACGATCATCAACCATACAAATGGGGAGAAGCTGAAAATTGAACAGGAATTGAAAAAATCACAGCCTGTCACTTTTATCAAACAGTATACCGTGATCAATAATAAGCCGGTTAAAACCTCCGGCAGGCTCCCGGGGCTTGATATAGGGAGCAATGATTTTGAAATACAAAATACTGATGATTTTGAAATCACTTTTGATACACGATTCTATTACGCATAAGGGGTCAAGTAGAATGGCAAATTTAGAGTTTATAAAAGAAATTGCACCAGATGCACAACGGGTTTACAAAAAATATGATATTCTTGCGTCTCTTATTATTGCTCAGGCCTGTTTAGAGAGCGCATGGGGGACAAGCGGGCTCGCTCAGAAAGGAAAAAATCTATTCGGAATTAAGGGGACTTATAACGGGCAATATGTTCTCATGTGGACGACTGAATACGATCGGAAAGGGAATGCGACCCGGGTACAAGCCAAATTCCGCAAGTACCCATCCTGGTATGCTTCTCTGCAAGATTTAGCCAAACTTTATGTTAACGGAACAAGCTGGGATCCCGACCATTATAAAGCCATAGTAGGTGAAAAAGATTACAAGAAAGCGACAGCAGCCCTTGTAAAAGCCGGTTATGCTACTGATCCGGCTTATGCAACGAAATTAAACAATCTAATTGAAACGTATAATCTTACACAATATGATTCTGTGGACGGTATTCCTGATGATCCTGATCAACCTGACACACCGATACCGGAGCCGGAATTTCCGAGTAAGGAGTATGACGGCAAAGACATCACACTCAATCAGAATTTGCCTTCAGATGTTGATTTTCCACAGCTGCATGTTTCAACGAAGGATGGTAAAAGTGTCGTTGAAATAACGGGTGTTTCCGTTGATTTGACGGACGATACGACAGGTAAGAAGAGTTTTACCTTCACGATCACAAAGACGCAGGAAAACGGCACAGAATTCGATTTATTGGTGAACGACAACATACTTTATCTGGATGAGAAAAAATTCAATCATCAAAAATACTATATTACGGATGTAGAGGTAAGACAGGAAAATAACATCCTTACAAAAACCGTCACGGCAGCTCATATTTTTTCTGTTCTGCTGATCAATAATTATGTGAATGATACCGTAACAAAAAAATTAAAGCTTAGAGAAGCGCTGGACATTGCCTTGAAAGATACAGATTTCAAATATATTTTGGAGGCGCCAGAGAGCGAGTTTCCAAGCGCTGATCAGGAGAATTTTGGCGATAAAAACTCTACTGAATTGATGGATGAAATTATTGAAGATTATGGGCTTGAAATAGATGTCGATAACTATAAAATCCATGTCTATAAAAAAATGGGGAACCGAATCGATTTTACACTAGATTCCCGTTATAACATGCCCGGCATTACAATTAAAACAAGTTCTCAAAATAGTACCACACGTGCCTGGGGGTACGGTGCCTTAAAAGAAGGCAGCAATAGTACTGACAAGAATCCAAAATATGAATTTGAGCCTATTTTATATGTTCATCCTGATGAAGATAAATTCTTAATTGAAGGAAAGCCGCGGTGGGCTGAACCGATAAAAGATGAAACAATAAAAAAATCCAGTCGCATGGTTTCAGCACTGAAGAAGCATGTGAATCCTTATCCAGAAATGACGATCGAAGCTGACTTCCAAAAAATCTATGAGCCAAAACTTTTAGAAATTGAACAAGACTTCTGGAAAGGCGACACAATTCATGTCTTGGCTGATACAGCGGAAGGCATCACATTTGAAGACGATGTGCGGCTGATTTCAATTCAGTACAATCCATTGGATCCATACAGCAGCCCGCAGCTGACGTTTGCAAATTTCCGCAAAGACATCCAAGACATCAATGTTGACCAGGCAAAAAGGTTAAGGAATCAAAAAAGATATATAGATCAATTGTTTAAAACGCTCAGATAAGCGTTTTTTATTTTGACAAAAAGGAGTGGGTAAGATGGTGCGGCTGACTAAAAACTACAATATGACTCGAAATTCTCTCTACGAATCGCAGTTAAGCGGGGACATGCAGAGTATTGAAAATGCGTTAAATGATCATGAGTATAATTTAAAAAGCCATAGATCATCCAAAACCGCCCACACATCGGATCAGATCGACCATGGCGGTTTTACTGTTGCGAACCGGTTAGATAATCATTCGGCGCGGTTTGCTAACCTGGTCGTAAATCACGACGGGAAGGATGTAAAAGAAGTCGTGGACGCCAGGGTGACAACTGACGGTGAAATTGCCCGAACATTGAAAGACCGGCTGGATTTGGAATTTAACCGGCTTGAGCAGAAAATAAAACGGACGGTAAATGTGGACGATTTTGGGGCCGTTCCGGACGGAAAAACTGACAGCTCGGAGGCATTCAGAAAAGCGGTCGGTAATGGTCGTGTCCGTGTTGTTTTAAGTGCGGGGACATACATTGTTAAAGGAATCAAGCTCCCATCCTGGACTTATCTTGTCGGCCAGGGCAAAGGCGTGACAATTCTGCAATTACATGAGGACACACCGGCCAGCGAATGGGTGATTACAAACGCCGATTATGAAAAGGGGAATAGAAATATTTTCGTACAAGGAATGTCCCTTGATTGGAACCCGGACAGACAGGGCGGCGTCGGTGCTACGGGCGGCCAACATTCAAGCTGTCTGACCCTTGCAAATGTACAATTTGGATGGGTGAAGGATGTCGAGGCTATCAATGCGGGGCTGCACGGTTTCGATATTACGGCGCCAACCTATGATCATCTACCGTCCACACAGTATACAAAAGATGGTAGCCGGTATATTTGGCTCGATAACTGTGTCGCCTATGGAGCAGGAGACGACGGGATCACTACGCACTACAGCGAATACATCTTTATTTCAAATTCTTACTCGTATGATCAGCGCGGCACAGCGCACGCGAAAGGCCAGTCAAACTCAAACGGCATTGAAATTGACGACGGATCAAAACATGTTTGGCTGATCAATAACTATACATCTGGTAATATCCGGGGCGTAGAAGTCAAAGCACATAAGGAATGGCCAGCATCTCAAAACGTTCATATCATTGGGCATGTGTCCTATCGTGATGTGCGCTGCTTTGATCTACGACATATCGGGCATCACAAAGCAGAGGATCCGGAAAGCACAACGGCCTACGATGTCACCCTTACGGATTGTACAGCAATCGAACCAATATTCAATGATATGTATGAAGGACTATCCCCGCGTGCGTTAGTGGTTTCAGCTTATAAAAACGTAGCTGTCAACAACTTCACCGCAATAGGTGATCCTTCATATGACTATAAGGATAACCCGGTCATTGCCTTGCAGTATCGAAGCCGAAACATTTCATTGAACAATATCACAATCAGGGGTTTTAAAAAAGCAGGCTGTGATATTCGTCTTTATGGCGGCTCGCAAAAAACGGATAATGTCAACCTGTCCAATTTTGCACTTTATAAGTCGGCTAAGCAGGGAATCGGGATCGGCGGCGGGGTGTACTCCGTGAATATCTCAAATGGAATTATGGAAGGAGAAGGCGGGACCTACGGGATTACGTCGCCCAATTCACAGGCAAACATTAATAATGTGCAGACGTCCGGCTACTCCTACGCGGCCATGATTAAGGGGAACAAGTACAAATTTGTACCAACGAATTTCAAAGGAGGATTCCGAGGGGCGACGACTTCCGGGGCTCCTTTAGATCCAACAAGTGCGATTATTGCGGCCACAGGCGACAACATAGCAAAAGGCCCGCGGAATTTCATGGGTGGCGTTTCTGGCGGCTCTTCTACAGAAGGATCACGGCAGGCCATTATAGCAGCGAACAACTCACAAACGAAAGGGGACGGACCTGCAAGAGTGGTGATGGCTGCCCAGGCAGTTACGAACGATGACAGTTATTCTGTAGTTGGCGGATACGGCACCGGATCACCGTCTAAAAATAATATCAAATGGAAAATTGATTCCACAGGAGGGAATATCCGAGGTGTTGGACGTGTGGAAAGCGTGTCTGATTTTAAAGACCTTGCAGAATACTTTGAATCCAAAGACGGCCGTAAAATTGAATCCGGCTTCTTGGTGACTTTGGATGGCGACAAGATCAGGAAAGCTGAAAAAGGGGACAAGGTATTGGGCGTTATTTCCGAGACGGCCGGCGTCATTATGGGCGGTGCAGCATTTTATTGGAACGACCGTTACCTTAGAAATGAATTTGGCGGCATTATCTATGAAACCATTAATGATAATGGTCGAGAAATCATAGTACCCATGGAAAATCCAAACTATAACCCTGATCTTGAATACATCCCCCGGGAAGAGCGGGACGAGTGGCATGTCGTCGGTTTGGTTGGTCAGGTATTTGTCAGGATTGATGAGACTGTCCAGGTAGGAGACTACATCGTCCCAACTGACGGAATCGGGACAAAAACAGAGGATGGCACAGGTTTTTACGTGATGCGTATAAAGCGGCCATATTCCGCCGAAAAAGGGTATGGAGTCGCATTAGTCTTCATGCACCCACAGATGTAAGGAGGTTCAGCGATGATCTATAAGGAAGGCGAAGTATCTTTTGATATTAACGCGCGGAAATCCGCAGCCAACTCTACCAATATACAATTTTTCACCCAGGATACGGGCAGCGCAAAGCTGTCCTTTTCTTTTACAAAAGACGGCGCCCCGTTGCCCCTTTCGGCCGTAGACGCAAAAATCGTTCTTCTATATGCGGATGACTCATTTTATAAACGCAGCTTGACGCTGACGGACAAGGTAAACGGGAAAGCAGAATATGTTCTATCTGATGAAGAGCTCAAGCATTACGGTGAAGTTAAGGCCGAAATCAAGCTTTATTATACGAACGGTCAAGCGCTTGCCACAGTATTTTTTACTTTCACCATTGCGAAAACGCTCGAAGATCAGAACATTGTGCCGGTTGCTGAGTACTACATTGACGATTTTGAAACTTTGCGGGCTAGCATAAACAAAACTGTGGATGAAATCAGTCAAACCGTTGAGGAGCTCAAGGCCAAGTTTGCCGACCTTGAGAACATCGAAACAAAAGAAGGTGCCCAGGCAAAAGCGGACGCTGCGGAGTCAAATGCGAAATCCTACACGGACGCCCATGCGGCTGACAAAGTGAAACATATCACTGCCGATGAAAGAAAGGGGTGGAACGGAAAGGAGACGCCTTCCGGCGCTCAAGAGAAGGCGGACAAGGCTGAATCAAATGCCAAAGCCTATACAGATAACCATGCAGCCGATACGGTGAAGCATATAACCGCTGACGAAAGGAAAGCCTGGAACTCAAAGGAGTCGACGGGCGGCGCGCAGGAAAAAGCAAATAAAGCGCTGAGCGATGCCAAAGCCTATACGGATTCCCATGCAAAAAACGGGTTGATCCACGTCACGCAGTCAGACAAAGAAAAATGGAATGGCGCACAGTTATACAAAATAACTGGTGACAACGGAAATCGTACAAAATTGGTGGATGGAACTGACTTGTTATCTTTACCCACTGGTTTTTATTATGCGTCAGGTACCCAAGTGAAAAACAATCCTGCACCAAATGATGCCTCCTGGTTTAATTATGATGTGATTGAGACTGGAATGGGTAGAAAAACAATATTTGCATGGCGCAGCTATGATAATACTTTGTGGCATTCAACCATTCATACAGATGGAATTTTTAAAGGCTGGAAAAAAGTTCTGACGGATGCGGATTTATCCCCGGCCTGGAACTCCGTAACACTCATAAATGGAGCGAAGCAGGATTCGGTATATCCGTTGAAATTTTCCGTTAGCAACAACGTTTTATGGCTACGCGGTTCTTTCGGTTCCCTGCCGGCTATTGGAACATCCGTCGCTAAGTTTACGAATAAGCCGACCCAGCTAGTCGATTTTGTCGTGCCTACGATCGGTTCTTACGGAACAGCCCGGTTTGCGCTAACGACAGACGGCGATTTAAGATATGACGGCATGTTAGCGAATGATGAAACGAAGGTAACGAGGGTGTCGTTTAATGAATCAATACCGTTATGGTAGGGGAGGCGATAAGCATGCACGTTCTTTTTTACGATGAAAATTACCAATATGTTGGCGAAGATGATTTTTCCGGTGAAGAATTGCCGCCGAATAGCACGACAACCCCGGTTCCCGAAGGTATATACGCTCCGAAGTATGATCCGGAAAAAGACGAATGGGTCGAATCAGCAACCAAAGAGTATATCGAAAGTGTAACGCCGCCCGCGCCGGAGCCGGACCCTACCGATTTGCTGAAAAAGCAAAGTGCTCTGCTTTCCTTGCAAATAGCAAGAATGCAGGCAGACATTGCAGCACTGAAAGGCGGTGGGACTTCATGAAGTATCCCACTCTTGCAGATATAAAACTCTTCTATGACTGGGGGTGTTATACAGATGATGAGATGCGGGAGTACGTAAAAATTAAGTGGATTACTCCGGCCGAATATGAAGAAATAACAGGCCGAAGCTATGATAAGCCTGCCGTTAGTGTGGACTTAGGCATGGCACACACCCTATAAGGGTGTTTTTATTTTTGCCTCGGAGGAGGTGAAATACCGATGTGAGAACAGGAGGATTAAGGGACATGCCACAAGGGAATGAAATGGACGTTTTCCAAAAGGAGATCACAGAATTAAAAGCTGACCACAAAACGCTCGAACAGCGTGTCAGCACGCTGGAAAGGGCATCTGATCGACACGACCAACAGATTATGTCCATCAATGATAAGCTCAACAAGATTGAAGAAAACACAACATGGATCAAGCGCAGCATTACCGGTGCTATCATAACGGCGGTTTGTACGCTGGTGATCTCCGGAATTGCGGCGCTTTTCATTAATTTTATTCAAAAATAAGGAGGAAAACACACTATGAAAAACTTTGACAAAGGCACGGTGGTTCGCACGGTGCTTCTTTTTATTGCATTGGTAAACCAAACTTTGATCATGTTCGGAAAGGCAGCTTTACCGATCGATGAGGATCAGGTCAATACGCTGGCAGATGCTTTGTATTTGGCCGGATCAACCGTGTTTACTATCGTCACGGCTCTTGTCTCTTGGTATAAAAATAACTATGTGACAAGCAAGGGAAAGCTGCAGAAAGAAGTTCTGAAACAAAAAGGGTTAACGAAATGAGGTTGCCGACCGGCAGCCTTTTTTTTATTTAAAACAAAATAGGAGTGGTTCAGATGGTTAAAGTTGTGAAGAATTATGTGAAAGTCAATCAGTATACCCGGCCAGGGCTGAAGTTGGCGGGAGTGAAAGGGATTGTTATGCACTATACGGCGACGCCGGGCGCTTCTGCATTGAATGAGAGGGATTACTTCAATGGCACATGTATAGCCATTAAACGCAAAGCTTCAGCTCATTATTTTGTGGACCGTAAAGAAGCGCAACTGATTATTCCTGAAAATGAAGTCGCATACCATGCACATGACGGGAACCGCTGCTTTGTGAGCTTCCTAAAGCCGAATGCCAACACGACGGCAATCGGTGTTGAAATGTGCGTTGAAAAAGACGGCAAGATTCACAGCGAAACCGTTCAAAATGCTGCTGAATTGGTTGCCGATCTGTGCAAGCGTTACGGCCTTTCTACAGACAGAATTGTCCGGCATTACGATGTGACAAACAAAAACTGTCCGGCGCCTTGGGTGAGCGATTCCAGCCAGCTTACAGCTTTTCGGAAAAAAGTCGCCGCCTTGCTTGGGAATAAAACTGTGTCAAACACGACGGCACCCACCAGCCAGTCGAGCAAATCAACAGGGACCATCCTCAAAAAGGGATCGTCAGGTTCCAAAGTAAAAGAGCTGCAAAAACGTTTGATTGCTGCGGGCTTCTCGCTGCCGAAGTACGGGGCCGATGGCTCGTATGGCAATGAAACAGTGCAAGCTGTCAAAGCCCTTCAAAAGAAATCAGGGATTACAGCAGATGGAATTTATGGACCGGCTACCGAAAAGGCACTCGCGACCATTGAAGCGAAAAAGAAAAAATCATCATCAAGCGGCAAAAAATCATCCTACACGCTGCCGTCTGGTATCTATAAAGTCAAAAGCCCGCTGATGAAAGGAACGGCTGTCCGGCAGATTCAGGAGGCGTTAGCTGCCCTTTATTATTACCCAGACAAGGGTGCCAAAAATAACGGTATTGATGGTTATTATGGGCCGAAAACGGCAAATGCGGTCAAGCGGTTCCAAATGATGCACGGGCTGTCTGCCGACGGTATTTACGGACCGAAGACAAAGGCGAAACTTGAATCTCTGTTAAAGTAAAGAAAATTTTTTGGCGATATTCAAAATTCTTTTATGCACAATAAAAACCCCCAAATGGGGGTTTTTTTAAATGAAACTGAATATGACGTATATCGCAACTTCAGCTACAAGTAAATAAATCATGTACCTTGCATATCTATACACATCATCGTCATCAGCACTTTTTTTACTTTTAAATGTCCATGCAAATAAACCTAAAACGGTTAACGCTAAGATGACTTCAACTATTGTTAATGGAGACATTTTTACCACTTCCCTCGACATTTCCATCCATAGTATCCCAACTCTATTGCAAGAGACGCTGCATTAACTTTCATCCCAGATTTAATCAAAGTTTTGAACATTAATCTTGCGGCTAAATCATACTGCTTAGTTTTGATATATGTAAAGATAGCACCATTTAAAAATTGACGCGCTATATTTCCATAACTACCAATCATTTTGTTTACAACACATTTACCAAAAGCAGTTGCACTAGCAACCTGAAAACTAGACTTCTGAAAAGAAGAGTCTGACGCCATTAACTCTTTTAGTTTCAAGGCAGCGGGATCACCCTCCAACACTTTTTGATCAAACAATTCCTTGTTTTTAATAACATAACCATCATTAGTTAGTTCCCCAACTTCTTCGAAGTAAAACTTTAATATTTCCTCTAATTCCTTTTCTGAATAATCACCAGAATCGGAATAGATTTTAACCTGGGAATTCGGCAATTCGCTTGCCTGTGAAATTTGAGGTACAGCAAAGGTTACTAATAAGAAAGCTGTTAGCAATAGGATAAATGGTTTACAGACTCTTTTAGCTATCGTCTCCACTTTTCTCTCTCCCTTATAATGTATTTGGTATTGTATAGATTACCATAAAATGAGTGGTGATGCCTCTGAATATTGAAAAATAGTAAAAAAGATACATTTTAAAAGCGGGAACTTGAATCTGGTCAATAATGATTTTGATACGAAAATACGTTCCCTTTCTATAGAAAAAGAAACACCTGTTTGGTATAATTGTCATAGGTAAAACAAACCAATGAAGGGGGATACTATGAAAAGAACCGAACAAATATTAGAAGCTATAGACGAATTAACTAAAGAAAAAGGTTTTCCGCCCTCTGTTAGGGAAATAGGCGAAAGGGTTGGTTTAAAATCTTCAAGTACAACAAAAGGTCATCTTGACCGGTTGCGTAAAAAGGGGCTTGTTGATTGGGAAGAAGGTAAGCCGAGAACATTGCATATTTTGTATAAAGAAAAAGCCACCATTTAACGATTGGTGGCTTTGTTGTTTTTATGTAATTTAGGCAGACATAACATTACTACTATTATTTTGTTTTGCGACCATCATAATACCGGCAATTAACAAGAGAATGCCTGGCACAAAGTAAATAGAAAAGGTATAAAGGACACCCATAATTAGAATGAAAATTCCCCAGCCTTTGCTGTTTGCTTTGACTTTAAATGTTGCAACCCAAATAAGCACAAGAAGTGGAATTGATAAAAAAGTATAAATTAATAAGTAATAGAAAAATCCCATGCCAGCTTCATCTGATGGTGTAAAACCATATAAAAATGTGAACAAAGCTGTGAAAAGCCAACCAATTGTTAAAAAGATTGTTGCAATTAATGATAAAGTAAACTCTGCTGTTCGTTTCAACTTTATTCTCTCCTTAATTTTAATCTCAATAATAACAACAAATTCTCAATACATTCTAAGAAATATCCCCTCCATGTCCAAGCTTTCATGTGAAAAAAGCCCTCATTGTTTTATAATGAACATTTACATTTTAAAACAAATGAGGGGGATTTTCTATATAGATTACTTGAACAGTTTGCCCAATATTTTGCCGGCTGCTTTACCAGCAGCACGGCGAGCTATACGCTTTCCAATTGTCCCTTTCTTAACTGCGTTGACATCCCCCAAAATCTTCGCCGACTTGTATAAAAATGATCTGATTTTGTTGATACTCATTTTTCCTCGTCCCTTTTGTGTTGGTGATTTTATTATATAATAAAATTCGAAATATCTGATAGTCCATAATACAGGACCACCTTTAAAAATTTTGCACAAATTTTGCACAAAGGTAAATAAAAAACTTGATAAATCAATGATTTAAAGGGGGTGTTCGAAACTATGCTTCATAATCCAACAGGAAAGGAACGCCTTGCATTGGCTTTTCTGCTCGGCATGCTTGCGATACTGGGCCCGCTGAATATCGATATGTATTTGCCCAGTTTTCCCGAAATTGCCGACGATTTATCAGCCGGCGCCTCGCTCGTACAGCTCAGCTTAACGGCGTGTTTGATCGGGCTTACGCTCGGCCAGCTCGTGATCGGACCTGTCAGTGATGCAAAGGGAAGACGGAAGCCCTTATTAATATCCATCTTTTTATTTGCATTGTCTTCTCTGTTTTGCGCGCTTTCCCCGAACATTGTCATGCTGGTCATCGGCCGTTTTCTGCAGGGGTTCACAGCTTCGGCGGGAATCGTGCTTACGCGTGCGATCGTGCGGGACGTATTTACCGGAAGGGAGCTTTCGAAATTTTTCTCGCTCTTAATGGTCATTACCGCGGTCGCGCCGATGGTTGCGCCGATGACGGGCGGCGCCATTCTGCTTTTGCCGTTTGCAACATGGCATACGATTTTCTATACGCTGACATTGATCGGATTGTTTCTCGTTCTGGTCATTTCACTGAAGCTAAAAGAGACATTGCCGCCTGAGAAGCGGATTCCAAGTTCAATCGGATCATCTGTGAAGACGATGGGCAGTTTGATAAAGGACAGGTCCTTTATGGGCTATGCGCTGACCGTCGGTTTCATTCACGGGGGTAGCTTTGCCTATGTTTCCGGAACGCCTTTTGTGTACCAGGATATTTACGGTGTATCTCCGCAAGTATTCAGCGTTTTATTCGGAATCAACGGCCTGGCGATTATTTCAGGGAGCTTTATCATCGGGCGCTTCGGGGGAATCATTCACGAAAGAAAACTGCTTCGGATAGCGGTCATTACCGCTTTAATCGCAACGAGTGTTCTGCTTGCGATGACGATCATCAGAGGACCGCTTGCGACACTGGTCATCTCGATCTTCGTCTACATGATCACGATCGGAATGACATTGACAAGCACCTTTACGCTTGCGATGGAAAATCAGGGGCATCGTGCGGGCAGTGCAAGCGCGATGCTTGGAATGCTTCCGCTGCTGCTCGGTTCGGTCGTTTCCCCTCTTGTGGGAATGAATGAAACGACGGCCGTTCCGATGGGAGCGATCATGTTTATTACGGCTGTTATCGGTTCTCTTGCCTTTTTTGCGTTGACAAGGGAAAGATCGGATAAAAACAAGGACGGAATCGCTTGATTCCGTCCTTTTGCTTTTATAGAGAGGCACGCAGAATGGCGAGCACATCGTCTTTGTTCAGTTTTTGGAAGTTGCCGAAGCCGCCGTGCTCCATTTCTTTTGCCGCAATGCCGGCGATCAGGTCGAGCTTTTCTTCGCCGATGCCGTAATCGGAAAGGCGGGAAGGAGCGCCGAGGCTTGTCCAGAAAGCGGACAGCTTGTCGATTCCTTCAAGCGCGATTTCTTTGTCTGTTTTGCCCTCAGTTTCAATGTCAAACATATTGAGCATAAGGGTTTTGAAGCGGCCGACATTTGTGTCAAGCGTATATCTCATCCAGTTCGGGAACAAAATCGCAAGTCCTCCTGCATGTGGAATATCGTAAACGGCTGAAACAGCATGCTCCATCGTATGGGACGCCCAGTCGCCGAAATAGCCCATTTGCAGCGTACCGTTTAATGCAATCGTTCCGGCGTATAAAATCGTTTCACGATGCTTGTAGTTCTGCAGGTCTTCAAGCAGCTTCGGCGCCGTTTCGATCACAGTCTTCAGGACGGCAAAACACATTCTGTCCTGAAGCGGCGTATTTTCGACATTGTGGAAGTATTGTTCAAACACGTGGCTCATCATGTCAACCATGCCGTAAACCGTTTGGTTTTCAGGAACGGTGAACGTATTTACAGGGTCTAAAATGGAGAACCTCGGATGGGTCACATCGCTGCCCCACACGTATTTCTCATTCGTTTCCCAGTTTGTGATGACAGAATCAGGGTTCATTTCAGATCCTGTTGCAGCAAGGGTCAAAACCGTACCGAACGGCAGGGCGTCCGAGATGCTCGTTTTCTTGCTGAAAATATCCCAAGGATCGCCGTCGTATTTTGCGCCGGCCGCGATCGCTTTGGTGCAGTCGATGACGCTTCCTCCGCCGACCGCGAGAAGAAACTCGATATCATGCTGTCTGCACAAATCGATGCCTTTTTGCACTGTAGCAAGGCGCGGGTTCGGTTCTACCCCGGAAAGCTCGTGCCAATCTGCGCCTTCTTCCTTTAAAACGGCGGTTACTTGATCGTAAAGACCGTTTCGTTTAATACTGCCTCCGCCGTATACAAGCAAAACCCGCTTTCCGTATTTTTTCAGTTCATTTCTTAATTGTTCAAGCTGGCCTTTTCCGAAGATCAGCTTCGTCGGATTATAATAAGTGAAATTTTCCATGTGATAAAACCTCCAAATCTTGTACGAAAAGTAGGTTTACTACTATAACATACCTTAGTTCACAGAAAAAGAGCAGATCTTCGTACGTCGATTTTTTGACATAAAAAAGCTTGCCGGAAAAACCATTATCCGGCAAGCTCGAAAAGCGCAGTTCGTTTACTTCATGGAAACATCGGCAGACTCGTTCATATGAATGACCATCGAGACGGCGGTGCCGACATCCGGAGCGCTTTGTATTTTCAATTCGCCTCCGCAGAAATGTTTCAGCCGTTTGTTAATATTTTTCAAGCCGACGCTGCTGCTCATGTTCGATGAAAAGATGTCATTCAGTTTTTCCGGCGTCATGCCCAGTCCGTTATCTTCCACTTTGATGTAATACCCGTTTTCACCTTCTGTTTTGACCGTCAGTTTAACCCAGCCTCCTCCTCGCTTCTTGCTGATCCCGTGGTGAACGGCATTTTCGACAAGGGGCTGAATCATTAAAGGCGGCAGCATGAAGTCGATGTCTGGATCAACTTCGAAAATGACGTCGAGCCGATCGCCGTAGCGCGTTTTTTCTATAGAAAGAAAGGAGTGGAACGAATGTTCAGGAGCAGAGCCAGGAAAACGGCAATTCGGTCTTTGTCGTCCTTTCAAGCGGCGGCGGCTCCGGTTCAGGAGAAAAAGGAAGCCTGACCATCTTGAAAACCGGAAAAGACGGCAAGCCTCTCTCAGGAGCAGACTTTCAATTGTGGACGAAGGACAACAAGCAGCTCCTGCGTTCAGGAACGACCGATGCCGACGGTAAGATGACTTTCGGAAATATCCGCTACGGCACCTACGTACTAAAAGAAACAAAAGCGCCTGACGGATACACGATCAGCGACGCTTATGCAAACGGAGTCTCTGTTGCAATTGACGGAAAATCATCCAGTGCAGGGGCGCTGTATCAAGTCATAAATGAGCAGAACAAGGTGACGCTTATCAAAAGAGACGAACAGAAAAATCCATTGACAGGGGCTGTTTTCAAGCTTGAAAAGACGGCACCTTCACTGAGATACGCACTCAAATCACAAGCGATGAAAACGGAAAAGTTGAAATCATCGGTTTGCCGGTCGGCGACTATCGTTTGATAGAAACCAAAGCTCCGGCAGGGTTTATCCTGAATACAGAAGCAATTGACTTCTCGGTCACCAAGAATGACAAGAATCAAGTGCCTGACATCGTTTTAGGTACACTGATCAATTACAAAGGCAGTGCCGAGTTAACGAAAGAAGATGCGGAAGGCCACAAGCTGGAAGGAGCCGTCTTCAAGATCGTTGACGAAGAAGGCAACACCGTCCGTGACGAACTGACGTCAAATCAAGACGGGAAAGTTGCGGCTGAAGGACTTGCACCTGGACGCTACGCCTTTGTTGAAACGAAAGCGCCAGAAGGGTATGTGCTGAACAGCGAGAAAAAGCAATTTACCATCTCTGAATCGGCAAAAGGAAAACCGGAGGCGGCAGACGCAGGAACAGCGGTGAACTATAAAGGTTCTGTTCAATTGACAAAGGAAGATGCAAAAGGCTACAAGCTGGAAGGAGCCGTCTTTAAGATCGTTGACGAAGAAGGCAACACCGTCCGTGACGAACTGACGTCAAATCAAGACGGGAAAGTTGCGGCTGAAGACCTCGCGCCGGGACGCTACGCCTTTGTCGAAACGAAAGCGCCAGAAGGGTATGTGCTGAACAGCGAGAAAAAGCAAATTACCATCTCTGAATCGGCAAAAGGAAAACCGGAGGCGGCAGACGCAGGAACAGCAGTGAACTACAAAGGCTCCGTCCATTTGACGAAGAAAGATGAAGACGGAAACGGCCTGGCAGGCGCTGTTTTCAAGATCGTCGACAACAACGGAAAAACGGTCAAAGACAATCTTGTGTCAGATAAAGACGGCAGCATTACGGCTGACGGTTTAGCTCCGGGAAGCTATCAATTTGTTGAAAAGCAGGCGCCTGACGGCTACCTTGTTTCAACCAGCTCAGTGCCGTTCACCATCGAAGCTGAACACGAAGGCCAGCCGGAGCAGGCTGAATTAACGGCGGTCAACACGAAAAACAGCGTTGTGCTGACAAAAGTTGACCAGAATGACAAAGACACCGTTCTGCCGGGTGCGACGTTCAACCTGACAGACAGTGACGGCAAGGTATTGATAGCCGACTTGACAACGGATGAAAAAGGACAGATTACAGTCCGCGGTCTCGAACCGGGCGATTACCGGTTTGTCGAAACAAAAGCACCTGAGAATTACAAATTGGATCAAACGCCAATACCGTTCACGATCAGTAATACCGATACAAAACCAGTGGAGATCACCGCAGATAACATATTGACGCCGGGCGATGCGACGCTGACAAAGGCGGATCGAAACGATCACAGTATCGTGTTTGGCCCTTTGCTCAATATTAAAAAAGGGGACACGATCGTCATCACAGATTTTAAGAAAGATTACATCTACACTGTGACATCAAAAAAGATCATTTCAGAAATGGATTCAGATGTGATTGATGAGACAGAAGAAAAGGTCATTACGCTGATCACATGCGACAAACCCGAAAGAACCAAGGGGCGCCTCGCAGTAAAAGGGAAGCTGATTCATACGGCTGTCCATTTGGAATAAAACCGCGGTACAAGACGTTTTTTTGCAGGCAAAGGCAGCAAGATGCTTTCCGCCAGTCCGGCCGGTTCTAAACGGATGACACGTGTCATGATGATCCTGTTTTAAATGTGTATTTGAACGTACGACAAAACAGGCCGGATAAAAAACGGCCTGTTTTGTTCGTTTAAATTAGAAAATTGAAATAGAGCCGATCAAAAGAGCGGTACCCGTCATCACAAGCACGGCCAGGACAGCCCACTTGATCCCGAATTTCTGATGTTCGTCAATGGAAACCCCGACAAGACCGACGAGCAAATGCGTAGACGGCACAAGCGGGCTCAGCATATGGATCGGCTGGCCGATAATGGAGGCCCTTGCGATTTCGACTTTATTGACTCCATAGGCGACAGCAGTTTCTGATAAAATCGGCAGCACCCCGTAGAAATACGCGTCATTCGGCATCAGGAACGTGAAAATGCCGCTTGTAAGGGCGACGATCATCGGAATGAATCCGCCCATTTGTTCAGGAATCATCGAAACAAGCGAGATCGCCATTTCATCAACCATCTTTGTGCCTGTTAAAATTCCGGTAAAGACCCCGGCCGCAAATATCATGGAACCGATGGCCAGAACGTTGCTGGAATGGGCTGAAATGCGCTGCCTCTGATGATCGAGGTTTGGATAATTCACGATCAGCGCGATGCAGAAGGCAATGATAAACAGAACCGTCAGGCTTATTTTGCCCGACACGAGAAACCCGATCAATGAAAGCGTTAACAATAAATTGAACCACCAAAGCTTAGGCCGTTTCCACTCATCCTCGGCAGCTGCTGCCGTTTCATCGGCATGAGCCGGCTGTTTGAGCTCGATCACGCCGAGGCGTTTTCGTTCTGCTTTTCCAAGTACATACGCAACCGCGACCATGCAAAGCATCCCGCTTGCGATGACGGGAATCATCGGACCGGTCAGTTCAGCCGGATCGACTCCGAGCGCGCTCGCGGCCCGCGGCGTTGCGCCTCCCCACGGAATCGTATTCATAATCCCCATGCCGACTCCTGCGATCCCCGCTAATATAATCGGGCGGATGCCAAGCAGCAAATAGAGCGGAAGCATTGCACTCGTTGTAATCATATATGTTGTCGAGCCGTCACCGTCCAATGCGACAAGCATGGTGAGCACCGCAGTGCCGACGACGATTTTTAACGGATCTCCTTTGACCAATTTTAATATTTTTGCGACCATCGGATCAAACAGGCCCGTATCGATCATAATCCCGAAATATAAAATCGCAAACATAATCATGACGGCGGTTGGCGCCACTTGCTGAATCCCCGATATCATCATGTCGCCGACATCGGTGAATCCGAATCCGGCAATCAGCGCAAACACAATCGGCGTCAAGACTAATGCAGTCAGGACAGAAAGCCGTTTTGTCATGATCAGTACCATAAACACAAGCATCATGAAAAACCCTAAGATAGCTAACACAATCGTTACCCCCTCTTGGTGAATCCGCTTACATTTTTTTCTCCTCATTCCCCTTTTTGTCATCGTATGGGAAAATCGTTTTGAAGTAAATAATTTGGTTTTTATGTATTTTTAATTTTTTAAAACCGTTTTGTTCTTTTTGTCCATTTTTGTGCATAAAAAGCATTCCGCCGTTAGCGGAATGCTCAGCTTGTAGAGAAAAACATGTTTTTTCCTACAAGCTTTTTTATTTCATAAAATTTCTTGTTCATTTTTTAATCTTTATAAAAGGAAAAAGCCCTCCCACACACTTAGCCAAGCTTGGCTAAGTGTGTGGCAATCTTCTTCATATTCTGGCAAGCGGCGGTGAGGAGAACTTGTTCGCTCACATTTTGTTTTCCCCTCAACCGGCAGTAGCGAAGCCCATGCAGCTGTTTTGAATCTGCAAAGCTCCGCTCTATTTTTTCTTTTCTTTTTTTGTAGAGGATTTTTCCGGAGTCGGACAAACGATTTTGCCTGACCTTTTCTTTATGGTCCTCCCATATGTGTCTTGAGACGACCTTCTGGTGGTTTTTCGATCTTGTACAGTTTTCAAGCAGAGGGCATGAGACACACTTTTCAGGGTTGGACTTATAAAATCTGTTGCCTTTTCGATCTGTTGTTGAGTATAAGAGTGTTTGTCCGTTCGGACAAATGTACTGATTTTTTTCACGGTCATAATGAAACTTCCACTTCGGAAACAAACCTTTTGTAGGATGAAAGCGTCTATGAGCAATAACGCCAAAAATTCGACGGTCGGACAGTCCTTTACAGATTGGAGTTGTCAGATAGCCAGAATCAAGAGCGACGGCTTCAACTTGAAAACCAAATCGTGCGATTTGGTGGTCTAATCGATCGAGATAAGGCGCAGAATCATGGACATTACCGGGCGTTACATAGGCATCGGTGATGATATTGAATTTCATATCCGTTGTTCGGTGATCTAAATAGAAAAAACCTTCAGGTTTGTTTTCACGGTAAAGATAGCCGCTTTCGGGATCAGTTGTACTATGACGAATTTCCTTTTTAGTTTTCACCTCCTCTTTGGCTTTTAAAGGCTTTTTTCCGCGTGCTTCCCGATCTTCTTGGACGGCTTTATCCAAGTCCTTTATATAGTTTTGTGTATCCTGCTCAATCGTTTTTCGCGTATATTTATGCTTATTGGCATTGGCTTTGAGGTGAGTTGAATCTGTGAAAAGGACACGGCCTCCTACCATATCATGATTAATGGCCTGAAGAACGATCTCATCGAAAATGTCTTGAAAAATGGTCGTATCTTTAAAGCGTGTACGTCTATTCCAACTGATGGTTGAATGGTGAGGAACTGGATCGTTGATGTTTAACCCTAAAAACCATCGGTAAGCCATATTATAGTAAATTTCTTTTTCGAGCTGTCTTTCTGAACGGATACCGTAAAGGTATCCGATAAACATCATTTTGAATAAAATCAACGGATCAAGTGAGGGGCGGCCTTTATTTTCGCTGTAGTAAGGTTTAACCTTTTCAATGATAAAAGAGAAATCGATGTACTTGTCAATTTTACGAAGCAGGTGATCCTCTTCAACAAGCTGATCAAGCAATACAAATTCAGCTTCGTTCTGGGAAGAATTCCTTGTGTAGAACATGAACAGACACCGTCCTTTTAGAAGGCTTTTCTTTATTATAAAATGGTGAAATGGATAATTTAAGGAAAAAATGAAAAAGGCTGTCGATTTTCTCGACAGCCTGAGCATTCCGCCGTTAGCGGAATGCTTTTTAATCGCCGGCCATGATGTTTTGATAAAAGGCCGATTGTTCGTCAAGAAACCGTTTCGTCTCCCTGCTGTTTAAGTAAAAGCTTTCCCAGTCAAGTTCGTTTATTTTCCGTTTCCATTCCGGTGAGGATGTGACCTTTTTTAACGCTTCATCCCAGTAAGAAACTTCTTCTTCAGTCATGTTTTTCGGCCCCAGCACGCCTCTCCAATGAGAAAATACAAACGGTATGCCCTGCTCTTTCCATGTCGGCACATGCGGAAAGGCGGGGAGCCTTTTGTCCGAGGTGACGGCGGCAAGTGTAATGTCTCCGTTCCGTTCATATGTTTTGGCTTCGGAAACCGTCATCGAAGCGGCTTCTATTTCATGTCTGACCAGCGCCCGAACAAGCTCCTCGCTGCTGTCATACTGCAAAAATTGAATGTCAAAAGGATCAATCCCGTACATATCGGCCGCCCTGACGATCGATAGCTGATCATCATTTCCGAACCCCGGAGAAAAACCGATTTTCACTTCGCCGGGGCGCTTCTTAATACCGTCGAGCACATCCTTTCCGCTTTTCAGAGCCGATCCTTTCGGAAGGGCGACAACCTGCCATTCTTTTGCAAGTATCGCGAGCGGGGTGAAATCGTCAATTTTCAGCTTGCTCTGTCCGAGAATGTAATTGCTCAGGATTAAACTGGACGCCATGCTGATGGTTTGCGTATCGCTTTGATTTACATATTTCCAGCCTTTGTCTCCGCCGCTTCCGGGAATATACACGATACGGACATCGCTGTTTACGATTTGCTTTTGCGTAAGGACAGATTGTATCGCTTGCGCCGTTAAATCCCAGCCTCCGGAAGGCTCAGCGGGTACGACGATTTCAATCGGGCCTTCCGGCAGGCGCGGGGCAGCCGCTTTCCTCGCGTCTCCGGGAAGCAGAATCAACAGGCAGATCAGGATGACCGCGAGCTTCTTCATATTTAATCAGCCGCCAAATAATATTTTCGTTCCGGCCTGCCGATAATCCCGTATTCCAACTCTGCGCAAGCTTCTTCTTTTGACACGAGATACTCGGCATAGCGGCGGGCCGTCGTACGGGATGCACCCATTTTTTCCCCGAGTTCTTCCGCCGTCATCCCGGCTGCGGCGCCTGCAAGCGTGTCTTTGATTTTTTGCAGTGTAATGGAATTGATGCCCTTCGGCAAATCCTCCTCGGAACCGGAAACTTTTGAGCGGTTTCCAAAAATTTGGTCGATCATCGATTGGCTTACTTCCGGCTGGGAAAGCAGCATGCTCCTTTTTTCTTTATATTGGAGCAGCACCTGTTTGAATTTATCGGCCGTCACGGGTTTAATCAAATAATGAGCGACTCCGCCCCGGAGCGCTTCCTGTAAATGACGGGTTTCTGTTGCCGCCGTGATGATCATAATATCCACTTCAGGAAACCGGCTCCGAATGGCGGGAATCAGCGCCGTGCCAAGCTCATCCGGCATATAAATATCGAGCAGCAGCAAATCGGCGTTTCGGTCTTCCAAAATCGCCATGATTTCCTTAGCGTTTGCCGCTTTGCCGATAATGTTGAATCCATCGAGCTGTTCGATCAGTCTCTCATGAATTTGCGCAACGCGAAAATCATCCTCCGCAATCACGATGTCAATCAAATGGATTCCCCCTTTGTTTGTTTCTCCTTCGGTATAAAAACGGTAAATACCGCACCGCCGCTTTTTTGATTTGTCAATTCGATCCAGCCGCCCAGTTCATGCACTGACTCCTTTACGTTGGCCAGCCCGTGGCCCCTCTTCATCCCCTTGGAAGAATAGCCTCTTTGAAACACGGCCTCCGTCTTATCCGGCGGAACGCCGGCTCCCGTGTCGGAAACTTCAATGACGATGTCTCGCCCGATATCCGTAATGAAAAATGAAACCTGCCGTACGTCTTGTTCAGCCACCGCTTCGAAAGCGTTGTCAATTAAATTGCCTATAATCGTGATGAGATGGGACATTCCGATATGCGCAGGAAGCGGATCGAGCGTGCTGTTTTCATCAATGGACAGCTTGACTTTTTTTTCTGAAGCCTTGCCCATTTTGCCTAACAGGATAGCCTGCACCTGCTGGGAATGAATGTTATGGAATAAAATATCGTGCTGTTCATTTTGGATCGCGTATTCCTGTTTAATCAGGTCGATCGCTTCTTCGTATTCGCCGAGCTCAAGCAGCCCCAGGATCGCATAGAGCTTATTCGAAAATTCATGCGTCTGTGCACGGAGGTCTTCAGAGTATTTTCGCACCTCTGTCAGCGTATCGATGAGCTTTTTCAGCTCGGTTTTTTCCCGGAAGCTGACGACAATCCCGTATATCTGCCTGTCTTGTGTCATCATTTTCGTGTTGATAATAAAGACTTGATCACCTACGCAGACCTCCTGATTGAGCAGCATCTCTTCCTGATGAAGGACGGACATCAATCCGGCCCCGGGCATGATTTCATCGATGGGACGGTTAATGACGGGTCTGGGAAGCTTAAGCATTTCGGCTGCCGAAACGTTCATCATCGTGACGATGCCTTCCTTATTCGTAGCGACGATCCCTTCCTTTATCGCCCGCAGCATTGCATTCCGTTCCCGGTAAAGGGATGCGATTTCATGAGGCTCAAGGCCGAGCGTATCCTTTCGGATGCTTTTGGCAAGCGCGGCTGCACCCGCAAATCCCAAAAGTAAAACGAGCACGGACATGAAGCTCAAATCCCTTAGGTGTTCTTTAATGCCTTGTTCTGTTTCGTTCAGCAGGAGATCAACCGACACGCTGCCGATAATCCGGCTGCGTCCTTTTTGCTCGAGAATGATCGGCGCGCTTCCCCTTATTACCTTGCGGCCATCCGCTTTTGCTTCAGATATGTGAGAGCCTCCGAACAAGATCTCTCTGCTTCTCGCCACCCTCGTTGTTCCCTTCCTGCCGGAGGCGGTTTTGATTTTTCCTTTTTCGTCAAGGACGTAAATGGCGTAAGCGCCGGTCTGTTCTTTCATATGGTCAATGACTTCCTGCGCTTCTTTTGCATGCCTGCGGGTTTGAACGAGTTCTTTTGCCGGAGGCATATAAGAAATGGTTCTTGCGGTCTGAACTGCAAGCTGCTCTGCCTGTTTTCGCCCTTCTTTTGTTTGCTGAACGGCAAATGTAACCGTCAGGATGCCGATCACGAAGATCAGCAGCGCCGCAATCAAACCTGTAATTTTTGTTTGCAGAGAGAAAATGAACCGCTTTTTGACCACAAGCACCAGCCGTCCTTTCTATATTAAAATGATACCATTTTGATTCAGACTTTTCATATTTTTAAAAATCTCTTTTTGAAACTATAAAGTCAGCTTTGCTTTTGAGGTGGTCTGTACAGATATAACAAAAATATAACAAAGAAGTACCTATAACATTACAAACAGGGCAAATAAGCCGGTTAAGAAGGTGAATGGTATATAAGCCTTATGTTTGTCGGTTTTATCTGAAGAAATGGCTAAATTTAAAGAAGGTTTCTGAAATTTTTTATTGACTGAAAGCGCTTTTAAAATTATGATAATAGCAGACATCACAAAAAAGTAACAAAAACATAACTATAACATAACAATTGAAAAAGACATGATGTGCTTGCTTTCGCGAACAAATGAAAGCGATTGCAATTTGAATTTGCTTATGTTGGCGGAGGGGATTGTTTTTCCGCCGGAATAAAATTCTTAATTTTCGAAAAATGGTTTCGCGAAGGAGGGGGACGGGAAATAAAGAACATCAGCCGGATGCGGTTCAAAGCGGGGAGTATATAGGATTGGGTTTCGAAACCCGAAGGAATGACAATTTATTAAGATTCTTCATAAAGGCGGGGAAGTAGACATGAATGAACAACTAAATCAAAAATCCTTTTTGCGCACCATTATTTTAGTGTCGACATTCGGCGGCCTTCTGTTTGGATATGATACGGGGGTCGTCAACGGTGCATTGCCTTACATGGCTGAAAAAGACCAGCTGAACCTGACTGCATTTACTGAAGGCCTCGTGGCGAGTTCGCTCCTGCTCGGCGCCGCGTTTGGAGCTGTATTCGGCGGCAGGTTGTCCGATTATGTCGGGCGCCGCAAAAACATTATTTTTCTGGCGGTCCTGTTCTTTTTCGCAACGCTAGGATGTACGCTGGCACCGAATGTTAATGTAATGATTGTTTCTCGTTTCTTGCTTGGAATTGCTGTCGGGGGAGCGTCAGTAACGGTGCCGACCTATCTGGCTGAAATGTCGCCGGCTGAAAAGAGGGGCAGGATGGTTACCCAAAATGAACTGATGATTGTATCCGGGCAGCTCCTCGCTTTTACCTTCAATGCGATCCTCGGCAATACGATGGGGGACAACTCCCACGTTTGGCGGTACATGCTCGCAATCGCTGCAATTCCGGCCGTGGTATTATTCTTCGGTATGCTGAGGGTTCCCGAAAGTCCGCGCTGGCTGATTTCGAAAGGGAAAAACGAAGATGCGCTGGGCGTCCTTAAAAAAATTCGGATGGAAACCACCGCGCAAACGGAATTTGCTGAAATTGAAGCTGCTGTTGACAGGGAGTCAGACATTAAAAAAGCAACCTTTAGGGATTTGACTGTGCCGTGGGTGCGCCGCATCGTATTTATCGGGATCGGCATTGCCATCGTACAGCAGATCACGGGCGTTAACTCGATTATGTATTATGGAACTGAAATTCTTAAAAACTCCGGCTTTGAAACAAAAGCCGCGCTTATCGGGAATATTGCAAACGGTTTAATTTCGGTATTGGCGACTTTCGTTGGGATTTGGCTGCTTGGTAAAGTCGGCCGCCGGCCCATGCTGTTGACCGGTTTGATCGGAACGACGTCAGCGCTTTTGCTTATCGGAATTTTCTCATCGTTGCTGCAAGGCTCGCCTGCGCTTCCTTTTATTGTCCTTGCATTAACCGTGACATTTCTTGCATTCCAGCAAGGAGCCATTTCGCCGGTCACATGGCTGATGCTTTCGGAAATTTTCCCGCTTCGCCTGCGGGGGCTTGGAATGGGTGTTACCGTATTCTGTCTATGGATCGCCAATTTCTTTGTCGGCCTTGGATTCCCGATATTGCTCGATCAGATCGGGCTGTCCTCGACGTTCTATATTTTCGTCGGTCTTGGGATTGTCTCGATTACCTTCGTGAAAAGATTCCTACCTGAAACGAAGGGGCTTACGCTTGAACAGCTTGAGCAAAATTTCCGCAGCTATAAAACCGAAGATGAACAAAACGGTGTAAGTGCGAAAGTCAGCGGCTGATGTGAAGCGTTTGCAGACAGCGGTGCTTTATCACCTGGATATCAATGAAGGGGCCGGCGGATATAAGCTGTGTTGGATGCAGCGATCCGGGAAAAATGCCTCTGGCACAGAAAACGAATAAAGATCGATCAGGGAGGAACGTGCGTGAATAAACAGAGAAATCATAAAATCTATTTGCAGGTCATTATGATTTCGGCGACGTTTGGAGGGCTTCTCTTTGGATATGATACCGGTGTGATAAACGGGGCTTTGCCTTTTATGGCAAGGCCTGATCAGCTTCATTTGACACCGGTGACAGAAGGTCTTGTTACGAGTGTGCTCCTGTTAGGGGCGGCATTCGGTGCATTGTTCTGCGGGAAATTGGCTGATCTCTACGGCCGTCGCAGGATGATCCTGAATCTTTCGTTTTTATTCTTGCTGGCATCAGTTGGGACTGCATTTGCGCCGAATGTTTCGGCAATGGCTGTCTTTCGTTTTTTGCTGGGGCTGGCTGTCGGGGGAGCATCATCGATGGTCCCTGCCTTTTTAGCAGAAATGGCCCCAGCTGAAAAAAGAGGCCGCATGGTAACGCAAAATGAACTGATGATCGTCGGCGGGCAATTTTTAGCCTACGTTTTCAATGCGATTCTTGGAGTTGCAATGGCCGACACCGGGCATGTTTGGAGATACATGCTTCTCCTGTGTGCGGTTCCGGCTCTCTTCTTATTTGCAAGCATGCTCATCGTTCCGGAAAGCCCGAGATGGCTGGCCTCAAAAGGGAAAAAAGATGAGGCGCTGCGCGTCTTAAAACAAATACGCGAAGAAAAACGGGCGAAAGCTGAATTTAAAGAAATTGTAGCGGCGGCGGAAAAAGATTCTGAGCTTAAAAAAGCAACGGTTAAAGATTTTTCTGCACCATGGCTGCGCCGCCTTTTGCTAATTGGGATCGGCGTTGCCGTCGTTAATCAAATTACAGGCGTCAACTCAATTATGTATTATGGAACTCAAATCCTTCGGGAGTCTGGTTTTGGTACAAAGGCGGCATTGATTTCCAATATAGGGAATGGACTGATATCGGTGATGGCCGTGGTATTTGGTATTTGGCTGGTTGGAAAGGTGAATCGCCGTCCGATGTTGATCATTGGTTTGTCAGGAACGACCACAGCGCTTTTGTCCATTGCCGTATTCTCAATGGTGCTTGACGGATCTGCGGCTCTTCCTTATATCGTGCTTTCTTTGACCGTTTTATTTCTTGCTTTCATGCAGGGGTGTGTCGGACCGGTGACTTGGCTCGTCATTGCAGAAATTTTTCCGCAAAGGTTAAGGGGGCTCGGTTCCGGCATCAGCGTTTTTTTCATGTGGATGCTAAACTTTATGATCGGTTTTGCTTTTCCGGTCATGCTCAGCTCTGCAGGTCTGTCCGTTACATTCTTTGTCTTCGTGGCATTGGGTATCTTGGCAATCGGATTTGTGTACAAATTTATGCCTGAAACAAAGGGGAGAACACTCGAGGAGCTGGAAGAGCAATTCCGTTCGCAGCATGATAAACACAGCTCTGAAAAATCGATGATTGAAGCATGAGACCCTCCGGATTCAAAAACCCGATTCATTCATTTGAATCGGGTTTTATCAAATATCTCGTTTGATGCTGCAAAATAAAAGCTTCATTAAATGCTTTCCGTTAGAATGCCGGTTCGTTTTAATTGCGAATATATAATAAAGAAGGGAATACTTTATTGGAAATAACATAAAATAAAAGGCTGAAGTTTACCTGTATATAATGAATGTCTGTTTTTTGAATAAAAAATGAAAAAAAGTATTGACCGATGAATTTGGACGTGGTATATTATTATTCGTCGCTGATGACAACGGAGTTATCGCTTCAGAATAAATCGATTGATGTTTTAAATCTGAAGGGGTGTACAAATCCGTTAAAATGTGTATAATGGATAAAGCCGAGTAACAAGGCACGATTCATTACTAAAAAACAAAAAAACTTGTTGACTTTAACTGATTTTCATAGTATTATAGTTAAGTCGCCTGATGAAGCGCCCGTAGCTCAATTGGATAGAGCGTTTGACTACGGATCAAAAGGTTAGGGGTTCGACTCCTCTCGGGCGCGCCATATTGCATGATGATGCGGGTGTAGTTTAGTGGTAAAACCTCAGCCTTCCAAGCTGATGTCGTGAGTTCGATTCTCATCACCCGCTCCAATCTTAAATGATCTTTGAAAACTAAACAAGACAAAACGTACCTGTTAATTCAAATAAATCGCACATAAACGTGCGTAGTCATTTTCAAACAGGCCTGCACGATGCAGGTCATGCAGATGTCGTCACAGGATGTGACGAACTTAATCTGCGTTCCATTTTATGGAGAGTTTGATCCTGGCTCAGGACGAACGCTGGCGGCGTGCCTAATACATGCAAGTCGAGCGGACCGACGGGAGCTTGCTCCCTTAGGTCAGCGGCGGACGGGTGAGTAACACGTGGGTAACCTGCCTGTAAGACTGGGATAACTCCGGGAAACCGGGGCTAATACCGGATGCTTGTTTGAACCGCATGGTTCAAACATAAAAGGTGGCTTTTCGCTACCACTTACAGATGGACCCGCGGCGCATTAGCTAGTTGGTGGGGTAACGGCTCACCAAGGCAACGATGCGTAGCCGACCTGAGAGGGTGATCGGCCACACTGGGACTGAGACACGGCCCAGACTCCTACGGGAGGCAGCAGTAGGGAATCTTCCGCAATGGACGAAAGTCTGACGGAGCAACGCCGCGTGAGTGATGAAGGTTTTCGGATCGTAAAACTCTGTTGTTAGGGAAGAACAAGTACCGTTCGAACAGGGCGGTACCTTGACGGTACCTAACCAGAAAGCCACGGCTAACTACGTGCCAGCAGCCGCGGTAATACGTAGGTGGCAAGCGTTGTCCGGAATTATTGGGCGTAAAGCGCGCGCAGGCGGTTCTTTAAGTCTGATGTGAAAGCCCCCGGCTCAACCGGGGAGGGTCATTGGAAACTGGGGAACTTGAGTGCAGAAGAGGAGAGTGGAATTCCACGTGTAGCGGTGAAATGCGTAGAGATGTGGAGGAACACCAGTGGCGAAGGCGACTCTCTGGTCTGTAACTGACGCTGAGGCGCGAAAGCGTGGGGAGCGAACAGGATTAGATACCCTGGTAGTCCACGCCGTAAACGATGAGTGCTAAGTGTTAGAGGGTTTCCGCCCTTTAGTGCTGCAGCAAACGCATTAAGCACTCCGCCTGGGGAGTACGGTCGCAAGACTGAAACTCAAAGGAATTGACGGGGGCCCGCACAAGCGGTGGAGCATGTGGTTTAATTCGAAGCAACGCGAAGAACCTTACCAGGTCTTGACATCCTCTGACAACCCTAGAGATAGGGCTTCCCCTTCGGGGGCAGAGTGACAGGTGGTGCATGGTTGTCGTCAGCTCGTGTCGTGAGATGTTGGGTTAAGTCCCGCAACGAGCGCAACCCTTGATCTTAGTTGCCAGCATTCAGTTGGGCACTCTAAGGTGACTGCCGGTGACAAACCGGAGGAAGGTGGGGATGACGTCAAATCATCATGCCCCTTATGACCTGGGCTACACACGTGCTACAATGGGCAGAACAAAGGGCAGCGAAGCCGCGAGGCTAAGCCAATCCCACAAATCTGTTCTCAGTTCGGATCGCAGTCTGCAACTCGACTGCGTGAAGCTGGAATCGCTAGTAATCGCGGATCAGCATGCCGCGGTGAATACGTTCCCGGGCCTTGTACACACCGCCCGTCACACCACGAGAGTTTGTAACACCCGAAGTCGGTGAGGTAACCTTTTGGAGCCAGCCGCCGAAGGTGGGACAGATGATTGGGGTGAAGTCGTAACAAGGTAGCCGTATCGGAAGGTGCGGCTGGATCACCTCCTTTCTAAGGATATTATACGGAATGTAAGACCTTGCGGTCTTGCAGGCAGGTGCGTTTAGTTCTTGTTTAGTTTTGAAGGATCATTTGATTCTTCGACATAGGAGACACCTGCTAAAGACGCCACGTCCTGTGGCAACGCATGTGTTAGCACATCCTGTGCGTTGTTCTTTGAAAACTAGATAACGATTGTAAGACATTCACATGAATTTTCTGTAGTGATTCTTTTTAACGGTTAAGTTAGAAAGGGCGCACGGTGGATGCCTTGGCACTAGGAGCCGATGAAGGACGGGACGAACACCGATATGCTTCGGGGAGCTGTAAGCAAGCTTTGATCCGGAGATTTCCGAATGGGGAAACCCACTGCTCGTAATGGAGCAGTATCCATATCTGAATCCATAGGATATGTGAAGGCAGACCCGGGGAACTGAAACATCTAAGTACCCGGAGGAAGAGAAAGCAAATGCGATTCCCTGAGTAGCGGCGAGCGAAACGGGAACAGCCCAAACCAAGAGGCTTGCCTCTTGGGGTTGTAGGACACTCTATACGGAGTTACAAAAGAACGAGGTAGACGAAGAGGTCTGGAAAGGCCCGCCATAGGAGGTAACAGCCCTGTAGTCAAAACTTCGTTCTCTCCTGAGTGGATCCTGAGTACGGCGGAACACGTGAAATTCCGTCGGAATCCGGGAGGACCATCTCCCAAGGCTAAATACTCCCTAGTGACCGATAGTGAACCAGTACCGTGAGGGAAAGGTGAAAAGCACCCCGGAAGGGGAGTGAAAGAGATCCTGAAACCGTGTGCCTACAAGTAGTCAGAGCCCGTTAACGGGTGATGGCGTGCCTTTTGTAGAATGAACCGGCGAGTTACGATCCCGTGCAAGGTTAAGTTTGAAAAGACGGAGCCGCAGCGAAAGCGAGTCTGAATAGGGCGCATGAGTACGTGGTCGTAGACCCGAAACCAGGTGATCTACCCATGTCCAGGGTGAAGTTCAGGTAACACTGAATGGAGGCCCGAACCCACGCACGTTGAAAAGTGCGGGGATGAGGTGTGGGTAGGGGTGAAATGCCAATCGAACCTGGAGATAGCTGGTTCTCTCCGAAATAGCTTTAGGGCTAGCCTCAAGGTAAGAGTCTTGGAGGTAGAGCACTGATTGGACTAGGGGCCCCTACCGGGTTACCGAATTCAGTCAAACTCCGAATGCCAAAGACTTATCCTTGGGAGTCAGACTGCGAGTGATAAGATCCGTAGTCGAAAGGGAAACAGCCCAGACCGCCAGCTAAGGTCCCAAAGTATACGTTAAGTGGAAAAGGATGTGGAGTTGCTTAGACAACCAGGATGTTGGCTTAGAAGCAGCCACCATTTAAAGAGTGCGTAATAGCTCACTGGTCGAGTGACTCTGCGCCGAAAATGTACCGGGGCTAAACGTATCACCGAAGCTGCGGACTGTTCTTGCGAACAGTGGTAGGAGAGCGTTCTAAGGGCTGTGAAGCGAGACCGGAAGGACTCGTGGAGCGCTTAGAAGTGAGAATGCCGGTATGAGTAGCGAAAGAGGGGTGAGAATCCCCTCCACCGAATGCCTAAGGTTTCCTGAGGAAGGCTCGTCCGCTCAGGGTTAGTCGGGACCTAAGCCGAGGCCGAAAGGCGTAGGCGATGGATAACAGGTTGATATTCCTGTACCACCTCCTCACCGTTTGAGCAATGGGGGGACGCAGGAGGATAGGGTAAGCGCGGTATTGGATATCCGCGTCCAAGCAGTTAGGCTGGGAAATAGGCAAATCCGTTTCCCGCAAAGGCTGAGCTGTGATGGCGAGTGAAATATAGTAGCGAAGTTCCTGATTCCACACTGCCAAGAAAAGCCTCTAGCGAGGTGAGAGGTGCCCGTACCGCAAACCGACACAGGTAGGCGAGGAGAGAATCCTAAGGTGATCGAGAGAACTCTCGTTAAGGAACTCGGCAAAATGACCCCGTAACTTCGGGAGAAGGGGTGCTCTGTTAGGGTGCAAGCCCGAGAGAGCCGCAGTGAATAGGCCCAGGCGACTGTTTAGCAAAAACACAGGTCTCTGCGAAGCCGTAAGGCGAAGTATAGGGGCTGACGCCTGCCCGGTGCTGGAAGGTTAAGAGGAGCGCTTAGCTTATGCGAAGGTGCGAATTGAAGCCCCAGTAAACGGCGGCCGTAACTATAACGGTCCTAAGGTAGCGAAATTCCTTGTCGGGTAAGTTCCGACCCGCACGAAAGGCGCAACGATCTGGGCACTGTCTCAACGAGAGACTCGGTGAAATTATAGTACCTGTGAAGATGCAGGTTACCCGCGACAGGACGGAAAGACCCCGTGGAGCTTTACTGCAGCCTGATATTGAATGTTGGTACAGCTTGTACAGGATAGGTAGGAGCCTTGGAAACCGGAGCGCCAGCTTCGGTGGAGGCATCGGTGGGATACTACCCTGGCTGTATTGACCTTCTAACCCGCTGCCCTTATCGGGCAGGGAGACAGTGTCAGGTGGGCAGTTTGACTGGGGCGGTCGCCTCCTAAAAGGTAACGGAGGCGCCCAAAGGTTCCCTCAGAATGGTTGGAAATCATTCGCAGAGTGTAAAGGCACAAGGGAGCTTGACTGCGAGACCTACAAGTCGAGCAGGGACGAAAGTCGGGCTTAGTGATCCGGTGGTTCCGCATGGAAGGGCCATCGCTCAACGGATAAAAGCTACCCCGGGGATAACAGGCTTATCTCCCCCAAGAGTCCACATCGACGGGGAGGTTTGGCACCTCGATGTCGGCTCATCGCATCCTGGGGCTGTAGTCGGTCCCAAGGGTTGGGCTGTTCGCCCATTAAAGCGGTACGCGAGCTGGGTTCAGAACGTCGTGAGACAGTTCGGTCCCTATCCGTCGCGGGCGCAGGAAATTTGAGAGGAGCTGTCCTTAGTACGAGAGGACCGGGATGGACGCACCGCTGGTGTACCAGTTGTTCTGCCAAGGGCATCGCTGGGTAGCTATGTGCGGACGGGATAAGTGCTGAAAGCATCTAAGCATGAAGCCCCCCTCAAGATGAGATTTCCCATTCCGTTAAGGAAGTAAGATCCCTGAAAGATGATCAGGTTGATAGGTCTGAGGTGGAAGTGTGGCGACACATGGAGCTGACAGATACTAATCGATCGAGGACTTAACCAAACATGAATGTCATATCGTTATCTAGTTTTGAGAGAACACCTCTCAATAACAGTTTGGTGGCGATGGCGAAGAGGTCACACCCGTTCCCATGCCGAACACGGAAGTTAAGCTCTTCAGCGCCGATGGTAGTTGGGGGTTTCCCCCTGTGAGAGTAGGACGCCGCCAAGCTGTTATTTTTAACATATCCTTCATCGCGGGGTGGAGCAGTTCGGTAGCTCGTCGGGCTCATAACCCGAAGGTCGCAGGTTCAAATCCTGCCCCCGCAACCAAAAATTACTCATTAAATGAGGAGTGCCCGAAGGGTGCAACCAAAATATCTCATACATATTAAATGGTCCGGTAGTTCAGTTGGTTAGAATGCCTGCCTGTCACGCAGGAGGTCGCGGGTTCGAGTCCCGTCCGGACCGCCATTTGTACACAAACGAAATCATAATGTTTTCGTTTTTTTTTATGCTTTTTTTCAGCTTGGTTCTGCCAAGCTTTCTTTATTGGTGATAATTCGATAAACTATTGTTAGTGTTTTTTATTGCCGCTTTAAGCACTAAAGGAGCATGTTATCTTATGGATGAATTTGAGCTGATACAAAGGATCACGCCGCGCTCTCTTTTTCACAGGGAAATCGAAATCGGTATTGGAGACGATGCCGCTGTTTACGAATCAAAAAAGGGATACCAGGAAATCGTTTGTGTCGATACGATGGTAGACGGTGTTCATTTTCTTTCGTCACATTCAACGCCTGCTGATATCGGGTATAAAGCGTTGGCTGTCAATATTAGCGATATTGCAGCAATGGGGGGAATCCCAAAGTTTTACCTTGTGTCCATCGCTGTTCCGTCAGGCTGGCGCGAAGCCGATATTGAGGCGATGTATGAAGAAATGAACAAACTGGCGAAACTATACCAAATGGATGTAATCGGCGGTGATACGGTATCGACTCATGGACAAATGGTCATTACGGTTACGGTGATCGGTGAAGTCGAAAAAGGAAAAGCGTGTTTGCGAAGCCATGCCAGACCGGGAGATATCGTCTTTGTGACAGGAGAACTTGGTTCATCAGCAGCAGGGCTGTCATTTTTATTGGGAGAACTATCTGCAGAGGATGAGCGTCTCATTGAGCATTTTATTGAGCGGCACAAAAGACCTGTGCCACGTGTCAAAGCCGGTTTGATCTGTTCCCGTTATCAAAGCGTTGCGCTTAACGATATCAGTGACGGACTTGCGAGCGAATTGAATGAAATTGCTGAAGCAAGCCGTGTTTCCATAGACATCTATCAAGATTTGATACCAAGATCTTCGGATTTACATAAGCTGCGTTCAGAATGGGAAGAGTGGGTCTTGTTCGGCGGCGAGGATTTTGAGCTTGTCGGTACGATTTCAAGCGATCAATGGGAGCGATTTGACCGGGAATGCACAAGCTGTGGAGTGCCCGTTTACAAAATCGGCGCAGTCAGCAGATCCGGGGAGGCAAACGTGTTCTATTATCGAGGGCAAGACCGCATTCTCCTTGAGAAAAAAGGCTATAATCATTTTAGACAAGACAGGTGACATAAAGTTGAAAACATTGGAATGGAAAACGACGGAACCCGAAGAGACAAAGAGCATCGCTAAGCTTACGGCGCGCTTTGTTCAGCCAGGGGATGTCATTACATTGGAGGGCGATCTCGGAGCCGGAAAAACGACTTTTACAAAAGGCTTTGCTGAAGGCCTCGGGATTCAGCGGGTTGTCAACAGTCCGACCTTTACGATCATAAAGGAATACCGGGAAGGTGCTCTTCCGCTGTTTCATATGGACGTTTACAGAATGGAAGATGAAACAGAAGACCTCGGTTTGGATGAATATTTTGAAGGGGAAGGGGTCTGCCTTGTCGAATGGGCCCATTTGATCGAAGAGCAGCTTCCCGAAGAACGCCTCGAGGTTGTCATCAAAAGACTCGGCGGAGATGAGCGGAAGCTCACTTTGACGCCAAAAGGCAATCGGTACGAAAAACTTTGCAGGGAGATAAGCGAACATGACGACACTAGCAATTGATACATCTAACCTGACGCTTGGCGTTGCGTTAGTCCGGGACGGAAAGGTAATTGCCGAGCACATATCACACCTGAAAAAAAATCATTCCGTCCGGGCGATGCCTGCGATTGATGAATTGCTTCAGGAGTGCGGCCTGGAGCCTTCTGATCTGAGCAAAATCGCAGTTGCGAAAGGGCCTGGATCTTATACCGGAGTGCGCATCGGCGTCACGATAGCCAAAACGCTGGCCTGGTCGTTGAACATTCCCGCGGCATCAGTTTCGAGCCTGGAAGTGTTAGCCGCCAACGGCCGTTTTTTCTCGGGCGTCATCTGTCCGTTGTTTGATGCAAGGCGTGGACAGGTTTATACAGGATTGTACCGCTATGACGACAATAACAGGCTGGAGACCCTGGAAGGCGATCAAAATATTCTGCTTGAAGATTGGCTGAAAAAGCTGAAAGACATTGAGCAGCAAGTGCTGTTTTTAGGAAATGATACAGATATTCATAAAGATATGATCGAAAAGATGCTCGGTAAGCAGGCGGTGATCGGAGGCGCTTCCCTTCACCTCCCCCGCCCTTCCGAATTGGCCTTGATCGGGGAGCGGAAAGAGCCGGAGCCAACGCACGGCCTTGTGCCAAACTATGTCCGTTTGGCAGAAGCGGAAGCCAAATGGCTGGAAAAACAAAAATAGCGGGTGGAGCCATGAATACTCAAATGGTCATACGTGACATGAAATCAAATGATGTCGATCAAGTGTATGAAATCGAAAAACGCTCTTTTTCGTCCCCTTGGAAAAAAGAATCGTTCTATCATGAGCTCCATCACAATATGTATGCTCATTATCTCGTCCTCGAAGTAGAAGAGCAAATCATCGGATACTGCGGGATCTGGATTGTGCTGGATGATGCGCAGATTACGAACATTGCCGTTTTGCCTGAATATCGCGGGCGCCGTTACGGAGAAGAGCTTTTAAAAGCCGCCATGAAACTGTGCCTGATGAAAAAAGCAGCTCAGCTTTCTTTAGAGGTGAGGGTGTCGAACCATATCGCCCAAAGCTTATATCGAAAACTCGGTTTTCAGCCGGGGGGAATTCGCAAAAATTATTATACTGATAACGGAGAAGATGCTTTATTAATGTGGGTGAGACTGAATGAATCATAAAAAAGATTTGTATGTATTGGGAATTGAGACAAGCTGTGATGAAACCGCTGCCGCCATCGTAAAAAACGGTAAAGACATTATAACAAACGTTGTAGCGTCGCAAATTGAAAGCCACAAACGTTTTGGAGGGGTCGTTCCGGAAATTGCGTCAAGACACCACGTAGAGCAGATGACGATCGTGCTTGAGGAAGCTTTTTCACAGTCAGGCATGTCTTTTGACGATATTGATGCAATTGCGGTAACTGAAGGCCCCGGGCTTGTCGGCGCATTGCTGATCGGCGTAAACGCAGCGAAAGCACTGAGTTTTGCCCGCAAGATTCCGCTTGTCGGCGTTCACCATATTGCAGGCCATATTTATGCCAACCGGCTTGTCCAAGAGCTTCGCTTTCCGGCGCTTGCTTTAGTCGTCTCAGGCGGGCACACGGAGCTTGTGTATATGAAGGAACACGGTTCATTTGAAGTGATCGGCGAAACGCTCGATGATGCGGCAGGAGAAGCATACGATAAAGTAGCCAGAACGATGGGACTGCCTTATCCGGGAGGGCCTCATATTGATAAGCTCGCGCAAAAAGGCGAAGCCAACGTACCATTGCCGCGGGCCTGGCTTGAAGAGGGCTCATATAACTTCAGCTTCAGCGGCCTTAAATCAGCGGTGATCAACACGCTTCACAATGCCTCGCAAAAAGGGGAAACGATATCGCCGGAGGACTTGTCCGCAAGTTTCCAGGAAAGCGTCATCGACGTGCTCGTAACGAAAACGAAGCGGGCTGCCAAGGCTTACGGAGTCAAACAGGTTATGCTTGCCGGAGGAGTTGCGGCAAACAAGGGGCTTAGAACGGCCCTTGAAGAGACATTTTCCGCATATCCGGACATCGAGCTGCTCATTCCGCCGCTTTCGCTTTGCACAGATAATGCGGCTATGATTGCAGCGGCAGGAACCGTCGCTTTCGAAAAAGGAATCAGGGGAAAATATGATATGAATGGCCAGCCCGGCTTGGAGCTGACATCTTACTAAAAACCTCACACACCGTGAGGTTTTTTTAGTTATTAACAGCTTGTTAACATATATCCACAGGCATGTTAATAATATTAAAAAACCTGTTATATAGAAGTTTTTTTACTTGTTAATAATGTGAATAAATATTATGTTTTTTGTGGATATTGTGGGTAAATCGCTTTCTTTCTTGTAAACAAAGGGTTTGTTTTGTGGATAAAAAAGCCGCTTCATCGATTGAAGCGGCTTTGATCTTTATTCTTCTGTAGAAAGTGCTTCCCATTCGGATAATAAGTGCTCAAGTTCGTTATTCAGGCGCTCGTTTTCGGAGTTGATCTCCTGAACCTTTTCGTGGTCTTGAAAGACGTCGGGTTCGCAGAGCAGCTCCTCATTTTGTTCAATTGTTTCTTCGATGGCCGTGATGCGCGTTTCGATTTCGTCTATGCGGCGCTGCCGCTGCCGCTCTTTTCTCTTCCATTCCTTTTCTTCTTCATAGCTCCGCTTTGTTTTGGCCTTATCTGCATCAGGTTTGCTTTGCTCGTCTGTATTTTGCTTTTCCAGTGCTTTAAGCTCAAGCTGCTGGGCCTTTTTTTCCGTATAATAATCGTAGTCTCCTAAATATTCTTCCACTTTCTCAGGTGAAAGCTCGAATACTTTTGTTGCAATGCGGTTGATAAAATAGCGGTCATGGGACACGAACAAAATCGTTCCCGGATAATCGATCAAAGCATTTTCCAATATTTCTTTGCTGTCCAAGTCAAGATGGTTTGTCGGCTCGTCAAGAATGAGAAAATTGGCTTTTTGAAGCATCAGCTTCGCGAGCGCGAGCCGTGCTTTTTCGCCGCCGCTCAGGGCGTGAACAGGCTTTAAGACATCGTCTCCGGAAAACAGGAAATTCCCGAGGCATGTTCTGATATCTTTCTCATTCATCTCGGGGTAGTCGTCCCAAAGCTCGTCAAGCACGCGCTTGGACGAATGGAGTTCAGCCTGCTCCTGGTCGTAATAGCCGATCGAGACGTGTGAACCGGTTGATATCGTGCCTGTAAGGGGTTTAAGCTTTTGAATCAGCGTTTTTAAAAGGGTTGATTTGCCTACTCCGTTAGGGCCGACAAGGGCCACGCTTTCACCGCGCGAAATTTGAAAATAGAGCGAGCGGAGGAGCGGAGGCTGATCTTGGTAGCTGACCGTCAAATCCTGAACGCGCAGGACGTCGTTTCCGCTTTGCCGGGCAATGTCAAAACGGAAGGAGGCCGATTTTTCGTCGCCGAGCGGTTTATCCATGACGTCCATCCGTTCAAGCTGTTTGCGCCTGCTTTGTGCGCGTTTTGTCGTTGAAGCCCTCGCCAGGTTTCGGTCGACGAAGTCCTGGAGTTTGGCGATTTCATCCTGCTGCTTTTCATACAGTTTCATTTCTTTTTCAAGCTGTTCAGCTTTTAATTTCAGATAATCGCTGTAGTTTCCGATGTATTTTTTGCTCCTGGAGCGGGATATTTCGTACACCTGGGTGACAACCTTATCAAGAAAGTACCTGTCATGGGAGACGATGAGTATCGCTCCGCTGTAGTTTTGCAAATATTGCTCAAGCCAGGTAAGCGTATCGATGTCAAGGTGGTTCGTCGGTTCATCGAGAATGAGCAGGTCAGGTTTGGCCAGTAGCATTTTTCCGAGAGCGAGCCTCGTTTTTTGTCCTCCGCTTAAATCCTGGACGCGCGCGGTGTCGCCGTATCCGGCAAATCCGAGACCATGGATCACGGATCTGACGTCGGCTTCATATTGGTAGCCGCCCTTATCTTTAAATTCCTGCTGCAGTCTGTCGTACGTTTTCATTAACGATTCAAGCTTGTCGGGTGCAGCATGCGCCATCTGCTCTTCGACTGAGCGCATCTCTTTTTCCATCGCTTTCAGATGATCGAATACAGTCAGCAATTCTTCTTTTATTGAAAGCTTTGAATCGAGTCCCGAATGCTGATCAAGGTAGCCGATTGTTAAATCCTTCGGCTTGATGATGTCCCCTTTTTCATAAGAAAGCCTGCCGGCGATAATTTTCAAAAAAGTCGATTTTCCGGCTCCGTTGCGCCCGACGATCGCAATCCGGTCCCGGGATCTGACTTCCAGCTTTATATTCGTTAAAATGGAATCGGCTCCAAACGATTTTGAGAGCTGATTGACTTGTAAAATCATCATGATTTATTTCACCTCTTGTTTGCTATTTTTAGTGTAGCCTATCAGATAGCAGTCAGCAAACAATTAAGCGGAGTCTGGAAGATTTTAACCAAAAGGAAAAGACAGATTGAAAAAAATAGTGTATGATCTTTAGTAAGGAGAGTTTTATAATGATGAACCAATTTACGCATTTTAACGAACAAGGCAGAGCCAAGATGGTTGATATAAGCGAAAAGGAAGCTTCAGTGCGAACTGCTGTAGCTTTCTCAAGCGTGTCTATGAAAAGAGACGTGCATGAAAAAATCAAAAACCAGGAGATGGGGAAAGGCGATGTGCTGGCTGTGGCTCAGGTGGCAGGAATCATGGCGGCAAAACAAACGTCCGACATCATCCCGATGTGCCATCCGATCGCTCTGAAGGGAGTCGACATCGCCTTTCGATGGGAAGAAAAAGACCAGAACAGCATCCTGCATATTCAGTCAACCGTCAAGACAAAAGGGAGCACAGGTGTGGAAATGGAAGCGTTAACGTCAGTTTCCGTATGTGCGCTGACCGTCTATGACATGTGCAAGGCTGCGGATAAGGGAATGGTGATAGGACCGACCTATCTCGCTGAAAAAACAGGCGGGAAAAGCGGTGACTATAAAAGGGAAAAAGCTGATGTAAACATGGAGGATCGTTTATGAACTTGGATCATTCAAAAATTCCGCAAGCGACAGCTAAGCGGCTGCCGCTATACTATCGTTTTTTAAAAAACCTTCATGCATCCGGAAAGCAGCGTGTTTCATCCGCTGAATTGAGCGATGCCGTAAAAGTCGATTCTGCCACGATTCGGAGGGACTTTTCATATTTCGGTGCACTCGGCAAAAAAGGCTACGGCTATAATGTGAATTATTTGCTGTCCTTTTTCAGAAAGACGCTCGACCAGGATGAAATGACAAACGTAACGCTTATCGGCGTAGGAAATTTAGGGACAGCCTTTCTCCATTACAACTTCATTAAAAACAACAATACGAAAATCTCAATGGCTTTCGATATCAATGAAAGCAAAATCGGAAAAGAAGTCGGAGGCGTTCCCGTTTACGATTTAAATGACCTTGAAAAGCATTTGACAAACGATATTCCCGTCGCGATTTTGACGGTCCCGGCCCAGGCCGCCCAACCTATTACGGACAGGCTTGTTGCGCTCGGTATTAAAGGCATTCTCAATTTTACGCCGGCCCGTTTGAATGTGCCGGAACACATTCGAATTCATCATATAGATTTAGCGGTTGAACTTCAGTCATTGGTATATTTTCTGAAGCATTATTCAATGACAGAAGAAAAATGACGGAAAGGGGGAGGCTTTTACATGCCGACAATCGGTCCTGGAAGCTTTATTTTAATCGTTATCTTGGCGATTCTGATTTTCGGTCCGCAAAAACTTCCTGAACTGGGAAAGGCAGCAGGCAAGACGCTAAGGGAGTTTAAAAACGCAACAAGAGGTCTGGCAGACGACGAAAGCGAAAAAAAGAAAGAAGATCAGTAGGATGGGATGACATTGATGAAGGGAAGAGAAATGTCGCTTCTGGAACATATTATTGAACTGCGAAGACGGCTCGTGTTCATTGCCTTCTTTTTTGCCGTTTTTGTCATGGCGGGCTTCTTTTTGGCTAAGCCGATCATTCTTTATTTGCAGCAGACCGATGAAGCGAAACTGCTGACGCTGAACGCGTTTAAACTGACCGATCCGCTCTTGGTATACATGCAGTTCGCTGTCATTATCGGCGCTGTGATGACCTCGCCGCTTGTCTTGTACCAGCTGTGGGCTTTTATCAGCCCGGGGCTGTATGAAAAAGAACGCAAAGTGACGCTAAGCTATATTCCTGTATCGATCATACTTTTTTTAGGCGGCATTGCTTTTTCTTATTTTATTTTATTTCCGTTTGTCGTTGAATTTATGACGAATCTTTCCGATGATCTTAAGGTGAATCAAGTCATCGGGATTTATGAGTATTTTCAGTTTTTAATACAGCTGACGCTTCCTTTCGGCTTATTGTTTCAGATGCCTGTGATCATTATGTTCATTACAAGGCTCGGTTTGGTGACGCCCATGATGTTGGCTAAGATCAGGAAGTATGCATACTTCTTTTTGTTCGTCATCGCGGCGTTCATCACGCCTCCTGATATGTTGTCCGATTTTATGGTGGCAGCGCCTCTTTTGATCCTGTATGAAATCAGCATCATCATTTCGAGAATTTCCTACAGGAAAGCGCAGAAAGCCGTCATTCAGGAAGCCAATCAGGCATTTTTAAAATAAAGGGCCATCTCTTTTTGAGAGAATGGCTCTTTTTCTTTATTTTTTCCGCTTTGAAAGGGCGAACATTTTGAAGGAAATGCTGATGTTATAGGCGGCGAACAGCATCAGGAGAATGGTGTAGAACGACCACATATTCCCCGGAGAGGTCGCTGCCAGATACGTAAACAGCACGCCCGTCAAAAAATACATCACGCCCCAAAACACCGGGCTTCTCATCATAAAAATCCTCCGATAATCAGCTGCACTTTTTCAACCCGTTCCAAATAGTCCTGAATCTGGCCCTGAAACGTCTGCATGATCACGACAAACGTATTCATGGCGACGTGGGCAAAGATCGGCACGATAATCCGGTTTGTCCTGACGTACAAAAAAGCGAATGTGAAGCCCATTGCCGCATAGATTAAAAAGTGTGAGAAATCTATGTGGACAACCGAGAAAAGGACGGAGCTGAACAGAGCAGCGATAAAGAAATTCGTTTTTTCATATATAGCTCCGAAAATGATCTTTCTGAAAATGATTTCTTCCAGAATGGGGCCGAACACAGAAGAGACGATGACCATGAGCGGCAATGCCTGAATCAATTTCATGATCATTTGCGTATTTTCCGACTCGGGATTGGCCCCGAATAGCGTCATTTCAATCATGGCAGCAATTGACTGAGCAAAAATCGCGAGAAAAACGCCGCCGACCGCCCAGGCTACCGATGCCCCAATCGATGCTTTCGGCCTGTTTCGAAGCGTTGTTTTCGGCACTGTCCTTAAAATCAGCAGCACGATGACGAGACAGAGCAAAAAGGCAATGACTGACCATACGCTTGTCAGCGTCAGCTTTGCTTGAACGGGAGTCTGTCCTTTTCCTACGCCGAGCAGGTAAAGCAGAGGCACGCCGACGATGGACGACAATTGCATGAGGACGTATGTCAAAATAATAAACCAGTATTGTTTTCTCAAGCCGTATGTACTCCTTTTCTAGAATCTAAAGCAGACTACATTTATTGTAACACACTCTTATTAAATTATCGGATGGGAAAGGGAAACGGAAACTTGCAAGCGCAAAAATTTTTAGACTTATCACTTGAAATTGCCAGGGAGATTCTTTATTATAAGAATTGTGTTAGCACTCAATGAGTGTGAGTGCTAAAATTACATATGAAAATATTGAGGAGGTTGTTTCATTGTTAAAGCCATTAGGTGATCGCGTTGTCATTGAGCTCGTTGAGTCTGAAGAAAAAACTGCTAGCGGAATCGTACTTCCTGACTCCGCAAAAGAAAAACCCCAAGAGGGTAAAGTAGTTGCTGCCGGTTCAGGCCGTGTATTAGAGAGCGGAGAACGCGTGGCATTAGAAGTAAAAACAGGCGACCGCATCATCTTCTCAAAATATGCCGGTACTGAAGTGAAATATGAAGGTACTGACTACTTAATCCTGCGTGAAAGCGACATTTTAGCTGTTATCGGCTAAGTCTTAAATAAAATCTTTATATAATCCTGAGGAGGTTCGAATCACATGGCAAAAGATATTAAGTTTAGCGAAGAAGCCCGCCGTTCCATGCTGCGCGGTGTAGATGCATTGGCTGATGCTGTAAAGGTAACATTGGGACCTAAAGGACGCAACGTCGTTCTTGAGAAAAAATTCGGTTCTCCGCTTATCACAAACGACGGTGTAACCATCGCGAAAGAAATCGAGCTTGAAGATGCGTTCGAAAACATGGGTGCAAAGCTTGTTGCTGAAGTTGCCAGCAAAACGAACGACGTTGCCGGCGACGGTACGACAACGGCGACTGTTCTTGCTCAAGCGATGATCCGCGAAGGCCTTAAAAACGTAACAGCCGGAGCTAATCCTGTGGGCGTCCGTAAAGGAATCGAGCAGGCTGTTGCAGTAGCGGTAGAAAACCTGAAAGAAATCTCTAAACCGATCGAAGGCAAAGAGTCTATCGCACAAGTTGCTTCTATCTCTGCTGCTGACGAAGAAGTCGGAAGCCTGATCGCCGAAGCGATGGAACGCGTCGGCAACGACGGTGTCATCACGATCGAAGAATCCAAAGGATTCACGACTGAACTTGAAGTTGTTGAAGGTATGCAGTTCGACCGCGGATATGCGTCTCCTTACATGGTGACTGACTCCGATAAGATGGAAGCGGTTCTTGAGAACCCGTATATCCTGGTCACTGACAAAAAAATCACAAACATTCAAGAAATCCTTCCGGTTCTTGAGCAAGTCGTTCAGCAAGGCAAACCATTGCTTCTCATCGCTGAAGACGTTGAAGGCGAAGCTCTTGCAACGCTTGTTGTCAACAAGCTCCGCGGAACATTCAATGCAGTGGCTGTTAAAGCTCCTGGATTCGGCGACCGCCGCAAAGCGATGCTTGAAGACATCTCTATCCTGACAGGTGCCGAAGTGATCACAGAAGATTTAGGCCTTGACCTTAAATCAACTCAAATCAGCCAACTGGGACGCGCTTCTAAAGTCGTCGTTACGAAAGAAAACACGACGATCGTTGAAGGCGCCGGAGATGCTGAGCAAATCGCGGCACGCGTCAACCAAATCCGCGCTCAAGTTGAAGAAACAACTTCTGAATTCGATAAAGAAAAATTACAAGAGCGCCTTGCGAAACTTGCAGGCGGCGTAGCTGTCATCAAAGTCGGCGCTGCGACTGAGACAGAACTGAAAGAACGCAAACTTCGCATCGAAGACGCCCTCAACTCTACTCGCGCTGCGGTAGAAGAAGGAATCGTATCTGGCGGAGGTACAGCTCTTGTCAACGTATACAATAAAGTTGCTGAAATCAACGCTGAAGGCGACGAATTGACTGGTGTGAACATCGTTCTTCGCGCTCTTGAAGAGCCAATCCGTCAAATCGCGCACAATGCAGGCCTTGAAGGATCTGTCATCGTTGAGCGCCTGAAAGGCGAAGAAATCGGAATCGGCTACAACGCTGCAACAGGCGAATGGGTCAACATGATCGAAAAAGGTATCGTAGACCCTACAAAAGTTACACGCTCAGCTCTGCAAAACGCTGCATCAGTAGCGGCAATGTTCCTGACTACTGAAGCAGTCGTTGCCGACAAGCCTGAAGAAAACAAAGGCGGCGGCATGCCTGACATGGGCGGAATGGGCGGAATGGGCGGTATGATGTAATAGGCTTTTAAAAGCTTATTATATCAAGGTTTCCCTGCCTCTTGTGGGTTTTTTGCCCACATTTTGCCCACAGTTGACAGATTAAAGTAAGCTTCTCATGAGTTCGCTGAACTTGTGGGAAGCTTCTTTCTTTTTTGGTTTAGTGATATGCAAATAGATATTTTTGGTTGTATCATCATCAGTGTGTCCTAAACGATCCATAATTTGTTCCAGGCTAACCCCTGCTTCAGCCAGCAGAGAGGTATGAGTGTGTCTTAATGAATGTGGGGTTAGTGATGGATTTAAATCGGCAATTTTAAGCAATCTTTTCATACGTATTTCAATTAACTTCACATAAGCCGGATACCCTGCATTTACTTCATCCAATTGAGCAAAAACAAATCCTTCATTATGATACGTCTTACGGTACTTCATTCGCACTTCTTTTTGAGCTTTTCTAAGCTTATCAAGCTCGAACAGGACATCTTTCGTAACATCTATCACGCGTTTAGATTTTTTTGTTTTTGGAGTGAGTAATTCGTATTCTTTTATGGCATTGCGTGGGTTGTAATACGTTTTTGTAATGCTTATAGTTTGTTCTTCAAAGTCAATGTCACTCCATTTTAGAGCACATAGTTCTCCGGCTCTCATGCCTGTATAGGCAAGCGTTAAGAATATTGGATAGTCACGAATATCCATTTGATGATCCGGGATAATGGAGAGAAAATGTGCAAGTTCTTCTTTTTCCAAATATTTTGGTAATTCTTTTTCTCGCTCTAATTCCTCAACGGTTTTTTGAACTTTCGGGACAATCGCATATTCTGTCGGATCGGTTTTGATCACTTCAAGTTCGACCGCACGTTTAAAGATCATTCTCCCGGTTCGGTGAGCACCGTCGATTGTATTTTCCGCATATCCTCTTGCTTTTAAGTCATTGAGTGCATCTTGATATTGTTTGCGTGTTATATCTTTCATCTTTAAATACAGAAAATAGTCCATCAAACGATTGATCTCATGCTTACGAACCCTTATCGTACTTTTCTTTACTCTTCCAGTGTTTCCGTACCAGATCAGCCATTCTTTCGCGAACTCTTCGAATGTAATTTCTTTCTCTTCAATATAGGTTCCTTGCTGAAGCTCATACTGGATTCGCTTAGCTAACTCTTCGGCTTCAGCCTTTGTTCTAAACCCTCCGGCTTCTTTTTGTTTACGTTTACCAGTAGTCGGATCAACAATATCATACCGATAGTACCACTTTGCGCCACAGGTGCACCGTTTCTTTTTGCACTTGCAGCCTCGACGCCTAAATGATCCTTTCATTATTTATCACCCTTTACAACTTTTGTGTGAATTGTATCGCTTGTCCGATGACTCTGGCTGGGTTGTCCGGGGTGATAATAAAAGGGCTGTAATTCGGATTATCCGGCATCAAAATTACCATATCTCCTTGACGTTTAATTCTTTTCAGGGTAGCTTCTGTGTCGCCGTTAACAAGCACGGCAGCTATTGCCCCATTTTCTACTTCCGGTTGTTCGCGCACTAATACGTATGATCCGTCAGGAATCGTTGGTTCCATGCTTGTCCCTTTTGCCTTTAGATAAAATAGATTACCACTTGGTAGTTGATCGGGAGACTCGTATATATATTCAGTTACATTTTCTTCGGCTAATATCGGTTCACCGCATGCAATTGTTCCGAGTACAGGAACGGGAACTGTTTGTGGTGCTAAAGGAGTAAGATTGGATGGTGCTTCTTCTGTCAATTGAGTACGAGTAATTCCGAAATAATCAGCCATTAATTGAATTTTGTCTGGTCTGGGATATGTTTTCCCTTTAACCCAGTTAGATACGGTCATCTCTGGAATATTTAAATCTCGAGCCATCATAGTTTGTGATATTCCCTTACGTTTTAATTGTTTTTTTAAATTGTTTGCCATGATTTCCTTTAGTTTTTGAATATCAATCATTTTAATTCCTCCTTGTTTTCTTCCTTATTATAGTACCTAAAAACGGTAAGTATGTAAAGGATCAAACTACTTTTTTTCGGTAAAAATAATGTTAAAAGGTATTGACAGTAACTTTTAAAGGTAGTATATTGAGAGCATAGAATAATGAAAGGAGTTGAAAGTGTTGATTAAAATAACTTTAGCTGCAGCTAGGGTCAATGCAGGCCTAAGCCAAGCACAAGCTGCTAAAGAGATTGGCATAACACCAAAAACTCTTCGGAATTATGAGAAAGGTATTACCGCTATACCTGGATACCGACTTAAGAAAGCCGCAGAAGTTTATGACTTGCCAGAGGACATAATCAAATTACCTATTGTAAATGATGGGGCATATGATGAAGAAGAAAAAAATTTACAGCTAAATACCGTTTAAAGGTACATTTGTATGGAAGGAGATTTGAATACAATGCAAATAATTGATCAATTGCCGCCAATACTTACTGTTAAGCAAGTTTCAGAGTTAATGGGATGGCATCCAAATACTGTTTATCAACGTTGCACTTCGGGCGATTTGCCAAGTTTCAAAAGCGGAAACAGCAGGCGGATACGTCGAGAAGCATACTTGGAATGGATTAAAAAAATGGAAGCCAAAAACTAAAATTTTTTAGGAGGTTAATAGAGTGAGACGAATTCAATTAACAGATGGAATGCCTTCGAACATTACAAAAAATGAACTAAAACAAGAAACACTTGAACTTTTAAAGGCAGTCATTAAGGAATGCTCTAAAAGTGGTTTAAGTTATGTTGAAATTAATAAAGCTCTGCACCTTGCAGATGAAGAGCTTTATAAAAATGTTATTCATAAGTCATTCTCTCATTTTCAAAAATGAATTAAAAGGATCATTTTCTAATTCAGTTTGGTATTCGTCGTACTGTTGTTGGTTAGCGCCTACAACATACACAGTGTTGTAATACACTTGTCCATTTTCCAAAATGTCAATGAACTTTTGACCAACATGTAATAGAGTCCAACCTTTTTTAAGATATTCGTTGGCGGATGAATTGGCATAATCATCATCAAATTCTAAGGTGAAAACGATGTCGTTCATAATAACACCTCCCTTCAAAAATATTTTATCAGAAGGGGAGCAAAATAAAACTTTTTAGGAGGTCACATAGATGGAAAATCAATTAGTCTTCATTAAAGAAAATATCGCTGTCACAGACAGCCTAACCATTGCGGAGATGTTTGGGAAGGAACATAAAAATGTATTGAGAGATATTGAAACTCAAATGGAATATGCAGGTGAAGAATTTAATGAGCTCAATTTTGAGCGCAACTCTTATAAGGATTCTTTAAACCGTCTCAAACCAAAATACGACCTTACCGAAGAAGCATTCACACTGGTTGTGTTCGGTTACAACACAAAGGAAGCTGTTCAAACCAAAATTAAATTCATTCAAGAATTTAAGCGGATGAAAGAATACATCCAGAAACAGCAGCAGCCAAAAGCGATGAACGCAAAAGAGAGCATACTTGCCAATATGAAACTAACCATCCAGCTAAACGAAGATGTTGACGGGATGAAAGAAGACATAAAGCAACTTCGGCATGATCTCGATAAAAAATTAACGCTCGATTACTCTCAGCAGCAAGCCATGAGGAACGCAGTGAACAAACGTGTGCATAAGCTCTGGAATGAAAATAAGGTCGACAAAACTTTCTATGAAACGACCAGAAGAGTTTATGCAGCATTATGGAAGAACCTAAAAGATGCGTACAGAGTCAATGCCTATCCAAACATTCTGCAAAAAGACTTTGAAGAAGCGATGAGCTTCATTGAAGGATGGAGACCGATTTTTAACGGAAGTCAATCGGCATAAGTGCCGCGGATTCCCCAAAGGTGGGGAAAGGAAGCCGGTAAAACTGGATACCCATAGGAGGAGAAAGAAAGTGAATCCTTATAGATTGGAAATGCAAAAAGTAAAAATCAAATCAGTTGAGTATGAAGAAGCTTTGGAGAATACAGCAAAAGACCTTATTAGACAACTCAAATCATTTTGTCAGACATATGGAGATTTACTGCATTGTTTAGATCAATTTAGATATAAGCCAAAGACTGAACAAGTAATTGCCGAGTATGCTAAGAGACTTGTTAAACAAGAGATAAACAGAATCCCATTAGAAAGGAATTTGTGAAATGAACAAACAAAATAAGTCAACCCCTGCGGCAACAGAGGTTGAAATTGAAAAACATTTAAAAGAGTTACCTGAATCTGTACGGATAGCTATCTTAGCAAATATTGAAAAAGCCAAGAAAACTGAAATAACTATTGGTATTGATCCAGAAAGCTATTTGGCTAAAGAAATCCTTTGGCAATCCAGAAAAATGATAAGGATTGAGCATACATTAGGTGAATTGAATATCGCAATCAACCATTTACGAAATCAGATCAATAAAATTAATCAACAATAAATGGTTTGAGCTCAAATATTTCAGGAAGCTCATTATAATTCTTGACTAGCTCTCTGAATTCAATGCCTGTCCATTGGTCACAATGGTCCGTTGAAATACTGTCTAACAGCTCATCATTAAATACGTTGAATTGATGGAAAAAGCGTTCTATTTCTTGGTTTTCTCCCGGAGTTTCCAATTGATAAACGGTTTGAGCTGCTGTAATAAAAGTATTCGCTTGGTTAAGGTGAGCTAAAGCGATTGTGATTCGGCGATCATCAGAGATCTTTAATTTACTAATTAGCCCTGAATTTTTGAGAGTTTTATAACTCTTTTCAGCAGCGTACATTCCATTAATTAAATGAGTACGCATTGCTTTTATCGTGTCTGGAAAAGTTTTATTCATAGTATCACCCCCTATCCTACAGGGACATTATACCAAAAAGGAGGAGCAAGCATGTTTTTAGTCAGCTATGTATGGCTACATAATCAAATTCATGCCGTCATCAGTGAATCTGTCAAAACGCACAATCAGGCTTTGAGCAAGCTTAAACGCCAGGGCGGCGCAATCATTAAAGATGAATGTAAAAACAATGTTCTCGGCTCTGTGATCGTAAACGGGAAAAAATCAGTTTGGCCTTTGACCAAGTCGGAAGGACTGAGGTCAAATGGCTGAGGTCAAGTGGATCAAGCTAAGTACACAAATGTTTGAAGACGAAAAAATCAAACTGATTGAACAGATGCCGGAGGCGGACACCATTTTGATTATGTGGGTTAAACTGCTGGCCCAGGCTGGCAAAACGAATGCGTCAGGATATATCTACCTAAGTAAAAATATCCCGTATACGGACGAAATGCTGGCGACAATTTTCAATCGTCCGTTACCGATCGTAAGAATGGCATTACAGACATTTCAGCGATTCGGCATGATAGAGATCGATGAAAATAGATTTATTTCAATTACCAATTGGGAAAAGCACCAGAATATTGATGCCATGGATAAAATTCGTGAAGATACTCGGAAAAGAGTGGCTAAACACCGCGCAAAACAAAAGGCTTTAAAACTGTCTTCTCCTAGTAACGTTACATGTAACGTTACGGTAACGGAGAGTAACGAGACAGAAGAAGAAGAAGAAGAAGAAAAAGAAAAAGAAAATAATATATTGTCGGGCAAGCCCGACGACGCATCTTCTGAAAAAGATGAAATTCCTTACAAACTGATCATTGACCTTTTAAACAAAGTCGCTGGAACAAAGTACCGTCATACTACACCAAAAACCAAGACCTTAATAAAGGCGCGATGGAACGAAGGTTTTAGATTTGATGATTTCAAACATGTCATTCTAGTCAAATGCGAAGAATGGCGCGGTACTGATCTGGACAAGTATCTAAGGCCTGAAACGCTGTTCGGCACTAAATTTGAAAATTATCTTAACCAAAAGCCAAAAGGAGGTAGACCTCATGACAGAAACATTCACCAAAGACCGGGCGGAAAGAGTCAAGGCAGAGTTATCACGGAGGATGACATTCCATACTGATGAGAACGGAAAGCCTGTCTATTGCAACAAGCATACAAGGATCATCGGCGGTGAAGAAAAGCCTTACCCGGTCCAACTCATGAAACTCCGAGACGGTTCAATAAAATGTCCTATGTGCGAAAGAGAACAACGTAATAAGGAAATCGAGCATGAAGCCGAGATATGGCGCCGTCAGGTAGAACGACAGATTCTATCGACTTATTCCCTTATTGCCGATCCTACCCTTAAAAAAGCAACGTTCGAAACGTTCCGCAGCTACAACCAAGAGGACGAGCAGAATAAACGGAGGATGATGGAACTTGTCAGCCGAATCAAGGCAGGCGCTGTGATGAACATCTTTTTGACAGGAGAATCTAACGCCGGAAAAAGTCATCTTGCAATGGCCGCCCTTAAAGAACTGAACAAAAATGATTCCGAAGAGTACGCGAAGTCAGCCCTCTTTGTTAACAGTGATGCCCTCATGAGGCGAATTAAAAAATCATTTAAAGATGATTCCGAAAAGCTGACAGAAGCTTTTGCAATCGAGCTACTTACAAGGGTTGATTATCTCGTAATCGATGACCTGGGCGCCGAAGTAGGGGACACAGACAACGAAAACAGAGCCGCAAATGATTTTATTCATCGTGTATGGTATGGGGTTTCTACTGGACGTCAAGGAAAAGTGACAATCATCACGACGAACCTTTCAGGCGTAGCGTTAACAAAACTATATGACAAAAAGACTGTTAGCCGATTGACAGCACACCTTGAGGCTATCAAGTTTTTAGAAAAACAAACGGAGAAAAAGGGGCGGACGGCTCCGGCTCTAAACTTTTAGGAGGTGAAAACAAGTGAAGGACACCAACTTAAAACCGATCATGCCGGGTGTCTGGGGGCATGTGGAAACCAATAAAACACCCGAGGAACTCAAGCAAGGGCTAAAAGACATCGAGCAGAAACTTGAAAATTGGCTGGCCTATTGGTCAAACATACGGAGGGAAAGCATATGAAACACGGTAAGCGACCAACACGCGCGCAAAAGCAAATCATCAAAAAGAACGGTTTAAACCCTGAGAACTGGCTTATATCAAAGAATTTACAGCATGAACAAAGATTGATCATCGTTCACCGTCACACCGGGACCGTGCGGGAGTGTTGGGCGTGAAAAAGACTGTCCGCGCTGATCGTTTAGAAATTGCCCTGGATAGCTTGAATTATGAATGGTCATATGTGCAGATTTGTAAATTGATAGATTACTGGTATGACGGCAAATCATTATATGACGCTGCCGATCTTCTGAGAAGAAAACCTGACGAGCTTTTGATTCTGATTGTGGACCTTGCAAAAAGAAGGATTCTGCCTCACAGGCCTTACGGTATAGGCGCAAATCCGAGAATATGGATCAGTCCGCAAATGATGAAAACTAAAAAGAACGGAGTAAGACAGCTATTCTGTGAAAGTCCTGTTTATATCCCGTTCCTTGAAAATAATTTTATTTGGTATGAGCAGGAGCTTTATAGGTTTAGAGATTTGTGGAATCGGGGTGAGTCCATTATCAAAATAGCAAAATCCTTCAAAAGAGAAATAGAAGAATTATTGTTCCTCGTCATTGATCAGGGGAACAAGGAAATGATTCGGCCGCGAAATGGGGGACTTTTAGGTGCGGAAGCGTCAGAAAACGAAAAAAGGCAGTTCAGGCTTATCGTTTGATAAAGCATCTTTACAGCAGCTTTTAGTCATTATCAGGTTTGAATCTTGTCCCAAGCATTTGAAAAATGCTGCCATGAAAAATCTTTTAAAGAGGTGAAATCTTCATGACGGAACAGGAGCGTTTGGAAAAAATCGAATGGATCAATCTGATCGAAAGGTACGGCAAGGAGTCGCTTAAGCAGAAGAGCGATGAGGAAATTGAAAAGCTTTATAACCTGGCAATGCTCCGGCAAACGGATGATGTGTTTGCATAAAAAAACCAGAGCTATTAAAAGCCCCGGAAAATAAAAACCTGACACTTTTATTTTATCACGGGGGTGCGGCTGGTGAACAGTCCTAAAGAAATCAAAATCAATCAAGATGTATCAATTACAAGCAAACTTCGAGATGGAAAGGTTACCGTCATCGTTTTAGATGGCCTTTACGGAAAGGTATATGAAGCAGAGGCCCCGGAACACGGCAGAACGATCATAGAAACATTTAAAGGTGACTTTTCCCGGATTCATCTTGAATCATCACACAAATTCAATTAATAGCAGGGGTTTCCCCTGCGGGGGAGTGAACGACATGTTTAAAGCAAAGTCAATAACTTTTAATTCTGAAACTTTTATGCTTGGTCAAATATATAAGCCGCCAGGTTTCACAAAGATGGCGACTGTCACAAATATTGTAGATAATCGGAATACTTATTCACATAACGAGGGCGGTTTTGAGGTCCGCTTTGATTCAGGGGATTTCTTACGGATTCATTCAAACGATGTAATTATCCATTGGGAGCCGATGGGCGGTGATGCGGAATGACACTTTTACAATCGTCTTTACTCCATACAATCAAGGCACAGCCGGATAACATGATTACAATTGACGAACTGGCTAATAAGTACGCACTTCACCCGGATTACGTTAAGTCGATCATTGAACGCACTGACGGGCTGGCGATTAAGGGGAACGTCGTCTATGCTCCAAAACAATCGTTTCTGCTGCCGTTGCTGGGGGTTGCTGGGGTGTTCGCGGCAATCGTGATTCTGCCGATGCTGATAGGGGGATAACCGGACACCCGGGGAAAGAATGGACCATCTCAAACATGAGTAAATAACAAGAAAAGGGTAAGGAGGTGCTTTTATGGCCAGATCACCTTTAATCTGGTTCGGTGGCAAGGCCAAATATGCCGAACACATCATAAACAAAATGTCCGCCCATAAGGTTTATGTCGAGCCTTTCGGCGGTGCGGCCCATGTCATAGCAAATAAGCCGCAAATATCCCATGAAGTGTACAACGATATTGACGGAAATGTGGTCAATTTCCTAATGCAAGTCAGAAAGGATCCAAAGGCAATGCAAAAGGCTTGTGAGTCCATCCCGTACAGCCGGGCGCTTTACGAGAAATGGAAGACTGAGGATTACCCAACAGACGACTTTGACCGGGCTGTCCGGTGGTTTTATATGAACCGGTCCGGGATCAGCAAGGGAAACGCGGAGAATGTTCCACAAACCGGTTGGCGTCACAGTACGAAAAGCGGTCAGAATCCGGCGGGCGGCTACATAAGCGCCTGTACAGCTTTTCAATTATTCGCCAACCGTATGAAAGGTGTCATGATTGAGTGTAAGGATTTCCGGACGATTATTGAAAAATACGATAGCCCGGATACTCTCTTTTATGTTGATCCTCCGTATGTCGGCCGAGAACAGTTTTATGCCGGCGGGTTTACAGAGCAGGATCACCGGGATCTGGCGCGGCTGCTGAATCAAGTAAAAGGAAAAGTGGTTCTCTCCTATTATGACGATCCTTTGATACTCGAGCTCTATCCGACTTGGGAAAGGGAAACTTTTTCAGCATATAAGCAGGTTGTCGGTGGATCCGGAAAAGGGAACCGGGCCGAAGAAATGCTGTTGTTCAATTATAAAATCACTCAGCTTAGTCTATTTGATTAGGAGGCGCGGCGGGCGCCGGGAAGGGGAAATGTTATGATACAGGATTACAAGCCATTTCTGCGGCAAGCCATCGATATTTTTGATCAAAAGTATGGAGTGAACGGCAGATTATACCTCATGTTCTGGCTGCAAGACAATTTGATGAAAACCGTCGGCGGACGGAAATAGAATAATGTCCTAGATGGAATGCCTGCGGACACTGAACTTTCAGCTTTTACGCTGTTTGTTTGGTGTCCGTTTTTTATTTGACCCGACGGCAGTTTAGTGAAAGGAGAAATAGACATGAAACCCAACAAAAGAAAACGCCCTGAAAAAGCGCAGGAGCGCTCTGAGCGCTTTTGGCGAGAGATTATGGGGCAAAATAAGCAGATTCTTAAACGAGGCAAAGGCGGCGCTTATAAGCGCAAATAAAAGGAGGAATAAACCATGCTATTTCAATTACCCGAAATCGATAGAGAAGCGACGAAAAAGAAAATTGAAACCATTCTCGATAATTACAGGGTGGTTCTCTTACAAGTGCCGGATGATCTGCTGCCGAAAGTAACGGCAGGGTTCAACATCGTTCCACCGTCAAATACAAACGCGTTTCATTCATCTACCGAAGATACGGCCATCAAAAGAGTCGAAATGGAACAGGAACGACATGCCTTTCTTTCAAAAATTCAAAAGGCCGTGAATCGTTTACCAGCCAATGAACGGCAGATCATCATCATGAAGTATATGTCCCAAGATCACCGTTTTGATTATGAAGTTTACAACGAAATAGGGATGAGCTCACGCACATACTTCCGGATAAAATCGCGCGCTTTTTATAACCTGGCTTTTGCATTGAAAGAGGAAGTGTACGTGAAGGGAAGTGCTTCATAATGAATTTTGTGCAGCCTATCAGGGACAAGGACCAGATTTATTATATTAAGAAATTCCTGAGAGAACGGAGTGAAAGAAACTATCTGCTTTTCGTCACCGGCATAAACTCGGGCTTGCGTATATCCGATTTACTTCGTTTAAGAGTCCGTGACGCGAAACGAATGTACATCGATTTACGCGAGAAGAAAACCGGCAAGCAGAAACGGATCAAAATAAATAAGGCCCTAAAAAAGGCCCTGGCCGACTATATTAAAGGTAGAGATGACCAGGAATTTTTATTTAAGAGCCGCGAAGGACTAAATAAACCGATCAGCAGAAGCACGGCATACAACATATTGAAAGAGGCGGCGGAATACGTCGGGCTTGATGGCATCGGCACCCACACCATGAGGAAAACGTTCGGTTATTGGCACTATAAAAAATTCAAAGACGTGGCCCTGCTGCAAGAGATATTCAACCATTCCAGCCCTGACGTCACGCTTCGATATATCGGGATCACTCAAGACACAATGGACCAAACAATGGACTCATTCAGCTTGTAAGCTCATCTGTCTTCAAAACGGATGAGTTTTTTTCTGGATATTTTAACGAATTAACCATAACGAGAAAGTGTCTAACTCATTTTAAGGAAATGGCTTAAAACTATGCAGGGCAAAGGGTTCAGCGGTTACGTGAATTGGACACAATATAAGATATGGTTAATTCGTGGATAATGTGGATAAATAAAAACTTTTGCATGGTATAATGTAGAAAAAAATCGAAGGAGCCGATCAAATATGTCTGATTTCATAACTGAAAAAGAAATGGATTCTATCAGAAAAATTCAGCTTTCAGACAGCCAATACAAACTTTATTCCGGTTTAAAAAAGAAATTAAAGCTTCCTGATCATCAAATCATCAATATGACATGGGGTGAATTAAAAGAGAACTTGCAAAGGAGGCAAAGCAGAGGCATGACAGCAAAATGATTTTGGCACAATTATGGCACAACGTTGGCACTCTATTTTTGTTTAAACCGTGTATTATGGTATTAAGCGAGTAGACAAGTTTATTTTTTGTGATTTATTGCATAAAATAAAATACATCGAGAATTACCCCTTTTTTCAAGAGGTATCCTGAAGGATGCTTCTTGTTTTTTTGAATGAATTCGAATAGACAAGCTGCAAATATGGATCGAAATCATAATAATAAATATATTTATTTCTCTCCTTTCAGTTTAAGTATCCTTAAAAAATTTTTGAGGATACTTTTTTTGATTTAGGCTGTGGATAGTACTCGATCGGACAAATATGGGTGATTGTAATGGTACATGTATACACTGTTTATCATAGTTTAATAATGAATATGATAAATAAATGAAAGGGGAGCTTAGTCATGTTTCATTGCAAACCAAATGTGATGCCGCCAATTGTACACCCGACTAATTGTTGTCAAACTCATACTTTTTCAAAAACAATTGTGCCGCATATTCATCCGCAGCATATAACAAATGTGCATCATAAGCATTTCCAGAATGTCCATCAATATCCACACACTTATTCTAGTTACGATCCTGTTACACACTCTCATACTCATTGTGGTAAACCATGTTGTAACTAGTGGGATTAAACAATGTCTGTATGGTTTACAGTGCATCATCATATATAGCACCCAAATGAAGGGTGCTTTTTTATGTTCTCTGTAAACCGGGTCCAGTAAATCTCAGAATAAACGATTGTCGGCCAATGTGGGCCTCTGAGTGTGGGCTCGGTTTAGAAAGAATATACCAGGCGCTTTCCCAAACGGGAGGGCGTTTTTTATTTAAGGGAGGAATAGTCATGAAACCGTTATTGGTGGATGTCGCTGTAAAAAAAATAGAACGGATAACAAAAGAGGATATTTATCACGGTGGTATCAGCATAAAAAAGAGTGCCGGAGTGTCTATTGTTGCAGCTGTCAGATTTGAATTCGGGACTACAGTTAAAGGTGACTTCTATTTTCCGGGCGAACAGGAAATGAGCTTTTCAAAAGCTGAAAAGAAAATACGTGAGTTGTTCACCGAACAAAAGGGGGACTGACCTTGTCAGAGGATGAATTGTACGTCAAACAATTTAAAGCCTGGCGTACTGAACAAGAGCTACTTTTAAAACAAATCAATTATGATATTGAAGTCAGCCGGAGAAAAATTGAATTGAATGAGAAACAAAAGGAACTCCATTTAAAACGGGTGAACATAGGAATTCAGGAGTTTAATAATTGGGCGGAAACAACCAATCGGAAGGAAAGATTGGAGCTCTTAAAGGAGGTAGAAGCATGTTTGGATTGAATTTAGCGCATACGAGTATTTTAGAGTTGTTAGAAAAGGCTGCTGAAAAGAATGAACTAATTTATGTAAGAGCGAGGCAAAGATGTGTTGGTAAAACAACTGCCCTATTGGAGTTTGCGAGAAAGAATAATTATCCTGTCCTGACAAAAAGAGAGATAGCGAGATGTTACCAGGTAGAACATCCGGACCTTAATATTATTGGATATGTAGACGGATCAGAAGTCGATGGGCTTTATAATGTCGTTTGTGATGAAGGCATACCAAAGGATGCTGTTAAAAGGCTTCATAAGCTTGGTGTGCTGTTAACAGGATTTGTGAGGGAAGAACCAGATTCATTCTCTGCTGTGAGAGAAGATGTGAATTATGTTGGCCACAAATATGGGGGAACTGTACTTCTCGATGGAGAGGCTATTCCAAAAGGCGATTTAAATAGTCTGGAAGCAGAACCGCTGAATAAGCCACCTTTGCTACAAATTGAGCTTGAGGATATTGATTCGGTTCCGCGTGTTTTTTACAAAGGAAAAGAGATTAAAGATAAAATCCGTGTGGATTTTTCATTCTTAACCAATGATACGTCAATTAATCCAACCCACATTGATATTGAATATGCTGACCCAGAGAGTGGTTTTGGAACAAAATCGATTGTTTATAATCGATACTTTTATAACGAAAGGAAGGAGAAACAACGATGAGCAAACAAATCATTCAAAAGTTAGCACACGGCGCATTAGTGTGGGACAAAGAAAAAATGAAGTCCCATTTCGTAACGCATGAGGAAGCCGCAAAGATTGAACAAGGACTGGCAGCAGAGGTGTCAGAGGACAAAGCAGAGCCGAAGCCAAAGGCAACAAAATCGAAAGGGGCAAAGAAGGATGAAAAGACTGATACCAAATGAGATATTGCATTCATGACGGCTGCCGGACTCTCTTAGAAGAAGGCAGCTATTATTGTGATCAGCACAGGCCAAGGAAGAAAGGCCGAAAGCAAAACAAATTTCAGTCTGCAAACAAGTCTTTCTATCGATCTGATGCTTGGAAGGCCATGAGAGAGTACATTTACCAACGTGACGGCGGCACTTGCAATGAGTGTGGTCGTTTTGTTTTTGGACAGAACGCGCACATTCACCATGTCATTCCGATTTCCAAGCAGCCAGAATTGAAGCTTGATGAAAACAATTTGATTCTTCTTTGTCCAAAATGCCATGCCAAAATAGAAAACCAAGAAAAACAATCCCCCCCATCCGTTTTCACAAAATTTTTTTGATTTGGGGACAGGGCAGGGGGAGTCACGTGTATACAAAAATGAAATTTTAAAGGGGGGTGTGAGGGAATTTGAAGGAAATGACACCACAGCAGCGGTCGGCCAGAACTCGAAAATTGAAAAAAATACGAGCTGATGAAGAAGGGAAAATTTTAGCCTGGCTGAAAGAGGCAGGGACATATTCTGAAACCCTTACGCCTCTGATCAATACCTATTTGGATGCTCATGTGATCTATACCCAAATGTATGAAGAATGGCGGGAAGAAGGTTTTCCGGCCACGCGGCTGCATCAAAATAAAGCCGGCGCAGTAAATGAAATGAAACACCCTCTTGCTCAACAGGTAGCCGATTGGAACACCAAAAAAAGCAAGCTGCTGGAACAGCTCGGTCTTACGCCGAAGCTTCAAAAACAAGTCGGCGGCCAGCCTAATTCTAATACCGACAGGTTCCAAACCTTTAAATCGAAGTGGAGTGCTGACGGGTGATAGAACGGGGTGTGAACTATGCTGATCTATACGCTGATCAGGTATTGAAGAATAAAAAGGAGCATTGTAAATCGGTTATAAAAGTTGTTGAGCGCTACAAGAGGATGAAAAAGCGAAAAGACGTTTGGCTTGATGTCGATGAAGCAAATAAAGTCATGGATTTTATAGAAACCTTCTGCAAACATTCAAAAGGAGAGCTTGCCGGCGAACCCATTGAATTGGAATTGTGGCAAAAATTCATTTTCACAAACATATACGGCTTTTATAAAAAGGATGACAAGGGAAGGACTGTCCGGGCTGTTCGGACTGTTTATATTCAGATTCCACGGAAAAACGGCAAGACTGTTTTGGCGGCCGGTGCTGCCACATATGCAATGTACGCAGATGGAGAAAAGGGCGCCGAATGTTTTACTGCGGCGACTGATGCGGAACAAGCGAACATTGCCGCAAAACAAATTGCGGCGACCATTCAAAACAGCCCAGACCTTAACACTCGGACCCAAATTTATAAAGGTCCGAAGGGGCACATTAACGCTATCATTTACCGGTACACCATCAACGGTACACGGTTTGAAAATAGCATCCTGCCTCTGTCTAAAAATACACAGGGCCTTGATGGTAAAAACCCTCATTTCGTTTTGCTGGATGAAGTACACGCGCAAAATAATGCCGACATGTACGATGTTTTAAAATCCGGTATGGGTTCGCGGTTGCAGCCGTTAATGTTCATCATTTCGACAGCAGGAAAAGGCACGACTTCCGTCGGTCTGCAAATCTATGATTATGCGCGGGGCCTATTGAATAACAAAAATGAGGAAGAAGAGGACATTTCCTATTTCACGTACATTACCGAACCCGACAAGGGAGATAAATGGGATGATCGGAAAGTCTGGAAAAAGGTGAATCCAAACTGGGGAATCAGTGTCCAACCTGACTTTTTAGAAAGTGAGTTTAAAACGGCTCAGATGAGCGCGGAGCGAAAGGATGAGTTTTTAGCCAAGTATCTGAATATTTTCGTCCGCAGCACCGGCACGTATTTTGATAAAGATATTGTCCAGAAAATGATCGAGGACAAGGAAGGGAACCTGATCAAAGACCTGGGCGATTTATCCGGCGAACAGGCAGTCATTGGCCTTGATTTATCCAGAACGACAGACCTCACATGCGTGTCTATTAATATCCCGACCCATGATGAAAACGGAAAATCTATGTTGAAAGTCAAACAGATGTATTTTATCCCGGATCATAACCTGGAAGCACGCGAAAAAATGGAGAACATCCCGTATCGGAACTTGGCCGAGCGGGGTTTTTTAACGTTATGCCCTGGTAAAACGATTGACTATGATATGGTTGTCGAATTCATTGTGGAATGTTCTCGGATTTATGATGTTGAACAAGTCAATTATGACCCTGCTCTTTCTCAAAAAGTGGTTGAAGCGCTTGAGGCTGAGGGATTGACTTGCGTGGAGACAAAACAATATTCTACCGTCCTTAATGCACCTTTTGATGATGCAGAAATTTTAATGTTTGAAGAACGAATTAAGACGGATAATCCCCTTTTTATCTACTGCACAGAAAACGTCGTAGCAGATAAAAACTTTCAAGGCTTGAAGCGGCCTTCCAAAAAGCAAAGCAAAGCCAAAATTGATGGCTTTGTTGCCTTTTTGAATGCCCATAAAGAAACCATGATGATGCTGGTTGATTACGATGAAGACGAATATGACGCAATGCTTAATGAATTGTACAGATAGGGGGTGATGAGAGTGGGGTTTATCCGTAAATTAGCGGGACGGTTCAGCAAACGTAGTTTCAATTGGTTTCAAAACTCATATTTTAATTATGGTGCATTTGTCAATGACGATAATATCCTGAAATCCAGTGACACATACAATCTGATGAAGCTGATCAGCGACCAGGTCGCATTGACAGATTTCGTTGTGGAAGATGAAACGACAGGTAAAAACTCAAAAGACCCGCGGGCCGATCGTGCTTTGCGGGTTTTAAATTGTCCGAATGATTATTTAACCGGATTTGAATTTAAGAAGCTGCTGACAAATGTATATTTGCTGCGCGGTGACGTGTATCTTTTCTACGATCAAAGCCAGCTACACATTTTGAATAATGCTTATAGCGAGCTGACCAACGCCGGAACGGAGAAAATCACTGTGTCCGGTGAAGTCGTTCCGTCCTACATGGTAAGGCACATTAAAAATATAGGCTTGAGCCATTTGGAGGGTGTTGGCCTGTTAGAATTGGCAAAGGAAACGCTGGAAGGCGTCATGAACGCTGAAAAGGCGCTGACTGAAAAATATAAAAAGGGAGGGCTTATGGCGTTCCTTCTTAAATTAGAAACGCACCTTTCCCCGACCAACACGAATCAAACCAAAACCGTAAAAGCGATACTTGACCAGCTTGAGGGGATTAAAGATTCAGGGAAAACAAAATTGATTCCTTTAGGCCGAGGATACGAAATTGAAGCGCTTGAATCCCCTGTGGATGATGAAAAAACGCTCAAGTATTTGAATATCTACAAAAAAGATTTAGGTAAGTTTTTCGGGATGGATAAGGACTTGCTGGACAAGCTCGAAGAAAAAGACATGGAACAAGCCATGATGAAGCTTTACACGAGTTGTCTAAAGCCTATTTTTCGCAATATCGAAGAACATTTGACCATTTTATTCTTTGGGAAAAATAGCGGGCTGCGCTTAAAATTCCGTCACAATCTATTAGACTTCGTAGGCATGAAAACCAAAACGGAGATTGCTTACAACCTAGTGCGGACTTCAATCGCCGTTCCTGACGACGCTCGGGAAATGCTCGGATTCAAACGATTGAATACAGAAGAATCCACCAAACTTTATATCAGCAAAGACCTTGTGGGCTTGGACAGGTTGGAAGATGTTCTGAAAAGCAGCCTGAAAGGTGGTGATGAGGATGGATAAAGAGCAGCGGACTTTTCAAATCAAGGGGCTGGAAATTCGGCAGCTTGCAGATCAGGAAGAGGCACCACAAATAACCGGTTATGGGGCTGTTTTTAATAGTCCGGCCGATATTGGCGGGATGTTCACCGAAGTGATCGCGCCCGGAGCCTTTCAAAAAGCGTTATCAAGGCAGGCCGATGTTCGTGCCCTTTTTAATCACAATTGGGATTATGTGCTTGGGCGGACACGCAGCGGCACCCTCCAACTCGAAGAAGATGACAAGGGTTTGAAATTTACTGTTACGCCGCCAGGTACCTCTTGGGCAAATGATCTGCGCCGGAGTATGGAGCGCGGCGACATCAATCAATGTTCTTTTGGCTTCAACGTAGTAAAAGATGAATGGAATTATGATACATCACCGGCGACACGCACGATTCAAGAGGTAGAACTCTTTGAAATTAGCGTTGTCGCCTTTCCTGCTTATGAGGATACAGAAGCGTCACTAGTCCGATCTGGTGACATTTATCAGAGGGCAAAACAAAAAAATGAGCTGCGGCAAAAAAAGCAGCAACTAATTAATAAAATTCAGGAGGCTATGAAATGAAGAAATATTTAGAGAGACGTAAAGCAGCAATTGAAGCACGTATGAAAGAAATCCGGGCTGATCTCGAATCCGATCAAACGGAAGCTTCTTCCGTTGAGAAGCTTGAAAAAGAAGTCACTGAACTATCAGAAGAATTGGAAGCTATTAAAGCAGAGCTTGCAAAACTAGAAAGTGGTGAAAGTGGTGATGCTTCCACGGCCGAGGGAGAAGGAGAAAGAGACGGCGACGAAGGCGGAGAAGAAAGGGAATCAGATGAAACAGAACAGCGTGGCCAGCAGTTTTTCGATACAGAAAAGAGAGATGCTATTGTGAGCAATATCCTGAAATCTCTATCCTCTGAAAGCCGCAAACAGGCAAAAAAAGGGGAGCAGCGCAAAGCCTTTGCAAACTATCTTGTCGGGCGTATCAGCGAGAACGAAGCGCGGGCGATGGGTGTTGAGACAACTAACGGGAAGGTTTTAATTCCAGAATCTCTATCAAAAGAAATCATTACTTATGCCCAGGAAGAAAACCTGTTGCGGAAATACGGAACCCGCGTTCAGACAAAAGGGACACAAGGTTATCCGGTTCTGGTGAAGAAAGCAAAAGCCCAACGGATTAAAACTGAAAGAACATTGGACAATCCAATTCCGCAGACCGACATCAATTTTGATGAAGTATTCCTGAACCCTTCTGAAATTGATGCGCTGGTGTTGATCACAAAAAAATTGCTTGCCATGACTGATATGCCTGTTGAACAAACGGTTATTGAAGAGCTGAAAAAATCCTATGTAGAAGAAGAGGCAAATTTCTTCTTCAACTCAACAGATAATCCGGGTTCCTTGATTCAAAAAGCTGTTGCATTTAATCCGGGGAATATGGAGGTTTATGACAAGCTTGTTCGATTGAAAAATTCAGTTCCAACGTCTAAACTCAAAAATTCTCGTTGGATGATGAATAGAGCTGCCCTTACAGCTATTGAAACCTTAAAAGATAAAGATGGAAAGCCATTGTTGCGCGAGGCTTATATTGAAGGGTCCTTCGGTTACAGGATTCTGGGTTATCCGGTTGATGTAACTGATTATGTGGACGGCAGCACGCCGGATGTACCGCGCCTATACTTTGGTGATTTTAGTTCATTCCACATTCAAGATGTCATTAATTCTTTAGAAGTCAGCAAGCTTCTGGAAAAATACAGCGATACAAACCATGTCGGCTTCAAAATCTGGCACTTAAATGACGGCCAATTGATCTACTCACCATTTGAGCCAACAGTATTTAAATTGGAGTTGACGACTGATGGCGGAACTGCATCGGCTTAATGATCGCTTAAAAGAGCATTTAAGGATTGAAGACAGTGAGGAAGATTCCTTGCTGTCTTTTTATTTGCAGTCGGCTGCAAATTACATCAAAAGGGCAACAGGGCACGAGGATGATCATTTGATTATTCTGGCGGCCGGCATCTTTTATGAATTTAGGGTGACGGAAAAAAGCATGAGCCTTGCCCTGGATGCCTTAACCCCGTTAATCCTTCAAGCGGAAATGTGTGGTGATGACAATGCCAGTGAATCCGGGGATGCTCAAGCATAAAATTGAGATTCAAAAGCGGGTGCTAGGGCGCAATCGGGAAACGATGAAGCCGGAATATAATTGGTCAACCTTCACAAAAGCATGGGCCGAAATTATGCAGCCGCGGGATCGTTACATTATCCAAGCATCTGCGGCACACCAGGAGAAAACTGTGTGGTTTCGCATCCGTCATCGGAAGGATATTGAATCAGGCTCTATGCGTGTTGTGTACAAGGGGCAGCCCTTTAAGATCGAAGAGGTCATTCCCGATTTGCAAAATCAGGAGCTTATGACATTGCAATGTGTGGGGTGGGATCATGAGAATAGCAGTTCAAGTTGATGGCTTTGACGATGCTCTTCGCCGTCTTGAAAGGTTTGGGCAAGATGTTGAAAAACGTCAAGTCAGAGCATTGCGAGCCGGCGGGAACGTTTTAAGAGACGGCATGAGGGCGGAGGTTCCTGTATCAGAAATTGATCACAAACACATCAAAGATGATATTAAAGTACGGCAGACACCGAAGAAAGACAGACCGATTCCAAACGCAGTCAGCTTTGATATTGGCCCCGGAAAGGAAACGGCTTGGCGGGCGAAGTTTGTTCATAACGGCTATGTTGCAAAAAACGGCCGGTTCGTACGAGGCAACCCGTTTGCTGTTCGGGCTTATCGGCTTAAACGCGTGGCAATCAACCAGGCTGTCATGAATGAAATGCGGAAAGGGGCAAGGTCATGATTAATTATGAACCGTACATCGTAAAAGCCCTTTTAGATGATCCTGACGTATTTCAGATGACTGACGGCCGGATATATGCCGGAAACTTCCCTTTAGAGGAATCTCGTGAATATCCTCACATTTTAGTTCTGGAGATGGATAACGTTGATAAGGACTATGAGGACAATAAAGCCGTATCAGCGGAAATTGATATACAGATCAACCTATGGGTGAAGGCTGACGACAACATAGGGCCTTTACAAACCGCGGTGGATAAAAAAATGAAAGCTCTCAATTGTAGACGTATCACTGTTTCTTCCTTTGATGAAGATGATCGTTCTGCTTTTAGAAGAGCTTTTTTATATCGAACAATTGTGAAATTAAAGGAGGAAGATCAATGAGCAGTGTTATTGTAGGTCTTGAAAATTTAGTATATGCCAAGCTCATCAAAGACGAAAAAGGAAATATTCAATATGGACCTGTGCAGCATTTCGCGCCAGCTATTTCAGCAAACGTTGATACAACTAATGAAATGAGTACACTATATGCCGATAACGGGCCGATTATCGTCAATTCCAATATCGGAGAAACAAAAGTGAAAATAGGGACTTCTGAAATCCCTCAGGCCGTTCTTGCGGACATTACAGGGCAAAAGATGGTCAAAGGTGTAATTGTGTGGAAAAAAGGTGTTGTTCCTCCATATGTCGCCCTCGGGTTTACAGGAACGAAGGAGGACGGAAACGTACGCCATGTTTGGCTAACCAAAGGGCGCTTTGGAATCCCAAGTACTGATTGGAAAACCGCTGAAGATAAAACAGATTTCCAAACAGAAGAAATTGAGGGCACATTTATTCAACGTAGTGACAAGGTCTTTAAAATCACCGGTGACAGCAGCGTGGAAGGATATGACGAATACAGAGATACATTCTTTGAGGCAGTATTTGACGTCTCTAAACTTGATAGTTCTTCAACGGCTACGGCTTCAACAACAACCACAACTAAAACAAGTACAAGCGGGGGAGCAGCATAATGTCTAAACCTTTGGAAATTACATTACGAATTGACGGTGAAGATGTAGCGTTTACGCAGGAATTTATCCCTTTTAAATTTAAGCGTAAAGCACTTGAAATTGAGAAGTACGCGAGAAGCGATGAGGCAGAACCAGAGGAAGTTGAAAACAGACAGTTGAACCTTATCGTTGAAATTTTTGATAAAAAATTTACAAGAAAGCAGATTAATGACGGTTTGAATACGATCGATCACCGGAATGTGATTTATGACATTATCGGGGTCGGGGTTCTCGGCTACCCAACCCGTGAGGAAATCGAAAAAGAAAAAGAGGATTTTGATCTGGGAAAGCTGCTGGAAAAGGTACAGAAAGAGTCACAATAGATCAGGCATTAGACAACGTCAAAGATATATACGTTCAATTGATGGACGAAAGAGGATGGACGCTAAATGAAATTGATAATAGCGACTATCCTTTTTTTATTGAATTGCTTGAGCATCGGGAAAAACTCAAGAACCCGAAAGAGCAACGCAAGCGGGCAAAAACTGTGCCGATAGATCATGTGTTTTAGGTGGGAGGTGAGACTGTGGCAACGGAAAGCTTAGGAAATATGATTTATCGCTTAGGGTTTGATGATGGCGGTTTTTCAGCCGGAATGGACAACATGGCGGAAAAAATGGCGTTGGTTCGAAGTGAATTGAAGGCTTCTGCATCGCAGTTTGGAGAGCTTGGAGACGCATCCGACAAGCTGCGCCAAAAACAGGAAGGTTTGTCCAAACTGTATCAGCTACAAGGTTCAAAAATCGAACAGCTGCGGGCAAAATATGAAGAGCTCGCGCGTGAAAAAGGAGAAAACTCACAAGCTGCTTTACAACTGGCCCAAAGGATCAACAATGAAACGGCCATGTATAACCGTCTCGGCCGGCAGTTAAGGGCTACGACATTAGAAATTAACACCCAAAATTCTGCATGGACCCGAGCGGGCAGAAGCTTGCAAGAGTATGGCGAACGCCTTCAAACCCAAGGCGAACGGCTACAGACGATAGGAAAGGTAGGATTCGCCGGGATTACGGCTCCTATCGGGTTGCTGGGAGGATCGGCTCTTAAATCCGCAGCAGATTTCCAAAAAGCCCAGGGTAAAATCTCATCTTCCTTAAACATGACGAAAGAAGAGGCGCAGGAAGTAGCCAACATATCAAAAGATGTGTGGGTTAGCGGCTTCGGTGAATCACTCGAAGAAGCAAACCAGGGCGTTATTGATGTCAGAAAAAATCTTCAAGGCTTAAAGGGCGAAGAACTTGAGCAGGCTACAAAACGGGCTTATGTACTCCTGGATACTTTCGAGTTTGAAATACCTGAAAGCACCAGGGCAGCCAAAGCCTTGATTGATAACTTCGCTGTTGATAGTGGAAAAGCTTTTGACTATATCACTGTTGCTGCACAAAAAGGCGGCGATTATTCAAACGAGCTTTTAGATACGATCTCAGAATACTCACCCCAGTTCAAATCAGCAGGGCTTTCCATTGACGGCATGTTTAACATTATGATTCAAGGCGCGCAAAATGGCGCTTGGAACATGGATAAGGTTGGGGATGCGGTCAAAGAATTTAATATCCGCGCTCAGGACGGTTCAAAAACGACTGCCGCAGGCTTTAAAGCAATCGGCCTTGATGCTGACAAGATGGGGGCAGCCATCGCCAAAGGCGGAAAAGAAGGGGAACAAGCCTTCATGGCAACCGTGTCCGCCTTAGCGGCCATGAAAGACCCATTAGAAAAGGATCAGGCCGGTGTCGCTCTATTCGGCACACAATGGGAAGACTTGCGGGGCAAAGTGGTAACCGCGATGAATCCGGCCAAGGATATGCTTGGTGATGTTAAAGGAGCCACAGACAAGGCAGGAAAGGCTTTGAAAGACAACTTTGGTGATCGCGTGGCCCAAGATTTTAGGCTATTGCAGTCTAATTTACTCCCAGTCGGTGAAATTTTACTTGATAAGATCGAACCGGCTTTGCAAGCGGCAGGAAAGACAGTCGAAGACTTTACGAATTGGTTTCAAGGTCTATCGCCGGCCATGCAGAACACAATTGTTATTGCTGGATTGGTTGCTGCGGCGTTTCCTCCTGTTGTCATTGCTTTGGGTGCAGTTGTATCAAGCATTAGCACCCTCACTGGTGCCCTGGGCAGAGGTGCCGCAGCATTCGGTAGATACAGAGCCGAAGCAGCACTGACCCAACGATCAACGGCACAATTAGCGGCCGCAAACACAGCGGCAGCCGTACAAATGAACGCAAGCGGTGCGGCATTATCTCGGAATACTCGGGGCCTTCGCGGGTTCAGGGGCGCTGCCGGACTTGCTGGCGGGGCTCTTGCGATGTTTGGCGGCGAATGGGGGTCCGTTCTTGGGGTCGCAACAACATTCGCGCCTGAAATCATAAAGGGCACCAAATCACTCTTTAATTTCCGCGGAGGCGCACGAACAGCAACAGCGGCAGCCGAAACTTTGGGCGGCGGTGCAGCTCAAGCAACTGGCAAATTTGCCGGGTTTGGAGCAAAGGCTCTGGGTCTTGTTAAGAGTCTCGGGAGTGTTTCACGAGTCGCTGGAATTGCCCGGCTTGGTTTTAGCGCTCTGGGCGGTCCCGTCGGGCTTGCAATTACGGGAGTCAGCCTTTTAGCAGAAGGCGGATACAAGCTATATAACCATATGAAACAAGAACAAATTCCGACGCTGGACAGCTTCGGGAACAAGGTTTCTGAATCCACGACAAAAGCTGTTTTGGGCTATAAAAAATTAAATGATCAAGCAACCGTCCAGCTTAACAAGCTGCAATGGTCCGGTGAAACCGTCTCTAAAAAAACGGCGGACAGTATCGTTCAAAACTTTGATCAAATGGGCAGCAAGATCAAAACAAGCATCGAGACAAAAGGAAACCAAAGTTACCAGACCCTTAGTAAATTCCTTTCATCCAGTAAAAGCCTGAGTCAGAGGGAACAAAATGCCATTTTAAACAACGTGAAAAAGAAGCAAAGTCAAGAAACTCAGGCTGTTGATAAAGGGCAGAAACAGATCAAAGAAATATTAAACAAGGCTAGCGCAGAAAAACGCCAGCTTACACAAAAAGAACGGACCCAAATCAACAGCATTCAAAAGAAAATGATGAACACGGCTGTTCAAACCATGAGCAAAGGCGAGGTAGAACAGAAGGCTATTATGAGCAAGCTCAAAAACGAGTCGAAAAATATCACGGCTCGTCAGGCTGCGGACACGATTAAAAACAGCATTAAAGCTCGGGATGGTTCCGTTAAAGAAGCAAACAAAAAATATGATCAAACTGTGGCAGCAATCGTCCGGGAACGGGATGAGACAGGCTCTATCAGCAAGAAACAAGCTGATAAGTTGATCAAAGAGGCAAAACGGCAGCGCGACGGCTCTGTTAAAAAAGCAGAGGAGATGCACAAAAATGTTGTAAAGGAAGCAGAGAAACAAGCAGGCGGGCATATCGATCAAGTTGATAAAGAAACAGGCGATGTCCTCACAAGATGGGATAATTATGTTATTGATCAGGCAGTCATTGTCAATACTGTCACCGGCGGAATTAATAAGATTCTTGAATTTATGCATATCCCAACCATTCCAGAATGGACACCGAAAGGCTACAATAGCAAAAAAGGTAAAAAGCTGAATGGTAAATATGCAAAAGGAACAAATTTTCACCCTGGTGGGGCGGCATTAGTCGGTGAGGAAGGTTGGGAGCTGGCGCATTCGCCGGGAATCGGTACGTATGTTGTCGGTATGAGCGGCCCACAAATTTGGGATCTCCCGCGTGGAACTTCTGTCCTTCCTCATGATGAATCTAAAAAGCTAACATCTATGACGCAGATGCCTGGCTATGCCGGCGGGGTCGGCGACTTTTTCAAAAAGGCTGTGGATGGCTCTAAAAAGATGGTCAATGGGGCTGTATCTTTTGGAAAAAGCGTCGTAGATAAAGTCGGGGATGTCAGCGCGGCTGCAATGGATTTACTTACCAACGGTCCAGGTAAATTAATCAAAAAATTGTTTAATGGGCTGATCCCATACAAATCAGGGAAAGGCATTGACTCATTTGGAACCGGTATAATCAAGATTTTAAAAAATGGGGCTACCGAATTTCTGAAAGGGGTTATGCCGGATCAGGAAACATTCAAAGGAACTGGCGGGACGAAAGCCGTCAACCAATGGGTAACGGAAGCAGTCGGCATCGCGGGCGTGCCTATTTCATGGATTCCTGGGCTAGTTACAATCGCCATGAAGGAGAGCGGCGGGAATCCGAACGCTATCAACCTATGGGATTCCAACGCGAAAGCCGGGCATCCTTCACAAGGGTTAATGCAAACCATCCCGTCCACATTCAACGCCTATAAGTTCCCGGGACATAATAACATCTTAAACCCTATAGACAACATTCTTGCAGCCATTAACTATATCAAGGCGCGGTATGGAAATATATCAAATCATCCGGGTTTAAAATCGATGGCCCGAGGCGGCGGATATGTTGGATATGCTGCGGGCGGAGTATCACCGGGCGCAGGCGGCACAAAACTTGCGGCTTTGAACGAAAGAGGGTATGACGAGCATATCATTACGACGGACCCGAAATATCGCGAAAGAAGTATCGGGATTTGGGCCAGAGCCGGGCAAGAATTAGGCATCCCAGCGCAGACCGTTCCGCAAATGCCGTCCATTGAACCGATCACACAGCGTCAGGATCAACAAATTGCATTGCTAATAGAACAAAACGCTCTTTTAAGAGAAATTGCAGCAAAAGAGGGCGATGTGATCATGAATGGCAAGAAAGTCGGCAAGGTCTTAACGGCTATCAGTACAAAAGAATTCAATGATAGAAGCTCATTGATTGGAGGGATTTCATGAGGGATTTGGATTTGATCATAGGTGATAAACCCATAAGCGAAATTCTGCCCGGTGTGTCTCTCCTATCATTCGTCCCTGAATCTCCGGGTTTTGAACGTCAGACCGTTACCGTGAAAAATAGAAACGGTCTGATTATGCCATCAAAAAACAATCCGGGACGGTACAAAGAAAGAAAAATAGCGGCTGAATTTGCAATCGAAGCCCACAACGCAGAGCAATTCTATTTGTATCGTTCGAATTTATATAGCTTGCTTGTCACTCAAGACCCGTATTATGTGATTCACTCATATGAGCCAAATAAACGATGGCTTGTGACGGCAGATGATGTGTTTTCTATTTCCCAAGATAGTGGGAAACTGGCAAACACTTTTTCTGTTACATTTACGGCTATTCAAGGATTGGCTGAATCTGTTTATGACAGTACTATTCCTGTGAACTTACAGGGAGAACGATTTAATCTAGGGATGAATATAAGCAAATTCAGCGAGCAGCCTTTTCAATTTAAAAACAAGAACCGTTTCAGCGTATACAATTTTGGGGATGTCACCCTATCCCCTATTGAGCATGATTACAAAGTGCAAATGTACTTTGAAGGCAAAGACATTAAGATCACAAATAAAACAACCGGGGACAGCATAACGCTTTCCGGGAGCCATTCAAAAAAGAATCTTTTGACGGTGGTCAAACAATATATCGTCAAAGGAAGTGAGGTCATTTCTACCCGCGGCCGGTTCCCGGAACTTGCGCCAGGAGAAAATGAAATTTCAATTGAAAATGCAGATTATAGTGACCTTCATTTCATTACACGATTTTACTATAAGTAGGGGGGCGGTAAAAGGTGAATCAAATGTATGTTCAAGATCGGTTTACAGGTCAAAAATATGAAATTGTAGATGCCGCCCCACGTGTAACGGATGGAGTTGACGGGAAAAAAATTCTGGATTTTACTCTTGAAAATAGTTTAAGTGACCCATTGGCATTTAATGCGTTAACTGGCCGTAATCTTATCGTTATCGATGAGAGGGTTTTTAAAAATCAAAAATATGTCATTCGAAATGTTCAAATCTCTCAAGATGGAGAATGGCTATCAAAGTCGATCTCGGCCAATCATATTTACGTCTTTTTGCTTGGAAAAAATCGCGTAGATGACGTGATAACGGGGGAAATTTCTCTTGATAAAGCCCTTAGACACGCCCTGAAAGGCAGCAATTTCACTTTTGAAATTATGGCTGATGCCAGAGACATCAAGCCCGTAAAAACTGATAGTTTCGGGGATTCTTTTTCCATTGACCTGATGGACTCTATCGCCTCTAATTACAATGTTGAATTTGATGTGAATAATAAGCATATCTACGTGTATAAAAAGATGGGCCGTAGAATTAATAAAACCCTTGATACCAGGGCAAATATACAAGGACTACAGATTCAAATATCCGAAGATAATACGGCCACACGCGGGCGCGGCTATGGGAAACAAAAAGAAGAAAAAGACATGTTGGGTGACGAATCAATCGGATACGAATCAAAAACGGGTTCATGGACTTATGATGAGTCATTAAAAGCTGATAAAACATCAAAAATTGGTTCAGCTTTTACTTTCTCTTTTACAGGCACAGGATTCAGGTTTAAAACTCTGACTTCGAAGCTTGGCGGTAAATGGGAATTTGTCATTGATAAAGATACAACGAAGACGATTTCAGTTTATAAAGACAATGATCCGAAAGAGGAAGTTATAGAAGTGGTCCGGGGCTTGGACCATAAAAAGCATAATGTCGTGGCAACCTTTAAAAGCAAGGACAGCAAAAACCCAAACACAAAAGGCACAAAAGGTGCTGCGCCAGTTATGTACTTGCTTCGCGGAAATATATTTGAGATTTACAGAGAATTTAAAAATGAAGATGAAAAATATGTGTTTCCTCCCGTCCTTTTTGTTCATCCGAATGAAAAGGATTTTTTAATTGAAGGGCAGCCGACATGGGCAGAAACCATAAGAGACGAATCGATTACAAAGGCGGAAGATATGAAAGCCCTCTTGAAACAAAAAGTTAATCCGTTTCCAGAGGTCACAGTTGATATTGATTTTGAAGAAATTGAGGTCCCTGAGTTGAAAGGCATAGAAGACAAGATCACAAAAGGGGATACCATCCACGTCATTGCGGATACGCCTCAAAACGGCATTACATTTGAGGATGATCTGCGCGCGGTGAGTATGGTCTATAATCCGTTGGATGACATCGAAAAGCCAGAAGTCACTTTCTCCAACTTTAGAAAAGACCTGATTGATATTCAACTGGACAGCAGGCGCCGCATTAAAAAACAAGAAAGGTATCTGATCGAACAAAAAAATCAGATACTGGCCCAAATACAGGCGGCCAAAGCGGAGCTTCTTAATGTGGTGAACGCAACACAAAGCAAAATCCCCGGAAACTTTACGTATACACTGACCTTTAATTCTGGTGTTTGGGCGGTCACGGGCGGTCCGGGGAATGTTTCTGTCAGTTCTTCTGCCCTCCTTTTGGAAACTGATGATGATTTTCAAATTAAGTATGTGACATCTGAAAGTTCAACGGTCATGAAACAAAACAACGTTTCGGCCTCTGTTGATTATGAAGAAAATCAAACTGACAGCTTTACAGTTTCCCTTCTTCAAAACGGAAAACTATTGAATCCAGTAAACGCCCCGGAAGGTTCAAAAATAACAATTCTGATCGTGGGCTACAGTTAAGGAAGGTTGGTGATAATCATGGTTCAATTAGAAAAACAGCATAATCCTGTCCCTAATGCAAAGCTTCTTTCACAATTGGACGAAAATGCACGGTTGACGGAAGAGGCAATTAACGGCAATATCAAGGCTTTAAATTCTCATAAGGAAGCTAAAACCGCCCACACGTCGGAACAAATCGACCACGGCGGGTTTACAGTTGCGAACCGATTAAATAATTTTTCAGCGCGGTTTGCTAACCTTGTTGTGAATCATGACGGAAAAGATGTAAAAGAGGTCGTGGATGCCAGGGTGACAACTGACGGGAAAATCGCACAAACGTTGAAAGACCGGCTGGATTTAGAATTTAATAAGCTTGAACAAAAAATAAAAAGGGAAGTATATGTGGATGATTTCGGTGCTGTTCCGGATGGGGAAACCGACAGCACGGAGGCATTCAGAAAGGCCGTAGGGGACGGCAATGTAAGGGTCCATTTAAGTGCTGGCACTTATGTGGTTCGAGGGGTTAAGCTCCCATCCTGGACATATCTGATCGGTCAGGGAAAAGGTGTTACAACCCTCAAGCTTCATGAAGACACACCCGCCAGCGAATGGGTGATCACAAACACCGATTATAAAAACGGGAACCGAAATATTTTTGTACAAGGAATGTCCCTTGATTGGAACCCGGAAAGGCAGGGCGGCGTCGGGGCTACTGGCGGACAACATTCAAGCTGTTTGACATATGCCAAAGTAAAATTTGGGTGGGTGAAGGATGTCGAGGCCATCAATGCGGGGCTTCATGGCATTGATATTACATCGCCGACATATGACCACCTGCCTGATACCGACTGGACAAAAGACGGTTCCAAATACATTTGGGTCGATAATTGTGTGGCGTATGGCGCAGGGGATGACGGCATTACCACGCATTACAGCGAATACGTTTTTATTTCAAATTCTCATTCGGTTAATCAGCGCGGTACGGCTCACCCGAAAGGGCAGTCAAACTCAAACGGCATTGAAGTTGATGACGGATCAAAAAACGTTTGGCTGATCAATAACTATACATCCGGTAATATCCGGGGTGTAGAAGTTAAAGCACATACTGAATGGCCAGCATCTCAAAACGTTCATGTCATCGGCCATGTGTCTTATCGTGATGTGCGTTCTTTTGATTTAAGGCATATCGGGCACCATAAGGCAGCCGATCCGGAAAGTACGACGGCCTATGATGTCACCTTGACGGATTGTACAGCCATCGAACCGGTATTCAATGACATGTATGCAGGGCTGTCGCCGCGTGCGTTAGTTGTATCGGCCTATAAAAATGTTCAGATTAACGGATTTACGGCCATCGGTGACCCGAATTATGATTACAAAAATAATCCGGCTATCGCGTTCCAGTACAAGTGCCGCAACATTACGGTGAACGGGATTAAAATTCGCGGTTTCAAGAAGGCTGGTATGGACATTCATGTTATCGGAGGGGATCAAAAGTCCGATCATGTTAAAATTTCAAACATTGACATTCGGGAATCTGCACCCCAGGCCATCGGGTTAGGGGGAGGCGTCTATAACGTTTCTCTAATCAGTGGGTCGCTTATTGGTTCAAATGGAACCTATGGGATTACATCACCGAACAACCAAGCCTTAATCTTCGGCATCACGGCCGAAGGCTATGAAGTGCCGGCGATGCTTGCCAATAACAAATATCCATTTGTACCGACGAATATCCCCGGCGGTTTTAAAGCTGCAGCGGCTTCAAGCGTTGTTCTTGATGAATCCAGCGCCATTGTAGGGGCTACCGGGGCCAATATTGCAAAAGGCCCGCGGAATTTCATGGGCGGTGTATCAGGCGGCTCCTCCACAGAGGGATCAAGGCAAGCCATTATAGCGTCCAACAACTCGCACACAAAAGGGGACGGACCTGCAAGAGTGGTGATGGCTTCCCAGGCAGTTGTTAACGATGATAGTTATTCGGTAGGTGGTGGATACGGTAATGGTTCACCTTCGAAGGATAATATTAAATGGAAAATCGGCTCCACAAACGGAAATATCCAAGGTGTTGGCCGTGTGGAAAGCGTGTCCGACTTCAAAGACCTTGCGGAATATTTTGAGTCCAAAGACGGCCGCAAAATTGAATCCGGTTATCTGGTGACCTTGGACGGAGACAAGATCAGGAAAGCCGAAAAAGGGGACAGGGTCCTCGGAGTTATTTCTGAGACGGCCGGGGTCGTCATGGGCGGCGCGGCATTCTATTGGAATGACCGGTATCTTCGGAATGAGTTCGGCGGCATGATCTATGAAACGATTATCGATGACAGCGGCCGGAAACTCAAAATTCCAAAAGAAAATCCAAACTATATCCCTGACCTTGAATACATCCCACGGGAAGAACGGGATGAGTGGCATGTCGTCGGGTTGATCGGCCAGGTATATGTCAGGATTGATGAGACTATCCAGGCCGGGGACCGGATCGTACCAGTTGGCGGAATTGGAACTAAATCAGAAGATGGCGCAGGCTTTTATGTGATGCGTATTAAGCAGCCGTATTCTCTTCAAAAAGGATACGGTCTCGCCCAAATCTTCATACACCCACAGATGTAAGGAGGTTCAGTGATGATCTATAAAGAAGGTGAAGTAACTTTTGATATTAATGCTCGGGAATCCCCGGCTAAATCAACGAAAATACAATTTTTCACCCAGGACACGGGCAGCGCAAAGCTGTCTTTTTCTTTTACAAAAGACGGCGCCCCGTTGCCTCTTTCGGCGGTAGACGCCAAAATAGTCCTTCTGTATGCGGATGACTCGTTTTATAAACGCAGCCTGGCGCTGACGGACAAGGTAAACGGGAAAGCTGAATACGTCCTATCTGATGAAGAATTGAAACACTACGGCCAGGTAAGGGCTGAAATCAAGCTTTATTACACAAACGGCCAGGCTATCGCAACGGTTTATTTTACTTTCTTCATCGAGAAAACGCTCGAGGATCAAAATATTGTCCCAGTGGCGGAATATTACATTGATGATGTGGAATCGTTCCGGGCTGGTTTAAATAAAACCATGGATGAAATTAGCCAGACGGTTGAGGAACTTAAAGCCAAGTTTGCCGATCTTGAGAACATCGAGACAAAGGACGGTGCCCAGGAGAAGGCCGACACCGCGGAACAAAACGCCAAAAAATATACGGATGCCCAAGCAGCATCCAAAACTGATTTTGAAAGCCATAAGGCTGATGCTGTCAGCCATATAACGGCAGACGAAAGAAAAGCATGGAACGCAAAGGAAACACCGTCAGGAGCACAAGCGAAGGCGGATGCAGCAGAGAAGAAAGCAAAGGAATATGCTGATCAAGCGGCCGCGAATATTGTTGATTCGGCTCCGGAAACGCTCAATACGTTGAACGAGCTGGCCGAGGCCCTCGGCAACGATCCAAATTTTGCAACGACCATGACTACCCTTATTGGAACAAAAGAGACTCCGGCCGCCGCGCAAGAAAAAGCGGATAAAGCATTGGGTGACGCAAAAGCATACACGGATACCCATACAAAAAACGCATCGATCCATGTCACTCAGTCAGACAAAGACAAATGGAACGGCGGCCAGTTATCCAAAATAACCAATGACACCGGGGGTGTTTTTGTTTCGATTGGTGATACTGACGATTTTCTTGTGAAGCTTGTACAAGCTGGAAAACGATTCGGTACTTTTTATTCGACTGGCAAAGCCGCAAACGCGCCAAGTACAAATTCAACAAGAGGATTTTTTCATTTTACTGCAACCGATAGCAATGGATTGGGGACATTCGGTTATGTAATAGCCGTTGATTGGAGAAATAACGTTTTTTCAAACTATGTAGACGGAAACCTGGGCTGGCAGGGCTGGCGTCGGCTTCTATCAGATGCCGATATTTCCCCGGCCTGGAACAGTGCTACGCTAGTAAATGGGGCAACACAGGATACGAACTATCCATTGAAATTCTCCGTTAGTAACAACGTTCTATGGTTACGCGGCTCTGTCGGTTCGTTGCCGGCTTCGGGTACTGTAGTAGCGAAGTTCACAAATAAACCAACACAGGTTATAGATTTTACGGCTCCGACGATCGGATCGTATGGATCAGCACGCTTTGCATTTACAACCGACGGAGAACTAAGGTTTGACGGATTTATTTATGTCAATGATGCAACGAAGGTCACGAGAGTGTCGATCAATGAACCGATCCCATTGTGGTAAAGCACTTCAAAGTTGTTTTTTATTTTTGCCTCAAAGGAGGTGAAAACGATGTGAGAACAGGAGGATTAAGGGACATGCAGCAAACAAATGAATTGGACGTCTTTAAGCAGGAGATCACTGAGCTTAAAGCTGATCAAAAAACGCTCGAACAGCGTGTCAGCACTCTGGAAAGGGCGTCTGACCGACACGATCAGCAGATTATGTCCATCAATGAAAAGCTCAACAAGATTGAGGAAAATACCACGTGGATCAAGCGCAGCATTACCGGCGCTATCATAACGGCGGTTTGTACGCTGGTGATCTCCGGAATTGCGGCGCTTTTCATTAATTTTATTCAAAAATAAGGAGGAAAACACAATATGAAAAACTTTGACAAAGGCACGGTGGTTCGCACGGTGCTTCTTTTTATTGCGTTGGTAAACCAAACTTTGATCATGTTCGGGAAGGCTGCTCTTCCGGTCACCGAGGACCAGGTCAACACGCTGGCAGATACTTTGTATATGGCTGGCTCCACAGTGTTTACCATCGTCACGTCTGTGGTCGCTTGGTATAAAAACAACTATGTGACAGGCAAAGGAAAGCTGCAAAAAGAAGTTCTAAAACAAAAAGGATTAACGAAATGAGGTTGCCGGCCGGCAGCCTTTTTTATTTAAAACAAAATAGGAGTGGTTCAAATGGTTAAAGTTGTGAAGAATTATGTGAAAGTCAATCAGTATACCCGGCCGGGTCTGAAAATGTCGGGAGTTAAAGGCATTGTCATGCACTGGACGGCGACACCCGGCGCTTCTGCATTGAATGAACGAAATTATTTCAATGGCACCTGTATTGCCGCAGAGCGTTACGCGTCAGCCCACTATTTTGTAGACCGCAAGGAAGCGCAGCAAATCATCCCTGAAAACGAAGTTGCATACCATGCCCATGATCAAAACCGGTGCTATGTCAGCTTTTTAAAACCAAACGCCAACACAACGGCGATCGGCGTTGAAATGTGCGTCGAAAAAGACGGCAAGATTCACAGCGAAACCGTTCAAAATGCTGCTGAATTGGTTGCCGATCTGTGCAAGCGTTACGGCCTTTCTACAGACAGAATTGTCCGGCATTACGATGTGACAAACAAAAACTGTCCGGCGCCTTGGGTGAGCGATTCCAGCCAGCTTACAGCTTTTCGGAAAAAAGTCGCCGCCTTGCTTGGGAATAAAACTGTGTCAAACACGACGGCACCCACCAGCCAGTCGAGCAAATCAACAGGGACCATCCTCAAAAAGGGATCGTCAGGTTCCAAAGTAAAAGAGCTGCAAAAGCGTTTGATTGCTGCGGGCTTCTCGCTGCCGAAGTACGGGGCCGATGGCTCGTATGGCAATGAAACAGTGCAAGCTGTCAAAGCCCTTCAAAAGAAATCAGGGATTACAGCAGATGGAATTTATGGACCGGCTACCGAAAAGGCACTCGCGACCATTGAAGCGAAAAAGAAAAAATCATCATCAAGCGGCAAAAAATCATCCTACACGCTGCCGTCTGGTATCTATAAAGTCAAAAGCCCGCTGATGAAAGGAACGGCTGTCCGGCAGATTCAGGAGGCGTTAGCTGCCCTTTATTATTACCCAGACAAGGGTGCCAAAAATAACGGTATTGATGGTTATTATGGGCCGAAAACGGCAAATGCGGTCAAGCGGTTCCAAATGATGCACGGGCTGTCTGCCGACGGTATTTACGGACCGAAGACAAAGGCGAAACTTGAATCTCTGTTAAAGTAAAGAAAATTTTTTGGCGATATTCAAAATTCTTTTATGCACAATAAAAACCCCCAAATGGGGGTTTTTTTAAATGAAACTGAATATGACGTATATCGCAACTTCAGCTACAAGTAAATAAATCATGTACCTTGCATATCTATACACATCATCGTCATCAGCACTTTTTTTACTTTTAAATGTCCATGCAAATAAACCTAAAACGGTTAACGCTAAGATGACTTCAACTATTGTTAATGGAGACATTTTTACCACTTCCCTCGACATTTCCATCCATAGTATCCCAACTCTATTGCAAGAGACGCTGCATTAACTTTCATCCCAGATTTAATCAAAGTTTTGAACATTAATCTTGCGGCTAAATCATACTGCTTAGTTTTGATATATGTAAAGATAGCACCATTTAAAAATTGACGCGCTATATTTCCATAACTACCAATCATTTTGTTTACAACACATTTACCAAAAGCAGTTGCACTAGCAACCTGAAAACTAGACTTCTGAAAAGAAGAGTCTGACGCCATTAACTCTTTTAGTTTCAAGGCAGCGGGATCACCCTCCAACACTTTTTGATCAAACAATTCCTTGTTTTTAATAACATAACCATCATTAGTTAGTTCCCCAACTTCTTCGAAGTAAAACTTTAATATTTCCTCTAATTCCTTTTCTGAATAATCACCAGAATCGGAATAGATTTTAACCTGGGAATTCGGCAATTCGCTTGCCTGTGAAATTTGAGGTACAGCAAAGGTTACTAATAAGAAAGCTGTTAGCAATAGGATAAATGGTTTACAGACTCTTTTAGCTATCGTCTCCACTTTTCTCTCTCCCTTATAATGTATTTGGTATTGTATAGATTACCATAAAATGAGTGGTGATGCCTCTGAATATTGAAAAATAGTAAAAAAGATACATTTTAAAAGCGGGAACTTGAATCTGGTCAATAATGATTTTGATACGAAAATACGTTCCCTTTCTATAGAAAAAGAAACACCTGTTTGATATAATTGTCATAGGTAAAACAGACCAATGGAGGGGGATACTATGAAAAGAACCGAACAAATATTAGAAGCTATAGACGAATTAACTAAAGAAAAAGGTTTTCCGCCCTCTGTTAGGGAAATAAGTGAAAGAGTCGGTTTAAAATCTTCAAGTACAACAAAAGGTCACCTTGACCGATTGCGTAAAAAGGGGCTTGTTGATTGGGAAGAAGGTAAGCCGAGAACGTTACATCTATTATATAAAGAAAAAGCCACCATTTAGATTGGTGGCATTGTTGTTTTATGCAATGTGTAAAGCCCAACTCTAATGGGAAGGGCTTTTAACTTTAAATTCTTCGTGAATATGTATCACGCCGGATGCGCTTGTATAAATCGTTGTTTTTTCGAGATTTGTTTTCATTTTGCGTGTAATAAATTTCTTGATTTCTGCTTTTCTCACAGGTCTTTCACGATTTGAAACACTTCCGTGTTGTCCTTTTGAATGAGTCTGAAGAATAAACATAGTATCTGTTCCCCGAATCATATACACTTTTATATCGCTTTCATCATTTGTGTTTTGTGCCATTTTCATTTTTGCAATGACTTCTGGATGATCAACGGTGACATCTATAAATTTCAAGTTATCTCCTCCTCTTTAAGTTAATCATAAAGAACGTGTGTTCCCTTGTCAATTCTAAAAAGACCCACCAAATGGCGGGCTATTTGAATAGTTTACCAAGCAATTTTCCAGTCGTTTTTCCAGCAGCGCGACGGGCAATCCGTTTCCCCACTGTTCCTTTTTTAACCGCGTTTACATCTCCCAAAATCCTAGCCGTCTTGTATAAAAATGATCTGATTTTGTTAATACTCATTTGCCCTCGTCCCTTTTAAGTTGATGATTTTATTATAACAAATCCTTGTTAACCATCGATAAAATAAACATTGTTTGTGGTAACATTTTGGTCACAAAAGTTTAAAATTTTTGTTTTATGACTATTTTTTTGTGTTAGCCGAAAAGCTGATATATCAACGCTTTGTTTTACTTTTCAATCTATTAACATTCAGTTTAATAGACTCCCACCGTCTCCATACATAGTAATGAAACCGGCGGTCAAGGGAGGGTGACACACCTTTTTTGACCGGCGAGGAGAAATGAATGATGGAAAAAACCGCTGTTTGGAAACAGCGGTTTTTTATATGTCATAAAATGTTAAGCTTCTACAGCACTGGTGTAAATTCATTGAAGAACACAAAAATTAATCATCCCATCTTGCAACTTCTCTTGCCATTCGTTGCAACTTATTTTTGAATAAAATGTGCCCCTCCTATCCATAAGGCGGATATCCTCAAACCTATGACCTGTTTTTCTTGAAATAAAATGAAATTGGTTCTTAAGAAGGAATTTTAAGATTTAGTTTTCTTAATATTCAAAAAACAATTTACATCAGGTGATAAATGTAAGCGGTTTTCATTGGGATGTTATTGACTTAGAGTGATAATCAAAGACAATAAGCAGTCATCTTATATGAACTGCAAATAACTTGCCGCTGAAAGTTCGCAGAAATAAAAGTAAACGGATGATAACTTGCCGCCGGGAATGACACGAAAGATGCCGAGGCGAGTGCTCAGCTGATGAAAGACGGACGTTACTCAAAATCCGCTTTTTGGAAGAACTTAAGTCCGTCTCCGAGAGGAAATGAAGCTATACAATTGGCATGATATCGCTGAGTTTAAGACTCTTGCCGCATGGTCGTTTCCTGTATTTGTATAAATATAGTTTCCATTTTATGGGTGATTCATGACATGTTGTCATCAAATGTTAAAAGAAAACCCCTATTTTAAGGAAAAAGAAGGATGTTAAATGATGAGTAAAAAGTGTAGCGTATGTTTACGGGTTCTTCATCACTTGTCATTAAATTCTAAAGAACCTTCCCACTTTAAGGAAAAAGGAGGATGTTAAGCTATGAGTAAAAAGTGTAGCGTATGTTTATTGGTTCTTGCTTTATTATTGAGTTGCTTATATGGGGAGTCTGCGTCTGCTGCAAGTACTACAATTGCAAAACACGTAGGGAATTCAAACCCGCTTATAGACCATCATTTGGGAGCAGATCCGTTTGCGCTGACCTATAACGGAAGAGTCTACATCTATATGTCAAGTGATGACTATGAATATAATAGCAACGGAACGATTAAAGATAATTCATTTGCCCATTTGAATAGAGTATTCGTCATATCTTCAGCGGATATGGTGAACTGGACAGACCACGGAGCCATTCCGGTAGCAGGTGCCAATGGTAATGGAGGCCGTGGGATTGCAAAATGGGCAGGTGCGTCCTGGGCACCGTCAGTCGCAGTTAAAAAAATCAATGGCAAGGATAAATTCTTCCTTTATTTCGCAAACAGCGGCGGAGGTATCGGGGTTCTCACCGCAGACAGCCCGATTGGTCCATGGACCGACCCAATCGGAAAAGCGCTCGTAACGCCAAGTACGCCAGGAATGTCCGGTGTTGTATGGCTTTTTGATCCTGCAGTATTTGTAGATGATGACGGCACCGGTTACCTGTATGCCGGGGGAGGCGTTCCTGGCGGTTCAAATCCAACGCAGGGACAATGGGCCAATCCTAAAACAGCAAGAGTCATAAAATTGGGGCCTGATATGACGAGTGTTGTTGGAAGTGCATCTACAATTGATGCGCCTTTCATGTTTGAAGATTCGGGATTGCACAAGTATAACGGAAAATATTACTATTCCTATTGCATCAATTTCGGCGGCACGCACCCGGCCGATAAACCCCAGGGTGAGATCGGCTACATGACCAGTTCAAGTCCCATGGGTCCCTTTACGTATAGAGGGCACTTCCTGAAAAATCCGGGTGCATTTTTCGGAGGTGGCGGAAACAACCATCATGCTGTTTTCAATTTTAAAAACGAGTGGTATGTCGTGTACCATGCTCAAACTGTCAGTTCCGCTCTGTTCGGGGCCGGCAAAGGATACCGTTCTCCCCATATTAATAAGCTGGTGCATAATCCAGATGGATCCATTCAAGAGGTAGCGGCAAATTATGCAGGTGTAACACAGCTTTCCAATTTAAACCCATATAACCGGGTAGAAGCTGAAACGTTTGCCTGGAATGGACGCATTTTGACAGAGAAGTCCTCAAGCCACGGCGGTCCAGTAAATAATCAACATGTAACAAATATTCACAATGGAGACTGGATTGCTGTAGGAAATGCAGACTTCGGAGCGGGCGGCGCCAGGACGTTTAAAGCAAATGTAGCATCCACTGTAGGTGGGAAAATAGAAGTGCGCCTCGACAGTGCAGACGGTAAGCTTGTTGGAACCCTGAATGTACCTTCCACAGGCGGAGCGCAAACCTGGAGAGAAATAGAAACTGCGGTAAGCGGCGCAACCGGTGTGCACAAAGTTTTCTTTGTATTTACCGGAACAGGTACAGGCAACTTATTTAATTTTGATTACTGGCAGTTTACGCAAAGATAGCACCGGCAACCTTAAGAAACGAGACGGGTGCAGAACTGACCAAAACGCCGGAGCAGCCCCCCATTCTGGATATTCAGGTAATTATAACGGGTTTTCAAGGAAAAGTTTGATATACCGCATGGAGCAAAAGGCTGTTTCAAAGATGAGAAACACCTTTTGTTTGCAATATTTAAAGGAGACAGAACAGATTTTTCTAATACCGTAAAAGACACAGATTTTTGAAGGAGAGGAAAAAATGATTTCATGCTTAAAAAAACCAATTTGTGTATTATTGGTATGTTTCACTATGCTGTCAGTTATGTTAACCGGACCAGGCGCTACTGAAGTGTTGGCAGCAAGTGATGTAACAGTTAATCTATCTGCAGAAAAACAAGTGATTCGCGGTTTTGGAGGGATGAATCACCCGGCTTGGATTGGGGACCTTACAGCAGCTCAAAGAGAAACCGCTTTTGGCAATGGACAGAATCAGTTAGGTTTTTCAATCTTAAGAATTCATGTAGATGAAAATAGAAATAATTGGTACAGAGAAGTGGAGACTGCAAAGAGTGCGGTCAAACATGGAGCAATCGTTTTTGCTTCTCCCTGGAATCCTCCAAGCGACATGGTTGAGACCTTCAATCGCAATGGTGATACATCGGCTAAACGGCTGAGATACGATAAGTACGCCGCATACGCGCAGCATCTTAACGATTTTGTTACCTTCATGAAGAATAATGGTGTGAATCTTTATGCGATTTCTGTTCAAAACGAGCCTGATTATGCACACGACTGGACGTGGTGGACCCCGCAAGAAATGCTTCGCTTTATGAGAGAAAACGCCGGCCCGATTAATGCCCGTGTCATTGCGCCTGAGTCATTTCAATACTTGAAGAATATGTCGGATCCGATTTTGAACGATCCGCAGGCTCTTACCAACATGGATATTCTCGGAACCCACCTGTACGGCACCCAGGTCAGTCAATTCCCTTATCCTCTTTTCAAACAAAAAGGAGCGGGCAAGGACCTTTGGATGACGGAAGTATACTATCCGAACAGTGATAACAACTCGGCGGATCGATGGCCCGAGGCATTGGATGTTTCACAACATATTCACAATTCGATGGTAGAGGGGGATTTTCAAGCTTATGTATGGTGGTACATCCGAAGATCATACGGTCCTATGAAAGAAGACGGTAAGATCAGCAAACGCGGTTACAATATGGCTCATTTCTCGAAGTTTGTGCGTCCCGGCTATGTAAGGGTTGATGCAACGAAAAATCCTAATGCGAACGTTTACGTGTCAGCCTATAAAGGTGACAACAAGGTCGTTATTGTCGCCATTAACAAAAGCAACACAGGAGTCCAACCAAAACTTTGTTTTGCAGAATGGATCTGCTTCTCAGGTATCTAGATGGATCACGAGCAGCAGCAGCAATCTTCAACCTGGAACGAATCTCAATGTAACGGGCAATCATTTTTGGGCCCATCTTCCAGCTCAAAGCGTGACAACATTTGTCGCAAATCGTTAGCGGCACCCAAGGCAGCGGTGCCGCGTTGGAGCGGATACGGATTTAGAAGCCGTATACATTAACCGCCGATCCGGGGCAATACGAGTACCGGGGGTGCCGCCTTTGCCTTGCTCCGGTGAGCCATACAGTAGAATGGTATCTTCTGTATGCGATGAACAGGAACAAGAAATAAAATGAAGCGAATGGTGGTACAAAAACCCCGGAGGCTTGTTAAGCAAAACATTTGCCGAAATTCAACATAGCGGCTTGCATTCGGTTACATCCAAGAGGGGTTTTGCTGTAAAAGGTATTTCACTTAGCCGGTTTCCTTCATCCGCTTAACAGCCTCCACAATGCTGCCCCTTTCTGTTTCTCTTATGGCAGAAATTTTCGGAGCTTTCGGCACGTTGAAGCCTGCATGGGAATGGAAGAAATCGAAGAGCAGGGTGCCGGTCAGGTTGTTTTGCCGATCGCTGACGACGATCCAAAAGACCCTTGAACGTTGATCTTCCGTACCCCATTTTTCGATGGAATGTCTGAAATTGAGCGATTTTCCGATCAGAAAATCGCTTTTTTTAGTGTCGTGCGTCGTTTTGAAGCCGCATGCCTCAAGGCTTTCAAATACTGGAGGCATCAGCTTGTCAAGGTAAAGGCCGTAGGTCGAATCCTCCAACTCGGGAAAAGCTTTCATTAATTCTTCATAATGGTCATGCAGCGCTTTTTTCCAATTGTTGCTGACGAAGCGCTGCATCTGTTCACCGATTTCCTCAATGGACATGTTTCCGCAAAATTCCATATTGCAAACCCTCCTTTTTTTGATCATGCACCTTTAGCTTATAACATGCATGCAAATGGCAACGTTTTTCACACTTTTGAGCAGTGCAGAAGGGGGCGCTTCGGAAAAACTTTATAATGTGCTATAAGGAAGCCGTAATGCCGCGCTCTCATCCGCAGTTGGGCTATGGTTTATACACAAGGCGGGGATAGAGCATTTTGTCGACGATGAAAAATGATACGGCCATCACGATTTCAGCAGATGTCGACAGATATATGTCATCCAAAAATTCATCAGCTGTAAATACGGCAGTCCATAAAAAAAGGACAGCGGTGATGTCGCTTGCTAGAACGGCTGCCCATTGACGGAGCCGAAGCCTTCTGATCGTGAGGATCATGATCTTTTCGACAGGTTCGATCATAAGTGTCAGCGCGATATATGCGAAAGTAAAAATGAACACGGAGCCGAATGATTGAAAAAAAGCGCCCAATAGCTGAAACAAAACAGAAATTCCTATAAAGTGCCCTGCAAAAATACAAGCCGCTGAGATGCAGCAGACGGCTATTTTTTTGAACATGAGATCACAGCTCCTTTTATGGTATGTAAACAGCCGGAGGGCTTGCGGAAAGCAAGCCCTGGCATCTTTTTATTTACAATGTTTAACGACTGGATGTTTTTGTTTGCAAAGCGTTTTCATCAATTCTGCGCCCTCATCCAGGTGGTCGCGGACGAGCGTTTCAGGAAGAAGCGCGAGCCATTGATTCAAGGATATGTCTGCGTAATGGTCGTCTTTGAAAATTTCGAGGAAGCGAAGCGGTTTGTCCCCGGTATTTTGAACATAGTGCCCCATGGCAAACGGTACATAGCCGACATCGCCCGCCCGGTAATTAAATGTTCTTGCATGTCCGTCGGAGGCAAACACGGTCATTTTCGCTTCGCCTGAAATGTAATATTGCCATTCATCTGTATTTGGGTGCCAGTGCAGCTCCCTCATTCCGCCCGGCTCGACTTCGACCAAGGCTGCGGCAATCGTTTTCGATGCTTTAAAGTTCGTCGAATCGGCGATCCACACCTTTCCTCCGCTCGATGCGATCGGTTCCTGCTCAAGCAGCCGGTAGCTGAACGATTCAGGCACCGTTCCGTTCGGACTGTCAACCTTGTCATTTTCGAGAGAACCTGGGATCGCTTTTTGGAAAATGTATTTTTCCTCATCTGGAAGCGCTGCGACGATCTCCTCTGAAATTCCGAAGTTGGCGGCTATGACGTCGTCAGGTGTATGGGCCAGCCAATCCGTCACCTGGAAGGTGCTGTTTTCCGAGAAAGAGCCGTCATCGAAGACGAGCAGAAATTCGCAGCCTTCATCAAGAGCTTGTATAGAATGAGGAAGCCCGGACGGAAAATACCATAAATCGCCTTCCTTGACATCTTCGATAAAATTTTTCCCGTCTTGATCAACTGAGGTAATGCGTGCGGAGCCGTACAGCATATATGCCCATTCCGCTTCTTTATGCCAGTGCAGCTCTCTGATCGCGCCGGGTTTCAGCCTCATGTTGACGGAAGCGATATTGTCTGAAACTGGCAGTTCACGGACGGTTACTTCCCTCGCATAGCCCCCTGTTTCAAGACGGTTGTGGACATCGGAAAATGAGAACTTCATGTTTGGAACGGTACCGTGATCGGTTTCAGGCGGAACGAGCATGTCCGGATTTTGCCGGTCGCGTTCGATGTTGTGCGGAATTTTGGTTGTAGCCCCTTTTTCTCCTCTGATCGGTTCTGGAATCTGTTTGTTTTTTTCCATTGTGAACATCTCCTTTTTTGAATTTTGAAGGGAGGACTAAAAAGACCTTTCGTTTTCCCCTTCCGTCATGTTAAGTGAAAGAAGCGGCCTGGATGTCAATCGGTGTGTGCATTTTTTTCTTTAATCAATTCGATCAATTCATCAATTTTCTTTTCGAAGCGGGTTAAAAGGTAGATCGCCAATACGGCAGGGAAGCCGACATTTCCGACGTATTCGATCAATGTATTGTCCATATGAAACACCTCCTATTTCTATAAGTGACGAAAGATCGAAAAATGTCAGCGAGGAACGATTTTTGCAAGAAAAGAACTTAAGTTTGCATATTTATGGAAAAGATAAGTTTACTTTTCTTGCATTTCTTTCATTTAACTAAATAGGAGGCGGTGTTTTATGAAGAATTTAGCTTTACTGCGTTCCAAAATGAAGGAAATCAGGGGACATCCGCTTATCAAACATTTCTTGAGCAACCCGAGGTGTGAGCGGCTTTTTCACCATGTCATGGAGCATCCGGATTCTGAAGAGGCTGAATACCTTGATCTTGAGTTTAAAAAATTTTATAAGGATATTCGGATCATCAAGTACATCAATTCTATGATCAGGATATTCTCAATCGATTTTGATAAACGAGTCCGGAAGAACCAGCAGCGGTTTCCGCTGATCATGGACGACAGCGATCATGCGGCCGAACCGCCTCAAGGAGATGTCTTCGATGATGTGTTAAACCGGGAGGAAGATTTGGCCGAGCATATCCAGGACCCGCTGCTTTATGAGGCGTTTATGCAGCTGACAGATAAGCAAAAGCAGGTGTTTGCGCATATCTATATTCACGGCGCTTCTATGCAAGAGATCGCTAGCTCTTTGGGAGAATCGAGGCAAAATATCTCTAAAATTCATAAAAGAGGCATTGAAAAAATGAGAAAATGTCTGAATTCTAAAGGGGAAGGGGAATGATAAAGATGAATCTCTCTAATGACCGGGATTTTGAAGAATGGCTCGAAACCTTCATGCCGATGATCAGGAACAAATTAAAAAACACATCTTTTCAAGAAAGGGAAGACCTTGAGCAGGAGCTGAAAATTAAAATTTATGAAAAAGCGGACATGCTACTTTGTCAGGATGTCCCCGGGTTTTGGGAATTTGTCGCCGACCTGGTAAACAAGCTTTGACTGAAGTCATGATGCTTGCGTTAAATCACAATTAGTGATAGAATTTGTAGCATTTGATTCGTGGAAGTGTCAAAGCAGCTGTATTGAAATTATTACTATTATTTGTTTTAATATGACTGTGGATTTACAAAGTAAATGGATGATAATTCCATAATATATAATGAATGCGATAGATAAGGTGGTAGGAAACATGGAAAATCAATACCGGGTATTGTTGTACTATAAATATGTTCACATCGACAATCCTGAGCAATTTGCGCAGGATCATCTTACATTCTGCAAAGAGCTGGGGCTGAAAGGGCGGATTCTCGTCGCAGAGGAAGGGATTAACGGCACCGTGTCGGGAACGGTCGAACAGACGGAGACATACATGAATGAAATGAAAAAAGACCCCCGCTTTGAAGATATGGTCTTCAAAATCGATGAAGCGGATCAGCATGCGTTCAAAAAAATGCATGTCCGCCACCGCCCTGAATTGGTGACGCTCCGCCTTGAAGACGACGTAGACCCGAATGAGCTAACAGGGAAATACCTTGAGCCTAAAGAATTTTATGAAGCGCTGCAGCAGGAGGATACGATCGTCGTCGATGCCCGAAATGATTATGAGTATGACCTTGGTCATTTCCGGGGAGCGATCAGACCCGACATCAAAGCGTTCCGCGAATTGCCTGAATGGATCAGAGAAAACAAGGAAAAGCTCGAAGGAAAGAAAATTTTGACTTACTGCACGGGCGGAATCCGCTGTGAGAAGTTTTCAGGCTGGCTGAAAAAAGAAGGATTTGAAGACGTTTCCCAGCTTCACGGAGGGATCGTCACCTACGGGAAAGATCCGGAGGTTCAAGGCGAGCTGTGGGACGGAAAATGCTATGTCTTTGATGAAAGAATCAGCGTTCCCGTCAACCGAAAAGAGCACGTCATCGTCGGCAAGGATTATTTCACGGGCGAACCGTGCGAACGCTACGTCAACTGCGCCAATCCGGAATGCAACAAGCAAATCTTGTGTTCAGAAGAAAACGAACACCGCTATTTGCGGGGCTGTACGCATGAATGCCGGATTCACCCGCGCAATTTGTACGTGAAAGAACACGGCCTGACAGAGGAAGAAGTGCGAGAAAGACTAGAAAAGCTGAATGAAGAGGAACATGCAGCAAAGTCATAAAAGCAGTGAATACAGAATATCATATAAAAAATCGAAGATGCCCGCGGCATCTCCGATCGGCATTGCTCCTTTAAATGGAGCCGGCTTTGGTTTGAAATGGGAACGCCTTGAAAGGATCAGGGCGTTCCTGTTTTTTTTTCGCGAAATGAAATTCCCGTCTGAAGGAAAGCTATATGTTGCTGAATATTTGCCATTTGAATGTCTCATACTACAAACAACAATTTAAAAAAGGCAGGTAGGCAGAAATGGCGAAAATCCTTTATATTACCGCACACCCTCATGATGAAAGAGCATCGTACAGCATGGCTGCGGGAAAAGCATTTATCGATTCGTATAAGGAAGCACATCCGGACGATGAAGTAATTCACCTTGACCTTTACCGGGAAAACATTCCGCATATCGATGCCGACGTGTTCAGCGGCTGGGGAAAACTTCAATCAGGATCGGGCTTTGAACAGCTTTCCGAACACGAAAAAGCAAAGGTCGGCCGTTTGAATGAGCTGAGCGAGCAATTTGTTGAAGCTGACAAATATGTGTTCGTCACACCGATGTGGAATTTCTCTTTTCCTCCTGTAATGAAGGCATACTTCGATGCAGTCGCCGTTGCAGGAAAGACGTTTAAATACACGGAGCAAGGTCCGATCGGGCTGCTGACGGATAAAAAGGCGCTGCATATTCAGGCGCGGGGCGGCTACTATTCAGAGGGACAAGCCGCTGAATTAGAAATGGGACACCGCTACATCAGCATTATCATGCAGTTTTTCGGGGTACCGTCGTTTGAAGGCCTGTTTGTTGAAGGGCATAATGCGGAACCTGATAAAGCGGACGAAATCAAAAAAAATGCGATTGCCCACGCAAAAGAATTGGGTAAGACATTTTAAAAACCGCGGGGAAAACCCGCGGTTTTTCGTTATTGATCGGTCGATACTGTCTTTTTTAATTCGCTGCTCGTTCGGGCCGCTTCGATGATGCGGATGACGTTGAGACCTTCCTCTGCTGTAACCGGGAGTTTGCCGCCGTTCTTGATGCTTGCCGCAAGTTCTTTGTAGTATGTCAAATAAGAACCAGGCAGCGTTTCCACGATTTCTTTTTTTACTTCTTCGCCTTCGACAACGGTTAATTCTCCGTAATTCTCCGGTACGTCCGTTCCCCAAGATTCGCCGGCCGGTTTTTGTCCGGACCGCAGCGCGTCTTCCTGCCCATCGATGCCGTATTTGATAAAGCTTCCTTTTGAACCGTGAATCTGGTAGCGCGGGCCGTTTGCCGGAACGATCGAGCCGGAGTGCAGAATCGCCTGCAGCTTCCCGTAATGAAGTACGACGTGGAAATAATCGTCTGTTTCAGCGCCTTCTCTTTGGGCGGCCACTTGAGAGGTAACGGCCTCGGGCATGCCAAATAAATGAAGGGCCTGATCGATCAGGTGTGAACCAAGATCATAGAGCGCTCCGGAACCCAGGCCTTTCTGTTCCCGCCAGCGTTGTCTGACATTCGGCCTGAAGCGGTCGTAAGAAGCATGGAATGTATTGACCTCTCCGAGGCGGCCTTCATCTATCAGCTGCTTGATCGTCAAAAAGTCGTTATCCCATCGTCTGTTGTGGTAGACGCTGAGGCGCACGCCTTTTTCTTCGGCGATGTTTATTAACTCCTCTGCTTCTTTGGCTGTAGCCGTCATCGGTTTTTCCAGGACGACGTGCTTTCCGGCGAGAAGGCATTCTTTAGCCGCTTCAAAATGAAGGCCGCTCGGCGTTGTGACGATCGCCAGATCAATCTCCGGATCACTCGTGATGTCTTCAATCGAGCTGACCGTTTCCGCTTCCGGAATCTCCCGGTTGACTTGCTCTTTTCGGGAAGTCATCACTTTTTTGATATCGAATTCGTCCAAAACCGATAATAAAGGCGCATGAAAAACAGAACCTGACAGCCCGTAGCCCAATAATCCCGTGCGAATTCTCTCCAACTTCATTCTCCTCTCATCTTTTATTTGTCTATGTAGTGCTGTACGTCTTTATTTTACCCTGTTTGCCGCGATGAACAAACATAAAACCGGCTTCCTGCTAATTTCATCCAATAATTCAGACTTTAGTTAGTGGACATATTCCGTTTTCGGCCTGTAGAATTTTCTAAATAAAGGAGTGAGAAAAGATGGCAAATATTTTGATGATCAATGTTCCGGCCGAGGGCCATGTCAATCCTACGCTAGGTATGGCGAAGGCTTTTGCAGAAAGAGGGGACAATGTCCACTACATTACGACCGAAAAATTTAAAGAAAGGCTTGAAGCGCTCGGCGTCCGCGTTCATCTTCAGCCCGACGTCATGCAAAAACTGAAAGGCGTGGATTCGGTGCTGAAAATCATGATTGAGATTGCAAAAGATACGCTGTCAGCCGTAAGGGAGCTGGCCGAACAGATCGAGTTTGATTTTGTTTATTACGATACATTCGGAGCCGGAAAACTGGTCCGGGATTATTTGGGGATTCCCGGAATTTCTTCATCATCCTCCTTCTTGTTTTCCGAGGAATTTATGAAAAAACACGGACCGATCAAAGCTGCCGAGGGAAACCCGGAAGTTGAGAGGCTCATAAGAGAGATTCGGGACGAGTTCGGCGTGAACGTGGAAAGCCCGGCACAGTTTATGAGAAATGACGGCGAGTTAAATATCGCGTATACGAGCCGCTATTTTCAGCCTGACAGCGATCGGTACGGAGATGAATACGTCTTTGTAGGCCCGAGTTTTCCCGAGCGGAAAGGATCCAGGCGCGGCTTTCCGCTCGAAGAACTCGAAGATGAGCGTGTTCTGTATATTTCGATGGGGACCGTTCTTGCAGATAAAGAAGCGTTTTTCAATATGTGCATTGATGCATTTTCTGATTTTAAAGGGAAGGTTGTTATCGCCGCCGGAGAAAGGACCGATCAAAGCAGGCTGAAAGCATCACCCGACCATTTTATTATTTCTGCTTATGTTCCCCAGTTAGACGTATTACGGCATGCTGACGTTTTCATCACTCACGGCGGAATGAACAGCGTCAATGAAGCGATTCACTTTGAAGTGCCGCTCGTCGTCATTCCGCATGACAAAGACCAGCCCGTCGTCGCGGCGCGTCTAAAAGAGCTTGGAGCAGGCTTTGTATTGTCTGAGGAAGACGTGAATGATGAAACTTTAAAGAAAGCCGTCAATGAAGTAGCAGCAAATGAAGCCTATTTGAAAGGAATCCGCAAGATCAAGGAAAGCTTTCAGGATGCAGGCGGAGTCGCGCGGGCGGTGGCGGCCGTCGACCGGTTTGTTGAAGAAAAGAAGCACGGACTGCCGGCAAATTAAAGAGGTTTCCGCATATCGAAACAGGCAGATTTTATGACAAGTTCGTTTTCTTTGCTGTATCCCCCAGGTTATCGTTGATATCATGGGGGGATTTTTTTGGAGAACCATTGGGGAGCTTTTATAGATAAAGAGCTTTATGTGAAGCCGGAGAACGTCGAGGGGAGTTTGAAGAACAAGACGTTTGCCGTCAAGGATGTGTTTCATGTAAAAGGGCATAAGAACGCCGCTGGAAATCCGGACTGGCTGAGGACGCACGGGCCATCGGCAAAAAACGCCGCAGCGGTCGATCTTCTGCTTCGGGAAGGAGCCGGGCTGAAGGGGGCTGCCCATACAGATGAATTGATGTACAGTCTGAACGGGGAAAACGCCCATTATGGAACACCTGTCAATCCCGCCGCCGAAGGGAAAGTTCCGGGCGGCTCATCGAGCGGCTCCGCGGTTGCGGTTGCCGCCGGCTTGACCGATTTTGCCCTCGGAACGGACACAGGCGGCTCCGTCAGAATTCCATCGTCATACTGCGGTATTTTCGGATTTCGGCCGACACACGGGGAGGTATCTGCCGAAGGCATGATTCCGCTTGCCAAAAGCTTTGATACGGTGGGCTGGATGGCGAAAGATATCGGCGTGGTTCATGCCGTCGGCCGCGTTTTATTGAGCGGCCGGGACAGCAGCCGGCCATCCTTTGACAGCATATATTTTGAAAAAGAGGCTTGGCGGCTGCTTGAAGATGAGGATCGGGAGGAAGTCCATGCGCGTGCCGCCGATTTAATCGGCGGCGAATGCGAATGGGTGAATGTGGCAGACAACGGGCTTGCCGAATGGGCTGAAACGTTCAGGGTGCTGCAAGGCTTGGACATTTGGGAAGAACACGGAGAGTGGATCACGCGCGAAAAACCGGTGTTTGGCGCAGGAATCGCAGAGCGGTTTCAATGGGCGTCCACGCTCAAAAAAAGCGATCATGAACACGAATTTGTCAAAAGGCAGGCGATCGCAGACAAGCTGGCCGATTGGATCGGTGAAACCGGCCTGCTTGTCATCCCTACCGCCCCCGGCACTCCGCCGCTCCGCGGGATTCCGGAATATCGATTGAATGAGAGAAGGGCCAGAACAATGCAGCTCACGTGTATAGCCGGGCTCGCAGGACTGCCGCAGATCACGATCCCTTTATCAGCGAAAAGCGGCGAGCCATTAGGATTATCGTTTATCGCCGGCCCCAAACAGGATCTGAAGCTTCTCTCCTGGGCGGAAAAGTCTGTTTTGTCGTTGAAGCTGTAAAGCATATGTTGCGGGTTTTCATCCTGCAAAATATGCTTTTTTGCTTGCAAAGTTTTTTGTTAACCGGTAAACTATAATATAGTTAACCGGTTAACAAAATGAGAGAGGGATGAATAAAGTGGAAAACAATATTCATGAGCAGGTATTTGAAGCTGTTCAGGATTTTGTCCTGAAAAGAGAGAAACGAATGCAGCACGAACAGCAGAAAGCCGCCGAAGAAGCTTTTAAAGGTGAAGAACATCTGCGTCAACATTGGACGCTCACACAGCTTCACATCGTGTCAGTCATCAATGACAGCGAAGCCTTGGTTAACAACGCGTATCTTGCGGAGCGGCTTCACGTTTCAAAAGCGGCCATCACAAAAGCGACAAACGTTTTGATGAAGCGCTCGATGATTGAGTCTCACAAAAAGCCGAACAACAACAAGGAATTGTATTATACGCTGACAGCGGAAGGCAAAAAGCTGGCGGAGGTCCATGACCGGATGCATGAAATCGCAAAGCAGCGCTATATTGAACTGTTTGAGAAATTTTCGGAATCAGAGCTCAAAACCGTCATCCGCTTTTTAGGTGAATGGTCAAAACATATGGAATGAATCAGACTGGCGGATGGCGGCATCCTGCTGTCCGCGTATCATCAAAATAAAGGCAGGCGTTTTTCAGGTTGAAACATATGAAAGCAAGTCCATCTTTTATTATGTATGCTGTTTGCATCAGCGCGTTTTTTGCTTCGTTAAGCCAAAATATCTATTCGCCCATCATCCCTCTTATCATGGATTCGTTCCGCGTTTCCGCACCAATGGTGAACCTTTCCGTCACTTTGTTTATTTTCGTGACGGCAGTGATGCAGATGATTCTCGGTCCGCTGATTGATCGGAAAGGCGCAGGATTTGTGATGACGGCAGGCATCGCCGTAACGGCTGCAGCCAGCATCGGCTGTGCCGCAGCTCAGGACTTTACGCTGTTTCTGATTTTCAGGGTGCTTCAGGCCGCGGGAACCGCCGCCCTTCCTCTCTTTGCTGCGACAACGATCAGCGGTTTATTTGAAGGAACAAAACGGGCGAGCGCGATGGGGACGTATCAAATGCTGTTATCCATCGCCCCCGCAGCGGCGCCGATACTTGGGGGATTCATCGGCGACCGATACAGCTATCCAGGGGTTTTTTGGTTTTTGGCGGGAATATCCGCCATACTGTTTTTAGTAAATGCCCTGTATGTTCCTCACAGAAAACCGGGGAAGAAAGGGCGCATCACTGCGAACTGCCTCTTCTCCGGCTACAAGGACATTTTCAAAAACAAGACGGGACAGGCGATGTTTAGTTTGAGTTTTTTCATCTTTTTCGTGTATTTTTCAATCATCGTCTATTTGCCTATTTTATTGACTGACAGCTATCATCTCAGTCTGAAAACGGTCGGCTTGCTTTATTTGCCGATCGCTGGAAGCACAATTGCCGGAAGCGTGCTGTTTAAATGGATTCAAAAGAAAGCGCCGCTTGGACGGCTGTTTTTGTACGGCAATCTAACAGCTGCAGGAAGCATTGTCATATTTGGATTCACCCATACCTTCTCGATTTTTTTCATGTCCATCGCCCTTATCCTTTTTGGCATCGCGATGGGGCTTATTCCGCCGCTGTTCTCGACGATGGTGGCAAACGAATATGAGGAAAACAGGGGCAGTGCATTAGGAATGTTTAACTTCATCAGATACACCGGAATGGCGTGCGGGCCGATGATAACGGCATTTCTGCTGGAACGGCTGCCGTCTGTCTCCGTGTTTTGCTGTTTTGGAGCGCTGTATGCGGGCGCTGTGCTCGTGATGGAGACGGTCATCGGGAAAGCGTACAGACAGAAAACCGAACAGAGACAAAAAACAATCGGTTCTTCCTGAAATGGAGTGATATTATGCTGTTTCTTTCCGGAGGCGGGGACCGGGACCAAACCCGCATGATCGATCAGCGTTTTGCTGAAGAAATCGATAAAGCGAAGCCTTTATTATATATTCCAGCGGCGATGGAGGCTTCACGGTTTGACAGCTGTTTTCAGTGGATAAAAGGGGTTTTCTCTCCGCTTGGCGTAAACGGCATCGTCATGTGGCCGGACGTAAAGAATAAGAGGTTCCGGGATTTGGATCGCTTTTCTGCTGTATATATCGGAGGGGGAAATACGTTTCGTTTATTGAAGCATGTCACAGACACCCGTTTCAACGATATTTTGCAAAGCTATGCAAAGCGGGGCGGGATTGTCTACGGCGGAAGTGCGGGCGCGATCATTCTCGGAAAACATATCATGACATGTTCCCATATGGATGACAACAATGTTGGTTTAAATGAATTCGACGGTTTGGGGCTTGCAGGCGGGTATTCGATTTGGTGCCACTACAATCGGGAAGACGCCCGCTGATCAATACATTTATAAAGAAATATGGGACGCCGGTTATTTCATTGCCTGAGGAAACGGCGATTTTGGCCGGCGGTGGCAGAATGCAAGTCATCGGAACAAAGCCCGCCTGTGTATTTGCGGAAGACAGCAAGACCGTTGTCGATGTGAATCACTTTATAAAGAAAAGCTCCACATGAACCGGCATGTGGAGCTTTTTTTCTCTATTCCCAGGCTTCGTTCACCTGTTTTTTCTCGGACGCATAAGCGAACATCGTCAGCGTTAAGCCGAATGCAGTCATCAGGGCGCCTCCGGTAGCGAGATATGTGTAGGATTTGGAGGCGTCGAGAATGATGCCGCCGATCCATGCGCCGAGCGCGTTGGCGAGGTTGAAAGCGGCGATGCTGACGGAAGTTGCAATCGTCGTTCCGTGTTCAGATCCTGCAACGACTTTCGTTTGCAAGAGCGGCACCGTTCCGAACGCGCCCGCTCCGAATAAGAAAGTCGCAATGATGGCGCCTGCCGGATGTCCAGAAACAAATGGAAACGCCGCCAGAATGCACATCAATGCGATCATGACACCGATCATAGAACGGGTCAACAGGTGAAACGGCACTTTTCCCGCATAGAAGTTGCCGACAACACCGCCGAAGCCGTATGCGAAAAGGGCTGCCGTAATGCCGAGGCTTCCAAAGCCGGCAGAGTGTCGCAGCATAGGTTCGATGAAGGTGTAGGCGATGAACACGCCTGAATAGCCAAAGATGGTGATGGCAAAGGAATAAAGGACTTGTTTATTTTTAAAGACATCCCATTCATGGATCAATTTCGGCACGACTTTCGGCTTTTTGTGCGGTACGGTCAGCAGGATGCCGAAAAAGCCGATCAGGCCGAGAAGTGCGACCATGAAGAAGACGATCCGCCAGCTGAAAAGGTCACCCAAATAGGAGCCGAATGGGACGCCGAGCATCAGGGCGATCGTCAAACCGCCGTTCATTGACGCAGCAGCAGCGGCCCTTTTTTCAGGCGGTACCATTTCGCTGACGAACACCATCGTCGTTGCAAAAAATGCACCGTGAATGGATGCGGATAAAAGTCTGGATATGAGTAAAACGGTAAAGTTTGGCGCAAATATACTGAGTGTATTGGCCAAAACGAAAACGCCCATCAAGCCGAGCAATACAGGCTTTCGCGGAAGCTTTACCGAAAGAAGCGTCACGATCGGCCCCGTCAGACAGACGCTTCCTGCGTAAGCTGTCACCAACAGTCCTGTCGCTGAAATCGGGACAGAGAGATCCTTTGAAATAGAAGTTAAAATGCCCATGACGACGTATTCCGTAAAGCCGATGGAAAACGTGCAGATCATAAAAATCATAATGATCAGCTTGATTGGCGCATTGTGTTTTCTGTTCATCGCTTCATCCCTCCTTTAAAAAACATGAGTTTATATCGTAAAAGATAATGGGAGGAATTTCAACCGCTTTTTTTTATGGAATATGTTTCAACTGAATATCAAAAAAACGATTACAAAAAAACAAAAACATGATACTCTTAAAACAGACGTATACAAAAATAAACAAACGAAAACGGAGTGATTGATATGGTGGAATATTTATGGTCCGATGATCAAGCAACAGCATTGGCGCCGGGGCTAGACGAACTCGTATACCGCTCCAACCTGATCGGCTCTGACCGTTCCGTTTGCAATTGGGGCGGCGGCAACACGTCGATGAAAACGACGGAAACAGATTTTCGCGGCAGGAGCATCGACGTCATGTGGGTGAAAGGCAGCGGATCTGATTTGGCAAAAATGAAAGCGGTTAACTTTACCGGGCTGAGGCTTGACGATATCCGGCCGCTGATTGAACGCGAAGACATGACGGATGAAGACATGACAGCTTATTTATCACACTGCATGATCGATAAAAATCATCCGCGCCCGTCAATCGAAACGCTTTTGCACGCTTTTTTGCCGTTTCGGCATGTGGATCATACGCACCCGGATGCAATCATCAGCATTTGCTGCGCAGACAACGGAAGGCAAATTGCCGAAGAGATTTTCGGAGACCGTTTTGTCTGGGTGCCTTATGTAAGGCCGGGCTTCAAACTCTCGAAAATGATCGCCGAAGGAGTGAAACACAATCCGAAAGCCGAGCTTGTTTTAATGGAGAAGCACGGGCTCGTCACATGGGGTAAGACGTCTAAAGAATGCTATGCCCGGACGATTGCCGTGATTCGCGAAGCGGAAGATTATATCGAGCGACGTTCTGCCGGACATCAGCCATTCGGCGGACAGCAGCATGAACCGTTGCCGGCCCAAGAGAGAAAGCGCATCGTCGCCGACATCATGCCGGTGATACGCGGGGCCGTCAGCGATCAGAAGCAAATGCTCCTGACGTACTGCGATTCGGAAGATGTGCTGGAGTTCTCGGGCAGCAGAAAGGCCCCGGAGCTTTCGCAAATCGGCGCCGCCTGTCTGGATCACCTCGTTCATACAAAACGCGTCCCGGCGTATATCCCGTGGAAACCGGCGGAAGAGGATCAGAACCGCCTGATCGAATTGATAAAAACAGAGATTGCCAAATTTAAAGACGAATATAGAGCCTACTTTGAGAGAAACAAACAGGAAGGCGACGAAATGTTTGAACCTGCGCCCCGCGTCATCCTGATCCCGGGGCTCGGACTTGTCGCATCGGGAAAAAGCCTTGCCGCAGCAAAAGTGAGCAGGGATTTATACCGTCGGGCGATCGCCGTCATGAAAGGGACGGAAGCGCTGGGAAACTTTGTTTCTCTCAATGAAGAAGAATCCTACCGCATTGAATACTGGCCGCTTGAGCTCTACAAATTAACGCTCGCTCCTCCGGAAGCTGAATTTTCCCGCAAGACCGCTTTTGTGACGGGCGGCGCCGGCGGAATCGGCAGCGAGACGTGCCGCAGGCTTGCCTCCGTTGGGGCGCATGTCGTTGTCGCAGACATCAACATCGAAGGCGCAGAAAAAACGGCGCGGGCGATTAATGAACAATACGGCGAAGGCAGGGCGTCCGCCGTTAAACTGGATGTCACGAAAGAAGACGAGGTTCAGACGGCTTTCAGGGAAAGCGCTTTGCGTTACGGCGGCATTGACATCGTCATCAACAATGCCGGGCTTGCGACGTCAAGCCCGATCGATGAAACGAGTCTGCAGGAATGGAACTTGAATATGGACGTTTTGGGTACAGGATATTTCCTGGTCGCCCGAGAAGCTTTTAAACAAATGAAAAAACAAAACCTCGGCGGGAGCATGGTGTTTGTCGGATCGAAAAACTCGGTCTATGCCGGCAAAAATGCCGCCGCCTACAGCTCCGCTAAAGCGCTTGAAGTCCATTTGGCGAGATGCATCGCCGCAGAAGGCGGATCATACGGCATCCGCGTGAACTCTGTTCTGCCTGACGCCGTTCTGCAAGGGTCGGCGATCTGGGATTCGAAATGGCGCGAGGAAAGGGCTGCTGCCTACGGAATCGGGCCAGATGAACTCGAAGAGCATTACAGGAAGCGGACCGCTCTTTCCGTAAACATTTATCCGGCCGATATTGCCGAAGCGATCGCTTACTTTGCCTCGGGAAAATCGGCCAAAACGACGGGGTGCATGCTGACTGTCGACGGAGGCGTACCTGCCGCATTTGCAAGATAACCGAAAAGGCGGCAGAGGAGCCGCCTTTTTCAAAAACAAGGGGGAAACGGGAGATGAAAGGAGAGCGTCATTGGATCATTCCGGACGGATTTATCCCGCCGGCAAGCTCAGGCAGTCTGACGAGCCATGAATCGATATGTCTTAAATTGCAACGGGAAAGATGCACATCTTGCCATCACCGCCTTTTTCGAAGACCGTCCGCCGCTTGAGGGGATAGCCGAGACCGTCAAAGGAAGAAGAACAAAACATATTCGCACAAGCTCGCTTCAAGCATCGGGAGAACGGATTCCTGAAAATGTTCCGTATGCCATCGAAATCAAAAGCGATGTACCCGTGATCGTCCAGTACAGCAGGCTGGACGCCACCCAGCCTGAGCTGGCTTTAATGACGACGATGGCGTATCCGCTAACAACAAACAGGGGGATGAGTGTACATGAATGATCGTATTTACGCCGCATTTGAACAGCAGCAAAAAGACAGAGGGATCAATCTGTCTGAAGTAAAAGAAAAAATGAAAGCGCTTAAAATAGAAACGCCTTCATGGGGATACGGCGACTCGGGTACGCGCTTTAAAGTCTTTCAGCAGGAAGGCGTGCCGAGGAACCCATTCGAAAAAATGGAGGATGCAGCCGTCGTCCATAAGCTGACCGGCGTTTGTCCGACCGTTGCGATTCATATTCCGTGGGATCAGGTTGACGATTATTCCAAATTAAAAGCGCATGCCGAAGAACTCGGAATTGCAATCGGAGCAGTCAATCCGAACCTGTTCCAAGACGATGATTACAAATTCGGAAGCATCACAAACGCAAGCTCCGCTATCCGCAGAAAAGCGACCGCCCATCTGCTTGAATGCATCGATATCGCAAGGCAGACGGGGTCAAAGGAATTAAGCCTCTGGCTTGCCGACGGAACCAACTATCCCGGCCAGGCGGACATCAGAAAGCGGAAGCACTGGATGTATGAATGCCTTTCTGACATGTATGCTGCGCTTGAAGACGACATGCGCCTGTTGATCGAGTATAAATTTTTTGAACCGGCTTTTTACCATACCGATCTGGCGGATTGGGGAATGGCTTACAATCTCGCTCAAAAGCTCGGCCCGCAGGCTGAAGTGCTCGTAGACACCGGCCACCACGCCCAGGGCGTAAACATTGAACATATCGTCGCTTATTTGCTCGATGAACGCCGTTTGGGAGGCTTTCATTTCAACAGCCGCAAATACGCGGATGACGATTTAATCGTCGGTGCGCACAATCCGTATGAGCTGTTTCTCATTTTTTATCAAATTTTGGATGCTTTACAGGACTCTGACCAACATGTCAGGAAAACAGCCGAAAACATTGCATATATGCTTGATCAGTGCCACAATCTTGAACCGAAAATTCCGGCGGTGATCCGCTCGGTCATGAATGTGCAGACATACTATGCAAAAGCGCTTCTCATCAACTATGACGAAGTCAAAAAGGGGCAGGAAAAAGGTGATGTACTCGCTTGCGAGGCGGCCGTCCGCGAAGCGTTTGAAATCGATGTCAGACCGCTTCTGTATGCGGTGCGTGAGGAGATGAACGTTCCGGCCGAACCGCTTGCAGCTTATCAGGAAAGCGGATATGCGGATAAAATTCTGGCGCGCGGCAAAGGCGGTGCAAGCTGGTGACGATCCTCGCGTTTGATCTTGGGGCGGGAAGCGGCAGAGCCTTCAGCGGGCATGTCGACGGCGGACTGATTAAAGCGGAGGAAATCCACCGTTTCCCAAATCAGCCTGTGCAGGCGGGACGGCACCTTTATTGGGACATTCTCCGCCTTTTTCACGAAATCAAGCAAGGCATCTTAAAAGCGAAAAACGATTTCGGCCGCATCAGCTGCATCGGGATCGATTCGTGGGCGGTCGATTTCGGCCTCCTCGATCAAAACGGGGAGCTTTTGGGCAACCCATATCATTACCGCGATCCCCATACTGACGGTATTATGGAAGAAGTATTGGATGTCCTCGGCAAGGAAAAGATATTTTCGCACACAGGCATTCAGCTTTTGCCATTTAACACGATGTATCAGCTTTATGCGCTGAAAAAAGCAAAACCGTCCCTTTTGGAACGGGCAGAGACGCTTTTAATGATTCCCGATTTGCTGCGCTATTTTCTAACAGGCGAGAAAAAAAGCGAATTTACAAATGCAACGACGACCCAGCTTTTCAATCCGAACACCTCGGGCTGGGATTGGGAGCTGATCAGCCTTCTCGGTCTGCCGGCTGCGATTTTTCCAAAAGATTTCCTGAAGCCTGGCGATGAAGCGGGGCGGCTCATGCCGTCTGTATGCGAGGAACTGGGCGTCCCGGCAGCTCCCGTCATCGCCGTCGGCGAACATGATACGGCATCGGCTGTTGTAGGCATTCCCGCCGAAACAAAGGAATTCGCTTACTTCATTTGCGGGACGTGGTCGCTGATCGGGACCGAGCTTGATAAGCCGCTTATGACACAACAGGCGCTCGATTGGAACTTCACAAATGAGGGCGGCGTCGGCGGGACGTACCGCCTTTTGAAAAACATTATGGGGCTGTGGATCTTTCAGCGCTGCCAGGCGGATTGGGAGAAAGACGGAAAGCGGTATGCGAGCGGGGAGCTTGTGAAGCTTGCCGGACAGGCTGACGGGTTTAGGTCATGGATTGACCCGGATCATGAAATGTTCCTCAATCCCGTCAATATGCCTGAGGCGATCAAAGACTTCTGCCGAAAGACGGATCAAAACGTTCCGGAAACACCGGGTGCGATCATCCGCTGTGTGCTGGAGAGCCTTGCGTTGAAATACCGCTTTATCCTGGAACGGATCGAGGCGTTGACAGGGAAGGAATACGAGGGGCTTCACATGGTTGGTGGCGGCATTCGCAATGAACTGCTTTGCCAGTATACAGCGAATGTATTGGCGAGAAAGGTTTGGGCGGGTCCTTCTGAGGCGAGTGCGATCGGCAACATCGCGGTTCAGGCGATCGCACTCGGGATGTTTTGGGATGTTTGGGATGCGAGGCGGGCCATCAAGAAATCCTTTTCCCAAAAAACGTACGCTCCTAAAGATACAGCGGCCTGGGAGAAAGCGTACCGGCATTTTACAGAGCATATTTTAGGCGCTGCTGCCGGCGGAAAGCGTTAAAAACGTTTCCCGGTTCGGCGCTTATGCGCTATGATGGAAGAAACAGTGATTTTGCGTAGAGGAAGGAAGTAAAGGATGCTTGTAGCTGAAAGACATCAAAAAATCGTCGAACTTGTCAATCTGCGCTCGAGCGTACGCGTCACAGAATTGAGCGAGCTCTTTTCCGTGACGGAAGAAACGATCAGGCGCGATTTGGAAAAGCTTGAGAAAGAAAACAAGCTGAAAAGAAGCCATGGAGGGGCAGTCAGCGTACAGACAGAAGAGCCTGAAGTGCATTTTCGGGAGCGGGAAATTACGAATGTTGTCGAAAAAAAGATGATAGCCTATGAAGCGGTCAAGCTCGTAGAAAGCGGCGAACGGATCATTCTCGATGCCAGCACAACGGCGTGGTATATGGCCAAAACGCTGGAGAACATCCCTCTTACCGTTATTACCAATTCCGTCAGGGTGGCGATGGAGCTAAGCAAAAAGGACAAAATCACGGTGATCTCAAGCGGCGGGATGCTGCTTCCGCAATCGATGTCATTCGTCGGGCCGCTGGCGGAGAGATCCCTTGAGATGTACCATGTGAATAAAACCTTCATTTCGTGCAAAGGCGTCGACCCTGCAAGCGGACTTAGCGATTCAAACGAATGGCAGGCCCTTTTGAAAAAGCGGATGATCGATATCGCCGACCAAACGATTGTCATGGCGGACAGCAGCAAATTCGGCAAGCGGGCGTTTTCGCAAATCGATCAGCTTCGGGATGAGCACATGATTATTACCGATTCCGGCATCGACAAAGAATCGCTTGCCGCATTGAAGGAAAAAACAGAAGCCGTCACAATTGTCAGCTGAGCACTTGGTTTTCAAAAAAGGCGCGAATTGGATACAATAAAAGGGAAAATAAGAAAGGAGATGTTTTTGATGGCAAAAAAGGTATTGATTGTGACAGGTGACGCTGTCGAAGCGCTGGAAGTGTATTATCCGTACTACCGCTGTTTGGAAGAGGGCTTTGACGTAACGATTGCTGCGCCGAAAAAGAAAAAAATCCATACGGTCGTCCACGACTTCTTAGATTGGGATACATACACCGAAAAACCGGGCTATTTAATTGAGGCGCACGCATCGTTTGACGACATCGACCCTTCCGAATACGACGGCATCATCATTCCGGGCGGCCGCGCGCCTGAATTTATCCGGATGTATGACTCATTGTTAAAGATCGTCGCCCATTTCTTTGAGGAAAATAAGCCGGTCGGCGCCATTTGTCACGCAAGCCTGATTTTCACCAGCTTGAGAGAACATCTGAAAGGACGCGAGCTGACGGCTTACATTGCCTGCAAGCCTGAAGTCGAAGCCTCAGGCGCGACGTATATCGAAGAAAAGCTGCATGTTGACGGGAACCTTGTTTCAGGACACGATTGGTCCAATCTTCCCGAGTTTATGAGAGAATTTTTCAAACGCCTTAGAGGATAACCCCGAGCATTTGGGGTTATCTTTTTTAGACACGATCTGTGTTTACGTTTTATAATAGTATCATCGGTACAATTGGAAAGAATAATGAAAGTGAGGTGTCCCAATGTCGGAACATAAGCTGAATCCGAAAAGCTCAAAAGAAAAAGAGCAGATCACAAACCGGTTAAAAAGGATCGAAGGGCAAGTCAGGGGCATTCAAAACATGATTGAAAACGACCGCTACTGCGTCGATATACTCGTGCAAATTTCTGCGGTTCAGGCCGCGATGCAAAAGGTGGCGTTCAGCCTGCTGGAAAATCATACGCATCATTGCGTGGCCAATGCGATTCAAAGCGGAAAAGGCGAAGAAGCCATCGAAGAGCTGCTTGATGTATTTAAACGGTTTTCAAAATCGTGATGAAGAATGTTCTCTTGAAATACCCTACAGGGGTATGGTAATCTGTAATTGAGCAACATCAGAAAACCTTAGGGAGGTATTTGAATAATGGAACAAAAAACGCTTGATGTAAAAGGAATGTCCTGCAACCACTGTGTTCAGGCGGTTGAAGGAAGCGTCGGAAAATTGGCCGGCGTCGAATCCGTCAAAGTCGATTTGGCCGGCGGAAAAGTTGATGTTTCATTTGATTCTGCTAAAGTATCACTGAAAGAGATCGCTGATGTGATCGAGGATCAAGGGTATGATGTCGAAGGATAAGGGAAAACGCGCGCTTTTCAAGCGCGGTTTTTTCTGCTGAATATATACCCGATAGGGGTATATAAGGAGTGAACGATATGAGCGAACGCAAAGAAGCTACACTTCAAATATCAGGAATGACGTGCGCCGCGTGTGCGGCCCGAATCGAAAAAGGCTTAAAAAAGCTTGACGGGGTTGAGGATGCAAATGTGAATTTGGCGCTGGAAAAATCGAAAATCGTCTATGACCCGGCGCAAATCGGAGTCGGACAGCTGGCTGAAAAGGTTGAATCGCTCGGCTACCGCGTACCGGCCGAAAAAGCCGAGTTTGCGATTTCGGGAATGACATGCGCCGCCTGCGCGAACCGGATCGAAAAACGGCTGGAAAAACTGCCGGGCGTAGAGAGCGCACCTGTCAATTTTGCCCTTGAAACAGTGTCGGTTGCATATCTTCCCGGAGCCTTGATTGTCGATGATATGAAAGAAGTTATCGAAAAGCTCGGCTACAAGCTTGAATTAAAAGAAGACCAAAGCGCGGACGGCGCTCTTGAGCAGCGGAAAAAAGAGATTCAGCAACAGACAGGAAAATTCATTTTTTCCGCGATTTTGTCTTTTCCGCTGCTTTGGGCGATGGTCAGCCATTTCAAATTCACGTCATTTATTTGGCTGCCCGGCATGCTGATGGATCCGTGGGTGCAATTGGCCCTGGCTACGCCGGTACAATTGATCGTCGGCAGACAGTTTTACGTCGGCGCCTATAAAGCGCTGCGGAACAAGAGCGCCAACATGGATGTCCTCGTCGCGCTCGGGACGTCGGCAGCTTATTTTTACAGTCTTTATATAAGTATTGCAAGCCTCGGAACCAATCGGCATCCGGAGGGTCTCTATTATGAAACAAGCGCGATCCTGCTGACGTTGATCGTCTTGGGTAAGCTGTTTGAAGCGAAAGCGAAAGGCCGTTCATCCGAAGCGATCAAGAAGCTGATGGGGCTGCAGGCCAAAACAGCGACCGTCATCAGAAACGGCGAAGAAATGACAGTGCCGATCGAACAAGTGCTGGCAGGCGACATCATGCTTGTCAAACCGGGAGAAAAAATTCCGGCTGACGGAGAGATCGTCGAAGGCCGCTCAGCGTTGGATGAATCGATGATTACCGGTGAAAGCATCCCCGTCGACAAAGCGGCTGGTGATAAAGTCATCGGCGCTACGATGAATAAAAACGGCTTTTTGAAAATCAAAGCCGAAAAAGTAGGGAAAGACACGGCTTTAGCGCAGATTATCAAAGTGGTCGAAGAAGCGCAAGGATCAAAAGCGCCGATTCAACGGCTTGCCGACCGGATTTCCGGGGTCTTTGTGCCGATTGTCGTCGCGATTGCCATCATCACGTTTTTCGTCTGGTATGCGTTTGTCAGTCCCGGCGAATTCAGCACGGCGCTTGAAAGTCTGATCGCTGTGCTCGTCATCGCATGTCCGTGTGCGCTCGGGCTGGCAACGCCGACGTCGATTATGGCTGGTTCCGGACGGGCAGCCGAATACGGCATTTTGTTTAAAGGCGGGGAGCATTTAGAGACGGCTCACCGCATCGATACGGTCGTTCTCGATAAAACGGGAACGGTCACAAACGGAAAGCCGGAGCTTACGGATGTACGCCCTGCATCATGGCTGAATGAGACCGAGTTTCTCAAATTGGCCGGCTCGGCTGAAAACCGTTCCGAGCATCCGCTTGCCGAAGCGATCGTTGAAGGTGTCAGACAAAAAGGGATCGATATCATCGATGCAAGCAGCTTTGAAGCGATACCCGGATACGGTATTAAAGCAACCGTCGGCGAACAGCAGGTGCTGATCGGGACGAGACGCCTCTTCGAACGGCAGGGGATCGATGTCTCAAGCGTTCTCGGCGAGATGGAGAAGCTCGAAGGACAAGGGAAAACGGCGATGCTTGCGGCCGTCGGCGGCCGGTATGCTGGATTGATTGCTGTGGCGGACACGATCAAGGATACGTCAAAAGCAGCGATCAAAAGGCTCAAAGGTATGGGGCTTACGGTCGTCATGATCACCGGAGACAACCGCCGGACGGCTGAAGCGATTGCCGCCGAAGCGGAAATTGAGCATGTGGTAGCCGAGGTGCTCCCTGAAGGGAAAGCGGAAGAAATCAAAAAGCTTCAAGCACAGGGGAAAAAAGTCGCGATGGTCGGCGACGGCATCAATGATGCACCCGCCTTGGCGGCGGCCGATACCGGAATGGCGATCGGCACAGGGGCAGATGTCGCAATGGAAGCGGCTGACATTACGCTGATCCGCGGCGATTTAAACAGCATCGCCGACGCGATCATGATGAGCAAGCTCACGATCAAAAATATTAAACAAAACCTGTTCTGGGCGTTCGCTTACAACAGCATCGGCATTCCGTTCGCCGCGCTCGGATTTTTGGCCCCGTGGGTTGCCGGCGCTGCTATGGCGTTCAGCTCTGTATCGGTTGTTCTCAATGCCCTCAGACTGCAAAAGGTGAAACTCGATTGGAGGAATCCGTCTTGAAAAACAGAAACGTGCTGATCTGGGCCGTTTCGGCGATCGTTTATATCGGGCTTGTGATCGGCGTGTACAGCATGTTTTCAGGCTAAATAGAGAATAAAAGAAAAACAGGCGCGCGAAACAAGCGGGCCTGTTTTTTTGTTTGTACCGTTAATATCTTCCGTTGCTCATGCACATATTGATTTTTTCTTCGACGATCTTTTTCATCGCTTCTTTCGCGGGAGCCATATATTTTCTCGGATCGCTCGCATCGGGATGTTCGTTTAGAAAACGGCGCAGCTTATCGGAAAACGGGATTTTTAATTCTGTCGCGATATTTACTTTGGCACACCCCAGTTTGATGCACCTTCGCACGTCTTGTTCAGGAATGCCTGATGCGCCGTGCAGCACGAGCGGGATCGAGACGCGTTTTTGGATGTCGGCCAGCCGGTCAAAATCGATTTTCGGCTCTGACGCATAAAGGCCGTGGGCAGTGCCGATCGCAACGGCCAGCGAGTCGATCCCTGTCCTGTCGACAAATTCCTTCGCCGCATCCGGATCGGTGTAATACGCGTCCGCTTCATCCACGACAAGATCGTCTTCCTGTCCGCCGAGCCGTCCGAGCTCCGCTTCGACGGTGGCGTCTTTTTGCTTTGCATACTGAACGACTTTCTCTACGATTGCGGCATTTTCTTCAAACGGATGATGGGAAGCATCGATCATCACAGACTTCGTTCCCAACCGCAAAGACTCGCGAATATCATCGATTTCTTCGTGGTGGTCAAGATGGAGGGCGACCGGGATCGTGCAGCGCGCTGCTGCGGTCTCTGCAATCGCCTGGATGTAATCGCGGCCGGCATAGCTGAATGTTCCCGGTGTAGCCGCAAGAATCACGGGAGACCTGAGGGCTTCCGCCGTTTCTGTCACAGCCTGCACGGTTTCGAGATTATGAATGTTGAAGGCTGGGACAGCATAGCCGTTTGCCTGTGCGTCCAGCAGCATTTTCTTCGTATTTGTCAGCATTCCGATTCCTTCTTTCTTAAAAGAATTTAAGATAAATAGCTTGCGATGGTGTGCTGGATGTCTTCAGAGCTCTCCGCCTTGAGCAGAAGTTTCCTCACGTCTTCGTGAACGAGCATGCGGGACAGGGATGACAACAGATTCAGATGCGTGCTGTTCGCCTCGGCATCAGGGACGAAAAGCGCAATGATAAACGTGACTGGGCTTCCGTCAAGAGAGTTCCATTCGATCCCTGTTTCATTTTTGATGATCAATACGGCCGGTTCTGTGATATCCTCAAGCTTTGCGTGAGGAATGGCGAATCCGTCGATAAAACCGGTCGTGCTTTCTGATTCCCGTTTCAAAAGTCCGTGAACGACGGCTTGTTTTGTTGCGGCAACCCCTGATTCGAAAGCAATCTGAGCGAGCCGGTCAAAAGCTTCGGCTTGCGTGGACAATGTTTCATGTAGATAGATGTGTTCTTTTTTAAAAAAAACTGCTGTGTTCATGTTCGATCAGCCTTTCTCCGTTTTTTCATATATCCGTTTTTGATAAAAGCCGTACAAGAATGCCCCGATGAGCGATCCGATGATAATCGACAGCACCCATTGAAACGCTCCGTTTACGACGGGAAGGACGAGGAATCCGCCGTGCGGGGCCGGGACTTGAACGGCGAACGAATACGTTAAAATGGCCGATACCGACGAACCGATCATCAAAATCGGGATGACAGGGATCGGTTTTTTTGCGGCGAACGGGATTGCACCTTCGGTAATATGGGTGGCGCCGAGTATAAAATTGACAAGACCCGCATTCCGGTCCTGCTGGCTGAAATACTTCCGGAAAAACAAAGTCGCAAAAGCAATGACGAGGGGCGGTGTGATGCATGCGGCTGAAACGCCTGCCATAAAATATTGGTTCCCTTCGGCAAGCAGCGCGGTGCCTGTGACGTACGCCGCTTTATTGACCGGTCCCCCCATGTCAAACGCGGACATACAGCCGATGATAAGGCCGAGAATGACGGGGTTCGCTCCTTGAAAATCGGCTAAAAAATCCTTCATGCCTTCATTGATGGCGGTCATCGGCTCCACTAATACGAACATTACGGCTCCGATAAGGAAAATGCCGAGAACGGGATAAAGAAAGATCGCTTTTAATCCTTCAAGAGATTGCGGCATGTTTTTCAATACATAGGATAGGACGAAGATGATCAGCCCGGCTAAAAACCCGGAGACGATTCCGCCCAAAAAGCCGGCTCCGCCCGTGCTTGCGATCATTCCGCCGATAAAGCCGACGATCAGCCCGGGGCGTTTGGCCATCGAATCGGCGATATACGCCGAAAGGATCGGAACCATCAGCTGGAAGCCGAAGGCCCCCGTCTTGTTTAACAGTTCGGCAAACGCATTGTAGCTTGGATGCTTAGGATCGGCAGAATGGATGCCGAAGAGAAACGAAAGCGCGATCAACACCCCGCCGCCGACGACAAACGGGAGCATGTGGGAAACGCCGTTCATCAAATGTTTATATATTTTCCGCCCCGCCGAACCGGACTCGCTGACATTGATGTCAGCTTCCGTTTTTTCGGCTTCTTGCTTGCCGTAGACCGGCGCTTTTCCGTCGATAATCGTCTGAATGAGCGCCTCCGCATCCCGGATTCCGCGGGCGACGGGAACGTCGAGGACGGGCTTGCCTTTAAAACGGTCGGCGCCCACATCCTTGTCCGCGGCAACGATTACACCGTCGGCCTGTTTGATGTCGGCAGCCGTCAGCTCATTTTGGACGCCGACCTGGCCGTGGGTTTCCACTTTGATGTCGACGCCAAGCTTCGCGGCGGCCTGTTTTAAAGCCTCTTCCGCCATAAACGTATGGGCGATACCGGTCGGACAGCCTGTCGCAGCGATGATTTTGATGTTTGCCATGCTGAAAACCTCCTTTATAAATGGGTGATCCTGATTTGTGAAACCGTCTCATCAAGCCTGGATAAATCGCCGAGCCCTTTTGAAAATGCCGTCAGCGCTCCTGCGGCAGACGCCTGTTTTAAAGCGTCTTCAAGAGGCATGCCGAGCTCCTGTTTGCCGATGAACACTGCCAGCATCGCGTCGCCCGCACATGCGGTATTGACGACTTTGCCTTCGGCGGATGTCACCTTTAATGTCTTGCTTCGGTCAAAATATATTGCGCCGTCTTTTCCGCGGGTGACGAGGACCCGCTCGGCTCCCCGGGTGAGAAGCTTGCCTCCGTAACTGATCACTTCTTCTTCTGACAACGCTTTCTTTTGTCCGAAAAAAGCGGCCAGCTCCTGTTCGTTCGGCTTGATCAGGTAAGGGCGGTACGGAAGGCAGTCGAGAAGCGCCGGCGAGCTGATATCCAACACGAGCTTTATCCCCCGCGTTGCGGCAATGTCGGAAAGAACAGGATAAATGCTTTCCCGGATGCCTTTTGGAAGGCTGCCGGAAATGAATAAAAAATGCCCTGAGGGAATCTTCCGTATTTTATCAATCAATTCTTGCGTCTTGGTTTCTGATATGAACGGGCCTTTGTTGACGATTTTGAATTCGCGGTCTGAGTTGATAAAAATATTAATCCGGGAAATGCCGTCAACCTTTACAAAATCGGTCGCGATGTTTTCTCTCTTCAGCTCATCTTCGATAAATCGCCCCGTGAACCCGCCCGTAAAGCCGAGCGCCGTATTGTCGAGGCCGAGGCGCTTGAGCATAAAAGAAATATTGACGCCTTTTCCGTTTGGCTGGTAATCTTCATCTTTCGTGCGGTTGACAATATCGGGAAGCAAATCGTCTGTTTCAACAAACAGATCAACGGCGGTATTCATCGTGCATGTATAGATCATGTTGTTCCCCCCTTTATCTATGTGACTTCACAGACATTATGTCACAGATAAAAGGGGGAATGTTTACAGGTTGTGTAAAGGTTTTCATCAAGACGTTTCATGCGATGTGCGAATCACGTATGAATCGAGCATAATGCGGGAGAGGACTTGCAGGGGCAGGCGGGAGCGGACTTCATAATCAGGAAAAAACGATTGTTCTCCTTTGAAACCGATGAGTACGATCTCCGACAGTTTGGCGAGCCGCGAGTCGACTCTCGTCGTCAATGTGATAGAAGAGATCGATTGCACTTTGAAATTTGTAGCAGCTTCGACCAGTTCTTCCGTTTCGCCGTTCAATGAGACGAATAAGCCGAGATCCTTTTTGGTGAGCGTTTTCGATTTGCCCCTGATGATGTTCGGATCGCTGTGCATCTCGACGTTTTTTCCGAGCAGCTGAAGCTTGATGGTCATCTCTGTGCCGATCATTTCAGACAAGCCTCTTGCAAAAATATATATTTTGTCGGCATTGCTGATTTTTTGAATGGCATCCTCAATAAGACCGATATCGAGCATTTTGATCGTGTCGAGGACCTCCCGTTCATTTTTGAGCACAGCCTGTTTGATTTGGCTGTCGATGTCATCCATGAGGGGAGTATGTCCGAGCTGATGACTTTCCTTTAATGCATATTTAAAAGAAGTGTATCCGTCATAGCCAAGCTTTTTCATTAACCTGACGATCGTGGCTGTTGAAACATTGGCATTTTCGCTTAATTTGACGATGGACTGGGTTGAGATCAGGTCAAGGTGCTGATAAATATACTCAAGCAGGTGCCGTTCCGAATCGCTGAGCGTATGATATGTGTCAGAAGTCATTTGAAACAAGCCGTCTTTCATGTTCAAAACCCCCTTTTATAGTCATATTGTATCAGTTTGAAAGGGGGAGAAGGCGAAAAAAACAAAATAAAAAACCCGGTGCTAGCGGATGTCTTCGGCATACGGGCTGTTTCGCGTCCCCGACAGAACGGCGGATTGCACATGGTTTGCGCACTCCTTGTCCTAGCCGATGCGTTCGGCCATCATGCCTGCATCTCCTTCTATTACACATTTGTCAAAGACTTGCTGCAGCGCTGAAGGCACTCCAGGCATGCTATGATGCATTCAGCATAGGATTCATTTTCCGTTTCTTGTGCCTGGTACTCTGCATAAGCGTTTCTGCAAAAGAAAAAACCTGCTGTTAAAGCAGGTTGTCACCCGGCGAGTCCTTTATGGATGCGATCAATGTTTTCTTTCATCATTTTATAATACGAATCTCCCGCCTCGCCCGGTTTGCCGATGGAATCGGTAAATACTTTTCCTTTGATCGGCACGCCGGTTTCGGCTGACACGCTTTCCATGCTGCGCGGATCAACGCTTGTCTCTACGAATAAAGCCGGAACCTTCTTTTTCTTCACCGTGTCGACGATTTTTTTCATCTGCCCAGGAGTGCCTTCGTTTTCTGTATTAATTTCCCAAATATACCGGGCGTCCACACCGTATGCCGAAGCAAAATATTTAAAAGCGCCTTCGCTTGTCACGAGGATGCGGCGATCTTCCGGTAGGTCCTTAAAGCGGTCTACCGCTTCGTCGTGGAGCTTTTCGAGCTTTTCGATATATGCCGCCGCGTTTTTTTCGTAGTCTTCTTTATGGGCGGGGTCGTTTTTCATCAGCGCATCACGCGCGTTTTTTGCATATTGAATCCCGTTTTGAATGTCGAGCCAGGCGTGCGGATCTTCTTCCGTTTCTTTCCCTTCAGATGTGAGGTGCTTTGCCTGAACGCCTTCGCTCAGCTTGTAGACAGGGGCGTCATCGCCCGCTTTTTCGGCCGTTTCAAGGAGCTTCGTAAACCAGCCGTTTCCTGTTTCGAGATTAAGGCCGTTGTAAAAAACAATATCGGCATCCGCCGTCTTTTGGACGTCTTTTGGCAGCGGGTCGTATTCGTGCGGATCGGTGCCGACAGGGACGATGCTGTGCAAATCGATGTGACCGCCTCCGACGTGTTTGACGATGTCATACAGGATCGAATAGGTGGTCACGACCTTCAGTTTTCCGTTTTCTCCACTGCTGCTTTTTGAGGAGCAACCGGCGGCGAGAAGCAGAATGACGGCTGCCAGAATCGCTAATTTTCGCTTGAACTTCATGTTTGGATTTTCCCCCTTTGTTTTTAGATTAATTTTGGAGCGCCGCTCTTTTTCTTCTTGTTTTCAACGACCTCCACAGGATGCCTTGTTTTAGCGAAAACATAAAGGCGAGGCCGAACAGGATCGTAGCAACCAGCACGATCGCCGCTCCTGATGAAAGGTTGTATGTGTAGCTCAGTCCAAGGCCGATGACCGCTGACAAAGCGCCGAAGAAAGCGGCCAAATAGATCATCACCCACAGCCGGTCGGTCAATAAATAGGCGGTCGCGGCAGGAGTGATCAGCATCGCCACGACGAGAATGATGCCGACGGTCTGGAGCGATGCGACCGTCACCATCGTCAAAAGCGCCATTAAAAAGTAGTGGATCAGACGGTTCGGCAAACCGTAGACGGCGGCCATCGTCGGATCAAACGAGGTGATCAAGAGCTCTTTGTAGAACAGAAAGACGGCTGAAAGGATCACGATCCCGATCGCAAGCGTGACCCACATATCTGATGAACGGACGGCCAGAACGTTGCCGAATAAAATGTGATACAGGTCGCTTGAGCTTTTTACAAGGGTGATCAAGATGATGCCGACCGCGAAAAAGGCCGTAAATACGATGCCGATGGCCGAATCGTTTTTGATCCGGCTGTTTTGGCTGACATAGCCGATCCCGAGTGCGGTCAGGATGCCGGTAAACACGGCTCCGAAGAAAAAGTTGACACCGAGCATATAAGAGATCGCGACACCGGGCAGGACCGCGTGCGAAATGGCGTCGCCCATAAGCGCCATTCCGCGCAGGATGATAAAACAGCCGATCACCCCGCATATGACGCCGACCATGATCGACGTGAACAGCGATTTTTGCAAAAAAGAGTATTCCATCAGACCGTTTATGAATTCCATCAGATCGCCCCCCGTTTCGTCTGGAGAAATGGAAGCTGGGCTTCATAGGCTTTCATCATGACTTCAGGATCGAGAATGTCTGAGACAGGGCCTTTTTGAATCAGCTTTTTGTTCAGCAAGATCAGTTCATCGAAGTAGCTGTCCGCTTTCGTCAGATCGTGATGGACGACGAGGACGGTTTTTCCTTGGTCGCGCAGCTCCTTTAAAATCGCGACGATCGTCTCTTCGCTTGTCACGTCAATGCCGACGAACGGTTCATCAAGGCAAAACAGCTCGGCTTCTTGAGCGAGCGCCCGCGCGAGAAACACGCGCTGCTGCTGTCCGCCCGACAGCTCGCCGATCTGGCGCTTTGCGAAAGCCTCCATCCCGACTTTTTCCAAGCAGTGATGCGCCCAATCTTTGTGGCGTTTTTTCGGACGGCGGAGAAGCCCCAGCTCAGGGTATGTGCCGAGTAAGACCGTATCGAGGACATTGATGGGAAATGTCCAATCCATGTCATTTCGCTGGGGAACATAGGAGACGCCCTTGCGAACGTTTTTCAAAGGTCTTTCAAGGAGACGCACTTCGCCTTTATCTCTCGGAATCAAATCGAGTATCGCTTTCAGAAGCGTCGATTTGCCGGCGCCGTTCGGCCCGATGATTCCGGCCATTTTCCCTTGTTCGATCGAGAAATTGATACTTTGAAGCGCCTCAGTACCGTGGTATGACACGTATAAATCCCTAACGGTGAGAGCGTGTTTCATAGCTTTGTAGGAACTCCTTTCGGTGTGAAATTATCTTTATCCAATAATTTTAGCTTGGCAACTCTTTTGTTACCTTAGGACATTTTTTTTACCTAATGCAACTTTTGCTTGAATTTTAATACAGATCCTTCGACTTGTAAAGTTCAAAAATTTCTAAATAAAGGACGAAAGCCATGCAGGAAGCGCTGCATGGCTTTGTAAATTTTTTCTTCACCGGTGAAATTGAAACGTATCAAGCGCCGTTTTTCCTTTAAAAACGAAATAAACGTCGCGGGTGCCTGTCGTTTTGGAGAGCTGGGCTTTGATGGTTTTCCAGTTTTCAAGGCCGGAGGTGTCGGGGACGTTCAGCGAACCGATCTTTTTCCCTTTCACCGGACGATCCAGATAAATATCGATGTTTCCGCCGCCTTTGCTTGACACAGCAGCTTCAAAGCGCTTTTCTCCTTTCAAGCGTACATGGCGGAAGGCGATCCAGGAATTCTCTGTTTCGCTTTTGACCGCGTCACCGCCGCGTTTCGCTTCTTCCGTGATCCGAACGCCTTCGTAGTCATCGTAATTTTCGGCTTTCGTCTTTTGGCGCAAATGTCGCTTTGGAATGTCTTCGCCGTGAACCGGAATTCGTTTCGTCAGGCGGATATCCTTTGAGGAGCTGCCGATATTGATGCTGTACGGGCCTTTTTCGACGGCGAATTTTTCTCTTGTCACGTCCCAAAAAGCGAGATCCGTTTGCTTTAGCTTAAATGTGACCGTTTTCGTTTCGTCAGGCGAAAGGGTGATGCGCTGGAAGCCTTTTAAGTCCTTCCTCGGCTGTTTGACCCTTGTTTTAAAACCGGGCGCGGTATAAAGCTGAACGACTTCATCGCCTGTTCTCTTTCCCGTGTTTGTGACCTTGAAGCGAATCGTGACGGTTCCGCTTTTTTTAAGGCTTTCCGGGGAAACCGTCAAGCCGTGATAGCGAAACGATGTATAGGACAATCCGTGGCCGAACGGATACAGCGGCCGTCCGTCAAAATATTTATATGTCCGCTTCCCTTTCATAATGTCGTAGTCCATCATATCGGGCAGATCCTTGACGGATGCATGCCACGTCTGCGTTAATCGCCCTCCGGGAGCTTCATCGCCGAAGAGGATGCCTGCGAGCGCACTGCCTGCTTCCTGTCCGCCGTGTGACGTATACAAAATTGCGGGGACGTGTTTATCGGCCCAGTTCAGCGCGAACGGATAGCTGCTTGTCACGACGAGCACGGTGTTCGGATTCGCTTTTGCGACGGCTTTTATGAGCTCTTCCTGTGCGGGAGGGAGTGCGATGTCATTGCGGTCCTGGGTTTCCCTGCCGTTGATATAAGGATTGTTTCCGGCAAATACGACGGTCTTGTCGGCTGCTTTTGCCAATTCCGCGGCTTCCTGGACTGCGGTTTTGACGACGGTTTTTTCGAATTTTTCCGCCGCTGTCAGAGGTGCATCGGCGGAGGCCGTTAGTGTTCCGTCTGTCTCGGCTTTGATGTATTTGCCGTTCGCGGTGTTTTTCATGACGTACGTCCCGTCAGGCTGTTTTTCAAGCTGAAAGGTTTCTTTGACCGTCCAGCCGTTTGGCTGCTTTTGGTCGGGTATTAAGCGGCCGTCATCCTGAAGCGATACGTAGCGGCCGTTCGCTTGGGCGCGAAACGTGTGTACGCCGTCTCCCCAGTCGGCCAAATCGAATGTTTCGTGTTTTTTCAATTCAGACGCATCTGCTGTGAGCGGCTTTTTTCCATTTTGATCCGCTGTTACGAATTTTCCCGTCAGCACCGATTTGAATCCGCTCTGTTCGATTCCTTCCGCGAAGGAGACGCGTTTTTCGCCGATTTTGTCTGTTATGCCGTCAAGCGGGGTTACTTGATAAGGCATCGTCCCGCTGTACCAATCCTCATAGAGCACATTCCCGAACGGGCCGATCACCGCGATGTTTTCATCTGCACGAGGGTTGAAAGGGAGCAGTTGTTTGCTGTTTTTGAGCAGCACGATCGATTTTTCCGCGGTTTTTTTCGCAAGCTTTTGGTGCGCCGGGCTGTTGATGACGTCATCTGTCAGGCGGCTGTACGGACTCAGCTCATCGGGATCGAATTCGCCCGTGCGGAAGCGGATGCTGAACGTGTTTTTCAAGGCATGATCCAAGTGTTTTTCAGAAATCAGCCCTTTTTGTAAGGCGCCCGTGAGCGCGGCCTTTGTCAGCGCGGGATTTTCTCCCTGGTCTGTGAAGCTGTCGATGCCCGCTTTCAGAGCATGTGCGTGTGCTTCTTCGTGGTTATCGTAATAGTGGTGATCATTGACGATCCCGGACGGGTCAAACGCGTCGCTGACGATAAAGAAGTGCTTTCCCGCCCACTTATTTTTGACGGTGTTTTTTAGAAGCGGACTTAAAATGGCGGGCTTATCATTGACCGAATTGTAAGCGGGCATCAAGCCGTATGCAGCTTTTTCAGAAATCACCGTTTGAAACGGCTTGATGTAATATTCGTGCAAATTCCGAGGATCGATGCTGGAAGAGCTGAAACCCCGGTCTGTTTCATTGTTGTAGCCGAGAAAATGCTTCAATGTTGGAACCGTTTTCAAATAAAAGGGGTGGTCGCCCTTTAAGCCTGACGCATAGGCGGATGCTATTTTTCCGGTTAAAAAAGGGTCCTCTGAATAGCCTTCTTCATTTCTTCCCCATCTCGGATCCCGCAGCAAATCGACGACAGGGGCCCATACATTGACCCCGTTCGCTGCAGGATGAAGATGGTGAAACCCGCGGACTTCATCTCCGACCGCAGAGCCGGCCTGCTTGATCAAAGCCGGGTCCCAGGTGTGCGCAAGGCCGACAGCCTGGGGGAAAACGGTCGCTTCTCCGAGCCAGGCGACGCCGTGCAGCGCTTCTGTACCCGTTTTGAAAGCGGGGATTCCGAGGCGGGGAATCGCAGGCTGATACTGGTGCATGAGCGATACTTTTTCATCAGGCGTAAGCCGCGATACGAGGTCTGCAACCCTTTTTTCCACGGAAAGGCCGGGGTTTTGAAACGGGTAGTCGTACGCCTGCTCCGGTTTAGCCGCCGCGGGGTGCGGCAGGCTGAAACCGAGGGCGGAAACGATGATGCATACCGCTGTTATGCGGACTTTTTTCAGCATGGTTTCACTCCTTTGCTAGAAAAAAATGACGACATCGCGATGCTCTTCCTTCGGCTGAATCGCAGTTCCTTCTTGAAGGGCTTCCGAAGCTCCGTTGATGACGGTGCTGACGGCCGGATGATTGCGGAGGATCAAGCGCCATTTCTTTTGCACGCCTGTCGTTTTGACGGTTATCGTGTTTTGCTTTCTGACAGCCTTGATCGTCATCGTTTCGTGTTTTTCATTGTAGATCGTCTGTTCTGCCGAACAGCCGTCTTTTAAATGGTAGAGGCAGAATTCGACACCGTCGAGATAATCGTAGTCCGGCCGGTCAGATACATCTCCGAGCGGGAGCAGGGTGTTTTCCCGGACGAACAGAGGCAGCCCCATATAGCCGTACTGCTCTTGTTTCCACTCTCCGCCTTCCGCCTCTTTCCCTGTTAACAAGTGTGTCCACGTTCCTTTCGGGAGGTAATAGGAGACAGCGCCGTTTTCTTGAAAAACCGGGGAGACGAGCAGGCTTCTGCCGAGCATGTATTGCCTGTCGAGCCAGTCGCACGTCCGGTCTTCAGGAAATTCGAGGAGCATCGCCCGCATGACCGGAACGCCTTCAAGGTGAGCTTCATAAGCGGCGGCATACAAATACGGCATCAGCCTGTGCTTTAATTTGACAAAATACCTCATCACGTCTGACGCTTCTTCGTCAAACAGCCACGGCACCCTGTACGATTCGCTGCCGTGGAGGCGGCTGTGCGTCGACAGCAGTCCGAATGCCGTCCAGCGTTTATACAAATCGGCAGAAGCCGTGCTTTCAAATCCGCCGATATCATGGCTCCAAAATCCGAAGCCGGAAAGGGAGAGGGACAGGCCGCCGCGAAGGCTTTCAGCCATTGAATCATAGCTGGCAAAACAGTCTCCGCCCCAGTGAACGGGGAATTGCTGGGAGCCGGCTGTTGCGGATCTGGCAAACACGACGGCTTCCTGTTCGCCGCGTTTTTCTTTCAGAAGGCCGAACACGGTTTTGTTGTACAAAAATGAGTAATAGTTGTGCATTTTTTCGGGATCTGACCCGTCGAAATAGACGGCGTCCGCCGGAATTCTTTCGCCGAAGTCGGTCTTGAAGCAGTCGACGCCCATCTCCAGCAGATCCTCAAGTTTTGAGCAGTACCAATCGCGCGCTTCCGGGTTTGTAAAGTCAACAATCGCCATTCCGGACTGCCAGCGGTCCCACTGCCACACATCGCCCCGGACGTTTTTTAGGAAATAGCCGTTTTCTTTGCCTTCGTCAAAAAGCTTTGACTTTTGCGCGATATAAGGGTTGATCCAAACACAGATTTTGAGGCCCCTTTCCTTCAGGCGGCTGAGCATCGCTTTCGGATCTGGAAAAAACCGCTCATCCCATTCAAAATTGCACCATTCGAATTCCTTCATCCAAAAGCAGTCAAAATGGAAGACGCTGAGCGGGATATCACGCTCTTTCATTCCGTCGATAAAACCGGTGACCGTCTTTTCCGAATAATCGGTTGTAAAAGATGTCGACAGCCACAGCCCGAAGGACCAGGCGGGCGGAAGAGCCGGCTTGCCCGTCAACATCGCGTACCTCTTTAGCACATCCTTGGGATCATTGCCGCCGATGATAAAATAATCAAGTTCCTCGCCTTCGACGGAAAATTGCGCTTTTGAGACGATTTCTAAACCGATTTCGTAGGAGACGAGTTCAGGGTGGTTGACAAACACTCCATACCCTTTGTTCGACAAATAAAATGGGACATTTTTATACGCCTGTTCGGTGCTCGTTCCGCCGTCTCTGTTCCAGATGTCAACGGATTGGCCGTTTTTCACAAAGGCCGTAAAGCGCTCTCCGAGGCCGTAAATCGTTTCACCGACTGCGATATCAAGCTGCTCCCTCATATAAGTCCGGCCGTCATCCGCCGAAATATAGGCGAGGCTGTTCGGGGCGCTGCCCGTCAGCTTTTCCGCCTCGCGTGAAAATCGATATCCCCAGCTGCTTTTGTCGACTTTTACGGACAGGCTGCCGCTTTGGAGCGTTAATGTGTCGGCATCTTCCGTAATGAGCGGCTTCATGTCTGTCGTGCAAAGCTCAAAATCCGGCTTTTTCCGGGCTCTCCCTTTATAGTGGAAAACCTGGACGCGGATCACGTCTTCAAGAGGGCTTGAAAACTTGACGGTCAGCATCACGGTATCGAGCGTGTCCCCCCTTTTCCGGATGTTTTTGACAGGTCCGTACACTGTCAGTGACTGTCCGTCAATCCGGTGGTCATAGGCTTCCTTTGGCGCATTGATCATAAAGCCGTCCCGGGTGAGCCAGTAGCCGTCGGAAAACTTCATATCGCAACAACCCTTTCTTTTACTTAATCGAACCGCTGACAAGCCCTTTGACAAGCTGTTTTTGCAGCATGACAAAGATCAAGATGACAGGCAGAACGGAGATGACGGCGAACGCCATCAGATCGTTCCACTCGATTCCGTATTGGCTGATCACATTGTAGACGCCGGCCGTTAATGGCCACAGCTCCTGGTTTCTGTTAAACGTCAGGCTGAAAATCAAATCCCCCCACGCGAAAAAGAAAGAAATCGCGCCGCTCACGGCAATTCCAGGCATCGCAACAGGCAGAATGATGCGGATAAAAGCCGTCAAACGGCTGCATCCGTCAATTTTGGCGGCATCTTCAAGATCCTTCGGAATTCCGAGGAAAAAGGTTCTGAGCATCAACACCGAAAACGGAATGCCGAGGGTTGCCGCCGACAAGATCGGACCGATGTACGTATTCAAGAGGTTCAGCTTGCTGAACACGATAAACAGGGGCGTCAAAATGACGGTGGCCGGCAGCATTTGCGTGATGAGAAACAGCAGAATCAAAAGCTTCCTGCCGCGGATTTGAAAGCGGGCCAAGCCGTAGGCGGCAGGGACTGAAAGGAGCAGGACGATCGCAGCCGCAGCACCGGAAATGAGCAGGCTGTTCATGAAATGTCTGACTGCACCTTCTGCGAACACTGCTTGAAAACCGGCGGTCTGAAATGTCTTCGGCCACAGAGAAGGGGGTGTTTCAAACAATTCGGCCCCTGATTTAAAAGCGGTGGCGATCATCCAGTACACGGGAAACAGGAAAACCGCCGCAATCAAGATCCCGGCACAATTAAGGAACCATTCCTTCCGTTTCGGCATGTTCACATCACCTCATCTTTTTTGATCAGTCTTACATATACGAGGCTGAACAAAAGGAGAATGACAAACAGGACATTGGCGCTGGCCGCTCCCATGCTGAACTGGAATTCGTCAAAGGAATAGCGGTAGCTGACGGTTGAAAGCATTTCTGTCGAATGAACGGGGCCGCCTCCCGTCATGACGAAGACAAGGTCGAATACTTTGAACGTGTAAATAAAGCCGAGCATCATGACGACGGTGATCACCGGGCGCAATAACGGTATAGTAATGTACATCAATTTCTGAAAGCCGCCCGAACCGTCAAGGCTGGCGCTTTCGTATATGTCCTCCGGCAGGGAGCTGAGCCCCGCGGAAATGATCAGCATATTGAAAGGAATCCCGACCCAGATATTGGCGATGATGACAGACCAAATCGCGATATCGGGGTTTGACAGCCACGGTACCGGGCTGTCGATGATCCCCCATGATAAGAGAAGCTGATTGAAGATTCCTTCGCTTGAAGCCATCATGAATTTAAACAAAAGAGCCGTAACCGTCAGCGGTATCAGCCAGCTGACCATCATCAGGCCCCTCAGAAACGGGGCGAGGCGAAATTTCATGCTGAAAAAGAGCGCCAGCAAAAAGCCGACCGCAAATTGAAATATGACGCTTCCCGCCGTGTATATAAGCGTATTTTTCAAGGAAACCCAAAATACGTTTTCTTGGGCAAGCCGTTTATAATTCTCAAATCCGATGAAGCTCGCATCATGAGAGGCCATATTTGAAAGGGACAGGTTTTGAAAGCTGAGCAGCAGATTGTAGATTAGCGGATAGCCGATAAGAGCGAGCATAAAAAGAACCGCCGGAAACAAAAAGAAATACCCTTCCCATTTTCGGGCGTACGCTTTGATCATGGTCAAAACTCCTTACCTTAACGTAATGCGCTGATTTTTTTTGCGGCATCGCCCAGCGCATCTTCCGGCGTTTTGCTTTCGCTTAATGCTTCCTGAAGAGCCGTTTGCAGCGCTTCGGAAATCTTCGGCCAGTCTTTCGAAGGGCCCCGCGCTGAAGCGATATCCATAATCGGGATGAAGGCCTTTAGATTCTGATCCGTTTTCCAATGATCGGATTGTTCAATAATATCCTTCCGCGGCGGGAAAACGCCGGTTTCTGCAGTCAACGCCTCAAGCCGCTTCGGATCGAGAAGCCAGGTGATGAAATCCCAGGCGCCGTCTGTGTTTTTCCCTTTGACGGCGGCAATGTTCTCCCCGCCGGGCGCCGAAGCGTATTCCTTATCTTTTGGGATAAAGGTGATGCCGTAGTCTAATTGTTCCGCTTCTGTTAACCGTTCAATGTTCCAGGAGCCGTTGATCATCATTGCCAGCTGTCCCGCCGCAAACTGTCTGGCCAGGTCATCCTGCGTGGCATTTAAGACGTCTTTGTCCATCGATCCGTCCTTTACTAAATCGGTTAAAAAACGAAGGGAAGAAACCGCTCGCCCTGATTGCAGCCCATCGATGTCAGCGCCGGAAGACAGGAGGAACGGATAAAATTGAAAAGCGCCTTCCTCCGATTTGACGGCGGACATCGCGAAGCCTTTCGTATGCCCCTTGCTCAACTTTTGAGCCGCCTTTCTCAGCTCGGCCCACGTTTTCGGAGGCTCCGCCACTCCGGCATCGCGAAAGAGATTTTTGTTGTAGAACAAGGCGAGCGCATTGCTTGCAAAAGGAATTCCGTAATATTTGTCTTCATAACGGGCGGATGACAGCGGCCCGTCATAAAACTGCCCGGTCTGTCCCCATTTTTCAATTCTGTCCGTCAAGTCTTCCAGAACCCCCATGGCGGCGAATGAAGCATTGTCGACATTGTCGAGAAAAACGGCGTCAGGCAGCGCATTTCCCGCCGCGCCGACGGACAGCTGCTTTTTCACTTCATTGAACGGAATATACTCTGTCACTACTTTATAGCGGTCTTGTGATCGGTTGTACTGGTCGACAAGCTTATGATACAGCTCCTGTTGTTTTCCTGTAAAATAATCCCATACCTTCACCTCTTTAGCCGCCTTTGAATCTTCGCCGTTGCTCTTGCAGCCTGCGGAGAGAAAAAGCAGACAAACGAGGCAGAGCGTCAAAAAGCATTTTTTTCTCAAGAAGATCCACTCCCTTAACTGGACTGATCGTGAAGAAAAAGCTTGTTAGTTTAATAGCTAAACTAAGTATATTTGGGGGATGCTTCCAATATGCTACCCGAGTTTCGGCAGCACAAAATCGGGGTAAACGATGAATCGGCAAATATCAGCGCTTTAGCCGATTGACACAATTTCGAACAGAAGCATATAATAGGAGATATATAATATATGCGTATATGTTCATATATAAAATAAATCATCCCGGCTTTTGAAAAAGAAAGGTGAGATAGATGGAAAAAGTGAAGCAGGAATATATGTTAAACGGTCTCGACTGCGGAAACTGCGCCCGGAAAATTGAAGATGGAGTCGCCGGCATGAAAGGAATCGAGACATGTTCGGTCAACTTTGCAACAAGCACCCTTACCGTAACGGTCGAAGGGAACAACGGACGCAATATGTCCTCTGAAATCACAAAAAAAGTGAATGCCATAGAGCCGCACATCAAAGTTGTGCCGAAAGAAGGGGCGCAGGGGAAAGAGGCGGAAGGCGATAACAGCATGCAAAAAACGATTGCAAGGCTTGCCTTTGGGACGGCCCTCGGTGCGGCCGGGTTTCTTGTTTCCTCAGGCGGGATCGCGGAATGGCTTCTCTTTTTCCTTGCTTATCTGATCATTGGCGGTGATGTTGTTTACAGAGCACTCAAAAACATCCTTCAAGGCCGGGTCTTCGATGAGCACTTTTTGATGACCATTGCCACTGTCGGGGCGTTTATTATCGGGCAGTATCCTGAAGGCGTGGCGGTCATGCTGTTTTATCAAATCGGGGAGCTGTTTCAGGGAGCCGCTGTCAACCGTTCGCGCAAATCGATCAGCGAGCTGATGGATATCCGCCCGGATTACGCCAATTTGAAAACGGCAGACGGAACGGCCAAAGTATCTCCCGAAACGGTCGCTTGCGGCGATGTCATTATCATCAGGCCGGGGGAAAAAATTCCCCTTGACGGCAAGGTTGTAGAGGGAAGATCGATGGTTGACACATCGGCCTTAACGGGAGAATCCGTGCCGAGGGATATCGCGCCCGGCAAGGAAGTACTGAGCGGATTCGTCAATAAAAACGGCGTGTTAGAAGTGGAAGTCGAAAAAGAATATCACGAATCGACCGTTTCGAAAATTCTCGATCTGGTTCAAAACGCTGGCAGCAGAAAGGCGAAAACCGAAAACTTCATCACGAAATTTGCGAAGTACTATACGCCGTTCGTCGTCATCGTTGCTCTTCTTTTGGCGTTTGTTCCGCCGCTTATCGTCCCCGGCGCTTCGCTGTCGGACTGGGTGTACCGGGCGCTTGTCTTTCTCGTCATTTCGTGTCCGTGCGCGCTCGTCGTTTCGATCCCGCTCGGCTTTTTCGGCGGCATCGGCGCTGCGTCAAAAGCCGGCATTCTTGTGAAGGGCAGCAATTATTTAGAAGCATTGAACGATGCGAAATATGCGGTGTTTGACAAAACAGGCACACTGACAAAAGGGGAATTTGCCGTCGTCAAATTGTCTCCGGCCGGAAACGGGACGGAAGAAGAGCTGCTCGGATATGCGGCGGCTGTTGAATACCACTCTGGGCATCCGATTGCAGAATCGATCCGCGAAGCATACGGAAAGCCGGTTTCTCCGGAAGACATCAACGGCTACAGTGAGATGCCGGGCTACGGCGTCATGGCGGTCGTAAACGGAAAAAGCATTTTGGCGGGAAACGCCAAGCTCATGAAGAAGGAAAACATCCGCTATCAGGAAGATGATGGAGTCGGAACCGTGATTTATGTAGCGGCAGACGGCGCGTTTATCGGTTCGATCCTGATTGCGGATGATCTGAAGGAAGATGCCGAACAGGCGATTTCTTCCTTGAAAAAAGCCGGCATCAAAAAAACGGTGATGCTTACGGGAGACGCAAAAGAGGTCGGCGAGGCCGTCGGAAAGGCGCTTGCCATCGATGAAGTGCATGCAGAGCTTCTTCCGCAGCACAAGGTTGACCTGATTGAAGAGCTTGACAAAGTGAAGCTTCCAAAAGAAAAACTGCTTTTCGCCGGGGACGGGATCAACGATACACCCGTATTGGCGAGAGCGGACATCGGAATCGCAATGGGCGGACTCGGCTCGGATGCAGCGGTGGAAGCCGCGGATATCGTCATCATGACCGATCAGCCGTCAAAAATCGCAGAAGCGATTCAAATCGCCAAGCGGACGAGAACGATCGTCTGGCAAAATATTATATTTGCACTGGGCGTAAAAGGCGTTTTCCTCATCCTTGGCGCTTTCGGCATAGCCACGATGTGGGAAGCAGTATTTTCGGATGTCGGTGTGACGCTTCTCGCCGTGTTAAACGCAATGCGGGTATTAAGTGTCGAAAAAATGTAACATTTTCACCGCCTAAAGAACTGGAAAAACGTTTTTTCGCGTCTTCACGAACACGGCTTGACTTGTTAAAATGAAAGAGATTATGAAACTGATGAAAATGAGGTGTCTAAGTGAAAAAGAATCAGCAGTCACCGATGAAATTTGCCGTCATCATGACAGTCGTCGTCGTTTTTCTGATCGGTGTATTGGTTGTTCTCAACAATCAAACCGAAAACGCTTCGCAAACGTTTGATGACAAGCCTTCGACCGAAGGGCAGCCGATCCTCGGAAATAAAAAAGCGGCGGTTACCATCACAGAATTCGGAGATTACAAGTGTCCGAGCTGCAAACAATGGACCGAAACCGTATTTCCGGATTTGAAAAAAGATTTTATCGATAAAGGAAAAGTTAATTTCTCATATATAAATTTCGTCAATGAACAGCACGGCAGAGGTTCGGAGCTGAGCGCCCTGGCCTCTGAACAGGTTTGGAAAGAAGATCCCGATTCCTTCTGGGCGTTCCATGAAGCATTATTTAAAGCACAGCCTGACAACGACACGATGGAAACGGAGTGGGCGACTCCCGCGAAGCTTGCTGATATTGCCGAATCACACACAAAAGTCAAACGTGACAAGCTTATCAAAAGCCTGGATGACAAAACCTTCTCAAAAGAACTGCAAACGGACGAATCGCTGATAGACGAATACAAAGTGGATTCCACGCCGACGATTTTCGTCAATGGCGAAAAAATTGCCAAGCCTTTCGATTATGACCAAATCAAAGAAGCGATCGAAAAAGAGCTAAAAGGCAAGTCCGATGAAAAATAAGCCGTTCTTTCTGTACGGGGCCTGGATCGTTTCTTTGACGGCGACGCTCGGCAGCCTGTACTTCAGCGAGATTCGTAAATTCATTCCTTGTGAGCTTTGCTGGTACCAGCGGATCATGATGTATCCGCTCGTGCTCATTCTCGGAATTGCAACATTTCAGGGAGATTTCCGGGTGAAAAAATACGTGCTGCCGATGGCGGTCATCGGGGGATTTATTTCCCTGATGCACTATTTGGAGCAGAAAGTTCCCGGTTTCAACGGCATTAAGCCATGTGTTACGGGGGTGCCATGCTCAGGGCAGTACATCAATTGGCTCGGCTTTATCACGATTCCGTTCCTTGCCCTTATCGCGTTTATTTTGATTATCATTTGCATGTGCATGATAAAAGGTGAAAAAGAGTAGAGCATTTGCCTCAGGCGATGCTCTTTTTTTATCCCTATTCGGCTGGTAAAATGTTATAATATTTGAAATATTTAAGAAGGAGGGGGAATATGGAATTTCAAATCCGCCCGATGGAAAAGAAGGACATCCCGCAAGTGCAGCACGTTGCCAAAACGAGCTGGCATCACACATATGAAGGCATCATCCCCGGCGAGATTCAGGAAAAGTTTCTCGCTTCCGCCTACAATGATCACAGGATGGAAGAACGCCTGGAGCGTTCGTTCCTATACGTTTCTGAAGCAGAAGGAAACATTGTCGGTTTTGCTAATTTTTCCGGGGTTAATGAGAAGGGGGAGGCCTATCTTGCCGCCATTTATTTATACCCGGAATACCAGGGAAAAGGGATCGGAACCGCATTGCTTCATGAAGGGATCAAGCGGCTGAAAGACGCCGGAAAGATTTTCGTCGATGTCGAAAAGGACAATCAAATCGGAATAGCCTTTTACAAAGCAAAAGGGTTTGAGGATGTCTCTGAGTATGATGAAGATTTTGAAGGGCACATTCTCAGGAACGTGAGAATGGTTTTGCACGTATAAATCGGTCTTTCCAGACGTTACTTCAAGGATTGAACGTAATAATACAATAAAACAGCCAGAATGAATGCGATCGCGATTGTCATCAATTTATTCTTCGTGTTTTTGAACATGCGCCTGCTCCTTTCGTTTCGCTTTCTCAACAATATGTGTAATAAACGGTGCTTTCCCTTTTGTATAGGAGTTGCGGTCGTGCGGAAAATGCTGAGCCAAATCCCTTTTCAGTGTTTCATAATCTTCCAGAACCTTTGGATGTGCTCTTAAATAGTCACGGAATCTCAGCTGGTTTTTCCACTCCTCGCTTTTATAAACATAGATATGCAGATGATGAGTGCCGGCCCGCCATTTGCCTTTTCTAAAAAAACGCCGCAGAGGAAACGCTTCGTGGAATACATACTCATAGCCCAGATCACTGAGCGGTTCAATCAAGCGTTCTGCTTCACTAAGATGTTTGACGCCAACCATCAGATCAAGCACAGGTTTTGCGGCAAGACCGGGAACCGCGGTGCTGCCAATGTGTTCGATTCCAAGCGCGGTTTTTCCGAAAACCAGCTGCAGGCGCTTTTTTTCAGTTTCATATCGCTCCGGCCATTCTGGTTTGGCATCTTCTATAATGATGGTCGCATCCATCGTTCCCCCTCCTTTTTCGCCGTCCTCTTATTATTATAAGACATTTTATTCTGCAGGGTTGATTTAAACGATGGGGAAGTTATAAAATCAAAAAGATTGAAGATTCGTATGGAGGGCACCTTAGATGGCTTGGGAAGCGTTGAGCATCATCGGAACCATTGCATTTGCGATCAGCGGGGCGATTGTCGCAATGGAAGAAGAGTATGATATTTTAGGAGTTTATATATTGGGAATCGTCACAGCTTTTGGCGGAGGGGCGGTCAGAAATCTGTTGATCGGCGTTCCGGTATCTGCTTTGTGGGAGCAGGGGGCGCTGTTTCAAATCGCGTTAGTGTCGATCACGATCGTCTTTTTGTTTCCGGGTCTGCTTCTGAAGCATTGGAAGGTGTGGGGGAACTTTTCGGATGCGATCGGCTTGGCCGCATTCGCAATCCAGGGAGCCCTGTACGCCGTGCACATGAACCATCCGCTCAGTGCGGTCATCGTAGCGGCGGTATTAACCGGAAGCGGCGGGGGGATCATCAGAGATTTGTTGGCAGGGCGCAAGCCGCTCGTCCTGAAAACCGAGATTTACGCTGTTTGGGCTGCTTTGGGCGGCTTGATCATCGGGCTCGGCTGGGCGGAAAATTCTATCGCTCTGTATCTGCTTTTTGCCATTCTTGTCGCATGCAGGGTCTGCTCGTATATGTTCAATTGGAAATTGCCGAACCGCTCGCTCCGTTCAAATGTGGCTGAATAGAGAAAAGCCGATTTTTCATAATCGAAAAATCGGCTTTTTTATTTTGGGCATGTTGATATAGACGGGTCGTATATGATAAGATGAAGTGTAATTTAACATAAAATTTCATTATTTATAATTATATCCATATTTATATTATCACGATTTTTTTTCTGTGTCAAATCTTTTTAGGGAGTGATCTGCATGACAGATATCAACAAAGAATGGCTTGAAGAAGAGAAACGGATCGAACGCGTATTAAACGAATTGGATCAAAAGCTTCATTCTCTAAAGAGTAAGACAGGCGGACTGAAAGAGGATATCGTCGATTTGAGAAAGCATTTTTGGGATGATGTCACCGTGAACTTGGCCGATGACAAAGAAGCGATCGAGACGTTTGCGAGCATTAAACAGCAGGCGGAGATGTTGGCAGAGCGGGAAAGAAGCCACAAGCAGTTTTACAGCCAGGTGAAAAAGCTGTTAAAAGTGAAGGAGTCTCCTTACTTTGGACGCGTCGATTTTTTGGAGGACGGCGATCAAGAAGCCGAAGCCATTTACATCGGCCTCAGTTCATTGATGGACGAAAAGGAAGAACGCTTTTTGATTTGCGATTGGAGGGCGCCGATATCCAGTTTGTTTTACAACTATGGGCCGGGGCCGGCGCGGTATGAAGTTCCCGGTGAAACGATCAGCGGCACGATTGAGCTGAAGCGGCAGTTTCTCATCAGAAACGGCAGGCTGAAGGCGATGTTTAATACCGATATGACGATCGGGGACGAGCTGCTGCAGGAAGTGCTCGGACAGCAGGCGAATGTCCGGATGAAAAGCATCGTTGCAACGATACAGAAGGAGCAAAACCGGATCATCCGCAATGAAACGAGCCGCATTTTAATCGTCCAGGGGGCGGCGGGAAGCGGAAAAACGTCGGCTGCGCTCCAGCGGGCCGCTTATTTGCTTTATCGCGGGCGCGGGCGGATCGAATCCAATCAAATGCTGCTTTTTTCTCCCAACCTTCTTTTTAACAGCTATGTCGCCGATGTTCTCCCTGAGCTCGGCGAAGAAAACATTCAGCAGACGACGTTTCAGGAATATTTGGAGAGCAATCTCAAAGAGGCGGAGTGTGAAACCCCGTTTGATCAACTGGAATATTGTTTGACGGCATCGGAAAGCGAAGATGACAAAAACCGGATGCAGGCCATTGAATATAAGGCCGGACTGGCGTTCAAAAGCTTGATTGACGAGTATGTAGGGTTTCTTTCGAAAGGCGGTTTGCTGTTCAAAAACGTGTCGTTCCGCGGAAAGAAGATTGTAACAAGCGCCCAAATCCACGATTATTTTTGCTCGCTCGGTGCTTCCGGATCGCTGTTGCACCGGATTGAAACGACGGCAAAATGGCTGCTCGGCATATTGAACAAACAAGAAAAAAGTGAAAGAAAAAAAGAGTGGGCCCTCGAAAAAAGCGAGCTTCTCGATCAGGAGGAATACGCGAATGCCTACAAACAACTGCAGGAAGAACGGCAATTTGCCGAGAACACGTTCGATGATTATGAAAGGGAGCAAAGGCTTCTCATCAACATCATTGTCGAAAGGGAATTCAAGCCGCTGAGACAGGCGGTGAAAGCATTGGGTTTTATCGATTTTAAAGGGACGTATTTACAGCTGTTTTCAGATTGGGGTGCTGCTGCGCTTCCAGACCATTGGGAACGCATTTGCGCCCATACGAGAAAAAGCTTTCGCTTTGAGCAGATTCCGTATGAGGATGCCGCACCTTATCTTTATTTGAAAAATCAAATCAAAGGCGGAGCGAAAAATACGGCGATTCGCCACGTATTTATTGATGAAGCGCAAGATTACTCGCCTTTTCAGCTTGCTTTTCTCAAAGGCCTTTTTCCTTCAAGCAGAATGACGATTTTGGGGGATTTGAACCAGGCGATACTCGCCCACAGCGTTCAGGGGCAGGAGCTTCTTAGCGAAAACGCGTTTGAAGGGGAAAAAACGGAGACGATCAGGCTTGTCCGAAGCTACAGATCCACAAGGGACATCGTCGAGTTTACAAAACCCTTGATCAAAGGAGGCGAAGATATCGAGCCCTTTAACCGGAGAGGGGTGAAACCGACGCTGACGATTTCGGACGATCCCGCTGAACATCATAAAAAAATAGCGTCCTGCATTGCCGCTTTACAAGATGAGGGGCATAAGACGATTGCAGTCATCTGCAAAACGGTCCAGGAGTGCAAAGAAGCCTTCAGGCAACTGGAAAAACATACGGCGCTCAAGCTGATTGACAAAGAAACCCGAGTCTTTCAAAAAGAAGTCGTCATCATACCCGTATACTTGGCAAAAGGCATCGAATTTGACGCGGTCATCGTCTATGACGGATCAAAAAATCGGTATGCGCGCGAACGCGAGCGGACGCTGTTTTATACGGCCTGTACGCGGGCGATGCACGAACTTCATCTGTTTTCGCTCGGAGAGGAAAGCCCGTTTTTAGACGGCGTTCCAAACGCGCTGTACATAAAGAAAAGGGAGTGAATTCACTCCCTTCTCCAATCATATGTATCGCTGCGGATGTCGAGAACCTTGTCATTGATGAATACGTGATTGCTGTCTTTCCATTCGACGTGAGCGTTAACTTCCCTGGAACCCCAATAAATATTTTTTCGGTCGCCGGTTGAGACCTTTGTCAATTCCCCTCTGATGGAAACATCGGGTACCGCCCCGTTTTTCTCGACTCTATAGATGCTGATCGAGTATTTTTTGTTCGGCGAAGCCAGCGATGTAATCTGTACACCCTCAGGCAAGTGTTTCATGGAGTAAAACTGCGTATATACAACATAAGCGGTTGGTATGCCGAGGGCAAGGATAAACGTAATAAGCGTAAACAGCATGTTTCGGAGGGGCTTTTTCTTCAACTCTTCAGATGTTCATTGACAAAACGCTGCAAATGTATCATCATCCCCTGATCGAAATGTTTTTATATAGTGTAATGAAAAAACGCTGATCTGTCTATTGAAAAGCCTAATGGAGCAGCGCCGAGATTTCGTCGATCGCCTGTTTAATATCTTCCTCTGTATTGTAAAAATGCGGAGCGATCCTGATCACGTCTTTTCTCGCTGCTGTAATGACGTTTCTTTCCCGCAATACAGCCCCGATGCCTGCTGCGTCCCCGGCATAAATCGAAATCAGGCTTGATCTATTGCGGACGGTTTGCGGCCCGGCGATCCGCAAGCCTTTTTCCGCCCCGTATTCAAGAGCGAAGCCGGCAAGCTTCCGCAAATACGCGTCGATTCGGTCAGTCCCGGCTTCAAGCAATATCTTTAGGGCGGCGTCCGCTGCATAAAGCCCGGCAAATGACGGGGTCCCCGTTTCAAAACGTTTTGCTCCTTCTGCAAATCGGGAATTGAATAAATCAAAGGCGGATTTTCCGTCTCTTCCGAACCACCCGGTCACCTGCGGCTTGAATTGTCCGGCTAGTCCGCGTCTAACATACAGAAACGCCGTACCCGGAATGCCGAGCATGTATTTCCTTGTTCCTGCCGCAAGAATATCGACATCCATATCTTTCACGCTGATCGGAACGTGTCCGGCGGATTGGTAAGCGTCAACGAAGAGAAGCGAGCCTTTTTGATGGACGATGTCTGCGATCTGTTTCAAATCTTGTTTATATCCGTTGTAATAGCTGACGTGCGGCACGCATGTCAGAAGCGTGCGCTCACATATGTCTTTTTGTATCTGCTCCAGGTCGATCATTCCGTTATGGCTTTGAATGATTGTGATCTTGTTTTTGAATGCCTGTTGAGAAAGCCAAATCTGTCCGATTGCGGGAAAATCGATATCTGTAAAGGCAACTTTATTTTTTTGCCGATGATGTGGCAGTGATAGCGCAATGGCCGAAACGGCGTCTGAAACCGAGGCCATGACGGCGATTTCATCTGTCTCGGCGCCGATCAGCCGTGCGAATTTTTCCTTTGCCGATGCCATCTTTTCCATCGCTGCCTGCCAATCGGCACCTGATTCAAGGAGCTGTCTGCGGTATTCGTCAACCGCATCTGAGACAGGCAGCGCCAAAGCGCCTGCAGAACAGGCAGCCAGATAAACGCGGTTTGATAAGACTGGGAATAAAGAACGGAATGAATGAAATGGATGGTTCATGATCGATCTCCTTTTCACAATGTATCTCAGCCTGACATGTATAGGTTCCCGGCTGTCAAAGAATACTGAACAAAGAAGGCATAAGCTAAACAGCCGGCAGAGTCGTTTGAAGGCCTGTTTTTACGGCGGTAAGGAGGTATTCTTAGTGGCCGTTTTCCTGGCCGTTTTGGTTTTTTTAACAATTATCGCGATCTCAAATATCGTTCACCGGTTTATTCCATTTGTTCCGGTTCCGTTGATTCAGGTCGGATTGGGCATCATCGCGGCGGTTTTTCCGGGCGGGCTTCATATCACGTTCAATCCGGAGCTTTTTTTTGTTTTATTTATCGCTCCCCTGGTATTTAATGACGGAAGACGGATCCCGAGGGATGAGCTGTGGAAACTGCGGACCCCGATTCTGCTTTTGGCGCTCGGTCTCGTCTTTGTGACCGTGCTGTTTGGCGGCTATGCCATCCATTGGATGATTCCGCAGATTCCGCTGCCGGCCGCTTTTGCCCTTGCCGCCATTTTATCGCCTACAGATGTCGTTGCTGTCGGCGCGCTCTCGAAAAGAATCGATATGCCGAATGATATGCTGCGCCTTCTTGAAGGAGAAGGCTTAATGAACGATGCCTCAGGTCTCGTCGCTTTTAAATTCGCACTTGCTGCGGCGATAACGGGCACTTTTTCGTGGTCTGAGGCCGCGGTCAGTTTTTTGCTGATCGCAATTGGAGGCCTCGTTACCGGAACGGTTCTTTCTTTTTTGATCCTCCGGTTTCGCTATTTGCTCCGCCGCTTAGGGATGCAGGACGTCACAATGCACATGCTGATCCAAATCTTGACCCCCTTTGTGATTTATTTGGCCGCAGAGGAGATCGGCGTATCGGGAATCCTTGCCGTCGTCGCCGGAGGTATCACGCATGCGGCGGAGCAGGACAGAGCCGAATCGGCAATGGTCAAGCTGAAGATCGTTTCGGCCAGCACATGGGGCATCATCCTTTTTATTTTAAACGGTCTCGTGTTCGTTTTGCTAGGCTTGCAAATGCCGGGTGCGCTGTCTGTCATATTTGGGAATGCGGCATTCAACAATGTGAGAGTCATCAGCTACATCATTCTGATTACGCTGATGCTCATGCTGCTCCGCTTCATATGGGTATTTTTGTTTTGGCAGGGCAATTGGGGGCTTCAAATGAAACAAGTTTCAGGCGGAGAAAAACTGCGCTCCCTGCTCCAGATATCGATATCGGGCGTCCGTGGAGCCGTGACCCTTGCCGGAGCATTTTCGATCCCTTTTGTGCTGGAGAACGGCCGCCCGTTTCCGGAGCGGGATTTGACCGTCTTTTTGGCAGCCGGTGTAATTCTGTGCACCCTGCTGATGGCGAGCGCCTTTTTGCCGCTCCTGTCAGAAAGGAAGGAGCTCCCGGCAGGCGGAAGCCAGTTTCAAAGCGTCAGAAGAAAAGTGATGAAGACAACGGTCAAAGCTTTAAAAGAGGAAATGAACGACAAAAACAGAGCCGCGGCTCTCGCCGTCATATCGGAGTACAACGAAAAAATGAAGCAGCTCAAGTTTGAGCAATATTCTTTGAAAGAGCATCTGCGCCATAAAAAACTCGAAAACAAAATCCGGGTCCATGCCTTGAAAGCGGAACAGGCGGAATTGGAAAACATGCAAGAAAACGGACAAATCACAGAAGATATCGCGAATCGGCTGAAAGAAAGGCTGCGGGAGAAAGAAATGCTTTTTTCCAATCCCTTTAAAGCAGGCGTTTCGCTTATGAAATGGAAGCGCCTGATCAACAGGCGACAAAAAGAAGGAACACACAAACCGCATGACCAAAGCGGTGACATGCTGAAAAAGGCCCGGATTCAAACGGCAAAAGCGGCTATCGAAGCGGTAAAACAGCATATGAGCGACGAAAATAAAGAGGCGTCCCGGTCGGTTATTTCTTTTTATCAGCGCTTGATCCTCAGGCTTCAGCACGGCGCCGGAGGACTCCGGGAAAATAACCGCTATGAAAGGCAAAAGAAAGAGATTCGCTTAAAATCGGTGCAAATCATCCGCAATGAAATTCAGGAGTTGTTTGAAAACCGGGAAATTACGAGGGAAACGGCCCATCAGCTGCGCCAGTACATCAATGATTTGGAAGCGTCGCTCCTTGATGAGTAACATTTTATTCAATTGCTTTCCTCACTTTTCTGCTTTATGATTCAATTAAAAACAGAAAAAAGGGGAAAAGAGATGAAACATTACGGTGCAATTGAAGCAGGAGGAACAAAATTTGTATGCGCTGTCGGAACGGAGACAGGGGAAATCGCAGGCAGGCTGACGATTCCGACGGAAACGCCCGAAGAGACGATCGAAAAAGTAACCGCTTTCTTTGATGCATATCAGCCTGAAGCACTGGGAGTCGGATCGTTCGGCCCGATTTCGCTGGCAAAGGAGAGACCCGATTTCGGCTTTATTACGAATACGCCGAAACTCGCGTGGCAGAACTATCCGTTCATTCCCGAACTGGAAAAAAGGCTCCGGATCCCGGTTTCGTTTACCACGGACGTCAATGCGGCTGCGCTCGGGGAAATAACGGAAGGAGCCGCACAAGGGCTGAACAGCTGTTTATACATCACGGTCGGCACGGGAATCGGCGGCGGGGCTGTCATCGGCGGCAAGGTCGTACAAAGCTTCAGCCATCCTGAAATGGGGCATATCCTGATCAGACGCCATGAAAAGGATGCATTTGAAGGAAGCTGTCCGTACCACAAAGACTGCCTTGAGGGAATGGCATCAGGGCCTGCGCTCGAAAAGCGCTGGGGAAAACAAGGAAAAGACCTTTCTGCGCGCGAAGAGGTTTGGGAGCTTGAAGCCGATTATTTGGCGCAGGCGCTCATGCAATATATTCTGATCTTATGCCCGGAAAAAATCGTAATGGGCGGCGGGGTCATGAAGCAGCGGCAGTTGTTTCCGCTCATCCGCAGAAAACTGCGTGAATATGTAAACGGATACATCGATCTTCCAGACCTTGACGGTTATGTCGTGCCGCCGGGGCTCGGCGACGATGCCGGGATCACAGGAGCGCTCGAATTGGCTGCACGCGGGCTGGTTAAAGAAGAAAAGTGAGCAATTTATTATGTCAAATCTCTCCAATATGAGATAATAGACGTGATGCTTGAAATAGTATCTGAATAAAAAAGAAAGGCGGTCGTTTAAATGGTAAGCAGTTTAAAGGACACTGTGACGTTACATAACGGAGTTAAAATGCCGTGGTTTGGCCTGGGAGTCTTTAAAGTGGAAGAGGGCAGCCAAGTCGTCGAATCTGTGAAAGCAGCGATTAAAAACGGATACCGGAGCATTGATACGGCTGCGATCTATCAAAATGAAGAAGGCGTCGGCAAAGGAATTAAAGAATCAGGCGTTCCCCGTGAGGAGCTTTTCATCACATCTAAGGTGTGGAACAGTGACCAGGGCTACGAAAAAACGCTGGCGGCTTTTGATGAAAGCCTGAGAAAACTTGGCCTTGACTACCTTGATTTATATTTAATTCATTGGCCCGGAAAAGATAAAAGCAAATATAAAGAGACATGGCGCGCCTTGGAGAAGCTGTACAAAGACGGCAAAATCAGAGCGATCGGCGTCAGCAACTTCAACGTGCATCATTTGGAAAGCCTGCTGGAGGAAGCGGAAATCAAACCGATGGTCAATCAGGTTGAATTCCACCCGCGTTTGACGCAGCTCGAATTAAGAGATTACTGCAAAAAACAAGGCATTCAGCTTGAAGCATGGTCTCCGCTGATGCAAGGGAAACTGCTTGACAATGAAGTGCTTGCCGAAATTGCCGGCAAATACAACAAATCGGTCGCGCAAATCATTTTGCGCTGGGATCTGCAAAGCGAAGTCGTAACCATCCCGAAATCGATTAAAGAACACCGAATCATCGAAAACGCCGATATTTTCGACTTCGAACTTTCAAAAGAAGATATGGAAAAAATCAACGCCCTCAACAAAGATGAGCGCGTAGGTCCGGATCCTGAAACGATGACAAACGGATTCGAATAAAATAAATCCCGGGTTCTTAGCGAACCCGGGATTTGTTTATTTTTCGTGAAGCGCAAAGCCGCTTTTCGCAGGCTTTCTTTTATGGTGGTTCAGCCTGCCGCGGTGATTGTGTTTAATGAAAAAGGCAAGGATCAGCCCGATTCCCGACAAACCGGCAGCCGTCATAAAGGCCAGGTTTACGCCGTGAATCATCGCCGTTTCCGTGCCGGGGCCCGCCGGATCAGACAGCGCCCGCTGCGTCATGATCGTAATCAAAATCGCCGTTCCGATTGAGCCTGACATTTGCCTCAACGTGTTGTTCATGGCCGTGCCGTGCGGAATCAAATGGCGCGGCAGCTGATTCAGCCCTGCAGTCGTCACGGGCATTAACACCATCCCCATCCCGACCATCCGAAACGCATAGACGATGGACAGGTAGGCGAAAGGCGTTTTTTCGGACAGATGCGATAGCAGCAGCGTCGTGATAAAAATGGCCGTCAACCCGGTAATGCTTAAAATCCGCGCTCCGATTTTATCGAAAATCCTTCCCGTAATCGGGGACATCAAGCCCATGACAACCGCTCCCGGAAAGAGCATCATTCCTGACTCCATCGCGGTGAAATGGCGCATATCCTGCATGTAGATCGGAACGATCGTCGCCGCTCCGATCATCGCCATAAACACAACCATGCCGATGACTGTAGCGAGCGTAAACATCGGATATTTAAATACCCTGAATTCCAAAATCGGTTCCTTCAGATGGAGCTGTCTCCAAATGAACCAAAACAGGGTGACGGCCCCGACTGCGAAGCCTGTCAGCACGTCCGGACTGGTCCAGCCGTCGACGCCCGCGCTGCTGAAGCCGTAAAGGATGCCGCCGAATCCTAAAGAAGACAAAATGATGGAGGCGGCATCCATCTTAGGCGATGTTTGTTCTGTTACATTTTTTAAAATAAAGAAAGCGACAACCATGTCAATGACCGCGAACGGCAGCAGGAGATAAAACAAGATTTCCCACGGATAACGGTCGACAATCCATCCCGACAAAGTCGGTCCAAGAGCCGGGGCGAAGGCGATGACAAGTCCGACCATCCCCATCGCTGAGCCGCGTTTTTCCTTCGGGAAAATCAAAAGAAGCACGGTCTGCATCAAAGGCATCATGATCCCTGCACCGGCCGCCTGCACGATTCGTCCGGCAATTAAAACGGGAAAGCTGAACGATAAAGCACAGATCAGCGTTCCGGCGGTGAATAAAGACATCGCGGCCATAAACAGCTTTCTCGTCGTGAATTTTTCGATTAAAAATGCCGTAACCGGAATCATAATTCCGTTTACAAGCATAAAAACGGTCGTCAGCCACTGGGCAAGCCCCGGGGTAATGTTCAAATCCCTCATGATCGGGGGAAGGGCCGTCGTCAGCAGCGTCTGGTTTAAAATGGCGATAAAGGTCCCGGTAATCAGTACGGCAACAATCGGCAGTTTATTTATGGTTTGTTTAGTTTCACTCATTTGAAAACCTTCTTATTTTGAGATTTTATAACACTTCATGAAATAATCGGCACCCGAAACAAAATTGTCTATTCATTAGGGTAACGAAGGATGTGCAAATCTGCAAGGGCATTTTAAACATTCGGTATATAATACCCAGCCCGAGCCCCAATGTAAACAGCCCCTCCCAGCCAGCTCTGAATGCTTTGGGAAGGGGAGGCGTTATTGTTTATAAAACCTCAGCAAGTCTCCGTTGATAATTTTGTCGGAAAGGGAAAGCTCTTCAGCCGCTTTCTCAATTAGGGGAGCGCATTTGTCCTCTGGATCCTCTAAAAGCTCTCCGGTTTTTTGATCGTAGCATGCATTTTTCGTATAGAGATAATCATCCGTGATGAAGCTTCCGTTTCGCAGCACGGCAAAAGGCATTCTTTCCTTAGAAAAAAGGTCGTTTCCGAACTGAATCATGCCTTTTGTGTCAATTCCCAATAAATGAAGCAATGTCGGTTTGACATCGATCTGTCCCCCCGTTTCTGACACGGTTCGCGGATTTTTGTCCGTAATTCCGGGGATGTGGATGATCAGCGGAACCCGCTGAAGCTGAACGGTATCGTACGGCGTGATCTCCTTTTTCCCTAAAAATTGAGCGAGCGCTTCATTGTGTGCTTCCGAAATACCGTAATGATCCCCCATCAAGACGATCACTGAATGTTCATACAGGCCGTTTTTTTTCAGCTTCGCGATAAAAGCTTTCAGCGCTTCGTCCTGATAGCGCACCGTCGTCACATAGCGGTTCAAAATCTCACTGTTAGAATTATATTCATCAATCAGCTTATCCTTGTCATCAATCTGAAACGGAAAGTGATTGGTCAAGGTCAGCAGGCTGCTGTAAAACGGCTCCGGCAACTCTTTCATCATGTCGGCGGACTGTGCTAAGAACTCTTTGTCCTTCAGCCCCCAGCCTGTTGAATTATCAGCGGTTACGCTGAAGTGGTCCACATCATAAAAGCGGTCAATACCGAGCGCTTCGTACATGACGTCCCTGTTCCAGAACCTTTTGTTATTGGCGTGAAAGACGGATGATATGTAACCGTGCTGCGCCAGCGTTTTATACATTGAATTGTATTGATTTTCGCTTTTCGTAAAGAAGACAGATCCGCTCAGCGACGGATACAGCGAATTGGCGATGAGGAACTCGGAATCCGATGTTTTCCCCTGTTCGGTCTGCTGATAAAAATGGTCGAAATAATAGCTTTTATGGATGAACTGATTCAAAAACGGGGTGATCTCTTTTCCGTTTACTTTTTCATTGATGACGAAGCTTTGAGTAGATTCGAGCGTCACGAAGATGACGTTTCGTCCTTTTGCGATGCCGAACATGTCTTTGTTCGGTTTGCTGTAGTCGGCTTTTGTATAGTTTTCGATCGTTGCCAGGCTGTTTTCGTCGGCTACCGCTTTTTGCGTCAAATTAAACGTCTGCGTAATTCCGTCGAACAGATGAAATTGAAACAGCCCGATGTTTTTGACGAGCACTTCCCTGTCAAACGAATGGGACAAAAACTTCGGCTGCTCGACCTCTGATAAGGTGAGATTCAGCAGCACGATCCCCGCGGCCGCGCCGTAGTAAATTTTGATCGCTTTTCGCGATGCTTTTGCTTCCGTTTTCCGGCGGGTTTTCGAAAGCCATGCGAGCAGTGCCAGATCAAGGAAAAGAACGATGAAAAGGGGATTGAACAGCTCTTGAAAACTGCTGCCGAGCCCTCCGAGGTTTTTGGCCTGAAACAAAACGGGGATTGTAATGAAATCGATATAGAAACCGTAAAAAATGCAGTTTGCGATCAGAATGCCCGTAAGGATGACATTTGCTGAGAGTAAAAACAGCCGCTTTGTCTTTTCGCGGCAAAAAAGGCTGATGCCGAATACGGGGATGAGAAAGCTAAGCGGGTTTATTAACAGGATCAGCTCCTGAAACGGATTATCAATCCGCAAGTGAAACCCCAGTTTATAGATGAAATACGTCTTCATCCACATGAAAAAAATCGATAAGCATAAAAACCATTGCTTTTTGAAAAAATGTTCTTTCATTTATCAATAGCTCCTCACAAGTTCTTAGCCCCGCATATGTTTAAATTACTAAAAAAAACTTTCGGTGGCAAATAAAGCAATTTGCGCCACATGTCAAGCCATCAAGACGGCGATAAAATAGCATGAAAGAACGGTGAGGGCGGCCATCACGCCCTGTTCGGCTTTGCCGCCCGTTTTGATGTAAAGCGGCAGGCGGATTCTAATTGATGAAGGAAAGAAAAGCTTGATGCCGTTTGTCGTCCCCGCGTCAAGCAGCAGGTGGCTGGCCATTCCCGCCATCAGTCCGGCAAAAATGCTCTGGTTTGTAACATATAAATGTGCCAAAAATCCCGTCACGAACAGAAAGAGCAGGCTGTGCGTGAACGTTCTGTGGCCGAATACAGAGCTGATCAGCGTTGATAAAATTGGAAGCTTCCGCCCTATTTTGCTTTTTGTGTGGCAAATATCGGGTATCAATGCTCCAAAAATGCCTCAAGCGGTTATCAATACGGGATCATACCCATAAAAATAAGCGACAGCCGTACAAGAAGCGACTCCCCCCATGATGTGTGTTTTTCCTGTCATATTCGCTTCTCCTTAAGACCTGATTCCTAAAGAAAACTATATCAGGAGATCTGAAGACCATCAAGACTGATTCTGGAAGGTTTTGGCCGCGATTTTTTCATTTTTGCGGGAAGAAAGAGGCCAAAACGGGAAATTCATGCAGGCCGGACAGCCAAGCTTCCTGCATATTTTTTTAATGAAAAGCCAAATTAGTATTGTACCAAATTTTAAAGAGGTGATTCATGTGGGCTTTTTCTTTAATAAAGATCAGGGAAAAAATAAAGCCAAAGACCATAACGCCGTTCAGGGGGCGCTTGAAGATGCAGGCCAAGCATTAAAAGGAGACCCTCTGCAAGAAGCGGTCAGAAAAAAGAAAAACAATCGATAACCTCTATAGATGATGGGGATCATCCCCGTTCACAATGAAGGCCGCCGAAAAATGGGCGGTCTTCCTGCCGTTTTTTCCATCAGTTCCCTTTGACAGAATAACATTTCTCTGGTAACCTTCGGTTGAGAATATGTGATAAATCCTCACTCTTAACTCTTAGTGAGGTAGAGGTTGCGCGGATGATGAGTAGCGCATGTGAGGCCGGCGAGGGCCCGTGATCATGTGTAAAAGGCATCAGCGCCGAAGCATAAAGAAGCCGACCATTCTTTATGCTGGGTCTGCATTGAATAAGTGCAGGACTGCCGCGGGACTTCCCGCGGAGGGCTATCCGGGGATCAAGAGTGTATGTTATTTTGGCATGGACTTTTGTTCATGCTTTTTTTATTTTTATGATCTCACGGTCTGGTCCGGCATATTTTGATAAAATGCTCGGAGGTATTAGTTGTATGGAACAGACAAAAAAATGGGGTTTCTGGCTTTTAACGGCTTTTGTCGTTGGAAATATGGTCGGCTCCGGGATCTTCATGCTCCCAAGCACGCTCGCGCAGACGGCCAGCCCGCTCGGCGTAACGGCGGCATGGCTGGTGACGGGTGCGGGCGTATTGATGATCGCGCTCGTATTCGGCCATTTATCGATTCGCCGTCCTGATCTCAAAGCGGGGCCGCAAAGCTATGCAAGGGCGCTGTTTTCAGACCCGAAAAAGGGAAACGCAGCGGGCTTTACGATGGTGTGGGGTTACTGGGTTGCCAGCTGGATCAGCAACGTGGCCATCATCACGAGCCTTGCCGGTTATTTGACGACATTCCTGCCGATTTTGACTGATAAGCGCGAGATGTTTGAACTTGGCGGACATCCCGTAACACTCGGGCAGCTGCTCACATTCATCGCATGCACGATTCTATTGTGGGGCACTCATTTCATTCTCGTCTCCAGTATAAACGGAGCAGGAAAGCTCAACTTTTTGACGACGTTTTCCAAGGTGCTCGGGTTTGTCCTGTTTATTGTAGCTGGATTATTCGTATTTCAAGTGTCTTTATTTCATTCATTTTATTTTCCTGTTGAGGCGGACGGAAAAAGCATCGGGCTCGGCGGCCAGGTCCATAATGCGGCGATTTCTACGCTGTGGGCGTTTGTCGGCATCGAGTCAGCCGTTATTTTGTCGGGGCGCGCATCATCACAGCGCGATGTGAAACGTGCCACGATCACCGGGCTGTTGATCGCACTCAGCATTTATATGATCATTACGTTAATTACAATGGGCATTATTCCGCACGATCAGCTCCAGGCATCGAATAAACCGTTTGTTGATGTGCTGCATGCAATTATCGGCGGCTTCGGCAGCGTGGTCATGGCCATTTTGGCGATCATTTCATTGTTCGGATCAATGCTTGGCTGGATTTTGATCGGATCTGAGGTTCCGTATCAAGCGGCAAAAGCAGGCGATTTTCCCGCTTTCTTTGCAAAGACGAACAAAAAAGGAAGTCCCGTCAATTCGCTGATCATTACGAACTTAATGTCGCAAATCTTTATTTTCTCCACGATTTCGGGGACGATCAGTCAGGCCTTTACGTTTTTGACGACATCTGCGACGCTCGCTTATCTCGTACCGTATCTCATTGCGGCTTTGTTCAGCCTGAAGCTTATCATTAAAGGAGATACGTATGATGAACTGAAAGGATCAAGAACAGGCGACGGCATCATTGCCCTGTGCGCTCTCGGATATTCTTTGTGGGTCATCATTTCGGGAACTGCAGATTGGCTGACCTTTATATTGGGAATCGGCTTGTTCTTTGTCGGCCTCATCATCTACCCGTTTGCGGCCAAAAAGTTCAGCCGGAATCAACAATCTTAAAGCCTGAGGCCCGCGGTCTTCATCTGAAGATATGCGGGCTTTTTTTCAATCTGAAAAAATTTTTTATTAAACATTTAGTCTGAGCCTGATATACTATAAGATGAAAATGATAATCGTTATCGATTGTATAAATAGAAAGGAATGGCATCGATTGGGGTCATACAGGAATATTCATCAGACCAATGACAGGGACGAGCCGGAAAACGAACAGCTTCCGGTTAGCCGTCCTCTTGGCGCCGTTTTTATTCTTCTAGGCGGAACGTTGATTTTGCTGTTCGGCGCGGCTTTGTCGATTGTGCTCGGTGCGGCTGATATCAAGCTCAGCACGGTGTGGAACGCGCTTTTTCACTTCGATTCAAAAAATACGGCACATCAGATTATTTGGGAACTCAGGCTTCCGAGGACGGTCAGCGCCATACTTGTCGGCGCTTGCCTGGCCGTTTCCGGTGCGATCATGCAGGGCATGACGAGAAATCCGCTCGCATCGCCCGAAATTATGAGCGTAACGGATGGCTCTGCTTTTGCGGTCGCAGTCGCTTTTGCCTTTTTTCCCGGAATTTCTTCGCTCGGGCTTTTGGGTTGGTCATTTGCCGGAGCGGGTTTGGGAGCTGCGATCGTTTTTGCGGTCGGAATGCTCTCAAAGGGCGGACTTACTCCTGTAAAGCTCGCTTTGGCGGGAACTGCAGTCGGCACGCTGCTTAGAGCGCTGTCGTCGGCTATTGCGATTCATTTCGATGTGGCTCGCGATGTGAGCTTTTGGTATGCGGGCGGAATCGCCGGCATGAAATGGTCGAGCGTTGAGCTGCTGGCTCCCGCGGCCGCCCTGGGGCTCTTGCTTGTCTTTTTCATCGCCCGTTCGGTTACCATCTTAAGCCTTGGAGAAGAAGTGGCAAAAGGGCTCGGCCAATCGACAAAAACGGTCAAAGTGATCGGGGTCGCCTCCGTCGTTTTGCTGACGGGGGCCGCTGTATCAGTAGCTGGGACGATCGGCTTCATCGGCTTGATCATCCCGCATATTGCCCGCTTTTTGGCAGGCGTGGATTACCGCTGGATCATCCCGTGCTCGGCTGTGCTTGGGGCCGTGCTTCTTCTGTGTGCCGACATATGCGCAAGGATGATCAATCCTCCTTTTGAAACGCCGGTCGGAGCGGTGACTGCGCTTGTCGGCGTACCGTTCTTTCTCTATTTGGCCCGGCGCGAAGGGAGGGGACTGTAAATGGAGACGCTCAAGAACAAAAACGGCCGTGCCGTTATGATCATGCTTTTCATGGCTGCGCTGATCCTCGGTGTATTTTTATTAAGCCTGAACATGGGTGAGATCCGGATTGCTCCGTTTGACGCGCTGAAAACGTTATTTGGAGGAGGAACGCCGCAGGATGAGCTTGTCTTATTTGAATTCCGCCTGCCGCGGATGATTCTGGCCGCGCTTATCGGTGCCGGGATTGCAGCAGCAGGGGCCGTCTGGCAGGGCGTATCCAAAAACGACCTCGCTGATCCGGGGATTTTGGGAATCAATGCCGGAGCGGGCTTTGCCGTTGTCATATTTATTTTCTTCTTTCAGGGGGCCGGAGGCGGCTTTGATGCAAATGCCGCGTTTTCCTTGCCGATTTTTGCATTTGCAGGAGCCTGCATCGCGGTCGTCCTCATTTATTTGTTCGCCTGGAAAAAGGGGCTGAACCCGGTTCGCCTCGTCTTGGTCGGAATCGGAATCAATACGGCGTTCGGGGCGGCAATTTTGATGCTGCAGCTGAAAATGAATCCGAACGATTTCATGCAGGCGACCGTATGGCTGTCGGGAAACATTTGGAGCGCAAACTGGAGCTTTGTTTCGGCAATCCTTCCGTGGATTGTCCTGCTGATTCCTTTTATCTTTTATAAGGCGCGCTATTTAAATGTACTTAATCTCGGCGATCAGATCGCAGCCGGGCTTGGAACGGCCGTTGAAAAAGAACGGCTCGTGCTCCTGCTGGCCGCATCCGCCCTCAGCGGCGCCTGCGTGGCGGCGGGGGGCAACATCACGTTTCTCGGTCTTGTTGCGCCTCATATCGCAAGAAGGCTCGTCGGGCCGAAGCATCAGCTGTTGATTCCGGCATCTGCACTGACCGGGGCGTTGCTCTTGTTGCTGGCCGACTTGATCGGAAGGACGCTCCTTGCGCCTTCGGAGATTCCGGTAGGGCTCGTCATTTCCGTTTTGGGCGCGCCGTATTTTATCTATTTGCTGATGAAAACAAACTAAAGAAGGGAAGATTGCAAGGTGTCTCTTTCTACAAACGATCTGGGGATTGGCTACGGCGAGCAGATGATCGTCGAAAACCTGAACCTTACGATACCAAAGGGGAAAATCACGACCATGATCGGGCCGAACGGGTGCGGGAAATCAACGATTTTAAAAACGATGGCCCGAATCCACCGTTCGAAAACCGGTGCCGTCCATTTGAACGGAAAAGCGATCCATCAATTGCCGACGAAGGAGATCGCCAAGCAAATGGCGATCCTTCCGCAAACGCCTGAAGCCCCGGGCGGACTGACCGTATATGAGCTTGTCGCATACGGCCGCTTCCCACATCAAAAAGGAATGGGCAGACTGACGAAAGACGACCGCCGCATCATCGAATGGTCGCTTGATGTCACGGGGATGCTGGCGTTTCATGATCGGCCGATCGAAGCCCTTTCCGGCGGTCAGCGCCAGCGCGTCTGGATCGCGATGGCCCTTGCCCAGGAGACGGAGCTGCTTCTGCTTGACGAGCCGACGACCTACTTGGATTTGGCCCACCAGCTCGAAATCCTGAAGCTGTTGGAAAAGCTCAATAAAGATGAGGGACGGACGATCCTGATGGTCATCCACGATCTGAATCATGCAGCCCGCTTCGCCCATCACATGGTTGCATTAAACAGCGGGAAGATCGTAAAAGAGGGGGCGCCAGAAGATGTCATGACGCCGGAAGTCCTGCGGAAGGTGTTTCAAATCGATGCGGAGATCGCTGTAGACCCGCGCACCGGAAAACCGATATGCCTGACCTATGACCTTCTTGAGAATGAAGAGGCCAAAAGGCTGGCAACCGGATGAACAGACACGCAAACTGGTGTCTGTTTTTTCTTTTTCAAAAAGAAAATTTCTAAATTTTACTTTAAAATCCGAAAACGGCAGCCGATACACCTAAGATAGATGTTAAGATGAGGATATAAAACATGATGCTGACAGAAAGGAAAGAAGAAAGTGGAGAATGCAACGATTTTGATTGTGGATGATGAGGACGCCATTGTCCAAATGGTAAAGCGCGTCCTTACAAAAGAAGGCTTTACAGAAGTCCTGACTGCAAACAGCGCTGAAGAGGCCCTTGATCTCGTCAAAAAAGAGACCGTACATATGATTCTTCTCGATGTCATGATGCCGGGGCAGACCGGATTTGAAGTATCACCTGAGCTCCGGCGGCATACAAACGCCCCGATCTTTTTTCTGACGGCGAAAACGTCGGACCTTGATAAGCTGTCGGGCTTTGCGTACGGGGCGGATGACTACATAACGAAACCGTTTAATCCGCTCGAATTAATCGCGAGAATCAAAGCTCATTTAAAGCGGACATACATACAGAAGGAAGTCGCGGCCGCTGCGGTAACGTCTTCATACGAATATGAACGCTTCACGTTCCATCCGGATTTCGCGGAGCTGATTGTCGACGGCGAGGCTGTCAGCTGTTCGGCGCAGCTGCTTCAGCTCCTCCAATACTTTTGCGACCATCCGAACAGGGTGCTTTCAAAGGATCAGATCTACGAAAAAGTATGGGGGGTCCCTTCTTACGGAGACAGCAACACCGTCATGGTTCATATCCGAAAGCTGAGGGAAAAAATCGAAAGAGACCCGAGCAATCCCGAGTACATCGTAACGATTCGCGGTTTGGGGTATAAGTTCATTCCGAACCAGGCAAGAAAAGAGAGTGAAGGATGAGGCTCAGGGGAAAATTAGTTCTGCATTTTACAAGCCAGATTTTTCTGATTTTAATGCTTGTCATCGCCGTCCTGTCCCTGTCCTTTATTTTTTTCGCGCTGCGCCTGAGCGAAAGCGAAGCTGATGCAGGTTTGGCGAAAGCCACTTCAGACACGTTTGAAACCTGGGTCACCATTGATTACGATAACAATTGGCACATTGATGACACATTAAAAGCGGCTGTCGATAAGCAGCGGGGCTGGCTGCAAATACTAAACGAGAAAGAAAAGACGGTGTATTCCTACGATCTTCCCCGGGAGATCCAAAGGGAGTACCACAAAGAAGACCTCGTAACGGCTTTTTCACGAAAAAAGATCGGCAAGTATCAAGTCAATTTTTGGTCTGCAAATTTAAATGAGAAGGATTATGTTATTCTCTTCGGCTGGGAGTCGAAAAGCGAAACGATTCTGAGCTATTTGGAGAAGGAGGAAAAAAATCCGTCAACCCTTTCCTCCTATAAAAAAAGCACACTCGATTTCATTAAGAAAAACAAAGGATCCGTTTATTTGTTTAATGAAAAAGGGAAACTTTTACAATCGATTTTCTCGGATATCGACTACAGCAAAGGCATTACAGAATTAGAGCTTTTGAAGTATCAATCAAAGCCGTGGAACTACGAGCATGAATTTTCATACAGGCGTCTGAGCGCTACGGAGTGGCTGATCGCGGCCACGCCGAATCCGATTTATAATCCGGACCATGAGTTTAACCGGTCGATAATCGGCCTTGCCTTAAAAATCATCGTCCTGATGATCGGCATCCTGCTCTTTTCAATTACGATCATGACCCTGTGGTACTCTTTCCGGTTCGGCATGCCGATCATCCATTCAATTAAATGGGTCGTCAACCTCTCAAAAGGGCGGTTTGAAGAGCCGAAAAACCGCAAAGGCCTGCCGAGAAGCCGCAATAAAAAAGGGAAAAGAAAGCAACCGTACCGCTTGTTTAACGAAGTATTCGAATCGATGGAGCAGCTGACGGAAACGTTGAAGAAAGATGAGCAGGACCGGAAAAAAATCCAGGCAACAAGAGAGGAATGGATTGCCGGGCTTTCCCATGATTTAAAAACGCCGCTCAGCACGATCTATGGGTACAGCATGATGCTCGAATCCCCAAATTATGAATGGTCAAAAGAAGAAATTTCCGAAATCGGCCAGGTCATGAAAGAAAAGTCGGATTACATGTCACAGCTCATTGAAGATTTGAATTTAACATACAGGCTCAAAAACGGCGCGCTCCCGATCAAACGGGAAACGGTCAGGCTTGTGCCGTTTTTAAGAAAGGTTGTCGAAGAATTTAAGCGCTACCCGTTTTCAGAGGGGTATCAGGTGTCCTTTGAATCTCAATTAGAAGATACCGAGTTTTCGATTGATAAAGGCTGGTTCAGAAGGATTTTGGAAAACCTGCTGGCCAATGCGGTCAAACACAATGAAAAAGGCACCGAGATCAAAGTTATTCTTGAAGAAACAAAACAGCACATCGTTCTTAAAATTGCCGACAACGGCAGGGGCATGGACTCTGAAACCGTCTCTAAATTATTCAACCGCTATTACAGGGGGACGCATACGAAAGATTCGACAGAAGGAAGCGGACTCGGCCTCGCGATTTCGCTCGAGCTCGTCCATCTTCATGACGGATGCATCGAAGTCGACAGCCGGACGGGATACGGGACCGAGATTACGATGGAATTTAAGAAAAAGCAATAAAAGAAAGGGGCTGCCGGCTTTAACCGTGCAGCTTCTTTCTTATGCACTGAGAAAATTATGGAAAAATAGAAGCGGCTGGTATAAAATAAGATTGAATGTTAACGTTCACATTTTTCTGATGCATCATTTTGTTAACGTTAACAAAAAACGATCAAAGGAAGGTGAAGAACAGTGAAAGCGTTTCTGGCCGACGATTTTCTTTTAACAACCGATACGGCGGCAAAGCTGTATCACGAGTATGCCAAAGGAATGCCGATCATCGATTACCACTGTCACTTAAGTCCGAAGGAGATCTATGAAAACAAAACCTTCAAAAATATCACCGAGGCGTGGCTGTACGGCGACCATTACAAATGGAGGGCGATGCGGGCGAACGGCATAGCGGAGGAGTACATTACAGGGAACGCGTCTGATGAAGAAAAATTCAATGCCTGGGCCAAGACCGTGCCGATGACGATCGGCAATCCGCTTTATCATTGGACTCATTTGGAGCTGCGGAGGTTTTTCGGCGTTTATGAGCTGCTTGACGAAAAGAGCGCGCCCGCGGTTTGGAACAATGTGAACGAGCAGCTAAACGGAGAAGGCTTTGGTGCAAGAGATCTGATCGAAAAATCCAACGTTGAAACAGTCGTGACGACAGATGATCCGACCGACAGCCTGGAATACCATTTGAAGCTGAAAAACGACGACTTTCGTGTAAGCGTTTTACCTGGATTCAGGCCTGATAAAGCGCTGGAAATCAATCAGGAAGGCTTTACAGGCTGGGTGAAAAAGCTCGAAGAAGCAAGCGGCATTGCAATCAGCGGATACGCCGATTTTTTGGAAGCGCTTAAAAAGCGGATCGAGTTTTTCCATGAAGCAGGGGGCCGGATCTCAGACCATGCCATCAACCAAATGACATATACGGATACAGACGAAAAAGAAGTGCGGCCGATTTTTGCTAAAGCGATGAACGGCGAAAAGGTCACGCCTGAAGAGGAAACGGCATTCAAGTCGTTCACTCTCCATGTACTCGGGGCTTGTTACGCGGAAAAAGGCTGGGCGATGCAGCTGCATATTAACGCTTTGCGAAACAACAGCAGCAAAATGTACGCGCGGCTTGGGCCTGATACGGGGTATGACGCCATCAACGATCAGGATATCGCAAAGCCTTTGTGCCGGTTTCTCGATTCTCTCGACAGAATAGACGCGCTCCCGAAAACGATTCTTTATTCGTTAAATCCGCGCGACAATGTCGTGATTTCAAGCCTTGCAGGAAGCTTTCAGGACGGAAGGGTACCGGGGAAAATTCAGCATGGGACGGCATGGTGGTTCAACGATACGAAAGACGGCATGCATGAACAAATGAAATCGCTTGCAAATATAGGGCTGTTAAGCCGTTTTATCGGCATGCTGACGGATTCGCGAAGTTTTCTCTCTTACACGAGGCACGAATATTTCAGGCGTCTAGTCTGCGATGTGATCGGCGGATGGGCGGAAAACGGCGAAGCGCCGGATGACATCGAACTGCTCGGACGAATCGTGAAAGGAATCAGCTATGAAAATGCAAAGCAATATTTTCAGTTTGAGGTGAAAGACCGCTTGAAAGCTTAAAAAATGATTGCAGAGGAGCTGCTTTCCCATGGAAATATCGACGGACAGACAGACTGAAACGGTCGTCGCAACTGACGAGAAATTGAGTTTAAAAGAAAAGATTTCTTATGGTTTTGGAGATTTTGGGAATGGGTTCATGTTTGACCTCGGACAGCTTTATCTATTGAAATTTTTTACCGATGTTGCCGGGATTCCGGCGGCCGCGGCCGGAGGAATCTTTCTTGTGAGCAAGCTTTTTGCCGCCGTTGTCGATCCGATCGTGGGGACATCCATCGATTACCGGAAGCGCATCGGGCCGAAAGGCAAATTCAGGCCTTATTTATTATACGGAAGCATCGTGCTCGCGATTTTGACCGTCCTGACGTTCATCTCTCCGAACCTTTCGCCGACGGGCAAATTAATCTATGCGTATGCCTCATATATGATCTGGGGAATCGGCTATTCATTCGTCAACATTCCGTACGGCTCGCTCGGCGCTGCCATGACGCAAAATGCGGTTGACCGGACATCGCTTGCATCCTTCCGGCAGGCCGGTTCGCTCGGCGCGCTATTCGTAACAAGCATTGTCGTCATTCCGATGATCGTCAGATTTGACAATCCGGTAGTCGCGTATCCGGTCGTCATGGGGCTGATGTCAATGCTCGGCGTGCTGTTTTTCTACATCTGCTACCGGAACTGCCAGGAACGGATCATCGTCAAGGACCAAAAGTATAAAGAGGAGAAAGTGACGCTCAAGGCCATTTCAAAAACGTTTTTTACAAACAAACCGCTGCTGACGCTGATTCTTATGACGGTTTTCACGATTTCCGCGTACAATCTCAAATCGGCGATGCTCGTCTATTTCGCCGAATACAATCTCGGAAATGCCGAGCTGATGGCATCGATGAACTTCATCATCATCGGTTCATCCTTTATCGGCGTCATCATGCTGCCGAAGCTTGTCAAAATGTTCGGCAAAAAGAAAACCGCGATTCTCGGCCTTGCGCTTTCCGTCGTAGCCGACGTCATCAACTTCGCCATGCCGAGCAACGTCTTTTTATTTACGATTCTCGCAAGCATCGCATTTATCGGCATCAGCATTCCGAACGGGATCACTTGGGCTTTTGTATCAGATGCGATCGATTACGGCGAATGGAGAACAGGGGAGCGTAAGGAAGGGACCGTCTACTCGTTATTCAATTTCTCAAGAAAGCTGGCACAGTCGCTTTCAGGCTTCTTATCAGGAATCGGGCTCAGCATCGTCGGCTACGTTCCGAACGTTGCCCAAAAAGCGGGGACCCTTCTCGGCATCAAAGCGATTCTGCTTTTATATCCGGCAGTAGCCCTGTCGATTGCGATGCTTGTGATCGGCTATTTATACCGGCTGACGGATGAAAAGCACGCCGAAATGGTTGCCGGCCTGAAATCGAGAACATAGCGGAAATCCTCTGACAAGCGCTCATCTTATGATAAACTGATGGTATGAAACAGCACGTAAAAGGCAGGTTAAAATGAATGTCAGTAACGATTAAAGATATTGCCAGGCTGGCGAATGTATCGCACACCACAGTATCCAGAGCGCTGAACGGCAGTCCGCTGATCAAAGAAAAAACGAAAAAGAAAATACTCGATATCGCAGCCGAAATGAATTATAAACCGAATTTTAACGCGAAAAGCCTTGTGACGCAAAAATCGTTTACGGTCGGCCTGTTTTTGACAAGCCTGACGGACGGTACATCGTCGAGTTTTTTTGCCGATGTTTTGCGCGGCGTCAACAATGTAATTGACGAAAGCTATAATATGTTCGTCAGGGGAATCGACGATTACCATGACTTGTCATTCGTCCACCGCAACCGCTATGACGGCATCATCCTGATCAGCCAAAGCGAGCGCGACCAGGCGTTTATCGATCATGTGACAGGGCAGAATATCCCGATTGTCGTGTTGAACAGAAAGATTGAAAGGCCGTCTGTCATCAATATTTTGGCCAATGAGAAAGAGGGGGCATATTTGGCGGCTTCTCATTTTATCGAAAACGGCCATAAGCGGATCGCGATGGTGCAGGGAAAACAGGGGTTCAAATCGTCCCAGGAAAGGCTTGACGGCTTCCTAGACGCGCTTCGTGCGCACGGCGTCCCGGTTCAAAGCGAATACCTTGCAAGCGGAGATTATACGATGAAAAGCGGCTACAGTGCGGTGGAAAAGCTGCTGAAATTGAAGAATCCGCCGACTGCCCTGTTTTGTGCGAATGACGATATGGCGATCGGAGCGATGAATGCGCTTTATGCAAACGGAAAACGCTGTCCTGACGACATATCGATCATCGGATTTGATGATATCGGCTTTTCCGCATATACGACGCCGTCTTTAACAACTGTTAAAAAACCGACTGAAAAAATCAGTGTGCTTGGGGCGGAAAGTTTGCTGTCCGTCATCGAAAATCCGGAGACAAAAGGCGGCCAGACGCTGATCAGCACCGAACTGGTCATCCGGAATTCCGTCAGGAGATTGTAGCATCATTCCTGATGCACGGACAAAATGTGAACGTGTGCAAATAGAAGAGGAGGGGATGAAAGTGGAGCGGCTGTCCAAATACATAAGGTCAAAGCCGGCATACCCCGAACGGATTTTACAGATCGGGGAAGGAAATTTTATGAGAGGGTTCATCGACTGGCAGATTCATAAATTAAATGAAGAGACTGATTTTAAAGGCAGTGCTGTCGTCGTTCCTCCGCGGCGAGGCTCGATTGAGACCCTGAATGAACAGGATGGGCTTTATACGCTTTATCTTGAAGGCTTCCAAGAGGGGCGGGAAATCCGTGAATCGACTGTCATTACTGCGCTCAGCAGGGGCATCAGCAGCTATGAGCATTACGATGAATTTATGGCGGTCGCCGATCAGCCGGATTTGCGGTTCGTCTTTTCCAATACGACCGAAGCAGGCATCTCATTTATGGAGGAAGACCGGCTGTCAGACCGTCCGCAGAAAAGTTTCCCCGGAAAGCTGACTGCCTTTTTATACAGACGATATCTCACCTTCAACGGAAGCGAACAGAAGGGCCTTGTGATGATTCCGTGTGAACTTCTTGACGACAACGGCGACAAGCTGAAGGAGATCGTGCTGCGGTATGCTGATTTGTGGGGGCTTGAAAAAGGATTCAGCGAGTGGATTGAACGCGCGAATGCATTTTGCAATACGCTTGTAGACAGGATTGTTCCGGGTTTTCCGAAAGACAAAGTCGCTGAGCTTGAGGAAGCCGCCGGCTACCGCGATTCCCTGATTGTCACCGCAGAGCCGTATCACTTGTTTGTCATCGACGGCCCCGATTGGCTAAAAAAAGAGCTTCCGCTCCATGAGGCCGGGCTGAACGCGGTGTTTGTCGATGATGTGGCGCCTTACAGGGTGAGAAAAGTGAGAATTTTAAACGGCGCACATACCGCGATGACGCCGGTCGCTTATTTGGCCGGGCTTGATACGGTTCGCGAAGCGGCCGAGGATGATCTTGTCGGTTCATTTGTCAAAGATCTGCTCACATATGAGGTTATCCCGACGATTGATCTGCCGGAGCAGCAATTAACGGCCTATGCGGATGAGATTCTTGACAGGTTCAGAAATCCGTTTATCCGCCATCAATTGCTCGATATTTCCTTGAATTCGTTCGCCAAATTCAAAGTCAGAAACTTGCCGGTCATCATGGAACATCTCAATAAAAACGGCAAGCTTCCCCAAAGAACCGTCTTTGCTTTAGGCGCGCTGATTTGCTTTTACAAAGGCAAACGAGGTCATTCGGATATCCCATTGGCAGATGATCCGGAGACGCTGTCTTTTCTGAAGATGATCTGGACGGATGAAACAGACGCCGCAGAAATCGCGCGCCGCGTCCTTGGATCTGAAAAGCTGTGGGGGCAAAACTTGAACGAATGGCCGGACTTAGCTGCAATGGTGGCGCAGCATATAGAAGACATCGAGCAGACCGGCATGACCGAATCGCTCAAAAAACTGATGAACAGCCAAAGGCTGAAACTGGGGGATCTATCATGAAAGACTTCCTGATCATCAATCCGTCAGATAACGTCGGAATCGCATTAAGGGATTTACAGGCAGGTGAAACGATCACTGCGGGCGATCAGACGATCCAAATTAAAAGCCCGATTATGAAAGGGCACAAATTTGCTTTGACAGACATTGCCGAAAATGAAAACGTCATCAAATACGGTTTTCCGATCGGACACGCCGCAGAACCGATCGAAAAAGGCGAATGGGTGCATACAAACAATACGAAAACAAATCTGGGCGGTGTCGAAGAGTACAGCTATCAGCCGAGGTTTACGGAAAATCCGTACAGAAAAGAGCCGCTCACCTTTAAAGGCTTTAAACGAAAAGACGGCAGCACGGGCATCAGAAACGAGCTTTGGATCGTGCCGACGGTCGGCTGCGTAAACGGAGTCGCTGAGCTGATCATCAAAGAGTTTACGGCTGATATCGGGGATATGGCGCCATTTGAAAGCGTGCACGTGCTGAAGCATCAATACGGCTGTTCACAGCTCGGCGATGACCATATCAATACGAGGACGATCCTCTCCAATGCCGTGAAGCATCCGAATGCGGGCGGTGTGCTTGTGCTCGGCCTCGGCTGTGAAAACAACGGCATTCACGAATTTCGCGAAGCGCTCGGGGACTATGATGAAGGCCGCGTAAAATTTCTTCTTTCCCAGGAGGTTGCAGACGAAGTCGCTGAAGGTGTGAAGCTTTTGAAAGACATATATGAACATGCTAAATCCGACCGCCGCGAGGATGTTCCGCTTTCAGAACTAAAAATCGGGCTGAAATGCGGCGGTTCTGATGGTTTTTCGGGCATTACCGCGAATCCGCTGCTCGGGCGTCTGTCCGATTTTCTGATCGCCCAAGGCGGGACGGCGGTCTTGACCGAGGTTCCGGAAATGTTCGGGGCGGAAACGCTTTTGATGGAACGGGCCGAAAACGAAGAGGTCTTTCATAAGATCGTCCGCTTGATCAACGACTTCAAGCAATATTTCATTGATCACCGGCAGCCGGTGTATGAAAACCCGTCTCCCGGAAATAAAGCGGGCGGCATTACCACATTGGAGGATAAATCGCTCGGCTGTACGCAAAAAGCCGGAACATCAAAGGTAACAGATGTGCTTGAATATGGGGAAATCTTGAGGAAAAAAGGGCTGAATTTGCTGAGCGCGCCAGGCAACGACCTTGTCGCTTCATCGGCGCTTGCCGCTTCAGGATGCCAAATCGTCCTGTTTACGACAGGCCGGGGCACGCCTTTTGGCACCTTCGTACCGACGATGAAAATCTCGACGAACACGAATATATATGAAACAAAGCCTCACTGGATCGATTTTAATGCGGGCCGGGTGCTCGAAGACCTTTCTGAAGAAGAGATGCTGAGGGAGCTGATCGCTTATTTGCTCGAAGCGGCAAGCGGAAAACAGCTCAACAATGAAAAGAACGGTTTCAGAGAACTTGCGATCTTTAAAACAGGCGTCACGCTGTAAGGGGGATATTCATGTTGACTCTGAAGGAAAAGAAAAAGGACATTGTAAATCGTATTACACTTCCCGTTTTCCCGGAACGCTCGTTTGACGTCACAGCATTCGGGGCCGACGGAAACGGAGAGGCGGATTCAACGTCCGCTTTTCAGCGGGCGATTGATGAAGCGCACCGAAGCGGAGGCGGAAGGGTGACGGTTCCGAAAGGCGTCTTTCTGACCGGAGCTCTTAAGCTCAAAAGCAATGTGGAATTGCATCTAAAAAAGGGTGCGGTCATCGCATTCAGCAGGAATCCCGACGATTATCTGCCGGCTGTCTTGACGAGATTTGAAGGTGTTGAGCTCTACAATTATTCACCGCTGATCTATGCTTACGAAGCCGAGAATATTGCGATCACCGGAGACGGGACGCTGGACGGCCGGGCTGATGATGCGCACTGGTGGCCGTGGAAGCGGGGGACAAACGGCCAGCCGTCACAGGAAAACGACCGTGACGCGCTCTTTGAGATGGCGGAGCGAAATGTCCCGGTTGAAGAGCGACGCTTCGGAAAAGGCCATTATTTGCGCCCGAATTTCATCCAGCCGTACCGCTGCAAAAACGTCCTGATTCAAGGCGTAACCGTGCTCAATTCGCCGATGTGGCAAATTCATCCCGTGCTGTGCGAATCCGTGACGATAGACGGAGTCAAGGTGATCGGACACGGCCCGAATACGGACGGAGTCGATCCCGAATCGTGCAAAAACGTGATCATTAAAAATTGTCAGTTTGACAATGGCGATGACTGCATTGCCGTCAAATCGGGAAGAAACGCCGACGGACGGAGGATCAACGTACCTTCAGAAAACATCGTCATCGAAAACAATGACATGAAAGACGGGCACGGCGGCGTCACGATCGGCAGCGAAATTTCCGGAGGCGTAAACAACGTATTTGCAGAAGGCAACCGGATGGACAGCCCGAACCTCGATAGAGCCCTCCGCATTAAAACCAATTCCGTCCGGGGCGGTGTGCTGGAGAATATTTATTTTTACGACAATGTCGTAAAAAGCCTGAAACGGGAAGTCATCGCCATTGATATGGAATACGAAGAAGGGGGTGCGGGAGAATTCAAACCCGTCGTCCGCAACATTGAAGTCGATCGTCTGAAAAGCACGGGCGGGCAATACGGGATCAGGGTGTTGGCATATGATCACTCGCCTGTAACGGGACTGAAGGTAACCGATTCGGAGATTAATGGCGTTTCCGTGCCGATGGAGCTCAAAAATGTGAAGGATCCTGTTTTTTCTAATCTGTATATTAACGGCAAGCGCTATGATTCACCTGAAAAATAAACTAAATCCTCTGCCGCCGGCAGAGGATTTTAGTTTTCGCTTTTTACCGAGGAGATTAACCGTTCCATAAACACCCGGCTTGCGGCGCACAAATGCTTGTTTTTACGGTAAACGACGGCAATCTCTGTCGTCAGATCAGGCCTTTGAATCGGGATCGTCTGAATGGACTGATCGCCGATGCAATCAAGGTAGCCCTTTGGCAGAATGGTGGCGCCGATCCCTTTAGCGACCATGTTTGTGATCGATTCCATCGTCGTCATTTCCATGACCGGCCGCGGCTCAAATCCCAGAGTGCGGCACTTGTCGTTGATCAGCTGCCGCAAAACATACGTGTCAGGCAATAAAATGGACGGGACTTCTTTTAAAACGTCAAGTGTCACAAATGGCTGTTCTGCAATGGGATGATCAATCGGCGCTGCGAGGGCGAGATGCTGCGTTAAGAAAGGAACCGTTTCCAGATCATCGTGTTCCAGCGGCTGGGCGACAATGCCCAAATCGAGCTTATTTTCCAGCAGCCGGTCGTAAATGTCTCCGGTTCTGAGGCCCAATACCGATAGTTCGATATTGGGATAGCTGCGGTGAAATTCGATGACAGTGTCAGGAAGCAAGTAATTTACAACTGTCAAAAGCGCACCGATCTTTAACGACCCCCTTTTTAAACCTTGCAGCTCGCTGATAGCTGCGCGCGCCTGTGACAGCTCATGAAAGATATGATAGCAATGTTCCAGCAGTATGTTTCCCGCTTCTGTCATGGCGGTCCGTTTGCCGACGCGGTCAAACAAAGGCGTTCCGATTTCGTGCTCAAGCAAACGGATTTGCTGGCTCAGCGAGGGCTGGGCGATGCCCAGCTTTTCGGCCGCGCGGGTAAAATGAAGCTCCTGACATAAGGTCATGAAATATTCCAGTTGTTTTAGCTCCAATCATCTTTCCTCCCTAAAAAAATCGTCTTTTCGGTATTGATCATAGGATAATCCTATCATTTTTATAATAATGATTGAATTGTTTAATGAGAAGGCTGCGATTATACTTACATATCAAGAGGAAAACGTTGAATACAAGAGGTGATTTCTAATGGAACGTGCCGACATCCTTTCGATCAATGTTGGGAAGCCAAAGCAGGTTCGGTTTAAACACAGGGAGGTATCTACCGGAATATTTAAGACCCCTGTAGAAGAATCTGTCTTTCTGTCATGGACGAATTTCGACGGAGACGGGCAGGCCGACCTTGTTCATCATGGAGGCAGGGAAAAAGCGGTATGCGTCTATCCGTATGAACATTATCCGTTTTGGGAAAACGAACTGCAAAGAAAATTGGAATTTGGTGCGCTTGGAGAAAATATAACAATCAGGGGGCTGGTGGAGACCGATGTTCATATCGGCGATGTTTTTCAGCTCGGCGAAGCGATCGTCCAGGTCAGCCAGCCGCGGCAGCCCTGCTATAAATTAACCGTAAGGTACGGCGTGCCCGACATGTTGCTGAAGGTTCAAGATACAGGCTTTACGGGCTTTTATTTTCGCGTACTGAAAGAAGGGCATGTATGCAAGACGGACGGTTTGAAACGAATATCGCGCCACCCGAAAGCCGTGACGATTTCTTACGCAAATCGCATGAAGCATCATGAGAAGGATAATATCGACGGCATCAAAAAGCTTCTTGAGGTCGAAGAGCTGTCGGAAAATTGGCGCGCATCATTTCTGAAACGCCTTGACGGCATTGAGCCGGATCATCAGGAAAGGCTGACAGGCAACCTGTGAGCAAACCGCTCCGGCGTTGGCAATTCAGCAAAAAATCCTCTGCTTATCGGCAGAGGATTTCTGTTAAATGGAGCGGATAATGCCGCCTTCCACCCGTTGTGCCGAGCCGTTGATCGCCGCCGCTTTTTCTGAAGCGAGATAAACGATCGTGCTGGCGACTTCCTCCGGCTTTGCGTAACGCTGAATTAAAGAAGTCGGCTCATTCACTTTAAAGTAGTCTTTGACAAATGTGTCTAAATCGGTATTTTCCGCTGCGGCAGCCCCCTTCATATAATTGGCGACGCCTTCGGTCCATGTTGGTCCCGGAAGAACCGAATTTACGGTTACATTCGTTCCTTTCGTCATTTCCGCCAGTCCTCTTGATAAACTGATCAACGACGTTTTTGTCATGGAATAAGGAATCATTTGCGGAAGAGGTTTGATGCCGGCTTCGCTCGCCAGATTCAAAATCCTTCCGGCGTTTTTCTTCAGCATTTTCGGCAGGAAGGCGCGGCAGAGGCGGATGGCGCTTAACACGTTCACCTCAAAGTACTCGAGCCATTCCTCATCCGTGACGTCCGCAAAATCTTTCACTTCAAAGAATCCCATATTGTTGACGAGGATATCAAGCTCACCGATCTGCTCTGTTTTTTCAATCAGTGCCCTGCTTTGTTCAGGATTTGACAAATCCGCGGCGATTCCGTAGACCGTTCCTCGTTTGGACAGCTCGTCAGCGACTGCCTGAACCTTTTCCTCCGTGCGTCCGTTTACGATCACCCGGGCGCCCTCCGCCAAAAAGGCTTCAGCTGCAGCTTTTCCGATGCCTGCAGTGGATCCTGTTACGAGAACGAGTTTGTTTTGCAGCTTTAAATCCATATAAAATCAATCCTTGTTTTAAAAATCTAAGATGAAAAAACATCCATGTTCAAGTATAGCGCAGTCATGCGTGATCGGTCGAAAACCCTGCTTGACATGCCTATTTTTCTCTTTCTTTCAGCCATTTATGAATGTCGGTTGAGAAACACGTATTTCTTGCTGCTGTAACGCGTCTGCAATCAGGCTGTGAAATGGTCGTCAAGCTCAGCTGTTTCATGATTTTTCCCATGTTTGCCTGCATAAATAAGTCTATAATTTTCCATATCAGCGATCAAAAGCGGAGCGGACATTTCAGGCCTGGGGGTGGACGAGCGGGGGATAAACGGCAGAGCATCATCAGGTTCCCGGCTTCATTTCCACAAAGCCCCGGACCTGCGGAAGATGGAGAAGCTCACTGACAGGGGCGGAGCAACCCTTAACGCTTAGGCCGGGTCGGGGTCCGTCATGCCCAAGCGTCCCGGCGACGGTCCAGGCTGCGCCTGCAATATTGTTTTTAATGCTTTGATGAAAACAGCGTTTTTCCCTTGAAAATCCCGTTTCTGAGAATCTCATATACAAGCCTGAACCGACTATAGTATAATAATTCCGAAAATAGGATACGAATGAGTCAGAAAGGTGACGGCCCAGGCTCAGCCGCTGAATTTGCGGGAATTGCGGGGGCGCCGGCCCTGACGACGACACGCGTATTTTGTGGGGCACACTTTATACGAGCAGAGGTATTTTTATTTTATCCCGAGGAGGAAACAGCATGAAGAAACTAGCGGGTTTGCTGCTTTCGCTGCTTTTGGCCGTCGGCGTCCTCGCCGGCTGCGGATCAGCGAAAGCCCCGGAAGAATCGCAGAATAAACAGGAAAAAACGGCTGAAGCATTTCCGGTCACAATGAAGGATGCTTCAGGACAGGAAATCAAAATCGAAAAGGAGCCGAAGAGGATCGTCTCCCTGATGCCGAGCAATACTGAAATTACATACGCTCTCGGCCAGGGCAAAAAAGTGGTCGGCGTGACGAAAAATGATACATATCCGGAAGAAGTAAAAAAGGTTAAGCAAGTCGGAGATATGAATTTTAGTGTTGAAAAAGTCATCGCTTTAAAACCTGATTTGGTGCTGGCCCACGCTTCAGCCATGCAGAGCGCTGAGGAAGGATTAAAGCAGCTGCGGGATGCCGGGATTACGGTCGTTACGGTCAATGATGCGGCATCTTTTAAAGAAACTTATCAATCGATCGAAATGATCGGAAAGGCAACGGGTGCGAACCGGAAGGCTGAAGAGCTTGTGAAGAGCATGAAATCTGATCTTGCGGCAATAAAAGAAAAAGCTGAAAGCATACCTGAAAAAGAAGAGAAAACGGTGTTTGTTGAGGTGTCTCCCGCTCCCGACCTCTATACGGCCGGAAAGGGCACCTTCATGAATGAAATGCTTGAAGCCATCCGTGCGAAAAACGCTGCTTCCGCGCAGGAAGGATGGATCAAGATGACAGAGGAGTCGGTCATCAAGCTGAATCCCGATGCGATCGTGACGACAAACGGCGCATCGTCTGTCAAAGATATCAAAAAACGGAGCGGCTGGAGCGGCATAAAAGCCGTCAAAAATCATAAAGTATACGACGTGGACCCCGATCTTGTGACCCGTCCGGGGCCTCGGTTGATCAAAGGGGTCGAGGAGCTTGCGGAAAAGATTTACCCTGACGTATTTAAGAAATAGCCGTCCGGCTGCATATATCATAAGCCTGGCATTTTTAACGGTCTCTATTCTTATGGGAATCTCTGTCGGATCTTTGGAGATTCCCATTCCTTCTATTATCAAGGTTTTTTTGCAATTCGGCTTTCCCGGAATCAAGACCGACCCGATGCAGGCGAACATTATCATGAATATCAGGCTGCCGAGAGTGATTTTGGCCGCGCTCGTCGGCGCGGCGCTGGCTGCGGCTGGAGCGGCGTTTCAGGGGCTGTTGAAAAATCCGCTTGCCGATCCTTACACGCTTGGCGTCTCTTCAGGAGCGGCGGTCGGAGCCGTTGTCACCCTGTTTTTCGGCATCCAGCTCCCCGCAATCGGCGGCTTTACGCTGCCGCTCCTCAGCATAGCGGCAGCCGTCGCCGTGATGTTTATGGTCCTGTTTTTTGCCAGGCTTGTCCATCCCTCACTGCCGCTGTCTGCGCTCATTTTGACGGGGGTTATTTTCAGCTCGTTTTTGGGTGCGCTTATTTCTTTAATGATCGCGCTGACGGGGGATGATCTAAAGCCGATTGTTGGGTGGCTGCTCGGGAGCGTGTCGATGAGGGGCTGGAGCTATATTGGGCTGTTTCTTCCCTTTATGATATGCGGAACAGCAGGGCTGTTGCTGAATGCAAGGGAATTAAACGTGATGACATACGGGGAGGAAAAAGCAAGGCTGCTCGGCGTCAATGTTGAGAAACGAAAAATCGCGGTCCTCGTGTCAGGTTCAATTTTGACGGGAGCGGCTGTTGCCGTCTCAGGCACGATCGGTTTTGTCGGACTCGTTGTCCCGCACATGATCCGGCAGCTGTGGGGAACTGATCACAGGCATTTGCTGCCGCTCTCCATTTTAAACGGCGCCGGCTTTCTGGTGCTTGCCGATTTGACCGCGCGCACGATTATCGAGCCGTCTGAACTGCCGATCGGAATTATCACAGCCTTAATAGGAGCGCCGGTGTTCGGAGTCATTTTGATTCGCCGGCAGCGCGGAGGTATGTAACATGCTGGATGTTCGTAATCTTTCAGGAGGATACGGCCGCAAAGCCGTCGTAAAACGTGTCGATTTCACGGTAGCGAAAGGAGAATTTTTCGGGATACTCGGCCCGAACGGCAGCGGAAAAACGACGCTTTTGCATTTGATCAACGGAACGCTGAAGCCGTCGGCGGGTTCTGTCCATTTGGCTGGGAAACCGGTCGAGTCTTACCCGCCGAAGGCGCTGGCAAGGATGATGGCTTCGCTCCCTCAAAAAACGGATCAGGCTTTTTCTTTCACAGTCAAAGAAACCGTTTTATTCGGACGATATCCTTATCAAAAAGGCTTATTCAGGCAATCTGACGAACGCGATGAACAGATCGCGGACCAAATGATGAAGGAGACCGGCGTGCTTCGCTTTGCCGGCCAATCGATTCATGAACTGAGCGGGGGGGAGCAGCAGCGCGTCTACCTGGCCCAGGCTTTAGCCCAGGAGCCTGATCTTCTTCTGCTTGATGAACCGACTAATTTTCTTGATCTTTCCTATCAAAAACAGCTTCTCGATCTGATCAAGTCGCTGACTGTTGAGAAGGGGCTTACAGTCATCGGCATATTTCACGATTTGAATTTGGCCGGCCTTTACTGTGATCGGCTGCTGATGATGAAAAACGGTGAAATAAAAGCGTTGGATGTTCCGGGACGGGTGATTCGGGAACAAACGGTCAATGATGTATATGAAACAGCCGTCAGCCATTTGGTTCACCCGCACAGGCCGAATCCGCAAATTACAATTGAGCCGGAGCGAGCCGGAAAAACGAAGCGGGCGGTTCCGTTTGCCGAGCTTTTTGAACTAAGTTCTGACGGCTTTTTTATGGAGACGGATCAGCCGCTTCGCACCGTGTCATCATCGCTTGTCGGAGCCGGCATCGGCTGGAAACGGACGTTTATCAGCCGCCATGTGCCGAAAGAGGAGCAGCATGATCAATCGCATGCTGAATTGGAGCGGCTTCTCGCGGGAAAAGGGATCAGCCTTCATGCCTGCTGTGCCGCAGTGACTTCGGCAAAGCCCGAAAACACGGTATTCCGGACGTTTTCGGAAGGAGGCGTCTCTCTTTTTGCAATTGTTCAAGCGTCTTCGAACCGGCCGGAAGACGTCAGCGTATGGGTGATGGTCAATGGCAGGCTGACGGAGAAAGCCTTCATCCAGGCCTTGTTGACAGCGTCTGAAGCAAAGGCTGAGGCGTGTTCGGCTGAACGGGCAGACGGCGCTGAAACATTCGGAAACGATTTGCAGGAAGAGGCTGTCCTGATTGCGGCAGACGGGAGCGGGCTTGAGTTTGACAGCGCATTAAAAGCGTCTCCGCTCGGCGCTTTGATCAGCCGGAGCGTCTATGAGTGCACGGGGGAAGCGATCAGAAAGGGGAATGAACGATGAAGCTGTACACGAAAACGGGCGATAAAGGGAAAACACATGTGATCGGCGGGCGCGTTGATAAAGACGATGTCCGTGTGCAATGCTACGGGACTGTTGATGAACTGAACAGCTTTATCGGCCTCGCGCTTGCTGAGCTAGGCGATGAACGCTTCAGCGATATCAAAAGCGAGCTTTTAAAGATTCAGCATGAACTGTTTGACTGCGGCGGCGATTTGGCTTACGTTTCGCCGAATGGGGAAAAGAAGCTAAAGGAAGAAGCGATTGCGTTTTTAGAGGAACGGATTGATGCCTACTGCGATGAAGCGCCTGAGCTGGAAAAGTTCATCCTTCCCGGCGGCTCAAAAGCGGCGGCATATTTGCATGTCGCGAGAACCGTTGCACGACGGGCCGAGCGGCTGGCTGTCACGCTGATGAAAACGGCTGACATGCGCGAAACGCCGCTCCGCTATTTAAACAGATTATCGGATTATTTGTTTGCCGCAGCAAGAGTCGTCAATTTCAGGCTGGACATCAAAGATGTCGAATATGAAAGAAGCGCGACCGTTTTCAAAGGGTCCGGGAAACGAAAGCAATAAAGAGCCGGTGTTCCAGCTTTTTAGCGGAATCACCGGCTTTCTCTTTTTTTCATGGCTCTGCCAAAGGTAAATGTTAATATTTATAATAGGGTGGGAGTAAACATTCAGCATGTCACTATATGTATTTGAGAGTTTTAATAGTTTGCGTTTTATCAAGATTCAGTATTTAATGGTTCTTTAGGTAGCTTTGTCAGGAGGTATATATTGAAAAAACTTCGTGGAAAGAAAAGATACTTCCGCAATCTGTGGGAAGAAGTTAATAGTTATGACTTAAAACTCGATCATGAATCGTGGTTCGATTTTTGGCATATCCACCTTGATTTTTTCTGATTTGGAAATAATAGTAAGAAAATAAGAAGAGAGCATATTAAAGCTCATGTAGCTTTATACAATAGGTTACTACAGCAACTTGAAGCATTTGATATGCCTTATCAAACATGGATTTGTATTCACGAAAAAGACTCTTTTTCAGACGCCGTATATGTCCACACACCAAATCCAAACGATGACTACTTTCCTCATCAGATTGAAGAATTAGAGTGGAATTGTAAACTGCCAAATGCTTTTAAGGATTTAATTGACCTTGATCAATTTGATGTTGCTTATTATAAGTCAAAGTATGAAGAAGTCTATTTTATCCAGTCAAAAGAACAAGGTATTAAATTGTAAAGTTCAACTAATGAAAGTGATACAGGGAACCCTTTAAAATGACGGGCTCCTCATAATTTTCCATGTCAATGGCTGAAAAATCAGCTGATTGAAATCGGTGTATCACCTTCAATGACCCGCCTCAATTGATTCGGCATTGGAATCTGCCCATTTCTTCGTCAGAAGATAGATTGGGAAAATACTGCTGAATGGTATGAAACAAGGATGATCAGCCGTTTTCGGCAGGGGAAAACGGCTTTTTGTCGTAAACCTTTAAGTAAGCGTTTACATTAAAGGGGGAATGCAAAAAATGGACAACGGGGAAACAGCCGCCGTCCGTCTGACGGTTTCCAAAGATGGCGACGGGGCGTTCAAAACCGTGCAGGAAGCGGTTGATGCTTTACCGGAGTACAGCCGTGACCGAAAAGAAATCTTTATTAAAAAAGGCATTTATAAAGAGGTGGTCCACATTCCGGCGACAAAGCCGTTTGTCACTCTGATAGGCGAAAGCAAAACCGAAACCGTAATCACATATGACAATTACGCCGGAAAGGAGAAGGAGGGAGGCGGAAGGTACGGAACGAGCGGAAGCGCCACAGTCTTTATCTATGCTGATTGCGTCCAAGCCGAAAATATCACATTTGAAAACTCGTTCGATCGAACGAAAGTCGACACGGACGGTACGCAGGCGGTGGCCGTTTATGCCAAAGGCAACCGAATCGTTTTCAAGGATGCGAGATTTTTAGGGAGGCAGGATACGTTATTCGCAAATGACGGGACACAGTATTTTGACCGATGCTATATTGAAGGCGATGTCGATTTTATTTTCGGCGGAGCAAGAGCGGTCTTCGAGCATTGTCATATTCATAGCGCCGACCGCGGATCTTCCTCCAATAACGGCTATATCACCGCTGCAAGCACACACATCACAAAACCGTTCGGCTTTTTGTTCGCTGGCTGCACGCTCACAAGCGATGCGGCGGACGGAACGGTTTATCTCGGCCGCCCGTGGCACCCCGGAGGAGACCCTGACGCCATTGCGAGCGTTTTATATCAAAACTGCTCTTTAGGTGCTCATATTAAGCCGGAGGGCTGGACAGATATGTCCGGATTTTCGGCTGCTGATGCAAGGCTTTATGAATATCGGAACACAGGTCCCGGAGCCGTGCCTCATCAGGAGAGAAGCAGCTGTCCGATGAGGAGGCGGAAAGCTGGACGATTGAAAACGTATTAGATGGCTGGAATCCGAAAATAGAATCATAGCCTGCCAAAGAGGAGCGGAGTTTTCGCTCCTCTTTGTTCGGTCTTACAGGAAATACGACTCTGGTCTGACGATAAAATCAATCTGTGACTCGTTTTGTCGAAGCCGGAATTTGACTATAGTGAATATATGATCTCGGAAAGGAGGAGCAGACATGAATGTAACAGGGAAATCAGTCATCGGCTTTTTATTGATCCTGTTTGGCATCTCGCTGTTTTTCGGAGGCGGCCAAATCGGAGGATTAATTGCAGGGGCAATCGGAGCTGTGCTTTTATTCTACGGAATCAAAAAATGGAATGACGACAGCCGGTTTGCCAGCATCATTTTGCTTATCATCGGCTTCATGTTTCTCGGAGGGGCGCTGCCGTTTTTGATAGGCGTCGCAGTCTCTGCTGCGCTGATTTATTTTGGCTGGAGCATGATGAAGCAGGGAGGCAAAAAAGAAGAGAGCGGATTTTATTCAGAAAGCAGCAAGCCTTCCGCAGCTTCATACGACACCGGCTTTGATGCGGAATGGGAAGACTTTTTAAAAAAGAAACAATAACGATAAGGAGGAATCATGTAATGGCATTTAAAAGAATCAGAGACATGTTTGTCGCATCGATCAATGAAGGATTGGATAAAATCGAAAACCCGCGGGTGATGCTCAATCAATACGTTCGCGACATGGAAAACGACATTTCAAAGGCAAAACATACGATTGTCAAACAGCAAACGATCGCACAAAGCTTTAAAGGAAAATATGAAGAAGCCGACAAACTGGCAGCCAAGCGGAAAAATCAGGCGCAGCTTGCATTTGATGCAGGGGAAGAAGAACTTAGCAAAAAAGCTCTTTCAGAAATGAAGTATTTCGAACAAAAAGCGAAGGAATACAAAGAAGCATACGAGCATGCGCACAAGCAGCTCGCTGAATTGAAAGAACAGCTGCAGACGCTTGAGGTCAAGCTCCGCGATGTAAAGGACCGCAAACATGCTTTAATCGCGCGGGCAAACGCGGTGAAAGCAAAAGAGCATATGAACGCTTCCTTCAATAAAATCGACAGCGAAAGCGCGTACCGCGAATTTATGAGAATGGAAAACCGCATAGAAGAAATGGAGGCAAGGGTGAACAGCTATGCTGAGCTGTCTGCGTCTTCAGGCAGTCCGTACAGCCGCGTTGAATATGCAAAAGAGGTTGAAGAAGAGTTTGAAAAAATGCGCGCAAAAAAGGCCGGCCTCGAAAAACAGCCCGCAGCCGGAAATGAATAACCCGGGGCTTTAACAGCACCCTTTTAGCTTGGTGGAAGAGCGGTGCCCCCTGCCGTCTTCCCTTTTCACAATTTTTGATTTCTTTCAAGGACAACTTTCCTTATAATAAGGAGCATACACTTACTGCCGAAAGGATTTATACGAATGAAAAAAACGGTTGGCAAACTGATGATCATAGCCGGCATCCTGATTCTCGCCGCCTTGGCGTTTAACGGCGGCCGCGGCCTTTTCTTCAGCCCGGAGAAAACGCTTGATTCAGCCAGCGCTTCGCCAAAGAAAATCAAAAGCATCGACATCCGTTCGAACAGCGTCACGGTGACGGTTAAAGCGGAAAACCGCGCTGACATTGACGCTGAACTGTCGGGGGCAAACGCGCGGCTGAAATCGTCCGAGCGGGGAGATACGCTTGAGCTTTCCGTTCAGCAGGAGGGTTTCCGCTTCTTTTTCTTCCAAAAAAACGAACTGATTGTTAAAATTCCCAATGAATATCAGGATAATCTGTCCATTACATCCGGAAGCGGAAACGTAAAAATAAGCGGTGACGGTTTATCATTGCAAAAGGTATCCCTGAGCTCGGGAAGCGGCAGCCAGAGGATCGGCGATTTAGCAGCGAAGGAGCTTTCGGTAAGAGGAACATCGGGAAACATTCAGCTCGAAAACGTTGAAACGGAGAAAGCCGATGTTCGCTCAACATCCGGGAATACAACGCTTGATCGTGTCAAAGGAGAGTTCGCCGTCAAGCAGACGTCGGGCAGTTTGGAGGCTGATTTCTCAGCGGTTGATGCCCCTTTACGCATCAATCAGACCTCCGGAAATGTCAAGCTTGAGCTTCCTGATGACGCAGACATCAGACTGAAAGCAACACTGACGAGCGGTAACATCAAACATTCGTATCCGTTTGATCATACAGAAGGCGACAAACGGACGCTGATTGGAACAAAAGGAAATGGCAAGAATAACATTGAGATTTCGTCCACAAGCGGGAATGTATCGATTGATTAATTGGAAAGAGAGGGGGCCGGAGTCAGCATGCGTCTTACAAAAAAACAACTGATCGGATTGTTCATCGTTCTGTTCGGGATCAGCGTATTTTTACAAAACAGCGGGCTCGGCGACGCGTTGTTCTGGCCGCTCGCTTTTCTTCTTGCCGGATATTTTTTTCATAAAAGTTCACGCCGTTGGCTCGGCTCTGTCATGTATATTTTTGCGGGCTTTTTGCTTCTGAAAGAAATTTTCAGCATCACATTCAGCCTGTTCGGCTTCTTTTTTGCCGCCTTTTTAATTTATGCGGGCTACAGGCTTGTCACAAACCAGCCCGTTTTTGACCGCGATAAGCCTAAAGCGCATGAGAAAGAAAAGCTGGACGCCGAACCGCTGCGGCAAAAAAAGAGCGCCGGCCAGCGCAGCTTTTTCTTCGGTGATGTCAAATACATGAAAAAGCCTTTTGATTTAAACGATTTGAATATTTCCGGCTTTATCGGGGACGTCAAAATCGATTTGTCCAAAGCGATCATTTCAGAGGGCGAAAATACGATCGCCATCACGGGGCTGATCGGCGATGTCGACATCTACATCCCGTCGGATCTTGACGTCTCTATCAGTTCTTCGGCGTTTATCGGTGACATCGATATCATCGGGGAGAAAAAAAGCGGCTTCGGCAACCAAATTTACACCGAGTCTAAATATTACGAGCAGTCGGCAAGACGGGTAAAGATCTCGATTTCCCTGTTTATCGGCGATGTGGATGTGCGGTTCATATGAAAACGAACAGGCTTGCAAATATTCAATGGCGTTCCGTCCGTTTGTCCATGGGTGTCAGCTTCACGATCTTTCTTGCGGTATTGGGATTCATGCTCTTTTATTATCAGCTCGACCCGCGGGTGCTCATCGCTTCGAGATGGTTCGGCATCCCGTTTATCATTTTGCTTTTGTTGATCAGCGCCGCCGTCGGGTTTGGCGCAGGGTATGTGTTTGGCAACAGGCTGAAAAAGCGCCTCGAAAAGTTGATCGAATCGATTTTAAAGTATGAAAACGGCAATTTCGCATACCGCATTCCATCAATGGGCGAGGATGAAATCGGGCTCGCCGCCGATCAGCTCAATGAAATGGCCGAACGAATCGAACGGCAGGTCGCTTCACTGCAAAAGCTGTCAAACGAAAGGGCCGAATGGCAGGACCAGATGAAAAAATCCGTTGTGTCAGAAGAGCGGCAGCGTCTTGCGCGGGAACTGCACGATGCCGTGAGCCAGCAGCTTTTTGCGATTTCGATGATGACCTCCGCCATACTGGAAGGAATCGCCGCTTCGGCTGATGAAAAACTCGCGCAAAGGCTGAAAATGGTCGAAAAAATGGCGGCCGACGCTCAGAGCGAAATGAGAGCCCTGCTTCTGCACCTCAGGCCCGTTACGCTTGAAGGTAAAGGCTTGAGGGAGGGGCTCAGCGACCTTTTGAACGAATTCAAAGCAAAGCAGTCGATGGATATCGACTGGGAAATCGAGGATACAGGAAAGCTTCCAAAAGGTGTAGAAGATCATTTGTTCAGAATCGTTCAAGAAGCGCTGTCAAACGTTTTCAGGCATTCGAAGGCGACGAAAGTCTCCGTCAGGCTGCTCCTGAGAAACCGGCAGCTTCAGCTGAAGGTCATTGATAATGGGGAAGGGTTTCAAATGGACTCCATTAAAACGTCTTCGTACGGATTAAATTCGATAAAAGAGAGGGCCAGCGAGGTCGGCGGGGTGGCGGAAATTATATCTTTTGCGGGAAAAGGGACGCAAGTTGATGTGAAAGTTCCGATTTTTGATCAAGGAAAAGGAGAGAATCAAGGTGATTCGAGTACTGCTGATTGACGATCATGAAATGGTAAGAATGGGGCTTGCAGCTTTTTTGGAATCCCAGCCGGATATCGAGGTGATCGGAGAAGCTTCGGACGGCAGGCGCGGTGTTGAGCTGGCGGTTGAGATGAAGCCCGACGTCATTTTGATGGATCTTGTGATGGAGGGAATGGACGGGATTGAAGCGACAAAGGAAATCTGCAGACAGCTTTCCGCCCCGAAAATCATCGTGCTGACAAGCTTTATCGATGATGATAAAGTTTATCCGGTCATCGAAGCCGGTGCCTTCAGCTATTTGCTGAAAACGTCGAAAGCCGGCGAAATCGCAGATGCGATCAGGGCGGCCAACAATGGAGAACCGATGCTTGAAGCCAAGGTGGCGGGAAAAGTGTTATCAAAGCTGAGGCATTCTTCGAACGAGACACCGCCGCATGAATCATTGACGGCAAGAGAAATGGAAATCCTCAAACTTGTGGCAGAGGGGAAAACAAACAAGGATATTGCAGACGAATTGTTTATCACCATTAAAACGGTGAAAACCCATGTGACAAACATCCTGTCCAAGCTTGAGGTCGATGACCGGACGCAGGCCGCCGTTTACGCCCACCGAAACAAGCTTGTTCAGTAGCAAAAACGAGAAAAACAGCTTTCGTGTGAAAGCCGTTTTCAGCCGTTCCAATATTTGCGGTCATCAGTCTTGTGAAGTGCGAAAGAATCCGATCCGAAATGTTCGCCGGTTTGTTTCGCCGGCCGGCTCAATTCAGCTTGATTCTCTTCCTCCGGCGCGGTGCCGCCTTTTTGGAAAATGGAATCGAGTTTTTCGGCCAGGACCGCATTGTTCTTTTCCTGCAATTCGATCAGCTTGCTGATGCCGAGCAAAATAAATCCGCCGATGACGCAAAAAGCCGGAGTTGAGAGGTACGAGCCGACCGTAAAGAACAGCATCGACCGGGAATCCTCCATAAATGGATCATATGCGATATCATTGATTATCAAGCCGGACAGAATGATTGCCGCCGCAATCAGGACAATGCCTGTCACCTGCAATATCCGCTTCAAGCTCATCACCCTTTCAAAAACATTTTAACAGAAAAGCGAGCGCCTATCTTTTTTTCTTCGCTCCTTTCGTGCCAAAGTCCTGGATGATTGCTTTAATATGATAGTCGATGTCGGCTTCCGAGAATTTCTCGTCCCAGCGGTATTTATCTTTTTGCCATTCCTTCGGATAGTTGATGCGGGCGTATTCGGCAAGCTTGGTGACATCCGTTTTTAAATCATCCTGCAAACGATGGAGCAGCCTGCTGACCCGCTGGTGGATGTCTTTTTCAATCGCTTTTTCAATGGCATTGATATAGGATTCATTGAAAGAATCCTCGCTTCTGTACCAATCTTCTGACAGCCTTCCTTTGATCTCCGAGTGAATGTCAAATTTGTATTTTCCGTTTTTCCTCGTTGTATGAATCCGGTGATTCATCGAAAATATTTCATACGAAAAAAGATGCCCTTTGTGCCTGGAGTCGATGACTCCGCCGTTTACTCTGCCGATCAGCAAATTCAGCGCTTCAATATCAGAGGATGATATATCGGCGTAATACCGGTTTTTTTTAATGACCGATCCGCCGTCAACCTGGATCTGACCGCCTTTTTCGACGACTCTAGGCATGATGAAAGACAGGCCCATCTGCATTCTGATTGAAATATCCCCCAATGTAACCGGCTCGAGCAGCTTGATGGTCGACGCCCTGTTTTCTGAGACATTATGGATGATTTCAGAAGCGGGGTCTCCCGAATCATCAATGTTCAAAAGCTTGCTCGGCGATCCTGGCGTAATATAGACCTCGCTGCTTCTCCGTAGGCTGTTGTCCCTGATGAACTGATTGATTAAGGCGTCAAGGGCAATATCCGACACGAGTTTTTCCGAAAAAATGATGACCTGGAGGTGCTGCGAGAAAACAGGGAAAACTTTTAAGGCTGTTGACCGGATCGTTTGATGAATCGTAGTCCCGGAAGTTGACACGACTTTGGTCGGGTCCTCGCTGCCCGCATTTTGGCCGATCTTTTTCGGAACGAGGATCTGGTACGATAACTTTACCTTTTTATCTCCCTCGCCTTTATCAACGCCAAGGCCGATGGCGATGCTAAACTTTTCGATCTGCCGGCTGTCCCAGCAGCCCGTCAGCAAGAGCAGCAGGGACAGCACCGCCAATATCCCCTTTTTTTTCACGATGCTTTAAACCTCCTTTTAGCGGCGACGAGCAAAAAGATCAGGATCGGAAGCACGCAAAACACGATGAGAAAGATGTATCCCAAATAATCGCTGAACACGATAACGTAATTGCCGTCTTTCAGCAAAATCGATATAAGGAACGTAATCGCCCCGACGAATAAAACGTTTTTCTTAATGGACCATCCGAATATATTTTTAAAGCCTGACGCCGCAAAATAGGTATAGACGACATATGTTGTGTAAAATTGAATCGTCCATATGACGAGCAAAAAGGATTCGAACCTTTCGATGAAAATGCCCTGGATTTCAAACGACTGGAACAAGGAGATCGTCGGCCAGATCATCGTCATGACCTCAGACGCGGTCATCGCTCCTACGACCACACAGAACGTTAAAATATACAATATAACCGGAATGCTGAATCCGATGACAGAAGCTTTGAACAGTTTTTTCTTATTTCTGAGGTATTTGGGCAAAAACATCATTAATTCGACACCCAAAAAGGAAACAGAGACAACCGTCAAACCGTTTTTGACCGGACCGAGCCCAAGTCCGAGGACAGGTCTTAAATTATTGATTTGAAACATCTTTAAACTCAAGCCATAAACGGTAAGAAGAATGACGAGGGTGATAATGAGAAAAAACGGGAAAATTTTCGCCATGTCGCTGATCCCGCCGATGATCAAATAGATCGCGCAAATGATAAAAGCAAAAATCGTCACGCCCATCGGGGTTAACTCGAGAAGAAAAAATTTCACCATCTCGGCCATCGCTCTTGCTTCAAAGCTGGCCACCCCTATGAAATAGAACACGATCAGGAGGTTGAGAATATTTCCGATCAGCGCGCCGCAGCCCTCTTTTGTGTAATCAAAAAAAGAATCGACATTGTGCGTTTTGACGATTTTGGCGTTGATGTAGATGATAAGAAGAAAAACAAGGCCTTCAAAAATGATGACAATCCAGCCGTCGGGGGAGAGCATTTCCCGCGTCAGCGCTCTCGGGAGCGTCAGCAGGCCGGCGCCCAGCATCGTATTTGTAATAATGGCAGCGCCTTCATACCCGCTTATCCGTTGCTGTTGATTTTTTTGAGCCATGATTGTCATTCACCTCGCGATTCTTTATTGGTAGCCGGATGATGGCTTCATCCGAACGCTTTAAGCTGAAAAAGTTATTCGGGTTAAAATACGGCATGCCGAAGCTTCTCTGCCTGACCAAATGGGTGAAAATGACGAGCATGACCAGGATGATCCCGAAGAGTCCAAGTACTGCTGCGACCAGCATGGACAAAAAGCGCAATACCCGAAACGACAGACCCATGCCGTATTGCGGAACCGTAAACGATGCAAGGGCGATGATGCTGACGATGATGACCATGACAGAGCTGACGATGTTGGCTTCGACCGCAGCCTGGCCGATGACCACACCTCCCACCAAACCGATCGTCTGCCCCAGCGGACTTGGAAGACGCAAGCCTGCTTCACGCAAAAGTTCAATCGTTACTTCCATGATCAGCGCTTCAAGGAGCGGCGGAAATGGCACGTTTTCCCGGGTGCTGGCGATGGTAACAGCCAAAGCCGTCGGCAGCATGCCCTGGTGAAACGAGACAAGAGAAATGTAAAACGCCGACAAAAACAGCGTGATAAAAATCGAACTGAAGCGCAAAAGTCTGATCAGGGACGTGGCGATCCATCTCTCATAATAATCGTCCGGAGACTGCATCACCATGCCGAAGGATGCCGGAACGATCAAGGCATATGGCGAATGGTCGATAAAGACGGCGATCCTTCCGTTTAACAGGGCGGACGACACTTTGTCCGGCCGTTCGGTGTTTTGGATCTGAGGAAAAGGCGAATATTTGTTATCTTCGATCAATTCCTCAAGGGCTCCCGAGTCTTGAATGTCATCAGGCCTCACTTTTTTCAGACGCTTTTTCAGCTCCGATAAAATCGACTCATCCGCTTTGTTGTTGAGGTATAAAATCGTTGCTTTTTTATACTTGCTTTTTCCGATCGGAAGCTTTTCAACGGTCAGATCGTGATCGGGGACGCGCTGTCTGATCAGCGCCACATTTGTATCTGTATCCTCGATAAAACCGACTTTCGGACCTCTTACGACATTTTCGGTTTTCGCCTCTGATAAGCTTCGTTTCTTTTTTTCTGCGGTCGGGAGCATAAAAACGGTATTGATCCCGTTCACGAGGAGGATGCATTGGCCGTGAAAAAGCTTATTAAGCGCAGACTCAACCTTGTAGACCGGTTCGGCATTCAGCTTGTTCAGCTCTGCGGTAACGTCTTCCAATGATAGGGATTTTTCATCTTTGCAAAGCATCTTGGCGGCTTTTTGCAATTTCGCTTCGTCGCTCAATTCCTTGAAATATAAAAAATAAAAAATGACTCCGTTTTTCAGCATTTTTTTATTTTGAACGAGGTCGTCGTTATGTTCGACGTGTGGAAGAAGCAATGCGAGATTTTCATGGATGTGATCCTTGAATTCCGACTGGTTCACGCTGACCACCTGCCCTGTAAGTTTCTGAATTTGGATATAGGTTATCTTTTCCTGTAAAAAAAACAATATACTGTGTTACAGTAGTGTTTGGCGAAATTTTCATTACAACAGAGACGGAGTGAGGCAGTTGGCGCAAATCAGATTAACGGGGAAGCAGGATGAAATCGAAAGCATCATCCGCTCTTTTTCCAAACATTATGACGTGTCATATGTATCAAAGGAGTACGGAAAGACAAACCCTAAATATAAATACAAAAAAGATTCGCGTGTTTATATTGAGCTAAAATTAAAATAAAGCTAAAATTTAAATAAGAGGGTTTTTTTAAGTTTTATCGAAAGTAAGAGGTAGACTAGAGAAGGAAGGGATACATAGTGGATTACAGAATTGAAAAAGATACGATGGGTGAAGTCAAGGTACCTGCCGACAAGTTTTGGGGAGCCCAAACGCAGAGAAGCAAGGAGAACTTCAAAATCGGATCTGAGAAAATGCCGCAGGAAATTGTGTATGCGTTTGCAATTTTGAAAAGGAGCGCTGCTCTTGCGAATGAAAAGCTAGGAAATCTCGAAAAGGAAAAGGCAGAAGCGATCGTTTCCGTCTGCGATGATATTTTAGAAGGAAAATACGACAGCCACTTTCCTCTTGTCGTGTGGCAGACGGGAAGCGGAACGCAGAGCAACATGAACATGAACGAAGTGGTGGCGAACAGGGGAACTGCATATTTGCAGGAAAAAGGCTCAAGCTTGAAAATTCATCCGAACGATGATGTCAACCGCAGCCAAAGCTCCAACGATACGTTCCCGACGGCGATGCACGTCGCAGCCGTTTTAGCTGTTTACGACAAGCTGGTACCGGCGATCGACCGCCTGAGAAACACGCTGAATGAAAAAGCGGAAGCGTTTCAGGATATCGTGAAAATCGGCCGCACCCACTTGCAGGATGCGACACCGCTCACGCTCGGACAGGAGATCAGCGGCTGGGTCTACATGCTTGACCGCTCAAAAGAAATGATTCTTGAAGCCACGGAAAAAATCCGCGAACTCGCTATCGGAGGAACCGCAGTCGGAACAGGAATCAACGCCCATCCAAAATTCGGGGCCGCTGTGGCCGAAGAAATCAGCAGCCTGACAGGTCAGACGTTCAGAAGCTCGCCTAATAAATTTCATGCGCTGACAAGCCATGATGAACTGACACACGTTCACGGCGCACTAAAAGCGCTTGCGGCGGATCTGATGAAAATCGCCAATGATGTCAGATGGCTTGCAAGCGGGCCGCGCTGCGGAATCGGCGAGCTGACGATTCCTGAAAATGAGCCGGGAAGCTCCATTATGCCGGGTAAGGTTAACCCTACACAAAGCGAAGCGCTGACAATGGTGGCATCACAGATCATGGGGAATGACGCGACGATCGGATTCGCGGCAAGTCAGGGCAACTTTGAATTAAACGTATTCAAGCCAGTGATCATTTACAATTTCCTTCAATCGGTCCAGCTTCTCGCTGACGGCATGAACTCTTTCCACGATAAATGTGCAGTGGGCATTGAGCCTCATCGTGAGACGATTCAAAAGAACCTGACCAATTCGCTGATGTTAGTTACGGCTTTAAACCCGCACATCGGCTACGAAAATGCAGCAAAAATCGCGAAGCTTGCCCATAAAGAAGGGCTGACGCTGAAAGAAGCCGCCCTTAAGCTCAATCTGTTGACAGAAGAGCAGTTTGACGAAGTAGTCAAACCGGAAGAAATGGTCAAGCCTAAAGCATAAACGAAAACGGCCGCACAATTGCGGCCGTTTTTCCTGTTCCTGCCGGCCGCACGGAATTCAGGAAGACCTTTTGACAAGGCGGTCGAGCTTGTCCGCTTCTTTACGAAGCGCTTCACATTCCTTTATATTCAGCAGCATTCCTTTGATGATCGCATTTTTCGGCTGCCGTTTCTTCAGCTCGTCCTCCAGTATGTCAAGGCTTTCCGTCAGATCGCCCGGGGGAGAGCCGTTAAAGTGTTTGTCCGCTTTGATCCGCATTTCTTTAATGAGCGCTTCTTTCAGGGGATCGAACGTATAAAACGGGCCGAACCACTCGTCCGCTTTTTCGATGGAAATCAGGGATTTTTCTTTCCGCTTCATCATCCCATTCGCAAGATCATCGAGGCGGTTCAATATATGTCCGGCAAGCGTATGCAGATCAAAAGAGTGATGCAGCAAAATCATCAATTCAAGATAGACTTCGCTCATTCCGCTGATCATAAAGCACAGCTCGGCGCTGTACGGATCGATGTCCTTTCCGTATATGTTCCGGATGTTTTCGATATGGAGCCTGAGGGTGGCCGAGCGCATTTTTTTGGCAAACGCTTCAATTTCTCCATTCACAGGAAGCGGCCGTTCCACGAATTGCATCTGAATAAACTCTTTATGTTCGAGAATATTTTCAAAAAAAACGATGAGCTGCTTTCGGTAAGCATCGCGAGGGTTGTCATTTTCCGTCTGAATTTTATGGATGCGCGTAAACACTTTGTCATAGTAATAGTGAAGCACCGAAAGGAGAAGCGCTTCCTTCGATTTGAAATAGATGTAAAAAGCGCCTTTTGAGATTTGGCATTCCTTCGCAATTTCTTGAACTGAAGTTGAATTATAGCCTTTTTTGGCAAAAAGTTTAATCGCTGTTTCAATAATGGCTTTCTCTTTTTGTTTCACGTCTTTCACCTTCCCGAAAGGTTGCCGCCTCCGTTTTTTGCGGGCGCACGGTCTGACTGGCGGGTCAATTCTTTTGTCCCGTTAAATTTTTAACTAGATTGTAACTTGTTTTTTTGTTTGATATTATTTATATTATAAAGTAAGGTGACCGAGTGGTCAAAAATATGCTGAGAAAGGGTGAAGTTTGTTGAAAGAAATCGATGAAATGATCAGCCGACTGCGCAGCCGGGGCATTAAAGTGGACAAGGTCAAATACCCTAAACACATACTGACGGAAAAGAAATGGCTAAAGCAGCCGAAGAAAGCGGTTAAACCGAATTACCGCGATTTTAACGGCTATTCGTTTATATAGAAAAAAGACTGCAGCTGAAACTACAGTCTAATTTCTTGGAACGGATATTGAGTAACATACGCCTGTTTGATCATTCCGAATGGTCATATCGGCATGATGGAGCGTCAAAATTCGTTTAACGATGCTGAGTCCGATGCCGAATTCGCCTTTCTTCCCTTTATTAAAAGGCTCGTACAGGCTCGAAAGCATCTCTTCTTCGATGTGTGGTCCATCATTTCTAATCGTGATCATGATCTGTTTTTTCGTCGATTTGACGGTGATTTCGATGAACGTTTCCGCATAGCGGATTTGGTTTTCAAGGACGTTTTCCAACAGCTTGCTCCATTGTTCCTGATCACCAGTCATTACTGTTTCCTCTTCAAGATCAATCTTCCAGTCAAGCTCTTTTTTAGACCATCTTAAACGTTCGACCACTTCTTCAATGACCTCTCGAATATTAAACGTTCCGTAATGTCTTTCCTGTTTTAATAAATAATCCAGCTTCGTCAGGTAAAGCAGATCTTTAATCTTCTTTTCAAGCTTTTCAGCTTCGCCTTCGATGACTTGAATCGTATTTTCAAGGTCTCCTTTAGGATAAATGCCGTCTTTGATCGACTGTGTATAGCCGCGGATGACCATGACGGGCGTTTTCAAGTCATGTGAGATGTTTTGCAGAAGCGTGCGCTCTGTTTCATCTTTTTGAATCAGCTTTTGGCGCATGTCCTCAATGGTATGGGCGAGCTTTCCGATTTCGTCTTCCCTGTCGACGATGACCGGATCATCCCAGTCCTGTTTGGAAATCCGCTTGACGTGTTTTTCCAGTGTGACCAGCGGCCTTGACAAATATTTCGCCAGCCATATGGACGGAATCCAGCTCAGCAGAATGACGACGGCAAGAATGAAAAAAAGCTGTTTAAACAGCGTGTATGATAAGTCGTCCCGATAGGAATCAAGCGCATAGGACAATAAAAGAAACGTCTCGTCCTGGGTGCTGATTTTTTTCAGGACAAAGAAGATGTGCTGGCCGTTGACGGTCTCCGAATACCTTTTGGATGATGAGGGCTGTTTTTTCGCCAGTTTCTGCACTTTTGAGATAAAGGAGTCCGGCAGAATTTGCGGATTTTGATAGACGGCTCCCTTTTCAGGCAGCAGGACGTGCTGGACATAGCGGTTTGCGCTTCGCGAGTTTCCACCAAAGCCTCTGTCGGGCGAGTCGGAAAATCCGTATTGTGTCAGGACGTGCTGTTCGTTTTCAATGTTTGTGTAGATCTCATTCGTAAAAAAGTTGCGTAATGTGTTAGAAAAAAGAAACATCAGCAAAATCGAAACGGTTAATAGAATTCCGCAGATGACCGTCCAGATTTGGAAGGCGAGCGATTTATTTTTCATGATTTCAACATCCTGTATCCAAATCCGTAAATGGTTTCTACTTTCAGATCAGGCATTTTTTTGCGCAGCCTTCTGACCAGATCGTCAACGACGCGGTCTGTTCCGAAGTAATCCTCTCCCCAGACATGTGTCAGAATATCTTCCCTTGAGAAGGCCCGGCCCTGATTGTTCATGAAAAGGAGAAGCAGATCGAATTCCTTTGACGTCAGACTGATCTTCCTGTCATCTTCATACACTTCCCTCAAGCTTTCGAACACCTGGTACTTGGCAACGGACAACCCTTTTTTATGATCCGGCGCGTCTTCTTTATAGATCAGCTTAAGAAGCTTTTGCACGCGGATGATCAGCTCCCGCGGAAGAAAAGGCTTTGATATATAATCGCTGCTGCCGAGTTCAAGACCGAGCACTCTGTCGATGTCCGCATCCCGGGCTGAAATGAAGATGACCGGGACGTCGGGATCTGCATTTTTTATTTCTTTTATTAGCGCATAGCCGTCGATATCTGGTAACATAATATCGAGAATCCATAAATGAGGTGACTGGCCGATGTGCTGTCTGGCGCTTTCACCGTTTAGAAAAGACGTGACATGCCAGCCTTCACTCTCTAAATACTTCGTCAGCAGTTCATTTAAATTCTCTTCATCTTCAACTAGATAAATGGTGTATGACAAGGGGTTCACATCCTTTCTACGTCATTATACTAGTTTTAACATAAGTCTGGTCGATTTTCATAATTTCACATATTCTTTTCATTTTTATCCCACAATGTTTGGCTAGGATGCTGATAAGGGAAGAAAGGAAAATTGTAATTGTGAAAATATAAGGCCGGGTGTCTCTTTTTTGCGCGTGTTAAAGCTTTCTGCCATTTTCGGGTAGTTGAAGATAAGAAAAACAAAGGAAGTGTACGCTTATGGATGTTAGACGCGATGTCGAACGCAAAAGAGAAAATGAACAGCCATTGCAAGAAGAGGCGAAAATACCGCAAACGGCAAGTTCCGAAGCGCAAGAACCGGAGCAGCCGATAAAGAAGCCCGAGCTGATTATGAAACAGGATACAGATGAACAGTCAGATAATATGTATAAAGAAACGGCGGCAGCATTGGAAAACGCAAAGGAAACAAGAACGGCAAAAGAAAAGCGGCGCAAGGCTTCATGGCTGAGCCCGATTTTGGGAGGCATCATCGGGGGCGGCCTCGTCCTTGGCATTTCGCCGTATCTGCCGGTTGATAAACATAACAATGCCGTCAACGAAAGCCAGACGGAACCGAAACAATCGCAAAATTTTTCAACAAAGCCCGTGACAGATGCCGATAATGTTCCGGATATGGTTGAGGATTTGGAGTCGACGATCGTCGGGGTTTCCAATATTCAAACGAGCTTCGGTTTTTCAGATGATGACGTGGAAGAAAGCGGAACAGGATCAGGCGTCATCTTTAAAAAAGACGGAAAAAAAGCTTACATCATCACGAACAACCATGTTGTTGAAGGGGCCACAAAGGTGACCATCTCTTTATACAACGGGAAAACGACGGATGCGAAAATCATCGGCAGCGATGCCTTAACAGACTTGGCTGTTTTGGAGATTAGCAGCAAAGGGATTGATAAGGTTGCAAGTTTCGGAGATTCCTCAAAATTGCGCGCCGGCGAAAAAGTAATCGCGATCGGGAATCCTCTCGGCCTGCAATTTTCGCGAACGGTTACAGAAGGAATCATCAGCGGCGTCAACCGGACGATCGAAGTGTCGACGTCTGAAGGGAAGTGGGATATGAATGTCCTTCAGACAGATGCCGCGATTAATCCGGGGAACAGCGGCGGACCTTTGATCAACAGTAGCGGACAGGTCATCGGCATCAACAGCTTAAAGATCAGCCAAACCGGCGTTGAATCGCTTGGTTTTGCCATTCCGAGCAATGACGTTGAGCCGATCGTCGATCAGCTGCTGGACAAAGGAAAAGTCGTACGGCCGTTTTTAGGCGTTCAAATGATCGATATGCAGCAGGTTCCTGAGCAATATCAGCAAAATACGCTCGGCCTCTTTGGCGACCAGCTGAATAAAGGCGTGTACGTCGACAAAGTCTCGCCTGGATCGCCGGCTGCTGACGCAGGAATGAAAGCCGGTGACGTCATTGTGAAAATGAACAGCAAAAGCATTGAAGCGACTTCTGATTTGAGGAAGATTTTATACACCGAAGCGAAAGCGGGAGATACGGTCTCGTTTGAGGTTCTGAGAAAAGGAAAAGAAAAAACGCTGAAAGCCAAGCTTACGGAAAGCAAATCATAACATTGAAAGCCATGGCAGCTGTGATCTGCACCCTGTCAAGTAGACAGTGGAAATAACTAAAACACACTAGACGGCTTTAGCCCTGTATTCCACTGGGCTGAGGCCGTTTAGTTTTTCTTGTAGACGATCGTGGTTGTAAAAGTGGATATATTCATCAATTGCGCTTTGAAGTGCCTCAAATGTCTCGTACGAATTCCGTCTGTATTTCTCGCATTTTAATTTCCCCCAAAACGACTCAATGGGGCCGTTATCAATACAGCGGCCGACGCGGGACATACTCTGTGTCATATTTGCGTTTTCAATCATCCTTCTAAACTGGTGGGACGTGTATTGAAAACCTCTGTCGCTGTGAAGGAGAGGACGTGCGTTTGGGGCTGCCTCAAGCGCTTGGTTCAAGGTTTTAAACACAAGGGCGTTATTATTGGATTTCCCCAGCACATAAGACACGACCATTCCCTCATGAAGATCTAAAATGGCACTGAGGTACGCTTTCCGATGGCCGTATTTTAGCTCTGTCACATCAGTCACCCATTTTTGATTTGGTTTGTCCGCTTTAAACTCTCGATTCAGGATATTTTCGGACACATGTTGAGGCGTCGCTTTGCCGTAACGTTTTTTCTTCCGCCGAATGACACACTCCAGCTTGGCGATTTTCATCAGCCGATAGATGCGCTTATGATTGAGGCGCTCTTTAAAGCGGCGCTTCATGTTTAAGGTCATTCTGCGGTATCCGTAGATACCGCCAATTTGTTCATGAAGAAGCGTCATCTCGGCGATAATCTTTTCATTCTGTTTTTCTCTCGCTGAAGGTACTCGGCTCCTCCATTTGTAATACCCCTGGCGCGAAACTTCGGCAATCTCACATAACATTTGGACAGAAAAGCCTTCTTTTCGATTCAGCTCTAAAATGGCGAGATATCGATCTTCGTACCGAACCTGACTTAGAACCGCCTCCTTTTGATCTCTTCCAACTTTTTTAAGAACGCATTCTCTGCGCGCAAACGCTCATTTTCCTGTTCCAGCCGTTTGTTTTCCCGTTGAATTTTTTCTTCAGGTGTCAATTCTTCTTCGGTTTTGCGTTTCCCTCGGTTGTCTTTTAAGGCCTCTTCTCCGCCTTCTTGATACTTTTTCACCCATTGATACACCTGTTGGTAGGAGACTTGATGAATCTCCATTGATCTGGCGTAGTCCTTTCCATGAGCTAGACAATCCTTCGCAATCTCAATCCGTTCTTCCAATGAAACGTTCTTCCGTTTGGTCATCAAACGATTCCTTCCTCTCCCGCTGTCTTTTAACGTTTTATGACCATTATAAAGCTCAACCCACTTCATGAGTACGGATTTACTGGAAATCTTATATTTTCTCGAGATTTCTCTTTGAGAGTAGCGTCCGGATAAGAAGTCTTTCACGGCATTGTATTTTAATTCTGCGGGATAGAACTTATGGCGCTTTGAACGTTCCAAACTCTCCACACCCGCCATATCATGCGATGTTCTCCATTCACGAATCGTTTCGGCATGAATGCCATATTTTTCTGCGATCTCCTTCACCGAATTATTGCCCTGATCACATTCTGATAGAATATTCAATTTTTCTTCTTTTGAAAACCATTTTCCAGCCATGAAAAAACTCCCCCAAGGCAAACAGATTTTTTTATTTCATCTGTCTACCTTTAGGGGAGCATATCACTGTGTGCCATGGCTTTTTTGTTATTCACCCAAAAATGAAGAAAGCATCCAAATTTGTTTATCAATTTCCTCAGTTAAGCCGATATAAAGGTCAGCGGTGGCATTGTCTGATTTTTCTTCCGCAAGCCCGATAATATGTTCGATTTCCTTGCGGATTTGGCGGTAATCGCTGACAAGCGCGGAAACCATGTCAGACGCCGTTTTTTCTGTGCCTGCCTCTGAGATGGTGCCGTGATCAAGGTATTCTTTCATTGATGCGAGCGGCTGTCCGCCGATAGCTAATAATCGTTCAGCGACAACATCGGCCGTTTCTGCAGCATGGTTGTAAAGTTCTTCGAATTTTTCGTGAAGCGTGAAGAACTGCGGTCCTTTTACATACCAGTGAAAGCGGTGAAGCTTCGTATAGAGGATGAACCAGTTTGACAAATTCGTGTTTATTGAGTTTTCAAGTACCGGATTTTGCTGTTTTAATTGTTGAGAGATCATGTAATTTCCTCCTCGTGTTTTTCATTTGTTAATTACATTATAACAAATATAAAATTAAAATAAATACTAAATTATAATTATTTTAAATAACATTTTTGATCGAGCTTTTTGCTGACGGCCCGCTCCCAAAAACGCCACGGTAGGAAAGAATGCAAAAAGATCAGCAGGCGGACGCCTTTGCCGATCGGATAACGGAGTTTTTTCAGCCGCTTTTTCAAAGCGAGACTGCCGATCAGCCCTGCCACTTCTTCCGGGTTTCCGTAATCGCTCCGGCTGTCGGCGATGTAGGCTGAGATTCGTTCAAAGTATGGGCCGTATTTCGAATCAGGCTTAGGGAAAGCGACGTGCTCCGTCAAGGAGGTATCCCAAATTCCCGTCCGGTATGAGCCCGGCTCAACGACGGCAACGTCAATGCCGAAAGGTCTGAGCTCAAGGCGAAGGCTTTCGGAAAATCCTTCAACCGCGTGTTTTGAAGAAGCGTAAGGCGAGAAAGCCGGAAAAGCGATCCGTCCGCTTATACTGCTGACATTGATGATTTTTGCCCCGGCGTTTTTTTTCATATGAGGGAGGACGGCTTTGGTCACTGCGATGAGGCCGAACACATTTGTTTCATATTGGTTGCGGTAATCGGACAATGACAAATCTTCGGTAAATCCTCCGTAAGCCGTTCCCGCATTGTTGACGAGAAGATCAACCGCTCCGTACTCCTTCAGCTTGTCTGAGAATGATGCGACCGATTCTTCTTTTGTTACATCCAGCTCCATCACCGCAATTGAAGTTTCGGCATTGTGGGCTGTAATCTGTTGTTTTAATGCTTCGGCTTTTTCGGGATGTCTCACCGCCGCAATGACAAAATGCGTGCCGGCGAGCTTCAAAGCGGTCAGCAGCCCGATTCCGCTGCTTGCCCCTGTTACGATTGCAGTTTTATTTTTCAATGAAGTTCCTCCGTTCGAATGCTTATTGACTAATACCCCTTGCAGGGGGAAATAAATCGTTGCTAAAATTTTAAAGACCTATTTTTCAAAAAAGTAAAGCAAGGTGAGACGATGGACGTCAAATTAACCTTCCTGCTTCTTATTGTACTATGCCCGGCGCTGTTTTTTCATGGTTCGGCAAAAGCCGCCGAAAAGCACATGAAAAGCGTTTCCGCTATTTTGATCGATGAGAAGTCGGGACAGGCCATTTATGAAAAAAACAGCCGCAAAAAAATGTATCCGGCCAGCATCACAAAAATCGCCACGGCGATTTATGCGATTGAGAAAGGAAATTTGAAGGATAATGTTAAAATCAGCAAAAAAGCTGCTGAAACGGAAGGGACAAGCGTTTATTTGGAGAAAGGTGAAATCGTCCCGCTAAGGACGCTGCTTCAGGGGCTGCTGATGAATTCCGGAAACGATGCCGGAACGGCGATCGCTGAACACATGAGCGGAAGCGTTGAACGGTTTGCCGGCGATTTGAACGCCTTTGTTGCAGAGCGGGCCGGCGCGGTCGATACACATTTCACGAATCCTCACGGGCTGTTTGACAAAAATCATTACACGACAGCCGCAGACATGGCGAAAATCACGGCATATGCCATGAAAAACGAGACGTTTCGGGTGCTTTTTTCAGAAAAGGAAACACCCTGGCACGGCAAGACGTGGGATACGACGCTGAAAAACCATCACCGGATGCTCACCGGAGAAATTCCGTACAAAGGGATTACAGGGGGAAAAAACGGATTTGTGAATGAATCAAAGCATACGCTTGTGACGACGGCCGCGCGCGGTGAGCTTCACTTGATCGCCGTTGTGATGAAGGCCGATGATCAAAAGACGATGTACGATGACACAAAAACCCTGCTGGATAAAGGGTTCAGCGGCTTTGAAACGGTTACATACGAAAAGGGCAGACAGTTCACAGATCAAGACGGCGTACGGCATAAGCTGACGGAGCCTTTATTTGTTACGAAAAAGAAGGGGGAAGCGCTGAAGGAAAAGCTGGGAAGCGACGGAGCCCTAAAGATTGAAGGGGAAGACGGCAGACTGATTCGCTCCCTGCAAATCGCTGAAAAACCTGAAGGCGATGACCGAACCGGCGGCATTGCAGGCGCACGGGATGAACAGCCGCTAAGCGCCGGATTGTTCCTGTTTTTGCTCGGGCTATTTGGGCTTATCACAACAAGCTATGCGGTGAAACGGCTGCGGCGGCTTTAGAAGCTGGAGCCGTCTTTTTTTTACCCGTACAGGTAAATTTATCTTATAATGGAATCATTACGAAAAAAGGGGGACTGGTCATGGCTTTACAGCATCTTAAGGATACGTGGGATCTCGACGTCTTTTTTAAAGGGGGAAGCGATTCCCCGGCTTTTCAAGCATATTTAAAGGAGATTAAAACCTTGATTTCTTCTTTTAAGGAGAAAGCCATTGCTTTGGACGGAGCGAAAGCGGAGTCCGGCAGAATAAAAGACGCGATCGAACTTTTTGAGACGATCGATGTGAAAATCAGGCAGTCAAACGCATATGTCGGCTGTCTGCAAGCACAGAACATGACAGATTTAAAAGCGAACGCCCTCAATTTTGAAGTAACCCGGCTGAATGCGGATTTCCAAAAGGTTCTGGTCATTTTCGACAACAAGCTTGCCGCTATAAATGAAGCCCTTTGGGAAAAGGTTCTCAATGATTGTTCAGACATCGCTTTTGTTTTAAATGAGAGAAGATCGAGGGTGAAAGAAAAGCTCGGCGCAAATCAGGAATCGCTGGTCGAAGGCCTTGCCGTCGACGGATATCATGCGTGGGGAGATTTATACAACAGCATCATCGGCCAAATCCAGATTCCTTATGAAGAGGACGGAGAAACGAAAATCCTCTCGGTCGGGCAGGCGAACAACCTGACATCCAAGCCGGACAGGAAGATCCGCAAATCCGTATCCAAAAATCTTGACCATGCATGGGAGCAGCACGCAGACCTTTTCAGCAGCACGCTCAATCATCTGGCGGGTTTCAGGCTGAATGTGTACGAGGCGAGAGGCTGGTCAGATGTGCTGAAGGAGCCGCTTGAAATCAACCGGATGAAACGGGAAACCCTTGATGCGATGTGGCAGGTCATTATCGACCATAAGCAGCCGTTTGTCGATTATCTCAAGCGGAAGGCTTCCCTTCTCGGTTTGGAGAAGCTGGACTGGTTTGATGTCGATGCACCGCTCGGTTCGGCTGCAAAGGAATATTCATATGACGAGGCGGCCAATTTTATTACCGAGCAGTTTGAAACGTTTGGCAAAACGCTTTCTTCATTTGCAGAAAAAGCGTTCAAAGACAGATGGATTGAGGCGGAAAACAGAGGAGGCAAACGGCCTGGCGGCTTTTGCGCCAACTTTCCGGACAGCCGCCAATCGAGAATTTTTATGACCTATTCCGGAAGCGCCTCTAACGTGTCAACCCTCGCCCATGAGCTAGGCCATGCTTTTCATCAGGAAGTCATAATGGACGTAAGGCCGATGAACAGGGCGTATGCGATGAATGTGGCGGAAACCGCTTCAACCTTTGCGGAGATGATCACAGCCGATGCCGCTTTGCAACAGGCTGATTCAGAGGAAGAAAAACTCGTCCTCCTTGAGGATAAAATTCAGCGCAGCGTCGCCTTTTTCATGAATATACACGCAAGGTTTTTATTTGAAACCCGATTTTATGAAGAGCGCAAAAACGGCGTCGTTTCCGCCGGCAGATTGAACGAGCTCATGGAAGAGGCTCAAAGGGAAGCATTCTGCGGGGCGCTTGGCGAGTACCATCCGTATTTTTGGGCTTCAAAGCTGCATTTTTATATTACGTCCATCCCGTTTTATAATTTTCCGTATACGTTCGGCTATCTGTTCTCGCTCGGCATCTATTCAAGGGCGCTGAAAGAAGGGCAGGCGTTTGAAGAAAAATATATCGTGCTTTTAAAGGATACGGCTTCCATGACGGTAGAAGATCTGGCAATGAAACATCTCGGCGCCGATTTGACAAAGCGCAATTTCTGGGAAGAAGCCATCGCCCTTGCCGTCCGTGATGCAGAACAATTTTTGGCCCTGACGTAAAAAGAGCCGTCCTCTTATTGAATGAGTTACAGCAAACGTGGATATAGCTAAGAATAATGTGCATATAGGAGATGAAACTGTATGAACGTATTTCGGATGGCCACGATTGCTGTGCTCATCGTTTTGCTAACCGGCTGCCAGGCGGCGCCCGGGGCATATCCGGAGGGCCGGAAGGCGGCTATAGAAGATGCGCCCGTTTCAGATGTAAAAAGCGTACCGTTCGATTTGTTTGCGCTGAAGGTAAACTACGGGGACGGAAAACACAATACATTTGAAGCAAGATACCAGAAAAAGGAGCACGAAGAAGCTGAAATCAAAGACAAATTGAATGATGCGGACCGTGAAGGGGAGGAAGCCTTAAATGAAATGAAAATGGTGTTAAGCGAACTCCCGGTGTCCAAATCTGAAAAAGAATCGGCAGTCATTCGCAATGTGCTGGAGGCATTTAACCTTGATGAAGGATATGACCGGTTTCAGCTGAAGGTGACATGGCCCGACGGAACGTCAAAAGTATATATCGGCAAATCGTAAAGGAGCATCCTCTCTTATGAGGGATGCTCCTTTCGGTTTGCATTCGCCGTTCGGCTGTGAATGTCTTTACGATTTGAGAAAATATGTTTCGATGTCATCGAGAAACAGGTTTGCCGCTTTTACGCCGCCGGCCGTCGTCCAGATGGCATCATCGACTTCGTGCGCATTTCCTGATTTAACGGCATTCAGCTTTTTCCAAAGCGGATCGCTCGTCCAATCGTGTTGCCATGTGAGCGCGTCTTTTTTGCTTTCAGCCGGCTGATATGTGAAATAAAACAGGACATCCCCGTCCATTTCCGGAATCGATTCCTTGCTTTCGGTCATAAAAGCAAATTTGTCTTTTTGCTTTTCAAACAGCTTTTTCTGCTTGTCCGGGAAATCGAAGCCAAGCTGTTTCAAAATGATTCCCGGGAATGAGTCTTCATAATAAATCCTCGATTGGCCGGCCATAAATCTGATGACGGAAACCCGTTTCTTTTTCTTGTCGCCGAGCTTTTCGCTTAAGTCGCTGACGCGTTTATCAAAGTCCTTTAACACTTCTTTTCCTTTAGCCTCTTTGTTGACCGCTTTCGCATAGAGCGAGAAGTTGTCTTTCCATTCGCCGCGGAGCGTTTCGGAGAAAACCGTAGGCGCGATTTGGCTCAGCTTGTCATAAATTTTTTCCTGCCTCATTTTATTCCCGATGATTAAATCAGGCTTCAGTTCGGCGATCGCTTCGATATTCGGCTCGCCTTCGAGCCCGACTTCTTTAACGCCTTTCATCTCATCTTTGATGTGGCTGTACCATGGATCGCCCGTCCACGATTTGACCGCGCCGACCGGCTTAATCCCGAGTTCAAGCAGCGCTTCCGTTCCTTCATTTGTCAGTACGACGACCCTTTTGGGATTGGCCGGAACTTTAGTCTCAGTGCCCATCGCGTGTTTTACGGTTATCGTATCCTTGCTTTTACCGCCTGACGAGTCCTTTTGGTTGCCGCCGCTGCATGCAGCAAGGATTGAAAGCGTTAACAGAGAAGTGAATCCAATCATTAACCACTTTTTCATGCGCGTCCTCCTTAGAGTGAAAATCATTTTCATTCTGATCTTAATTTTGACGAAGAATTTTGTCAATTGTTAATTGAAAATGATTTTCAAGATCAGTGTAATCTGATACAATAATGAGTAGATTGTGGAGTTAAAGTAGGAGAATTGAAATATGCTCTTTACGACAAATAGATATAGAACGATCGCACTACTGGCTTTCATTTTGATTTTAATCGCCGCTGTTTGCTCAAGCATCGTCTATGGCTATACCAATACGTCCTGGACGACGGCCTATAAAGCGTTTACCGATTTTAACGGTTCAAACGAGCACCTCGTCATACAAAACGTGCGTTTGCCGCGCGCCCTGATCGCCGCAGTTGTAGGCGCTTCACTCGGCGTTGCCGGGGCTTTGATGCAGGCGATGACGAAAAATCCCCTCGCATCACCCGGGATATTCGGCATAAACGGCGGAGCCGGCTTTTTCGTGGTCGGCGCTCTGTTTTTCTTTCATGTCGGTTCGCTTCAGGCGATAGCGTGGATTTCGTTTTTGGGCGCAGCATTTGCTGCTTCAGCCGTCTATTTTATCGGCTCACTCGGAAGGGAAGGCTTGACTCCTGTGAAGCTGACTCTTGCCGGAGCGGCAATGACGGCATTGTTTTCTTCATTGACGCAGGGAATGCTGTCAGTCAATGAAGCGGCTTTAGAGCAGGCGATCTTTTGGCTCGCGGGGTCTGTGCAAGGACGCGACCTCAGTCTGCTGACCTCTGTCCTGCCGTACATCGTGCCGGCGTTCATGATCAGCTTTTTGCTGGGTTCCAAGATTAATATTTTGACAATGGGAGAGGACGTGGCCAAAAGCCTCGGGCAAAAGACGTGGCTGATCAAAGCGCTGATGGCGCTGTCGATCATTCTGCTTGCCGGCGGATCGGTGGCGGTTGCCGGACCGATCGGTTTTATCGGCATTGTGATTCCGCATTTTGCGAAATACATCGTCGGCCATGACCATCGCTGGGTGCTTCCTTATTGCGCCGTGCTGGGTGCGATTTTGCTCGTCACCGCCGATATCGGCGCGAGGTATCTGATCATGCCTGAAGAGGTGCCGGTCGGTGTCATGACTTCAATCATTGGAATCCCCATTTTTGTGTACATAGCAAGAAGGGGGTTCCAAAATTGAAAAATTACCGTACACTTCGGATCGGAAAAGGCGGCGTTTCCTTTTTGATCGGCAAAAAAGCGCTGTTTTCACTTATCGTTTTATTGCTGGTTACCGTGTTTGCCGTCGTAGTCAGCGCAGGTGTCGGCGAACGGTTTATATCACCGGGCACCGTCATGCGGACGTTTTTTGGCGTCGGTGATCCTGCGGATGAGTTGATCATCATGTCATTCAGGATGCCGAGGATTTTGGTCGCCTTGTTTGCGGGAATCTGTCTGGCTGCGTCCGGTGCCGTTCTTCAAGGACTGATCCGCAACCCGCTTGCATCGCCCGACGTCATCGGCGTTACGGGCGGAGCAGCTGTAGCCGTTGTCTTGTTTCTCATGCTGTTTTCCGACGGCACTGGCGCGCTGACCGTCAGCATCGGCTGGCTCCCTGTCGCCGCGTTTATCGGTGCGGCTTTGGCGGGAATGCTCGTTTATTCTCTGTCTTATAAAAACGGCGCCTCGACTTTTCGGCTTATATTGATCGGCATCGGTTTTTCGATGCTGGCCCAGTCTTTGACGACGCTGTTTATGATGAAAGGTCCAATATACAGAATGTCGCAGGCAAATGTTTGGATTACCGGATCAGTATATGGATCGAACTGGCAGGATGTGCACTTTTTAATCCCGGCGGCGTTCATTCTTTTGCTGGTATGCGCTGCAGCTGCCAGAAGCGTCAACATTCAGACGCTCGGGGAAGAATTGGCGACGGGTGCGGGGAGCTCCGTTCAGCGGAACCGCTTCCTGCTCCTTCTGCTCAGCACTGCTCTTGCCGGAATTGCTGTCGCTTTTGCCGGAACCGTCGGATTTGTCGGCCTGATGGCGCCTCATATCGCAAGACGGCTTGTCGGCTCTTCATTTGGCGCCCTCTTGCCGGTCGCATCGCTGATCGGCGGATTGCTTGTGCTGACGGCTGATCTCATCGGCAGAACGCTGTTTTCTCCCGTTGAAGTCCCAGCCGGCGTATTCACAGCCGCGATCGGCGCCCCTTACTTTATCTACTTGCTGTATAAAAGCAGAAACCAATAAAAGGAGAGATTTCATTCATGAGTGCCATTTCAACAGAAACGTTAAGCTTAGGTTATGGAGAAACGATCATTATTGATGAGTTAAACTTAACGATACCAAAAGGTGAAATCACTGTATTTATCGGCAGCAACGGCTGCGGTAAATCAACTCTCCTTCGGTCTCTCGCACGTTTGATGAAGCCAAAGGGCGGTTCCGTGCTGCTGGAGGGAAAATCGATCGCCAAGCTTCCGACAAAAGAGGTTGCGAAAGAGCTGGCCATTCTTCCTCAAGGACCCGCAGCCCCGGAAGGCTTGACGGTTCTCCAGCTCGTCAAACAGGGAAGATATCCTTACCAAAACTGGCTGAAGCAATGGTCGGCAGAAGATGAAGAAGCCGTTAATAAAGCGTTAAAAGCGACAAGAATGGAAGAGCTCGCAGAGCGCACGGTCGATTCGTTGTCAGGCGGCCAGCGCCAGCGCGCCTGGATCGCGATGACGCTCGCCCAGGAAACGGACATCATTTTGCTGGACGAACCGACGACATATTTGGATATGACCCATCAAATCGAAATTCTTGACCTGCTTTTTGAATTAAATGAAACCGAAAAGCGTACAATTGTGATGGTGCTCCACGATTTGAACCTCGCCTGCCGTTATGCTCATCATTTGGTGGCCATCAAGAATAAGCAGATCTACGCGGAAGGCAGGCCTGAATCGATCATCAACTGCCAGCTTGTGCAGGATGTATTTGAAATGGACTGCGAAGTGACGAGAGACCCGCTTTTCGGCACGCCGCACTGTATTCCGTACGGCAGGGGAAGATGCATCGTTCAGCAGGTGGTTGAGTCCCATGCTTAATTTAACAGAAAAGGAGCTTGAGTCTTTGCTTCGTTTCGGCCTCGGAACGAAGCGGACCGGCTCCTTATTGTCTGTAAAAGGTGACCGGCTTTTACATGCCGGTTTTTTAAAGCGGTATCTGGGGAAGATGAAAGGCGGGCTCAACGCCCCGAATGAGAAAGTCGCCGCTTCTTTAATGATGAAACGCTGCGGGATGATGACGGCGCTTCATTTTTACCTTTTTACCGTTTTCGGAAAACGTTTGCCGGCTGATCCTTCCTTGATGTCATGGGAAATTGACGACGGAGGCCAAGGGTGGGCGCCGTCGTTTTACTTTGAACATGAAGCGGAAATCGTTCAAGAAAACCGCAGGCAGGAGCTTGAAAAACTGACGAAAGGCGTTTTCAAACATCATGTGGATAAGCTGATAACCGCCTGTTTTCAGGCATGCTCGATTTCAAAAAAGATTCTCTGGGAAAATATTGCGGTTTATCTGTTTTGGATGTATGAAACACTGCAGACGGAAATTTCCGATCAGGAACTGAAAAAACGGGCGGAACAGGATTTTTACTACATATTGTATGAAGCAGAGCCGGACCTTTTTGGAACAGACGTATGTGAAAATCCGCTTGCAAAGTTTTATCAAGGGCAAGACGCGGAACAGACCCGCTCAACCTGCTGCTTGTATTATGCAACGGACAAAAGCGGCGCAACCTGCAGTACATGCCCGAGAAAAAAGCAAAAAGAAAGGGTGTCATGATGGAGCAGAAGCTTCGGGAGCAGCTTGACGGATTAGTTGAAAAATATACGGAGCTGCTTTTAGGAGAGACGGATGAAGAGCTTCAGGAGCAGGTGAAGATGTGGATCATTTATACGCATATCGCAAAAAGCATGCCCCCGCTTGCAAAGCATTGGAATCAAGCATATCCGGATGCAAAGCAGGGGATAAAAGAAGTAATCCAAAGCATCAAAAACATGAATGAAGCGCATCGCGGCAATCGGGAAAAATAAGCAGAGAAATCTCCCCGAGGATCTTTGCTTATTGGTTTTGCTGATAAGGCGACTGGCTTTGAAGATCTGCCTGAAACTGCTGGTATGTCTGCTGGATCTTTTGCCCGTCTTCCGCCTCCACTTTGTACCAGCCGTTTTGAAACATCACCTCGTATAATCTCCGCTGCGCGTTTTGCGCTTCATTGAAAAGGGTCTGGATTCCCTTATAAAGCGATTCATGGCTAAGTTCATTCAACGCTGTGGAGTATGCGGAAGTGATATATTTTTCGGTTGTCAACAACTCATTGACAAAATCCCTGTCATTCATTGCACTCGTTTTTGGAACCGGTGTTTCCTGGTTGCCGATTTTCTGCTGGTTTTGCTGGTTCATGTTTTGTCCCTCCTATTGCATATACCCTGACGGATTATTATCGTTCTGCCCTTGACGAAGATGGTTGAGGATCGCGTTGTAGTGGCTGTGGTGCATTTGACCAACACGATCAAGCTCTGCTTTGAGCGACTGATCCTGACACTGCTCCGCCATAAAATGAGCTTTTTTCATGGCAAGCAAGTTCCAGTTCAGCATATCCTGCAAATACAAATGATCCTTCGTCGAAATCACGGGCGGCGGTGCTGCCATTCCCTGCTGATTCTGCATAGTGATGCCTCCTTTTTAAATATCGGTTTCAATGTTCTTCCGGACCATCCATATTATGTTTTTTATACTGCTGATTCTGGCTTGTCCGTTTGCCGCCCGCATCTTCTTTTTTGTAATCAGGCCCTGCGCTTCCTTTCATGCTTGCGGCGCTGACTGCAGCAGAAGAAGGGTTCTTTCTTTCGCGTACCATGCCTTCACCTCCTCTGTATAAGCGTGTCCTAAAAGCGGTGAAACATGTAAGATGGGAGTTGCCCGCACCATGAAAAAATTTCTGACATTTTCCATCAAGACTATTGAACTCATTTCCAAAATCTTTTAAGATGGAAGAAGACAGGGGAGTTTATTTTTTTGGAGTAAAAATGAATGAGTGTTCATTCAAAAAGGTGAGGGAGGATCATTCATGGTCAAGCATATTCGAAAAGCCGCAGTTTTAGGATCAGGGGTCATGGGATCGGGAATCGCGGCTCATTTAGCCAACATCGGCATTCCTGTGTTAATGCTCGATATGGTTCCGCGTAAATTAACCGAAGAAGAAGCGAAAAAAGGCCGCACCCTTCAAGACCCGGACGTTCGCAACCGGCTGGCGAGAACGGCCGCCGAAAGGCTGCTGAAGCAAAAGCCGGCTCCGCTGACTTCCAAAAAAAACATCGGCTATATTCGTACGGGAAACATGGAAGACGATTTTGAAATGATAAAAGAGGCTGACTGGATTATCGAAGTCGTTGTTGAAAACCTGGACATCAAAAAGCAGGTGTTTGCCAAAGTCGATCAGTACAGAAAACAAGGAAGCATCGTCAGCAGCAACACATCGGGAATTTCCGTCAAGCAAATGGCCGAAGGAAGGTCAGACGATTTCAAAAGGCACTTTCTGGGCACCCACTTTTTCAATCCGGCCCGTTATTTAAAGCTGCTTGAGATCATTCCGATAGAAGAAACCGATCCTGACGTTCTTTCGTTTATGAAAACGTTCGGGGAAAATGTGCTTGGCAAAGGGGTCGTTGAAGCGAAAGACACGCCGAATTTTATCGCTAACCGCATCGGAACGTACGGACTTCTCGTGACGGTCCAGGAGATGCTGAAAGGCGGCTATTCTGTAGGCGAAGTGGACTCCATAACAGGCCCTCTCATCGGACGGCCGAAAAGCGCGACATTCAGAACGCTGGATGTCGTCGGTCTTGATACGTTTTCACACGTAGCCAAAAACGTGTACGACCAGGTTGAAGGAGAAGAACAACAGGTTTTCCGGCTGCCGGAGTTCATTGAAAAAATGCTTGAAAACGGCTGGATCGGCAGCAAAGCAAAACAAGGCTTTTATAAAAAAGAAGGAAAAGACATTTTTGAGCTCGATCCGATGACGATGACATACGGAAAACGCAAAAAATTAAAAACGCCTGGACTTGAAGCGGCAAAGCAGGTCAAAGGATACGGGGCAAGAATGAAAGCGCTTGTTTACTCTGATGACCGGGCCGGGGCCCTGCTGTGGAATATAACGGCGCCCACCCTTGTGTATTCGGCGGCCCTGACAGGCGAAATCGCCGACAGCATAACGGCTGTCGACCAGGCAATGAAATGGGGGTTCGGCTGGTCTGAAGGACCTTTCGAAATGTGGGACAGCATCGGTGTGAAAGCTTCGGTTGAGAAGCTTGAGGCCGGCGGCTGGCAGATTGCGGATTGGGTCAAAGAGATGCTCGATAAAGGGCATGAGTCATTTTACCTTCGGGAAAATGGAAAAACGTTTTTCTATGATATGAAGAGCGGCGAATATCGGGCGCTTCACGAAAATAAGAAAAACATCCATCTGTCTGCCATCAAGGAGACAAAGGGCGTCATCAAGAAAAACAGCGGCGCCAGTTTAATAGATTTGGGCGATGATGTCGCACTGCTGGAATTCCATTCAAAAAGCAATGCGATCGGCTTTGATATTATCCAAATGCTGAATGCTGCGCTCGATGAAGTGGATGCCAATTATAAAGGGCTTGTCATCGGCAATCAGGGCAAAAATTTCTGCGTCGGCGCCAATCTGGCGATGATGCTTATGGAAGCCCAGGACGAAAATTATGTTGAAATTGATATGATCATCCGTAAGTTTCAGGAGACGATGATGAAAGTAAAATACAGTTCCAAGCCGGTTGTCGCCGCTCCGTTCGGCATGACGCTCGGCGGAGGAACGGAGCTGTGCCTTCCGGCTGCACGCGTACAGGCATCGAGCGAAACGTATATGGGCCTTGTAGAAACAGGAGTCGGCCTGATCCCCGGGGGAGGCGGCAACAAAGAGCTTTACTTGAACCATTTCAAAGGGGTTCCTAAAGGAGCCGGGGCTGACATACAGCAAGCGGCAAATCACACGTTCGAAACGATTGCGCTGGCGAAAACGTCGACATCTGCGCAAGAAGCGAAGGAATTAAATATATTGACGGGGCAGGATCAAATCAGCATGAACCAGGATCATCTTTTGTATGATGCAAAATCGCTTGTCCTGACGCTCTATGAAAACGGCTATCTTCCTCCGGTCAAGGAAAACGTCCGGGTCGTCGGAGAAACAGGCTACGCCGCGCTCCTGCTCGGTGCGGAAGCATTGAAGCTGTCCGGGGCGATATCGGATCATGATATGAAAATCGCGAAAAAGCTGGCGTTCGTCATTGCCGGCGGAAGGGTCCCGTTTGGCGCGGAAGTTTCCGAAGAATATTTGCTCGATCTGGAAAGAGAAGCTTTTCTGAGTCTTGTGGGTGAACCGAAGTCCCAGGCGAGAATGCAGCATATGCTTGTAAAAGGCAAACCTTTGCGTAATTAGGAGGGAGAAATTATGAAAGAGGCAGTCATTGTGTCAGGAGCGAGAACCCCGGTCGGAAAAGCAAAAAAAGGTTCATTAAGAACGGTCCGCCCGGATGATTTAGGAGCGCACGCCGTCAAAGAAACATTGAAAAGAGCCGGCGGGTATGATGGGAATATTGACGATTTAATTATCGGCTGCGCCACTCCGGAAGCCGAGCAAGGGTTGAACATGGCCCGCAACATCGGCGCGCTTGCCGGCCTTCCCCATACCGTCCCGGCCGTAACGATCAACAGGTATTGTTCTTCAGGTCTTCAATCGATCGCATACGGAGCCGAAAAGATCATGCTCGGCGGAGCGGACACGGTCATTGCCGGCGGAGCGGAATCGATGAGCATCGTGCCGATGATGGGCCATATCGTCAGACCGAACGCGGCTCTGGCCGAAGCGGCTCCCGAGTACTATATGGGGATGGGGCATACAGCAGAGCAGGTTGCCGCGAAATACGGCGTATCCAGGGAGGATCAGGACGCCTTTGCCGTCAGCAGCCACCAAAAAGCGGCAAAAGCGATAGCGGAAGGAAAATTCGCGGAAGAAATCGCCCCGATGGAGATCACCGTCAGAGAAGTGGACGAAAATCATCAATTACAGGAAAGAACGTTTACATTTTCCGTCGATGAGGGCGTACGTCCGCAGACGACGGCTGAAGTCCTTTCTGCATTAAAGCCGGCATTTTCCGCAAAAGGCACCGTCACCGCGGGCAATTCTTCGCAAACGAGCGACGGAGCAGCCGCCGTCATGCTGATGGACAAAGAGAAAGCGGATGCACTCGGCCTTCAGCCGTTTGCCAAATTCCGTTCCTTTGCCGTCGGCGGCGTTCCGCCTGAAGTGATGGGGATCGGCCCTATTGAAGCTGTACCGCGGGCGCTGAAGATGGCGGGGCTTGAACTGAAAGACATCGGCTTATTTGAATTGAATGAAGCCTTTGCCTCACAGGCCATTCAAGTCATCAGAGCGCTTGGAATTGATGAAGAGAAAGTCAACGTAAACGGCGGAGCGATCGCACTCGGACATCCGCTCGGCTGTACCGGTACAAAGCTGACGCTTACGCTCATTCACGAAATGCGCAGAAGAAACGTCCAATTCGGCGTTGTGACGATGTGCATCGGCGGCGGCATGGGAGCTGCGGGCGTATTCGAATTAGTCTAAAAAAGGGGATGGGAACATGGAACAAACAAAGGATCTTATGAAAAAAGGCGGCGCTTTTCTGGTGGAAGACGTAACCGCTGATCAGATGTTCACACCGGAAGATTTCACAGACGAACATAAAATGATCGCCAAAACGACTGAGGATTATATTCTCGGCGATGTACTTCCATATATCGACGACATTGAAAACCACCATTTCGAGCACTCTGTCAGGCTCCTGAAAAAAGCCGGCGGGCTCGGACTGCTCGGCGCCGATGTCCCTGAAGAGTTCGGCGGGCTCGGCCTTGATAAAATCAGCTCAGCTTTGATCACTGAAAAATTTTCGCGGGCCGGAAGCTTTTCGCTGTCCTACGGCGCCCATGTCGGAATCGGGACGCTGCCGATTGTGTTCTTCGGGACGCAGGAGCAAAAAGAAAAGTACCTTCCGTCGCTTGCATCAGGGGAAAAGGTTGCCGCTTATGCATTAACAGAGCCGGGTTCGGGCTCTGATGCGCTCGGGGCGAAAACGACGGCTGTGCTGAATGAAGCGGGGACTCATTATATATTAAACGGCGAAAAGCAGTGGATCACCAACTCCGCCTTCGCCGATGTGTTTATCGTGTATGCAAAAATAGACGGGGAGCATTTTTCGGCATTCATCGTCGAAAAAGACTACGAAGGCGTTTCAACTGGCCCGGAAGAGAAAAAAATGGGCATTAAGGGATCTTCGACTCGCACGCTGATTTTAGACCAGGTGCACGTTCCGAAAGAGAACCTATTAGGCGAGCCGGGAAAAGGGCACGTCATCGCGTTCAACATCTTAAATATCGGCCGCTACAAGCTTGCCGTCGGAACAATCGGCGCCTCCAAACGGGTGATCGAGCTGTCGGCCGCTTATGCAAATCAGCGCCGCCAGTTTCAGAAGCCGATCTCAAGCTTCAGTCTCATCGGCGAAAAAATCGCGAACATGTCAACAAGGCTGTATGCAATGGAAAGCTCCGTATACCGGACAGTCGGACTTTTTGAAGACAAAATGGGTACCTTGAGCGAAGAGGATCAAAAAGACGGCCGCCAGGTTGCAAAATCGATTGCCGAATATGCGATCGAGTGCTCGTTAAATAAAGTGTTCGGCTCTGAAACCCTTGACTATATTGTCGACGAAGGCGTACAAATCCACGGCGGATATGGATTTATGCAGGAATACGAAGTCGAGCGGGCATACCGCGATTCCCGGATTAACCGAATTTTTGAAGGAACGAATGAAATCAACCGCCTTATCGTTCCTGGCACATATATGAAAAAAGCGCTGAAAGGCGAGCTCCCGCTTTTCGAAAAAGCTAAAGCGCTTCAAGAGGAACTGATGATGCTCATGCCTGAAGAACCGGGCGGCGGTGTTTTGGAACAGGAAAAATACATTCTGAAAAACGCCAAAAAAATTGCGCTTCTCATCGCAGGGCTTGCCGCGCAGAAATACGGGAAAACCATCGATAATGAGCAGGAAATTCTCGTGAACATCGCCGATATTGCCAGCCAGGTGTACGCCATGGAATCGGCTGTCTTAAGAACAGAAAAAGCGGTTCTTAAAGACGGTGAGGAAAAACATTCGCAGAAAATTCTTTACACGCAAATATTCACGCAGGAAGCGTTCCAGGAAATCGAAAGCCATGCTAAAGAATCGTTAATCGCGATGGAATCCGGAGATTCGCTGCGGATGATGCTTGCCGCTCTCCGCAAGCTGACCCGCTTTACACCTGTCAATGTCATTGAGAAAAAACGCCTGGCAGCCAAGGCAGTCTTTGAAGCGGAGAAATTCATCGTGTAAATCAAAAACGCCCCGTTCATACAGCGGGGCTTTTGCCTTGGCGAAACAATTGTTTTAGGCTTTTAAAACAATCTGTGTTAAAATAGCCTCGGATAAATGAAGAGGGGTGTATAAGATGGCTTTAGACTTTTATTGGTACCCGAAATGCGGAACGTGCCGAAAAGCGAAAAAGTGGCTCGAGGACCACGGCAAAGAGGTAAATGGGATACATATCGCAGAACAGCCGCCGAGTAAGGAGAAGCTGAAAGAGCTTTATGAAAAGAGCGGCCTCGAATTAAAAAAATTCTTCAACACAAGCGGGCAGAAATACCGGGAACTTGGCTTAAAGGACAAGCTTCAAGGCATGTCAGAAGACGAGCAGCTTGAGCTTCTGGCTTCCGACGGAATGCTGATCAAACGCCCGATCACGGCTGACGGAAAAAAGGTAACGGTCGGTTTTAACGAAGATCAGTTTAAGAGATACTGGTTATAGTACGTGAAAATATGATATCTTCAATGTAAGACGATTAAAACAATTCTTGGAGGGATTAGCATGAGCACACCGAAAGAACTGCGCTATTCAGAAGAGCATGAATGGGTCAAAACAGAGGGAGACAAAGTAAGAATCGGTATCACCGATTTCGCGCAATCCGAGCTTGGAGACATCGTCTTCGTCGAGCTGCCTGAAGTAGGAGCCGAAATTAAAGCGGACGAGCCTTTCGGCAGCGTCGAGTCTGTTAAAACCGTTTCTGAATTGTATGCGCCGATCAACGGGAAAGTTGTCGAAGTGAACGGGGAGCTGGAAGACAGCCCGGAATTCGTCAATGAGTCTCCGTATGAGAAAGCATGGATGATTGTCGTTGAACCGGCTGACGCTTCAGAAATCGACAGCCTGATGACAGCAGAACAATACGAAGAGATGACAAAAGAAGACTGATAAAGGATAATACCCTGTCATTTGGATACTCTAAAGCAGGAGGGGGTATCCAAATTGACGCTGGGAAAAGAGAAAATCGATATTACAGAGCATGTTCAAGGCCGTTTTAAAGAGGGCGGCATGCAGCTGTATTATGACAATGAACCGATCGGCCGCATGACCGGCATGGATCAATACGATTTAAAATCCGGATACTCTTTCCAGGATCAGAAATTTTACAAAGTGGCTGATACTGTAAAGAAACCGGACGCAAAATATGTGGATTGTGATGATCATCAAGGCTGGTGCTGACCGGCCTAGGCGGTGAGTATTCACTGCCTTTTTTTGGAATGAATCTATTTTTCTATTAAAAGGTGATCCAAATGCCGGAAATTGAAAAAGTCGTAATCGTAGAGGGCAAAACCGATAAGCTTAAAGTGAAGCATGTCAGCGGAGAGCCGCTTGACATCATCTGTACAAACGGTACGATCAGTCTCTCCAGACTCGATGAGTTTGCCGAAACGCTGTATGACAAAGATGTATATATACTGGTCGATGCCGACGAATCCGGAGAAAAGCTGCGCCGGCAGCTGAAAAGGGAATTGCCCGAAGCTTCCCATCTTTACATTGACAAGGTCTACAAGGAAGTTGCTGCAGCTCCGAATCACCACGTCGCAGAGGTTCTTTTCAGGGCGAATATCCAGGTGATACGAAATATTTATGATTAAAAAAGTATTGAGGTGCGGTTCAACTTATGCAGGAACTCCAGGAAAGAGATTTAAAACAGCTTGGCAAAGAAACCTGTCTTTTGTATTTATATACCCCGTTCTGCGGAACATGTCAGCTTGCCGGCAGAATGCTGGAAGTCGTTGATGAAATGCTAGCAGATGTTCCATTCTACAAAAATAATCTCAACTATTCCCCGACGTTTGCCAAAGAAAATGAAATCGAAAGTGTGCCATGCTTCATTCTTTATAAAAACGGCCAAATCGTCAAAAAAGAATACGCTTTTCACTCCGTTTCCTATTTATATGATACGATTAAACAAAATGCTGTTGATTAAGGCGCTTTTTGACATATTTCTCGGGAAATATTCCTCAAAAACTTGTCGAGCAAATCATAAAGGACTCCCGCTGTATACAGAGAATCTGTAAGTATGACCAATTGACAGGAGGTTATACAGTTGGAGAAAATAGGATTGGTAGAAAGAGAGGAACGGGCTCCTTTTTTAAAACCTCTATTATCAACAACAGCTTTGCTGATCACCTTTAAGGGAGAAAAAGAAGCTTTTACGTTAATGATCAATGAACGGGGAGAAATGGAAAAATCTACTCCTGTTGAAAAAGCTCATTTGACTTTTTTTGGAGAGCAAAGCGAAATTATTGACCTTCTTCATGGAGACATCTCACTGCAGAATCTCGTTCAGCGCGGCAAGATCAAAGTAAAGGGATCTTTCAGGGCTTTATTGAAGCTTGAAGCGATATTGTGGCTGACTGACGGATTCTTCAAAAACAGCGACCTTTATCCATAGACATTTGTTGAAAAATTGACACATGATACAACATATGACCGGGACGGCGGGCTGTCGGTATGCCCGTCTTTTTGCTTTTTGCCGGGCAATCGGATAGGACATTCGTCTTACGAAAAATAGTTGACAACTATTTTTCTGCATGATATTCTACTTGAAGAATTCCGATCATAATTATCAAAAATAAATATATGATTCTCTTATCAAGAGAGGTGGAGGGAAGTGCCCTATGAAACCCGGCAACCATCAACAACCGTTGAAATGGTGCCAATTCACGCGAAGCGTCATGCTTTGAAAGATGAGAGAAAGGCCGCGACTTTTAATAGCCTTTCTGCTCATGTGTGCAGAAAGGCTTTTTTCATAAACATGATTGGACCTCGAAGAATAGAGCAAGAAAGCAGGTGATGGCTTTGATAAATCTTCAAAACGTTTCAAAGGTTTATCGGTCAAAACATGGAGATGTCAACGCTGTCCAAGATGTCACCCTCAGAATAGGAAAAGGTGAAATCTTCGGAATTATTGGATATAGCGGAGCCGGAAAAAGCTCCTTGATCCGTCTGTTGAACGGGCTTGAAAAGCCGACTTCAGGCACTGTTGAAGTAGCGGGCAGGGTAATCAGCCAAATCAAAGGGAAAAGCTTGAGGGAAGCGCGGCAGGAAATCAGCATGATCTTCCAGCATTTCAACCTTTTATGGTCGAGGACGGTCCGCGACAATATCGCGTTTCCGCTCGAAATCGCCGGCGTTGGCAAAGAGCAGCGCTTAAAAAGAGTCGCTGAACTAATCAAGCTCGTCGGTCTTGAAGGAAAGGAGAACGCCTATCCTTCCCAGCTGAGCGGAGGACAGAAGCAGCGGGTGGGCATCGCAAGGGCGCTCGCCAACAATCCGAAAGTTCTCCTTTGCGATGAAGCGACATCAGCGCTTGATCCGCAGACGACTGACTCGATCCTGGGCCTTCTGTCTGATATCAACGAAAGGCTGGGGCTGACCATTGTCCTGATCACCCATGAGATGCACGTCATCAGGAAAATCTGTCACAGAGTAGCCGTTATGGAAAACGGCAGGGTTGTGGAAGAAGGCGACGTGCTGAACGTCTTCAGAAAGCCGAAGGAAGACATGACAAAGCGCTTTGTCCAGCAGGTGACAGAACCGGAAGAAACAAAGGAAACGTTGCAGCATTTCCTTGAGGAAACGAAAACCGGTCAGACGATCCAGCTTACATTTGTCGGCGAAGCGGCCGAAACGCCGCTCATCACGCAGATCATCCGGAAATTTGACGTTGAAGTCAACATCCTTCAAGGGAAAATTTCGCAAACACAAGACGGCGCTTACGGATCTTTATTCATTCATGTGGACGGGGATGACAGCGAAGTCAGCCGGGTGGTCGATTTCATTAAGAGCCGCCAGGTAGAAGCAGAGGTGATTACAAATGTTTGAGAAACTGTTTCCTAATGTGAATCTAGATAACCTGTGGAATGCGACATACGAAACGGTTTATATGACGGGCATATCGCTTTTGTTTGCGTTTATCATCGGAATCATTCTCGGATTGCTGCTGTATTTGACATCGAAAGGCAACATTTGGGAAAACAAGGTGATTAATGCTGTGATCTCAGCTATTGTCAACGTTTTCCGGTCGATTCCGTTTATTATATTAATTATTATTTTGCTAAGTTTCACAAAATTTATCATGGGAACGATTTTGGGGCCGAATGCGGCTTTGCCGGCGTTGATTGTCGCATCCGCACCGTTTTATGCCCGCCTTGTTGAAATCGCGCTGCGCGAAGTCGATAAAGGCGTGATCGAAGCTGCGAAATCGATGGGTGCAAAAACGTCGACGATCATTTTCAAGGTTCTCCTGCCGGAATCAATGCCTGCACTCATTTCAGGTATTACGGTTACGGCGATCGCGCTCATCGGCTCAACGGCCATGGCCGGTGCGATCGGCTCCGGAGGGCTCGGAAACCTCGCATATGTCGACGGTTTTCAGATGAATTGCAACGATATTATTGTCATTGCAACGATTTTTATTTTGGCTATCGTATTTATCATCCAGTTAATTGGGGATTTTATAACAAATAAACTAGACAAACGTTAGGGAGGCTATTCAAATGAAAAAGAGTTTATTGATTGCTGCTTTGCTCATCGTTTTTGCCGGTATTTTGTCAGCATGCGGTTCTTCCAGCAGCGAAGGCGATAAAGACAGCAAAGTCATCGTCATCGGAGCGACGCCGACACCGCATGCGGAAATTCTAGAAGAAGCTAAACCGCTTTTGAAGGAAAAAGGCTATGATCTTCAAATCAAGAAGTTCACTGACTACAAACTGATTAACAAGGCGCTTGCATCAAAGGATCTTGACGCAAACTACTTCCAGCACGTTCCTTATCTTGAACAAGAAATGAAAGAAAACAAAGACTATGACTTAGTAAATGTCGGCGCGGTTCACCTTGAGCCATTCGGCATCTATTCCAAAAAGTACAAATCTCTAAAAGATCTTCCTGACGGTGCGACGATCATCATGAGCAATAACGCCGCAGAGCAGGGCCGTATGCTGTCAATGCTTGAAAAAGCCGGTTTTATCAAATTAAAATCCGGTGTCAAAAAAATCGATGCTACGGTTAAAGACATTACAGAAAACAAGAAGAACCTGAAAATCAAAAACAATGTCGCACCTGAAATGACGGCAAAAGCTTATGAAACCAATGAAGCAGACGCTGTATTCATCAATGTGAACTACGCGATCCAAAACAAGCTGAACCCGAAAAAAGACTCCATCATGCTTGAATCACCAAAAGACAACCCTTATGCAAACATCATCGCAGTGCGCAAAGGCGACGAAGACTCAGCGAAAATCAAAGCGCTGATGGAAGTGTTGCATTCAGACAAAATCAAAGATTTCATCAACAAAAAATATGAAGGTTCAGTGCTTCCTGTATCTGAATAAAAGCGAGCCCCGGTTACAGCCAAACCGGGGTTTTTTCGCGTATTTTCCGAAAAGTTGTCCATAATAAAGAAAAAATCTAAACACAAATGGAGGAAGTACGCGTGAATCAGCAACAACCAGACAATATCATCGAAACAGCACTGCACGAATATAAGGCGGGAATCGGCATCTTTTCCGAGAAAATGCCCGGAATCGCTTCAAAGTACAATGAATTCACACAAGAATGCTTTAAAAAAGGCGTGCTCGGCGAAAAGGAGAAACAGCTGATTGCACTGGGCATCAGCATCAGCTCTCAAGACGAATATTGCATCATCTACCATATAAAGGGGTGTCTCGACAGCGGAGCGACAGAGGAAGAAATTCTTGAAGCCGTCGGCGTTACCGCCGCATTTGGCGGAGGAGCAGCGATGAGTCAGTCCGTCACCCTCGTCTTGCAGGCGATAGAAGAATTCAAGCAAATGAAGCACTGACTAAAGCCTCCGGGCATATGCGCAGCGCATTCATCTTTGTCTATTGCGTGCATCAGCTGGTACCATGTAGAAAAGTAGCTGAAAGGATGATTCATTATTTGCTCAGTCAGGGAGCAGCTTGATCTTGAATTTACGGCGGACATGGAAAAAGCGATGCACACGTCGCACGGCCTCGGCTACGGGGAATATGCGAGAAGCCGGGCAGTGCGTTTGGAAGTAGAGAAAAAGCGTGAAGCAGAGTACGAAAAAAGCAAGCAAATCGTCTTGCAAATAAATGTGACAGGGTAACGGGAGGACGGATATCATTCCGTCCTTTCGCATGCCCGGCTCATGAAAAAACCTGGTTGACGAATACAAGAGACAAAGATAAAATTAATATATGAACATATGATCATATATAAAGGAGGAATTTATGATGAGTCATTCCCACGACCATGGAAGCCACAGCCATCACCATGCCCACAACGCAAACAGAAAGGCGCTGCTTATCAGCTTCGGCCTGATTTTCACCTTTATGGTGGTCGAATTCATCGGCGGAATGCTGACAAACAGCCTTGCCCTTTTGTCCGATGCCGGACATATGCTCAGTGATGCAGCAGCGCTTGGATTGAGCCTCTTTGCCCTGACGTTTGGAAAAAAAGCGGCTAACGCCAGCAAAACGTACGGATACAAGCGATTTGAGATATTGGCCGCCTTTATAAACGGCATCGCATTGCTTGCGATCTCATTTTATATTTTTTGGGAAGCGTACCATCGCTTTTTCAGCCCGCCTGAAGTTGCAAGCGCAGGCATGCTTGGGATTGCGGCCATTGGCTTGCTCATCAATATAGCGGCTGCCTGGATGTTAATGAAAGGCGATACGAGCGGAAACTTAAACTTGCGCAGCGCCTTCCTGCATGTACTCGGGGATCTGCTCGGCTCTGTCGGCGCGATCATTGCCGGCCTGTTGATGCTGTTCTTCAATTGGAATATCGCCGATCCGATTGCAAGCGTCATTGCGGCTCTCCTTGTACTTGGAAGCGGCTGGCGTGTTACGAAAGATTCGGTTCATGTATTAATGGAAGGAAAGCCGGAGCATATCGACATCGAACGGCTTAAAAACGGCCTTCTGTCAATCCCGTCCGTAAAAGGTGTACATGACCTTCATATTTGGTCGATTACGTCGGATTTTCCGTCTTTAAGCTGCCATGTGGTCGTCAGCGAGGACGGTGACAGGGATAGAATCTTGCATCAAGTATCAGACTATCTAAAGAAAGAATTTAAACTCGAACATGTGACACTGCAGATTGAAGGAGAAAACCATTCCCATTATCAGCCGTGCAATTGAGAACGCACCGCCCCCATCAAGGGGGGCGGCTTTAAAGACTTCGCCCCGCATTTCTCCTTTTCTAAAACGATCCCATTATTGGATGAATCTGTATTCATAAAGTTTCTTTCCGTAATCTCTTTAAGAAAAAAGCAATTTTTGTTACACTTTAGAACATGTACACGAAAAAGGTCAAAAAGACTTTTGTTGTATTCACTTTTCATTTGTTATAAAATTAGAATGAGAATAAATTGAGAATGATGATTATTTATATTGGAGGTATATTTCATGGCTGCTTCGACTTTAACAATCAAAGATCTTCACGTTGAGATTGAAGGGAAAGAGATTTTAAAAGGTGTAAACCTTGAAATAAAAGGCGGGGAGTTCCATGCTGTCATGGGACCGAACGGTACAGGTAAATCGACTTTATCTGCGGCGATTATGGGACACCCGAAATATGAAGTAACGAAAGGCAGCATCCTGCTTGACGGTGAGGATGTACTTGAGATGGAAGTGGACGAGCGCGCCCGCGCCGGCCTGTTTTTGGCAATGCAGTATCCGAGCGAAATCAGCGGTGTAACGAACGCCGACTTTCTTCGATCTGCCATCAATGCACGCAGAGAAGAAGGCGATGAAATTTCATTAATGAAATTTATCCGCAAAATGGATGAGAACATGGAGTTTCTTGAAATGGACCCCGACATGGCGCAGCGCTATCTGAACGAAGGATTTTCAGGCGGGGAGAAAAAACGCAACGAAATTCTTCAGCTGATGATGATTGAGCCTAAAATCGCAATCCTTGACGAGATCGACTCCGGATTGGACATCGACGCTCTTAAAGTCGTTTCAAAAGGCATCAACAAAATGCGCGGCGAAGACTTCGGCTGCCTGATCATCACGCACTATCAGCGTCTCTTGAACTATATCACGCCTGACCACGTGCACGTCATGATGCAAGGCCGCGTCGTTAAATCAGGCGGACCTGAGCTTGCACAGCGTTTGGAAGCTGAAGGATACGACTGGATTAAGCATGAGCTTGGAATCGAAGACGAAACTGTCGGTCAAGAAGCGTAAGCGTTAGGGGGATAAACATGACACTCGAAACAAAACTATCTGTAGACCGGGAATATGTCAAAAGCTTCTCTGAGAAGCATCAGGAACCGGCTTGGCTGCAGGACCTGCGCTTAGAAGCGCTTGAAAAAGCCGAAGAGCTGCCGCTGCCTAAGCCTGACAAAACCAAAATTACAAATTGGAATTTCACGCAGTTTAACAAGCATATTGTAGAAAATAAACCGCTTGATTCCTTGGATGATCTTTCAGATGAAGTGAAATCGCTGATCGATCTTGACAACGAAGACAAGACGCTTTACATTCAGCGGGATCAAACGCCGGCGTATTTGTCGCTCTCCAAAGAGCTGAAGGACAAAGGCGTGATCTTCACAGATATTCATACAGCATTCCGTGAACACAGCGACCTTGTCAAAAAGTATTTTATGAAAGACGGCGTAAAAGTCGATGAACATAAATTAACAGCGCTGCACGCGGCTCTTGTGAACGGCGGAGCGTTCCTTTATGTTCCGAAAAACGTTGAGCTCGAAGCTCCCGTTCAAGCCGTTTATGTCCATGAAAGCAATGACACGGCCCTTTTCAACCATGTGCTTGTCGTAGCTGAAGACAACAGCTCTGTGACATATGTAGAAAACTACATCAGTACGGTCAACCCTAAAAAAGCGGTGTTTAACATCGTCTCAGAAGTGATCACCGGCGCAAACGCCCGCGTGCAATACGGCGCGGTAGACAATCTGTCTGCAGGCGTGACGGCGTATGTAAGCCGCCGCGGCGCAGCCCTCGGACGCTACAGCAAAATCGAGTGGGCGCTCGGTCTGATGAATGACGGAGACACCGTTTCGGAAAACACGACAAATCTGCATGGAGACGGCACGTTCGGCGACACGAAAACGGTTGTCGTCGGCAGAGGAGAGCAGACTCAAAACTTTACGACGCAAATCATTCACCACGGAAAGCATTCAGAAGGCTATATCTTAAAGCACGGCGTCATGAAGGATTCCGCATCTTCGATCTTCAACGGCATCGGAAAAATCGAACACGGCGCGTCTAAATCAAATGCGGAGCAGGAATCACGCGTCCTTATGCTGAGCGAAAAAGCGCGCGGCGACGCGAACCCGATTCTTTTAATCGATGAAGATGACGTTACCGCCGGCCATGCTGCATCTGTCGGCCGCGTCGACCCGGTTCAGCTCTACTATTTAATGAGCAGAGGGATTCCGAAAGAAGAAGCAGAGCGTCTCGTCATCTACGGATTCCTTGCACCGGTCGTCAACGAACTTCCGATCGAAGGCGTGAAGAAACAGCTCGTCTCCGTGATTGAAAGGAAAGTAAAATAATGAATGTCAAAGATATTCGCGAACAGTTTCCGATTCTCCACCAACAAGTCAATGGGCACGACCTCGTCTATCTGGACAGCGCGGCTACATCGCAAAAGCCGCGTGTCGTCATAGACGCGCTCGATCAGTATTACAAATCTTATAATTCTAATGTCCATCGCGGCGTTCATACACTGGGTACGAGAGCTACCGATGGATATGAAGGAGCACGTGAGAAGGTCAGGAAGTTTATCAACGCGAAATCGATGCAGGAAATTATTTTTACGCGGGGCACGACAACAGGCCTGAACACAATTGCGCTAAGCTATGCCCGCGCCAATCTCAAGCCGGGCGACGAGATCGTGATTACGCCGATGGAGCATCATGCCAACATCATTCCTTGGCAGCAGGCGGCGAAAGCGACCGGCGCAGAACTGAAGTACATTCCGCTTCAGGAAGACGGCACCATTTCATTGGACGATGTCAGAAAAACGGTGACCGCCAACACGAAAATTGTATCTTGCGCACACGTGTCAAACGTTCTCGGGACGATTAACCCGATTAAAGAAATCGCAAAGATCGCCCATGAAAACGGTGCAGTAATGGTCGTTGACGGCGCGCAGAGCACGCCGCACCTGAAAATCGACGTACAGGATCTGGACTGCGATTTCTTCACCTTTTCCGCCCACAAAATGTGTGGTCCGACCGGAATTGGGGTACTGTATGGAAAGAAAGCTTTGCTCGAAAACATGGAACCGGCGGAATTCGGCGGAGAGATGATCGATTTTGTCGATCTTTACGAATCAACCTGGAAGGAGCTCCCTTGGAAATTCGAAGCGGGCACGCCGATTATCGCGGGTGCGATCGGATTGGGAGCGGCGATTGACTTCCTGGAAGAGATCGGGCTTGACGCCATTTCAGAACACGAACACCGCCTGGCTTCATATGCGCTCGATCGTTTTAAAGAGCTGGAAGGCGCGACTGTCTACGGACCCGAACACCGCGCAGGCCTTGTGACATTCAACATCGAAGACGTCCATCCGCACGATGTCGCAACCGTGCTGGATGCGGAAGGAGTCGCCGTCAGAGCCGGCCACCATTGCGCACAGCCTTTGATGAAATGGCTGAATGTTTCCGCTACTGCAAGAGCAAGCTTTTATCTGTATAATACAGAAGAAGATATCGACAAACTGATTGCAGCTCTTCAGAAGACAAAGGAGTATTTCACAAATGTCTTTTAATGTGAACTTGGATACACTGTATCGGCAGGTGATTATGGATCACTACAAAAACCCGAGAAATAAAGGGGTTTTAAACGACAGCATCGTCGTTGACATGAACAATCCGACATGCGGTGACCGAATCAGGCTGACGATGAAGATTACGGACGATAAAGTAGAAGATGCAAAATTTGAAGGTGAAGGCTGCTCCATTTCCATGGCGTCCGCTTCAATGATGACGCAGGCGATCAAAGGAAAAGACGTGGAGACAGCCCTTCAGATGTCACATATCTTTTCAGACATGATGCAGGGCAAGGACTATGACGATTCGATCGATCTGGGCGACATCGAAGCCCTTCAAGGCGTCTCAAAGTTTCCAGCCCGAATCAAATGTGCAACCCTTTCATGGAAAGCCCTCGAAAAAGGCGTTGCCAAAGATGAAAGCGATAATGAATAAGATTGGAGTGAAAATGGATGGCTAAAAAAATGCCGGATATCGGCGAATATAAATACGGCTTTGCCGACAAAGACGTTTCCATTTTCCGTTCAGAGCGGGGACTGACAAAAGAAATCGTTGAAGAAATTTCACGCATGAAAGAAGAGCCGGAGTGGATGCTCGATTTCCGCCTGAAATCTCTTGAACATTTCTATAACATGCCAATGCCTCAATGGGGCGGAGATTTAAACTCTTTGAACTTTGACGAAATTACGTACTATGTAAAACCTTCCGAGCGTTCGGAAAGATCATGGGACGAAGTGCCGGCAGAAATCAAAGAAACGTTTGACAAGCTGGGCATCCCTGAAGCTGAACAAAAGTATTTGGCCGGGGTTTCCGCGCAATACGAATCAGAAGTCGTGTACCACAACATGAAAGAAGACCTTGAGTCTCAAGGAATCATCTTTAAAGATACGGACAGCGCCCTCAAGGAGAACGAAGACATTTTCCGCGAACACTGGGCAAAAGTCATTCCGCCGACAGACAACAAATTTGCGGCGCTTAACTCAGCGGTTTGGTCAGGAGGATCATTCATTTACGTGCCGAAGGGCGTAAAAGTGGATACCCCGCTGCAAGCATATTTCCGGATCAACTCTGAAAACATGGGGCAGTTCGAACGGACGCTGATCATCGTCGATGAAGGCGCGCACGTTCATTATGTCGAAGGATGTACTGCACCTGTCTACACGACGAACTCGCTTCACAGCGCGGTCGTTGAAATTATCGTCAAAGAAGGCGGCTACTGCCGTTATACGACGATCCAAAACTGGGCGAACAACGTCTTTAACCTCGTTACAAAACGCGCCGTTTGTGAAGCAAACGCGACGATGGAATGGATCGACGGAAACATCGGTTCCAAGCTGACGATGAAATACCCTGCCGTCATCCTGAAAGGCGAAGGCGCGCGCGGCATGACGCTTTCTATCGCTCTTGCAGGCAAAGGCCAGCATCAGGACGCGGGTGCGAAAATGATCCACCTTGCGCCGAATACGTCATCAACGATCGTGTCAAAATCGATCTCAAAACAAGGCGGAAAAGTCACATACCGCGGAATCGTCCACTTCGGACGCAAAGCGGAAGGCGCCCGCTCAAACATCGAATGCGACACGCTGATCATGGATAACAAATCAACTTCAGATACGATTCCTTACAATGAAATCTTAAACGACAACATTTCATTGGAGCACGAAGCGAAAGTTTCAAAAGTATCTGAAGAGCAGCTCTTCTACTTGATGAGCCGCGGCATTTCCGAAGAAGAAGCGACGGAAATGATCGTCATGGGCTTCATCGAGCCATTCACAAAAGAACTGCCGATGGAATACGCGGTTGAGATGAACCGGTTGATTAAGTTCGAGATGGAAGGGTCTATAGGTTAACCCTTGATACTAAAGGGTGTGATCGGATTAATATTTGATTGCACCCACAAAACACCCACAAAATATTATATGCTTGTGTACCGCAGATACAAATCCATGGCTTGGTCTTCAATCTTTTTGGTGATATGAAGGTATGTATCTGCGGTCATTTTTATACTTGAATGCCCTAACCTCTCTGATACATATTTAATATTAACACCAGCTTCAAGAAGGTGAACCGCATGACTATGTCTAAGAGCGTGTGGGGACAGAATAGGTAAACAAGCCCTTTTACACACTTCTTTGAAATATTCTCTGACAACGTTTGTCCGGAGCCAACGACCATCATGTTGAAAAAATATAATATTGGTCTCTGGCCTTTTATAATTTTTGTATTTCAAAACAACTTCATTCCGGTTGATTTTATGCTTTTTCATAATATGGACTGTATTTTCATCGAGTTTTATGGTTCGTAAACTCCCTTTTGATTTAGGCGTAGAAAGGTATGGTGTTGAATTAGTTGGATAAACCAGCGTCTTATTGACTGTAAGGGTGTTTTCTTCAAAGTTTATGTCATCCCATGTTAATGCCAAGGCTTCACCAATGCGAAGACCGGTCCTCGCTATTAGAGAAAAAAGCGCATAATACTGTATTGAATGTTGATACTTTGATTTTTTTTGAGGCTCCTTTACTTTGTTAAGGAACTTGTTCAATTCTTCTATAGTAAAGAATTTTATTACCTTGTTAGTCTTTGTGTCTTTTGGAATATTGATCCTCGTTACGGGATTTTCCCGAAGGATTCTGAATTCGTATACCGCATCGTTGAGTGCGGTGTTCATAATGCTGTGAATCCTTCTCACTGTTCCTTCACTATAGTGCCCCCTCAATTCATTGATCCATTTTTGATATTCATTTCGATTAATTTCTTTTAATTTATAGTCGCCCCACCGTGGGAGAATGTTTAATCTCACATTCCTTTCTTGAAGGGAATAGGTGATCGGTTTGACATTTGGTTTTTTGTATATTTCCAACCAACTTTCAAAATAGGTGTCAGTTTTTTCATCACCATCTTCGGCGAAACCATAATAATCAATCTCCATTTCAACTTGTGCAGCTGCTAGCTGTGCTTCTTTTTTGGTCTTAAAACCGCGTTTTGATTTTTCTCTGTATTTGTTTGATTTCCTGTCCTTATACCGTATCCGGTATTCCCATGATCCGTTAGCGTGTTTTCTGAAACTAGCCATCTTTTCACCTCATTATCAGAAAGTATGTTCGATTTTTAGGTTAAAAAGAATTGTCAAACCACTCTATTACACCAAGTGGTTCAAAACAAATGGTGTATTCACCATAGTTAACAGTAGCACCGTATTTTTCTTTATAGCGCTTAATGGCGTCATCTAAAAATTCTTCTGTAATCTCAAGATACTGAGCAAGCTCATACCTATTTCTTATAGCTTCTTTGTGGGCTTGAACAATTTTGGACAAAGGTACTAGCTTTTCGTAAGCCCACGTTCTCGCGATTTTTTCTTGTCTTCGCTTTTCAATTGTATCTTGATCAACTATATCCCCACTCGATGTATAATAATGACCAAGTTCTTCGGCAAGTATACAAGTTTTTTCATAAGAGGTTTCCATGTTTTTATTAATCAAAATAACATTTTTTGAGTACAATCCCCTGAGTCTATGAGGCATTTGTTTTTCATAGGTGTCTATACCAAGGTGAGTAGCCTCTGAAAGTAACGCTTCGTACATCTCAACTACTCCTGTTGTTTTCTTTTTAAGCGGACAAACTCTTTGAAACGTTCGATCTCCCTTAACTCTTCTTCTGTCCAATCTTCACCATCGTGATGAGCGGCTATAGTATCTATGTCGTACTGACCTTGTATTTTCGGATCATCAGTGCGGCCGAGTAGGTAGTCAACAGATACATTGAAGTAGTCGGCTACTTTTTTGAGTTTGTCACTCGAAGGGTTATTCTGCTTCCATGAATAAATAGAGTTTTTTCCGAATCCTACATTTTCTTCTAGTCTTGAGAGGCTTATGCCTCGATCTTTACAAAGTTTTTTAACTCTTTCAAACGTAATCATATCAACCATCCTTAATGGCTCATGAAAACTAATTAAAGAAATCTTTAAAAACAAGTTGACATTTAAAGAAATCTTTAATAAACTGTGTTCATAAGCTATTTATTCAGCTTCTTAGACACTACAAATTAAAGCCTTAAGCTACGTCCCCCAACGTTTCAGGCTGTTTTTGTAGGGTTTATTTAGATATGTCTATACTCTACAATATTCTTTAATTTATGTCAATAAAAAGCTGAATATTTAGCTAAAAATCTAAAAAAGGAGGCGTTTTCTGTGGAATTGGATTTCGGAAAAAGGGTTAAGACCTGGTTAATAATTAACGGCATGCAACAAAAGGATTTAGCAAAGATGCTAAACATTTCGAATGCGTATCTCTCTGACATTTTGCTTGGTAAAAGAAAGGGCAAAAAAGTCAGAGAGAAAATTGCCACAATCCTTGATATAGAGGAGGTTTTATAATAGCGATGCTCACGGTGAAGGTAGATCAAGAACAAATTGAACGCCAATTTCTTGATGAAATGCGCAAACACCTGAATGAAATTAAAAATCAATTTACGTTCTGGGACATGAAAGAACTGTGTCGACAGACCAACATGAGCCCTAATTTCATAAAGGACACGTTTTTTTACGATCCTCGCTTTCCTAAGTATCGAGTCGGAAAGAAATGGCTTTTTCCAGCAAAAGAATGTGAAAAATTTCTATTGACCTGGTTGGCTGAACAGCCAAGGCATTAAGACAATAACTTTTAGGGAGTTAATCAATAGAGAGAACAAAAGGAGGTTTCTTCATGACATCACAACTTAAAGTGATCGATGGTACTCGAAAGCCGGACTACTATTCAATCTACCGCAGGATGTTTCAAAAAGCGGTAATTGAGAGTGCGAGAAAAATACAAAGAACTAACCGAATTGAGACAGACGATTTCAAGAAAATCGCGTTCACTGGAATCAAGTTGATCAACTTGGAGAAGGCTAGATCACGCCGTTCCCTAGAAGTAAAGATGCGTTTAATAGAGTTCATTCAAACCGTAATAGGAGAGCTTACACCTAGAGAATTGATGCAGATGTTCCCTATCCGTAAGCAGTATGATGGTGAAAAGTTTGGAATGAAAGACTATTTCAGTACCGTGCATGCTGTCAAAGAAAAAGGGTTTGACAATTGCATAGGAACGGAAGAAGAGGTTTTCGACTTCCTTTGGAATTATCAGAATCCGGATATCAGTTTATTCATGGTTACCTCGGTAACGACAGTTAGTGCTTTAAGAAGAGCATCAGGACAAAAAAGTCTGTTTGAAGAATTCGCTGATAAAAACGACATTGCTGTAGATGTTATGACCCATTGAAGGGAGGTGAGGAAATGAAGATCAAAGCAAAAGAATGGCTTGCATTAAGTGAGGCAGAGCGTTTTATGAAGATTTATCAAGCATTTACAAAATCGAAAGGAGCTCAAGCATGAACTTATATCATTTTCTAAAAGCTGACCGCGAAAAGGCGGGAAGGCTAATCGAGTCAACTCAATATCTTATTTCTGAATTGCTTCCCGCTGCCATTGAGGACCAGGACTTTGATGGGTGTGTTGAAATCGCGGCGACAATCATTTCAAATTGCAAGGACCTTAAACGAATGGAGCACCCGGAACAGGTTGTGCGGCTTCACGAAATAGCATCCAAATTTGCAGGCAGAGGGTTAAACGTTTCAACAGTAGGGAGATCGTTTCAATGAATATCGAGCATCCAATAATTACAGAAATCAATCGTTACGGCTATCCTTTGGAATATTTGAAAGACGAGATAGAAAAGGAGGATGAAAATGGATCAAAAACAGATTGACTCAGTATTGCACCTTGTCGAAAATGCATTGCGAAATGGTGGGAGGATTGACATTACCTATCACGATAAAGATGAAAGGTCAGCTCTTCAAAATGTGCAAGAGGCAGCTGAAAAATTGAATACAGAGATTGATCAGCGTTCCTATGGTGATAGCTTTTGGTATGAGACTGAAATTAACAGGAATATTCAAGTTGCTGCATTTTATCGGTCAGCTTATGAATAAAAAAGCCGCCTTGGCAGAGGCGACTAAAAACAACACTTAACAACCTCATTTTAAATGGAGTCTATTACAAAATCAATTAGGAGGCAATATACATGAATCCTTTACAGGCATTCGAATTAAACGAAATTTCAAATAGCAGTATGCCGCAGGAGAGCCGTCCACAGTTTGAGATCACGGACATGAATAGTCTAAATTGGGCGTTTCGGAAAATAGCTGCTTTAAAGACACAGGAAAAAGAAATCAAGGCTCTGGCGGCAACGGAAAGGCAGCGTATCGATGAATGGGAAACTCAGGAGCTAAAACCTGTCGCGGACAATCTGGCGTTCTTTGAAAACCTGGTCAGCGTTTATCACTCAAAGCAGCTCGAGCAGGATCCGAAAGCAAAAACACTTTCCACACCTTACGGCAAGTCAAAAAGCCGCACAATTAAAGAGCAGCCTAAGCCAGCCGATAAGGACCAGCTTCTCAAGCATGTTAAAGAGGCCGAGCTCACTGAATTTATCAAAGAAGATGTCAAATGGGGCGACTTTAAAAAATCTCTGTCCATCAAAGAGGTTGACGGCAAAAAGGTTGTCGTTGATGAAAATGGACAAGCTGTGCCGGGGGTAGAAATAGAACCTGCCTCCACCAGCTTCAAAGTGGAGGTGTGATAGATGTTTCAAGTCACAAACGCACAGCGTGAAAAGGAAAAGGCAATTGTCGGCTTTATCGGGCCGAGTGGATCCGGAAAGACTGCCGGCGCCCTGCTTGTCGCTTACGGAATGATGCGGGAAGCATACCCGGAAGCAAGCGATGAGGAAGTCTGGTCAAAGATTGGTGTTGTGGATACTGAGCACCGCCGCGCCAAACTGTATGCAAACCTGCAATTTGATGACGTGCGGATCGGTAGTTTTAAACATATTGATTTTACGCCGCCTTACACCACAGAACGTTATCAAATGGCTGTGGAGGCTATCAAGAACGCTGGGGCCGAGGTGGTCGTAATTGATTCGCTTTCCCACAACTGGCAAGGGGAAGGCGGGATAGTAGAAAAACACGGGAGCATGTCAGGCAACTCATTTCAAAATTGGGGCAAGCTTGCGCCTGAAACAACCAAATTGATTAAGACCTTAACGCAAAACGATGTCCACATCTTGGCGACATTGAGAACAAAAACGGAGTATGTAGTCGAACCGGATGAAAACGGAAAGATGGCACCGCGCAAAGTCGGGACCAAGCCTGTGCAGAAGGATGAAATGGAATATGAATTCATGCTGAATTTCAATATCAGTATCGATCATATGGCGGAAACATCAAAAGACAATACCCGCATGTTTGAAGGCTCTTCTTTTAAACTCAATCCAGAAGTCGGCCGCAAGCTTTACCAATGGCTTGAGCTCGGCATTGACGTGAAGGCAGAGGAAGAAGCAGAGCGGCTCCGTTTGATTGAGGAAATTAAAGCGATTGTTTCCGGCAACGAAGCAGCCGCGCAGATGGTTGAAGAATTTCAGATCAAAGCCAATAAAAAACTTGATCAATGGAATAAAAAGCTTGCGACGGCTGCCCTTGAGAGATTAAAGGCTGCAGGGGGTGATCAAAATGAAGCTTGAGGAAATTCGCCAACGTGTTGCTGCGGCAACAGCTGGGCCGTGGTCACCAAATAGTGATATCAACTATGACCGAGGGAAAGCCAGATTAATTTGGGGGCCGAAAGGGCCGGGCTATGGTTCAATTGCCGCGGTGCAGGTAGATTATCCAAATATCCCAAGAGAAAACGATTGTATTTTTATTGCTAACGCTCGTCAAGACATCCCCTGGTTAATTTCGGAGATTGATAGATTAAACAGTGGTATCGATAGCGTGCTTTATGACCTAAGAAATGAAGACATTACAGATTCTAATGTAATTGCGTCTATAGCTGAAAATCTTGCAGCAGTTTTAAACGGAAAATAATGAATGGAGGAATTAAATATGTTCACAGTAGACCACAGCAAAGGTGAAGCTTTTGAACCTATTAAACCAGGAGAATATGAAGCGACAGTTATCAACTTTGAAGCCAAAACGGCTGCATCCGGAAACGAGCGCCTTGTCGTAGATTATGAAATCCGTTCTGATGTTGAACAGCCATGTCAAGGCCAAAAAATCCTATACGATAACTTCACCGTTACGGAAAATTCAATGTGGAGATTTCATCAAGCATCAAAGGCCGCGGGTTTTCCAAACGGAATGAAATTTAAAGATCATATCGAATGGGCCAATGCGTTTCTGAATAAACCGGTTCGCCTGGTTGTCGGAGAACGAGAGCACAACGGCAAAAAATATCCGGAAGTCAAAGCGTTTAAGCCGTCTGAGGCGCCGGCACCAGAAGCAGCTCCAGTTAACATCAGTGACGATGATGTACCGTTTTGATCATAAAAAACACATTTGAGGGAGTTATAGCTCCCTCGTTTTTAAAGGGGAGTTATCACATGTACGAATTTAAGAACATACCGCAAGAGCTAAAAAACGCCCCTCAGTGGATTTTATGGCGTTCCGAAGAACGTGACGGTAAGAAAACAAAAGTGCCGTACCAGATTGACGGCAGCATGGCTCAATCCAGTAATAAAAGAACCTGGTCGACATTCCCGACCGTTTTGAAATTTTATAACGATCGAGATTATGACGGGATCGGCTTCATGTTTTCAAAAGATGATCCGTTCATCGGCATAGACATAGATCATTGTGTGGAAGATGGTGTCTTGTCCCCATTCGCTGAGGAAATTGTTCAGGCGATTGGCAGCTACACCGAATATTCACCCAGCGGCAAGGGCGTCCACATTATCACAAAAGGTAAGATCCCATTGCGGGGGCCGGGTACAGGGAGAAAAAATCCGGAACTTGGGCTGGAAGTATACCGCCATGGCCGCTACTTTACCTTTACCGGTAATAGCCTTGGAATCGGGGCAGTTGAAGAACGAACGGACGAGCTAAAAAAGCTGTTCGATAAATATTTGAAGGACAAAAGAGAAGAATCCAAACTGTCCAACCCGCCTGCCGCTTCATCCCGTGATATGAGCACTCTCTCCAATAAGGAGATATGGGAAAGGATGTTCAACAGCAAGAACGGGAAGAGCATTCAGGATCTGTTTAACGGTCATCTGATAAATGATGATCACTCGGCCACAGATATGGCTCTGTGTAATCACCTGGCATTCTGGACGGATAAGGATCCCGCAAAAATGGATTCAATGTTTCGCGAATCAGGTTTGTTCCGGGAGAAATGGGATCGGCAGCATTCATCCGACGGCTCTACATATGGAGAAATGACCATTGCTGCGGCCGTTTATTCTACCCATACAACAATTTCTGATTTGATGGAAGAGCAGCAAGAACAGCCGTATGAAGTGTACATTTCCCATCCGGAAAATTCAAAGGTTGAGGATACCGAAGAGATCATTGACACCCCGCCGGTGTTTCATTTGACGGAGCTCGGCAACGCGGAACGGATTGTCTACTACCACGGGAAAAATATTCGATACTGTAACGAGCTCGACTGGCTGATCTGGAACGGCAAGCGATGGGAAGAAGACAGCAAACGAAAAATTGAAGCCATCACCGCGAAAACATTACGGGCATTATACGGCGAGGCCAAGGCCACAGAAGACAAATTCCGAAAAAAGCAGCTGAACGATTGGGCGAAAAAATGCGAGCGCCGCAACATACGGATGAACACAATTTTAGATGTCCGGCCAATGGTTTCAGTGAGGAAGCAGGAACTGGATTCCCACAAATATCTTTTTAATTGCGATAACGGTGTGATCGATCTAAAAACAGGAGAACTTCTGCCGCATGATCGGGATCTGCTTTTCACGAAAATATCTCCTATCGCTTATCAAACTGATGCCGACTGCCCGAACTGGAAAACTTTCTTGGAAAGTATTTTTATAGATGACCAGGGCACGCCAAATTATGAAATTATTGATTTCATGCAAAAGGCAATTGGCTATTCACTATCCGGAGATACCACGGAACAAGTCATGTTCTTTCTATTTGGGAACGGCCGGAATGGTAAATCAACTTTTATCAATACCGTTCAGCACTTGTTTGGGGATTATGGCCGCCAGACCAACAGCGACACCTTCATAAAGAAGAAAAATGACAGTGCCATAAACAATGATATTGCCCGGCTGGACGGCGCCCGGTTTGTGTCGGCTGTTGAGAGTGAAGAAGGGCAGCAGCTGTCTGAATCGTTGGTGAAGCAGATCACCGGCGGCGAAAAGATGTCAGCGCGTTTCCTGCGCCAGGAATATTTTGAGTTTACGCCGGAATTTAAAGTCTTCTTTACCACAAATCATAAACCGATCGTGAAAGGCAGCGATGAGGGTATTTGGCGCCGGATCCGGCTGATCCCGTTTACTGTCACGATTCCAAAAGAAAAAGTAGACAAGAAGCTGCCGCAGAAACTAGCCGCGGAAATGCCTGGAATCCTCCGCTGGGCTGTTGAAGGCTGTTTGAAGTGGCAGAAGGAAGGCCTTGGAGAACCGGAAGCGATCAGGAAGGCGACGGAAGGATACCGGGATGATATGGACATTCTTGGACCGTTTCTGGATGAAAGGTGTGTTATTCATTCAGCTGTAAAGATTGAAGCCAAGGAGCTCTATAAAGAGTATAAGGATTGGTGTTATGAAAATGATGACGTTGAGTTAAAAAACCGAGCTTTTTACCGGCAATTGGAGATTAGAGGATTTAAAAAGGCAAAGGGAGCAAAAAATAAAACATTTATTTATGGGATGACATTAAATCGGTATGCTGGAGGAAGTTTTTTGAAAAATAATGATGGACGGGTTACTGAAGGGGTTACTGAAATCACTTCAAAAGGTAACCCGGATAAGGTTACTTCAATCAATAGAAAGAAGTTTTAACTATTGATATATAAGGATTTATCAATGTTTTACATTTATTGGGGGTTACTAGGGGTTGTCGAATCTGTCTGTTTAGTCTACTGAAAAAAATAAATAAAAAATAAATATATATATATTAATTACTTATAGGGCTTTAATGTCAAAAACGACAACCCATGATAACTCAGTAACCCCTAATGTTTGGAAATTTGTGCGGGGACGGATGAAAGGAGTCTTAATAATGAGTACGATATTGAAAATAGATGAAATGACCTTAACGGAAAAAAATAAATTGTATATCAACCAAAAAAGAGAAATTGATAGGTTGAACAAAGTCATTGAAGACTTAGAAAAACAACTAAGTGTTCGGAATGAAAATGATAAACAATCATTAATATCAACATTTTTGAAAAAGTATTCCTCTAAAATTTCTAAACAACAGATTGAGGCTAAAGAACTTTATCAAGAATATGAAAAGTGGGTCAAAAGCTTATTACTAGGCAAAAGAAATTTTTATAATGTTGTAGCTACCTATGGTTATGAATTCAAAAGGGGTAAAGGAAATAAGCTCTTTGTCAAAGGTGAGGAAAATGCACCCAAAACAAATTTGTGATGACCTTGCCTTTTTAGGTTCACCTTTAGTCCTGGATGGGAATGATCTTTACATCGAGCATCCGGAGAACGTATATCCGGAGCTCGAGGAATTTGTTCAGTCACATAAAAAACGGATCATCCAGTACTTAAAAGGTGAATACTCAATGCAGGATCACAAAGTCAAACAGACAATTGATAAAATCATCAATTATTTTATGGGAATCGATCAAAAAATGAATCCAAAAATAGACGACTGGTTCAATCATGATTGGGATGCGGCAACCAAAGTCGCGAGATTGCTCGTTCTATTTTGGGAGAACGGCTGGAGAGATCTGAACAGCTCCGTTGCGAACTTTGAGGATGAAGAAACGGATAAGCTCTCTTTAGAAATCTATGAAAGGGCCATGTCGTACTTTAAGGGGAAGAAAGCATGACGATTATTCACTATAACTATTCGGATACAGAATTAAAAAATATTCTCGACAGCATGATCATTATTGTGGATACGAGGGAGCAGAAGAACCAGCATGTTCTTGACTATCTCCGCAAAAAGAACGTATCCATCAAATTCAAAGGGATGAAGACGGGCGACTATTCCGCCATGATCCCGAAAAACGAGGAATACGGGATCAGCCGGGACATGTATTTGAATGCTGCTATCGAACGGAAAAACGGAGTTGATGAGCTAGTTCAATCCATTAAGGACCGTTCCCGGTTTGAAAATGAATTGATTCGTGCATCCAAACACCCCTTCACTCTTCTTGTGGAGGATCTGGAAGGCTACCAAAAAATATTGAACGGAAAATATCGCTCACAATATAAGCCGCAGTCTCTGCTTGGCAGCTTAAAAACGTTTGAAGTCCGTTACAATTTCTCAACCGTTTTTATTAATCCAAGCGCGACCGGAAACTATATCTATCACCATTTTCATTATATGGCCCGGGAGCTGTTAAAGGGGGGCCTGTTGTGAATGACTTAATGAAGGCCCTTTATTGTGAAAGGAAAAAGGACGAGCTTAAATCGCGGCTGCTTAAAATGGGATTTTTTAAAACGCCAGACGGCCGGCAGCTGTATGAGCTTTCATTAACTGAATTAGACGAAATATTCAAAAAGAAATTGATTGAAAGGGGAAAATGATCATGGCATTTGTAGGGTTTGAAGAATCAGCAGAGGTGCGGCAGCTGGCCGAAAGTTTAATCGATGAGCACCACCCGCATTTAAAAGATGCAAAGGAACACGTTGGTTTTTACATCCGGGAGGGTAACAGCAAATGGGCCGGGAAGGCGAAAAAATGCACGGCCTTTGAGCGCCATATGACTGATTACATGCTTTTTGTATTCATCAATAAGGAAGCATGGAAAACGATGAACCAAGAGCAGCGTGCCGCCCTGGTCGATCATGAGCTTTGTCATTTTACCCGCTCGGAATGGGAGGAACCCGATCCGAATGACTCAAGCAAATGGATTACTATGTACGGGCCCGCAGAAGACCCTGACAGTTGGGGGATCCGTGAGCATGACGTTGAAGAGTTTTCGGAAATCATTGAGCGTCACGGTCTTTGGGAAAAAGGGATTGAATCATTTGCTGCTGCCGTCCGAGAGGCTGACTATCAAATGAATATTGATGATGTGAAAAGACTTCAAAGGGTGAAATGATGGGAGGCGGCGGAGCCGTAATCAATCAAAACCCAGTATTGGGGGCTGACCAGTGGAAGGAGAATGAGAAATGAAAAAAGCTATTGCCACAATCGTAATTCTGCTGTTTGTCGCGTTGGCGGCAGGTTGTGAGTCATGGGATAGAATGGTGAAGGATTTTAACGCATCCAATAATGGATTGGTCCGGACGGCAACTGTCTACGATCAGAACGGAAATAAGATCAAAACATACAAAGGCAAATTTGATGTTGAAGTCAATGACTATGGGAATAAGGTGAAATTCGACCTGGACGGAAAACGAATCATGATCAGCAATGCAGTTGTGATTGTGGAGGAAAACTAGGGGGGCAATCATGATATATGTGATTATAGGAATCGTCATTCTTGCCGCTCCGTTCATCTGGATGGAGATTGCTGAAAGACGGATTCAGGAATGGGAAAAAGAAAAATGAACGAATGGAGGGAAAGGATGTCAAAGGAACAATTATCTTTTCTCGATGATGTGGACGAAAAGGCAGTCCGAAAAATAGTCATCAAAGAACTGAAAAATTACCGCGCGCTCAAAGTCCAATTAGAGAATAAAAAAGAATGTTCGTCTGCCGGCATTAACATTTTCCCTTCCCTCCGGGATTCATTTTCCGTTAATGAACTCAAAGTCAAACAGATGGAACGGGCTTTAAAAAACAGCTTGGACGATGAAGAACGTTTGATCATCGAAAAGAAATACCTGACGGCTGCCAGGGTGAAAGACATTAATATTTATATGGAACTCGGGATGAAAAAGGATACCTATTATGAAATAAAGCAACGGGCAATCTGCCGTATAGCAACAGCACTCGGAATTATCTGAGTGCTTTTTTTATCGAGAAAAACCCGACAAAATCCCGACATTTTTCCGATAATCGGGGGGATAAAGAGGGGGAATTTTTATGCGTAATTTGTCGATAAGATTTACTTATCAAGAAATAACGGGAGAAGCACCATTCCCTTATCAAGGTGAATTCGGATACTCAAATTAAGGCGATGAAGAATGTAGCCAAACGGGAGGAACATTCTGAGCCGGATCGCGCTAGTCTTGCGGCTTTGGTATCGGGAGATTTGTAAGCAGTATGTTTTTTGGACATGCCGTCTTACAATGCTTGGCTTCCTCCCGGAGTATGGTAAGGCGCTATTTAATAAGCGTTTAGCGTAAGGGGGAATCGTTCGACAAAATTTGCAATCAGTTCCTTTTTCACTCTTTTTTCCCGATAATAGAGGAGAGGAGGTGAGAAAATGAGCTCAGTTATTAATTGTAAGGTAGTCGAGCCAGTTAGCGATCATGTTCGAGCTATTTACACTGTAGACCAACAAATAAAATTAGAAGTGAGACTTACGTTCCCAGCAATTTTAAACGAAAATAGCGGACTGGGTGGCAAGGCAGCTTTTGATGAGCTTTTTGTAAAACAGATAGAAAATACTGCTGTTTATCAGTGGTTGTGTGAAATAGGTGAACAGCTATTAAGACAAGTAAAAGAACCTGAAATAGTTAATATTGAAGATTCAAATGTGAAAAATAGAAATTTAAAAACTTCCTGGGAAGAACTTCGTAGAGAGCCTTTGGATATAAATAATATACCTTTGTAATAACAGACGCTTTCCTTTTCGGAAGGCGTTTTTATGTTCTCCGTAGACCGAGCGAATCACAAATAAGACAATTGGCGGCCAAAGAAGGCCTCTGAGTGTGGGCCCGGTTTAGAAAGAATATATCCAAACGCTTTCCCAAACGGGAGGGCGTTTTTTATTTAAGGGAGGAATAGTCATGAAACCGTTATTGGTGGATGTCGCTGTAAAAAAAATAGAACGGATAACAAAAGAGGATATTTATCACGGTGGTATCAGCATAAAAAAGAGTGCCGGAGTGTCTATTGTTGCAGCTGTCAGATTTGAATTCGGGACTACAGTTAAAGGTGACTTCTATTTTCCGGGTGAACAGGAAATGAGCTTTTCAAAAGCTGAAAAGAAAATACGTGAGTTGTTCACCGAACAAAAGGGGGACTGACCTTGTCAGAGGATGAATTGTACGTCAAACAATTTAAAGCCTGGCGTACTGAACAAGAGCTACTTTTAAAACAAATCAATTATGATATTGAAGTCAGCCGGAGAAAAATTGAATTGAATGAGAAACAAAAGGAACTCCATTTAAAACGGGTGAACATAGGAATTCAGGAGTTTAATAATTGGGCGGAAACAACAAATCGGAAGGAAAGATTGGAGCTCTTAAAGGAGGTAGAAGCATGTTTGAATTGAATTTAGCGCATGCCAGTATCTTAGAGTTGTTGGAAAAGGCTGCTGAAAAGAATGAGTTTATTTTTGTAAGACAGGGACAAAGGCGGCTTGGTAAAACAACTGCGCTTATGGAATTTGCGAGAGAAAATGGTTATCCAGTCCTTGTAAATAAGGCGATTGTAAAGATTTTTCATCGTAAATATCCCGATGTGAATATTATCGGATATGTGGATGGATCAGAAGTCGACGGGCTATATAACGTCGTTTTTGATGAAGGGGTGCCGAGGGATGCGATTAAACGTCTCTATAAGCTTGGTATTTTGCTAACTGGATTTGTTCGTGTGGATGACCAGGCAGTTATTAATGATGATAACAGATATTCGGTATTTGGTGGATACAGTACAGAAGCACCATCGAAAAAAGCAACTCCTTTGCTGCAAATTGAGCTTGAGGATATTGATTCGGTACCACGTGTTTTTTACAAAGGAAAAGAGATTGAAGATAAAGTCAGTGTGGATTTTTCATTCTTACCGAATGATGATACAGGTTTTCATCCAACACATATCGACTTTGAATACATTGATAGAGAAAGCAAGTTTGGATCAAAGGCAATCGTTTATAATCGATACTTCCATGATCAGAGGGGAAGATCATGAAACCTCTTAGTAAATGCGAGCATTGTGGAGACGTTCATGCAATCGTTATGAAGGAGCAGAAAAGGAAGAATAGTGTTGTCATTGGATATGTCCAGTGTCCGGCCTGCCAGCATAGGGCCGTGTTCTCCGTGACAACCCCACAAATTAGAGAGCTGCAAAAACGTATCAGAAGTGTGAAGAGTCAGTACGACAAAGCCAAGAGATTAAAGAAAGCTGAGCGTCTTCTTGCAGAGTATGGACGTTTAAAAGAGCGCATTGGCCTACTTATGCAGCCTTTAGTCGAGCAAGCAAATGAAGAGCTGAACCAATAAGTGTTTGGCACTGAAGGAGGATTATAATGCCGCCTAAGCCATTAAGGGAGTGTAAGGCCCACGGGTGTAAGGCTCTTACCAGGGAGGGGTACTGCCCTGATCATAAGCACGTCAAGCAGGAGGAAACGAAACATTACAACAAACATTCAAGAAACAAAACAATAACAAGTTTTTATAAATCAACTGAATGGAAACGAACAAGAGAACTTGTTTTGCTTCGAGACAATCGTCTTTGCCAGCGATGCTTGAGAGAACACCGATTCACTCCAGCCGACATGGTCCATCATATTGTGGAAGTAAAGCAAGACTGGTTCAAGCGGTTAGACCTTTCAAACCTTGAAAGTCTTTGCAATGCTTGCCATAACAAGGTTCACGGCAACCGGAGTGAGCCGATCAAGTAGGGATACCCCCCCTATGAAAATCCTTAGGAAGCAACCGCCCCGGGAACGGCGCCCCCTTTTCTGTAAACAAACACCGCTTTTCAAAGTTCCCGAAACGCAAAATACCCTCTCGACAGATTTGCCGAGAGGGCTTGATATGACTGGTTTTGTTGTTACTTTCATCATAGCATGCTTTGTGAAAAAAACAAGCGAAAAATTGCGATTTTTTAAAAGGAATGAGGTGAAAAACATGCCGAGACCTGCAAAATCCGCGGCCCTTCAATTAATACAGGGCAATCCGAATAAAAAGAATACGGAAGAACTGGCCGCGCGGGCTAAACACGAACAAAAAATGAAAATGCGCGCTGACAATATCAAACCTCCTTCCTGGTTGGATAAGGTGGCTAAAAAAGAATTTAAACGGGTTGCTGCTCTTTTATCTGAGGTGGAAATCATCACGGAGGCAGATATCAGCATGTTGGCTGCCTACTGTAATGCGTATTCTCAGTACATCTCTATTTCGAAAATTATTGAAGAAGACGGCATCATGATTCATAAAGAAGGTCAAGATGAAAACGGGGAGCCGGTCAAGTTGGTTGGAGAAGAGCACCCCCTGCTGAAACGGCAGAAAAATTTCTATGATCAAATGAAATCGGCTGCTAATGACTTCGGGCTCACGCCATCTGCACGCGCCAAGCTTGCGATCACCAAGACCCAGGAAGAACGTGAGAAGACTTTAGCAGAAAAGGAGTTCAATAATGTATGAATACAATTAAACAGTTCATGATAGACTACTCACGCGATGTGGTATCGGGTGAGATTGTTGCATGTCAAAAGCATATTTGGGCTTGTGAGCGCTTTTTAAATGACATCAAAAGGGAAGGGACGAGAGAATTCCCCTACGTATTCGACGACGAGAAGGCTCGGCGTTTTCTCTTTTGGATGACTCAATTTAAACATACCAAGGGGCCATTAGCTGGTGAAAACATAGTTCCAGATCGTATTCAAATCTTTATTTTCGGTAATGTTTACGGCTGGGTTCACAAAGATACAGGGTTCCGCCGTTTCAGAAAAGTGTATTGGCAGGTTGGCCGCAAGAATGCAAAAACTCAGAGTCTGGCCTGCGTTGCTTCATATGAGGCTATGGCAAACGGCGAAAACATGTCAGAGGTATACATTGGAGCCACAAAAACTGAGCAGGCTCAAATATGTTGGAAGGAGATAAAAGCCCAAATAGAAGGGTGCGAACTTCTAAACAAACCAGAGCAAAAATACAGGATTGCATACAGTACCATTGAGCATCCAAAAACAAATTCAATTATTAAAGCATTATCTAAGGATGCCGGAAAAACAGGGGACGGTTTCAACCCTCAATGCGGCATTATTGACGAATATCACGCGCATAAAACATCTGAAATTTATGATGTCCTTGCTTCTGGAATGGGAGCAAGAAACCAGCCATTGATGATTATTATCACGACTGCGGGCTTTGAGTTAAACAATCCAGCTTACCGGGTGGAATATGATTACGTCTCTCGGATTTTAGACCCAAACAAAGTAGAAACCAATGAACAGTATTTTGTGATGATCAATGAACTGGATAAGGATGATGACATCAAGGATGAGCGTAACTGGATAAAAGCAAATCCTATTGTTGCTGCGAATGAACACGGGCTCGAATATTTGCGCGGCGAGCTTGAAGTCGCTCTTGCAGTTCCTGAAAAAATGCGTAATTTCCTCACTAAAAACATGAATATTTGGGTCAACATGCGCGAGAACGGCTATATGGATATGCAGGCTTGGAAGGATTGCGGATCTGATCAGTTCCCTAATCTATCCGGCCGTGAGTGTTATGTTGGGATTGACTTGTCAAAACGAATTGACCTGACAGCTGTTTCGTTTATTTTCCCATTGGATAATGGGAGCTTTGCTGTGGATAGTCACGGTTTTATGCCTGAAGATACCTTCTATGAGCGCATGAAGACAGATAACGTGCCGTATGATTTGTGGAAGGAAAAGAACTGGTTAACCGTCACCGACGGCGCTGTTGTCGATTATGACTATATCAGGGCTTACATTAAAAAAATGGAGAAAGAGAAAGGCTGGCGGATCAAAGAAATTGCCTATGACCCGTATAACGCTACACAGTTTGCCCAACAGATGGAGGCAGACGGATATGTGATGATTGAAATTCGGCAGGGTGTAGCCACACTTTCAGAGCCTACGAAAGACTTCCGCGAAAAAGTGAAGGCGAAAAAGATCATTCATAATAAAAACGATCTGCTGACTTGGGCTATGGGGAACGCAGTTACAAAAGTGGATGCCCAGGAAAATATAATGCTGGACAAGTCCAAGTCCACACAACGGATTGACCCGGCAGCTGCACTTATTAATGCACATGTTCGGGCTTCTCAGATTGATACAGCGATCGACTTAAACGCTTATATTCAGTCTGGATCTTTCAGCCTGTAGGGGGTGAGAACTTGAAAGTTTTAAAAGCCTTACAGTTATTTTTAGAAGATATTTTGCTTATTGCAGGCATGGTATTCATTTCAATAGCCATATACCGAATAAACGTAAACGCGGGTTTAATTGCAACCGGTGTTTTTTTATTTTCACTTGCGAGCTTGGTAGGGTTCGCTCGTCAAAAAAATAAGGATGAGGGAGGGAAATAGATGCTATTAAGCCGTTTAAAGAGCGGGATAAAAAATGAAATTACTGAAGAGGATAGCGGATCCCTTCTTCATCCAGCTACGTGGTTTAGAAATATTTTTGCTGGATCTGAAAGCGCATCTGGTGAAAGGGTATCCACAAAAACGGCCGTTCTGCATCCGGATGTATATGCCTGTGTGATTGTTTTGGCGGACGATATTGCTAAACTTCCGATCAAACTTTTTCAGAACAAAAACGGAAACATACAACAGGTTCAAAATAAAGTCAGCGATATCATTCTGAACAAAGTCAATGACTATATGACAAGCTTTGTGTGGAAGCGGCTTTTGGTTACAAGGCTTTGCACTTGGGGAAACAGCTACAACCTTTTACTTTTTGATAAAGACGGAAATGTGACGGGGATCAGACCATTGGATCCGGAAGCAACCAACACAAATATTGATCCCAATAACGGACGTGTTTGGTACTCCACAACGATTGACGGCAGATACCGTGAGTTTTTTTATGAAGAGGTGCTGCATTTTAAAAACCTGTCTCTTGACGGAATTGTGGGGCAAACTCCGATTTCAGTTATTCGGGACAATATAGGGTCAAATAGAGCTGCCACAAAATTCAACGCGAAATTTTACAAGAATGGCGGTGCACCGTTCGGTGTTGTTAAAGCGCCGACCCTTTTAGACCGAAAAAGTAAACAAATTCTTAGAGAAGACTGGGAGCTGGTGAATGCGGGGCAGTCTATTGCAGTTTTAGACGCCGGGCTTGATTATTCACAGGTAACCATGCCTATGAAAGATGCCCAATTTATTGAATCGATGAAATGGAATCGCCAACAGATTGCATCGATTTACAAGGTGCCACCGCATAAAATAGGTGAACTGGACCGGGCGACATTTTCAAATATAGAGCAGCAGTCCTTAGATTATGTCAAAACCACTTTACAGCCAATCGTCACAAATATTGAACAAGAGTTGAACGATAAGGTTTTGACAGAGAATCAGCGAAACAATGGCTATTACTTTAAATTTAACCTGGAATCGGAGCTCCGTGGGGACAGTAAATCACGTGCTGAATTTTATAAAACGATGCAAAGTGTCGGCGCCTTTAGTGTCAATACTATTCTTCAAAAAGAGGATATGACAGGTATCGGGGAGATCGGTGATGAGCATTATGGAAACTTAAACCTTGTTCCCCTTTCGATTATGAAAGAATATCAGCTCAGCAAGACGAAACGGTCTTCAGATCGACTGAAAGGGGGTGATGGCAACGGAACAGAAGAAGAAAAACAAGTATTGGAACATGAAGGTTCTGAATGATTCGACCGCTGAAATCACGCTTTACGGTTCTATTACCGGCGAAGGATGGTTTAGCGAGAGCTCGTCCAAGGCCTTTCAGTCTGAATTGAAAAGTTTAGGTGACGTGAGCTCTATTGATTTGTACATCAATTCGCCCGGCGGGGATGTTTTCGAGGGGCAGGCTATTCATTCGATGCTCCAACGTCATAAAGCCAAAATCAATGTCTATGTGGATGCGCTGGCCGGGAGTATCGCTTCCGTCATTGCAATGGCCGGAGATAAAATTACGATGCCAAGCAATGCCATGATGATGATTCACAACCCATACATGGGGATGGTCGGGAATGCCGCGGAATTCCGGAAGGCAGCCGATGATCTGGACAAGATTACTGAAAGTATCGTTTCCACATATCTTGCGAAAGCAGGCGACAAACTGGATGACGGGACTTTACGCCAGCTGCTGGATGAGGAAACTTGGCTCACTGCCGATGAAGCTTTAAATTATGGCTTAATCGATGTGGTTTCGGAATCAAAGGATGTAGCAGCCTGCATTGATCATCAGGTGCTGGCACATTTTAAACATGTTCCGGGCAAAATTGTTGCTCAATCTGCTGCTGGAAATCCGGCTGAAGAAACAAGCCCGAATGAAATACTAAAACAAAAGATCACTATGAAACTTGAACTCTTAAATCTTTAAGGGATCTTTTTTATGCCATTTTTAAGGAGGATAAGCATTTGAAACAGAAAGAACTTTTGAAACTCGATATTCAGTTTTTCGCCGGGGGCGGAATGTCTAAAAAAGAACGGGAGTTGCGCCAAGCCTTGGCGGAAAAACGTACAGACATTGAAGCATTGACCGATGAGGGAAAACTTGATGAAGCCAAAAAACTACTTGCAGAAGCTCAACAAATTAAAGATCAAATTCAGACATATGAGGATTTACGAAACATGCAGGTTTCATATGCACAGGAAGAGCCGCAGCAAGATCCAGAGGAAAAGAACCCGCAACAGCCAACGGATGATATCGCCAAAACAGATGCGAAAAACCATGTTCAGCTTTTCGCATCTGCCCTTAAAACAGGCAAAGTACCGCAGCCTCTTGCCGCGATGAAAGAAGGTGTGGATGAGGACGGCGGCCTTATTGTACCGCAAGATATCTCCACGAAAATTAATGAAAAACGACGTCAATTTGATACGCTGGCAAATCTCGTCGATGTCATTCCGGTATCAACAAACAAAGGGTCAAGGGTTCTTGAAAAACTAGCGGATATTACCCCGTTAGTAAATCTTGAGGAATTAGCGGATATTGAAGAATTAGAGAACCCTAAATTTGAAAACATTAAATATAGCATTAAAGACTATGCAGGGATTTTGGTCCTCTCAAATGATTTACTTGCGGATACTCAAGAGGCGCTTTTGCAGTATCTCTCCAATTGGCTCGCTAAAAAATCGGCTGTAACCCGCAATACATTGATTCTTGAACAATTGGGTTCACTTGCGAAAACAACAATATCGAAACAGGACGACATTAAAGACATTCTCAATGTCAAACTTGATCCGGCTATTAATGCCACGACTAAGGTTGTCACGAACCAATCGGGATTTAACGTGTTAGATAAACTGAAAGACGCTTTCGGCCGTTACTTGCTTCAGCCGGACCCTACTGATCCAACTAAAAAATTATTGTTCGGTAAGCCGGTATCCGTTATTTCTGATAAGTATTTGCCAAACGGCGGTACAAAAACAACTCCAAAATATCCATTAATCATTGGAGATCTTAAAGAAGCTGTCAAACTCTTTGATCGTCAGCAATATTCCATCTTAACGACAAATGTCGGTGGTAAAGCATTCTATCGTAACTCTACAGATATGCGAATCATTGAACGTGAGGACGTCGTTCTTTGGGACACGGATGCTGTTGTTTACGCGGAATTTGCATCTATTAAAGACGCTGTTCCCGACAATGAAACTCCAAGTACGGGCGACACAGAAGATAAATCAGTTGACGTAGGAAAATAAAAAAAATTGAAAAGGATGATGAGATATGGCAGATCAATTTCTGAACCAAAGTAACGGAGTCTATACTTCTGCAGAGGACGACGGTACAGGAAAGCCGGTAACACCGGTTTATTTGAAAGGCAACAGCGAGGATAATCCTTTGTACATTAAGGGTATGCAGGGGGAAACTGGGCCGCAGGGACCTCAAGGGCCAAAAGGGGACAAAGGAGATACTGGCCCACAAGGTCCACAGGGAGAGCCAGGACCCCAAGGACCGAAAGGTGACAAAGGTGATCCGGCTGTCATTGAAGAAAAAAGTATCACTCATGAAATGCTTGGTGACAATATTGTCAGAAGTAACAATGTCGGAACCGGCAGCATCATGATGGTTAACTTAAACAGTGAAGTAAAGGCCATTTTAGACGGTTTACAAAAGCAAATTGATGAATTAAAAGGTGGCGGAACATCTAGCTAACGAAGGATAGGTGATGCCCTATGACTGAAATGGAACAAAAAGAGCTTGAAGAGGCGAAAAAATTCCTCCGGGTTGATGGTGATCTGGAGGATGATTTAATCCTTGGGTTTATCGCTTCTGCAAAAGAATACATTACAGCTGCAACCGGGTTGAAATTTCCTAACAATTCAGCGCGGGCTGATATGTGTGTAAAGGCTTTTGTTACGCATTGGTATGAAAATCGGGAAGTGGCCGGCACGACTTCAAATCTTGATGGGGTGCTTACGATGATGATCAATCAATTAAAATATACGGTTCCGGAGACTGATTCTAATGCTGAATGACATGCGGTATCGAATCAAGTTTCAAGAGAAAAAAGAAGGCGGCCGTCTCCCTGTGGAAGGTGACTATGAAACGGTCGTTGAATGCTGGGCAAAAGCCGAAGGGTTAAAAGGCCGAGAATATTACGCGGCGGCCGCGGTGCAGAAGGAGAGGACAGTAAAATTCACGATCCGACACCGCGAGGATATCGATGAACATATGCGGATCCTTTTTCAGAATCAAGCGTATGTGATTGAATCTATCATCCCGAACTATTCTCGGAAAAATTTCACCACGATTAGGGCAAAGGCGGTGGAATAATGAAGATCGAAATGGAAATGCAGGGCTTTAAAGAATTGGATTCATATTTAGCTTCTCTTGCAAGAAAGGATGAAAAAATAAATAAAGCTACTGTGAAAGCTGGTGGCGCGATTCTTGCGAAGGAAATTAAAAAGAATGCTCCCCGTTCTAATATTGGGGGGAGCCATCCCCACATTGATGAAGATATTATCGTTGGTAATCGTACGAGAAAGGACCCCGATGGTGAGATATATGCAGTGGTCGGTCCTACAAAAGATACGAAATTCCGTGTCCACTTGCCTGAATTCGGAACCATTCATCAGCCGGCTAACCCGTTCATTCAGCAGAGTATGCTAAGTGCCAATGATAGGATGCTTCAGGCGATGGCAACCGTTATAAAAAGAGGGTACAAGCTATGAATGTAGTGGAAAGAGCCCTACAACTAAAAAATAAAGTATTTGAAGCGCTGGAGAGTGATCCGGCGCTTTTATTATTGGCTGATCCAGCAAACATTTTTGAACTTGCGGTGCCGATTGGCATCAAAAGCAAACCGGCTTATATCGTCGTACAGGAATTGGAGTACAGAACTACTAAGTGGGCTGATGGAAAGCCGATCAAGGACAGTGCTGTATATCAAATTGATGTATACAACGATTCTTCCTGTGATCAGATTTTGGCTGCCATTGTTGGGGTCATGAATCAATTGGATTTTCAAACATCGGTTTTAATCAATGGCTTTTTAAAAGATGAAGGGTTGATCCGGAAAGGTTACCGGTTTGAGGCCAATATTTTAATATAATTGGAGGTTTTAGAATGCCTGAATACAGTTCAGTTACCGGATTGGAAGGCGTTAAATTTGCGCCTTTAAAAAAGGAAAATGGCTTTTATGTGGCTACAAAAATTATTGATTACCCTTACGCAATTAACGCGAAGGTCAATACGGATACATCAACAGAAAAGCAATATGCAGACAACAAACTGGTGGATATGGCTGTCACGACTGGTTCCACAAAATTGGAGCTTGAAATGAGGGATCTGCCAATGGAAATTTTGGAGGAATTGTTTGGGATAGAAGAAACAGACGGGCTCTATATGTTCAAAAAGAATGTTATCGCGCCATGGGTTGCTATGTCTTTCTATGGACCAAAAGCGAACGGCAAGAATCGCCATGTAGGCTTAGTGAAAGGGCGTTTTTCCCTTCCGGATGATGAATGGAAAACAAAAGAAGAAAAGACAGACTTCCAAACAGTCAAACTTTCTGCTGAATTTATGGAGCGAGAACAGGATGACATCTATAAAGTATTGGCTGATGAGGATGCACCGAATTTTAGTCTGGACAAGTTTTATGAAAAAGTATTTGGTGCTGCCTATAAAAATCCAGATTCAGTTTCTGGTGATAAATCTAGCGTAGACATTGGCAAAACAGTATAAAGGGAAGCAGCGTGCTTCTCTTTTTTCATATCAAACAAAATAAAGGAGGAATCAACATGGCTCAAAAACAAATTTCGGTGAAATTATGGTTTGAAAAAGAAGAAAAATATAAGACGTTTATTGCACCTCGTACTAATACAAAAACTTTGTATGAAGCTCTGGAGCTAGATGAGGCAGCCGCTAAAAATACCAACAGTATTAAGGAAGTGCTTAAGAGCCTTGAGGATCGTATGAAGTTCATTGTACGGGTATTCCGCAACCAATTTACTTTAGAGGAATTTCAAGAAGGTCTACAGTCTTTTGAAGTTTCAGACGAAGTAAGGCGAATCATGGGCGAAATTATGGGTTATGAGGAAGTTAAGGAGGAAGAAGATTTTTTGCCGGGAGTGGAAATGGAGGCCTTTCAGCAGAAAAAGGAATAGATCAGCTCAATGATATTTACGCTGCCCTTTTAAAGCAGGGTTGGACCATGACTGAAATTGACGAGATGGATATTTACCATTACTTAGAAGTCTTGGCACATGAAAATAAACCTAAAGTTGTTCCAATTGATCAAGTGTTTTTCTAAGGCAGGCTTAAACAGCCGGTCTTTTTTAGTTGAGTTTATGCCAGGGAAGCGGGGTGGATACATATGGCGCAACCTATCGGAAATATGATCGTTAAAGTAGGCCTTGATGATACCGGTTTTAACCGAGGAATTGAGGGCTTAAAGAGGCAAATGCGTTTAGCAAATTCTGAAATGAAAGCCTCTAGTGCTATTTATAAAGCGGCGGGCAATCAATCTAAATTTCTCCAATCCCAAGTAGAAGGTCTCAATAGCAAATATCGTATCCAGGGCCGATTAGTCGAAGAGCATCGAGCCAAATACGAGAAATTAGCAAAAGAAAAAGGGATCGACAATCGAGAGACCCAAATACAAGGCCGCAGGCTGAATGATGCTATTGCAGTTCACCAAAGCCTTGGAAACGAACTGCAACGCGTAACAAGAGAATTTGAAAACACGACAAACAGCACTCGCCGCACTTCGGGTGTTTTTTCTGTGTTCAGACGAGATTCAGGGAAAGTATCTGAAGGGCTAAACGCTGTTTATCATTCTGCTTCTAAGGTTGGAACAGCCCTTTCGGCTGTTGGCGCGGCTGGGACATTAGGGATCGGTGTAAGTGTAAAAGCCGCGGCTGATTTTGAAAAAGCCATGAGCCGTGTTGGTGCTTTGGCGAATGCCACAAACGACCAAATGGCTAAGCTGACGGAAACGGCGCGTCATTTGGGTGCAACAACTCAGTTTACCGACGGGGAAGTTGCAGAAGGAATGCAGTATCTTGCGATGGCCGGATATAAAACGAATCAAATTATTGGAGCTATGCCTGGTCTTCTCTCGACTGCTGCAGCCGGTCAAACAGATCTTGGGGTCACAGCTGACATCGTTTCTGATATATTGACGGAATTTCATATCAAAGCTGAAGATACAAACCGCGTTGCAGATGCCATGACGTATACGTTCACCAACTCAAACGCCACGCTTCAAGAGATCGGTCAAACGATGAAATATGCGGCTCCGGCAGCAAAAACGGCCGGACTCAGCATGGAAGAATTAGCGGCGGCAACAGGTATCTTGGCAAACAGCGGGATTAAGGCTGATATGGCAGGAACGGCTTTGCGGGCTACACTTACTCGCCTATCATCTCCGCCAAAACAAGCCGGAAATGCGATCCATGAATTAGGTTTGCAAGTAACTGATTCCACAGGGAAATTGCGTCCGCTTTCGGATATAATCGGCCAGATCAATGAGAAAACAAAAAATTATACCGAAACTGAAAAAATCCGTATTGCTAAACAGTTGGCAGGGCAGCACGCTCTTTCTGGATTTATTACTTTAATGCACGCAGGAAAAGACAAGCTCCAAGATTTCACCAAAGAAATTGAAAACAGCGGGGGCGCTGCGGACAGAGTAGCCAAAAAGCAAATGGATAACCTGGCCGGATCCATGGAATATCTGAAATCTGCTGCAAACAATGCTCTCATCACATTGGGAAATCAGTTTCTCCCTGTGATTCGTGCAACAACTGACGGCCTAACAAAATTCGTTACTTGGTTTGATTCCTTACCTCCTTCCATTGCGAGTACCATTGCGATCACTGGCGGAGCGGTAACTGTGTTTTCGCTTTTAGGTGGGGCCTTCTTATTTATTTTAGGTTCTCTGCCAAAGGTGGCAGCAGGCTGGAATATGTTGCGTACTGCCGGGAGCTATTTAACAGGCAATGTAAACCGGGCTTCAGCAAGTCTCAACGCTTATTCGGCAGAAGCTATTGCAGCGGGTGCAGCTTCCAGGACAGCGGCTGCAGGAATGAACACGACCTCCACGGCGGCGGCTGTAGCGTCTACAAGGATGGAACGTTTCCATCAATCAACCGCGGTAGCAACAACGAGAGTAGGACGGCTCGAGCAAGCATCTAGCAGAAGCTCAAAAGCCATGCGAGGGCTGGGCGGTGCTTCACGTGTTGCCGGGCTTGGTCTAAGTTTATTTGGCGGCCCCGTCGGGACAATCGCCGGTCTTATTCTTTCGTTTGCGCCTGAGCTCTTAAAATTCGGCGGAAATATTTTAAAGGTCGGGGCCAATGCAATTAAAGGCGCTGGCGGCTTCATGAAATTAGCGAAAAGTGGTTTTGGCCTTTTCAACATTCTCAAAAAAGGAGCGGGAGTTGTCGGCCTCTTACGTGGCGCATTGAGTTTGTTAGGTAGTCCTATTGGCCTTGCTATTACAGGTGTAACGCTTCTTACGGAAGCAGGTATGAACTATTATGACAACCTGAAGAAAAGGGTTCTTCCATCGACTATTGACTTTGGTAAAGGGGTTTCGAAGTCTACTGCAAAAGCTGTGAATGCTTATGAAGATATGAATACAAAAGTCACGGCTAAGCTTGAATATCTCCGTATAACCAATGCAAAAATCACCAAGAAAATAGCGGACGATGTCGCAACACAGTTTACAGCGATGGGAGAGTCTTTGAAAAATGGATTCCAAACGAGCACTGATTCAGCCACCAAGGTATTAAAGGAGTTTTTTGCGTCCAATGAGGAAATATCAGATAAATACGCGGCTAAGATTCTAAATAAAATTGGGGATGGAAACCAAAAGAAACAAAAGAAAATACAAGGATATGTGGATCGTGTAAATGAGATTTATCGAAACGCCGCAAAAGAACATCGTAAGCTTACAGATAAAGAAAATGAAGAAGTTACTAAAATTCAAGGGAAGATGCTCTCCCAAATGGAGACAGCACTTACCCGTAGTAAAGGTGAACAAACGAAAATTTCTAGAAAGTTGAAGGAAGAGTCTTCTAATCTTTCCGCCAAACAGGCAGCCGCTGTTGTGAAAAACAGCAACAAAGCAAAAGAAAAAACAATTAAAGCTGCCAAAGACCAATATAAGGCTGTAGTTGACGCGGCGGATGACCAATATTATGTAAAAAGAACAATTTCAAAGAAACAGCACGATTACATTGTTGAGAAAGCTGAAAGCCAAGCAGAAAAAACAATTGAACAAGCAAAAGAGACACATAAAGGCGTAGTCGAGGAGGCAAAACTTCAAGCTGCCGGCCATCTTGATCAGGTTGATATTGAAACAGGTGATATCCTTGATGAATGGGATCGTCACCTAATTGATTTAGCAGGGGTAATAAATCAGATCACCGGCTATATTAATAAAGTTCTTGAATTTCTGCACGCGCCAACGATTCCGGAGTGGAAACCCAAAGGCTATCAAGATACTTCTAAAATGCAAGTTGCACCTGGTGTCGCTTATGCAAAAGGAACGGACTTTCACCCTGGAGGGAAAGCGCTTGTCGGTGAAGAAGGATGGGAGTTGGCCCATACACCAGGCATAGGAACTTATGTTGTAGGGGCAGGCGGCCCGCAAATTTGGGATCTCCCACGAGGCACCTCCGTACTACCGCATGACCAGTCGAAAAAATTAGCGGCTTCGGGGTTGCCTGGATATGCAGGCGGAGTCGGGGACTTTTTCAAAAAAGCGATTGACGGCTCTAAAAAGATGGTTAACGGGGCTGTATCTTTTGGAAAAAGCGTCGTGGATAAAGTGGGCGATGTTAGCGCAACTGCAATGGACTTGATTACAAAGGGTCCCGGCAACTTAATCAAAAAACTGTTTAGTGGGCTGATCCCCTACAAAACTGGAAAAGGCATTGACTCGTTAGGGACCGGTATACTCAAGACATTGAAGGATGGGGCAGCTCAATTCCTGAAAGGTGTCATGCCGGATCCAGGTACATTTAAAGGAGCCGGCGGAACAAAAGCTGTAAACCAATGGGTGACTGAAGCAGTCGGCATCGCGGGTGTGCCGATTTCATGGATCCCGGGGCTTGTTACTATCGCCATGAAAGAAAGTGGCGGTAATCCTAACGCCATCAATTTATGGGATTCTAATGCGAAAGCTGGGCACCCTTCACAAGGGCTGATGCAGACGATTCCGAGCACGTTCAACGCGAATAAGTTTCCTGGACATAATAACATTTTGAATCCGATCGATAATATCCTGGCTGCCATTAACTATATCAAACGACGATATGGTGACATAAACAATCATCCGGGGTTAAAATCGATGGCACGAGGCGGCGGATATGTTGGATATGCAAAAGGCGGTATTTCGCCTGGCCGTGGTGGATCAAAATGGGCGATCTTAAATGAACGCGGGTATGATGAAACGACCATCACAGAGGATCCATCTTATCGGGAGCGCAATATTGGGCTATGGGCCCGTGTTGGTAGAAAGCTTGGCGTACTTCCGGATTTGCAGGATGGAATGATTTCAAAAGCGCTCCTCCTGCTTCAAAAAGTTTCGGAAAAGCCTGCACAGGAATTGGCCTCGCCTAAAGACTTTTCTGTGGACATCAGCCGTGTTGTGCAGAACCAAGAAAAACAGATCAGTATGATGGCAAAACAAATTGATTTTCTAAATAAAAATGTGCAGCTCTTGCAACAGATCCTATTAAAAGATAACAACACTTATCTTGATGGGAAGAAAATCGATCAATCATCCGGGGATCGGTATACTCGAACTTCATACTTGAATGGGGTGAGATAGTGGAATTGTACATTGACTATGATAATGGTTTAGGGGAGCAGAGTTTAAGCAGCCTGCTTCCTTTTTTTGAACCTTTAAGTTTTACACCTGAGTCACCAGGCATTGAGCGTGAAACAACAAATATCCCGAGAATAAATGGAGTCGTTTTGCCGCAGCATCCCCGTGACGTCAAATATACAGAAAGAAAAATATCAGTTGAAATCTATCTGAATTCAGTCATTGCCGAAAATTTTTATCAGTATCGACGGGAACTATACGCGGTTTTGGTTAAACCGTTCCCTTACTATATTTCAACCGACTTGTTGCCAAATCTCCGTTTTCGTGTCACATGTGATGGGAATTTCAGTATTCCAAAGGAAAAAGAAAAAAACCATGTTTCTTTTACTGTGGAATTTAACAACTACACTGGTTTAGCGGAGTCAAAATTCACTTCTTTAACAAAACAGAATTTTCACGGAGAATACTGGAGCCCAGGCATGAATATTCAGATGCACGACAACCTGGAATATGTGTTTAAAAATCGAAAAAGATTTCAGGTTTACAATACGGGGGATGCTTTTATCAATCCCATGCAGCATGACTACAGTGTGACCTTACGGGCTTCAGGTAAAAACGTGACGATCATCAACCATACAAATGGGGAGAAGCTGAAAATTGAACAGGAATTGAAAAAATCACAGCCAGTCACTTTTATAAAGCAGTATACCGTGATCAATAATAAGCCGGTTAAAACCTCCGGCAGGCTCCCGGGGCTTGATATAGGGAGCAATGATTTTGAAATACAGAATACCAATGATTTTGAAATCACTTTCGATACACGTTTCTATTACGCATAAGGAGCAAGTACAATGGCAAGATCAGATTTTATAAAAGAGATTGCACCAGACGCGCAGAAGATATATAAAAAGTATGATATTCTCGCGTCTCTCATTATTGCTCAGGCCTGTTTAGAGAGCGCATGGGGGACAAGCGGGCTCGCTCAGAAAGGAAAAAATCTATTCGGAATTAAGGGGACTTATAACGGGCAATATGTTCTCATGTGGACGACTGAATACGATCGGAAAGGGAATGCGACCCGGGTACAAGCCAAATTCCGCAAGTACCCATCCTGGTATGCTTCTCTGCAAGATTTAGCCAAACTTTATGTTAACGGAACAAGCTGGGATCCCGACCATTATAAAGCCATAGTAGGTGAAAAAGATTACAAGAAAGCGACAGCAGCCCTTGTAAAAGCCGGTTATGCTACAGACCCGGCTTATGCGACGAAGTTAAACAATCTAATTGAAACGTATAATCTTACACAATATGATTCTGTGGACGATATTCCTGTTGATCCTGATCAACCTGACACACCGATACCGGAGCCGGAATTTCCGAGTAAGGAGTATGACGGCAAAGACATCACAATCAATCAGAATTTGCCTTCAGATGTTGATTTTCCACAGCTGCATGTTTCAACGAAGGATGGTAAAAGTGTTGTTGAAATAACCGGGGTTTCCGTTGATCTGACGGACGATACGACAGGTAAGAAGAGTTTTACCTTCACGATCACAAAAACGCAGGAGAACGGCACAGAATTCGATTTATTGGTGAACGACAACATACTTTATCTGGATGAGAAAAAATTCAATCATCAAAAATACTATATTACGGATGTAGAGGTAAGGCAGGAAAATAATATCCTTACAAAAACCGTCACAGCAGCTCATATTTTTTCTGTTCTACTGATCAATAATTACGTGAATGATACCGTAACAAAGAAATTAAAGCTTAGAGAAGCGTTGGATATTGCTTTGAAAGATACAGATTTCAAATACATTCTGAGGGCGCCAGAAAGCGAGTTTCCAAGCGCTGATCATGAGAATTTTGGTGATAAAAACTCTACGGAATTGATGGATGAAATTATTGAAGATTATGAGCTTGAAATAGATGTCGATAATTACAAAATCTACGTCTATAAAAAGATGGGAAAGCGCATTGATTTTACTCTGGATTCCCGTTATAACATGCCAGGCATTACAATTAAAACAAGTTCCCAAAATAGTACCACACGAGCCTGGGGATACGGTGCCTTAAAAGAAGGCAGCAATAGTACTGACAAGGATCCAAAATATGAATTTGAACCTATTTTATATGTTCACCCTGATGAAGAGAAATTCTTAATTGAAGGAAAGCCGCGGTGGGCTGAACCGATAAAAGATGAAACAATAAAAAAATCCAGCCGCATGGTTTCTGCTCTGAAAAAGCATGTGAACCCTTATCCGGAAATGACGATCGAAGCTGATTTTCAAAAAATCTATGAGCCGAAACTTTTAGAAATTGAACAAGACTTCTGGAAAGGCGACACAATCCATGTCTTGGCCGATACAGCAGAAGGCATCACATTTGAAGATGATGTAAGACTGATTTCAATTCAGTACAATCCATTGGATCCATACAGCAGCCCGCAGCTGACGTTTGCAAATTTCCGAAAAGACATTCAGGACATCAATGTTGACCAGGCAAAAAGGTTAAGGGATCAAAAAAGATATATGGATCAGTTGTTTAAAACGCTCAGATAAGCGTTTTTTATTTTGTCAAAAAGGAGTGAGTAAGATGGTGCGGCTGACTAAAAACTACAATACGACTCGTAATTCCCTCTATGAATCGCAGTTAAGCGGGGACATGCAGAGTATTGAAAATGCGTTAAACGACCATGAATATAATTTGAAAAGCCATAGATCATCTAAAACTGCCCACACATCGGAACAAATCGACCACGGCGGTTTTTCTGTTGCTAACCGATTAAAAAATCTATATTCGCGGTTTACTAACCTGGTCGTGAATCACGATGGCAAAGATGTAAAAGAGGTCGTGGACGCCAGGGTGACAACTGACGGTGAAATTGCCCAAACATTAAAAGATCGGCTGGATTTGGAATTTAACCGGCTTGAACAGAAAATAAAACGGACGGTAAATGTGGACGATTTCGGGGCCGTTCCGGACGGAAAAACTGACAGCTCGGAGGCATTTAGAAAAGCAGTTGGTAATGGTCGTGTCCGCGTTGTTTTAAGTGCGGGGACATACATTGTTAAAGGAATCAAGCTCCCATCCTGGACCTATCTTGTCGGCCAGGGCAAAGGCGTGACAATTCTGCAATTACATGAGGACACACCGGCAAGCGAATGGGTGATTACAAACGCCGATTATGAAAAGGGGAATAGAAATATTTTCGTGCAGGGGATGTCGCTTGATTGGAACCCGGACAGGCAGGGCGGTGTCGGGGCTACGGGTGGCCAACATTCAAGCTGTTTAACCTTTGCAAATGTGAAGTTTGGCTGGGTAAAGGATGTTGAAGCTATTAACCCGGGCTTGCACGGTATCGATATAACAGCGCCCACATATGACCATCTGCCGTCCACACAGTATACAAAAGACGGCTGCCGTTATATTTGGCTTGATAACTGCGTCGCCTATGGGGCGGGGGATGACGGTATCACCACGCACTACAGTGAATACATTTTTATTTCAAATTCTTATTCGTTTGATCAACGCGGTACAGCTCACCCGAAAGGGCAGTCAAACTCAAACGGCATTGAAATTGATGACGGATCAAAACATGTTTGGCTAATCAATAACTTTACATCCGGCAATATCCGGGGTGTAGAAGTTAAAGCACATAAGGAATGGCCGGCAGCCCGAAACGTTCACGTCATTGGGCATGTGTCTTATCATGATGTGCGCTGCTTTGATCTACGACATATCGGGCATCACAAAGCAGAAGATCCGGAAAGCACAACGGCCTACGATGTCACCCTTACGGATTGTACAGCAATCGAACCAATATTCAATGATATGTATGAAGGACTTTCCCCGCGTGCGTTAGTGGTTTCAGCTTATAAAAACGTTGCTGTCAACAACTTTACTGCAATAGGTGATCCTTTATATGACTATAAGGATAACCCGGTCATTGCCTTGCAGTATCGAAGCCGAAACATTTCATTGAACAATATCACAATCAGGGGATTTAAAAAAGCAGGCTTTGATATTCGTCTTTATGGCGGCCCGCAAAAAACGGATAATGTCAACCTGTCCAATTTTGCATTTTATAAGTCGGCCAAGCAGGGAATAGGGATCGGCGGCGGGGTGTACTCCGTGAATATCTCAAATGGAATTATGGAAGGAGAAGGCGGGACCTACGGGATTACGTCGCCCAATTCACAGGCAAACATTAATAATGTGCAGACGTCCGGCTACTCCTACGCGGCCATGATTAAGGGGAACAAGTACAAATTTGTACCAACGAATTTCAAAGGAGGATTCCGAGGGGCGACGACTTCCGGGGCTCCTTTAGATCCAACAAGTGCGATTATTGCGGCCACAGGCGACAACATAGCAAAAGGCCCGCGGAATTTCATGGGTGGCGTTTCTGGCGGTTCTTCTACAGAAGGATCACGGCAGGCCATTATTGCAGCGAACAACTCACAAACGAAAGGGGACGGACCTGCAAGAGTGGTGATGGCTGCCCAGGCAGTTACTAATGATGACAGCTATTCTGTAGTTGGCGGATACGGCACCGGATCACCGTCGAAAAATAATATCAAATGGAAAATTGATTCTACAGGCGGACATATCCGGGGGGTAGGACGCGTGGAAAGCGTATCCGATTTTAAAGACCTTGCAGAATACTTTGAATCTAAAGATGGCCGTAAAATTGAATCCGGCTTCTTGGTGACTTTGGATGGTGACAAGATCAGGAAAGCTGAAAAAGGGGACAAGGTATTGGGCGTTATTTCCGAGACGGCCGGGGTCATTATGGGCGGTGCGGCTTTCTATTGGAACGACCGTTACCTTAGAAATGAATTTGGCGGCATTATCTATGAAACCATTAATGATAATGGTCGAGCAATCATAGTACCTATGGAAAATCCAAACTATAACCCTGACCTTGAATACATCCCGCGGGAAAAGCGGGACGAGTGGCATGTCGTCGGTTTGGTCGGTCAGGTATTTGTCAGAATTGATGAGACTGTCCAGGCAGGGGACTGCATCTTGCCTATAGGTGGCATTGGTACTAAATCAGAAGACGGCGAAGGCTTTTATGTGATGCGTATCAATCAGCCTTATTCCGCCGAAAAAGGGTATGGAGTCGCATTGGTCTTCATGCACCCACAGATGTAAGGAGGTTCAGCGATGATCTATAAGGAAGGCGAAATATCATTTGATATTAACGCGCGGAAAGCCGCAGCCAAATCTACCAATATACAATTTTTCACCCAGGACACGGGCAGCGCAAAGCTGTTTTTTTCTTTTACAAAAGACGGCGCCCCGTTGCCTCTGTCGGCGGTGGATGCAAAAATTGTCCTTCTGTATGCGGATGATTCGTTTTATAAACGCAGCTTGACCCTGACGGACAAGGTAAACGGGAAAGCTGAATACGTCCTATCGGATGAAGAATTGAAACATCATGGCCAGGTAAGGGCGGAAGTCAAGCTTTATTACACAAACGGTCAGGCGCTCGCGACAGTCTTTTTCACTTTCTCCATTGCAAAAACGCTTGAGGATCAGAACATTGTTCCGGTCGCAGAATATTACATCGATGATGTGGAATCGTTTAGGGATCAAATTAGCCAAACTCTCGAAGAGATAAAAGCGAGGTTTGATGAATTCGAGAACATCGAAACAAAAGCCGGCGCCCAAGAGAAGGCGGATGCGGCGGAAGCGAACGCAAAAGCTTATACGGATCAGCACGCAGCTAAAACAGACAACCCGCATAAGGTCACGAAATCCCAGGTCGGATTAGCTAACGTTGATAATGTGAAGCAGGCGGCAAAGACGGCTTTTGATACGCATGTCGCGGATAATGTACGGCATATTACGGCTGACGAGCGAACAAAGTGGAACGCGGCGCAATTAACAAAAATAACCGCGGATGACGCCGGAGTATCGCTCACGATAGGTGATGGTGATGATTTTTACGACAAGGTCACGAAAAACGGGAAACGATTCGGCACTTTTTACTCCACAGGTAAAGCGCAAAACATACCGACCACTCTCTCGGCAAGAGGGTTATTTCATATGACATCGACCATAAATGGGGTAGGATCGTACGGCTATGTCATAGCTGTTGATTGGAAAAATAACGTTTTTTCAAACTATGTAGACGGAACCCTCGGGTGGCAAGGCTGGCGTCGGTTTCTAACTGATGCGGATATATCTCCGACATGGAACTCCGTAAATCTCATAAACGGAGCTAAACAAGATTCGCTGTATCCGTTGAAATTTTCCGTTAGCAACAACGTTCTATGGTTGCGCGGATCTTTTGGAACATTGCCGGCTATCGGAACATCTGTCGCGAAATTTACAAATAAGCCGACGCAGACAGTCGATTTTGTCGTACCGACGATCGGGTCTTACGGAACTGCTCGGTTTTCGCTTACGACTGACGGTGATTTAAGGTATGACGGTATGCTGGCGAACGATGAAACGAAGGTAACGAGGGTGTCGTTTAATGAATCAATACCGTTATGGTAGAGGAGGGACGTATCATGCACGTTCTTTTTTACGATGAAAATTACAAATATGTTGGCGAAGATGATTTTTCCGGTGAAGAATTGCCGCCGAATAGCACGACCACCCCGATTCCAAAAGGATTATACGCTCCAAAGTATGATCCGGAAAAAGCCGAGTGGATCGAATCAGCAACCAAAGAGTATATAGAAAGTGTAACGCCGCCTGCGCCGGATCCGAACCCTACTGATCTGCTGAAAAAACAGAATGCTTTACTTTCCTTACAAATAGCGAAACTACAGGCAGATGTTTCAGCACTGAAAGGCGGCGGGGCTTCATGAAGTATCCAACTTTCTCAGATATAAAACAGTTTTATGATTGGGGGTGTTACACAGATGAAGAAATGCGGGAATACGTAAGAATTAACTGGATCACTCCGGCTGAATATGAAGAAATAACAGGCCGGAGTTATGATAAGCCCGCCGTCAGTGTGGACTTAGGTATGACAATCACCCTATAGGGTGTTTTTATTTTGCCTCGAAGGAGGTGAAAACGATGTGAGAACAGGAGGATTATGGGACATGCAGCAGACAAATGAATTGGACGTCTTCAAGCAAGAAATTACAGAGCTGAAAGCTGATCATAAAACGCTCGAACAGCGGGTGAGCACGCTGGAAAGGACGTCTGACCGTCACGATCAGCAGATCATTTCAATTAATGAAAAACTGAACAAGATCGAGGAAAACACAACTTGGATCAAGCGCAGCATCACCGGCGCGATCATTACAGCGGTCAGCACCGGCATCATTGGCGGCGCAATCGCTGTTTTTTATAATCTATTGCAAAAATAAGGAGGAAAACACATTATGAAAAACTTTGACAAAGGCACGGTCGTCCGGACGGTGCTTCTTTTTATTGCATTGGTAAACCAAACTTTGATCATGTTCGGAAAGGCAACTTTACCGATCGATGAGGACCAGGTCAACACGCTGGCAGACGCTTTGTATACGACTGGCTCCACAGTGTTTACCATCGTCACGTCTGTTATGGCTTGGTATAAAAACAACTATGTGACAAGCAAAGGAAAGCTACAGAAAGAAGTCCTGAAACAAAAAGGATTAACGAAATGAGGTTGCCGGCTGGTAGCCTTTTTTATTTAAAACAAAAAAGGAGTGGTTCAGATGGTTAAAGTTGTGAAGAACTATGTGAAGGTCAACAAGTATACCCGGCCGGGGTTGAAATTGTCAGGAGTCAAAGGTATTGTCATGCACTATACGGCGACGCCCGGCGCTTCTGCATTGAATGAGCGGAATTATTTCAATGGCACCTGTATTGCCGCAGAGCGTTACGCATCAGCGCATTACTTCGTCGATCGCAAGGAAGCGCAACTGATTATCCCTGAAAATGAAGTCGCATACCATGCACATGAGAATAACGGTTGCTATGTCAGTTTCTTAAAGCCGAATGCGAATAAGACGGCTATCGGTGTTGAAATGTGCGTCGAAAAAAACGGCAAGATTCACAGCGAAACTGTTCAGAATGCTGCTGAATTGGTTGCTGATCTATGCAAGCGTTACGGGCTTTCGACTGACAGAATCGTCCGCCATTATGATGTGACAGGCAAAAACTGTCCGGCGCCGTGGGTGAGCGATTCAAGCCAGCTCACAGCTTTTCGGAAAAAAGTCGACAGCCTACTTGGGAATAAAACCGTGTCAAACACGACGGCACCCACGAGCCAGTCGAGCAAATCAACAGGGGCGACTATCCTTAAAAAAGGATCATCAGGATCAAGCGTAAAGGCGCTTCAAAAACGTTTGATTGCTGCAGGATTCTCATTGCCGAAGTACGGGGCCGATGGTTCTTACGGGGATGAAACGGTGCAAGCTGTCAAAGCCCTTCAAAAGAAATCCGGGATTACAGCAGATGGAATTTATGGACCGGCTACCGAAAAGGCGCTCGCGGCCATTGAAGCGAAAAAGAAAAAATCATCATCAAGCGGCAAAAAATCATCCTACACGCTGCCGACCGGCATCTATAAGGTGAAAAGCCCACTGATGAAAGGAACGGCCGTCCGGCAGATTCAAGAGGCCTTAGCTGCACTTTATTTTTACCCGGACAAGGGTGCCAAAAATAACGGTATTGATGGTTATTACGGACCGAAGACGGCGAACGCGGTCAAACGGTTCCAGCTGATGCACGGTCTGTCTGCTGATGGTATTTATGGGCCGAAAACGAAAGCAAAACTTGAATCCTTACTGAAGTAATAAAAAAAGGCCTCTAAAAGGGGCCTTCTTTGTAGCTTTTTATATATTCCAGCTTGTCAATTGTTATTCATCACTGTCTATTTCCCAAACTTTTTGGCCGTCCGCTAAATAAATTGCACATGGGGGATCATCATAAAGAGATATTTCAACTAGGGAGCTTTTCTCTTGCCTTAACCAATCATAGACACTGCCTTCGTTTTTAGTAGGGTGGGATATAATATTATTCACTCTAAAGGCAACTGCATAATATTCAGTGTAATTGATATCATCATCATCTAATCCATTATCTGTTTCGAAAAGCGTGTCTGGCTTACCGATAATCTTTAATCCATTTTCCCATTCTAATCTCAGTTCTTTACCCCCATATTCATCTAATGTTTTTATTAAAGAGTTATATTCCATGAGTATTCATCCTTTTCTTATGGTTCTAATGGTTTTGCAGGAACTATATGAGCACCGTCTTTTGAATAATGTATTGTACCTCTGGTAGTCTCTATATATTTCCCGGTTTTCATGTCATATGCCTTTCCTATTTTTTGACCGAAGTCTACAACTTCCCTTCCATTTTTCAAGATTTCTCCTTTACCAGCATATTTATCAAGCAATTCTTGTGCCTTTTTATTATCTCCGTAAAATATGCTTTTCTTTTTCCCATTGGCAACTTCTTGCTTGTAGTTTGGTGTTCCAGGAATATGTTTTTCTTGAGCCCCTGGTTTAACTTTTGCAGGGAAACCATTTACTTCACGGTACGGGCCTTTTGGTATGGATTGTTTTCCATAGGAAGGTGTTTTCGAGCCTTTTCCAATCTTCGATACTTTTGACAGCTTGGTTCCCCGACGAATCCATTTGATCAGTCTAGCAGGCGGCGTTAAATTAACACCAGCCTCGACCCGTTCAAAGAACGAAAGTCTTTCATGTGTATCAGGGTCATATCCCAATGCTGCTCGTTCAAGATCACTCTCGCCTAAGAGCTCCAAGCCTATTCCAGCATATTTTTCTAAATCACTTACTTCCTCGTCATCTTCAGGAGGATCGTCAACCAACTTTATACCAACGACATTTTTACCATCCATATAGAAACAGTATTTAAACCCATTCACGTATTTGTAAACTTTTTTAAGTTTCGCCAATTCCTCTTCACTCAGATTTTCTAATTCCTCATCACTATACACTTTTTTGGAGACTTTTTGTGTCGCCGTTCGATCAGTGTCGGCTAGTTTATTAATTTCAGCTTCTTCTTTCTCTCCAACCTTTTTCAGCATAACTTCCATCGGTGTATCTTCATTAGGTTGCAAGGAATCAATCTTATCCGGTTTTAAAATCGAACCTTTTTGATAACCGGTAATCTCGATTTTGGGACCGGTATACATCTTTTCGAGCCGGGTGATGTATTTCTGCATCGTCTCAAGGTCATTTTCAGCCGTTTTGAGGGCGTTGGTTTGCTCGCGGTCAAACGCATGCAGCTTTTCAAGTGTCGTGCTGATTTCCTTTAATGCTTTTTGATTCTGTTCATGAAAATCGTTGTCATTCAAATCCGGCAAATCGACAATATGGCTGACTTTCGCAATTGCAGCGTTGGCTTTGGAAACCAGATGTTTCGTTGTTCGATCAGCTGCATTCAAGCCTTGTTCCAGTTCGTGTTCAAGAAAGGATTGTGAAATAAATCCGTTGTGATTCGGTTCAAGGGAATTCAGTGCATTTTTGATTTTTTTCAGCTCTGACTCATATTCCTCAATAAATGATTCAAAGAACCGCAAAAAAGGAGTGTGACATTCCTCGTAAAAAGCTCGAATCGCATCGCCGCCTTTCCCTTTTAAAGCATCGTCAAGAGATGTGATGCCGTCAACGCTCTTTTTGAGGTTTGCGATTTCTTCTGATTGCTTTTTTAATTGTTCCAGCGTTTGATCAATTGCATGGTGCAACGCATGGACATCAAGAGTCTTCATGGCATTCTCCTCTAATACTTTGATTACAATCAGTATAGAGTTTACCACTTTACGGAAAGAAATTGGTGAATAAATCCTGTTTATCCATGAAAATGAATCATTTGTTTTAGGTTATTATACCTATTTGATAAGGGGGTATTTTTTTCAAAGGGAGGGAATTTTTTATTTGAAATCTATATACAATTGTTTATAGGTGTTGTATAATAAGAGTGTAAGGAGGTGAAGAAATGCTGGACAACATGATAAAAGTCCTTCAAATTATCTTCTATGTTGCTTCCATCGCTTGGATTGCACAGCAATCATCGGATGCAAAGAAGAATAATAAGAAGGACGACTAGCAAGTGGGAAGTGAGCGGTGGCTCGCTCGCTTCCTAATATAATTATAACCAGTCTAGCATACAATATGAAGCAAAAACAAACATTCATTTTTTCCATGATTTTGTTAAGCGTTGCAGCTATTGGGCTGCGGGAATTATGGACAAGTACCTCTACAACGGTCATCATGTTCATTGTGTTGGCTGTGACCATTTACACGATCATTAAAGACATAAGGAGAAGGTAAGCATGGAATACCATCTGAAAAACCGTCAGGAGGTCGAGGACTTCGTCAGGCGTGAAGTCCTGACCACCAACGAGGCGGCAGAGTTACTCGGGATTACCCGGGCAAGAATGAGCCAGCTCATTAATAACGGAAAACTCAATCCGGTAAAAAAATTGCGCGGGATCAGCCTTTTTCTCCGTGCAGATCTGGAAAAGAAGAAAAAAGAATTAGAAGCCGGCCGGAAAAAATACCGGCCGTATGATGAATAAGATAAAACACAATGCTTTTCCGTTCCTTGTTCGCTAAATTTATACAAAATTCGACAACTGTTATATGGTAAAATACTTCATATTATATGAAGAGGGTGCGATGTTTTTGCTTAATGTAAAATTACCCTATCGTTTCACCAAGGATACGATGGGGGGACTGATTGACAAGGTTATTACAAAAGATTTTTTTCCTAAAGATCAAGAAATCACATTTGACTTTTGTAGCCTAGACTATATAGAACCGAGTGGTGTTACCATTTTAAGTAATCTTTTTGAATGGTTAAAGGCGAGAGACGTAAGAGTGAAATTAAAGACTCCTAAAAAAGTACCTATTGGTAGGGACAGTGGCCTTAAATATTTGGATGATTCAATGTTCTTTAATCGCTATCTTAGAAAGACATTGTATAATAATTCAAGGGTACGGAAAACAACTTTAGAATTGCAGAATGTAACATATAGTGGCAGTTATCAGTGGTTGGGTTCGACCTTCATTCCTTGGTTATCGAAAGAAATGTGTCTTAGCCAATCATCTCTTGATACAATCAAAATGTGTTTTGGGGAGATTTTCAATAACATTAATGATCATGCTGAAGAAAATATCGGTTGTATATTCGCCCAGCATTATCCAAGGATTAATGAAATTCAAATATCTATTTCTGATTTTGGTATAGGCATTCCAAACACCATCAGAAAAGTTGATCCTTTTCTAACTGATACAGAGGCTATAGAAAAAGCTGTTGAAGAAGGCTATTCTTCAAAGTCAACCCCACAAAACAGAGGGGTAGGTTTGTCGACCCTCGTAAAAAATGTTGTGGGAAATTACGGTGGAAAGGTTCACATTCAATCATTACATGGTATATTAACATGTAAGCAGAATAATTCCAATGAAGTTTGGATAAAATCTAAACAGGGAAATAGTTATTATCCTGGCACATTCATTGAAATTGTCCTTGATACAAGGAACTTTGAAGAAGAGATTAATGATAAGGAGGAGTTCGAATGGGATCTGTAATCAAAGTTATTGACCACGTAGAACGTTGTTACTCCAATGAAGATGGACAAATAATTTTTGATATTATTGATCAAAAGTTCAGTCGTGGAGAAGAAGTGAATCTTTCTTTTTCAGGAATTAGTGGCGTTACTTCATCTTTTGTAAATACAGCTCTTATTGATTTGCTTGATAAATATGGATTTGACTTTGTCAAAGGACATCTAAAGTTTATTGATACTACTAAGCAAATTAATACAGCAATAAACGACAGATTTAAATTTGAAGTAAAAAAAAGAAAACAACTAATTAGCTGCTGAGGTCCTTTAAAGGGACCTTTTTATACTCTCCATTTCATGCAATTCATTCTTTGGACGTTGAGGAAAGAAGAATTAGAACCAGAATAAGTAGTTTTTTATGAGTAAAGCCCTTCTTAAAGGGCTTATTTCATTACCACGCCGACGACATCCTCAAATTTAATGAGGTTGGTGTCTCCTTTCGAATCCATGACATGAAAAACCTTCCGTATCTGATTTATGTAATGGATTTTTCCTTCTATATAAATGATCTCCCCGGTGTCTGCTCCATTCAAAAACGGGAGCGGTTTAAATACAGCGAACTGCACCGGGGTATTATACTCCATCGCCTCACATATGATCCGTTCCATGTCTTCAATTTGGGTCATGTCAAGTACCGGCCTTTTCACTCTGTTATGGGTGCTTTCTAACTCTCGAAGCAAACTGACATGCTCGGGCAGCATCATTGCCGTCCATTTGATTGTGCCTCGATCTTTAAGGTTGTCATCTCTCACGGTGTTTCATCTCCTTTGAGATGATTATATAAGAACATTTGTTCTGTTCTCAACAAGAAAAATAACCCATTAAAAGTAAAGCCCTCTCCGAAGAGAAGGGCTTATTTAAAGGTCAATTTTTATTTCTTTACCATAAACAATAAAGTCCTTTTTAGAGTTATCTCGTTTTAAAACATCATCAGCTTTTAGCCTAACGCTCTTCACATCCTTTTTTACAGGCACCCAAACCATATTGTCATCCATTTTAGAATTTGACATCATATCTATTGAAGATGGATTAGGAATGCCAAAACTTAAATTAAAATCTAAATCCATTTGCCGACCATCACTCGTTACAGCTGTTTGAAATCCACTCCATGAAATTTCATCATTTCCGGTGTTTTCAGTTTTATAAAGAATTTGAGCATATGTAAATTCCTTTGGTTCACCACCAAAATTTTCTTTTAACTCTGCTTTAAAAGCGTCAGAAAGATTTGTGACAGTAATCACCTTGGCATTGAGAAAATTCACCTTTAGATCACCAATGATCAGTTTTTTATTGCTGATATCTTTCATGGCATTTAATGTGACTGTCCCGGTATTAGGGTCGTATAAACTGTCACCAACTTTATTTAATGTCTTTTTGCTACTCTCTTCTTGAGTGTTGTTATTGGAATTATCGTTTTCACTCTCTGTGGCTTTTGTATCTTTTTCTTGCTCTTTTGAATTTGCATTTGTTGAATTGCCTCCACATGCTGAAAGAGCAAAGCATAAAAGAAGAGCAAAAAATAAAAATGTGAATTTTTTCATATAGAAAAAGGCCCCCTCTATGTTTTATAATGAACATTTACATTTTAAAACAATTGAGGGGGATTTTCTACATAATTTTACTTGAATAGCTTTCCTAATATTTTGCCGGTTGTTTTTCCGGCAGCTCTTCTTACTACACGTTTTCCTAATTTTCCTTTTCGAGCAGCATCAATATCGCCTAAAATACGAGCAATCATATACAGAAAACCACGGGTTTTATTAATGCTCATTTATGGACTCTCCTTTTCTGTAATGATAGATATAGTATAACTAAAAGAAAGGGTGTGGGTCACCCACAGAACACCCACGAAATCATGATAAAGTATGATTTTAAGTGATTAAAAAAAATAAGAAACCCCGTAAAATCAATGTTTAGAACGGGTTATGATATAGCAAGATGTTCAAAAATAATCAAGTTCGAGATGGAAGGGTCTATCGGTTAAATTAAAAAAGACGTGACTTCAGTTCACGTCTTTTTTTTATACAAGCATGTATTTTTAAATATATCGACATCCGCACTCATGCGAAAATCCAGCCCCTCTTTTTGAATAATCCGATGCATGCTCGGTCTTCAAATACACGTCGATATAAGCAGGACAGCAGCGCTTCTATTAATGTGTGGCCGATGCCCAGGCTGCGGCAGGCCGGTTCGACAAAAAGCGATGCCAGCCAGGGCTTGTACTCGGGCCGTTCTTTGCAGTCATGTTCAAATGCCGAAACCGTTCCCGCGCATTCGTCATCAATGATCGCAATAAATGTGACCGGGAGCGTTTCTGAATGGGCATTCGAAAAGAAAGACAATACATCAGCACTCGCTGCCGGAAGCTGCGACAAACTCCTTGTAAACTATATCCGTAACCCTCTTTACCCACTTATCGCTTTCATGCCGCAGTTGAATTTGCTTCATGTTTTCCGCCCACCGAACTTTTTCTATATTGTGAGTAAAGAATACCAGCAAAATCAAAATGTAAAAATGCTACAATAAATGAAGAGTTTGTTCCATAACATCATGGAGGTGATTCACATGTTGGACGATTCGAAAATCATCAACTTGCGGTATTCAACTGTAAACGACTTGGAGTTTGTATGCCGGCTGGAAGCTGATCAGGAAAATGCCCGTTTCATTATTCCCTGGTCTATCGATATACATAAAAAGGCGTTAGAGGACAAAGACATCCTGCACCTTATCATTAAGAGCGATTGAGTCATGAACCGGTCGGATATATGATCATCGCCGGTCTAAAAAACCCGAATAAGAGCCTTGAATTGCGAAGAATTACGATTGCCAAAAAAGGCATGGGCTATGGAAAAGAAGCATTCAGAATCATAAAGAATTGGGCATTTCGTGTGTACAACGCCAATCGTTTATGGCTTGATGTCAAAGAAGACAATGTACGCGCACTCCATCTTTATCAAAAGCAGGGCTTTGTGCTGGAAGGGACATTTTAGAGAATGTATCAAAAATGGAGATGGATACGATTCGCTTCATGTCTATTTTAAAAAGAGAGTATACCGAATGAAACCGGATTAGGGGGAGTGTTTCATGACGGCAGTTGGGCTATCCTTGTTATTATTATCAGCCTTCATCCACGCTTCTTGGAACTACCTTTCTAAAAAAGCCGATGGCGGGGTTCCGTTTATATGGCTGTTTACTGCCATCGCAGCCGTTTTTTACAGTCCTTTGGCGATAGGGGTCATCTTATATGAAAAACCTGAAATCGGAATGTGGCAAACGGTTTTGATCATGGCGAGCGTGTTTAGTCATCTGGCGTTTTTTCTCGTCCTCCAAAAGGGGTACAGTATCGGTGATCTATCCCTGGTTTACCCGATCGCAAGAGGCACAGGACCGCTTCTTACGTGTGTGCTGGCGGTGATCATCTTTCATGAGAAAATGACACATGTTACGCTCATAGGCATTCTTTTGATTGTGACGAGCATTCTCTTTTTTACGGGAGGAATGAAAAAGTTAAAGGAGGCGGGGGCGCTCATCCCGATCCTTTACGGATTGGCCGTCGGGGCAATCATCGCAGGCTATACGATCCTTGATAAAGCAGCGGTCAGCCATTTTCTCATTCCGCCGCTGCTGTTGGATTATTTTAATACGATCGGCCGGCTGATCATCTTGACGCCTTATGCGGTGAAGAATTGGAATGGCGTCCGGTCTGAATGGAAGAATCATCGGCTGGAAGCGGCCGGAGTGGGAATTTTTAATTCATTGGCGCGTATATTTTAGCTTTGAGCGTGATGGTTTTTGCTCCTGTCAGTCAAGTCGCCCCGATCCGCGAGATCAGTATTTTAATCGGAACGATTATGGGATCTGTGCTGCTTTCTGAAGGCTTTGGGAGAGTGCGCGTCATCGCCGCGGTTTTAATGGTGCTGGGGGTGATTTCGGTGGCCGCCGGTTAACGTCCGGGTTGTATTCAGCCGCTTTTATCCGGTATATTTGTATAATAATCAGAAATGAAAAAGGTGTTTTAAAGATGAAGAAATTGATCGTTGTCGGCGCAGGAATACTCGGTGCATCCGCCGCGTATCACCTCGCAAAAGAGGGTGCCGATGTGACTTTGATTGACCGCCGCGATCAGGGACGGGCAACGGACGCCGCGGCGGGGATCGTCTGCCCCTGGCTGTCGCAGCGCCGGAATCAGGCGTGGTACAAGCTGGCCAAAGGCGGGGCGAAATACTATGCGGATTTAATTAAACAATTGGAAGACGATGGCGAAACGGATACGGGATACAAACGAACAGGCGCGATCAGCCTCCATACAGACGAGCGGAAATTGGAGCAGATGGCCGAGCGGGCGCATAAAAGGCGTCAGGATGCGCCGGAAATCGGCGAGATCACCCGCTTGACGCCTGACGAAACAAAACGCTTATTTCCGCCTTTGGCGGAAGGGTACGGTTCGGTACATATCAGCGGGGCGGCGCGGGTGAATGGAAAAGCGCTGCGGCGTGCGCTTGTGAACGCGGCAAAAAAACACGGAGCCTCCGTGATCGAGGGACATGCCGAACTGCTGTATGAAAGCGGTCGTGTCACAGGGATTAAAGCTGATGAAAGAAAGGTATACGCCGATCAGGTGCTTATCACAGCAGGCGCCTGGGCCAATGAACTGCTGAACCCGCTTGGCGTCAGTTTTCTGGTCACGCATCAAAAGGCGCAAATCGTTCATCTCCGTTTGTCCGGCTTTGATACGGGAAGCTGGCCGGTCGTGATGCCGCCGAATGACCAGTATATCCTTTCGTTTGAAGACGGGAGGGTTGTCGCCGGAGCGACCCATGAAAATGATCCTAAACTTGGCGACTGCAGGGTAACAGCCGGAGGGCTCCACGAAATTTTTGCAAAGGCGCTGTCTGTAGCCCCGGGTCTCGAACACGGGGAAATGCTTGAAGCGCGGGTCGGCTTCAGGCCGTTCACCCCTGGATTCCTTCCGGTGATCGGTTCCCTGCCGGGGATGGAAGGTTTACTGGTCGCCAACGGGCTTGGCGCTTCAGGGCTGACGTCAGGACCGTTTTTGGGAGCTGAGCTGGCAAAGCTCGCCCTCGAGGAGCAAGTGGAGATCGATATCAGTTTGTATGACCCGGCCGGCGCGCTCGAATAGCATGATCAAAAGCGTTCACTCATTAAAAGGAGTGAACGTTTTTCTTTTTCTATGAAAATAAAGTTTTAAAACACAGGTTCAGCCAATATAAATGAAAAGAATGCAGTACATACTCGGGAGGTGCCTTCATGGAAAGCATTCACAGCATCCTTAAAGCGATACAGGGATCAGCCCGGAAAAGCGTCCTTGCAACGATCATCCATGTGGAAGGATCCGCGTATTTAAAAGAAGGAACCGTGATGCTTTTTCAGGAAGACGGCACCCGGATCGGGATGCTGAGTGCCGGATGCCTCGAGGACGACCTTGCGTTGCGGGCGGTCAACGTGCTAAATAAGGGAGAAGCCGATACCTTTACATATGATATGAAAGCTGAAGACGATCTGACATGGGGGCAGGGGGCGTGCTGCCGCGGCGTGCTGTATATTTTGCTGGAACCGGTTGATGACAAGCTGAAAAAGTACCTTGGAATTATGAAGGAGTTTCTCGACAGCGGGATACCCGTCCAGCATGTGAAGGAATTAACAAATGATTTCAAACAGACGGGATACGGTTTTTTTACAGCGACTGGTCAGACGTTTGGAAATATTGACGAACATCAGATCAAAATGCCGGAAAATAAAAGGGCAAGCGGAATCCAGCTAGTCGGAGATGCGCCGATGTGCACCTATTTCCATTTATACCGGCCGAAACCGCGCCTCATCGTTTTCGGGGCGGGGCCTGATGCAAGGCCGCTCGTTTCATTTGCTGCGGAAATCGGCTTTTCTGTTACCGTATGCGATTGGAGGCCGGCATTTTGCCGGGCGGAGTATTTTCCTTCAGCAGACGCATTGGCCGTCGGTTTTCCTGAAGACATCGTGCCAAAGCTCGATTTGAACAGCGATGATTATGTCGTTATCATGACTCACCATTTTCAAAGGGATCAAGAGATTCTTTCCCTTTTGAAGAAGCGTCCTTTGCGTTATGCCGGGATTTTAGGACCGCAGAAAAGAACGGCGCGGCTTCTGCAGACAGAGGAAATTCCGGAGTGGCTTCATTCACCGGTCGGGCTGCCCATCGGCGCCCGCGGACCGCAGGAAATCGCGATCAGCATTGCCGGGGAACTCATTCAGGAAGCCGCGAAGGGATGAGAAAAGCGAAAATTGCGGGCGTTTATTTGGCTGCCGGCACAAGCGAACGGATGGACCGCGACAAGCTTTTATTGCCGTTTGGAGGAGAGTGTCTCGGAAGCAATGCTTTAAAAGCAGCCCTGCATTCAAAATTGGACCACATTTTCGTTGTCACAAAACCGGGCGACCCTTTGGCATGGCTCAGCCCGTCCTTTTTCTTAAGGCCGTATGCCGAAAAGTGGAGCCATGTTCCGTGCCGGCATCATAGTGAGGGGCAAGCCGGCTCTTTGCGGTGCGGTTTGCAAAGGGCCGAAGCTTTTGATGCCGATGGGGCGATGATTCTGCTTGCTGACCAGCCGTTCATTACGGGGGATGTGATCGATGAGCTGCTCTCTTTATTCCGCAAAAAGCCGTTTTTATACTTTGTTGCGTCGTGCTATGAAGATATTCCGAGGCCTCCTGTCCTCTTTTCAAAGAAAGTGTTCCCTGTGCTGATGAAGCTCCGCGGTGATGAAGGGGCCCGGCAAATCATCAGGAACAAGGGCCGGAACGCAGGGAAGCTTAAATCATACAGCAATCCCCTGTACTTTATGGATGTCGATACACCTGCGGATTATGATCTTGCTCGCTGCCATGCTGCAAAAATGAATGAGGAGGAGGGGCGTTAGTGACAGTCATAGGCAAAAGTGTTCTGCGCAAAGATGCCATGCAAAAGGTGAGCGGTAAAGCGAATTATACAGGCGATATTGCGTCACCCGGCATGCTTTATGCCCGCACCGTGATCAGCCCGTACGGACATGCCAGGATCAAGGCGATTGACACTTCCGCCGCCCGGAGGATGTCCGGAGTGCGCTCCGTTCTGACAGGCGGCCGTTACCCGCTCGTCGGGGAAGAAATCCGTGACCGTCCTCCGATTGCGGCTGATAAGGTCAGGTATCACGGGGAGCCCGTAGCCGTTGTTGTCGCAGATACTCCCGCACAGGCCAAGCGGGCGGCGGACATGATCAAGGTGTCATATCAGCCTCTTCCCGTCGTCAACTCTCCTACTCAGGCGCTTTTGAGAAATGCACCGCTCGTTCATGAAAACGTCGAACAATATCAATTGCAGGTCAACGTGTACCCTGAACCCGGCACAAATATCGCCAACCGGACAAAAATCCGAAAAGGGAATATAGAAAAAGGCTGGGCTGAAAGCGATGTGACGGCAGAAGCGTCTTTTTCGTTTTCTCCTTCAGACCATGCGGCGATGGAAACGAGGTGTTCATTATGTGAGATCCGTACGGATGGGACGGTCGTGATTTGGTCGTCTTCCCAGGCGCCGTATATGATAAAAAAATTAATCAGTTTATATTTTGGCGAAGAAGTCGGGAAAGTGATCGTTCACACTCCTCTTGTAGGGGGCGCATACGGCGGAAAGGCATCCGTTCAGCAGGAATTTCTCACCTATTTAGCATCAAAAGCGGTTGGCGGCCGCCTTGTGAAGCTGCTGAACACGAGGGAAGAGGATATCTTGACGTCGCCTTGCCATATCGGACTGGATGCAAAAATCAAGCTCGGCTGCTCAAGGGACGGAATCATAACAGCGGCAGAATTGCTTTATTTATTCGACGGCGGGGCGTATGCCGATAAGTCGCCCGATTTAAGCCGGGCGGCAGCAGTCGATTGTACAGGACCGTACAGGATCGACAATTTGTGGTGCGATTCATTGTGCGTGTATACGAACCATCCGTATGCAGGGCCTTTTAGGGGTTTCAGCCATTCAGAGCTGCTGTTTGCGCTCGAACGGACGATGGATATTTTGGCGCGGAAGCTCGGGATGGACGTTTTGGAGTTTCGCCGAAAAAATGCGATTCTTCCCGGAGATACGACGCCTACCCGCGTGCTGCTGAATCCGAGCAACGTCGGAAATCTGCCGAAATGCCTTGACCGCCTGAAAGAATTGATGAACTGGAAAGAAGGCGAGAGAATCGAATTGGAGGGGCACAAGGTCAGGGCAAAAGGGATCAGCTGCGGCTGGAAAACGTCAACGATTGATCTGAATGCCAGTTCAGGCGTTGTCCTGACATTTAATCCTGACGGCAGCGTCAATATCATGTCGGGAATTGTGGAAATCGGAACGGGAACAAAAACGATATTGACGCAGCTTTTGGCTGAACGCTTAAAAATGGACCCGAGTCGAATTTATGTCCGAATGGAAGTCGATACACAGACGACGCCCGAGCATTGGAAAACGGTCGCCAGCCGGGGAACGTTTATGGCGGGCAGGGCGCTCTTGGAAGCGGCAGATGACGTCATCCGCCAAAAGAAAGAGCCGCATGTGCATTAAGAGCGCCGCAGTCGGATATCGAGGTTGCATACGGCCGGGTGTTTTTAAGGGATGATCCGAAAATAGGCCTGAATTTTAAAGATATTGTATACGGTTATCAATATCCGAACGGCAATTCTGTCGGCGGACAGATCATCGGGCGCGGCAATTACATGCTGAGGCATTTAACGCTTCTGGATCCTGAAACAGGGGCCGGGAAACCGGGGCCCGAATGGACGGTCACTGCCCACGGAGTGGAGGTTGAATTTGATAAAAGAACTTATAGGTACCGTATTTTAAAAGCGGTAACCGTAGTTGACATCGGTAGAGTCTTAAATGAAAAAATGGCGAGAGGCCAGGTTATGGGTGCGATGAGCATGGGGCTTTCGTTCGCCGGACGGGAAACGTTTTGGTTTGACGGGTTTGGAAGGGTGTTAAATCATCAGCTCAGAACATACAGGCCGATTCGCTATGGCGAGCATCCGGAATATGTCGTTGATTTTGTTGAGACGCCTCAGCTTGACGCACCGTATGGGGCGAGGGGAGTCGGAGAACACGGAATCCTCGGCATGCCGGCGGCTTTGGCGAATAGTTTGACGATAGCTGCGGGCGTTCCCTTAAATGAGCTGCCTCTCATTCCGGAGCTGATTTGGAAGATGAAGGAGGGCAAACATGATTCCGTTTGATTTTGAATATTACCGGCCTGAATCGGCAGAGGAAGCGGCCCGGCTGTTTCAAAGACTTGACAGGGAGGAGAAGCAGCCTTCCTATTTCTCGGGAGGCACGGAGCACATCACGCTCGGCCGTTTAGACTTGATGCATACGAAGGCGGTCATCGATATTAAAGAAATACCCGAATGCAGGGCCATGCAATATGAGCAGAACCACCTTGTGCTAGGCGCTGCCCTGACGTTGACGGAAGTTGCGGAAAGCGGCGTTTTTCCTTTGTTGGGCAAAGCCGCGAGGGAAGTCGCAGATCGCACCGCGCGCAACAAAATTACGCTGGGCGGCAACATTTGCGGGCGGATTTTTTACCGTGAAGCCGTTTTGCCGTTTTTGTTAACTGACAGCAAAATCATGACATTGGGCGGGGACGGGATGAACGTCTATCCGATTCATGAGGTGTTCAACAAAGAGCTGCAGCTGAAAAAAGGGGAATTGCTCGTTTTTCTCCTGACCGAAAAACGGTATATCAACCTGCCGTATGCCAGCATCAAAGTGCGTCAGCAATGGGAAACGGGCTATCCTTTAGTAACCGCTTCAGCCATTCGGGTGGATGACCGGGTCCGCGTCGCATTCAGCGGCGTTAGTCCGTTTCCTTTTCGGTCAAAGCAGGTTGAAGCGGCTTTAAATGATCCGAATATGCCGGTTGAAGACAGGGTTCAGCAGGCGATCCGCCATTTGCCCGAACCGGTTTTGGATGATACCGAAGGGTCTGCTGAGTATCGCAAATTCGTAATCAAACATACGCTGTTTGATATTTTCAGCATATTAAAAGGTGATGAATATGACAAATGGGAAAAGAACTGATATCACGCTTCACATAAACGGAGAGGAAAGAGAGGTCATGATCAGGCATGCCGACACCCTTTTATACGTTCTCAGAGAAAGACTCGGATTAACCGGGTCAAAGCCGGGCTGCTTGAACGGAGACTGCGGGGCCTGCACGGTCTCACTCGACGGACGGCCGATGAAGTCGTGTCTCATGCTTGCGGCCGAATGCACCGGCAAAACAATCGTCACGGTCGAGGGCTTGGAGGGGGCGCCCATTCAGCAGGCGTTTGTACGTCATTTCGCTTTTCAATGCGGCTATTGCACACCGGGGTTTATCATGAATTGCCATTTGCTCGCGGAAACCCATCCTGAGGCAGATGACGAAACGATCAGAGAGTGGCTCGATTCGAACATTTGCAGATGCACCGGATATAAGGAAATCGAACAAGCGGTAAAATCGGTTTTGGCGAAAAAATCGGAGATTTGAAGAAAAGGCACTACATACAGTGCTTTTTATTTATTTTTTAAAATTTCAGAAAACTATATTGACAGGTGCATTTCTGCGCCGCTAATATAACAATATATAATGTTATATAACGTTATATAATATAAGAATAGGAGTGAAGGAATTGAGCAGTCAGGCAACGGCAAAAGTAAACCCGAAAGTTCAAGCTTTTTTGCACGATTTGAAAGGAAAAACGGTCGATCACGTCTTCTTTGTCGCATGCGGCGGTTCTTCCGCGATTATGTATCCGAGCAAATACGTGTTTGACAGAGAGTCAAAAGCGATCAGCTCCGACCTCTACAGCTCAAACGAATTTATTCAGCGCAATCCCGTCCAGCTCGGAGAAAAATCGCTCGTCATTTTGTGCTCTCACTCCGGAAACACGCCGGAAACCGTAAAAGCCGCAAGTTTTGCAAAAAGCAAAGGGGCGCTGACGATCGCCATGACGTTTAAGCCGGATTCTCCTTTGGCTGAGGCGGCAGAGTATGCCGTTCAATACGATTGGGGGGAAGAAGCCCTCGCGATCAATACGAATTACGGCGTCTTATACCAAATTGTTTTCGGAGTGCTGCAAGTATTGGAAAACCATCCGAAATTTGAACAGGCGATCGACGGGTTGGACAAGCTTCAGGCAGTCTATGAACAGGCTTTGGAAAAAGAAGACGGAAACGCGCGGCAATTTGCCGAAACCCATCAGAAGGAGCAGGTCATTTATACGATGGCAAGCGGTGCAAACTATGGCGTCGCTTATTCGTACAGCATCTGCATCCTCATGGAAATGCAATGGATTCATTCGCAGGCCATTCATGCAGGCGAATATTTTCACGGTCCGTTTGAAATTATCGATGAGTCGGTGCCGTTCATCATTCTGCTCGGTTTGGATGAAACGAGGCCGCTCGAAGAACGGGCGCTCGCTTTCTCAAAACGATACGGCAAAAAGCTGACGGTTCTCGATGCCAAAGCTTACGATTTTGACGGAATCAGCGATGACGTAAAAGGCTATCTCGCCCCGCTCGTGCTGAACCGCGTCTTGCGCCTGTATGCCGACGCTTTGGCTGAAGCGCGGAACCATCCGCTGACGACAAGACGGTATATGTGGAAAGTTGAGTATTGATATAACATTATATAACATCATGAATTTTCCTAAACGGCGTGGCGGCCCCGCGGGTGCCGTCCCGCCTTATCTGTACAAAAGGAGGGGTTTTCATTTGAAAAAGAGGTATGTATTTGTTATCGCCGCTGTCGCTGCCATGCTGCTTGCAAGCGGCTGCTCGGGTTTTCAAAGTTCGGGCTCCGGGTCGGGGAAGGTCACCTTAAAACTGTTTCACCGCTGGCCGAAAGAGCCGGAAAAAAGCTTCTTCGAAGAAGCCGTCAAAGAATATGAAGCCAGCCATCCCGATGTTTCGATCCAAACGGAAGCGGTGCTGAACGATTCTTACAAGGATAAGATCAAAGTCATGCTCGGGACAAGCCAGCCTCCGGATATTTATTTTGCCTCGAGCGATGAATTCGCCAGAAAAATCATCCAAGGGGACAGGGCGCTTGATCTCACCTCATATTATGAAGAGGATCAGAAGTGGTCCGGGCGGCTCCTGCAATCACAGATCGAGCCGTTTTCCGCCGGGGGCAAGAGATACGGCGTCCCATGGCAGATGGCTTCCAAAGAATTTTTTTATAACAAAGACATTTTCAAAAAGCTGAACCTTTCTCCTCCAAAAACGTGGGACGAGCTCATTCACGCATCAAAGGTGTTGAAAGAAAACGGCTATACACCGATCGCATTCGGCGCAAAAGCGACATGGGCGATATCCCACTATATCGGAACGCTGAACCAGAGGCTTGTCGATGAAAAAACGAGAGAGACAGACTATCATACGGTAAATGCCAGTTTCACAGATCAAGGATATGTCGATGCGCTGGCCAAATTGCAGGAGCTCCTGCCTTATTTTACGAAACATGTAAATTCCGTCGACCACGAATATGTGAGACAGCAGTTTAAGAGCGGGAAGGCGGGAATGATCTACGCGGAGACTTCGGAAATTAAGCTTGTCAATGGCAGCGTCAATCTCGGCTTGTTTTCATTTCCCGAAATTTCCGGGCAAAAAGGGAGCTCAGATCTGTTAACGGGAGCGCCGGAAGGCTTTATGATCTCATCGAAAACAAAACATCCGAAAGAAGCGATGGCGTTTTTGAAGTTTTTGACGTCAAAAAAAATGGGGGAAAAACTGGTGAAAGACGTCGGAAAGTTCAGCCCTGTGAAAGGGACCGCCAATAAGGACAACGCAGATGCGAACCAGCTCGAGGCCGTCGGCAGCCTCAATAAGGCAAAGGGGATGGTCGCATGGTTTGACATGGATGTTGACGCGGAAATCGCAGATGCTTATTTAATGAACGTTCAAAAGATGCTCGGGGGCGATATGACGCCCGGGGAAGTCATGAAAGAGGTGCAAAAAGCGGCAAAATCTAAATGAATGGAGTGAAATGCTTGGTTAATCGGAGTCGGTGGCTACCCTTTGTCTTTTTGTTTCCGGCTTTGCTGTTTCTTTTGTTTGTCTATATTCCGATATTGCAAAACATTGTGTTGAGCTTTTTTCAATGGAGCACGTTTGAGCCGCAAAAGGCGTTCATCGGTTTCGGCAACTACATCCAGCTGTTTCAAGATCCGGTATTTTTTCAAGCGCTGAAAAACAATGCCCTGTATGCCGCCGTATCCATCGTATTTCAAGTAGGCGGCGGATTGATCACGGCCGCCATCCTTGAGGACCGGCTGCTGAGAAGGAGCTCTCCTTTTTTCAGAACGGTTTTTTTCCTTCCTGTCGTCATTTCCATGACGGTTATCGCTTTATTATTCGATTTCATCTATAATCCCGATACTGGTTTGCTGAATCAGTTCTTGCAGGCCGTCGGACTCGATCAGTGGACGAGAGCCTGGCTCGGTGACAGAGAAACCGCGATGCTTTCCGTCATTTTCGTTTCCCAATGGCAGTCCGTCGGCTATATCGCCATGCTTTATATTGTGGCCATTCAGAAAATCCCGTCCGAGCTTTACGAAGCGGCGCTTCTTGACGGTGCAGGGAAAGTCAGGACGTTTTTTGCGATCACCGTGCCGGGGACGAAAGAGATGTCATTTGTCGCCGTCGTGATGACGCTGACGGGTGCTTTTACCGTATTTAACGAGCCGTATATTTTGACGGGCGGGGGCCCTGGAAATGCCTCAGAGGTGCTAAGCACGTTTTTGTATAAAGCGGCATTTTCAAAAGACATGATGGGCTATGCCTCAGCGATTGCGACCGTGATTTTATTGATAACGCTCAGCCTTTCCATCGTCCAGATGAGGCTGTTCAAAACGGGAAAGGGGGACTAAAAAATCATGCTGTCAGAAAAAACGGAGGCGTTTGTTCCTGAAGCTGCGCCGAACAGGGGCGTGAAGACCGGAAGCCGGAGGAAAAAGCGGCATGCCGGAGTGCCCGCGGTATACTTATATTTGCTGCTGTATACGGCAGCCGTCAGCTATCCGTTATTGTGGATGGTGATGAGCTCGCTGAAAAGCTCTGATGATATTTTTGAGCACAGCTGGTCCCTTCCGAAAGAATGGCATTTTGAAAATTATGCGGCCGCCTGGAATCAGGGGATATCGGCTTATTTTATGAACAGCGTCATCGTGACGTTTTTGACATGCGTGATCACCGTATTTGTCAGCGCATGGGCCGCCTACGGTCTCGCGAGGTTTGAATTTAAAGGAAAAACAGCGGTTTTTATTCTTTGTCTCGGCGGGCTGATGCTGACGCCCCAGATCAGCATCGTTCCCCTTTATTCGATCATTCAATCGCTCGGGCTCTACAATACGTATTGGGCGCTGATATTGCCGTATGCGGCGTACCGGATTCCGTTTACGGTCATTTTGATTCGTTCGTATTTTTTGTCGATCCCGAAAGAACTTGAAGAAGCGGCTTATATTGACGGCTGCACAAGCTTCGGCGTATTTTTAAAAATTTTCTTGCCGATGGGTCTGCCGATCATGCTGACATCGGGTATTTTGACGGCTTATCATACATGGAACGAATTTATGTTTGCGATTATTTTTATTGATGATGAGAACTTTAAGACGATCCCTGCCGGACTCATGCAATTCAGGGATGCTCTTTCGACGGATTGGGGCGTGCTGCTCGCCGGGCTGACGATTTCAGCTGCACCGATCGTCATTCTGTTTTTGTTCATGCAAAAGTATTTCGTCCGCGGCATTGCCGGCGGAAGCGTAAAAGGCTAAGGGAGGAATGGATGTGCAGTTGCTTGCGATTGGTGACAATGTCGTCGATTATTACGAAGATCAGGATATGTTCTATCCCGGAGGAAATGCGCTAAATGTCGCCGTTCTTTCAAAACGGGCGGGGGCCCGTGCTTCATATATCGGCATCCTTGGCAATGATGAAACGGGAGATCATGTATTACAGGTTTTGAAGCAGGAGGGAATCAACATCAGCAGAATCCGGCGCGCACACGGACAAAACGGAATGGCCGTCGTCAAGCTGAACGAACACGGCGACAGGGTGTTCGTCCGTTCAAACAAAGGCGGCATCCAGTCTGAGCTCGGTCTGATATTGACCGCAGAAGACGCCGCTTTCATCGCGCGCCACGATGTCGTGCACACGAGCGTGTACAGCCGGATCGAGCACGCGCTTCCCGAACTTTACCGGCTTGCTGCCGTTTCATTCGATTTTTCGACAACGCATGACAGGGAGTACATGAAACGGGTTTGCCCTCATTTGACATATGCTTTCTTCTCGGGGAGCGGTTTGACAAAGGAGGAATGCCTTCTCCTGCTTGAAGACGCAAGCCGGTTTGGCGCTGAGACGGTATGCGTGACAAGGGGAGAAGAGGGCGCTGTTTTGCGCCGGGGAGGAGATATCGCCGAACAGCCTGTCGTTCCGGTGCAGGCGATTGACACGCTCGGGGCGGGGGATTCCTTTATCGCAGGTTTTTTGACGGCTTATATGAACGGGAGCAGCCTGGAAAAGGCTCTTGGCAGAGCAGCCGAAGCCGCGGCAGACACATGTCTGACATACGGGGCTTTCGGCTGCGGACGCCCTTTTTCATTGAAGGATCATGCCTGAGAGCTGTTGATCGTGAATGTGACGCGGTTCGTATGCATCAGAAACAACGAGCAATAAATGGGGTCGTCTTCTGCGCCGTAGGCGACTTTATCAATTTCAAACAGCGCATCCCCGATGTCGCATGCCAAATGCTTGCTGTCTTCCGCTTTGGCAAAGACGACGTTTAACAGCTTTGTATTGTAAGCAGGGCTTACTTGATATTCGGTTTTTAAGATGTGGTGCATGGACACGGAATCGCTGATGAAACGGTCGATATCGGGAAACCGGCTGAGCGGATAGTGCGTGATATCAAATGTGAACGGCATGTCATCGTTGAACAAAATCCGCTTCAGCTCGAGCACAGGACTTTCCGGCGGTAATTGAAGCCTTTTCGCAATGTGCCGGGGGGCTGCTTTTTTCTCAGCGGAAATGACTTTATGCCTCGGAGTTTTCCCGGTTGACATCATATATTCGGAATAGCCGTTTACGGCAACCAGCTCCCGTTTCATTTTCGGGCTTTTTACGAAAGTCCCTTTTCCTTGCTGCCGTGTTAGATAGCCTTCTTCGACAAGATCGGAAATCGCTTTTCTGACGGTAATGCGGCTGACATTATAGATTTCGCAAAGTTCATTTTCAGCGGGCAGCTTTTCCGACGGCGAATAGATGCCCCGCTTGATATCGTCTGATATGATTTGTTTGAGCTGAACATACAGAGGTTTGGAACTATCGTTATTTAACAAAATGAACGTCCTCCTTCACGTATTCACCAATATTATAATGTATTATTACGTTATAATACAATTCGCTGATGACAGAGACGTAAAAATTGCTGCAAAAGGAGAGGGTATACATGGCTTCACTAACGTTTTGCCACGTCCATAAGAAATGCGGGCCAGAGCATTACGCTTTAAAAGATTTTCATTTAGAAGTAAAGGATAAAGAATTTCTCGTCATCGTCGGTCCCTCCGGATGCGGAAAATCGACGGCGCTCAGAATGACGGCCGGATTGGAAAAGCTGACAGAAGGAGAGCTTTACCTCGGGGATGAGCTGATGAATGACGTGCACCCGAAAGACCGCGATATTGCGATGGTCTTTCAAAATTATGCCCTGTATCCGCACATGACCGTGTTTGACAATATGGCGTTCGGCCTGAAGCTGAGGAAGTTTTCAAAAAAGCAAATCGAAAAGCGCGTTAATGAGGCTGCTGAGATCCTGGAGATCGGCCATTTGCTAAAAAGGAAGCCGAAAGCCTTATCAGGCGGCCAGAGACAACGGGTTGCGCTCGGCAGGTCGATCGTCCGCGAGCCCCAGGTATTTTTAATGGATGAGCCCCTGTCCAATTTGGATGCCAAACTGAGAACGGCAATGAGAACGGAAATCAGCAAGCTCCATCAGCGGCTTGAAACAACGGTCATCTATGTTACCCATGATCAGACAGAAGCGATGACGATGGGCGACCGGATTGTCGTGATGTACAACGGGGAAATCCAGCAGGTGGCAACTCCGCACGACATTTATCACCATCCGGCCAATCAGTTTGTCGCAGGCTTTATCGGCTCGCCCGGCATCAATTTTCTAAAGGGAGTCATCGAGGAGCAGAATGGTGAGTTGTTTTTCGCCAATTCGGAAATTCGTCTTCGTATCCCGAAAGAAAAAAGCGGTCGGTTAAAAAGAAAAGGCTACATCCGGAAGGAAGCGGTTCTCGGTATCCGGCCTGAACATATAAAAGAAGGGCAACCGGACGGGACAGGCTTTCAAGCGAAGGTCGAGTTAAGCGAAAATATGGGGCCTGAACAATTTCTGCACGCCGCAATCGGAGAAGCGCAGTTCGTTGCAAGGCTTGACGGAGAAAGAAGCCTTGCCCCCGGAGAGGTGATCTGTCTGTCCGTCAGCATGGAGCATGCCGTCTTTTTTGATCCCGAAACAGAGGCGTCCATCTAAAAAAGGCGCCGGAAAAGCGCCTTCGTTTGTTCCGCAAAGCATGCTGCTTTACGCCCCTGGCCCCCAGATTGCTTCGGCCCACTCCGGGTGGTCAATGAACGGATTGCGGTTATGCTGGTAGCGCTCATAGATGATATCGTTTCTTCTCCTTTCCAGGTTATCAACAGGGTCTTCTTTATGCCATTTCAGCAGGACGGCCATTTTGCCGTGGTACGGATTAGAGCCGTTGTTCGTCCTGTCGTTCATTTCAAGGTTGGGATATCCGTCATCGCCTTCATAGCGGACGTCCATATAAAAAATCATTCTGGCGACATCGCCTTTCACGCGGCTGTTCGGTTCCCATGAATCCCCGTCATAATAATTTCCGGGGGCATCGCGATACTCCGCGCCGCCTTCGTCAAAGTCAAGGTTCCCCCGCGCTGAATTCACTTGTACGTCGCTCGGCCTGATATGGTGCAGGTCTGTTCCGGGACCTTTAGATGTTCCAAATTCGCCGTGCGATTTAGCCCAGACGTGCTCCCGGTTCCAATCCCCCGTACTTCCCCCGCTTTCGTTTTTGGAGCGGGAATCCCCGGAATACAATAAAAGAACGTTGTTTGGGTTGGCCGGATCTTCATCGGTCGTTTTCAGCGCGTCCCATACTTGGCTGTACGTAAGCTGTGTATGATCGTCGATTGCATCGTGAAGCGCCTGTTTCAACGCCTTCCCGGTTTTTCCTTCCGCATCCTCGTAATAATCTTGCGGAGCGGAGGAGCTGTAAGACAATGGTTTCAGCGGAAGCAGGGAAAAAGCCTTCGCCTGTCCGGCAGGCATGCAAAGGAATGACAGCATCAGCATAAACGGCAGCACAGACATTCTGATCATCGAGCGATAACCTCCTTTTCGTTTCTTTTATTATCCAAACATATCATGAATAGGAAATGTCATTTTGTTTACGTTTTTCTTACTGTCTTGTAAATGACGCTCTTCAACTGTTAAGAACGTCCAAACACGCTTTCTCTTGAAGCTGGCGCTCTGCTGTCAGGGCGCCTTTTTCGGTCGGCGGGCAGTGTTCGAACAAATAGTAGCGAAGCGCGTAATTCAAGATGACCTGCTTTCTTTCGTATTGTGCGTCTGCCGACTGCTTCGCTTCCTCATAGGTAAAATCCACGGCGACCCTTTTTCCCATCGCCCACTTCTTTCATCCATTACCGCAATGTGTAGCCGCTCTTTTTTGTTTTTTCTTATGACTTTACACGAAAACAGAGGCTATGTTGAGAGAAAATCTTACGAGATGACTGGCCTTTTTAGATATGTTAACCGATAATCTGCGAAAATTCGGAGGATTTTTCAATGCTATTACGATTGGAAAACATTTAATATGTTAAAAAAGTTAACATGAAAGGGAGATGATCAAACCATGGGAGTGCCGGCTTATCAAACTAAGGAATTGAAAAAGAAGCGTAAAAAAGAATTTCCCCACATTTATGTCATCCTTGCCGCAATGATTATGCTCATGGCTCTTGCGACATACATCATACCATCGGGTGAATACGAAAGGATCAAAACCTCTGACGGCAGGGAAATGGTCGACCCGAATTCCTATCAGTGGATTGATCAGTCTCCGGTCGATTTGCTGACGCTTGTGTCTTCTGTGCCGAAAGGGATGACGGAGGCGGCTCCGATTATCTTTTTTACATTTACGGCGGGCGGGGTCTTTGCCGTTTTGCGGAAAGCGGCCGTCATTGAGCTCGGCGTCCGCCTGTTGGGAAATATGTTCAGGAGCAGGCCGGTTTTCATTATTCCGGCGTTAATGTTCGTTTTCTCCGGCATTGCCTGTTTCATCGGCACCCCTGAATTGTCGATCGTCTATGTTCCCGTCATCCTGCCGTTAATGCTGGCTTTCGGCTATGACCGGATGACGGCTGCCGCCATCGCGCTGTGCGGGACGATTGCCGGTTTTACGAGCGCATTGACCAATCCTTTCACAGTGGGCATCTCGCAAACGATCACAGGCGTTCCTCTGTATTCGGGGATGGGATATCGGACGGTCATTTTCTTTGTGATCACGGCGCTGGGCGTCATATATGTGCTCAAGTATGCGGAAGCCGTAAGAGCCGATCCGGAAAAAAGCTTGACGGAGAAAGAAGCGCCCGAACCGGCTCCCGCTTTTGAGGGAGGAACACGGATCAAATGTGCCGGGATTGCAGCTCTCGTGTTGTTTGCTGGATTGATCGGGTGTGTCATTGCCTTCAGGTGGGACATGACGGCGATGGCCGGCTATTTTCTCGCGCTCGGGATCGTCCCCGCAGTGATCGCCGGCTTGAATTCAAGGGAGATCGCCGAGTCTTTAAACGAAGGGTTTAAAGAAGTGATGGTCGGTGCGATGGTCTGCGGAATCGCAAGAGCTGTCGCTGTCGTGATGACGGAAGGACAGATCATGGATACGATTGTGTACGCCTTATCGCATGCCGTCTCACAATTCCCTTCATATTTGACGGTCACTGCGATGCTCTTTACACAGATGCTGTTTAACTTTTTTGTTCCGAGCGGAAGCGGCCAGGCATTGATCATGATGCCGATCATGGCTCCATTGGCTGACATCGTCGGGATTACGAGACAGACGGCGATCCTTGCCTTCCAATTCGGAGACGGTTTTTCAAACATCATATTTCCGACGTCAGGCTATTTTATGGCAACGCTTGCGATCAGCCGGATATCCTGGAACAAATGGCTGCGATTCGTCATGCCGCTCTTTTGCCTTTGGATGGCGGCCGCCGTCGTGTTCTTGCTGATCGCCCATGCCGCCCGCTGGTCGTAGTTTAAAAGACTGGCGTTAGGCGCCAGTCCTCCTCTAAAATCCATGATATTTTGCAAAACGGCAAGCTCGCGTGATAAGCCGGCTGTTGGCTCTGATAAAGGTCTGCTTTCTTTAAGCAGGTGAAGCGGAATTGGACGTTTTGCACAGGAATTTGAAGTTCATTTTTTTACATATGCAGTTTTGCAAAGTGGAAGCGGCTGAAATCCGCGTTTCAATGCTCCGTGTCCTGAGGAAAGCTCCGCTAAAATCCGAATCGCGGAGGCAGCCGGCGGGGAACCGTTCCTCGAGACGGATTTTTCTACCCTCTTGATTGAAATGTCCCCGATGATTCCAGACATATCCCTGATCGGGTCAATTCGTTATCGGTTAGTTTCAGACTTGTGCATCCCCTCTTTATATAGTCTTCATAAGTTTCTTCCAGATCGTGCACCAGCTCCCTGACGCCTTTCAATGCTGATAAGAAGCAAGTCTCCCGATATAGCAGATCAGTCATTTCTTCCTGTTCTCAACACCTGCGCATTTTATTCCTAATGACAAACCTATTGCGCTTTCGTAAAGAAAAAATATACAAAATAAATAAAATATGAAAAAACTAGACTTTAAATCCACCGCTGGATATACTGATTGAGTAGCAGTTTGACCTTGAAGAAAAAGTCCTGTTTTCGGACGAAAAGGAAGGGGTATGCGCATGAAAAATATGGCCAGATTATATATCCTTATGCTGAACGTATTTATCGTCATGCTCGGCATCGGGCTGATCATTCCGCTCATGCCTACATTTATAGAAAAATTCGGCGCCTCGGGAGGGACGCTTGGCCTGTTAATCGCGGCCTCCGGTATTACGCAACTGCTGTTTTCGCCTGTTGCAGGGGAAATGACGGATAAATACGGCAGGCGGAAAATGATCATACTCGGCATCGGAGCGTTTGCCGTTTCACAGCTCATTTTCGCCTGGGCCGGCCAGATGTGGCTCCTGTTTGTTTCGCGCCTTTTGGGCGGAGCGGGGGCGGCCTTTTTGGTTCCGGCGATGTTTGCCTATATCGCGGACATCACCTCAGAAAAGGACCGCAGCAAAGGGATGGGGCTGATCAGTGCGGCGATGTCACTCGGATTTGTCATCGGCCCCGGAGCAGGCGGCTATTTGGTGGCGTACGGGCTCGCTTTTCCGTTTTACGTGTCAGCCGGTTTAGCCTGCGTTGCAACAGTACTGTCGCTTTTCGTGCTTCCGGAAACGCTCAGCGAAGAAAAGATGCTTGAAAAGCGGCGGTCCGGCGAACGGCGCGAACCCCTGCTGAAGCAAATGACGCGGGCGCTGAAATCGCCGTATGCGTTTCTGCTCATTTTGGTGTTCGTTTTGAACTTCGGCATCATGAATTTTGAAGCGGTCTTCAGTTTGTATGTCGATCACAAGCACGGGTTTACACCGGGAGACATCGCGTTTGTCATCACGGCGGCAAGCTTGATCGGCGTGTTTGTCCAAGCCGTTGCCCTTGGAATGCTCACGAACCGCTTCGGCGAAAAGCGTCTGATGAACATCACATTGATCGGCTCGGCTGCAGCGCTCGTCGTTTGCTCGCTGGCCGGATCGTATTGGCTTGTGTTCGGCGCGACGATCGTCTTCTTTATGCTGACATCCATCCTTCGCCCGGCGATCAATACCCTCATTTCGAAAATGGCCGGAGATGAGCAGGGCTTTGCGGCAGGAATGAACAATGCGTTCATGAGCCTTGCCAACATTGTCGGACCTGCGGTTGCGGGGCTGCTGTTCGACGTGAACATCGAAATTCCATACGTGTTTGGCGCGGCCGTCCTTGTCTTGAGTTTTTTGGCGGCGGTCAGCTGGGGACGGAAAAAGCAAACCAGAGCAATCCCGAAAAAAGTATAAAGCAGCCGGCAAATGAACTGCACCCCAATTGTTAGACACCATCTAACAATCGGAGGTGCAGTTTTTTATGGCTAAATTTACAGCTGAGGAAAAAATACAAGCGGTCAAAAGGTATCTTGCGGGTAGGGAAGGGCATAAAACAATCGCCAGAGAGATCGGTGTTTCGTCAGGTGTGTTTCAGGTATGGATTCGCAAATACCATTACCATGGAGAAAGTGCGTTTCAAAAACTCTATACAACCTATTCTGTAGAAGATAAACTGAAGGTACTTCACTATATGATCGAAAATGGGACGTCGATCCGTGAAACAGCCGCCATCTTCAATATTCAAGCACCTTCTACGGTGGCTCAATGGCAGAAACTGTTCGAAACCGGAGGAATCGATGCCCTAAAACCGATGAAAAAGGGGCGGCCGTCAATGACAAAGAAAAATCAAAAAAGAACGAAGAAACAAACACCGCAAGAAGGATCAGTGGAAGCCATGCAGGCTGAAATTGAACGTCTGCGAATGGAGAATGCCTACTTAAAAAAGTTGAATACCTTAGTTCAAAACAAGGAAAAATTACAAAATTTGAACTAAGGACTGAATTTCCGGTAAAAGCCCTGCTTAAACTGGCTGGAATTCCACGCAGTACGTATTATTACTGGGTCAAAACCTTCGGTCTTCCAGACAAAGATGCCAAATTAAAAACACTGATTCAATCGATTTATCATGAACATAAAGGCCGTTACGGGTACCGCCGGATACGCGACGAGCTTAAAAACCGGGGATATCAAATGAATCATAAAAAAATATATCGCCTCATGAAGGAACTGGGGTTGAAATGTCTCGTACGGATGAAAAAATACCGTTCGTATAAAGGAGAAACCGGCACGGTGGCACCAAACAGGCTAGAGCGGAATTTCAAGGCGGAAAAGCCGAAGATGAAATGGGTAACAGATATCACGGAATTTAAATTATTTGGGGAGAAGCTCTATTTATCGCCAATGCTTGATTTATTTAATGGCGAAATCATTGCTTATACAATTGGATCCAGGCCAACGTATTCATTGGTATCCGAGATGTTGGAAAAATCATTTGAACAGCTGACAGATAAAGAAAATCTGTTGATTCACTCCGATCAGGGCTGGCACTATCAAATGAAACAGTATCGCCACGCCCTAAAGGAACGAAATATTATTCAAAGTATGTCTCGTAAGGGAAACTGTTACGATAACGCGGTCATTGAAAGTTTCTTTGGTATTTTAAAATCAGAGTTTATCCATTTCAACGAATTTCAAAGCATCGAGCATTTTAAACAAGAGCTCGTAACATATATCGATTACTATAATCACAAACGGATCAAGGCAAAATTAAAAGGCATGAGCCCAGTACAATACCGGATTCATGCCAGTCATGTTACTTGAGAAAATAAGCTGTCTAACTTTTGGGGGTCACTTCAAAATGCCGGCGTTTTTTTATGGCCGCATGTTGATTGAAATGATGTGCTGGCGTTTTCTCCATTTTTCCGAGCAAGCCGCAGCATTTTCTTACATGTTAAGCAGCATTTGAATTCTGAGAGCCAGCCGTAAGCGCAGCGTGGTGTCGGCATCCTTCAGGTTCTTTCCAAGGAGCTCCTCGCATTTTTCAAGCCTGTAAATGACCGTATTTCTATGGACATACAGACGTTTTGCCGTCTCAGAAATTTGGCAGTGCGTTTCTAAATAGACGGATAATGTATGAATTAGCCCTTGATCATCGCGGGGCAGATGTGCCAAGTTTTGCAGCGTATATGTGCAAAACTTTTTTAAATCGTCGACCGGAATCATCCTCAGCAGCTCTGACACATCCTTCATATGGTATGTTTGAATGAATTCTGTGCCGCCGGAAAGGTGACCGGAGTGCAGGGCGTCGAGCGCTTCTTTGCAGATATCGGGGACATCGGCAAGCTGATGGCAGAGATTGCTGATGCCAAAGGAAATCGTTCGCCGGAAGTGCTTTGCGGCATTTTGCTGAAACCGCCGTAAAAACGCGTAAACCGCCGCGTTCATTTCCGCCCAGCTGTCCGTTCCCTCGGCGAGGAGGAAGCACGTGTTTCCTTTGATAAACAGGTGCGGAGGAAACGGAAAACGACCGAGCTCTTCTTCCAAAAACTCGAACACGCCGTCAGATTCCAGCTGGTTCTCCGTGAAGCTGACCGCTTTTTCGTTGCGGTCCAATTTGCCGGCAATGCATAAATACTTTTGGTCCCACTTCAGCGCGAATTCTTTGGCGCGGTTTTTAATCTCGGCCGGCGAAGAAAAGGCTCCGTCCAAAAAATTGCTGAAAAACTCATTGCGCGCTCTTCTCGTATACTGCTTGAGCGCGTTTTCTTTCATCAGTTCAAAACCGATCACATTGGCTGCTTGTTCAATCGTTAACAGCAGGCCTTTGTCAGTGGCTGGAATCATCCCGCACACGACGAGAAAGCCGCATTTTTTTTCATGGGTATAGATCGGGAATACGGAATATGTTTTCTGTTTGGAAAGGGTTGAAAAGCACGTGAAAGCCGTTTTGCTGCCTCTGTGAAAAATGCCTTCATGAAGCGGCGGCCCTTCGGATCGATCCGCTCCTTGCGGGGATATCGGCTTGAGGTGCTGATTTAAAAGGAGAACGGGCATACCCAATATAAGTGACACATTTTTCACCAGCGACTGAATGCTTCTCCCGCTCATGATATGATCTGTGAATTGTTTTTGGGCATTTATCGCCTGTTTCAGCGTATGGTTGACAATGTCGCCGAGGCGGACGCTTTCGTTCAATTCGATTATCGGAAACGACTGCCGATCGGCAATGGCAATCACCTCTTCGGGAATTTCCCTCAAAAAGCGCTTCGTTTTAATGCCGAGTCCCGCGCAGCCTCGCTTGATCATCTTCTCGATCAATTCTTTTAATAAATGCGGACGGTCCTTTACATGATAAGCGGTCGTGACAAGCAGCTCGTCCGGATGAAGAAAATCAGCGATGTCCGGCGCATCCATCATATTGATGTGCTGAATGGTCCTGAAGCCTCCGGATTCCCCTGCGGCAAGCCTTGCACCTTTAAACACGGGGAGCTGCATGATGTCAAAAATGTTCATTTGATCTTTCAGCCTCCTTCGTAAAGAAACGTGACGACATTTTAGTTAAGATCAACAAAAAACGAATGAAATTGTGACAATTATGCCGATGTTTATTGTTTATATTATCAGTAAACTGGGATTTATATATAAAGTTGTAAAGAAATATAACAAGAAAATAGAAGGGAAGTTTCTTTACATGACTATGAATGCCCGCATAACCGGCAGCACAGCAAGCGAAATTGAAGAAATGATCACCTGGCTCGCTTCATTTGGCGACAGCGGGGAAGGGGGAGTGACAAGGCTTCTCTATACCAGGCCCTGGCTGGATGCCCAGCACGCTTTAAAAGAAAAGATGGAGGGCTGGGGAATGGATGCTTATTTTGACGACTCAGGGAATCTGTTTGGAAGAATAGAAGGAACAGAGACTCAACAAAAGGCGATATTGACCGGTTCGCATATCGATACGGTCACAAACGGCGGAAGGCTCGACGGGGCATATGGAATTCTGGCGGGCCTTCTTGCCGCAAAACGGCTCCGTGAAGCTTACGGAGCGCCGAAAAGGCCGATCGAAGTCGTTTCCCTGTGCGAAGAAGAAGGTAGCCGTTTTCCCCTTACATTTTGGGGGTCGGGAAATCTGACGGGCCTGTTCGACTGTACAAAGGCTCCCGCTGTCTGCGACCGCGACGGAATCTCGATCGAACAGGCGATGAAGCAGTGCGGCTTTGGGGAAGGGAGGTACAAGAAGCCGTTCAGAAATGATGCGGCATGCTTTATCGAGCTCCACATTGAACAAGGCGGCATCCTGGAGGCGAGCGGCCGGCAGATCGGAATCGTCACCGACATCGTCGGGCAGCGGCGCTATACTGTCACCGTCAAAGGCGAAAGCAACCATGCAGGGACGACGCCGATGAATACAAGGAAGGATGCGGTCGCGATATCGTCTCTTTGCATTTCATACTTGACGAAAAAAGCAAGAGCTGCCGATCCGCTTCTAACGGCCACGGTCGGACGGCTTGAAGCAAAGCCGAATGTCCCGAACGTCATTTCGGGTGAAGCCGTTTTTTCTCTTGATCTTCGGCATCACAGCGAAGCGGTGCTGGATCGATTCGGCGAAGATATTTTCAGATATTTCACAGAGCTCTCCGAAGTGTCGGGCGTTCAGATCAGCGCGGTGCAGACGACGGATGCAAAACCTGTGAAAATGGATCGGGAATTGACGCGCCTCTCCAAGCGGGCGGCTGAGAAAACAAACGTATCCTATCGGGAAATGGTCAGCGGAGCGGGGCACGACGCCCAAATCTTCGGGACGCATTGTCCGACGACGCTGCTGTTCGTTCCGAGCCGGAACGGGATCAGCCATTCGCCAGAGGAATGGACGAATCCGGATGACCTCAATTCGGGGATCAGGCTGCTCGCCAATCTGCTATATACTTTGGCTTATGAATGAGAGGAGAAAAGGTGATGACAATCGGAGAAATCAATATTCCCAAACGGACGATTATGACGCCGGGACCGGTCGAAGCCGACCCAAGAGTGCTGCGGGCCCTTTCAAACCCTGTGCTCGGCCAGTTTGACCCGGCATTCACGAATATGATGAACGAGGTCATGGAACTGCTGCGGCAGATTTTCCGGACGAAAAACAAGTGGGCGTTTCCGGTCGACGGGACGTCGAGAGCGGGGCTTGAAGCGGTCCTCATAAGCATCATCAGACCCGGCGATAAGGTGCTCGTTCCGATATTCGGAAGGTTCGGCCATCTGCTTGTCGAGATATGTGAACGCTGCCGCGCCGACGTACATACGATGGAATGCCCTTGGGGAGAGGTGTTTGATCCTGAGGACGTCATTCGGGAAATTAAACGCGTCAAGCCGGAAATCGTGGCAATCGTACACGGCGAGACATCGACGGGATGCATGCAGCCGCTTGAGAAAATCGGCAGGTTCTGCCGTGAGCTCGGCGTGCTGTGCGTGGTCGATGCGGTCGCAACGATCGGCGGGACGGACGTGAATACGGACGAGTGGTGTTTGGACGCCGTCATCGGCGGAACGCAAAAGTGTTTATCCGTTCCGTCCGGCATGGCGCCGATTACGTTTAACAGCCGGATCGAAGCGCGGATCAACGAAAGGAAAAAAGTCGAACGCGGCATTGCTACAGAAGAAGACATGAAGCGGGAAAGGGACCATCTGCCGATATACAGCAACTATTTTGACATCAGCCAGCTGATGGATTACTGGAGTCCGCGGCGACTGAATCACCATACGGAAGCGACATCCATGCTGTACGGCTTGCGGGAAGGCGCGCGCGCCGTTCTCGAAGAAGGGCTGTCCGAGCGCTTTGAAAGGCACCGGCTTCACGAAGCGGCCTTAACAGAGGGAATCAGGGCGATGGGGCTCGAATTGTTTGCGGAAGGAGAGAAAAAGCTTCCTACGGTCACCTGTGTCAAGGTGCCTGAACGGGTCGATGCAGAAGAGGTGCGCAACATGATGCTTAAGGAATTCGGCGTTGAAATTGCAAGCTCATTCGGCCCCCTCTGCGGAAGAATCTGGAGAATCGGAACGATGGGCTACAGCTGCCGCAAAGAAAATATTCTATTTGCGTTAGCGGCGCTTGAAGCGGTCCTTATTCGTGTCGGAGCCCCTGTTCAGCCGGGCCGCGCTCTTCAGGCCGCGCTCTCCTTTTATCATGGAAAAACGGCTGTGAATCGAGGGGTTTCATGAACGTGTACGATCTCGTGTTGAAAGGCGCTTATGCCGTACTGCCGGAGGGAGCGGAAAAAGCCGATATCGGCGTAAAAGACGGGGTGATCACCGCGATCGGCGAACTGGACGAAAAAGCTGCCGGAACGGTATGGCGGGCTGACGGTCGGTACGTCTTTCCCGGAGCCGTCGATTGCCACGTCCATTTCAGCGAGCCGGGCCGTCCCGATTGGGAGGGAATTCATACGGATCACGGATGCTGGCTGCGGGAGGGTGCACGACCTATTTTGACATGCCGTTAAACGGCATCCCTTCAACCGTCACCGTTCAGGCGCTCGAGGAGAAAGCGGCGATCGCCGAAGAAAAATCGCTCGTCGACTTTGCCCTTTGGGGCGGACTCGTCCCCGGAAAAATCCATCACCTTAAAGGTATGGCTGATGCCGGGGTCATCGGTTTTAAGGCGTTTCTTTTCGAAGCGGGAAATGAAGAATTTCAAGCCGCAGACGATTTGACCCTTTTGGAGGGCATGAAGGAAATTGCCGCCTGCAACAAAATATTGGCGCTTCACGCCGAAAGCGATCCAATGATCAAATTTCTGCAGCAGGAAGCCGAACAATCGGGGAGGACGGATGCTGATGCGTATGCGGCATCGCGGCCGCCGGAGGCTGAAGCTGAAGCCGTTTTCCGTGCCCTCCGGTTTGCCGCTGTCACGGGCTGTTCTCTTCACTTTGTCCATATGACGACGAAAGAAGCACTCGATTTGATCTTTGAGGCGAAACGAGATGGAATCGACGTTTCCGCTGAAACCTGTCCACATTATCTTCTGTTTGACCATGGGGCGCTGCTGGAAAAGGGCGCGGAAGCGAAATGCGCTCCGCCGCTTCGGTCAAAAGCGGGAAAATCCGCGCTTATCGAGGCGCTCGTCGAAGGCAAAATCGACATAATATCATCAGACCATTCTCCATGTCCTCCCGAATTAAAAGGAGGCGGCAATCTGTTCCGCTCGTGGGGCGGAATCAGCGGCGGCCAGTTTACGCTTTTGGCGATGATCGAGATCGCTTTGACATACAAGCTTCCATTTGAGAAGGTGGCTGACTGGACGGCGCGGACGCCCGCACTCCGTTTCGGCCTGGGCGGGAAAAAAGGCGAGATCAAAATCGGCTGTGACGCCGATTTTGCCGTCATCGACCTGAATGATTCGTACACCGTAACAAAGGACAGCATGTTTATGAGGCATAAGCAAAGCCTTTACGAAGGACACGTTTTCCCCTGCCGCACAGCGGCGGCATTCAACAGAGGGCGGCTCGTTTATGACGGAAGCGGGCCGCTCCGTCACAACGGGGGGGAATGGCTGAAAACGGTACAATATTCCAATGTTTGAAACGAATGAAACCAGCCTGACTGCACCGTCAGGCTGGTTTTTGTCACATGGCCAAGGACTTTAAATGGCTTGTCAGCACGGAATCGATCACTTCTTGCGACACTTGTCCGGGCTCCAGGAGCGAGTGGAGCGCAAGTCCGTCGATAAGGGCGTACAGCCGCTCCGTTTCCATCGGCACATCAATATCCGGATTCCCGGCGGATTGCGTCAGCGCTTCAACAGCCTTTTGGCAGGCTGAATAAATTCCAGCGTTCATCTCCTTTCGTAACGGCTGGAGCTCCGGATCGCTGAGCGATTTCGCCGTAAATGACAGCCATGCCTCCATTTCCAGCTTTCTTTCTTCATCTACGGGCAAAAACTGAAGAAGAAGCTGTTTCACATCGTCGGCAGGCGTTCCCGTCCATGTCATCCGTTCGATGCGCGCCTTCACCCTGTTTGTGACCAGCTGCATAGAATAGATGAACAGCTGGGACTGATTCGGGAAGTAATGGCGCATCGCCCCTGCGGAAAGCCCCGCCTCCTCCGCGATTTTTCTGACGGTGCAATGGTCAAGTCCCTCTCTGTGGATCACCTTCCAGACGACCTCGGCAATTTTTTCTTTTTGTTTTTCGTGATCAACGATTTTTGGCATATATTCATTATAACACAGTTGTATTATTTCATACATTTGTGTTATTATTTTTTTAGCACAAACGTATTAAAAAAGGAGCGGGAAACATAGATGATTGGATTGCTGATTATTGCTTGTGAAATCGGATTTTGGGTGTTTATTCTGTTAGGTCTGTTTTTTCGATATATTGCCGGGATGAAAAAAATCGGCTTGTTGTTTCTAGCCGCAACGCCTGTACTAGATTTGCTGCTGCTTATAGCGACGGCCGTCGATTTGCACAATGGGGCAAAAGCGGATACTCTGCACGGGCTGGCCGCCGTCTACATCGGGGTCAGCGTCGCATTCGGCAGCCGGATGATCAAATGGGCGGATGTCCGGTTCGCCTATCGCTTTGCCGGAGGTCCGAAGCCTGACAAAGGGCCGCGGTACGGAAAGGAACACGCCAAAAAAGAGCGGGCAGGCTGGCTTCGCCATTTTGCCGCCTGGGCGATCGGAGCGGCGCTTTTGGCGGGATTGCACGTGTTCATCGGCGATTTTGACAGAACCGAAGCTTTAATGCGCACTGCTGCTTTATGGTCCGTCATTCTCGCCATCGATTTTCTCTATAGCTTCAGCTTTACCTTTTTTCCGAAGAAAACGCCTTAAGGAGCCGGGGTGCCGGCTTCTTTTTTATGATAAAGATTCGGGAGAAGGAAATGCTAACATGCAGGCCGAAATAAAGGATTCTCGAAAAAACCTGTGATAAACTAAAAAGAGAGGTGAACGAGATTGATTTATATCGGATTAACCGGATGGGGGGATCATGACAGCCTGTATCCGCCCAAGACAAACAGCCAAAAAAAGCTGCTGCACTATTCGTCCCATTTTCCGATCGTCGAGCTTGATGCAAGCTTTTACGCAATCCAGCCCGAAAAAAACAACGAAAAATGGGTAAAAGAAACGCCGGAGTCCTTTCAATTTGTCATAAAAGCCTATCAGGGAATGACCGGCCATCAGCGCGGCGACATTCCTTTTGATTCAAAGGATGAGATGTTTGACGCCTTTAAACTGTCGCTCGCCCCTTACATAAAAGCCGGGAAGCTGGCGATGGTTCTTTTCCAGTTTCCGCCCTGGTTTGACTGCAGAAAAGAAAACGTCAATTACTTAAGGTGGTGCAGGGAGAAAATGGGGGACGTGCCGTGTGCCCTTGAATTCAGGCACAGGTCATGGTTCATGCCCCAATTCCGCGATAAGACGCTTTCCTTTATGACAGAACAAGGCTGGATACACAGCATTTGCGATGAACCGCAGATCGGGGAAGGGAGCGTTCCGACCGTTCTTCATGCGACAGACAGCGAAAAGACGCTCGTCCGTTTTCACGGCCGCAATAAGGAGGGCTGGGCCCGGCCGTCTTCGGGGCAAAACTGGCGGGAAGTCAGATATTTGTATTTATATAATGAACAGGAATTGAAAGATTGGACGAAAAACCTGGAACTTTTAAAGCGGCAGTCGAAAGATCTTTACGTGCTGTTCAACAACAATTCAGGCGGCGATGCGGCCGCGAACGGAAAACAAATGATGGAGCTGCTCGGCCTTGAATATCAAGGGCTTACGCCAAGGCAGCTCGATTTATTCAGCTAAAGAAAGAAGGACTTATTCATGGAATATTTTATACTGATCATACTCGGTTTGATCGCGGGAACCATCGGCAGTCTCGTCGGCCTTGGAGGCGGGATTGTCATCGTTCCTTCTTTGCTTTTTTTGTCAGGCTTTACGGGGTTATTTCACCACGTTACGCCCCAAATGGCGGTGGGCACTTCGCTTTTTGTCATCATCTTTACGGGCCTGTCTTCGACGATCGCTTATATGAAATACAAAACCGTCGATTATAAGAGCGGGCTTCTTTTTTTTATCGGATCTGGACCGGGAAGCCTTATCGGCGCCCATGTGTCAAAATATTTCAGCACGGATTCGTTTTCCCTCTGGTTTGGAATATTTATGATTTTGATATCTTTGTCGCTCATGATCAAGAAAAAAGCGAAGCCGTTGGACAAGAAGCACGCCGGCATCATCAGAACGTTTAAAGATGACGAGGGGAACGATTACACGTATTCCTACCAGCCTTGGGCAGGAATCGCAATCGCGTGTTTCGTCGGTTTCCTCGGCGGTTTATTCGGAATCGGCGGAGGCTCTTTAATGGTGCCGGCGATGATGCTCCTGTTTTTAATTCCGACGCGGGTCGCAGTCGCCACATCGATGTTTATCATTTTCCTTTCTTCGATTGCGGGATCTGCCGGCCACGTTATAAGCGGCCATGTCAACTGGCTTTATGCTTTGGCGCTCATTCCGGGCGCCTGGTTCGGAGGGCAGCTCGGCGCCTTTATCAATAGAAAGATGCAATCGAAAACGATCGTTTTCATCATGAGGCTCGTTCTGATTCTGGTCGGACTCAGACTTATCTATCAAGGCGCATTTTAGTCTATACGTTAGGGAGAGATTTGCATGCGGGAAAAGCTCCATATCTATCATACAAATGATCTGCACAGCCATTTTGAAAACTGGCCGGCCATCGTTGATTACATCGGGAAACAAAGGCAAAAACACACAGCGGAAGACGAGGAAGTGCTTCTGTTTGATATCGGCGACCATGTCGACAGATTTCACCCGATATCTGAAGCAACTTTCGGAAAAGCGAATGTGGAGCTTTTGAATCGTCTGCGATATGACGCGGTCACGATCGGCAACAATGAAGGAATCACGCTCCCGCACGAGGAGCTTGATGCGCTTTATCGTCATGCGGAGTTTCCGGTCATCGTTTCCAACCTGTTTGATACAAGCGGAAACAGGCCGTCATGGGCAGAGCCGTATTGGATCAAAACGCTAAAGAGCGGAATCACCATCGCCGTACTCGGCGTGACGGTCCCGTATTATCCGATCTATGCACAGCTCGATTGGAAAGTAACCGACGCCTTTGAAAGCATCGCCCGGGTACTGAAAGAGGTCAAAGGAAAAGCCGACATCACGATTCTTCTTTCTCATTTGGGCATCCTGGACGATCAAAAGGCAGCGGAGAGGTTTCCCGAAATCGATCTGATCCTCGGTTCCCACACACACCATTTGCTGGAGGACGGCATGATGAAAAACGGCGTTTTGCTCGCTTGCGCCGAAAAGTATGGAAACTATGCCGGCCATGTCGAACTGACGGTTGATCTTGACAGGAGGACCGTTTTCGAAAAAAAAGCGAGTGTACAGAAGACTTCAGATTGGAATGGAGAATCGGAGGAAACGTCTGCTTTCCTCATGGGAAAAATGGAGCAAGCCCGGACTGTGCTTCGGGAGGAAGTGGCTCAATTGGATCATCCGATTACAGCCGAATGGTTTCAAGCTTCAGCTCTGCCCCAAATGCTTGCCGATGCGCTTAAGGAATGGTGTAATGCCGAAATCGGCATGGTCAATGCCGGAATTTTGCTCGGCTCCCTTTCAGCCGGACCTGTGACTAGAGGCGACATCCACCGTATTTGTCCGCATCCGATCAACCCGGTCAAAGTGAAGCTGACGGGAACCGAATTGAAGGAAACCGTACTCCAGGCTTCCGCAGAGGAAATGGAGCAGCTTCATATCAAAGGCCTCGGCTTCCGTGGAAAGGTGATGGGAAAAATGATGTACTCCGGTCTTGATGCAGAAAAGCTCGCGGTCGCCGGAGCCGAAATCGAGCCGGGCCGCACGTATACGCTCGCAACCATTGACATGTTTACGCTCGGGACCCTTTTCCCTGCGATTCGCGATGCCTGTGACATCGAGTATTTCATGCCGGAATTCCTGCGGGACCTCCTGGCCTGGAAGCTGGATAAGGCATGCCGAGGCGATCGTTGAAAAAGCTTCTTCGGGTAAAACGGAACAAGTCCCCCGCTTTCGCCATACACTAATGGTAAAGGGGGGGGGGTTGAAAGTGGTGAATGTAACTCCGGTGATAATCGAAGACCGGCCGTTTATCGCTGTAACCGTCAAACTGCCGAAAACGAACTTTATGGCGGTAACGACCGATCATGGATATATTATGTGCGGGGCGCTTGATGTCGCCCTGCTGAATGATAAATTAAAGGAACGGAAAATCGTCGCCGCAAGAGCAGTCGGCGTCCGCACGATCGATGAGCTTCTCAGCGCCCCGCTCGAATCGGTTACAGACGCGGCAAAAGAGCTCGGGATACACGCCGGCATGAGCGGCAAAGAGGCGCTTTTAAAAATGGCGGAATAAAAGTTGTCTGTTTGAAGCGTATATCCCCTCTTACAAGCATACACATTGTGATGTAAGGGGGGATTTTGCATTGCGGAGATTTCGCGGCCCTCTTTCTAAAAGAGGACCTTTGCCTTTTCGGTATGTCATGCTCCTTTCTTTTGTGATATTTATATTTTCAACAACGGTCAGCTTATTGATCATCAACTCCTCGATCAAGCCGACGCTGTTGAACATTGCGGAAATGGAAACGAACAGAATTGCGATGCACGCCATCCAGGAAGCGGTCGAAAGCTATATTAGCAAAGATAAAAATGTACAGAACATGATCGAGATGAAAACAAGCGAAAACGGAAAAGTAACGACGGTCGATTTTAACTCCCACGTTGTTAAGGATATGCAAAGCAAAATTACAAAAGCGCTTCATCACAATCTTCAGGAAACCGAAACAGAAGAGTTTAATTCTTCAGCAAAAACGAAGAAAGGGCGGGATGACGGCGTCATTTATCAAATTCCCCTCGGCCAGACCACCGGCAACTCGCTGCTCGGAAACCTCGGTCCAAAAATTCCCGTGCGCCTCAACATCGTCGGAGACGTCTTTACAGACGTGAAAGAGAGCGTCAAGCCTTACGGGATTAACAACGCCTTAATTAACATCGGCGTGCTTGTCGAAGTAAAGGTGAGGGTCGTCATTCCGTTTGCGACAAAGACGGCGGTTGTCAAAAATACGATACCGGCGACGATTCAGGCGATACACGGAGATGTGCCCGATTTCTACAGCGGCAGCGGAAGCCAGACGTCCCCGTCGATCCAAATTCCTTCCAAAGGCGAAAAAGCCGATGAAAAAGAGTAAAAACATCCCGGGGAAAACGGGATGTTTTTATTTTTTCCTCTGCCTGAGCTCTTTTCGCTCCCATGCTTTTAAATAAGGATACGGATCAAATGACCACTCGCTTCTGCCGTTGTCCTTGTACATGCCGTAGTGGAGATGGGGCGGAAACTTTCCCGATGTGCCCGGCGGCCCGTATCCGGTGTTTCCGACGGAGCCGATCACCTGGCCGGGCTCGACGATCTGCCCGACCTTTAAACCTTTGCTGAATCCGTTCAGATGGGCGAAGTAGTGATACGTATTATGGATGTCCCTGATTCCGATTCTCCAACCGCCAAAGCGGTTCCAGCCTTTCATTTCGATGATTCCGTAGCATGTCGACCGAACCGGAACTCCGTGATGGGCAAACAGGTCGGTTCCTTCGTGGATGCGCCTGCCCCCGAAGCCGCGGGCGTCTCCCCACGTGCTTCTGTAGCTGTAATCCGACCGGATGGGGAGGGGAAACGCGTGCGCGCCTAAATCAATGTGGCCGTATTTGCGAAAAAGTTTGATAAATCCCGTAATGATGCCGACCGACTGATCCCTTTCATAAAACTCCCACAGCCCGATGCGGATGTTTGCGAGATCGTTTCCATATGTCGTCAAATATTTGCCGAACGTATACAGGACATCTTCGTCATTATCAGCTTCCGCCCGGCCGTCTCCATTGCCGTCCATTCCGATTCCGTCAAATACCTTAATGCTGAGCGGAGATGTATCACTTTGGTTTGGATTTTCAGGACCGCTCCAGATGTCCTGCGGAATGTAGATCCCTGTATACCCCTTTTTTTTCGGCAGGTCTTTGCGGTTCTTGCGAATGTTGATTTCGTATTGATCAACGGCAGCGAAAACGTACCAGGGGATTTGGGTCGCAGCTTCCGCTCTATTGTAAAGCGCCATCCTTTTTTTTAGAACTGACGCTGTCTGTTCCTTTCCCAAAGCGCAAGGCTGAACGATGACTAAAAGGAGAATGAGAACGGATAATACGACTTTCACAGTATCATTGGCTCCTTTCCGTTTAATTGTGTATAGTGTGCGACAAACGGTAAAAACGATAATAAGAAAATGTTAACAATTTGATATTGCAAAAAATCAATGCCTTGTCCGCAAATCTGTCGTATGTTAAAGTGACTAAAGACAAGTTTTTAAGTTTTTTAAGCGGTTCCAAATGGCAAGGGACGAAATCCATCGCCCAAGTCCTTACATTTTCGCAGCAAAACTTGATTACTATCCACGAGTGGAGTTGATGGAATTGGCAAAGAAAGACGAACACCTCAGAAAGCCCGAATGGCTGAAAATAAAGCTTAATACGAATAAAAACTATACGGGCCTTAAGAAATTAATGAGAGAAAACAACCTGCATACGGTGTGCGAGGAGGCGAAATGTCCGAATATTCACGAATGCTGGGCGGTCAGACGGACTGCAACGTTTATGATTCTCGGATCTGTCTGTACGAGAGCCTGCCGCTTTTGTGCGGTGAAAACCGGCCTGCCGACAGAGCTTGATTTGCAAGAACCGGAACGCGTCGCAGATTCCGTCAGTCTCATGAATCTGAAGCATGCGGTCATTACAGCCGTCGCCCGGGACGATTTGAAGGACGGGGGAGCTGGCGTATTCGCAGAAACCGTGCGCGCCGTCCGGAGAAAAAATCCTTTTACGACAATTGAAGTTCTTCCTTCCGATATGGGCGGAGACTACGATAATTTAAAAATGCTGATGGATGCCCGGCCGGACATTTTGAATCACAACATTGAGACGGTCCGCAGGCTGACGCCGAGAGTCCGTGCAAGAGCTACATATGAACGATCTTTGGAATTTTTGCGCCGCGCCAAAGAAATGCAGCCCGATATCCCGACGAAATCGAGCATCATGATCGGTCTTGGCGAAACAAAAGAAGAAATCATTGAAACGATGGATGACCTGCTGGCCAACAATGTCGACATTATGGCGATCGGCCAATATTTGCAGCCGTCCAAAAAGCATTTGAAAGTACAGAAATACTACCATCCTGATGAATTTGCCGAACTGAAAGAGATCGCCATGGAAAAAGGCTTCAGCCACTGTGAAGCAGGTCCTCTTGTCCGTTCTTCCTACCATGCCGATGAACAGGTCAATGAAGCGTCCAAAAAACGGCAGGCCAATGCCTGATTGTCTCAGCTAAATTAAAAACGCCAGAATATCTGGCGTTTTTTTCGTGCGCTAGGATTCGGCGTTTTTTCCTTTTCCGTCCGTCGAAACGCTTCCTTGAGGCGATTTTTTCATTTCCTCGATCGTATCGGCCATCAGCTGATCGACGTTTCTTGAATTGGAGCCGAGCGAGCTGAAGTTGGCGATGGACTGCATCAAATTCGGATTGTCCGATATATAGATATGGTAATATCTCGGAACGACGGAGGCCGCCGTTTTTTTCACCTGATCTGCGGTTTCCTCGCGCCGCTTTGAACCTGTCCGGTAGACGACAAGCGCCTCTTCATCCGTTACAAGCGCCGAGGCATCTTGAATATTGGGAAGCTGAACCGTTAAACTAGATATAATATGGGCCATCTCTTCCCTGTTGATTTTTGGCGTCTGTGTTTTATCTTTGTTTTTAACTGGAGTCGCCTGATGGCGCGCATAACCGAACCTGCCTTTTCGATCATCGTTTCTGAAGCTTTGGTTGTACTGGCGGTTCCGATCAGCGACATGGACGGTGTTGCCGTCTTCATCATAAATATCTTTGTGATTCGGATCGTTTAAAGCCTGCTGGCATCCGGCCAGCGAGGCCAGCAGCAAAATGGTTAAAAGCATTTTTGTTTTCATCCTGCATTTCCTCCTTATCTATAGCTTTTCCAAAGAGGAAGATTTATTCTTAGCAATTGATGGCGGCTGGTGTTTGAATTATCATATAAAAGAGGTGAAAAGAATGATTGTCGTTCAGAACGCTGCATTTGAAGTCGTCAAAGATGTGAAAAACGGATTTAATGAAGAAGCGTTTAAAGCAAGATACTCCGATATTTTAAATAAATACGACTACATTGTCGGGGACTGGGGATACAGCCAGCTGAGGCTGAAAGGCTTTTTTGATGATCAAAATCAAAAGGCGACCTTTGATACAAAAATCAGCACCCTTGATGAATATATTTACGAATACTGCAATTTCGGCTGTGCGTATTTTGTGTTGAAACGCTTGCGAAAATAATCGGTCATAAAAGGGGATGCCGCTATGTATTTTGTCGATCGAAACAAAATTGAAAACACGCTGAATTTTTTTGAAGAGCAGCTCCGGCTGTTTCATAAGCAGACTGAATGGGCGTCAGACATCGAAAAAAAAGCGCTTGAAAGGATCGGTCATACGCTGATCGAAAGTATCCTGGACGTAGGAAACGATATGATTGACGGCTTCATTATGAGAGATCCGGGAAGCTATGACGACATCATGGATATACTGGCTGATGAGAAGGTCGTCAGCCAAACGGAAGGCGAAGATCTGAAACAGCTGATCGCCTGCCGGAAAGCGCTCGTTCAGGATTACTTGAATGTCAGCCACGGGGAATTGGAAAACTTGCTGAAAACGCACGCGGAAGCGCTTGAGGCATTTCCCGTCCGTATCCGCGATTATTTAAACAATGAACTCGGACCTGTATCAGCATTTAAACCGCATTAATAAACTGGAGTGTAACACATGAAAACATACAAAGGATATTTAATCGATCTAGACGGAACAATGTACAAAGGAACGGAAAAAATCGACGAAGCCTGCGAATTCGTGAAAAAGCTGAAGGAGCGGGACATTCCATACTTATTCGTGACGAACAATTCATCGCGCACGCCGAAGCAGGTGGCGGACAAGCTTGTATCTTTTGATATTCCGGCAACGGAAGAGCAGGTGTTTACGACAAGCATGGCAACGGCGAACTTCATCGCCGAGAAAAAGCCGGATGCTTCCGTATATGTGATCGGAGAAGAAGGAATCCGCCGGGCCATCGAAGAAAAAGGCCTGGCGTTCGGCGGGGAAAACGCCGACTTTGTCGTCGTCGGCATCGACCGCGGCATTACATACGAAAAGCTTGCCGTCGGCTGTCTGGCGATTCGGAACGGAGCGACGTTTATCTCGACGAACGGCGATATTGCGATTCCGACCGAAAGAGGCCTTTTGCCTGGAAACGGGTCATTGACGTCAGTGTTGACCGTGTCAACCCGCACAGAGCCGATTTTTATCGGAAAGCCTGAGCCGATCATTATGGAGCAGGCGATGAAAGTCCTCGGAACTGACATCAGCGAGACGCTGATGGTGGGCGACAACTATGACACCGATATTATGGCCGGCATGAATGCCGGAATGGATACGCTTCTTGTCCATACAGGAGTGACGAAAAAAGAACACCTTGAAGCTTACGCCAAAAAGCCGACTTACACGGTCGATTCGCTTACAGAATGGATGGACCGCATCTGAAAATGAAAAACACTTGCCCTTGTAAGAAGGCAAGTGTTTTTTTGGGGGGGCTTTATTCGGCGTCTTTCGCCCGGTGCGCGAGCCTGCTTGAGGCCGCGGCCGCAATGGCGCCGACGATGTCGTCCAAAAAGGTATGGCATTCCCCCGTTGACTTGTCGTTTAAGCGGGCGAGCACCCCGGGCTTTATTTTATCGATATAGCCGTAATTGGTATAACCGATCGAGCCGTACAAATTGATGATCGAAAAAGACAAAATTTCATCGACGCCATAAAGGCTTTCATCTGTCTCAATTAAGGATTGCAGAGGCTCCAACAGCTTTTTCTGCTCTCCCAGCATATCGAGCTGGATACCGGTAAGCACGGCGTTTTGAACCTCGCGCTTCTTCAAGACCCGGCTGACATTCGCTTCACATTCTTCTTTTGTAATGTCAGGATGGTATTTCTTTTGTAAAAGGTAGACAAGATCCGCAATCTCGGAAATCTTGACGCCCCGTTTTTCAAGCCACTCTTTTGCTGCTGATTCTATTTTGTGCATGCTGTTGTTTTCCGGCATCGTGTTCACCCAATCTTTTTTACTTAGTGTATACAAACGTCCTGCAAAACGTAACGATTTTAGAACGTTTTCACTCATAAATGGCTTCTAGATGGATTACGATGTGTAGAAGGCCATTTTTTAAAGGAGTGTTGTATGGTGAAAGATTTGATCAAAGAAAAATTCGGAATCCACATTCGCGAACTTTCGTCATATCTCTCTTATCAGACTTTTCAAACACCCAATTCCATGTTCTTGATCGCCCCAGTTTCCCATTTAAGCCAAGCCGAACTTGCGGAGCTGTATTACATGAGTCAGTATTTGCAAGAACAGCGCGACCCATACGTTTCCTCTTTTTTGTTCACAAAGGACGGGGAGATGACTTTTAGGGACGGAAAAACGGCATATGTGCTGCTTCAAGCGGCGCCCCGTTTTACGAACCGGTCTTTTCCGTTCGGTACGGAGCTCGCCGAATTTCATCAAAAGGGGAGGGGCTATCCTTATGAAGTAAAAGAAACGACAAGGATCGGCCAGTGGAAAGAATTGTGGGGGAAACGCCTCGACCAGCTCGAGCAGTTCTGGATTCAAAAATCGCAGTCACAGCCATTGCAGCCTTTTGAAAAACGGTTTATCGAATCGTTCCCTTATTATCTCGGCTTAACGGAAAACGCCATTCAATATTTGGCAGATACCGAATTAGATGACAAGCCCCAGGCTGCTGATTCCGGGACGATCTGCCAGCAGCGCCTCACCTGTGAGACATGGAAGCAGGAGCCTTTGGTCAAGGTTCCCGTAGAATGGGTGTTTGATCATGCGGCACGGGATCTTGCAGAATACGCCAGAAGCCTGTTTCAGCAAAAAGGCGATCTCAATGAGGTGATGCTATTTCTTCAGCAATATGAACAGGTCAGTCCGCTTTCTTCCTTTTCAAAGCGGCTCATGTACAGCAGGCTCCTGTTTCCGCTTCATTACTTTGAAACGGTTGAAGGCTATTATATCTCTCCTGAATCAGAGCACCACTATTATGAGAACAAGCTCGACCATCTATTGTCCCAGGTGCCGGCGTATGAACGGTTTCTGAGCGGATTTCAGGAGATGGTCAGCATAAGATCGGGAGGATTGGCTGTCATGCCTTCCGTCAATTGGCTGAAAAGGACACCTTAAGGCGGGGTGTTCTTTCTTAGTCGCATGAGGCTCTTAACTTTTGCCGCCTTTTTCGATATGCTAAAAGAAATCAGCTCTTAGAAAGGAACGTGGCACAATGGACAAACCGTTTGTATACGTGACGAGGAAATTACCCGAAGAACAGCTTTCTCCATTAAAAGAACTGGCTGATATCGAGATGTGGGAAAAAGAGGATGAGCCGTGTCCGCGGGACGTCCTGCTTGAAAAAGCAAAAACGGCCGACGGGCTTTTGACGATGCTGTCGGACCGGATCGATGCGGAGCTTTTGCAAAAAGCCCCCCGATTAAAAGCGGTCGCCAACTTGGCGGTCGGATTTGACAATATCGATGTGGAAGCAGCAAGAAAACGGGGCGTGATCTGCTGCAATACGCCGGATGTATTGACGGAGTCGACCGCCGATTTAACCTTTGCATTGTTGCTTGCGGCAGCGCGCAGAATCATTGAGGCGAGCGACTGGATCAAGCAAGGAAAATGGACGGGCTGGGGACCGCTTTTGCTGGCAGGCGCCGATGTGCATCATAAAACGATCGGCATCGTCGGCATGGGAAGCATCGGACGGGCTGTGGCAAGGCGGGCAAAAGGCTTTGGCATGAATATTTTGTACCACAACCGGAAACGAAATCCCGAAGCTGAAAAAGAACTGGGCGCTTCTTACGCACCGTTTGATGAGCTCATTGGACAAGCCGACTTTGTCGTGTGCCTGACGCCGCTGACAGAGGAGACGAAGCATCTGTTTAACCGTTCAGCTTTTCAAAAGATGAAGAAAAGCGCAATTTTCATCAATGTTTCAAGAGGACAGGTCGTCGATGAACGGGATCTGTATGATGCGCTCATTCACAACGAAATCGCCGGTGCAGGCCTTGATGTCTTTGCCGAAGAGCCGATTTCAAAGGAACATCCGCTCGTCGGTCTCCCGCAGGTGACCGCACTTCCTCATATCGGAAGCGCCAGCAGAGAAACGAGGGAAGAAATGATGAGGCTTTGTGCGGAAAATATTGCGCTCGTCCTGAGCGGCAAACCGGTGAAAACGGAGATTTAGCTCTCCTCTTCCGGCTTTTTTAGTCCGGAAGATTTTCTTACAAAAATATTTCTGAATATATAGAATCTTATTATATCAGAAACTAAAGCGTTTACAAACGCCATTTTTCAGCAATCGTCATCTTGTCAAAACAAAAATCCCCCATTATAATGTTTGTAACTCAAATGTCTGCGTTGCAATTACAAATGTCCTTTTAGAATGGACGATCGGATAGAAAGGTGGAATTTTAGTGAAGGCGATACGAGTCGGGCTTCTTGGTTTAGGAACAGTCGGGAGCGGGGTGGTGAAAATCATCCAGGATCATCAGGACAAACTGGTGCATCAGGTCGGATGCCCTGTCACCATCCAAAAAGTGCTAGTTAAAGATAAAGATAAAAAAAGAGATGTCGAGCTTCCCAAAGAGGTTTTGACGACGGAAGCCTATGATGTGATAGAAGATCCGGAAGTGGATGTCATCATCGAGGTCATCGGGGGCATCGAACAGACGAGGCGGTATTTGCTTGACGCTCTCCGCGCAAAAAAACACGTCGTGACGGCGAATAAGGATTTGATTGCCCTTTACGGGTCAGAGCTTTTAGCTGCGGCAAAGGAAAACGGCTGCGACCTTTATTTTGAGGCGAGCGTTGCCGGAGGAATCCCGATTTTACGGACGCTTGAGGACGGCCTTGCTTCAGACAGAATCACGAAAATGATGGGAATCGTCAACGGAACAACCAACTTCATCCTGACGAAGATGAACAAAGAAAAGGCCCCATACGAAGAGGTGCTGAAGGAAGCGCAGCGGCTCGGCTTCGCGGAAGCTGATCCGACCGCCGATGTGGAAGGCTTAGATGCCGCAAGGAAAATGGCGATTTTGGCAAGGCTCGGCTTTTCCATGAATGTCGACCTTGAAGACGTTAAAGTAAAGGGGATTTCCCAGGTATCTGATGAAGACATCAACTTCAGCAAACGGCTCGGCTATACGATGAAGCTGATCGGCATCGCCCAGCGCGACGGCCAAAAAGTCGAAGTCAGCGTTCAGCCGACATTGCTTCCCGATCATCATCCGCTGTCTTCGGTTCACAACGAATTCAATGCGGTCTACATATACGGGGAAGCCGTCGGAGAGACGATGTTTTACGGACCGGGGGCGGGCAGCATGCCGACTGCAACCGCCGTTGTCTCAGATTTGGTGTCCGTCATGAAAAACATGCGCCTCGGTGTAAACGGCCGCAGCTTTGTCGATCCGCAGTTTGAGAAAAAAATGAAGTCGCCTGCTGAAATTTTTGCCCAGCAATTTTTAAGAATCCATGTCAAAGACCAGGTCGGCTCATTTTCAAAAATCACCGCGATTTTTTCGGAAAGAGGGGTCAGCTTTGAAAAGATCCTGCAGCTTCCGATCAAAGACAATGACGACCTGGCTGAAATCGTCATCGTCACGCATCATACGTCTGAAGAAGATTTCTCAGACATTTTGAAAAAGCTGGACGATCTTGAAGTCGTTCATCAGGTCAAAAGTACTTATCGAGTAGAAGGGAACGGTTGGAGCTAATGTGGAAAGGACTCATTCACCAATATAAAGACTATCTTCCTGTAACAGACAAGACGCCGGGGCTGACATTGAACGAAGGAAACACGCCGCTCATTCACTTGAAAAACTTATCTGCAAAGCTCGGCATCGAGCTTTATGTGAAAACCGAAGGCGTCAACCCGACAGGTTCCTTCAAAGACCGCGGGATGGTGATGGCTGTTGCTAAAGCGAAGGAAGAGGGCAATGATACGATCATGTGCGCCTCGACGGGAAACACGTCAGCTGCCGCTGCGGCGTATGCGGCCCGCGCCAACATGAAGTGCATCGTCATCATTCCGGACGGAAAAATCGCCTTTGGAAAATTGGCTCAAGCCGTCATGTACGGGGCTGAAATCATCGCAATCGACGGTAACTTTGACGATGCCTTGAAAATGGTCCGCAGCATTTGTGAAAAAGAGCCGATTGCATTGGTGAACTCCGTAAACCCTTACCGGATCGAAGGGCAAAAAACGGCTTCGTTCGAAATCTGCGAGCAGCTTGGCACCGCCCCTGATATCCTTGCGATTCCGGTGGGGAATGCGGGAAATATTACGGCATACTGGAAAGGTTTTAAAGAATACCATGAAAAACACGGCACAGGTCTGCCCGTCATGCGCGGCTTTCAGGCGGAAGGCGCTGCTCCGATCGTAAAAAACAGGGTGATAGAAAATCCGGAAACCGTTGCGACGGCGATTCGAATCGGAAATCCGGCAAGCTGGGACAAGGCGGTCAATGCGGCAAACGAATCAAACGGAAAAATCGATGAAGTATCAGATGAGGAAATCCTCTCCGCTTACCGGCTGTTGGCGAGGGAAGAGGGCGTATTCGCCGAGCCGGGCTCCTGCGCGTCAGTCGCCGGCGTGCTGAAGCAGCTGAGAACGAAAGAAATTCAGCAGGGGGCAAAAGTCGTTGCCGTCTTAACCGGAAACGGCCTGAAAGATCCAAATACAGCCATCGATGTCTCAAACATCAAACCGGTCACACTGCCGACAGATGAGGAAAAAATTCTTGAGCACTTAAAAGGAGCCGCACGTGTATGACAGAGGCTGACATGCTGATTTCCATTACGGTTCCGGCAAGTACTGCCAATCTGGGTCCGGGTTTTGATTCAGTCGGAATGGCGCTATCACGCTATTTAAAGCTGTCTGTTTTTCCTTGTGACGAGTGGCGGTTTGAAGCTGAAACAGACATCGTGGCAGGTATACCCGCCGGAACGGAAAATTTGATTTATCAAGTAGCCAAGCGGACTGCCGCCCATTTTGGAAAAGAGCTTTCGCCGTGCCTTGTCAAAGTGTGGAGCGACATCCCGCTTGCCCGCGGGCTCGGCAGCAGTGCGGCTGCGATTGCCGCTGCCGTGGAGCTTGCAAACGAACTGGCTGACTTAAAGCTGTCTGTACGCGATAAACTGCATTTTGCAAGCCTTGAAGAAGGACATCCCGACAATGCCGGGGCTTCGCTTTCAGGAGGCCTTGTCATCGGACTTCACGAGAAGGACGAGACACAGCTTGTCTCGATCAAGGACGTAGACATCGATGTCGTCGTTGTCATTCCTTTTTACGAAGTTCTGACAAAAGATGCGCGGGACGTTCTTCCGGAAAGCCTCACATTTTCAAAAGCGGTCGAGGCAAGTGCAGTCAGCAATCTGCTTGTGGCCGGGCTCATGTCAAAGGACTGGCACCTCGTCGGACACATGATGAAAAAAGACCTTTTTCATCAGCCGTACAGGAGGGCGCTCGTTCCCGAACTTGCCAAGGTCGAGCATGAAGCCGGGTTGTGCGGCGCATATGGAACGGCTTTGAGCGGCGCGGGACCGACGATTCTCTCCTTTATTGAAAAAGGAAAAGGAGAAGAACTGAAAGCCAGGCTCGCGTCAAAGTTTCCGCATTGTGAAGTCGACTGCCTCCATGTGCCGGACACAGGAGCAGCCGTCGAAAGAAAACCGGTGAAAAGCGCATCCCCAGCCGACTAAAAAGAGCTTTTACAGGCTCTTTTTTAGTTTGCCGGGAAAACAAGGATTTTTATTTAGGAAGTCGAAATAGAGTATAGACACTGAACAAGAGAGGAGAATCGCGATTGAAGCAGCTCATAACGGAAGCAGACATTACGAGGCTCGCATCGGTTACAGATCCCCAATATTCGCCTGACGGCAAAAAACTCGCTTATGTACAAACAAAAGTGAACAAAAAACAAGATTCGTATGATGCGCATATCATGGTCTTTGATACCGAAACAGAGGAAACGGCGCAATGGACGTTCGGAACAGGAAGAAATCAGCATCCGCGATGGTCGCCTGACGGCAGGATGCTCGCATTTACATCAAACCGGGATGATTCGTCACAGGTATATGTGATCCATACGGCTGGAGGCGAAGCGAAAAAAGTGACAGACATTCCTTATGACGTCGTGCAGCCTGAATGGTCGCCCGACGGAAAATACTTGCTTTGCTCTGTCAAGCTGACGAAAACCGAAAGCGTCAAAGACGAAAAAAAGCCCGAAATCGAAGACCACGAACCATTGGAAGTCGATTCCTTAACATATAAAGCAGACGGGCAGGGCTTTAAAAGGGGGAAATATACGCAGCTTGTCCTCGTCCAGATCGAAACGGGGGACATGAAGCAAATCACCGCATGCGAAAGGGATCATGTCAGCCATGCGTTTTCACCTTGCGGGGAGAAAATCGCTTTTTGCGCCAATTTGACCGAAGAAGATGACAACCGTGTAAACGACGTCTACTTGATGACGCTGTCAAGCGGAGAGCTCAAACGCCTGACGGGACAAAACGGGATCTTTTCATCCCTGTCTTTTTCTCCTGACGGAAAACGCCTTGCCTTTTTAGGGCACGAAAAAGAGTTCCAAAATGCGACGCTTGATAAAGCCTGGATGTACGATTTTGAAAAAGACGAGCTGACATGCCTAACCGAGATGCTTGACGTTCATTTAAACGATGCGGTCGCAGGGGACAGCCTTGTCGGAGGTGTACTGCCAAAACCGGCTTGGACGAAGGATGGCAACGGTTTTTACGTGATCGGGACCGATCAGGGAGCAACGGGCATTTATTACATATCAACAGAAGGCCTCGCCTACCCGGTCCGCCTGGAAAAAGAGCATCTGAACGGATTCAGCCTCCGTCCGGATGAAACGGGGTTTGCCGCTTCGATCGCCCTGCCCGTTTGGCCGAGTGAGCTGTATGATATTGCATTGGGCGAAGATAAAGCGAAGCGCCTGACGGATGCCAATGAGGATTTCGTTAAGGAGCACATCATCTCAACACCTGAAGAATTTCAATTTGAGACGGCCGACGGCTTAATGGTGCACGGGTGGCTGATGAAGCCGGCCGGCTTTGAGGAAGGAAAAAAATATCCGCTCATTTTAGAGGTTCACGGCGGACCGCACGCGATGTATGCGAACGCCTATTTTCACGAATTTCAAGTGCTCGCCGCCAAAGGCAGCGCAGTCGTCTATGTCAATCCGAGGGGAAGCCACGGCTATGGCCAGGACTTCGTCAACAAAGTGAGAGGCGACTACGGAGGCGGAGACTTCGGCGATGTCATGGCAGCCGTTGACCATGTTCTCGCGCATCACGATTTTATTGATCAGGACAGACTCGGAATCACAGGCGGAAGCTACGGCGGCTTTATGACAAACTGGGCCGTCGGCCATACGAACCGCTTTAAAGCCGCGGTGACGCAGAGGTCGATTTCCAACTGGGTCAGCTTTTACGGCGTAAGCGACATCGGCTACTTTTTCACGGATTGGCAGCTTGGAGCAGACCTTTTTGAAGATCCGGACAAACTATGGGACCGTTCGCCGCTGAAATATGCCGAAAGGGTTGAAACCCCGCTTTTGATCCTTCACGGCGAACGCGATGACAGATGTCCGATTGAACAGGCTGAACAGCTGTTTACAGCGCTGAAAAAAATGGGGAAGAACGTAAAGTTTGTCAGATTTCCGAACGCGTCCCACGACTTGTCGCGAAGCGGCCACCCGAAGCAGCGCATCAAGCGGCTGCAATATATCGCCGGATGGTTTGACAGCCACTTGTAAATAAAAAAGGCTGCCACTTTTGTTTGGCAGCCTTTTTGCTATTAAAATACTTGTTCTACTTCAATAACGCCCGGAACTTCTTCCAAGAGCGCGCGCTCGATTCCGGCTTTAAGCGTGATCGTGGAACTCGGGCAGCTTCCGCATGCGCCGAGAAGACGAAGCTTTACGATGCCGTCTTCAACGTCGACAAGCTCGCAGTCACCGCCGTCACGAAGCAAAAACGGACGAAGTTTGTCCAGCACTTCCTGCACCTGTTCTTTCATTTCGACTTCTGTCGCCATTCATATCGCTCCTTTCAAATCATACAACCATTATATTCAGTCGAACAATAAAAAGCTATTGTTTAGTTTCAGCGTTTTCCCACCTATTATATCATATTTGCCCCCAAAGACAAAAAACGATTTTTATGGAGAGCGGGGCGAAAATAGACTAAAATAAAAAAAGGGAAAGGAGCGTGTTGATATGACAAAACAAGCCGAACTTTTTGTTTACGGCGCAGATGTTCTTTGTCCGAGCTGTGTGAACCTTCCGTCATCAAAAGAAACGTACGAATGGCTCGAAGCCGCACTCAAAAGAAAGTATCCCGGCCAGCCGTTCACGATTACGTACATCGATATTCATCAGCCTCCTGAGAACGATCCGAAAAAACTGGAGATAACGCAAAAAATATTAAATGACGAATACTTCTATCCGTTGGTCCTCGTCGGTGACCAAGTCGTCGGCGAAGGAAATCCGAAGCTGAAGGACGTGTATAAGGAAATGGAAAAGCAGGGATATAAGCCGGCGATATAAAAAACAGCAAGGGTGTCATAACCTTGCTGTTTTTTTTATGGCTCTTTTTTGAGAAAAACGGGCAAACTGATGAAAAACGTGCAGGAGTGGTACACATGTCTTTCATCGAAGGGCAGATCGTCTCCGGTGATTTTGATCAGGAGATGAACGTCTTTTCTCTTAAAAAAGTTAAGCAGTTCCACACGCAGACCAGTTTAAAGGAAAACCAGCTTGAAGCCTTGCAGCAATATTTGAAGCAGCATGAAGATGAAGCAGACGGGCAGATCATCACCCTTTACGACCAAATGCTTGTACCTTTGTCACAGGCGGACATTAAAGCGCTGCTGAACGATTTGTCAAAAGTCCAGTCCTTATATAAAAAAGGCTGAAGGGATCCTTCAGCCTCATGTTTACACCCGTTTTCCGGCGCGAATGTCATCCGTCATTCCTGGATACGGCGCTTTGGAAATCAGTTCTTCATTATTTGCGCCTGCGTTTTCCATAAACGTGATGTCCGCAAACTCAGGAACGACGTATTTTGGATATGTCTCATATTTTTCACGGGACTCTTCCATTAAATCAATATAATCGTTTTGGTAGCAGACGGTAATGTCCGGGCGTTCGTGAACCCATTTTGGAAAGAAAATGATGCCGTGCATGCGTTTTTCTTTTGGCATAAAGTTCAGCGAAACATCAGTGCCTGTCGGTTCTGTCCAAGATACCTTGTACACGCCTTCAGTAAGTTTGACGAGGTTGACTTCCTGATCCCGGACCCAGCGGCCTGCAACCATGCCGCTGTGAATGCGGTAATCGATCGTATGATCATTTTTAATGTAAATTTCGTACTCCCAGCCGTTTTCATAAGTATAGATCATGTGGCTTCCGACAAAATCTTGCACATCCTGATTCATATGAACAGCTCCTTTTCAATGTAAATATAAACATGTAACACTTTACATATATAAGTTTAAAGCATCGCTTATGATATTGTCAAAAATTAAGTGATGGAAAAGAATTATAAGTGATATTAGGAAATTTTGCTAATATTTAGAAAAATGGATTGTCAAAAAATGCTCGATTCTGTAAAATGAAAGACAACCCATAAAAAGGAAAATGAATAAAGAAGAAGGGAATGATAATCGATTGAAAACAAAAATTGCGTATGAAGAAGTCGCCAAAATGCTGAATCAATGGTACGTCATGATCAAGCGCCATGAAATATCCCAGGCGGTCTCCATAAAGTATGACATCGAGAATCAGCTTCCGAACATGGAGGAAAATCAAGATTTGCTGCTCTATTTTAACCTTTTAGACTACCGGCATAAGCTGCTGACAGAAGAATTTGCCGCCTCAAACAGGCTGTTTGAAGACATTCAGCATCAAAAAGCAGATATGCAAAGCACGGACGACATGATCGAATACTATTTTTTCTTTTTTGCCGGCATGTACGAATTTCATAAAAAGGACTACACAAATGCGATCAATTATTACAAACTCGCAGAGAACAAGCTCAGAAAAATCCCCGATCAGATCGAAAATGCCGAATTCCACTACAAAATGGCGGTCGCCTACTACCAAATCAAACAAAATTTCTTCTCCTTAAACCACGCGACAGCTGCCTTAAAAACCTTCAAAACGCATGATGACTATATTCAAAAAGCGATAAGCAGCGAAATGATTTTAGGTGCGAATAAACTCGATTTATTTCGTTTTGACGAAGCGGAAAAACACTACAAGCAGGCTTTAAAAGACGCAACACAGATCGAAAATAACACCCTCATCGGCATGGCTCATCACAATTTAGGGTTGAGCTGCGTCAGCCGCGACCTTCTCAACATGGCGGAAACGCACTTTAAGGAGGCGCTTCGCCTGCAAGATCATGAAGAATCTGTATACGGAATCCACTCCATGTTTGAATTGACGCATGTCCTGTACAAATCAGAACGTTTTCATGAAGCCCGCGAATGGTATAAAAAAGGTTTTTCTCGTGCAAAAAAAGCAGGAGAAAGGGAATATTTGTCGAAATTTAGACTTATCCATGCTCTGTATGATGAACACGATTCGCTTACAGTCGAACATGCTTTAGAATACCTCAAAACGATTAATCTTTGGACGGATATAGCAGAATTAACATTGGACATTGCGCTTTTCTATAAAAAAAATGGTGATGCAAAACATGCGGCCGAATACTTTGAAGAGTCTCATCATGCAAGAGACCAAATCCTGAAAAGAACGGAGGAGTTAAAGTGAAGAAGATGCTTGCCGCCGTGTCGGCGGCCGTTGTCGCCAGCCTTGCCGCAGCCAGCTTTGTGCCCCAACCAAAAGGAAACGCCGAGTTTGCCGGACGAGCCATTTTTCTTGAGCATTCATCCACAAAGCAGCTTGCAGGAAGAGCGATATTTCTTGATCGCTTCACAGGAACTGCATCAGCCGATCCTGTCAAAGAAAAAACTGCAAAACCGGCATTAAGCTGACGCCGTCCATTTTGAGGTGCCTTCACGGCGCCTTTTTTTGAGGTAACGGGAGGCCTTTACAATATGATGCATTTCCAGAAAAATTCCGATTCAGCCATCATCGTACTGCACGAAATATACGGCGTAAACCGGCATATATTGGATTTTGGGCGAGCGCTTTCTGATTATGGCTTTGACGTGTTTTGCCCGAATGTATTCAATCAGGAAACAACATTCGATTATGCCGACGAGAAAGCCGCATACACACACTTCACAGAGAATGTCGGTTTTGTCGACGCCTCCCAAAAAATAAAAACGATCATCAGTCAATTGAAAAACAGATATCAAAAAGTGATCATCGTCGGTTTCAGCGTGGGGGCGACGGCAGCCTGGCTGTGCAGTGAAGAAGAGCATGTCAGCGGAATGGTCGGATACTACGGCTCCCGTATAAGAGATTACTTGGACATGACCCCTGCATGCCCGGTGATGCTGTTTTTTCCAGAAGAGGAGCGGTCATTTTGCGTTGATGAATTGCGAGCTGCGTTAAAAGAAAAAGGGATAGAGACGCACAAATTAGCGGGCTTGCACGGATTTGCCGATCCGTATTCCATGACATACGATCGGCAGTCTGCACAAACCGCTTTCGGGCACATGATGCGCTTTTTAAAGGGATTGTGATGAATGGATTGATATGAAAAAACTGAATATGCGGGCCGTGTTTAGCGCTGATCGGAAATAAGCTTTAGAATGATTGAAAAGCGTTACATTGCAAAACAATAAGTAAAACGAATGACTGAAGGGAAAGAGCCGCTGAACGGCCTGCAAAAAAAAGCTCATCATGACAGATGAGCTCTTTTTGCCTGAATTAAAAATCCCGCGAAACCTTATCCGTTATGATGCTTATACATCCACAGCAGCCCGGATTTCAACAGGCGCGGAACCCTTCCGATCAGCGGTCGTTCAGCTACCAATCCGAAGCCGGCTTTTTTCCCGAGCGAGCCGAGGACGCCTTTCAGCTTGAATTTCGGCATCGTTTCAGGAAGAGCTTCGCCTTTCCAGCGCCATTCAAGGACCTGGACGATTTGTTCCGCTTGTGCCTCGGCAAGCTGTGCGCTTGGGGCGTGCGGAAGGCTTGCACAATCGCCGACGACATAGACGTGCTCATCTCCCGGCAAATTGTGGTGCGGCGTCAGGACGACGCGGCCCTGTGCATCCTTTTCCACGTCGAGGTCGCGGACAATCTGATTCGGCTGGATGCCGGCGGTCCAGACAATCGCATCGGCGCGAATCGGATCATCGTGGTTGTAAACGATGCCTTCCTCCACCTTTGTAATGTTGGCGCGGTTAATGATGTTGACCCCGTGCTCTTCGAACCAGCTTTGAACATATTTGCTGAGCCGGGTAGGGAAGCTGGACAAAATAAATTCCCCCCGGTCAAAGAGGATAATATTCAAGTCCTCCCGGCTTTCTCTCAATTCGCTTGCGAGTTCCACGCCGCTAAGTCCTGCCCCGACGATAGCAACGGTCGCTTCAGCGCATAAATTGTTGAGCGCCTGGTACGTGCTGCGGGATTGGTCGATCGTTTGAATGCTGTACGTATATTCAGCCGCTCCGGGAACATTGTGATATTTATCCTCACAGCCGAGGCCGATCACTGCATCGTCGTAGGAAATCGGCTCTCTGTCATGAAACAGCACTTTTTTTTGCTTCAAATCGACAGCGGAAATATTGCCGTATTCAATCTGCAATTTAGGGTGATCCGGGAAGGACACTCTGATATGATGATCAGAAATCGTTCCTGCAGCAAGCGCATAATACTCCGTTTTTAAACAATGGTAAGGGTTTTTGTCAATTAAGGTGATCATCACATCATCAGGCAGCTGATTTGGCAACAGGCGGTGCATGACGCGCATATTGCCGTAACCGCCGCCAAGCAAGACTAAGTTTCTCATGCTAATTCCCCTTTTCCCCTCAGATTCAAGTAAGTTATCTTTTTACATTGCAAAAATAAAAAACTACGTAAATACCCTCTAGAATTATATCTAATTTGATGCAAAATCACAATATTTCTCGGAAAATAACCTACAAATACACCATGATAACAGAATTAGTAAAACTTTTTTACGGAATTGATATGTTACAAAAGCTTTATTCATCAGCTCAATGTTTTGACTAACCGGAGAGGATTAGGGTACGATAAAAATGCGATGTGAGGTGAATGATAGTGTTTCCAATTGTTGAATTTTGCGTCAGCAATCTTGCCCAAGGCTCTCAAAAGGCAAAAGAAATATTGGAGAAAGACCCGAATTTAGACGTTATCGAGTACGGCTGTCTAAGTTATTGCGGTCAATGCATGCAGACATTATTCGCCCTTGTAAACGGGGAAATGGTCTCAGGGGATAATCCGGCCGAATTGGTCGAAAACATATATAAATTCATCGAAGAAAATGAATTTATCTAAGCGGGATCAAAAGGCGATCCCGTTTTCTCATGTTGCCGCATGATAAAAGCTCCCTGCTAATGGAAGCAGAGAGCTTTTATGTATGAAAAACGGGGGATATTCATATTGTGTCCGATCCTTTCAGCTTTTATACTAAAAGAAATAAAAAAATGTTGGAGGCCGCTATGAATTTTTTTCGCTTCACGAAAATGCACGGTTTAGGAAACAGTTATATATATGTTAACCAATTTGAAGAAAAACTCCCTGAGGAGATGCTGCCGGAGCTTGCCGTCAAAGTATCCTCGGTTTACACGGGCATCGGTTCGGACGGAATGATTTTGATCTGCCCATCTGACAAAGCGCCAGTTAAAATGCGGATTTTCAACAGCGACGGCTCTGAAGGCAAAAATTGCGGAAACGGATTGCGCTGTGTCGCAAAATATGCTTATGAACATAAACTTGTAAAAGAGAAGACATTTTTCATTGAAACTCTGTCAGGTCTTGTGACAGCCGAGGTCGAGGTAAAAGACGGAAAAGTCGTTTCGGCTACGGTCGATATGGGTGAGCCGCGCCTCCGCAAATCCGATCTTCCGATGCTCGGAGACGGCGAGTCTGACACGATCAACGAACCGATGGAATTCGGCGGCCGGGAAATGAGAGGAACCGCTGTTTCGATGGGGAATCCACATATCGTCTTTTATTTGGACGATATCGAGGAGGCACCGCTTAATACGATGGGACCTATGATCGAAAAAGACGAGAGGTTTCCGGAAGGCGTCAATGTTGAATTTGTCGAAGTGGAGAATGAAAACGAGCTGCACTTCCGTGTATGGGAAAGGGGATCAGGGATTACCCAGGCCTGCGGAACAGGGGCTTGTGCGGCAGCGGTTGCATCGGTATTAAACGGATTTGCCAAAAGGGAAACGGACATTACCGTCCACCTTGCCGGAGGCGATCTCGTCATCAATTGGAAGCACGACGGCCGCGTCATGATGACGGGCCCGGCGGAAACGGTGTGTGAAGGCGTATTTTACGTTTGAAAACAGCCTGTTTGAGAAATAAATGACGGCCCTTTATAATAGAGGTGCACATGACAGCCGGAGGAGGTGCTAATTCATGAGCGAAAAAACGATTACAATTACGGAAGCGGCTGCCCTTCATATAAAAGATATGATGAAAGAGCATGAAGAGGAAAATGCTTTTTTGAGAATCGGTGTGAAAGGCGGCGGGTGCAGCGGTCTTTCATACGGAATGGGATTTGAACACGAAAAAAACGACGATGACAATGAATTCGTTCAGCATGGGATCATCGTGCTGATCGATCAGGAAAGCCTCGATATCATGAACGGAACGGTCATTGACTTCAAACAATCGATGATGGGCGGAGGCTTTACGATCGACAATCCGAACGCCATCGCATCGTGCGGCTGCGGTTCTTCATTCCGGACGGCGGCGAACGCCGGGAAGCCGGAAGAGTGCTGATAGTATATTAACGAATCGTTGAATTCAAAATCCGTTGATATTCACTTTACAGTAGGCATAAAAACGATCCTATACGGCCTTCTTAGCGGTGAAACTAAGTTCATCGTTAAGGAGGCCGTTTTTCTGTGGCGTGAAAAAGGGACGATTCTTTTGTAATCTCCGTCTGTATCATAAGCGTTTACGATATTTCACTTTACAGGGCGAGAAACAAAAAGAGTCCTGTTTTAGGGCATATGTTTGTTCTCGGTCAATTTTTGTATGTCGTTAGAATGATCGGTTGTAACAAGGCTAATGGCTATTTATAATATCGCCGTAGCTAAAACGGAAATAACCAATTTTTTAATAATCATATAAACAGTCGCCCCTTTTTATTTGTGTTTGGGCATACATCATTTTATGAAGAAATTCAACTGAGTTCTGATGATCCTTTTTCTCAAGGTATTGGTTAGAAACTTCAAGGGACAAAGTCTCTATGTACTCATATATTTTATTCTCCTCCAAATATTGAAATATGTTTAAAATTTCATTTTTATTGACGGAGTAGATATATAGCGCCTCTAAGTATTCAAAAAGTAAAGTGAATAGAGGATCTTTGTATTTTCGTGCTGTTTGACTGCCGACTCGAAACATTTCAATCGCACGATTGTAGTCTTTTTGTTTAAAAAGGAGCTGAGTAAAATAATATAAGGATTGCGGAAGATTGTTGTATTCTTCCTTTATGTTAATGTCTACAGCTTTTTCGGCATATTCAACCGCTGTATCTAAATCTCCCATACACTCATAACAGTCTGCCATATTGAAATATGCGGAGCTAATGAGCCTCTTATTTCCTATCTGCTTTGCTAATTCAAGTGCGTTTTTTAGATGCGGAAATGCTTTATCTTGGCACATTAAATCATCATAGTTACCCGCAATAACAAATAAACACTGAATTTTACGCACGTTATAAAGTTCATGGTTATTGTATATTTTCAAGGCCCTTAGTATGTGATACATGGATACGTGAGTCTGTTTCATGATGTAGTATGCTTCAGCCATTTTAAAGTGAAACTCTGCTTGCTCGATAACATCTGGAACATAAGACAGCTGTTTTTCTGCGTTTCTATAAAACTCTATTGCTTTGATGTACTGTTTTTGCTCAAACTCATACATTCCTTTAAAGAAAAATGAGTAATACCTAAGGAGGCCGTTTAAATTTTCTCGCGGTTCCGACTTAACAATTCCTGTATTGAAGGCCGTTTCTTTCTTTTTCTAGAGGGTTCCAAATATTCTAACATTAATTGGTGCCGAAAACACATAAGCTGAAAGTAAAGGAGTAAATCCTGATCTTCTTCCATTTCGTTTATTTCCTTCTCAACTTCTCTTTTTAGAACTTCTGCATCTGGAACACTGAATTGTCTCACCATCTTGTACCATTCATGGATTTTAACCCCGACTTTCGACGAGGGTATCAACTGTTTCAATTCCACCTCTCCCTTTTTATTTCCTTTTTTAAAACATATTACTATATAAAAAGGAGAAAAGTGGAAAAAATTAAAAAATGATTATAAAAATAAGACGCCGATTTGGCGCCTTTAACTCGTTTCTTAAACCCGTTTACAAAGCTTTCTCCGTCTACCTCCGTATTAATAAGCTACTGAGCGCTTTCGCTGATATGCTGCGCTTTTCCTTGGAAGCTGTAGAGAAGCGAGGAATAGACGCTGTTCATTTCCTTTTGTATCTGAGGACCGCAAATTAACCGGAAAGCCCTTGCCCCATCGCACTGTACGGCCGCGCCTCTGTATTATGGGGAAGAGGCTGGTAATAAACTAACGAAAAATGCACCTTTCTTCCATCGCGAAGAAAGGCGTATTTTTTTCTGCTCACATGGCGACCCTTACATATGCATGCGAACGCTCCGGTCCGCCTAAAAATGCACGCAAAACCCTGCTGCAGTGAGCGGGCCGGAAAGGGTGTTTTATTTTCGGTTGAAGAGGCGGTGAAGGTTGCTTGTATTGTTGGTGATCGACGTCAAGAAGCGGGTGCCGCTTGCCATTTCCTGATTGCAAAGAGGACATAAAGGACGCTCGCTGCTCGTAAAGTTTTTTCTCATCCATCCGTTGCAGTCTTCTGCCGTACACTCCCATGTACTGACATCTTCTTTCGGCAAAGGTTCTTGATTACGATTGTTGTAGTAAGACATAACGTCACTTCCTCACAAGGGTTTTTATGGAGCATGTAAGAATATTTTGTGAATCTTAAGACATTCTATTCGTTCATTTGTTATTCTATACTGGACAAGTTTCCTTTTGGAACTTAAGCCCGACATTTGAAAAGGAGTGCAACCATGGAAGAAAAGATCAAGTGCAGACATTGCGATCAGCTGATTCCGTACAGTTCAAAAGTATGCGAAGCGTGCGGCGGCAAGGATCCTCTGCCAAAAGCTGATAAAATCAAAGACCGTATCATCCTGGGTACTGCAGGCATTGTTGGCGTGCTGACGGTTGTCCTGATTTTGGGGACGATCTTTTCGTATATAAGACTGTTGAAATAAAAAGGAGCCGGTGGTCAGGCTCCTTTTTATTATTTATTTTCAAACATACTTGTGGAATGAAGCGGCTGAACGCGCGCTTTCGGGTCCATATAAGCTTTTGCATTGTTGACGGCTGTCGGTGCTTCACCGAATCCGCTGGCAATCAGCTTGACCTTCCCATCGTATGTGCAGATGTCGCCGGCGGCATAGAAGCCGGGGATGTTCGTTTCCATCGTGGATTTGACTTTGATGGAGTTTTTCTCGATTTCAAGCCCCCAGTTTTTGATCGGGCCGAGGGATGAGACAAATCCGAAGTTGACAATGACATCATCCACGTCAAGGATTTCCTTTCTTTCTCCTTTGACCTCCTCAATCACGATCTGCTCAATGTTTGTTTCGCCGATCAACTCGGTCGGAACAAACGGGGTCAGCACGTTGACTTTTGAGTTGTGCAGGTTTTCTACGCTGTGCTCATGAGCGCGGAATTTGTCGCGGCGGTGAATGATGGACACTTCTTTCGCGATCGGTTCAAGCATGAGCGCCCAGTCCACGGCAGAGTCTCCGCCTCCCAATACGGCGACGCGCCTGCCGGCAAATTTGTTCAAATCATCGATAAAGTAGTGCAGGTTCGCACCTTCGAAACGTTCCGCCGATTCGAGTTCAAGCTTTCTCGGCTTGAATGCGCCGTTTCCGGCTGTAATGATCACCGTTTTTGAATAATGGATTTCTTCGTTTGTGACAAGCTTAAAGATTCCGTCTGCCTGTTTTTCGACGCTTTCAACGGCTTGTTCGAGACAAACGGTTTGGTCGAATTTAGCCATCTGCTCCTTTAAATTGTCGACGAGTTCCTGTGCGCGGATTTTAGGGAAGCCGGCTACATCATATATATATTTTTCCGGATATAAAGCGGACAACTGGCCGCCGAGCTGCGGCAGGCTTTCGATAATTTTGACGCTCGCTTGCCGCATTCCGCCGTAAAACGCGGTGAACAAGCCGACAGGGCCGCCTCCGATGATTGTAATATCATATACTTTTGAGTCTTCACGCATGAAAATAATGCCCCCTAAATGAAAATTGTTCTTAATTATATCATATCACATAAAATAAATACGAGCGTGCGGGATTTTTCCGAGGATCTTTGTAAGAAAATCTTACCGGGTTTGATCAACCCGAACGTTTTATCAAGCATATCGAACCTTGAAAAAACAAATATGAATCGCTATGATGTAGTTGTGAACAAATTGTTACATCTTTATGAAACTTTTACGTCGATTAGATGGACAGCATTCAGCTTTTTGGTGTTCTTAAAGTGAAGGATTTCACAAACTTTTTTTGATAAAAAGCCGGCATCATGTTGAAAATAACCCAAAGGCTATTTTTATCCGGCTTGCCAGTAAAATATAGAAAAGGTGGATGTGATTCCGTTGAATAAGCCAAAAGTAGTAGTGTTAGGTGCAGGTTATGGAGGATTAATGACTGTCACAAGACTCCTCAAGAAAATCGGCGTTAATGAAGCAGAAATTACGCTTGTCAATAAGCACAACTATCATTATGAAACAACATGGATGCACGAGGCGAGCGCAGGGACGCTTCATCATGACAGATGCCGCTATCCGATCAAAGACGTCATCAACCAATCGCGTGTCCGCTTTGTAAAGGATACGGTAAAGAAAATTAATAAAGATGAAAACAAAGTCGTCCTCGAAACCGGAGAGCTGTCATACGACTACCTGGTCGTTGCGCTGGGGGCTATCCCTGAGACGTTTGGAATTTCCGGTTTGCGGGAGCATGCTTTCCCGATTGCGAATATCAACACGTCGCGCCAGCTTCGCGAGCATATTGAATATCAGTTTGCAACATATAACACAGAAGCAGAAAAACGTCCTGAGCGCCTGACGATCGTCGTTGGAGGGGCAGGCTTTACCGGGATTGAATTTTTGGGCGAGCTGGCCAACCGCATCCCCGAATTGTGCAGGGAATACGATATTGACCGCCAGAAGGTCAACTTGATCTGCGTGGAAGCGGCGCCGTCCGTTCTTCCGGGGTTTGATCCGGAACTTGTCGATTACGCGGTGAACTATCTTGAAGGAAAAGGAGTCGAATTCAAGATCGGCACTGCTGTAAAAGAATGCACGCCTGACGGCATCATCGTCGGCAAGGACGACAAGACTGAGGAAATAAAAGCCGGAACGGTCGTATGGGCGGCAGGTGTCCGCGGAAATCCGGTCATTGAAGAATCAGGATTCGAAAACATGCGCGGCCGCGTCAAAGTGAAACCTGATCTCAGGGTCGAAGGCCATGACAATATTTTCGTCATCGGCGACTGCTCGCTCGTCATCAATGAGGAAAATGACCGCCCATACCCGCCGACTGCCCAGATTTCAATGCAGCAGGGCGAAACGTGCGCTAAAAACATCGCCGCATTGATACACGGCAAAGAGACAGAGGCGTTTCAGTTTGATAATAAAGGTTCTGTCGCTTCCCTCGGCGAACACGATGCAATCGGTGTCGCATTCGGCAAAAAAATGACGGGAACGACGGCTTCAATGATGAAAAAAATCATCGACAACCGCTCGCTTTTTCTGATCGGCGGACCGGGGCTCGTGCTGAAAAAAGGGAAGTTCAAGTTTTTCTAATTAAGAAACAGCCTGCAGCTTGATGCTGCAGGCTGATTAAAACTTTAAAAACAAAAGAAAAAGCAAGAATACTTAATCTTTAAGCGCTTACATCGAATAATCCGTTATATTTTCTCACTTTATCATTGACAGCGTTCATGTTATTATTATCTGAAAATTGGGAAAAGGTGTGTTTATCATGAAGACTTCTTCAGCTCAGCATTCTGGCTCATCGTGTACATTTTGTTCAGGCAAAGGGTATTTCCAGCTTTTGCTCGGCGGATCAGAGACGTGCAGCAACTGCCGGGGCACAGGAAAAGTCCGCTGAATTGTCCTTCCAATGATTGACTCATCTTCCTGCTCCAATGTAAACTAAAAGAGGTTACATGGGGGTGGAAAGCTTGATTAGTTTACCTGTCGTTATCATTTCGATTGTCTTGTTTTTCGTGCTGTTTTTCGGCATTGGCTTTTTGTTGAACATGCTTCTTAGAATGTCTTGGATTATGGCTGTTATATACCCGATTGTATGCCTTTTCATTGTCAATCAGGAAAAGCTGATCCGCTATGTAGAGGCTCCCGGGGATGCGTTTTCCGGACTGCTTAACCGCGTTGCTTCTTTGGCGGCTGCGGATATCATGATTTTGGCAAGCGGGATGGCCGGGGCCCTTCTCTCCGGAGTCACGATCAAAGCGCTACGAAAAAGAGGATATCAAATGTTTTAAGCCTTCTATTGCATTTGAGGAAGGCTTTTTGCATTGGTAATTTTCATACTTTTCTTAAAACTCTCTCGCCGGTTGAATATTTCTCTTTCCTGTTGGAAACAACTAGATGGTGAGAGGAGTGGAAAGAATTGAAAAAAGCGATGACTCTATTCAGGCGCTTCTTTATGTCAGCTTTGTTTGCCCTGGCTTTCATGACGACTTTCTTGGCGGTCTCAGGAGTGGAAGCGCAGGATTTATCGAACTGGGCAAAAAAACGGGATTTACCCTTAAAACAATTATATCTGACGTTTAAATCACTTCCGAAAGAAAAAGCGGACAAGACGTCATTATCAGCCGCAAAACAAATGAAAAACAAACCGAAAAAGCTTGAGGATGCTTTTGACTGGAGCAAATATCCGAAACAAAAAGTGGTCGCGACGGGGTACACGGCCGGAGTCGAATCTACGGGTAAACAGCCCCATCATCCCGAATACGGGGTTACATATTCCGGCGTAAAGGTCAAAAGGGATTTATATTCGACAGTTGCGGCAGATCCGTCTGTTTTTCCAATCGGGACGATTTTGTTCATTCCGGACTACGGCTACGGCGTAGTGGCAGACACAGGATCGGCTATTAAAGGAAACCGCCTTGACCTGTATTATGAAACGGTGGAAGACGTCTATAATGAATGGGGAAAGAAGACCCTTGATGTGTATGTCATCAAGAAAGGAAAAGGCTCCGTGACCGAAGAGGACCTGTCAAAGCTGAACGAAAACAAATCGATGCAGGTATTCAGGCAGAAATATAAGATGGCAAAAGAATAAACGTTTAAGCTCCTGGTGAGCTTAAACGTTTTTTTAATGTTACATAAATAAATAATCAAGGAGCAGCGTCAGGGCGATTCCCGTCAGCCCTCCGAAAAAGACTTCAATCGGCTGGTGCCCCAGCAGCTCTTTTAATTTTTTTTGCTTTTCTTCCTGTTGGAATTTCGGGAAATCCTTCGCTTCATTGACGAAGCGGTTAAAGTCGCTGACAAGCCGGTTCAGAACGGTGGCCTGCTCCCCGGCATGCCTTCTGACTCCGGTTGCGTCAAACATCGTAATCACGGCAAAGATCGAAGAGACGGCAAACAAAGACGAATCCATCCCGTGCTCAAGCGCGATTCCCGTCGAAAGCGCCGTGACGGCCGCCGAATGCGAGCTCGGCATGCCTCCTGTGCTTGTCACAAGCCGCCAATCCCATTTTTTGGAGACGAAGAAGAAGATGGGCACTTTGATAAACTGAGCGAAAAGAATAGCTGCGAAGCTTGCCAGTACGGGAAAGTTTTTGAGGATTTCCATTTTCTAGAACATCCTTTCTATAAGGAAAATAAAGATGAATTCAGCGTTTTATTTGCTAAAATAAAGATATGGAATGCAATTAGGAAAAATGTTTTTCCTATTATAACATTGTTGCCTCATTTTTACTCACTCTGCTTGTAAGGAGCTGTGATCACATGTTTTATGCCTTTCACGATTTTGAACAAAAAGAAACGCTGCTGCTCGGACTGTTTAACAAAAGCCAATTGTACGGAAAAGCCGAAGAGATTGACCGCCTTTTACACGGTCAGCTCTCACAGCTGTTAAAGGACGGGGACGTATCTTCCAAAAAAGCGAAAGTGTCTAAAATATTTACCCCGTCACTTCCCGGAGTCAAACGGCTGTATGTCGTCGGATTGGGGCGGGAAGCCGAATTTACGTTTGATGATGCGAAGCAATGCTTTGCCGAAGCTGTACAAATGATTCACAAAGACCGGAAACAGGAAGTGACGGTTTTCCTCGACAGCTTTGTTTCGGAGCAGGTTCATGCAAACGATGCCGCACATGCTTTGGCGGAATCGTGCATGCTGTCCTGCTATGAAGTGCAAGATTACAAACATAAATCAAATGAACCCGAACGGCCTCTCCAAAACGTTTATGTTCTTACAGACCATGATTTGAAGGAAATCCAGGCAAGCCTGCATGTCGGCCAAGTGTATGGACACGCGACGAATTCGGCGAGAACGCTCGTGAACATGCCGGGCAACATGCTGACCGCGACAGATCTTGCATCATACGCAGCCGAGCTTGCCGCCAAATACGAATTTGAATGTGAAATCCTCGAAAAGCGCGACATGGAAGAGCTCGGCATGGGCGGACTGCTGGCAGTCAATCAAGGATCTGATGAGCCGCCGAAAATGATCGTGCTAAAATACCAGGGGAAAGATACGTGGGACGACGTCATCGGTTTGGTCGGCAAAGGGATCACGTTTGATACGGGAGGCTACTCCTTGAAAACGAAGTCCGGCATTGTCGGCATGAAGTCGGATATGGGGGGAGCAGCCAGTGTGCTAGGCGCGATGGAAGCGATCGGCGAATTGCGTCCTGAACAAAACGTTCTTGCCGTGATACCTTCTACAGACAACATGATTTCCGCAAGCGCCATGAAGCCGGATGACGTGATTGTGTCGCTTAGCGGCAAAACGATTGAGATTTTAAATACGGATGCTGAAGGAAGGCTTGCTCTTGCCGATGCCCTGACATATGCCAAGCATCACGGAGCCTCCGTACTGATCGATGTAGCAACGCTTACCGGAGGCGTTGTCGTAGCCCTCGGCACCGATACGACAGGAGCGATGACGAATCACGACAAGCTTTATGATCAGGTGCGTCAGGCGGCTGAAGAAGCGGGTGAAGCGATCTGGCAGCTTCCGATCACAGAAAAGGATAAGAAGAAAGTAAAAAACAGCCAAATGGCCGATTTGAATAACTCACCGGGTAGAGAAGGGCACGCCATCATGGCCGGGACGTTTCTCGGGGAATTCGCAGAGCAGACGCCATGGGTGCATCTTGACATAGCCGGCACGGCAACGGCGAATGGGAGCACATGCTTCGGACCGAAGGGCGGAACGGGCGTAATGGTAAGAACCCTTGTCACATTTGTCGAACGGTTTGACGGAAATTTATAAACCTCTTCAGTAATGAAGAGGTCAGGCTGTCGAGAAAATCGACAGCCTTTTTCATTTTTCCCTTAAATTATCCATTTCACCATTTTATAATAAAGAAAAGCCTTCTAAAAGGACGGTGTCTGTTCATGTTCTACACAAGGAATTCTTCCCAGAACGAAGCTGAATTTGTATTGCTTGATCAGCTTGTTGAAGAGGATCACCTGCTTCGTAAAATTGACAAGTACATCGATTTCTCTTTTATCATTGAAAAGGTTAAACCTTACTACAGCGAAAATAAAGGCCGCCCCTCACTTGATCCGTTGATTTTATTCAAAATGATGTTTATCGGATACCTTTACGGTATCCGTTCAGAAAGACAGCTCGAAAAAGAAATTTACTATAATATGGCTTACCGATGGTTTTTAGGGTTAAACATCAACGATCCAGTTCCTCACCATTCAACCATCAGTTGGAATAGACGTACACGCTTTAAAGATACGACCATTTTTCAAGACATTTTCGATGAGATCGTTCTTCAGGCCATTAATCATGATATGGTAGGAGGCCGTGTCCTTTTCACAGATTCAACTCACCTCAAAGCCAATGCCAATAAGCATAAATATACGCGAAAAACGATTGAGCAGGATACACAAAACTATATAAAGGACTTGGATAAAGCCGTCCAAGAAGATCGGGAAGCACGCGGAAAAAAGCCTTTAAAAGCCAAAGAGGAGGTGAAAACTAAAAAGGAAATTCGTCATAGTACAACTGATCCCGAAAGCGGCTATCTTTACCGTGAAAACAAACCTGAAGGTTTTTTCTATTTAGATCACCGAACAACGGATATGAAATTCAATATCATCACCGATGCCTATGTAACGCCCGGTAATGTCCATGATTCTGCGCCTTATCTCGATCGATTAGACCACCAAATCGCACGATTTGGTTTTCAAGTTGAAGCCGTCGCTCTTGATTCTGGCTATCTGACAACTCCAATCTGTAAAGGACTGTCCGACCGTCGAATTTTTGGCGTTATTGCTCATAGACGCTTTCATCCTACAAAAGGTTTGTTTCCGAAGTGGAAGTTTCATTATGACCGTGAAAAAAATCAGTACATTTGTCCGAACGGACAAACACTCTTATACTCAACAACAGATCGAAAAGGCAACAGATTTTATAAGTCCAACCCTGAAAAGTGTGTCTCATGCCCTCTGCTTGAAAACTGTACAAGATCGAAAAACCACCAGAAGGTCGTCTCAAGACACATATGGGAGGACCATAAAGAAAAGGTCAGGCAAAATCGTTTGTCCGACTCCGGAAAAATCCTCTACAAAAAAAGAAAAGAAAAAATAGAGCGGAGCTTTGCAGATTCAAAACAGCTGCATGGGCTTCGCTACTGCCGGTTGAGGGGAAAACAAAATGTGAGCGAACAAGTTCTCCTCACCGCCGCTTGCCAGAATATGAAGAAGATTGCCACACACTTAGCCAAGCTTGGCTAAGTGTGTGGGAGGGCTTTTTCCTTTTATAAAGATTAAAAAATGAACAAGAAATTTTATGAAATAAAAAAGCTTGTAGGAAAAAACATGTTTTTCTCTACAAGCTGACCTCTTCAGTAATGAAGAGGTTTTTTTAGTTTGCGGAAAAAATTTCTAATTATCAAAGCTTCATTGACGCAGCAGTTAAAAATATGATAATATACGTTCATTACTTTAATTATCTACTACATTAGCAAACTAAAGCGTTTTTTCGGAGGTTTCTTATATGAATGCAGTTGTGATTGCGGTTTTCATTATGCTTATATTAAGCCTGCTGCGCGTCAATGTTGTAATTGCCCTTGTATTGGGCGCGCTTGCCGGCGGGCTGACGGGCGGTCTCAGCCTTGGCGAGACGGTCAGTGTGTTTACGGACGGACTTGGAGGAAATGCCACGATAGCGGTCAGCTACGCGCTTCTCGGCGCATTTGCGGCTGCTTTGACAAAAACGGGTCTTCCGGATGCGATGGTCGAGGCTTCTGTGAAGCTGGTCGGCAAAGAAGGGGATACAAGAAGAAAAACGCTATCGAAAGTATTAATTATTTTTGTTATTTTAATTGTTTCGTGTTTTTCACAAAATGTCGTTCCCATCCATATTGCCTTTATCCCTGTTATGATACCGCCATTGTTGAAAATTTTTAACGAGCTTCAAGTTGACCGCAGGTTGGTCGCATGCGTCATCACCTTCGGATTAACGGCTCCTTATATTTTGCTTCCGGTTGGGTTCGGACAGATTTTCCAGGGGATTTTGCGCGATAATATGAAAGATGCGGGGCTTTCTGTTTCGATGAACGATATCCCGTATGCGATGATCATTCCGGTGGCGGGAATGGTTGCCGGAATGATCCTTTCCATTTTTGTATACCGTAAACCCCGCACATACGAAACAAAGGCAATCACCGGCGAAAAGCCTGCGCCTTATACGAAAAAGAGCCTCGCGATTGCACTTCTGGCGATCGCTGTTTCCTTGGCCGTGCAGCTCTACTTATCACAGAGCTTAAACGTCGACGGGATGATTTTCGGTGCGCTGAGCGGCCTTGCGGTTCTGCTCGTATCCGGAGTGATGAAAAGAGGCGAAGCCGACGAATTGATCACGAACGGTATGAACATGATGGCGTTTATCGGATTTGTCATGCTTGCAGCGGCGGGGTTTGCCGCGGTGCTGAACAAAACGGGAGATGTCAAATCGCTTGTTGAAGCATCGACGAGTATGATCCATCACAGCCAGACAATCGGAGCGCTCTTAATGCTGATCGTCGGACTCCTGATAACGATGGGAATCGGCTCATCGTTTGCGACGATTCCGATTATCACGACAATTTTTGTTCCGCTCTGCCTGCAGCTCGGATTCAGCCCGATGGCAACGATCGCCGTTATCGGAACGGCGGCTGCCTTAGGCGATGCCGGCTCTCCGGCAAGCGACAGTACGCTCGGCCCGACATCCGGTTTAAATGCGGACGGACAGCACCACCACATTTGGGACACGTGTGTTCCGACGTTCATCTTTTATAATATTCCGCTCATCGTGTTTGGCTGGATCGCAGCGGCTGTCCTTTGAAAAAAATCCCCCATGTACGGGGATTTTTTTTCTCAATTTGTTAAAATAAAAACAGAACCTCGAAGGGGGTTCTGTTTTTTTAATAAGAGGCATTTCGGTTAAAACCGGCTCCTTTTTGAACAGCGCGATAAACCTTTGGTGCAAGAGCGGCGAGCAGAATGGAGAATGCCATATCCTTGATGAAAAACCAGACCATTGATGTCCATGCTGCGGCATAATGTACCGGCGTGTTGAGCCAATATTTAAAAGCGAGATACATATAGTTGACACCGATGATATAAATGATGACCGTTCCGATGACGGCAGCCGCTAAAAAATGCTTGTTTTCAGGTTCGGCTTTACGGTCGGTTAACCATCCGGCGGCATAGGCGGCAGGGATATAGGATAAAATAAATCCGCCGCTTCCTTTGAAAAGAGCGGAAATCCCGGCTGAAAATTGCGCGAAAACAGGAGCCCCTATAATGCCGACGAGAGCATAAACGATCATCGCAAGCGTACCGAGCCTTCGTCCGAGCAGCAGGCCCGCCAACAGGCAGAAGAAGGGCTGCATCGTAAGCGGAATACCGCCGATTTGCAGAAACGGGGCAAACGATGTGATATTGGCGCCGATCCCCATCAGGGCGGCAAACATTCCGACAAGCGCCATGTCACCGGCGCGAAGCTTTTGCTTTTTCATGTTTGTTCCTCCTAGAAAGCCATTCACACACTTATCGTAAGAGATCGGTAAACAGTTTGTCAACCTATAATTTTAATAAGTTAACAAAAGGGGAGATCGAATGTTTTTCGGGAAAATAAAACGGCACAATTTGTCTGACAGAGTTCCGCCTAACCAAAACGTTACAACGTCATTCCCGGTTCTTCATGCGGGCAGCGTCCCCGATTATCACGATTTGTCAAAATGGAATCTGCAAATCTACGGCCTTGTAGAATGTCCGCTTCTGTTAACCTTTGAAGAGCTGAAAAAAATGCCGCAAAGCGAAGTGACAAATGACATTCACTGTGTAACGGGATGGTCGAAGCTCGATAATGTCTGGAAAGGGGTTAAAACAAAGGAGATCGCGGAAAGGGCAAAGCCGCTTAAGGAAGCGCGGTACGTCATCCTGCACGCTGAGGAGGGATGGACGGCAAATGTTCCTTTGGAAGACTTTTTGATGGATTCCTCGCTGCTCGCCCATTCTTACAACGGCGCTCCGCTCACTCCCGAGCACGGCTTTCCGCTCAGGGCCGTCATGCCGCACCTCTATTTCTGGAAAAGCGCCAAATGGCTGAGAGGCATACAATTTACAAAGGAAAACCATCCGGGATTTTGGGAGAAGAACGGCTACCATATGAGGGGTAATCCATGGAAGGAAGAAAGGTACAGCTTTGATTAAAGAGCAGTTTTTAATAAAGCGAAAAAGCAGAAGCCCCTTTAACGGGCTCCTGCCTAGAACCGATTATGCTTCAGCCGCGGATGACGAGTTTTCGATCGCCAGTTCGGCCGGCACGTAATCGTAATTTAAATCTCTTGCCACCGCTTCATATGTGATATGTCCGTTCGCCACATTGACGCCCGCTTTTAAGGCCGCGTTTTCCAAAATGGCTTTCACTGCGCCTTTGTTCGCGATTTCAAGCGCGTATGGAACCGTAACGTTTGTCAATGCCACGGTTGACGTTCTCGGTACGGCGCCCGGCATGTTGGCGACGGCGTAATGAACGATTCCGTGTTTTTCGTATGTCGGGTTGTCATGGGTTGTGATATGGTCGACCGTTTCGACGATGCCGCCCTGGTCAATGGCTACATCGACGATCACAGAGCCCGGCTTCATTTGCTTCACCATTTCCTCCGTCACCAAAGTCGGAGCTTTGGCGCCAGGAATCAGCACAGCGCAGATGAGAAGATCCGCTTCAGCCACTGCGTCGGCGATATTGACCGGATTTGACATGAGCGTTTTAATTTGATGGCCGAACTGATCGTCAAGCTGGCGCAGCCGGTCTGCGCTTAAATCGATCAACGTCACGTCTGCTCCAAGACCTACTGCGACCTTTGCGGCGTTCGTACCGACAACGCCGCCGCCGATGATGGTCACTTTTCCGCGGGCGACGCCGGGAACGCCGGCTAACAGGATTCCTTTGCCTCCTTTCGGCTTTTCAAGGAATTGCGCGCCGATTTGGGCGGCCATCCGCCCGGCTACTTCCGACATCGGCGTCAGCAAAGGAAGGGAGCGGCCGTCGCTCACCGTTTCGTAGGCGATGGCAGTGACCCCTTTTTGTTTTAACGCTTCAGCCAAGGAAGGCTCTGCAGCCAAATGCAGATATGTGAATAAGATCAGACCTTCTCTGAAATACGGATACTCTTCAGGAAGAGGCTCTTTTACTTTCATCACCATCTCGGCAGAATCCCAGACGGCTTTCGCCTGTTCAGCGATTTCGGCTCCCACAGACACGTAATCTTCGTTATCAAAACCGCTTCCCGCACCGGCATTTGTTTCTATGATGACGCGGTGCCCTGCGGCGATAAGCTGCGAAGCTGCACCGGGTGTCAAAGCCACCCTGTTTTCATTGTTTTTAATCTCTTTTGGAACCCCGATAATCATCGTAAATCCCTCCCCCTTCTTCAAAAAAACTTTCTGTTCTTTAAGTGTATATTGATTTTTTGGAATTTTCTTTGTTTGATCGAGAAAATAAAAAAACACGCATTTGTGGAATTTCACAAATGCATGTTTCTCAGTTTGATTTCAAGGTAAATCGAGAATTTCTCATTGATATTTTTTAAATCGATTTCCGCGATGTTGCCGATGCGTTTCAGCCGGTAATTTAATGTATTGACGTGAATGTTCAGCTTTTTGGCGGCCGTGTTAACATTGCTGTCGCATTCGATAAATTGCTCAAGCGTTTCGACAAGGTTTGAATTGTGTTCTCTGTCATACGCTTCAAGCCGTGTCAGAGAATAGTTTGGATAGTTGGCGTGCTTTCGTTTTTCGGCAAGCACGTCGAGATATTGATAAATGCCGAGTTCAGAAAAGCTGACAAGGTGCTTTGTTTCCGCAGCAAACCGTTCTTTTACCTTTAAAACGGAGAGCGCTTCCTGATAGGACTGATCGACGCGGGTGATCAATTCATACATTCCGCCGATCGACAGCGTGCAGTCATGGAGCTTGTAGCGTTCTTCAAGCTGTTTTTGAATATTTGCGGCAAATTGTTTTAAATCGTTGAACGGCTGTCCGTTAAGCCCCTTTTTTGGGGATGCGAGGATAATCAGTTCATTATAGTCAAGCGTGGCCAGCAGAATTTGCACCTGCTGAGTCGTTTCCAATAAATAATGAAGCTGTTTTTCCGTTTTCTCGTCAATTTCGTTTTTCAGGCGCACGATCAGCACCGAATAGGATGAGGGAACACCGATGCCGAGCTGGTGAAAGCCGTCCGCGATTTCCCGTTCCTCTGAAATGTGCCCGGTGAGCAGCTTCCAGAAAAACTCCTGGCTGCGCTGTTCGTTTTTTCTTTTGCGGACCTGGTAGGGCAAAAGCTTATTTTTAACAGATTCGGCTGCCAGTTTCAGAAGATGCAGCTCTTCCTCAGAAAGCGTTTTTTGGCTTTCGAGCGCCCAAATAAATCCGATGACTTCGCTGTTTTTCCAAATCGAAATCGCGACGCGGCTGCTGAGCCCGACTTCGTTAATCTGTTTTACCCTGACAGGCTCGTTCGTTTTCAGCAGTGCTGGAATGGTCCCGTCTTTCCAGAGCTTGTTGATCACCTTTTCGGGTACGCGGCGGCCGATGATCGTCGATGTTCTCGCCGGATCCGTATAATCGCTGTGCGTGCTGTAGGCGAGAAGCCGGTGGTTGACATCTTCTATTGTAATAGGACAGTTCAGCACCTCGCTGATATGGTCTGCGACATCTTCGAGACGATCGTAGCTGTATTTAAAAGGATTCGGTCGATTGTTCATAAAAAACCCCTACTTTGTTCATGAAAAATTTATAGCTCATCCCCATCTTACTTTTATTATGGATATAGGTGTTTGGGGAAATCAACAAAAAAGTTTCCTGTTATTTGTTGCTTTTATAAATATGAAACAGTGCTTCAGCAGGTGTGCGTTAATCAAGATGACATTCATTATAATGAGGACACAACCTTTTACCTAATGTCCGTCCGCTTGCGATTGATGAAAAGCAGGCGGATGTTGCAGTGGTTATATAGAACTATGTCTTTTGATTCATTCTTTGTTAAGACACAAAATTGAGATATTTTTACTAGATTTCTATAATTTCAGCCGCCTGGAAACAGAGGGATGATAAACCTTTAGACTCATTTTGTAAAAATACAACAGATTTGTTTGACTGTGCCTCAATCTTGTTTTTATAATAAGAGCGTTCAAAAAAATAAGTTATTTAGCCCATATCTAGGGCGAATAGCGCAGGAGGTATAAGGAATATGTCAGGAATCATTCGTGTAACGCCGGCTGAGCTGCGGCAAATGGCTGACAGATATCAAAAAGAAAGCGGGGATGTAACTGAACAAGTAAACCAGCGTCTTGATCAAATGATCAACCAGCTTCAAGATATGTGGGAAGGTGAATCAAGCCGGGCATTCTCAGAGCAATACCAAGAGCTAAGACCTTCTTTCCTTAAAATGGCTGAACTTCTAAGCGATGTTTCTAAACAGCTTCATCAGACTGCTAACACTCTTGAAAGCACTGACCAAGATATCGCTAGCCAAATCCGCGGCTAATTACAGATTAGAAGAACGAGAGAAGCGCCTAATTCAAAAGAAGATGACGGCGCTTTTTCTAATTGAGAGGTGATGAACCGGTGTATGTTGACATTACCATCGATTTAAAGCACTATGACGGCAGCGCTTTTGATCTCAGACTGTCAGATTACCATTCTATTAAAAAGGTCATCGACATCGCATGGCAGGCCAAAAGCATTCCCTTGCCCCCGCGCGAAGGCTGCTGGATAAGGGTGACGAATAAAGACGCCGTTTTTTCAGGCGAATACACGCTGGCCGACTGCGGGATTACGACAGGAGACCGCCTGGAAATACTATGAAAGGATCTGAATGAATGGCAGAAAAAAAGAAAACGTATTTGGAAAAGCAATTAGAGGCCGTCATGACGAAAGAAAAAGATGCCTATATCTTTCGTTTTCAAAGAGAAAAAATCAATCTTGTAAACGGCTTGGAAGCAAACGTCATTAAAGAAGTAAATCCTTCCTTTCAAAAGGAAACCGTCATGACTGAAGACGAAGTTCAAATTTCGATTCAGCCTCCTTCAGAATACAAGCCGTTTCGTCATTTGAAATCGAAAAACAAAAAGAGCAAGTGGCTGTTTGCCTATCAGCTCGTAAAGGCTGTTGAGGAGCATTCGGTCAAAAGGCTGCACATGATCGCAGCACCAGAAAACATTGTCTTTGACAAAGGGCTTACCCCTGCATTTTTACATTATGGAGTGAAAGAAAGCATTCCGCCATACGAAAACGACGAAGAACGACTTTTTAATGAAGTGAAAGCGGCGGCAGCGCTTGCCGTCGACTGGGAATTTTCCTTCGAAGATTACTTGAAATACAGCGAAACGATGAAGTTTTCTGACCAGGCCAAAGACATCGTCTCAAGCGGAACGTACGGCGATTTGAAAGCCGTCATCCAAAAGAAGATCGATGAACTGGATGCCGAAGAAAAAACGCTCGTCCATCTTCCGAAGAAAAAATGGAAGAACCAAAGATACATAGGATTGGGACTCATTATATGTTTAATACCGGCTGTTTTATTTACATGTTATTCGCTGTTTTTTATCCAGCCGAAACAGGAAGCGTTTATCGAAAGCAACCGCTACTTCTTGAATAAACAATACAGCAAAGTCATCAGCACGCTCGATAAATATGGCGCCGGTGATATGCCGGAGTCTGTTCAATATCAGCTTGCTTATTCTTACGCGTCCGTCGACAATTATCTGAAGGAAACCAACGGAGGACAAGAAGCTGCCCTTAATTTGCTCACGCTTCAGGCCGATCCGAGGTATTTCCAGTACTTTATTCAAATTGGCCGGGGCGAAAATAAGGAAGCTTTAGAAACGGCCCGCCTGTTGGAGGATAACCGCTGGATCGGGTATGCGCTCATTAAATATGAGCAGGAAATCAAAGCGGATGACAAATTGTCGAGCGAAGAAAGAGAAAAACAGCTTGAACCGATTGAAAAAGAACTCGAACAAGTGAAAGAGGATCAAGAAAAAGCAAAAAACTCCGAAGAAGCCGAGCAGACTTCCAGCGACCAGCAGCAGGCCGCACAAGAAGCGGAAAAGGCTAAACAGGAGGAAGAAAAAGCGAAACAGGCTGAAAAGGAAAAAAAAGAAAAGGAAGACAACAAGAAAAAAGATGACAAATAAAAGCGATAAAACCTGTTGTTTGCAGGAGGCGGAAAAATGAATCTGTTATGGATTTTTTATAACGAAAACTATCAAAACCTAAAGCTGGATCATCCCAGCACCCGCACGCTGACCATCGGTCCCGAGCTGAAGCATTCCGTCACCATCCGGCAATTCCCGTTTAAAAAAGGTCCGGTGATTTTGGAAAAGCATAAGGATGCCGACGCATACAGCGTATATCAGGAGGGAGAGCCCGCCCAGGTACTGGCGCTCGGCGAAAAAGCGGCAGTAAATGACGGGGAGGAAGAACTGGTCCTCTTTTTAACCGAAGTACATGAAAGCGCCCCTGCTTATTATTTAGGAGAAAGAAAGGAAATAACGATTTCCTCCGTTGATCAGGAAGCAGACGTCTATTTCTCCGGGACGGATTCATGTTTCGGAAACAAAGGCGCTTTCTCGATCATCAAGCTTGAAGACCGATGGAATGTCGTACCGAATGGCGAGAACGTCTATTTGAACGGAGAAAAACGATCAAAACCCGCCTCATTGCAAAACGGAGACGAAATCCTGTACGGACTCAATACCTTCCGGGTGATTGAAGGCGACCTTTTGGAAATCAATGCGTGGGAACCGTTTGAAACTGCCTTGGAACAAACGGTCAGACCAAGCTCTGAAACGAAAAATAAATACCCGCACTACCGCAGGCCGCCAAGAATGATCTATGATCTGCCTGATGACAAAATCTCCTTCAGCTTTCCGGCTCAGGAGTCAGACAATGACAACAAGGGGCTATGGCTCATGATCCTGCCTCCGATTGTCATGCTGGTCGTCATGGGAATCGTGGCGATCATTCAGCCGCGCGGAATTTTTATCCTCGTCTCCCTGGCGATGTTTATGATGACGCTGATTACGTCGACGGTGCAATATTTCCGCGACAAAAACCAACGCAAAAAGCGCGAAGAGAAAAGGGAGCGGGTCTACACCCTTTACCTCGAAAATAAAAAGAAAGAGCTGCATGAGCTTGCAGAAAGGCAAAAATTTGTCCTGAACTTTCATTTTCCTTCATTTGAAAGAATGAAATATTTAACGAGGGAAATCAGCGGCCGGATTTGGGAAAGATCGATCGAAAGCGAAGATTTTCTGCAAATTCGCCTTGGTACCGGGACGGTTCACTCCTCCTACCAAATCAATTTGAACGGCGGGGATTTGGCAAACCGCGACACAGACCACCTTCTGGAACAAACGCAAAGAATGGAAGAGGTCTACAGAGAGCTGAAAAACGCTCCCGTCACCGTGAACCTTGCCGAAGGTCCGATGGGTGTCGTCGGGAAAGCAGCCGTTGTAAAAAATGAAATTCATCAGCTGGTCGGACAGCTTGCTTTTTTCCACAGCTATCACGATCTGCGTTTCGTGTTCATTTTTGACGAAGAGGAATATAAAGACTGGGAATGGATGAAATGGCTCCCGCATTTTCAGCTTCCGCATACATATGCGAAAGGGTTTATTTACAATGAACAGACGAGGGACCAGCTGCTGTCAAGCATTTACGAGATTTTGAGAGAGCGCGATTTGGACGAAAACAAAGAAAAAACGCGGTTCAGACCGCACTTTGTCTTTATCATCACAAATCAGCAGCTCATTGCAGAACACGTCATCTTAGAGTATTTGGAAGGCAAGCTGAGACATCTCGGCGTCTCGACGATCGTTGCCGCAGAGACGAAGGAAAGCCTGTCCGACAACATTCATACGCTTGTTCGTTATATTACTGAACAAGAAGGCGACATTTTGATCAAGCAAAAGAAAGCCGTCCAAATTCCGTTTCAATTGGATCACCATAAGAGGGAAGACAATGAAATCTTCTCACGGACATTGCGGACGCTTGATCACCAGATGGGCATGACCAATTCGATCCCTGAAACCGTATCGTTTCTTGAGCTGTTCCATGCAAAAGAAGTCAATGACATCGGAATCAGGGAGAAATGGCTGTCAAGCGAGTCGGCTAAATCGCTGGCCGTGCCGATCGGCTATAAAGGAAAAGATGACATCGTCTATTTAAACCTGCACGAAAAAGCGCACGGGCCTCACGGCTTGCTTGCGGGGACAACCGGATCGGGGAAAAGTGAATTTTTACAGACGTATATTTTGTCTTTAGCCGTTCACTTCCATCCGCATGAAGTCGCTTTTCTGCTGATTGACTATAAAGGGGGCGGAATGGCGCAGCCGTTCAGAAACATTCCGCATCTGCTCGGAACGATCACGAACATCGAAGGCAGCAAAAACTTCAGCACGCGCGCCCTGGCGTCGATTAAAAGCGAGCTGAAGAAAAGACAGCGCCTCTTTGACCAGTACAACGTCAATCATATCAACGATTACACAAAGCTGTACAAACAGAACAAAGCGAAAACGGCGATGCCGCACCTGTTCTTAATATCCGACGAGTTTGCCGAGCTTAAAAGCGAAGAGCCCGAATTTATCCGCGAGCTTGTCAGTGCCGCCAGGATCGGACGGAGCCTTGGGGTGCATTTGATTTTGGCGACGCAAAAACCGGGCGGCATCATCGATGACCAGATTTGGAGCAACTCCAGATTTAAAGTCGCTTTAAAGGTGCAGGATGCAAATGACAGTAAAGAGATCCTCAAAAACGGGGATGCGGCGACCATTACGGTCACAGGCCGCGGCTATCTGCAGGTCGGCAACAATGAAGTGTACGAGCTGTTCCAGTCGGCGTGGAGCGGTGCGCCTTACATGGAGGATGCATACGGTACAGAGGACGAAGTCGCAATCGTAACCGATACTGGGCTGATTCCATTGTCAGATGTAGACGCCGATCAGTCCGCTAAAAAAGAAGTTCAGACGGAAATTTCGGCAGTCGTTGAACAAATCGAGCAGATTCAGGTAGAACTGGGCATCGATAAGCTCCCGAGCCCGTGGCTGCCGCCGCTTGAAGAGCGCATACCAAAATCGCTGTATCCGTCAGATGAGGCCGATACGTTTAACTTCGCCTTTATCGATGAGCCGGAGAAACAAAGCCAGGAGCCGATCAGCTATCGCATGATGGAGGACGGAAACATCGGTATTGTCGGATCTTCGGGCTACGGAAAATCGCTCACCGCCATCACCTTCCTGATGAGCTTTGCAGCCGAATACACGCCTGAAGAGCTGCACAACTACATCTTCGACTTTGGCAACGGAACGCTTCTGCCGCTTGCGAGACTTCCGCATACGGCCGATTATTTCCTGATGGATCAGACAAGAAAAATCGAAAAATTCATGGTCCGCATCAAAGAGGAAATCGAGCATCGCAAAAATCTGTTCCGCGCGAAAGAAATCAGCCATATCAAGATGTACAATGCGCTGAACGAAGAAAAGCTGCCGTTCATTTTCATTACGGTGGACAACTTTGACATTATTAAAGACGAAATGCACGAGCTTGAAGCTGAATTTATTCAGTTTGCCCGTGACGGCCAGTCGCTGGGAATTTATTTAATCCTGACGGCGACAAGGGTCAATGCAATCAGGCAGTCGCTCTTAAACAACCTGAAAACAAGGGTCGTCCATTACTTGATGGATCAGTCTGAAGCCTATTCGATCATCGGAAGGCCGGAGTACAGCCTTGAACCGATTCCGGGACGGGTCATCATCAATAAAGAGAACCAGTACTTCGCCCAGATGTTTATGCCTGTTGAAGCAGACAGCGAGATCGAACTGTTTGAAAACATCAAAGCCGAAATTCAGGCAATCGCGGACCGCTATGAAGGCATGAGAAAGCCAGCTCCGGTGCCGATGCTGCCGCTTGAGCTTTCCGTGACGCAGTTTATGAGAGATTACCCGCTTCAGCCTGAAAGAGGCATGATCCCGATGGGGCTTGATGAAGAGACCGTCGAGCCTGTTTATTTCAATCTTGAGAAAAACAAACACTGCCTCGTCATGGGACAAACGCAGCGCGGAAAAACAAACGTCATCAAGATTATCCTCGAGCATCTGCTTGATCACGACACGAAAAACATCGCTGTGTTTGATTCGATAGACCGCGGCTTGTCGCAATACGCAACAGAAGATGAGATCAGCTATCTTGAAACGAAGGATGACATTCTGCTCTGGCTGTCCGAGACGGAAGAAATTTGCCGGACGAGGGAAGCGATGTACGTGGAAGCCGTCAGACAAGGACAAAGCGCAAACCTCGATTTCTCGCCGATGGTCTTTATCGTTGACGGAATTTCGCGCTTCCAGCAAACGATTGACGCATCGATCCAAGACAGGATGGCCACGTTTATGAAATCGTACGCCCATTTAGGTTTCCATTTTATACCTTCCGGAAACCACAACGAGTTTACGAAAGGGTACGATTCATTAACAAGCGAGCTCAAACAAGTCAGACATGCTGTCCTGCTGATGAAAAAGTCCGAGCAAAACCTTATCCAGCTTCCGTACGAGCGGCAGGAGCCTGAAATTCAGCCGGGCTTCGGCTACATCGTTGAAAACGGTAAGGAAAGGAAAATTCAAATTCCTTTATGCTCTGTAGAAAGGAAGAAAACGATATGACGGAACAACAGAAAAGCTCGCTGAAAATCATCAGCGCCGTGCTTGTCATCATATTGCTGCCCGTCTTATTTTTCCGCTTCATCGGAGAGGATCCGACGAAAAAGGTATCGAACGAGACGAAGGAGATTGCCGTTGTCAATGAAGACATCGGCAGCGATCAAACCAATGGAAACGATCAAAATTTAGGCCGCGATATGTCGGCTGTGCTGGCTGAACGCCCTAACTATAAATGGACGGTCGTCAGCCGCAGCACCGCCGAGAGCGGACTCACCGACCAAAAATACGATGCGATCGTCTATATTCCATCAGATTTTACGAACAATATTTTGAGCTACAATCATAAGCGTCCGCAAAAAGCGCAATTGGAATTCAGAATTCAAGGAAAGCTTGACGCGGTCAACAAGGAAAAAGTCCAGCGGGAGCTTCAGGACGCGCAAAAAACTGTCAGCAAAAAGATGACCTCCTTCTATTGGAAGGCTGTTAAAGAGAATATGAAAACCGTCAGGGACGAATTCGACAACATCGTAAACAAAGAATCAGAATTCCAAAACGCGATGTACAACTTTTACAAACCGAGCTCAAACAACCTGGCGGGCGAGGTCGAAAAACAAAAAGATATGATCGACACCTTGAAAGACTCGATCAACCAAACGAAAGACACGTCAAAAGACCGCAATGCAGGCGTTGAAGAAACAAAAAAACAACTGGACGCTTTTATCGAAAACGTCAACCAGTATAAAAAATACCAAGAGGAGCAGGCCAAACTGCTTCAAGCCGCCCAGGCTGACAGCGAAAAGCAAATCCAAACCGGCCTCGCATCCATCAACGAAAAGCAGGCGAGCTCAGAAACAAGCTTCAACCAAAGTATGAACAATATGAACACGGCATTTGGGAATTTGCAGCAGCGATTCAACTTGGTTGTGAGATCTAAAGATATTTTGCAGGAGTACAGATATAATCAGGTGCCACAGCAGCAGTTTAATGGAATTAATGCGATTGAGAACAACCTGATTGATGATTATCAAGCCCAGACAAGAATATACAATTTAGATCGGATTCAGCCTTCAATGATTGATGCACGGTCGCGTTTAACCGAGGGACCGGGAGATGATTCACCGGGTACCGATCCTGGCGATGATCATAATAACGATGATAATAAAGATGATGATGAAGAACAGCCGAAGGATTTAAAGATTGACCTTCAAGAGCAGCAGGACGAATTAAAAAGCGTCGCAGCTGAACTAAAAGAGATATCGGACGGGTTGAAAGAATCTCCGGATAACGGAAGCGAAAACCCCGGCGATAATAATTCTTCAGATGGATCAGATCAAAACCAGAATCAGGGGAACGGTCAAACCGGAAATCAGGACAACAGTCAAACAACAGATGACAATCAGACAGCTTCAGAAACGGCTGAAAATGGACAGCAGGATGATAACCAGACCCCTGAAGATCCAACCAATGATCCGGGAACCGGCGATGACGGACAGTCCGAGCAGCCGGGAGGCGAAACGCCTGACGATCAGAAGGACGATGAGATTGCCAAATTAAAAGAGCAGTTGAACAATGCCGCAGCCCGCATCAAAAAGGTGGAAGAGGATCTTAGGGCAAAACAGGAAACACATAATGAAGAGCTTCAAAAACAGCTTGAAAAGCTAGATGATAAAATTAATAGTTTAAATAAAACAATTGATGGATTAAAAGATAATGTAAACGAGCTAAAAGAAGAAATAACAAAGCTTAAAGATGCTCGCACAGAAGATTTTAAAAAGATTTATAAGAATATTGAAGATAAGGAAAGTAACATACTAAGGTTTTTAGATAATAATCCTAGACAAGAGATACTGAAAAATACTTTTGATTCTAAGATTAAAACGAGAGATGTTGAAGCACTTCTAAAATATTATAGTTATCTCTCAGTATATGAAGCCACGCTTACCGGTTCATATAATCTAGGAAGCCAAGTTAAACAAAACGTAATTGCCGGCCAAACGGACAATGTCAACACAGTCCTCAAAGTCAGCGACAACGAAAACACAAAATGGGAAGACCTGAAGAACAACATGCTCACGACAAGCCAGGACATCGAAAATTACAAAACGGGTATGACCGATTTTGTCGATGAATACGGCACATTCATCAAACAAAAACAAGATGAAATCAATAATGAGCTTAAGGCGATTACCGAAAAGGCAAATGTCGTCAGTGAGCAGTTGAGCAATCCGGCAGGTGCAGGATCCGCCGTGATGGAAGGGAATGCAACCGACGGTACAGTCGTTCTCAGCATGCAGGATACGCTTGGAAATGACATTCTCAACCTTTCAGATATGCTTGGTGCATTGTCAGAACATCAATCCGGGGTCATTAATTACACAAACAACATTCAGCAAAGTGTAAACGATGTTCAGACAAAGGCGGATACGCTGAATTCGAACTGGGGCAAAAACGTGAATTCCACTAAGCTTATCCGCGGTGATGTATACAGCGTTCTTGGAAATGCTTTCGGCGGCAATGACACGTATGTATACGACCACTTGGCAAATCCGGTGAAAATCAGCGGGGATGTTCCGGAGTCAAAAGCCCAGAATATTCCGCCGGTCGTCATTCTCGTGATTGTCATGATCTCAAGCCTGTTGATCGGATATTTCAGCCATCACTATCAAAAGGCACCGCTGCTTGTCAGAGGCGCGCTGTTTGGCATCCTGAACATCATTGTCGGCTTGATGATCAGCCTGTTCGGCTTGAATGTCTACTCTCTCGCCGATGACCAGGCGATCATGTGGTCGGTCTTTACGATCCTGCTGCTTGTCGCAAGCTCTGCGATTATCCGTACGGCATTCATGCTCGGATCAATCCCTGGAGGCGTGGCAACGGCTGCCTTGATTTTGTTCTACATTGCTCCGCTGCTCGATTTGGCTATGCCGAATTTCAGTATTAATGATCCGGTATCAACCGTTTATATGTCGATTCAGTACGGAACGGGAGACCTGTTCAGTCTCGGAATCGGAGCTTTGGTGTTAGTGACGGCTGTCGCGATCGCTATTCCTTTTGTTATATCAATCGCAAAATCAAAAATAGAGGAAAGCGAGGAAGACTATGAGGAGTAGTGTGAAATGGGGGAAGAAGGGGATCATGGCGATCATGCTCTCCTTCTTTCTTTTCACTCCGCTCGTGAAAGCGGAAGAGACCGATAATGTTGATGTTAAGCCTAATGAATATAAGAAACAGAACATCGAAGTCAATACAGATGATCTTCTGGAGGAAGACCCGGAATACCAAGAAGATATTTCGATTCCGGAGGAATTAAAACATTTTTCATTTAAAGAAGTGAAAAAGCCTGACCCAAAAGAAGAGCTGAATCAAATATTTGCGCTTGCATCGGATGAACCAAACACGGTGGCGGCGAAATTGAAACAGCTGTCATTTGATTCTGAGTCCTCACGCCTTGGCAAGGAGGATGCGGACAGCACCGACCAGCAATCGATCATCCTGCCGTTCCTCTACGGCGCGCTCATCCTTCTCGGCATCGCCGGCATCTTCTTTTTGATCCCGAGAATCAACGGGCAGCAGAAGAAATAGGAGCTGTTATGATGAGAAATCCAAGATTTTACAAATTGTTATCCGTATGGGCAGCCTTAGGGTTATCAATTTGCTGGTTTTTTATTCTGGTTACAGTGAATGGTTTATTTCTACTGGAATCCATGCTCTACTTACTTGCGGTTATTTTTACATTTGGGATCGTTTTGCTGCTGTTTCCCTCGCTTGTGGAGGACCATGATCAGTCGATGATGGACTTCTTTCATACCGGTTTTGGCATCGCGGGATCAATGTTGGCAATCGTCATCATCTTGTTTGCTTCAATCATGATCACGATCAAACAGGACGGTCCTCGTCTGAAATGGCTGCTCGTTGTTGGCGCTTTGCTTCAACTCATCGTATTTGATTTGTTCAGTGTTTTGACAGCGGCTTTTTACGTGCTGGCGGCATTTCTGCCTAATCGGGGGAAGGAACCTCTTGAGGAGACGGCGGCGAAATCGGTACACTAATGGATAAGGAGGGAAATCCGCATGCATTTATCCATTGTCACAGGGGCGTCAAAAGGCCTCGGTGAAGCGATTGTCAAAGGGCTTTTGGAAAAAGGGCATCTTGTCCATGCCGTATCGAGAAGCAAATCCGGCATCCGCCATGACCGGCTGAGTCAGCACGAGGTCGATTTGACGCAGCTTGCCGAAGCAGAAATGTGGTTTGCAAGGTTTACGGACGCCGTCCAACCGGCTGATGTTGATTCCATTACGCTGATCAACAACGCGGGAATGGTAACGCCGATCAAACGCGCGGGCGAAGCCGGGCGGGAGGAGCTGAGGCGCCATTATGACCTGAATTTATTAGCGCCCGTAATCCTCAGTCAGCTGTTTACAAAATGGCTAGAAAGTTTTCAGGGCAACAAAACGATCGTTAACATATCCTCAGGCGCAGCCAAAAATCCTTATAAAGGCTGGAGCGCCTATTGCAGCTCAAAGGCAGGGCTTGACATGTTTACGAAAACATTCGGCTTCGAACAGGAAGACGAGGACTTTCCGGTAAAGATGATTTCGTTTTCGCCCGGCGTCATGGACACGGGCATGCAGGAGGTTATACGGTCCTCATCGAAAAAAGATTTTTACGAAATCGAACGGTTCAAAGCGTACCAAACAGAAGGTAAGCTGAGAAGCACATCATTTGTCGCCGGCATTTTGCTCGATCTCCTTGAGACCGAATTTGAAAACGGCAGGGTGTATGACATCAAAGAATTTTTATAAAAAAGGGCCTTGAAAAAGGTCCTTTTTTCTGTTTTCCTCCGATTGCCCGTCTTACACACAGCCCTCTTAAGATCCACTAAAAAATGTCCGCCGGCGCAGCATTCCGCAAAAAACAAACGAAAGCGGAATTCTCATTGATGATGTGTCAGAATCATTGAGATTTCCGCAAAAATATGTTAGGATTCTAAAAATATATAAAGGAGGGGTTTACATGAGAAACGTAACATTAATGGATGTATTCACCCATCCAATCGCACAAAAATATTTAAGACGATCAGGCGTCGCCCATGCTGTGGCGTGTGCGTACCATGCATACCGCCTGGCTGTTAAAGCCGGCGTTGACCCGGATGTTGCGACAAAAGCAGCGCTGCTGCATGATATCGGCCATTATGAATGGTATACAGATGGCGAGTGGGACTATGAAAAGTACAAACAGAACGACATTCATGCCATCAAAGGAGCGGAGCGCGCCCACAAGCTGCTGATCCGCCTCGGCGAGGAGCCCAAAGCCGCAAAAGAGATCGCCTTGGCTATTCTGCTTCATACCGATTCATACCTGCCAGAAGGCGACCTGGATAAAAACAAGCTGCAGCAAATCGTCAAAAAAGCCGATGAGCTTGACGAAGAGCCCGGCGGAAATCATCATTACCGCAAAATCGATCCTGAGCTTGCAGCCGAAAAAATCAAGCAGCTTGATCGCATGGTTGAGCAAGCGCGTTTACCCATGAAAAAAACGGTTTAATGCAAAGGGTTTTGTTCGAACCTCTGCCCTTTGTCATTTACATAAACGGATTTGATGATCGTTCTGTTAAACGCCTTATCGTCCGCTGTTTTTCCTGAGATGTCGAGCGTCACCGAATACATTCCCGCTTGTTTGAACGAAAGGTTTTGCTGCAGCGTTTTGGCTGTGACGGATTTGAGCCCTTTTTTCTCAACCTGTTTTCCGTTTTCATACCGTATGGAGCGGACGGCGGTTTTGACATTTGCAAGGCTTGACGTCTTCGCATCAAGAGTCTTTGCAATCTGTTGATCAAGCTGGGAGTCAAATGTTGCGACGAATAAATAGGCTTCCTTCTGCTTTACGGAAGATGAGATCTTCCATTTTCCTGAAACCGGGTGTTTCACAGTAGCTGAATGAACAAACCCGCCTTTAAATACGTCTGCTGTTTTTGACAGCGAAAAGCCCGTGACAGCTTTGCCGTGAGGGTCTGTCAGTTTGATATTTCCCGAGGAATGATTGCTCAGCCAATGAACGGTAATTTCTTTTACCCCTTTCTCCACCGAAAACTCTTCTTCTTTTATCCCTTCATTTATCCCGCCCCTGATGTACGGGTAGGAAACTTTTTCTGTTTGCGATTCTGCACTTGCATGTTGACCGATCGGTAATAAAGACTGAAAAACGGGAAACGTGATATTCCCTTTTATAATCGAAAAATGATCCCATTTTCCGGCTGCCACGTTTGATGCGTACGGCAGCCTCGCGTTTTTTTCGACCACAGCCCCGTCATTTGCCCCGAACATGTTTAAATAGACGCCTCCGAAAAACAATACGCTCCCGAATCCGCCGATTTTATTGCCCGCCAATGTGTAATAGCGCGTTTTTGCCCTGTTTGGGTGGCTGTCGGCCTGCTCCCGGAAGGAGGCCATGTAGCCGGTCTGCAAAGAATAGACAGCGTCATTTTTCACGCCTATAATTCCGGCAAGCCATCCGGCCCAGCTGCTGTATGCAAGGTCTGCCAGCTGTGATCCGTAATGGGGGGTTCCGAGTGTAATGACATGCTCTACATAGCGGTAGGCGTCATGGTAAATAAGCGCTGATTGGGTGTCAATGCCGCCTTTGCTGTAGGAGACGAGAATCATTTTCCGGCCGAAGTGTTCATACATTTCCCGCAGCCTGGAGGCGAGGAGCGCTCCGTTGTCCCGCATGTCTTTATCAGGGTACAGATCGATATAGGCTGTTTCATAGCCGTTTTTCCATGCCTGTTCCGACATGTCATTTTCATCAAACCAAATACTTGACGACCCGTTTAAGCCATGGATAAAAACGATCGGCGGTTTTTGCGGATCAGGGGCTTCTACAGGATCGCCCGTGAACCAATAGCCGGGATCGCCGTCTCCTCCCTTAAAGCCCGCTTCTGATGTAAGCGGATACAAAAACAGCAGCACAGCAATCAAGAACACCATTTTTTTCATAAAGTTCACCTCGGGGTTTAATTTGTAAGCGGTTTCATAATATTGTCGCGAGGCGAACTTTATACCGTCATCTGAAAAAAATTTAGAGAATCTTCATAAACGGGTGGAATATTTTCAAGGAAGGCCGGGACACCGGCCTTCCTTTTCAAGCTTTCCGGGGATGCAGATGCTTGCGAAAGAACGATTTGACAACGTCGAGGATATGAGCCTGCGTAAATCCGCTGTGACCGGCATCATTTATTTTATACATCACCGCATCACAGCCCTCTCTTTTTAACGCATGAAACATTTGAACGCTTTGTTCATAAGGGACGATATCATCCTGATCCCCGTGCATGATCAAGATAGGGGGCGCATCCTTGTGAACGTAATGTATCGGACTCGCTTTTCTTGCCCGTTCTCTGTTTTCTTGAACAGCTCCGCCGATCAGTTTGGATTCCGGAGAATCAGGAGAATCGTGGTCGAAGATTGATGGATATTTGCTCATCGAAAGAAGATCTGTCGGGCCGAACCAGTCGGCAACTGCATGGACTTTGCTCGAGACATGGCGGTATTCGTTCCCTTCAAACTCTTCAATTCCTTCAGTCAATCCGAGCAAAAGAGCCAAATGGCCGCCTGAGGAATCTCCCCAAACGCCTACTCTGCCCGGATCAATGTTGAAGCGGGAAGCATTTGCCTTTAAAAAACGAACCGCCGTCTTGACATCATGAAGCTGTGCCGGAAATACCGCTTCCCCGCTCCCTCTGTATTGAACGCTTGCCACGACATAACCCTGCTCTGCAAACTGAACAAGCTGCGGAATAAAGGCGAACGTATCCTGCTTTGACCAGCCCCAGCCCGACCCTTGCAGGTAAATCATCAATGGATACTTCTCCTGATTGCCTTTTCTGCCAAACAACGCATCCATCGGGTTGCGGTATACGAGCAGATTCAATGTTAGGGATGTGTCTCCCGCTTTTAAAAATTCAATATTAGGGATCAATTGAATGTAGGAATTGATATGTTGCTCCCAGTTTAATTCTTTTATCGTATTTTCAGCCATGCTGATTCCTCCCTTTATGTTATTTGCCCTTTGTTTCTCGCTCCTTTCGTTGTAATAAATTTTATTACAACGAAAACGAAAAAATCTGTTGTAATAGAATTTATTACAACGAGGTGAAAAAATTATGCTTCCTGAGAAGCATTCTTTTTTTGGATGATCAGTTCAGTCACATCCTGTATGGAAACATCCCGGAGGATATTCTCCATGGCTGTTTGCGCTTTTACCAATATAAGCTCCAGAACCTGGTTGATATTCGCTCCGACCCAGCAATCGGGGTTCGGATTTTCGTGAGTGTGGAACAGTTCGCCTTCGCCGACGACCTCAACTGCTTTATAGACATCATATAAAGAAACGGCGTCAGCATCTTTCCGCAGGTAGGCACCGCCGGAGCCGCGCTTCACCTCAATCAGGCCTCCTTTCTTTAATAATCGGCTGATTTGGCGGATGATAACCGGATTTGTATTGACGCTGCCGGCGATTTGTTCCGATGTCAAAGGATCGCTTCGAACGTGCAACAAGGCTAGCATATGAACGGCTATCGTAAATCTGCTGCTGATTTTCATCAAAATCATCCTTTCGTTGTAAATATAATAATTACAACGAGGAGAGATGTCAAATGATTTTGCCATAAGAGGAAAATGAAACCCTTTTTCGGTTTCTTCGTATGTATGGAAGAAAAATAGTTGACAGGCGATGGTGTGAATAGTAGTTTTTAGAGTAATGAAAAAACCGGGAGGAAAAAAGTTGTTTAAATCAAAGACTCATTTTTGGACGGTACAAATTTTATTGGTACTCCTTATTATTTTTGTTTCTACAAAAGTGTCTTTCCTGTTCGAACCGATTATTGTGTTCGCATCGACACTGTTTTTTCCGGTATTGATCGCAGGGATCTTGTATTTCATCTTCAACCCTGTCGTACGGCTTTTAGAGAAAAAGCTGCCGAGAACTTTGTCCATTTTGCTGATCTATTTGGCGTTTCTGGCGCTCATCGGGTTTGTGCTGTCATCTATCGGCCCAATGTTTACAAAGCAGGTCACCGATTTATTTAATAATATTCCGGACATTGTTAAGCAGATCCAAATTTTCATCAAACAATTATCGAATTCACAGTGGTTCACATGGATGATGAATCAGGATTTTGTTTCTGTATCAAAAATCGAAAGATCAATCGGAGATTTTCTGACGAATCTGCCGGAAAATATTACGGCGAGCCTGTCTTCCGTGTTTGGGGTTGTGACCAATCTTGCGCTGATTGCCTTGACCGTCCCGTTTATCCTGTTTTACATGCTGAAGGACGGACACCGTTTTCCGAATTTGGCTGTAAAAATTCTTCCTGATCAATATAAAAACGAAGGCTTGAAAATTTTTAAGGATTTGTATGATACGCTTGCCGCTTATATTCAGGGACAGCTGATCGTCTGCCTTTTTGTCGGAATCGGCTGCTACATCGGGTTTTTGATCGCCGGTGTGAAGTATGCGCTGATTCTCGGCATGATCATGACCGTGACGAACATCATTCCTTATGTAGGTCCGTTTCTTGGTGCGGCTCCGGCGGTCATTATCGCGTTTCTCGACTCGCCGACGAAAGCCCTGATTGCCGTGATCGTGGTTGTTGTCGTCCAGCAGATCGACGGAAACCTCGTGTCGCCGCTGATTATCGGCAAGCGCCTTAACACACACCCGCTGACGATTATTCTTTTATTGCTCGGCGCCGGCAGCTTCGGGGGCGTCCTCGGCATGATACTTGCCGTTCCGACCTACGCTGTGCTGAAGGCTTTCACATTGAATATCGTCCGGCTCGTCCGTTTAAGGCAGAGATCGAAAAAGGAAATGACGAAAGAAGCTTAAGATCAAATTTCTGAGAACCTTTTTTCCGCAGGGCCCATATCCTATCGTAAAAGGAATGGCGGAGGTGGAATGATGCCTGCAATTGTAGGTCCGGTTCTGATTCGGGAGGTCGTCGACTCCAGCGCCATTTTTTTTGGAGACGTGTTTGCCATTTCTCCAAAAACGGCGCAATCGTCCGAAATCGGAGGATGCGGAGGGTTTCATGTTGGCGACTTTGGGTACGTCAATAACAAAAGAAGCAAAACAAGCTTCATGGACGCGGATGTTTTCGATGGAACGGTGGGCTTTAACGCATGACAGTCTCTTTTAAAAGAGGCTGTTTGTTTTTTGTAGTATAATGGGAAAAAAGACAGACAGGCAGGTGGAAAGACATGAAAATAAGGAAAGCGAACGTAATGAACGGAGAAACATTGATCACGGATGTTTTTCTGCATGAAAATAAAAAGCAGTTTCATACGCTTGTAGCCGTTCCGGAACTGGAATGGAGCATGCTGATCTCCTATGAGGAAGAAAAGCAGGTGCTCGCAGATAAACTGAAAAGTTCATTGCTAAAAAACATGCAAAGTGATGCGGCAGAGGAGCTTTCGCTGAAGATCGTTCAATGGGTAACCGAAATGTAGAAGCGAAGTTTATCCCCGCCCGTTTCATGCCATACTGGATAAAAAACGCTGCGGTCATCACCGCAAATTTTGCAGCCAAGATAAACTGGGGGTCTTAACATGAGCGATGAATCAATCGATCTATATTTGCAGCAGGGGATGCACGGAGTCCGCGAAACAAAGCCGGATGAGCGAAGGCTGTTTTTGGGCTCGTTGAGGGAAAGGGTGATCATCGCTTTAACAAAGGGACAAGTTCTCCGCCCGAAAGCGTACGATGAAGTGATCACCGCGATCGAATCAAACTCTGATGCGGCATTGCTGTTGAACGGAGACATCGATTATTCCCGTTTTTCCGTCTACATCAAGGCCGCGAACAAGCACGGGGTTCCTTTCTCGATCGTCTCAAACCGGGAGTCTGACACACCGCTCGGGTTGATTCTCGTATCGAAAGACGCTGTTGATAAACAATCGATTTATGTCGAGGACGATATATTTGAACGTTCAAAAGGCTAAAAAACGTTTTGTTTTTTTTCTTAAAAAAGCCGCTTGCGGCGCGGCTTGCCAAACTCTTCCGGCTGTTTCGCCCATTCACTTGTCCGAGTAGATAAGTTATAATGTTACCTATCATACAAAAGGCGGGGAGGGCGTCAATGAAAAAAGCTCTTATATGCATAGATTATACGAACGATTTTGTCGCATCAGACGGAAAGCTGACGTGCGGGGAGCCGGGCCAAAAAATTGAAGGTGCCGTCGCAAAGCTTGCGGAAACGTTTATAAACAGCGGCGACTTTGTCGTCTTTGCGGTCGATGCCCATGATGCTCTCGATTTGCATCACCCGGAAACGCGCTTGTTTCCTCCCCACAATATAAAAGGCACATCTGGACAGGCTTTATATGGAAAGCTCGAAACGCTTTTTAAAAAACACGAAAATGACAGTCATGTATACTACATGGAAAAAACAAGGTACTCCGCTTTCGCGGGAACGAATCTCGAATTGAAGCTTCGCGAAAGAGACATCAAAGAACTGCATTTAATTGGCGTGTGCACAGATATTTGCGTATTGCATACAGCAGTTGATGCTTATAATAAAGGGTTTGATCTTGTCATTCATCAAAACGCAGTGGCTAGCTTCAACCCGGATGGACACGACTGGGCTCTTACCCATTTTGCAAACGCCCTTGGAGCCTCAGTGTCGGATTGAGGAAGGAGAAATGAAGGTTGGAACACCGGTTTACAGACGACAGTTTGTCACTTCATACAGATCTTTACCAAATTAACATGGCGGAAACCTATTGGCGCGACGGCATTGATCAAAAAAAAGCCGTCTTTGAACTGTTTTTCAGAAAGCTCCCTTTTGACAGCGGTTTTGCGGTATTTGCCGGTCTGGAGAAAGCGATTGAATATTTGCAAGGTTTCAGATTTACTGAAAGCGATTTAGCTTATTTAAAAGAAGAGCTCGGCTTCAAAGACGATTTTCTCGCCTTTTTAAAAGGGATGAGATTTACCGGGTCCCTTTATTCCATGCAGGAAGGGGAAATCGTTTTCGGAAATGAGCCGATCATGCGGATCGAAGCTCCGCTGGCCGAGGCGCAGCTTGTTGAAACCGCTTTGCTCAACATTGTGAATTATCAAACATTGATCGCTACGAAAGCAGCGAGAATCAAGAGCGTGATCGGTGACGAAACAGCGCTTGAATTCGGAACGAGACGCGCGCATGAAATGGATGCGGCGATGTGGGGTGCAAGAGCGGCGATCATCGGCGGCTTTGATGCCACGAGCAACGTCCGCGCCGGAAAGCGGTTTGACATTCCGGTTTCAGGCACGCACGCCCATGCACTTGTACAGGCCTATCGAGACGAATACACAGCATTTAAAAAATATGCGGAAACCCATAAAAAATGCGTGTTTTTAGTCGATACATATGATACGGTCCGCTCAGGCATTCCCAATGCGATAAAGGTAGCTAAAGAATTCGGCGATAAAATCGAATTTACAGGAATCCGCCTTGACAGCGGCGATCTTGCATACCTGTCCAAAAAGGCGAGAGCGATGCTGGACGAAGCGGGTTTTAAAGATACGAAGGTAGTCGCCTCAAGCGATCTTGACGAATATACGATTATGAACCTGAAAGCCCAAGGGGCGAAAATCGACGTCTGGGGCGTCGGAACAAAGCTGATTACCGCCTATGACCAGCCGGCTCTCGGTGCGGTTTATAAACTCGTCTCAATCGAGGAGAACGGGAAAATGACAGATACGATCAAGATTTCTTCAAATCCGGAAAAAGTAACGACTCCCGGCCAGAAAAAAGTGTATCGGATCATCAACCAGCTGAATCATCATTCAGAAGGCGACTATATCGCTTTGGACTACGAAAAGGTGAATGAGCAGGAGCGGCTTAAAATGTTTCATCCCGTCCATACGTTTATCAGCAAATTTGTTACGAACTTCGACGCAAAAGATCTTCATAAACCGATTTTCGAAAAAGGCAGGCTCGTTTATGAGAATCCGAGCATTCAGGATATTAAGCTGTACGTTCAGGAAAATCTTAATTTGCTTTGGGAAGAGTATAAACGGATCAGCAAGCCTGAAGAATATCCGGTTGATTTAAGCGAAGCATGCTGGAATAACAAAATGCAGCAGATTCATGAGGCGAAAATCAAAGCGATCAAAAGCCTGGATCGGGACTGATCATGCAAACGACCGTATAGCTGGATGCTAAAAACAGATAATTCTCGGCGATTATCTGTTTTTTTTCAATGAATTTTTTCGCAAGTCGAAGGGATTCGTCCATTTATTTGATATACTTAGATCAAAGGTACCTGAGTCGCTAGGGGGAAGAAGAATGAGGGTATTTGTTGCCAGACAGCCAATTTTCAACAGAAATGAACAAGTCGTTGCATATGAGCTTTTATACAGGGAAAGCGAAGAAAACTTTTTCTCTGGAACGGACGGCGACCAGGCGACGACAGAACTAATGATCAACAGCTTTGTAAATATCGGAATCAATAAACTGACAGAAGGTAAAAAATACTACGTAAACTTTACAGAGGGCCTTTTGAAATCGGGATTGCCGACGTATTTTGATCCCGATCGGCTTGTCGTGGAGATTCTCGAAGATGTCCCGATCACCCGGGACCTGATCAGAAGGTGCAGACAATTGAAAAAGCTCGGATATACGATCGCCCTTGACGATTTTTGTTTAAAACACAGCGGGAATCAAGAGCTTCTCAATCAGCTGCTGAAGTATATCGATATACTAAAGGTCGATTTTTTCAAAACGACGCAGGCCGAACGGCGGTTCATTCTGCATTCCTGCCGGTCTTACCATCTGAAATTTCTTGCTGAAAAAGTCGAGACGAGAAAAGAGTATGAACAGGCCGCGGCCGACGGTTTTCATTTGTTTCAAGGGTATTTTTTCAGTGAACCTGTCGTGATCGACGGTCAGGACATTACATATCATTTTCATGCCTATTATGAACTGCTTCATGAGCTAAGCGAAGAACAGCCTGACATTCAGGTTGTCACAAATATTATTGAAAAGGATTTGTCGCTATCCTACCAGCTCTTGAAGCTGCTGAATTCTGCAGCCAGCCGGCCGATACAAAAAATTAAAAGCATCCGCCAGGCGATCGTGCTGCTCGGATTTAAAGAAATCAAAAGATGGATCTACATCCTCTCATTTAAAGACCTGACAAAAAAACAAAATTCAAGCAAAAACGAAGTCGTGAAAATTTCGCTGATCCGGGCGAAGCTTTGCGAATTGCTGGCCAAAAAAACAAGGCGTCCCCAGCCTTCTTCCTATATGCTGACAGGAATGTTTTCATTTATTGATACGCTTTTGCACAAGGAACTGACGGAAGTCATCAGTGAACTGCCGCTGACAGACGAAGTGGGACAGGCGCTGCTTGGCAAAGAGAACGACTATCGAAAAGTTTTGCACCTTGCGAAATTAATTGAGCGAAACGAATGGGAAGATACCTCGCAAACAGACGGCTTAACAAAGGAGGAAGCACACCGATGCTACCTTGAAGCCATCGAATGGTGTCACAAGATATTATAACGTCCAAAAATCCGGCTGTTCTCATACGAGAAGCCGGATTTTTTGCGTTTTCAAGACCAGCGCAGCATCAGTGACATTGTACTGGATGGATTGATGAGAATAATGCGGAGGCCGTCCGGATTGAAGGATACGTCAAGCCGGCTTCTGATACCGGTTTGTCTCAGAAGCGCGATGACGGTTTCTTTTTGCGATCTTTGCGCAGCTTCCATAATTCTTCGCGCAAGGTCGCGCGAAGCAGTTATTCTGTTTAGGATCAGCTGCCCGTCAGCCATCAGGCTGTTTGCGGTTCTTGCGGAGCGGAGAAACACGTCTGTTTTGACCTCGGGAAATAGCTGCCGATCATGAACATGACGGTACGGATATGCCCAATGCGCGTTGATGATGTAACATGGAAACAAACTGAACACCTCATTTTTCATTTTACGGGTCAAATTGCGGTTTTTGCGGTGTGAGCACAAGGAATGGTTTTTTCAGGATAAAACATACGCAATATCGTTTTGCGTTTTTTTTCGGTGTTGACGCCGCGGTTGCGTTCCGCAACTCCGTCCGTTTTTTTGCTTTCCATCAGATGATACTTTTGGCTTACGGTCATAAAACGAACTGATTTTGCTCTTATTCCTGTTATAAAAGGATTTTGAAGAGGGTTGAAGTTTTCCTTTTGAAAAAAATGAAAAGTTTTTAAATTTTCTTAGGGTTTGAGAACTAGTGCTCAATGATGTAAAATGGATGTTATGGTCTATTGAATGTTTGCGGTGTAACGCACGAATGTCAGGCCAACTTTTCGGTGAAAAAGTGGTCATTTCCCTTTAAACTTGTATTAACAGATCAAATACCTATGACTCGTTCACTATACACAAATTGATTGATCTTCCAAAAGGAGTGTGGAATCAGTGGAAAAGCAACAAATTGAAGAGTTAAAGCAATTGCTTTGGCGGCTTGAAAATGAAATCAGGGAAACGAAAGACTCCTTGCGCAAGATTAACAAAAGTATCGACCAATATGATAAATACTCATATTTAAAAACCTCTTAAAAGGACTTGTTTCACAAGTCTTTTTTTTTTTTTTGCGGTTACGACCCAAAAAAAGGATAAATTATTATATAATTGTTAAAAAAGAAAAATGCACTGTCAATCAGGAATTTGATTTAGTAAAATATGAAGAAAGGAGGGAGTGTCATCTCTAAGCTTTTCAGTCTAGATCATGATAAAATCAAGCAAAAAATGAATCATTTTATAGACGATGAAATTCCCAACGGCGATTTAAATCAAACATTGCGCTCTTTTGTAGATGCAAAGGACCATCTGCATTTCAGCGAACTTGTTTTTTACCATTACTTTAGTTTCGGCGGCACAGATACGGATAAAGCAGAAACGCTTGGAGCAGGGATCGAACTGCTGATACTTTCGTTTGACATCTTCGATGATTTAGAGGATGAAGACAGTCCGGATGAGCCTTGGATGAGGATGAACCGCGCGGTCGCTCTGAACGCGGCGACAGCCCTTTACACACTTAGCATCAAAGTGATCAGTTGTGTTTCAAATGAGCCAGTATTTTTACATAAATTGATGGAATATACGCTTCAATCGATGCAGGGACAGCATGATGATCTGAGCAATCGGTCTGCAACCGAAGATGAGTGTCTCGACATGATTAAACGCAAATCGGGCTCCCTGACGGCTCTTCCGTGCGTTTTGGGAACGATGCTGGCCACGGGCGAATTCAATCCGACGGTCGAAGAATACGCCTGCCAGTTGGGAATTGCAGCACAGATCGAAAACGATTATAAAGCCCTTTTTTATAATTCAAAAAGCGACATCGCCAAAAAGAAGCGGACGCTCGCTTACTTATATTTGACAAGAAAATTTAATCAGGCGTCAATTGATTTGTTAAATATATTTGAAGATGAGGATAAATTTACCGATATAGAAATAAAATGCTACAAAGAAAAGTTAAAGGCAGCAGGCGTCACTCAGTATATGTATGTCATGAATCAGCTCGCTATTCAGAAATTTAAAAAGGGGATAGCGGGGTTGGAATTGGGGGAAGGTGAGATTCAACGATTAGCATCTGCCCTTTTAAAAACGATTTGTTAAGGAGAGTTTTATGCAGGATATTGTAGACTTTTTATTGAAGAACCCAGCTGTGTTAAAAGAGATTATTGATGGGAATGCGTGTCTTTTAGGAATTGACCAGGAAAAAACAGAAACTGTGGTTGACAGTATTAGATTATTGGGGAAAAGGTGGTATGGTGGAGGATTTTGGATATAAGGTAATTTCTGAATGATCTTCTTATAAGGATGTAAAATTCATGAATGTTAATTATAATAAACTCTCTTTAATCATAATTTTAATAAGTTTAGCGTTTGTTCCTTATATTATTTATGTAAACCTTCATTCGAGCTACCTTGGAATGACAATGGAGTTTAATGCGAAAAATGAGTATCAAGTTTTTCAAATTGAAAAGGGATCATTAGCACAATCACTTGGATTCAAAAACGGCGATATTATTAGAGAAATAAATGGAAAAAACGTTGATAAATTAAAATCAAATGAAGAAGAGTTAGAGAAAGAATTAAATGATGTTAAATCATTGATTGTGGAAAGGGATGGGGAGATCGGTTTAGTAGAAACTGGATATGAACTGTTGAGTTATGAAAGTTTCTTTTTATTTATTATTCCAATGATCTTTTATCTTCTATCTCTCTTTTGTGTTTATTTTATAATAAAATCTAATAAAAAATTAAACGCGGCTTCGGCTTTTATTTTGATTGTATTTCTCTTAGTAACTTCAACATCTTATTCTTCTTCAGTGGGAGCTGCAAAAGGGGATAACCTTAGTGTTTATGTCACGATGATAACTTTTCAATTTGTCCCTGTATTATATCTTCATTATATTTATCAATACTTTAAGGAAAAAGGAAAGGTGTTTTTTAGTAATAAGATATTTCTTTTTCTATACCCTGTGGGTGTATTGAATTTATTAGTCGAGATTTTCAGTGACACTTTAGAGATATCCTATAGTTCTATTAAAAGTTTTAACTTGATCTCATTCTTGCTTATTACGACTATAGCATTTTCATTAATCATTTATGGTTTAATTAAATATAAGTATTCTGAACAAGCTTATTTTTTACGTATTCTGGTTATAACAAATTTTGTTGCGTTTATTCCATTTTTGATATTCTACGTCATCCCTTATGTGTTTATTGGCGATTATATATTTCAGGCAATGTTTGTTGTTCCTTTTTTATTAATTATTCCTTTTTCGCTTGTTTATCAGTTTGTTGCCACTAAGATATATGATATCGATTTTTTATTAGGACGATTTAGATATTACGGGTTGCTAGCTATATTGCCTACTCTTATTTCTGTAGGTGTAATTACCTTAACCCAAGAGATTAGCAACAGTTTTAATACAATTAAAATAACAATTTTTATATATTTTATCATGCTAGGTGTTTTTTATCTAAAGGAAATTCTTGATTTTCGCTTCCGATTAAAGAGATTTTCTGAAAAATTTAATTATCAGGACAGTATTTTTAAATTTACACAAATGATCCGAAGCTCAACATCTTTATCAGAAGTTTTTAGAGAATTAGCTAACACAATCCTTGATGTATTACTTGTTAGCCAAGCATATGTCCTTGAATTAAAAAATGATGGAACAGTGAGACTGCTTAGTGATGATGTGAATGATCATGTTTGGAAGCCATATGAAAAAGATGCTGTCAAAGCCGTCACCGAAATCGGCAAAATCGTCGAAGTCGACCGCGGGTTTCTCATTAAAATCGGTGAACGGGGCGGGACGTCTTATGTCATGTTGTGCCTGTCGATTTTAAATACGCCTAGGCTGACCCGTGATGAGATTTCGTGGCTTGAGACGCTGGCATTTTATACGAGCGTTTCCTTGGAAAACGTTCTGAAGATCGGCGAGCTGATGGAACATCTTGAGAATGTGAAAAAGGAAGGGCCGAATCCGGCATGGCTGAATAAGCTGATGTTTGCGATCGAGGAGAAGCAGAGGTCCGATTTGGCGAGGGATTTACACGATTCGGTGCTTCAGGATATGATTTCTTTGAAGCATCAAAGCGAGATGTTTCTTGCCGATTTTGAAAAAGATAAAGTGTGCACGGCCGAAATTGAGCAAAGGCTGGTCAATATGAATGAGCAAATGTCGAATGTGATCCAGATGACGAGGGAGACGTGCCAGGAGCTGAGACCGCAGCTATTGTACGATCTCGGCCTCGTTAAAGCACTCTCCAAACTGGCGGCGCAGCATCAGGAATCCTCTTCGATTCGGATCAGATTAAACACGGAAAGGTTTTCAAAAGTGCTTGATCTCGATACACAGCTGAATCTGTACAGAATCGTCCAGGAACTTTTGAGCAACGCAGTGAAACATTCGAAGGCGCATGAGGTTTTGGTTATGCTCGTTTGCATTAAGGAAAAAGTCGTGCTCCATTATGAAGATGACGGCATCGGTTTTGATCAGGACAAGCTTTATCAAAACAGCTCCAGTATGGGGCTGTCGGGAATTCGCGAGCGCGTCCGCGCATTGAACGGTAAACTGGACATTAAAACAGCAGAGGGAAAAGGATTCAAGGTCATCATTGAAATGGAATTGTAATGTTTAGTAAAGGAATTTTGCTTGTCATCTGCCAAGTTTTTTCTATAAAATGGTGTTAGGTGAACGGAAAAGGGAGGAAATTATGAGAAGATTACTTGTGATCGATGATCATCCGGCTGTCATGGAGGGGACAAAGGCAATTCTTGAAACGAATCAGGATTTTCTTGTCGATTGCCTCAGTCCGGAAGCCAGCGAACAATTTCTGACTAAACATGATTTTTCTGCATATGACCTGATCTTAATGGATTTGAATCTGGGCGAAATCAACGGAATGGACCTCTCCAAGAAAATCCTTGAGACCTGTTCATCATGCAAAATTATCGTTTATACCGGATACGAAGTAGAAGATTATTTTGAAGAAGCGATTCGTTCCGGCATGCATGGTGCGATCAGCAAAACAGAGTCAAAGGAAAAGATTATTGAGTACATATATCAGGTGTTGGATAATAAAATCGTCGTCGATTATGATTACTTAAAAGATCTGATCACCAAGCAAAAAACAAAATCAAGCAGCCAAGAGACCCAGCATGACGTATTGACTGAAAGAGAACGCCTGATCTTAAAAGAGGTCGAAAAAGGCTATACGAATCAGGAGATTGCCGATGCGCTGCATCTGAGCAAACGTTCGATCGAATACAGCCTGACTTCCGTATTTAACAAACTGAATGTCGGATCACGTACGGAAGCTGTATTGATCGCAAAATCCGAAGGCGTACTTTAAGGAAAGGAGAACTTGTCCAGTGGAGACGAAACATACGCTTCTTGAAGCGCTTGGCATTGAAGTGACGGAATGCAATAAAGAACGCTGCGTTGCTGTCATGCCTGTTGATGAAAGGACGCGCCAGCCGTTTGGCTTTCTTCACGGAGGGGCATCTGTCGCACTGGCCGAAACGGTGGCCAGCATCGGAGCATATCAGCACATCGATCCAAAGCGGCAGGCCTGTTTCGGGCTTGAGATTAACGCCAACCATATCAAATCCATCAAGGAAGGGACTGTTAAAGCGGTCGCAACCCCGCTTCATGTCGGAAGATCCACGATGGTATTCCACATTGACATCCGCGATGAAGAGGATCGGCTCATTTCCGTGTCTCGATGCACCATGGCGGTCGTCCAGCATTCCTCCTCATCATAACCATTTCATCAAAAAAACTCGCCCGTTTCGGCGAGTTTTCTTTATAAATAAGAGTCTTCTTTCTTTTTGATGACGAAATTTCTGTATCCTTCGTAATCATCCTGGACGCTTTTCTCTTCCATTTTCACCCCTGAATTGTAAGCGGCACGTGCGATCAAATGGGCGCCTACGGGAGACGTCAGGAAGACAAAGACGATACCGAGCAGCACCTTTGCCGCGATGATGCCGTGGAGGAACCAGAAGTAAAAAAAGACGCCGAGCAGAACGCTGATAATGCCTAATGTCGCACCTTTTGAAGCGGCGTGGATTCTCGAATAGACGTCAGGGAGCCTTAACGTTCCAAATGACGCGGCAAGGGAGATCAGCGCCCCTAAAAGAATGAAAACGGCAATGACAATTTTAGCGGCTTCGATCATTTTCAATAATCTCTCCTTTCTCAAGGAATTTTGAAAATGCAACAGTTCCGATAAATGCTAAAATGCCGATCAGCAAGATAACCTCTAAAAATGTGGACGTATTTAAAAGAATCGAGACGAGAGCCGTAATACCGATCAGATTGATGCCGATCGCATCAAGCGCCACCACTCTGTCAGGGATGCTCGGTCCTTTGATCACCCTGATGACGTATAAAAAAGTGGAGATCGCCAGGATGCCGAGCGAGAGCTGGAGAATGAATTCAAACATCAGCGGCTTACCTCCTTAATGGCCTCTTCAAACGAATGCCGAATGTCGTAGATGGCTTTTTCGGCATCGTCTATATCGACCGCATGTATATAAAGAATCGAACGGTCATCTGAAATATCGATAACCAATGTGCCGGGCGTCAGCGTAATCAGGTTCGCCAAGGTCGTAATTTCCCAGTCTGCTTTCAGGTCTGTTTTAAAAGCGAAGATCCCCGGCTTATTTTTCAGCTTCGGCGCCAGGATCGTCTTCAGCACGCTGAGATTGGCGAGCAGCAGTTCTTTGATGAAAATCAAGAGAAGCATGATGATCGCCCAAATGTTCAGGACGTAAAAACGGCGCGGAAAGAAGCGTCTCAGTAAAAAGAGCGAGAATAATCCCATCGCGTAGCCGGTGATAAAGCCGACGGCGGTTGGATCATTGTTCAGAAACATCCAGCACAATGCAAGAATAACATTCAGCAAGATTTGTAATGCCATGCGATCTACTCCTTCAAAACGGCTTCAATGTATTTTTCAGGGTGAATCAGCGTATCGGCTGCCTGATGAAAGTACGGAGCGACGAACTCGGTGCCGATTCCGACCGCGAGTGACAGAAAGAGCAGGATTGCTGCCGGATAAATGAAGCCTTTCACCGATCTGTTTCGCGAAGCGTCTTTCCGTTCTTCCCCCCAAAACCCGTATATAAATATTTTCATGACGGAATATAAGACAAGCAGACTTGATAACAGCATCAGCAGGGTGATGACGAACTCTCCGCTGATAAAGCCGCCTTCGGCAATTTTCAGCTTTCCGATAAAGCCGCTGAAGGGCGGAATTCCGGCTAATGAAACGGCAGAAATCATGAACATCCAGCCGAGGGCAGGATGGGTTTTCATATAGCCGCTCATTTTTTTCAGGCTGTTCGTTCCGGCCAGCGCAAACAGCGCCCCGCACAGCATAAACAACGCTCCCTTAATGATCATGTCGTGTATCAGATAATAGATGGATCCCTCGATGGAAGCGGGCGTATTGGCGGCGATGCCGAACAGAATCACCCCGACCGCTGTCACGATATTGTAGATGATGATTTTTTGGACGTCCCAATAGGCGATTGACCCGATAACGCCAAATATGATCGTGAGCGCCGCAAGCCAGACCATCAGCTGATGGGTATATCCGGCGTTTTGCGTGAAAATCAGCGTGAAAACGCGGGCGATCGCATACATTCCGACTTTGGTGAGCAGCGCCCCGAACAAAGCGGAAACGGCCGCAGGCGGCGCATAATAAGAGCCGGGCATCCAAAAATAAAGCGGGAAAATCCCGCCTTTCAATCCAAAGACGATGAGAAACAGCACGGCGATAACGGTGATCAGCCCGGCGTGTCCGGATTCGCTGATCCGCACGCTGAGGTCCGCCATGTTTAATGTGCCCGTCACGGCGTATAGATAAGCGACTCCGATCACGAATAAAGCGGAAGAAATAATATTAAATACGATATATTTCAATGATTCTCTCAGCTGGATCTTCGTGCCGCCGATGACGATTAAAACGTATGAAGCCATTAAAAGAACTTCGAAGAACACGAACAGGTTGAACAAATCCCCCGTTAAAAAAGCTCCGCTTACACCGGCAAGCAGAAATTGGACAGCCGGATAATAAAAGAAGCGCTCCCGTTTTTCCCCGATTGAACGAAACGAATACAAGACGGTCGCGAATCCGATGATCGCAGTCGTCAATGCGAGAATGCTGGCGAATTGATCAGCGACAAGGATGATCCCGAACGGAGGCTTCCACCCGCCAAGATACAAGGTTTGTATCCCGTCCGTGAATACGGTCTGAACGAGCAAGGCCGCCGCTGCCACGGCTGCAAGGGAAGAGACGGCGCTGAAGGCGCGCATCAGCTTGATCGATTTGTTCATAAAGATTAGCAAAACCGCGGCCAATAAAGGAATCAATATTGGCAGAATGACAAGGTTATTCATGTTGATCATTTCCCCTCATTTGTTCCATATCGTCCATTTTCAGCTCCTGGTAGGCGCGGAAGGCCATGACCAAAAGGAAAGACGTGACGCCGAAGGCGATGACGATCGCCGTCAGAATAAGAGCCTGAGGGATCGGATCGACATAAGACGCTGTATCGTTTTTTAAAATCGGAGGAGCACCCTTTTTTAATCCTCCCATCGTCAACAAAAGGAGGTGTACGCCGTGGCTGAGAACGGCCGTTCCGATGATCACCCTCAGAAGGCTTTTTGACAGCATTAAATAAGTCGCTGCCGTGAACAATATTCCTACAATAAACGCCATTAAAATCTCCATTATTCTCTCTCTCCAATCGTCTGAATAATGGTCATCGTCACTCCGACCACTACGAGGTATACGCCGGTGTCAAACAGCACGGCGGTGGCGAGCTCCGTTTTCCCGAGAAGCGGAAGGTGAAAATAGCCGAACGCATGCGAGAGAAACTGAGCGCCGAATACAAACGACCCGATCCCAGTGCAGACGGAGATGAATAAGCCTGTTGCAGCCACATAAATAAAATTGATAGGCAGGATGTTCTTCACCGTTTTCAAATCATAGGCAAGCAGGAGCAGCACGAAGGAAGAAGACGTCATCAGCCCTGCGATAAAGCCGCCTCCCGGATTGTTATGGCCTGCAAAAAACAGGTGGAATGAAAAGAGCAAAATGATAAAGCAGGCGACCTTTGTAACGGTCTGCAAAATCACATCGTTTGTCTGCTGTTTATTCAATGCTCTTCTCCTCCCTTCTCCATTCTGAGCCTGATCATTCCGTATATGCCAAGCGCGGCGATGACAAGCACGGTAATTTCAAATAATGTATCAAATCCCCTGAAATCAACCAGCACCACGTTGACGATATTGTGGCCGCCGGCTAGCTTATAGCTGTTTTCAATAAAATAAGACGAAATGCTTTCAAGGGAGCGCTGGCTGTTTGAAGCTAAAGCAAGCAGCGTCACGACAGCTCCGACGCCAATCGAAACGAGTGCATTCGTGATCCTGAATGTTTTCGTTTTCGGTTTGAAGTTGAGCTTCGGCAGATGATAGAAGCACAGCAGGAACAGCGCCACTGAAATCGTTTCGATAATCAGCTGCGTCAGCGCCAGATCGGGCGCTCTGAAAATTACAAAGAACAAAGCGAGCGTATAGCCGATGACACCGAGTGCGATAATCGCCGTCAGCCTTGATCTCGCAAAAACCGTTCCAAAAGTGGCGGCAATCATGACCGCTGACAAAACGAGCTCATAAACGCCGATTGAAGCGGTCCCTTTCACGCTGTAGGAAAAGCCTCCCGTCAGCACAAGCGTACCGCCGACTGCGATAATGAAGAATGCAAAAATGTATACGAGGTAATCCCGAAGGAAACCCGTCATGTACGTCCGTGTGGCTTTGTTGGAGCCCTTTTCAAGCCCGTAGAGGGAACGGTCGTACAAGTTGTTCAGCGTCAGCTTATCAGGAAACAGGCTATAGACCTTCCTCCATTTGCCAAGGGTTCGATAAGCGAGAACACCGAGCACCGCAACTCCGATCGTCATAAAGAGCTCAGGCGAAAAACCGTGCCATATCGAAATATGGACCTTGAATTTTTCATCCCCGTCCAAAAGGCTCGGCATAATTGAAGCAGCCGCAGGCTCAATGATCGTATAAGACAGAATGTTCGGGAAAAAGAAAAAGATCACAGCCAGAGACACGAGGATGATCGGCGAAATCAGCATGCCGAGCGGAGCTTCGTGCGCTTTTTTCTCAAGCTTTTCAGGCTGATATTTCCCCCCGAATGTCTGAAACAGCAACACCATGCTGTAAATAAACGTAAACACACTGCCCGTCCAAGCAAGCACAGGGAACAAAAAGCTCCACGTATCAGCGCTGAACAGGTTGAAGTCAGTGATTCTAAGCATGCTCGTAAAAAACATTTCCTTGCTCAAAAACCCGTTAAACGGAGGCAATCCCGCCATCGAAAACGCGCCGATCAGCGAAATGGTAAAGGTGATCGGCATGATCGTCATTAAACCGCCGAGCCTGCGGATATCCCGCGTTCCGGTTTCATGATCGATGATTCCGACCGCCATGAAAAGGCTGCCTTTAAAAGTGGCATGGTTGATCAAATGAAAGACGGCGGCAATGACCGCGACCAAATAATAATTAAACTGCTCAAAGTGCAAAGCCGCCGCCCCGACGCCGAGCATTGACATGATCATTCCGAGCTGGCTGACGGTGGAGAATGCGAGAATCGCTTTTAAATCCGTCTGTTTGACGGCATTGAATGAACCCCAGAAAAGCGTAATGATCCCGGTCAAAGATACGATCCAAAACCACTCTCCCGAAAAAGCGAAAACGGGCGTGAATCTTGCCACCAAATAGATGCCCGCTTTGACCATCGTCGCCGAATGCAAATAAGCGCTGACCGGCGTCGGTGCTTCCATCGCATCCGGAAGCCAGATATAAAAAGGAAATTGAGCCGATTTTGTAAAAGCTCCGATCAAAATCAGCACGAGAGCCGGCAGGAAAAAGCCGCTCGCCGATATGGCGTCAACCTGGCTGATCATTTCCCTGATGCTGAATGAACCCGTGATGATATAGAGCAGGATGAATCCTCCAAGCAGCGAAAGGCCGCCGAAAATCGTGATCAGCATCGATTTTGTCGCGCCATAACGCGACTTTTCCCGCTTGTGCCAATAGCCGATAAGCAGGAAAGAAGAGATACTGGTCAATTCCCAAAATAAATAAAGTACAATGACGTTATCAACAAGTACGACGCCGAGCATCGCTCCCATAAACATGAGCAGATAAACGTAAAACGGCCCGAGCTGTTCCTTTTCCTTGGACAGATAATAAATGCTGTACAGAACAACCAGTGCCCCGATCCCCGTAATCAGGAGGGCAAACAGGAGTCCCAGACCATCGACATAGGCGGTAAAATTAATGCCGAAGGAAGGAATCCATTCCAAAGTTGCTTTTAACGTCCCGCCATGTGAAGTCATGCCGATCATACGGAAAAAATAAACGAATAATAAAACAGGCAGAATAAGAACAAACCAGCCCGTATGAATCTTGCGGACATATTTCGCCAACAGCGGAATCAAGAAGGCGAGTACTAAAGGCGCTACTATTGCAATATGTAAAGACGTCATCATTAACCTCCTTTTGATAGCTTATATACATACATTTTGTTCCATACGATCATTTTCAAACGTGCTGTACTTTTTTAGAGCTGGCGACCTAGACAAATTATAACTCAATTTTTGGACGGCTGCATGACCGCGAAGGATCAAGGTTTTATGGGGTCTTATGAACTTGAAAACAATTTTATCAAAAAATAAGGCATTTGTATAATACATTTTTTTTTGAACAAACTATTCGAAAGGTGATAAAAGATGAGAACAAAAGCTTTTGCCAGCCTCGGTTTGTTTTGCTCGATGTTTGCGGGAGCGTTTATCATCAACAGGGAAATGCCCATTGAAAACGATCCGGAAGCAGGGGCGGAAGAAGAGCGGACGTCTGAAGGCGATTTCGCCCCGATGCAGACGGAAAGCGGTATGGAAAAAGAAAACGCTCCTTTTAAACCGAGGGAATATATCAGAGTTGTAAAACGCTGAAAACAAAAAAAGGAATCCGATCGTATCGATCAGACTCCTTTTTGTTTGTTATGATGTGAAAAATCTCAATAAAATGGTTGCCATAATAACCGTGGATGCGCCTCCGAGACGCGTAGAGATTTGTGCGAACGGCATGAGGCCCATTCTTCCTGAAGCCGAAAGGATGGCGACGTCCCCGGTTCCGCCAAGACCGCTGTGGCAGCCTGTTACGATCGCTGATTCGACAGGATACATGTTCATCAATTTTCCGACAAAGTACCCTGAAGTGACCATTGCGATAACGACGGATGCACAGACGATAACGAAGCGAACAGAGATGACTGCTGCAACGTCATCAAGCGGGATATAAAGAATGCCAAGTCCGACCATCAGCGGCCAAGTAAAGCTTGATGACATGAATTTGTAAAGCTGGTGAGCGCCTTTTTCCATGCTGGCCGGCAGCAGTTTCGCATACTTCACTGCAGCCGCTGCAATGATCATTAAAATCGCCCCTGGAATCGCGATGAATTTCGAAACCAGGCCGCCGAAAATGAAGAACGTACAAGCGATCAGAACGCCCGCGCCCATTAATTTCAAATCAATTTTAGGCTCTTCTTCTTTTTGGTTGAAAATTTCATCGTCTTTTTTCGATTTGACAAGCCGTCCGTTTCCGTTTAGCTCAGGACGCTTTTCGCCAAGTTTTTTCATCAATCCTGCCGCGATGATCGCCACGACGTTTCCGATAATCGCAGCCGGAATGAGCTGTGAAACAAAGACATCGGTAGATTGTCCCAAAATATGCGAATAGGCGAGAGACAGCGGCAAGATTCCTTCGCCGATACCGCCGGCAATAATCGGTACGATAATAAAGAAGAAAGATTCATAAGGGCTGTAGCCTAGTATTAAGCCGACGAGTATTCCGGCAGCGACGGCGGCGATAGTACCGGCCAAAAGCGGCACGAACATTCTCATAAAGCCTTGAATTAAAATCGTGCGGTGCATGCCCAAAATGCTTCCGGCAACTAAACAAGCGATATAAAAATACAGAAAGTTAGACGTTTTCATTAGTGTTGTAACCGCATCCAAAGACGCCGGGTTGAGCACTTTATAAAAGACTAAAAATGAAGGAACGAACAATGAAAGAATCGCAGGTCCGCCGATATCTTTTAAAATCGGAATCCGCTGGCCGATATCTCCGAGCACGACTCCCAAAATCATGATGATGGCGAATCCGCCGAGCATATCGTTAGGCAGCTGGTTAAAATAAGCTGATAGAAAAATAATGATGGATAATGCCAGATAAAGCGGAAACGGAATGACGCCGATCTTCCAATGAATCAATTTTTGAAATGCATTTTTATGTTCTTTTTGATCGGTTGTAATCGGTTTCAAATTCTTTGCTGCTTCCATGAAAAACACCCCCACATTTGTATGGTTACAATTGTAGAAGAAAAGTGTATTTTTTGTGTATTTTTAAATTAAAATAAGTGATTGATAATTAAATTAAAGAGAAAAAAGACCCCTTAAGAGAGCGCTTTCCTTCAAAACTCCCTATTTTATAGGTCTTTTGGATCAAAATGAAAACCCTTTCTCTGTTTTTTGATTTAGGAGACGGAGCTTTTTAAATCAGCGGATTAAAAAATCCCCCGGAGGTGTACTCGGGAGATTGAGGTCTATTTTACGCTTGCCAGTGAGCCTAAAATGTCCCCCATTTTTACTTTCAATGAGGGACAGAGGGTGCCGACCGGGATAAAAGTATCTTTTTCAAACAGCAAAATAACGGTCGAGCCGAATGAAAAGTAGGCGATTTCTTCGCCTTGCCGCCAGTTTTTCGCCTCCTGCAGCATGACGATCGAATTAATGTACATCGCTCCGACTTTTACGAGAAGGGCTGATCCGTATTGATGCCTGATTTCAGAAATCATCCGGTAATTTTTCGTCAGCGGCGACTTGCCGTATGTCAACCCTGTCTTGTTAACAGGGTATGAAGAGCTGCCGAGCGAATATTGCGTTTCGAGCGTGCCATCCGCCGGGCTGTGGATTCTATGATAGTCCCGTGGACTCAAATAGATGATGATATAGGTTCCGCCTAAATAGCGGTTTGCGATTGCATCATTGCCGATCATTTCCTCTAATGAATAAGGTTTATGTTTGACGATAAACTGTTTATCTGCGGAGACTGTGCCCATTTCTTCTATGACTCCGTCAACCGGGCTGATCAGGCAGTCCGGGACCGAAGGAATAGGGCGGGCTCCGTCTTTCAGCCTTCTGATGAACAGCTCGTGCAAACTGTTAAAAGAGCTGACATCCTCGAGCATTTCTTCCGTATTGATTTGGAAGGTTTTCATATACGGGCGGATCAGCGGTTTGCTGAGTTTTGACTGAGCAAATTTTTTCAATGCCCGGGACACGCCCTTTTTATTTGTCAATTCTATCAAACATCGGTAAAGCCGCTTTTTCAAGCTGTTCACTCCTTCTGCATCATCCGGGAAGCTATTAAATTACGCCGATTGTGTACCCGATCGTGATAAAGACGATACACCAAATAAAAGCTCCTGAACCGGCAAAGGTCAGAAACTTTTTCATTTTCATTTCGTTCATCCCCGAGAGATAGCATGTCACATGGCGGATGCCCGGAATGAAATAGCCGAAAACGATCGTCCACGGTCCGTATTTGTCGAACCAGCGGCGGACGGTTTCCAGCCTTTTCGGGGTCAGGCCTATCCATTTTCCGAACTTGTCTAAAAGCGGTTTGCCGATTTTCTTGCCTAAAAAATAGCTGATGACCATTCCTGATAAAGCGCCTGAAAAGCTGATCACAATGGCTAAACCGTAATGTAGAATATGAATGGAAGACAGGTATCCCACAAATGTCATCATCACTTCGTCGGGAATCGGCAGCCCGATAATTCCGAGGACGAGCATGCCGAAAATCGCAAAATACCCGTACTGGGAAATCAATTCTTTTGCTACATCCATTAAACCCTAGCTCACTTTCTTCAATAAATTTTTCCCTTTTAGGCTGATGACTTTGATCCTGCTGACCATGAGATAGGACAGGAATAAGGTGATCATAATGAACATCTTTTTGCCAAGGATGTCAAATAAAAGGTTCAGGATCACGAGAATTGTGCCGGCCGCAGTAATCGGCAGTCCTGTGAAATATTCCTGCTCCCCTTGAATATTGAAGCGGGCGAGCCGAAGGGCTCCGCAGACAGGGAACAAGAGTGTTGAAGGGAGGCCCATCAGCGGCGCATCGTGAAAAATAACAGAATATGTAATAATGGCCGGAGCAATGCCAAACGTTATAATATCGGCCAATGAGTCCAGTTCTTTTCCGAACGGAGTGACGGCATTCAGTTTTCGGGCGGCCATGCCGTCAAGCATATCAAAAATGGCGCCGATCAAAACACATAGAATCGCCAATAATAAATACCCTCTGAACGCCAATAGCAAGGCCGATAATCCCGAAACAAAGTTTCCAATCGTAATCAAAGAAGGTATGATCGTTTTTTTCAATTGATTTCGCATCCTTTAAATAAAACCGTTTTATATTCAAATTAAACAATATTACATTTTATATCATTTGTTCAGCCTCTGCAATAAACAGACAGTAACCAGACTTTTTCATCATACCATAAAAGTGGTAAAAACATGGGTTTTGCTTAAAAAATTTTAGGTTTTATTAAGGGAATTGGCGAAAAAAGAATAAGAGAACACAATGTTCTCTTATTCCGGTTTTATTTGTCATCGTTTTCCTTTTATATACGGAATGCCGTTTGCCTTCGGCGCGTCCGCCCTGCCGATAAAGCCCGCAAGTGCGAGGATCGTCAGGACGTAAGGCGCAATCAGCATGTAGACATTCGGTATTTCTTTAAACAGAGGGAGCATGGAGCCGATGATGCTCAAGCTTTGTGCGAAACCGAAAAACAAGGCTGCCCCGAGGGCGCCGATCGGATGCCATTTTCCGAACACGAGCGCAGCGAGGGCGATGAAGCCCTGTCCCGTGATGGTGGCGTGCGAAAAATCGAGCGTGACCGTTGACGCATATACCCCGCCGCCCAAACCGCCGAAAAGGCCGCTGATAAAAACGCTGATGTATCTGATTTTGTAAACATTCACGCCCATCGTATCAGCGGCCATCGGATGTTCGCCGACAGAGCGTATCCGCAGGCCGAACGGCATTTTAAATAAAACGAACCATGAAACGCCGGCGAGTACAATCGCCAAAATCGACGTGAAATAAACATCTGAGAACAAAATATCGCCGACTACCGGTATGCTGCTTAAACCGGGGATATCCGTTTTGTAAAAAGGTTCGGGGATTTTATCCGTTTGGGCTTTTCCGTAGATCAGCTTTACGAAAAACAGCGTGCTGCCGAGCGCCAGCATGTTGATGGCAACTCCGCTGACCGTCTGATCGGCCCTGAATGAAATCGAAGCGGCGGCGTGAATCAGGGAGAAAAGCCCGCCTGCGGCCATTGCGGCGGCAAGCCCCAGCCACGGCGTAAAAGCCCCGAACTGCTGGGCGAAAAACAAATTGAAGATCACGGCCGTAAACGCTCCGACGATCATCAAGCCTTCAAGCCCGATGTTTACGACCCCGGATCTTTCGGAAAAGACGCCTCCGAGAGCGGTTAAAATAAGCGGCGCAGAATAGACGAGCGTAGCCGGAACGATAATGCCGAGTATTTGCAGGATATCCACTTATTTTCCCCCCTTGCTGCCCAGTTTTTGAATCATGAGGCGGATGATGTAATGCGATGCGACAAATAAAATAATGATGGCGATGACAATATCCACGACTTCGGTCGGAACGCCGGCTTCGATCGGCATGTTCAGAGCGCCGACTTTTAATCCCCCGAGCAGGCAAGCCGCGAGTACGACGCCAAGCGCCGTATTTCCGCCGAGAAGGGCGACGGCAATTCCATCAAAGCCGACCCCTGTAAAAGATCCCTTTACTGAGGCGTATTCAAACGTTCCGAGACCTTCCATCGCTCCCGCCATACCGGCAAATGCACCGGAAATCACCATCGCCGTGACCACGTTTTTCTTTACGCTCATGCCCGCATATTGTGATGCATGCTGGTTTAAACCGACGGCGCGCAGTTCAAAGCCTTTTGTCGTTTTTTGAATGATGATCCACATGATGACAGCTGCGAGGAGGGCGATGACGATTCCCCAATGAAGCCTTGAAAAATCGGTAATTCTCTCAAGAAAGTCCGATCTGAGTGACGCCGTTTCGGAAATCTTTTCCGTTTTATCCTTATGATCTGTCATGACGTACATGATCAAATAGTTGGTGACGTGCAGCGCGATATAGTTCATCATGATCGTCACGATCACTTCATGTACGTAAAAGCGCGCTTTTAAAAAGCCGGGAATGAATCCCCACAGAGCGCCCGCAAGCGCGGCGGCGCAGACGGCGAGCGGAAGGTGGATGAACATCGGCGCTTCGACGGCGGTCCCGATCCAAACGGCTGCCGTCCATCCCGCAAGCAGCTGTCCCTCGACGCCGATGTTGAATAATCCCGTCCGAAAAGCGAACGCTACGGCAAGGCCTGATAAGATGTAAGGGGTAATCTGTCTGACGGTTTCGCCGATATAATAGGTTTCCCCAAAGATGCCGTTCCAAAGGGCGGAATATCCGCTCATGACGTCATATCCGCTCAGAAGCATGATGACGGCTCCGGCGAGCAATCCGAGAATAATGGCTGTGAGCGGTATGAGTAAAGACGATAATCGTTTATACATTTGCTTCTTTCCCCGCTTCCTTTTTCTTGCTTCCGGCCATCAGGAGGCCAAGCTCCTGTTCAGTCGCGTCTTTTGGATTGACTTCAGCGATGATGCTGCCTTCAAATATGACGGCGATTCTGTCACTCACATTCAGGATTTCATCCAATTCGAATGAAAGAAGGAGCACCGCTTTTCCTGCGTCCCGCTGTTCAATCAGACGCTTATGAACGAATTCGATCGCACCGACATCAAGGCCCCTTGTCGGCTGGGCGGCAATTAAAAGATCGGGTCCGCGGTCCACTTCGCGGCCGATGATCGCTTTTTGCTGATTTCCGCCCGACAGCGCCCTGGCCGGCGTGTATTCATCAGGCGTGCGCACGTCAAATTCGCCGATGATCTGTCTTGCTTTTTGATAGATTTCTTTTTGGTTCAGCAGGCCGAATTTGGAGAAAGGGCGTTTGTAATAGCTTTGCAGGACGATGTTTTCGCCGATCGGAAAATCGAGAACGAGGCCGTGTTTGTGCCGGTCCTGCGGGATATGCCCGACGCCTGCTTCCGTGATGCGCCGCGGCGTCAGGTTCTGGATTTCTTTTCCGTTTAAGGAGATGGTGCCGGCATGTGTTTTCTTCAGACCTGTAATCGCTTCAATCAGCTCTGTCTGCCCGTTTCCGTCAACTCCGGCAATGCCGACGATTTCCCCGGCTGCGACCGATAAATTGAGCCGTTTGACGGCTTCGATGCCGCGCTTGTCTTTGACAGTCAAATCTTTGATCAACAGGACTTTGCCCTTCGGTTCAGCTTCCTTCTTGGCGGTTGTAAAAGAGACGTCCCGTCCGACCATCAGGCTTGCGAGCTCATCCTTATTCGTGTCTTTGACATTGAGGGTTTTGATGCCTTTTCCCTTTCTGATAATCGTGACCTTTTCAGCAACCTCCATGATCTCCTTCAGCTTATGGGTGATCAAAATAATCGATTTGCCCTCGTTTACAAGGTTTTTCATGATTTGAATCAGTTCTTTGATTTCCTGAGGCGTCAAGACTGCAGTCGGTTCATCGAAAATGAGAATGTCGGCGCCGCGGTATAAGGTTTTCAATATTTCCACGCGCTGCTGCATTCCGACCGACATGTCCGACACCTTTGCTTCCGGATCGACTTTCAGCCCGTAAGTTTCGGAAAGCTCGCGCACCTTTTGGACGGCACGTTTTTTGTCGATCATGCCGAATCTTTTCGGCTCTTTTCCAATGATGATGTTTTCGGCTGCGGTAAATGTGTCGACAAGCATGAAATGCTGATGGACCATGCCGATTCCAAGGTCGTTGGCGATGTTGGGGCTGGTGATCTTCACCGTTTTGCCGCGCACCTTGATTTCGCCTTTTTCAGGCTGGTACAAACCGAAAAGCACGTTCATCAAAGTCGATTTCCCTGCGCCATTTTCGCCGAGGAGCGCATGAATTTCGCCTTTTTTTACTTGCAGGGTAATATGGTCATTGGCGACGATACCTGGGAATTCCTTGCGTATGTTTAGCATTTCAATGACATATTCCACGGTTCAGGTCCGCTCCTTTGTTTTAAGATCAGCATAAGAAAAGCTGCATGACTGCAGCTCCTTTAGGCTTCGGCAAAGCCGTCCGCCTGCTATGAACATTGTTTTTGAGCAACGTTATATCTTGAAGTTTTTTAGCTCTTTGCGGGAAGAAGGTACTTTGACCTTGCCGTCGATGATTTTTTGTTTCCATTCGTCGATGGCTTTGATTGTGTCTTCTGAGAGGTTATCGGTTGTCGGAGCGATGCCTACGCCGTCTTCCTTAAGGCCGTACGTGATCGTTTTGCCGCCCGGAAAATCGCCTTTGCTTGCTTTTTCAGTCAAGTCTTGAACGGCAACATCAACCTTTTTGATCATAGAGGTCAGCGTGACATTTAAGTCGGTTCCTTCGACCTGTCCTTCTGCGTGTTGGTCTTTATCGACGCCGATAACCCAGACGCTGCGGTTTTTATCTTCTTTTTTCAGATTTTTTGCTTCGGTGAATACGCCGTTTCCGGTTCCTCCGGCTGCATGGTAAATGACATCGATACCCGATTTGTACATGCTTTCAGCCGTAGCTTTTCCAAGATCGGCTTTATCGAAGGCCCCCGTGTATTTGACCTGTACGGTCGCTTTTGGATCAGCGGCCTGTACGCCCGCGCGGAATCCGGCTTCGAACTTTTCGATCAATTCCGACTCCATTCCGCCGACAAAACCGATCTTTTTCGATTTGCTTGATAAAGCTGCGGCAACCCCGACGAGGAATGAGCCTTCATTCTCGTTGAATGTGATGCTTGCCACATTATCTTTTTTCACGACGGCGTCAATGATAGCAAAGTGGCTGTCAGGACGCTGTTCGGCGATTTCGGTGACGGCATCCTCCATCAGGTAGCCGACGCCGTAAATGAGGCTGAATTTTTCGCGTGCCAGCTTGTTGAGATTTGTCGTATAGTCAGCATCTGATTTCGATTGCAGATAGTCGTACCCGTTTTTGCCTTTTTCCATGTTATGGGCTTTTCCAAAAGCCTGAATCCCTTCCCATGAGGATTGGTTAAAAGATTTATCATCTACCCCTCCGACATCCGTTACCATTGCGACCGTAAAATCGTCTTTTTTCTTCTCGGCACCAGTTTTATTTCCGCCTGCTCCGCATGCGGTCAAGATTGCACCTGCGGCCACGACAAGCGAAAGAGCCAGTCCAGCTTTGCGCTTATTCAAGAAATAACCCCCCAATTTTGTATTGATCGGCTCCGGAATACATATTTATCTGCGGGAGGACCAATGTCTCACCATCCCCGATAAATGCCGGCATATCATCTGTACCGGTCCCGATTTTCAGGTAATAAGACATCTGTCTTATTTCACAATCAGCCAATCAATCATAAATTTATCACTTTGTTCAGAATAAATAAATAGAAAATTCCCTGAATTTCAAAAAACACTTCAATTTTGAAATTTCACCTGACACGATCTGAACTATTTTGTATATCGCGGCCCGTGCCGGATCAAGCGGTCTGCCACGTTTTTTCTGCAAAAAAAATCCCCCCTTCAGGCGGAGAAGGGGGGAGGACGGGCCTATAAATACTGGTTAATCACATTTATTTGGCTTGTGTTTAGTTTGTACTGGAAGACGGGTCTTCCGATCGTTCCATAGGCCATTTCAACGTTAAGAACCTCGATTTCTTCGAGAAATTTCAAATACTTCCGGATGGATACCTGGGAGATTTCGGTGTGTTTTGCCAGGTCTTCCGTCGTAAACGTCAGGCTGTCAAACGATTTGATGCTTGACCAGATCAACTTCAAGGTGCTTTTTGTCAGCCCTTTTGGCAGATGGACTTTTTCAGGTGCGCGCTTCTTTTGAAAAAGCTCGAAGTCGAGTTCTTTTTGGCTGATATTCCGGTTGCTTGCATAGATTTGCTGTTTTCGCTTGTAATCGGTGAGGGCGGATTGAAACCGCTCGAATTCAAAAGGTTTAATTAAATAATCGACTGCGCCGAAACGAAGCGTCTTTTGAACAACGTCCATTTCGCTTGCGGCGGAAATGACAATCACATCGACCGCCTGGTTTTGGCGCCTGATTTCTGTTAAGAGCTCAACGCCGTTTCTGCCCGGCATGTAAATGTCAAGCAGGATGAGGTCGACATGGTGCTCCCTCAGGAAAGAGACTGCCTCCTGAAATGAAGCGGCGATCCCCTTCAGATGAAATCCGTCTATTTGGCTGAGATAGCGCTTATTCAGCTCTCCTACCATCGGGTCGTCTTCAACAATTAATACGTCAATCATGGTCTTCCTCCTTAGGTTCGTACGGAATGCGGAGACTGAACGTCGTCCCTTCATTCTTTTCGCTCGTCACGATGATATGTCCGTTTAAATTTTCGAGGCTTTGTTCTACGAAATAAAGTCCGAAGCCCCGGTTGGATCCTTTTGTAGAAAAGCCTTGTTCAAACATTTTCCGCTGGTCTTCTTCAGATATGCCGATCCCGGTATCCGTCACCTCGATATCAAGCTGGCCGTCATGGTATCTGAACGATATCGAGATATTTTTTTTGTCCGAAGCGGAGACGGCATCCAAGGCATTGTTGAGCAGGTTGCCGATGACCGTGATCAGGTCATGGATCACTTCCGTATTCGCCGTATTCGGAATCGTCGTTGAGCAGTTCACTTCCAAAGACGCTCCCTGCTCCCGGATATAGCTCTGCTTGCCGAGCAAAAAGCCCGCAAGTACGGAATTTTTAATATGGTTAATGATTTCACTCGTTTCAGACTGCTGGTAAATCGCAATATCTTTAATATAGTTTCCCAGTTCATCATAGTTCTTTAATTGGACGAGTCCAAGGATGACATGGAGTTTGTTCATGAACTCATGGGATTGCGCTCTCAGTGCATTTGCATACATTTTAACACCTGACAGCTGTTCGGCTAAATGTTTAACCTCCGTTTTGTCGCGGAACGTGGCGATGGCACCGACGATGTTGCCTTTTTTTAAGTGGATCGGCACTTCGTTAAAGACAAGCTCAAGGCCGTTTATTCTGACGTCCCGGTCGTTTAGCGGCTTCTTCGTTTCGATGACTTGCTTCAGCCGGCTGTTTGGGAGAAGAGTGCTTACGTCCTGATCAATCGGGCTTTCGTTGATCCCCATTTTTTTGAACAGCCGTTTTGCTTCAGCGTTGGCCAGCTTGATACTGCCGCTTTGATCGACGGCGAGAATGCCTTCTTTCGTCGATTCAAGCATGGCGCTCCGTTCATTCAGCAGTGTGGCGATTTCGTAAGGCTCCATTCCGAACATGATCGTCTTGACTTTTCTGGCTACGATGACAGCTCCGATGATGCCGGCGCAGATGCTGAGAACGATGACCGTATATAAAGGACGGAGGCTCCGGTTGATAATCTCCTGAATTTCATTGAGGGTGATCCCGACCGCAACAGCTCCGAGCTGTTTACCTTTTTCATTATAAACCGGGACAAAAGCCCTCTGGGATTCGCCGAGCGTGCCTTTTGCCGTGCTGATATGCTGGTGGCCTTTCAATGCTTCGTTTTCGTCTCCGCCTGCAAATTTCTTGCCGATTTTATGAGGATCGGGGTGGGTTTTGCGAATGCTGTTCATATCCATCACAACGACAAAATCCGTTTTGGTGATTTTTTGAACGCGGAGCGTATAGTCCTGAAGTTCTTTGTATGTGCCGCTTTCAAAAGCATACACCGTCAACGGGGATTCAGCGACAAGCTGCGCCGTCTGGAGCGCGATCGTTTGTTCCTGCTCCCGGATGTTCCTTGCCGTTTCAGAGCCGATCATAAAAAAGGTGATCAATAAAGAAATAAATACGACAACACAGACAAATATCGTCAAGCGCGTCTGGAGTGTTAATGTTTTTTTCAATGGCGATTCCTCGCGATCTATTGATAAAGTCAACAATTAATACTTTACAGGCAAATGGCGGATTTGTGAAGAATCCTGCATGTTCCGCCGCTGAAACAGCCGGTTTAGATAAAAATATGGAAAATATTCTTGTCAACAGGTGCTAAAGTCGTACATAATGAATGGTGGAACATATCAGAAAGGGTCTATTTCATGAAAAATACTTATGTAACAGGTTATTTTCCGTTTTTTGCAATATTGCTTTTCAGCTCCTCACTGGCGATTTCAGCCGTTATCTATGCCATGCAGCTTTTGTCAACCTTCGGCATCTACGAAGGAATGCTTGAGTTTTTTTCTGAGAACGGCATCAGGATGGCTTTGTTTGTTGTTTTCGCACTGATTTCTTTTATGGTGTTTTCCGCGCTTAAATTAATCGCCAACACGGTGACAGAGCTTTCCCTTTTATTTTTTGCAAAAGATCCTGAAGGCGCAAACTTGAGGAAGATCAGGATCGGTTCTGTCATCTATCTCGTAGCAGGGCTTTTATCCTTTATTTTTGTCCAATTTCCTGTCGGAATTGCAGCGCTTTTCCTGCTGGCGACGCTTGTTTACTTTATTTTTATCGTCTATGCGATTCACAGCACGCTTTCATTTGGTTCGTTGATCGGCTTTATTATGTTTGAGCTGCTGTTTTGGTTTACGTTTTTCATCGGAACGATTTATCTCATATTTAAGCTGTACAACGGCATTATGGCCAGCCTGCCTGCGTAAGACGGGAGGCATGAAAAAACCGGAGACAGTGATATGCTCCCCTAAAGGTAGACAGATGAAATAAAAAAATCTGTTTGCCTTGGGGGAGTTTTTTCATGGCTGGAAAATGGTTTTCAAAAGAAGAAAAATTGAATATTCTATCAGAATGTGATCAGGGCAATAATTCGGTGAAGGAGATCGCAGAAAAATATGGCATTCATGCCGAAACGATTCGTGAATGGAGAACATCGCATGATATGGCGGGTGTGGAGAGTTTGGAACGTTCAAAGCGCCATAAGTTCTATCCCGCAGAATTAAAATACAATGCCGTGAAAGACTTCTTATCCGGACGCTACTCTCAAAGAGAAATCTCGAGAAAATATAAGATTTCCAGTAAATCCGTACTCATGAAGTGGGTTGAGCTTTATAATGGTCATAAAACGTTAAAAGACAGCGGGAGAGGAAGGAATCGTTTGATGACCAAACGGAAGAACGTTTCATTGGAAGAACGGATTGAGATTGCGAAGGATTGTCTAGCTCATGGAAAGGACTACGCCAGATCAATGGAGATTCATCAAGTCTCCTACCAACAGGTGTATCAATGGGTGAAAAAGTATCAAGAAGGCGGAGAAGAGGCCTTAAAAGACAACCGAGGGAAACGCAAAACCGAAGAAGAACTGACACCTGAAGAAAAAATTCAACGGGAAAACAAACGGCTGGAACAGGAAAATGAGCGTTTGCGCGCAGAGAATGCGTTCTTAAAAAAGTTGGAAGAGATCAAAAGGAGGCGGTTCTAAGTCAGGTTCGGTACGAAGATCGATATCTCGCCATTTTAGAGCTGAATCGAAAAGAAGGCTTTTCTGTCCAAATGTTATGTGAGATTGCCGAAGTTTCGCGCCAGGGGTATTACAAATGGAGGAGCCGAGTACCTTCAGCGAGAGAAAAACAGAATGAAAAGATTATCGCCAAAATGGCGCTACTTCACGAACAAATTGGCGGTATCTACGGATACCGCAGAATGACCTTAAACATGAACCGCCGCTTTAAAGAGCGCCTCAATCATAAGCGCATCTATCGGCTGATGAAAATTGCCAAGCTGGAGTGTGTCATTCGGCGGAAGAAAAAACGTTACGGCAAAGCGACGCCTCAACATGTGTCCGAAAATATCCTGAATCGAGAGTTTAAAGCGGACAAACCAAATCAAAAATGGGTGACTGATGTGACAGAGCTAAAATACGGCCATCGGAAAGCGTACCTCAGTGCCATTTTAGATCTTCATGAGGGAATGGTCGTGTCTTATGTGCTGGGGAAATCCAATAATAACGCCCTTGTGTTTAAAACCTTGAACCAAGCGCTTGAGGCAGCCCCAAACGCACGTCCTCTCCTTCACAGCGACAGAGGTTTTCAATACACGTCCCACCAGTTTAGAAGGATGATTGAAAACGCAAATATGACACAGAGTATGTCCCGCGTCGGCCGCTGTATTGATAACGGCCCCATTGAGTCGTTTTGGGGGAAATTAAAATGCGAGAAATACAGACGGAATTCGTACGAGACATTTGAGGCACTTCAAAGCGCAATTGATGAATATATCCACTTTTACAACCACGATCGTCTACAAGAAAAACTAAACGGCCTCAGCCCAGTGGAATACAGGGCTAAAGCCGTCTAGTGTGTTTTAGTTATTTCCACTGTCTACTTGACAGGGTGCAGATCAACTGCTCCGGTTTTTTGTTATTCGAGAAATCTTTTTTTGATATCAGGGCCGGGGATCATGCACGATTCTTTTTTGCCGAACCATTTATAGCGGTTTTTCGCCAGCAGGTCGTATACCGCGTCGCGCAGCGGCTTTGGAATGATGAGAAAAACCGCCGCTGCCCGCCACAGCCCGGAAAGGCCCTTTGCCACATGCAATACCGCCGCGGACTTCGCATAGACGCGGCCGTTTTTGATCAATATCATGCTGTCAAAATGATCGGCCGAAAGCCCGTGCTGCTCAAGCAGCTTCCGGCCGGTGTCAGATTGCAGGGGAGCGAATGAAAACAAGCCTTTCGGATCATGCTTGATGATAAATTGAACGGCTCCGTCGCAAACATTGCATACACCGTCGAAAAGGACGATTGTGCCGGGCATATCTTTCACCTCGAGACCCCCGTTTCATGCTTAATATGCGTTTTGCAGCGTTCCTTTCCAAATCAAAAGTTGAGGCGCGGTGTTATGGAGAAATTCCACATTGCCTTTCGCTTCTTTTCCGACCCATACGCTCATTGTATACACATCCGTCAGTCCGACAAACCACAGGTCTCTGAAGTCGTTTGACGTTCCTGTTTTTCCTCCCCGGTATCCGCCGCCGAAATTCGCTTTTTTTCCGGTTCCTTCTTTGACGACTGCTGACAGAAGCGTGCGCATTTGATTGTTCGTCCTGATGCTGAAGACCTGCTTCGGTTTGTCCTTCCATTTGAAAAGCGTTTTCCCTTTCAGATCCGTCACTTTCGTAATCGCATGGTTCGCCGTGTAGCTGCCGTTATTCGCGAAGGTTGTATAGGCGTCCGCCATTTCAAGCGGTGAAAATCCGTCCGTAAAACCGCCAAGTGCAGCAGGAAGCCGGTAGTCCCTCTGAACGATTTTATCGAATCCGAACGGTTTTAAATAGCTGAACCCTTTCTGCACGCCGATCTGGTTTAACATCCGGACGGCCGGCGTATTATAGGAGTATTTAAAGGCCGTTTTGAGCGAAACGGTTCCGTACGTTTTTTCGTTATAGTTGTTCGGGCAGTAATCTCTGCTGCAAAATCTGCTGGCATCGATCATGCTCCCCGCAGTCGCACCCGTTTCCTCGATATAAGGGCCGTAGTCGAGGAGCGGCTTAATCGAGGAGCCGGGCTGTCTGTAAGCTTGATAGGCCAGATTGAAATTGTATTTTTTATAATACTTTCCGCCTGACATGGCGACAATTTGATGCGTTTGGTGGTTGATGACAACCGCACCGCCTTGGACGCCTTCATACGGAAGCTTGCTGTTGACCTGCTGAACGACCCGGTTCTGCATCGCGGGGTCGAGCGCCGTATAGATTTTGACCCCTTTTGTCAAAAGGGCGGTGATCCGATTGGACAGCTCTTTCTCGATTTTTTTCTTCTCTTCTTTTGTTTTTGCCTTTTTCAGCCGTTCGTCAAACCCTTCGGAAGAGGAAACGAGCTTGGTGAATTCGTCATTGACATAAGTCGTATAGTCGGGATAAGCATCTTTCTTTTCTTTAATGTCAAGCTTGATTTTTTGCTTTACCGCTTTTTTATATTCCTTCTTAGAAATGACCCCCGCGTTTTTCAGCTCTTTCAGAAGCCGTTCCTGACGGGTTTTCGTGTAGTCAAAATGTTTTAAAGGATCATATAATGTAGGGTTATTAGGGATCGCGCAAATAAAGGCCATTTCAGCAAGCGACAGGGATTTCAGCGGTTTGCTGAAATAAAAAGAAGCCGCAGATCCGATCCCGTATACACCATTATTAAAGTAAATCGTATTTAAATATTTCTCAAAAATTTCTTCTTTTGATAGCTTTTTTTCAAGCTGATACGAATACAGGAGCTCAGTCAGCTTGCGGTCGAAGGAGCGCTCATGGCTCAAATACAAGTTCCGCGTAAGCTGCTGTGTAATGGTGCTTGCTCCCTGATCGATGCCGCCTTTTTTGAAATTGGCCGCGGCTGCCCGGACCATACCCATGAAATCGAAGCCTTTATGCTGAAAGAAATGGCGGTCCTCCGACGTCAAAAACAGCTGTTTTACATTTTCAGGAATATTTTTGTATGGGACAAACACCCGATTCTGGTGATCTGAAACGATTTCAGAAATCAAAGCGCCGTCGCTGTCGTACATGTAGCTGTTTTGTACAAGGCCGCTGTCTTTTAATTTTGAATCGATCTTCTCATCCAGCACCTCATCCAACGGTTTCATGACCTGGGCTTCCTGTCCGGAGGCGATTAACGTATATACAAAAATAGGAATCAATAAAATAAGTAAAAACCATCCAATGATTGAACGCAACTTAGTCACTCTCTTTTCCGCAAATTTCTAGCCATATCGTACCATTCTTTTTGAACGGGGAGAAGGATATTTTAGTAGATTTCTCATTTTTATACTCGTCAGCTGGCTTTTGCCTCCGATTTTTTTGCTTGAGCTCTTTGGAACAGCAAAAGGCAGGCTCCGGTCAAAAAGAGAAAAGCGGTGACGTAGAAGGCGGAAGAAATGCCGAAATGGCTTGAAATCATTCCGCCGAGCACCGGGCCGATGACATTGCCTAAAAATCTGAAACTGACATTATAGCCAAGCACTTCCCCTTGAATGGCGCCCGGAGCCTGTGTGCGGATTGCCGCCGTGATGCAGGGAATCATTCCGCCCAAGGCGATACCGAACAGAAAGCGGAAGATGACGAACATCACATATGACGATGTCAGGCCTTGGGGAATAAAGAAAACCGCCGCTGAAAGCGAGAGGATGATCAGGATCTTTCCATATCCGTACCGGTCGCCTAAAGAGCCCCACTTTCTGGCAGACAGCAGGCTCCCAAGTCCTGTGGCGGAAAACGCCAATCCGGAAAAAAATGCAAGATGCTCGGTGCCGTGCAGCTCTCCGACGTACAAGGCAAGAAGCGGCTGAATGCTGAAGGTTCCGATTTGGGTGACCGCTGTCAGCAGCATAACCGTGATCAGCGGCTGACGGCCCAAAATCGTTTTTAATACCTGTTTTCTCGAATAGGAAGCGGAAGAGTCGCGGGTTGTTTTCAGAGGGCGCTCCCTCACCCCGGTCAATACGAGAATGACGGCCGTGTAAATGACGAATGCCGTAATATAAAAGGTATATGTAAAACCGACATGATCGGCAAGAAGCCCGCCGAGCAAAGGGCCGAATAAACCGCCGGAAACCGTGCCCATCTGCAAAGTGCCAAGCACTTTGCCCGCCGCTTTTTTCGGCGTCTGAGCAGAAATCATCGCGAGAGACGTAGGAATGAAGCCTGTGACAAGACCCATCGCCATTCTCAAAAAAAAGAGCTCATAGACAGACGAGACAAGGGACATGAGGAGAATGCTCGTTCCGATTCCGAAGCCCGTGATCAGCAGGATCTTTTTATAGCCGTGTTTATCGCCGAACCTCCCCCAAAAAGGGGAAACCAAAAAAGCCATTAAAAATGTGACGCCAAAAACATATCCGCTCCATTTTTCGGTAAATCCGTCCGGATGCTCACCAAGCGTTTTGATGTACAGAGAGAGAAACGGAAGAACCATCGTGGAGCTTGCCGCGACAAAAAAGTTCGCAAACCACATAATCAAAAGGTTTTTCTTATAAACAGAGATGGAAATCACCTTCTTAAAAAGTTGGATTCCTTTTCATTATAAAGGAATATCGGAAATGACGTTCCCGGGTTCGAGGAAAGAGAGACGTTTGAACGAATTTTCTACCTTTTCAGAAAATAATCGCTTAAAGATAGAAATATAATGATATAATAAAAGAAAAGTTAACGTGTTTTTTAAAATCAAAAACAAGCTGAAAACATTGGGACGGGGACCGTGCAAATCAAGTGAAAGTCTTTATATTGCGATAAGAAAGGCAGGTGTAAAAAGTGAAACCAGATACATTGCTGATTATCGATTTTGAATTTACAATGCCTGAGGGGAAATATCATCCGCAAAATTTTTTTCCGGAAATCATTGAAGCGGGGGTTGTCAAAGTTGCGAATGGTGAAGTGACAGAGACGTTTTCCAGCTATGTGAAACCAAAAAAATTTCCAAAATTAACAAGACGGTGCAAATCGTTTTTAAACATCACACAGGAAAAAGTCGATCAAGGCATCGCGTTTCATTCCTTGATTGAGAAGCTGAGGGAGCTTGATTCGGATCAAAACAGCGTCATTATTACATGGGGAAACATGGATATGAAAGTGTTGAAGCAAAATTGCATGTTCAACCACATTCCGTTTCCATTTAAAGGGGAAATGAGAGATTTGTCAATGGAGTACAAGGAGTTTTTCGGCGACAAAACGCTGACGAATTTGTGGAAAGCTGCGGAGGAATACGGCGATTCAGGGACGGGAAAACAGCATAAAGCGCTTGATGATGCCATGACAACATATAAGCTGTTTCAGCTGGTGGAACGGGATAAAGAGTATTTGGAGAATCCTAAACCGACGACGATCGGAGACAGGATCGACCTTTCGAAAGTATTTCCGCATGCCACATAAAAAGCCCAATCTTATACAGAAGATTGGGTTATTTGTTTGGAAAATATTCTTTTTCGAGCCCAGCGGCGCATTCCAGCGATTTTGCCGCATAATCGGAAGCGTCTTGTAATAGTTCTCTTTTAAAACGATCCAAAGCATCGCGAAGCGATTCCTCATAATCCGGTACCCGACCGTCGAACGGCTTCACCATATGGTGCGGAATGTTTGTTTGTTCCCGGTAAGCAAGCGCCTTCCGCTCATGAAAAAAGGGCACATCCGCATCCTTTGGGTGGTGAAGGTCGCCCTGCTTCGGATGGGTCAGGACCGCGAGGATTTTGACGAGATAGTGCATCGGTTTAATATCCGTAATAACTCCAATATATACGCCTGTTTTATAAAAGCCTTTCACTTTATCTCCGACTTGAAACTGATTCACTAAAAACCCCTCCTGATGGTATGATGGTGTTATAAAACATAATCGGGGAGGAAGGAACATTGCCGCTGCTCATTCAGTTCATGCTGTATTTCCCTGAGGATAAAAGAGAATACATTCCTTCTTTTATCACGCTGGCTGTTTTCTTTATCATCGCCGCATTCGCATTCAGGCTGATCGTCAAGCATTCCCGGCAAGAAGCGAAAAAAGCCGAACAGCTTGAAAAAAAACTGCATCAAGAATGGCATAAGCGGTAAAAAGAGCACCCGGCCTGCGGCCGGAGTGCTTATGATAAGGCCGTTTTCAGCCGTTTCAGTCCCTCTTTTACGACCTGCAGCGAACACCCGACATTCATTCTCACAAAACCTTCTCCGCCAGGGCCGTACTTCGGTCCCGGCTCAAGGATGAGCTTTCCTTTATGGAGCAGCCTGTCCTTTAATTCCTGATCTGAGAGGCCGAGCGCCCGGCAGTCGAGCCATATCAAATATGAAGCATCAGGAATCATCATCTTGACCTCCGGCAGCTCACGGGCCAAAAAGGCGCGTACTTCTTCCATATTGTTTTCGATATAGGAAATCAAGCTGTCGAGCCATGGTTCTCCTTTTGAATAGGCGGCTTCCATACCGGTGACGGCAAACGCGTTTAAAGATGACAGCCCGACGCGCTGCATCGTCTTTAGAAATGCATTTCTTTTCGCCAGATCCGGTATGATGATGGCTGACACCTGAAGGCCCGCCAAATTAAACGTCTTGCTCGGAGCGATGCATGTGATGGAAAGCTCGGCTAATTCCCGGGAAATGGAAGCGAACGGTGTATGCTTCAATCCGTGCAGCATCAGGTCGGAATGGATCTCGTCAGAAACGACGGTCACCTGGCGGGAAAGACAAAGCTGGCCCAATTTTGCCAGTTCATCCTTCGTCCAGGAACGTCCTGAAGGATTATGCGGATTGCAAAGGATCAAAAGCTTCACATTCGGTTCTTGAAGCTTCCTTTCAAGATCGTCAAAGTCCATTTCATAACGTCCGTTTTTTTCTATTAATGGATTATATAAAACGTTGCGGCCGTTTCTTTTCACCATGTCAAAAAACGGAGGATAGACGGGCGGCTGCACGATCACGCTGTCACCCGGATCTGTATACGCTTGGACGGCGATGCCGAGAGCGGTTACAATGCCCGGGCTGAAGGTGATTGCTGACGGATCGATTTCCCAGCCGTGCCTTCGGCTGAGCCACTCCGCGACAGATTCCTTCGTGGCTGCATTTGGAGACGTATATCCAAATACTCCGTGCTCGATGCGCTGTTGAAGCGCATCAATGACTTCTTGAGGCGCGCGAAAATCCATGTCCGCCACCCACATTGGCAGCGCGTCTTTCACGCCGAACAGCTCCTCGGTCAAATCCCATTTGACGGACTGGGTTCCCAGTCTGTTATGTTCTGTATTAAAATCCATGATCTCACCTCATGTCTCTTTCATATGTTATACATTAACGATCATGAAAAGAGATTGCAATGGTTAAGCAGGAAAAATGAAAAGGGAAAAAACGAGCTTTTCTTCCCGGACACCTCGATCCTTGTGGTACAATAGCCGTGTATAATTACACGTTAAGCGGTGATAAACATGGAAGAAAGTCAAGCAGCAGCGCAAATCATTCAAATGATAAAAAAATGGGACCCATTTCAGGCCGGAGGGGATTTTTACGAAACGGAAGCGGCGGAAATCGTCCAGGCCGTCTATACAGAAGATGATCCCGAGCGGCTTGGAAAAGCGATTCAAACCATTTTTGACGTATCGTTTGACAAAGAGCTGCCTTTGGAGGATTGCAAAAAGCTGGCGGAGCGGCTGCTCGTCATTAAAGACAGCAGCACCTGCTGATATCATATGAAAGCACCCGGCCAAGCCTTGTGTGCCGGAAAACGAAAAGCCGCCGGTGTTCCGGCGGCCTCAGATTGTTGACAAAATCCTAAAACGATGTAAAGTTTTAGGGTTTTGTCATCCTTTCAGCGTGAGGCGAAACCCTTGCGGTCTAGGAAGGCCGAGCATCAGCTTTCACAGGACGTGATGACGGCGGCGTGCAGGCAGTAGGAGCCGTTAGCCGCTGTTCTTTTGAGCACCGGCTTAGCAGACCTGGCAACGAATGCAGGGGGTGCCGGCACGCTGAAGCCGCCTTGATGGGCGGTTTTTTATGTGAGGACAAACTCTGCGATCCTGTCTGATACGTAATCGGGGTTTTCTTCAGGAACGAGATGCCCGGTATGCTGCAAAGAATAGAACGTGGAATCAGGCAGATCCTGATGCAGCCTTTTTCCGATCTGGACCGGGACGATGCGGTCTTCCTCACCCCATATTAAAAGGGAGGGGGTTATGATCTTTTTTAAATCGTCGGGTGTTAAGTCTCCTTCGCGGTGGCGGATGAGCCGGGCGAGCGCCCTGAAAATCTGGTCGTCGAGAAACGGCTTCAAATAGCCGTCGATCATTTCCTGATCGATCAAAGTACTGTCATATACGACGTTCCGCAAATTTTTCAGAACGTCTTGTTTGGACAGCCAGCGTTTAATGTACAAATAAAAGTACGGAATATGGCTTCCGAAAACAAGCGAACGGGGCGACCGCTTCAAATACCCGGAACTGCACAGCAGCACGACCTTTTTAAACAATTCGGGCCTTTCTTTTACGGCATAAAGCGAGATTTGCCCTCCCATCGAATGGCCGACCAGGATGGCCTCGCTAATATTGAGCTGTTCAATCAAATCGATGACCACCTTGGCCATATTCCTGTAGGTATAAATAAAAGTCTGCGACTTTTCCGATTGACCGAACGGAGGCAGGTCAATGGCGATGATGTTAAATTCATCCTTTAATAAAGGAATGATTTTTCTGTAGCAAAACGAAGACGAAAGAAATCCGTGTATTAAAACCAGCGTTGTTTTTCCGGGATTATCATAATGTTCGTAATAGATATCGACCCCTTGTATTTTCTGTGTCGAAGGTTTTGTTAACAGCATGATAAAAATCACTCCGAATGGTTTTGTTTCATCGTAACGCGACCTGACTGCACATCGTCAGCCAGTCTTTCATATCGTACCCGAAAAAATTTTTTTTACGCGATTTTTTCCGGACTTACATTCGCAAAAAATCGTGCTATAATAATCAGAAGATTTCTCGACATAAAAGGTGTGAAGCAGATGAAGCTAACAGAAAAAGAAACCGAAATACTGGAAATATTAGAGGAGAACAGCCGCCTGAATCCGGAAACGATTGCGAAAATGGCGAATATTTCTCAGGAAGAAACAAAGGCCATCATCGAAAAGCTTGAAAAAGAAAAGGTAATCATCGATTATTCGGCGATGATCGACTGGCGGAAAGTAGACGGCCATGAAGGCGTGACGGCGATGATCGATGTCAAAGTAACGCCGAAGCGCGGCGTCGGGTTCGATGAGGTGGCAGAGCGCATCTACAGGTTTGACGAAGTTGAATCCGTTTACTTAATGTCAGGAGTATATGATTTGTCTGTTGTCATCCGCGGCAGAACGATGTCGGATATTTCTCACTTCGTATCGGAAAAATTATCGACGCTTGAATCTGTCGTATCGACAACCACTCATTTTATTTTAAAGAAATACAAGCACGACGGTAAAGTTTTTGACTCCGGTAATGATGACAAAAGAATCGTGGTGTCTCCTTGATATGAGAGCAACCTATGTATCAAAAGCAGCACAGCAAATCAAACCGTCCGGCATCCGCAAGTTTTTTGATCTTGCGTCCACGATGGAGGGCGTAATTTCTTTGGGGGTCGGGGAGCCTGATTTTGTAACGGCATGGAATGTGAGGGAAGCGAGCATTCTATCGCTTGAACAAGGCTACACCTCCTATACCGCCAATGCCGGTCTGCCTTCTTTAAGGAGGGAAATCAGCGCTTATTTAAATAAACGCTTTCATCTTGACTATTCCCCGGATGACGAGCTGATCGTGACAGTAGGGGCAAGCCAGGCGCTCGATATCGCCATCAGGGCAATACTCGACCCTGGGGATGAAGTGCTGATTCCAGAGCCTTGTTTTGTCGCCTATGAAGCTCTCGTCGCGTTGGCCGGGGGAAATCCGGTCCACATTCATACGAACGCCGAGCGCGGATTCAAAGCGCGCCCCGAAGATTTTGAAGCGGCCCTTACGGAAAAAACGAAAGCGATCATTCTTTGTACGCCGTCAAATCCGACCGGGTCTGTTTATTCGAGAGAAGAGCTGGAAGAGATCGCTGATTTTGCGGAAAAGCAAGATCTCATCGTTATTGCCGACGAAATTTATGCAGAACTCACCTATGACGAAGCATTTACGAGTTTTGCCGCGATCAGGGGAATGAAAGAGCGGACGATTTTGATATCGGGCTTTTCAAAAGGCTTTGCCATGACGGGCTGGCGTCTCGGGTATGTCGCGGCACCGGCTTTTTTAAGGGACCCGATGCTGAAAATTCATCAATATTCGCTGATGTGTGCGCCGAGCATGGCGCAATTTGCGGCTGAAGAAGCGCTGAAGAACGGTTTGGATGATGTGGAAAAAATGAGAAAAAGCTATCGGCGCAGGCGGAACCTTTTTGTAGATGCATTAAATGAGATGGGGCTGGACTGCCACCATCCGGGAGGCGCTTTTTACGCATTCCCGTCGGTCAAAAAAACCGGCATGACGTCAGAAGTGTTTGCCGAAGAACTTCTCATGAAGGAAAAAGTCGCCGTCGTTCCCGGAAATGTATTCGGTGAGAGCGGTGAAGGCTACATCAGATGTTCGTATGCGTCATCGCTTGAGCAGCTTCAGGAAGCGCTCGTCAGAATGAAGCGGTTCGTTCAAAGCATATAGAAAAAAATGCGAAACCTTGAAAGGTCCGCATTCAAAATAAGGGGGGAATACTAGAAAGCCTAATGATTCTCAGTATTCCCTTTTTCTTTGGACTGTAAACATATATTTTCGAAAAAAGTTTTTTTGCTTATAAATGACTTGTATGATATAATTTTTTATTGCGTATAAAAAGAGATTAAATTCATAAGATTTAGGAGTTGTTAGGTATGACAGCAAAATTTGAAGTGGGCAATGTTTACACCGGAAAGGTGACTGGATTACAGGCGTATGGAGCGTTTGTAGCCTTAGATGAAGAAACTCAGGGACTCGTGCATATTTCAGAAGTAACGCATGGCTTCGTTAAAGATATCAATGAACATTTGGCAATCGGCGATGAAGTGCAGGTGAAAGTTCTTTCTGTAGATGAAGAAAAAGGAAAGATCAGTCTTTCCATCCGCGCGACACAGGCAGCTCCTGAACGTAAAGAAAACAAGCCTAGAAAGCAAAAGGCCGCTCAAGCGGAAGAAGCTACTACTCCTCAAGGCTTCAACACGTTGAAAGATAAGCTTGAAGAGTGGATTGAGCAGTCAAACAGAAAAGATTTAATTAAAAAATAAGGCGGCAAAAAATAACTCCGGTTAAAAACCGGAGTTATTTTTATATCTGCATGTTTTAGCGCATTTCAGGCTCTTTGGCGTCTTCCCGGACGGTCTCCTCGTTAGGTTTGAATAAAAGCCCGAGGTTGATTAAACCGGCAATTCCGACAAGCGCGTAAATCGTCCGGGAAATGGCGGAGCCTGGACCTCCGAAGATGGCTGCGACCAAATCAAATTGAAAAAAACCAATCAGTCCCCAGTTAATTGCCCCGATGATCGTAAGCAACAATGCGATTCGTTGAAGCGTACTCATGTATTTCTGTTCCTCCTTTTTCATATCATGAACATTTATAGATTGTGACGGTTTTGGAAAGTTTATACGTAGAAGAGCAGATCGCTTTACATGGCGGAAGGTCTTTCAAGATAATATGGATAAAGGAGGAGATTGCATGGACAGCTTTACATATTGGAATCCCACAAAACTCATTTTCGGACGAGGCGAAGTCGAAAAGCTTGCCGATGAGGTCAAACAATACGGCCGAAACGTGCTGCTTGTTTACGGAGGAGGCAGCATTAAACGAAACGGTTTATATGATCAAGTCGTTTCCATCCTCGAAAAAGCGGGGCTGAATGTTCATGAACTCGCAGGCGTTGAGCCGAATCCGCGGGTCGCAACAGTCAATAAAGGCGCAAGGCTCTGCAAGGAACACGATATCGACTTTCTCTTGGCGGTCGGAGGCGGAAGCGTCATCGACTGTACAAAGGCGATCGCCGCCGGTGCAAAATATGACGGAGACGCCTGGGACATCGTTACGAAAAAACACATCCCGACCGAAGCGCTGCCGTTCGGCACCGTTTTGACATTAGCGGCGACAGGTTCGGAAATGAATTCGGGGTCCGTGATTACAAATTGGGAAACCAATGAGAAGTACGGATGGGGCAGCCCGCTTGTTTTCCCTAAATTTTCGATCCTCGATCCGGTTAACACGTTCACGGTTCCTAAAGACCATACGATCTACGGCATGGTCGATATGATGTCACACGTGTTCGAGCAATATTTTCACCATACGAAAAATACGCCGTATCAGGACCGGATGTGTGAATCCCTGCTGAAAACGGTGATTGAAACTGCTCCGAAGCTGATCGAAGATCTTGAAAATTACGAGCTCCGCGAAACGATCCTCTACACGGGCACAATTGCGCTTAACGGCATGCTGTCAATGGGCGCGCGCGGAGACTGGGCAACCCACAATATCGAGCACGCTGTGAGTGCGGTGTACGACATTCCGCATGCCGGAGGGCTTGCGATCCTGTTCCCGAACTGGATGAAGCACACGCTTTCTGAAAATGTCGGCCGCTTTAAACAGCTTGCCGTCCGGGTGTTCGATATTGATGATGCGGGTAAAACTGACCGTGAAGTCGCGCTTTCAGGCATTGAAAAGCTTTCTGAATTCTGGACCAGCCTAGGTGCGCCGAACCGCCTCGCCGATTACGGCATCACCGATGAAAAGCTTGACCTCATTGCTGACAAAGCGATGGCAAACGGCGAATTCGGCCGCTTTAAAACATTGAATAAAGAAGACGTGTTGTCGATTTTGAAGGCTTCTTTGTAAAAGCGAAAGGAAAACGGCTCGGGAAGAACCGGCTCTTCCCCGGCCGTTTTTTGTTGCCATTTTGACAAAAATCAATCAGTTCCTTTAAACAATCGTTTTTCCGGGCCGGAGATATGCCATTTATCCCTTTTCATCACTTGATTTCGCAATGGAGTTCATATAAAGTGAAAAGGGAAAAGGCTGTCGCCGAAAATCGACATGTCAGAGCCCCGGCTTTACTTTTAAAATGAAAGCGCTGGCGGGATATCTGAACAAAACAGTGAGTACTGGAGGTTTATTATCATGACGCATGTCCGTTTTGATTACTCAAGAGCATTGCCTTTCTTTAAAGAACAGGAGCTTACATATCTGCGCGATTTCGTAAAAGTCGCCCATCACTCCATCCATGAAAAAACAGGTGCGGGAAGCGACTTTTTAGGCTGGGTCAACCTTCCGACAGATTATGACAAGGAAGAGTTTGCCCGGATTAAAACATCCGCTGAAAAAATTAAAAACGATTCAGACGTTCTGCTCGTCATCGGAATCGGCGGTTCATACCTCGGAGCGAGAGCTGCGATCGAAATGCTGAACCATTCATTCTACAACGTATTGCCGAAAGGAAAGCGGAAGACGCCTCAGGTGATTTTCGTCGGCAATAATATCAGCTCTTCTTATATGAGAGACGTAATGGATCTTCTTGAAGATGCCGATTTCTCAATCAATGTCATCTCCAAATCTGGAACAACGACAGAACCGGCGATTGCTTTCCGGATCTTCCGCAAGCTTCTTGAAGAAAAATACGGAAAAGAAGAAGCAAAAGGCCGCATTTATGCAACGACTGATAAAGCGCGCGGTGCATTAAAAACGCTTGCTGATGAAGAAGGCTATGAATCGTTCATCATTCCTGACGACGTCGGCGGCCGCTACTCTGTTTTGACTGCTGTAGGTTTATTGCCGATCGCCGTAAGCGGAGCCGATATTGACGAAATGATGAAAGGTGCGGCCGATGCCAGCAAAGACTTTGCTTCCTCAGAGCTTGAGGACAATCAGGCGTACCAATATGCCGCCGTCAGAAACATCCTTTACAATAAAGGCAAAACGATCGAAATGCTGATCAACTATGAGCCTGGCCTTCAGTACTTTGCAGAATGGTGGAAACAGCTGTTTGGAGAAAGCGAAGGAAAAGACGAAAAAGGCGTTTATCCGTCCTCCGCCAACTTCTCAACTGACCTTCACTCTCTTGGACAATACGTACAAGAAGGAAGAAGAGACATGTTTGAAACGGTGTTGAACGTTGAGAAACCGAGACATGAGCTGACGATTGAAGAGGCGGAAAATGACCTTGACGGCTTGAACTATCTTGCCGGAAAAACGGTTGATTTCGTCAATAAGAAAGCGTTCCAGGGCACGATGCTTGCACATACGGACGGAAACGTGCCGAACCTGATCGTTAACGTACCTGAAATGAACGCTTATACGTTCGGATATCTTGTCTACTTCTTTGAAAAAGCCTGCGCGATGAGCGGCTACCTGCTTGGCGTCAATCCGTTTGACCAGCCTGGGGTGGAAGCGTACAAAGTGAACATGTTCGCCCTTCTCGGCAAACCGGGCTTTGAAGAGAAAAAAGCTGAGCTTGAGAAGCGTTTGGATCAATAAAATCTTCATATTGGCGTCCCGCCGTGTATAACATGGCGGGGCGCTTTTTTGTCTTTTTTTGAAAAAGTCCCTGTAAGGCATAGTGAACAGCCTCTTAAGAAATACTAAATGCAATGAATTAGGAGGAGAAAAATGGACTTTATTTTTAAAGCATTTATTCTAATTTTAGCAGGCATGTGCTTGGTGAGGATTTCAGGCAGACAGTCCGTTGCCCAGATGACGGTCACAACAACCGTTGTTATGGTTTCGATAGGCACGATGATTGTCCAGCCGATCGTTCGGGACGGCAACAGCGTCTGGAAAACGATTGTTTCCGTATCTATCTTTATTTTCACGCTGATGGTCATCGACTTTTTTAGACTAAAATTTAATTTTTTTGAAACCGTGATTTCCGGAAAAGCCGTTATTCTCATTAAAGATGGACATCTGCATGAAAAAAACCTCAAAAAGCACAGAATGACGGTTGATCAGTTGGAAATGCACTTAAGAACGTCAGGTATTTCAAAAATATCTGATGTAAAGACAGCGACTCTTGAGCCGAACGGCTTAATTGGCTATGAGTTAACCGATGATGCCAAGCCTTTGACAATGGGGGATTTAAAAAAACTTTTGCGCTCACCGCACAAAAAGTCAGAGAACGATTTATTCAAAGAAATATCTGACGGTCATCAGAAAGAATTAAAAAAAAAACTGCAGTAGCTTTTCTTCATTTAACATGACATTTATCGGAAAGGGGTCTTAACATGATCAGCATACCTTCTGAACTTGAAAATCGTTCGTTTTCGCTTTACCATCTTGAACAAACGCTGAAGCCGCTCGGGTTTATCATCGGCGGTGGCTGGGAATATGACCGCGGCTTTTTTGATTATAAACTCGACGACGCGGACGGTTACCTTTTTTTGCGGCTGCCGTTTGAAGCTGAAGACGGGCAGCTTGATTCACAAAACGCCACCGTCCAACTGGGCCGGCCTTTTTTGCTCCGCCACGTCTATCAGGAGGCGCTTGATGATCATGTGATACAGGGAAATGTCCGGGCGTCTTTTGACCAGTTTGCCGAACCGAAGGAAAAAGACGCCGATATTCCGGATGTGTATGTCGAGCTCGGGCGTTCTTCGGTAAAGGAGCTCGAAAAAGCGCTGTTGTCTTAAAGCGACAGCAGTTTATCCGTTTTCTTTATCGTGTAAGAAAATGAAGGGGATAAAATCGGGCCGTCTTTTTGCTGCACGCCGATAATTAAAATGTGCTCGTTCATAAAATGGCTGACCGCCTCCTGAAAAGAACTGCCCGCCATCCGGTCAGGCACGGGAATCGCATGAATTTTCAATTGAACGTCTGCCTCGTGAAAGAGCGGGTCAGAAAGCTGGTTTTTGATGAGAAAATGCCGGAGCATCGCCGTTTTTAAAAGCTCCGCCGTGCTGAAAATTTGATTGGCTCCAGCGCGTTCGGCATTTTTTCTTTGTTTTTCTGTTAATATTTCGACCAGGCAATAGACCGACGGATTGAGCCCTTTTACCGCAAGCAATGTCAAGATCGACTGCATATCCGCATCCGCTTCGTTTTTGTGCTGGTCTGCCGTGATAAACACGATCTCCGCCTCTTCAATGTTTGCTTTTTGCAAAACGGCGTCATCTGCCGCATATCCGCGGATGAAATGGATGTTTTCCAACAGGGGCCCTTCCCTCAGCGTTTCATCGATCAGAACGATCGTTTTGTTTGCATCAGCTGATTGCAGCGTCCTCATCAATTTATTCGCTTTTTCGTTCCAGCCGATCAAAATCATATGGCCGCGCCCCTTGTAATTCACTTTGCCTTCCGCATAGCGCTGCTGTTTATGGAAAGCGGCCGTTGCCATCGTCGCAAAATATGCCGTGACAAACGCAGCTCCCAATAACACGAGCAGCATGCCGACGATTTGCCCGGCAGGGGTTTTGGGAACATAGTCGCCGTAGCCGACGGTAGAAACGGTAATCAGCGCCCACCAGATTCCTTCAAAAACGTTTGGAAATTGTTCAGGCTCCACCAATGAAATGAGCTGTCCGAATAAGATGATCAGCAAAATGATAATGGTCGCGATGCGGAGAGAAACCGGCCATCTGAGCCATCCGATGAACACGCGGTTTGATTTCACGATTTTTCACCATCTTTCAAAAGAGAAAACGATAAAATTTCTTTTATGATCGCATTTAATTTTTGATTAATACTTTCCTTCCCGTATTGCTCGATCGCCTGCTTAATAACGTCAGCCGTTTCATCTTCATAGTCGATCAGGGGCTCGTCCTTTACCGATTCATTATAAAGGAGAATAAATGCATCAAGTCCTTCATTCATTTTGTCGATCGCCGTGCTGAGCTGTTCTTTTTCCTGGTCTGTTACTTTCACCGTGTCACCACCCCGAAATGCGTTTTTTAATCAGTATATCCCTAATTTGTGAAAATTTTTCAGGTCATAACAATCCGCGCTTATGCGGATAATAAATAATGTCATTCTTGAAATATACATGTTTTGCCCCGGCATATTGATTCTTGTCTTTCCATACACTGTTACAAAACGAGTGAGGGATGAGAGACGAATGTCGTGTCTGGCGAGACTCATCATGATGCTGATCGGGTTCCACCTGATGGCCGGGGCATCCGTTCAATTTGTTTTTGATTTAAATGAGGTTCATCATTCCTCTGACGGGGTGTTCTGGAGGGAGTTTTTTAAGGAGCTGGTTACGAGGCCGCCTTTATACGTGATGATGTCGGGGATGGTGTTTTTGTTTATCGGGGTGTGCTTCCCGCGAAAAAGCAGGTGATGCACTTTTCTGTACAAAAAAGGATCCCTCAAATAAAATATATATAATATTACGATAAAAAAACTATTTAGCATAAAGAGGGAAGATGATTGCATGAGCATGATTTTTTACTTGTTGACATTTGCTGCATTAGGTTTGTCGATTTGGGCACAATTTAAAGTAAAGGGCAACTTTGAAAAATATTCGAAAGTAGAGGCCTCAAGCGGGAGAACTGGAGCGGAAGTGGCCAGACATATTCTTGACCAAAACGGCCTTTACGATGTGCCGGTTGAACCGGTAAGTGGAACCTTGACAGACCATTACGACCCGACGACACGCGTCGTGCGCTTGTCAGAACCTGTATACTACGGCCGTTCGATCGCATCGATTTCCGTTGCGTCTCATGAAGTCGGACATGCCCTGCAGCATCAGGAATCATACGGCGCGCTTGTGTTAAGACATAAAATCTTTCCGATCGCAAACTTTGCTTCAGGCGTTGCGCCATTCCTGTTCCTTGGAGGCATGCTGCTCAGAAGCTTCAATTTGATCGGTCTCGGCATCATTTTATTTTCAGCGGCCGTATTCTTCCAGCTCGTGACCCTGCCTGTTGAATTCAACGCAAGCTCCAGAGCGAAGAGGATTATCGTCTCAGAAGGAATGATCCGCAACAATGAAGAAAGAGGCGTAAGCAAGGTGCTTGATGCTGCTGCCTTGACATATGTTGCCGCAGCGCTCGTTTCATTGTTCGAATTGCTGCGCTTTGTGGCGATTTTCCTGTCCGGTCGTAATGATGATTAACCTTTAGTCAGAGGAGGTGACCCCTTACCATGTTTGGTAAGGGTTTTTTTTGAATATCTTGAATGTCATACTCGTCATGCTTTTAATCGCAGCTACGGCTTTCTTTGTCGTCGCAGAGTTTGCGATTGTCAAAATTCGCGGCACGAAAATCGATCAATTGGTTGCGACCGGAGATGTGCGGGCGATCGCAGCCAAAAGGGTCGTTTCAAACCTTGATGAATATTTATCCGCCTGTCAGCTCGGCATTACCATTACGGCTCTGGGACTCGGCTGGCTGGGGGAGTCGACGTTTGAAAAAATCATCCACCCGGTATTTGCCTACGTCGGCATGCCTGAATCTGTTTTAAGGATCGCGTCGGTCGTAACGGCTTTTGTCGTCATTACCTTTCTTCATGTCGTAATGGGAGAACTTGCACCGAAGACGGTTGCGATTCAAAAAGCGGAGGCTGTCAGCTTATGGACGGCGAGGCCGCTTATTATTTTCTATAAAATCATGTTTCCTTTCATTAAATTATTAAACGGCTCAGCCAGCGCGCTGGCCAAGCTGTTCGGCTTTCATTCGGTGAAGGAGCATGAAGTGGTAATCAGCGAGGAAGAGCTGAGGATCATGCTTTCCGAGAGCTATAAAAAGGGAGAGATCAACCAGTCGGAGTATAAATATGTCACAAAAATCTTCGAATTTGACAACCGGCTGGCAAGGGAAATTATGGTGCCGAGGACGGAGATTGCGGTGATTTCGTCGGATCAGTCGATGAAGGAAGCGATTGAAACGGTCATGAATGAACGCTACACAAGATATCCGGTGATAAAGGATGATAAAGACCATATTATCGGCATCATCAACAGCAAGGATCTCTTTAAATCGTACTTTCTCGATCAGACAATTGATTTGTCCGAGCTGATGAGGCCGGTCATCAGAGTGATCGAAAGCATCCCCATCCAGGAGCTGTTGATCAGAATGCAAAAAGAGCGCATCCACATGGCGATCCTTGTCGATGAATATGGAGGAACGGCCGGCCTTGTCACCGTTGAAGACATTTTGGAAGAAATTGTCGGGGAAATCAGGGACGAATTTGATCAGGATGAAATGCCGCATATCGTTAAAAAAGGCGAGCATCATTATATCATGGACGGCAAAGCGCTCATTGACGAAGTGAATGACCTGCTTCACATCGCGATCGAAAACGAAGAGGTCGACACGATTGGCGGATGGCTCCTCACGCAAAAAATGGAACTCAAAAACGGCGATATTTTCCGTTCGGAGGGATGCGAATTTAAGATTCTTGACGCTGAAGATCATCATATTCGCTTTGTCGAAATCAAAAAAACGGATTTTTAAATTGCAGCTGCCGGGACCGTGCGGCTGCTTTTTTAGTTCTATAGCCGCTGTTTGCTTCCTGTCTGAAGGGTAATGTGAAAAAGATAAGAAGATGTATTCATGGGAAATCATGACTTTTTGCGAATGTACTGTTGTCCAATCTCTTTTATAATATCGTCTGTACATCATATAAGGAGGTTTTGAAAACGTGAACAGACATGCCGTAAAATCAATTCTTCTATTTGGCATCGCATGCATCATGTTATTGGCGGGGCCGCTTACGGCCTTTGGAGCTTCGTCCTCAACCCCGTCAGACAAAATATATTTTAAAAACAAAAAGTACTACATTTTCAACAATGTATGGGGAGCTGATCAAGTCAGCGGCTGGTGGCAGACCATTTATCATAACAGCGATTCCGATTTAGGCTGGGTATGGAATTGGCCGAGCAGCACAAGCTCTGTGAAGGCGTATCCGTCGATTGTCAGCGGTTGGCATTGGACAGAAGGCTATACGAAGGGAAGCGGACTACCGACCCGTCTGTCAGATCGAAAAAATATCAACACAAAAGTCAGCTATTCGATCAGTGCGAACGGAACGTATAATGCCGCCTATGACATTTGGCTGCACAACACGAATAAAGCGAGCTGGGACACTGCTCCAACCGATGAAATCATGATTTGGCTGAACAATACAAACGCCGGGCCGTTAGGTTCTTACGTCGAAACTGTTTCAATCGGCGGCCACAAATGGAACGTGCACAAAGGATATGTAGATGCAGGGAACGGCAAGGGCTGGAATGTGTATTCCTTTGTCAGAACATCAAATGTTCAAAGCGCAAGCCTAAACATCCGCGACTTCACAAACTACCTCGCGGATTCAAAGAAATGGCTCTCTAAAACCAAATATGTCAGCAGCGTCGAATTCGGAACGGAAATTTTCGGAGGGACGGGACAGATTAACATTTCCAATTGGGATGTTACGGTCCGCTAAAGGTGATACCGCCGCTCTTTTAAAAGGGCGGTGATTTTTTTGCGCTTTTTTCTATATATATCAAACGAAATAACTGATAAGGAGTGTGCTGATGACAAGGGCATGGTGGAAAGAGGCGGTTGTTTATCAAATTTATCCGCGCAGCTTTATGGATTCGAACGGAGACGGTATCGGGGATATTAACGGAATCAGGGCAAAGCTTTCTTATATAAAAGAACTGGGGGCTGACGCCATCTGGATTTGTCCCGTTTTTGATTCGCCGAATGCCGACAATGGCTATGATATTAGAGATTATCAAAGCATCTTAAAAGAATTCGGGTCGATGGACGATTTTGACGCCTTATTGTCTGAGACCCATCAGCTCGGCATGAAGCTTGTCATCGATCTTGTCATCAACCATACCAGCGATGAGCATCCATGGTTTATCGAATCAAGGGCTGATAAAGAATCGCCGAAACGCGACTGGTATATTTGGAGGGACGGGAAAGACGGCGGTGAGCCGAATAATTGGGAAAGCATATTCGGCGGCTCCGCCTGGACGCATGATCGTCAAACTGATCAGTATTACCTGCATGTATTTGCGGAAAAACAGCCTGATTTGAATTGGGAAAACAGCGGCATGCGCCGCGCCGTATACGGGATGGTGAACTGGTGGATTGCAAAAGGAATAGACGGTTTCAGGGTGGATGCGATTTCCCATATTAAGAAAAAGGAAGGGCTCCCCGACCTGCCCAATCCGAATGATCTTCCCTATGTACCCTCCTATGATTATCACATGAATGTTGACGGGATTATGGAATTCCTTCGGGAGCTGAAGCAGGAAACGTTTGCAAAACACGGGCACATCATGACGGTCGGGGAGGCAAACGGGGTCAAAGCGGATGAAGCTGCAGAATGGGCCGGCGAGAAAAACGGGGTTTTCAACATGATTTTTCAGTTCGAACATCTCGGCCTTTGGGACATTGAGGGAGGAGCGCGAATCGATATCGTTAAACTGAAACGCATTTTGTCAGACTGGCAGACCAGCCTTGAAGGGGTGGGATGGAATGCGCTTTTTACGGAAAACCATGATCAGCCCCGCTCTGTTTCGGTATGGGGGGATGACGGGACATACAGAAATGAGAGTGCGAAAGCCTTGGCTGCTATGTATTTTTTAATGAAGGGTACGCCTTTTATTTATCAGGGGCAGGAAATCGGAATGACAAATGCTGCGTTTTTCGATATCGATGATTATGACGATATTTCCGTAAAACATTATTATGACAGGCAAAGACAAGCCGGCAGATCACACGAAGACACGATGAAAGCGATTTGGATGAGGAGCAGGGATAATGCGAGGACGCCGATGCAATGGACGGATTCCGGCAATGCCGGCTTTTCAAGCGGAATACCGTGGCTGCCCGTTAATGAAAATCATCGCTTGATCAATGTCGCCTGCCAGCAGCAGGACCCGGATTCGATCTACCATTTCTACAAACGGATGATCGCCATCAGGAAACGGCATGATGTGTTCATTGACGGCGCGTTTGAAATCATCCTTGCGGAGGACCCGCAAATTTTTGCCTATTTGCGCAAGCTTGAAGGAGAAACCGCGCTAGTGATGGCAAATCTCAGTCCGGATTCCGCGCTTTACCGTCATCCCGCTTACCCTTTATCGAGCGGCGGACTCTTGCTTTCCAATATCGCTATAAAACCTCATCAGCATCTGACTTCGTTTATGATGAAGCCTTATGAAGCACGGGTTTATGTCCTGCCAAAACAGGAGATCGGAAATTGACAGCGAATTGAAGATGAAAGAAAGGAGCAGATTGACATGTTGAAAAAAATAGCCATTCAGACGAACAAACGGGATGAAATGCTCGATATCACTGACGAAGTGCAGGCATTTATCAGCGAAGAGGAAGTATCCAGCGGCGCTGTTATCGTCTATTGCCCGCATACGACGGCGGGCATCACGATCAACGAAAATGCCGATCCCGATGTAAAACGGGATATGCTGAGGCGGTTTGACGAAGTGTATCCATGGGAACACCGGCTTGACCGCCATATGGAAGGAAATACTGCGGCACATATGAAGTCAAGTACAGTCGGTGCGTCGCAGCATATCATCATTGAAGACGGGAAGCTGGTGCTCGGGACATGGCAGGGGATTTATTTCTGTGAATTTGACGGTCCGAGGTCGAGGACGTGTTATGTTAAAATCATCGCCGGCTAAAAAGAGGAAATACGATGAATGAGTTTATGAAGGGTTATCGCTACCCGTCATACAGGCGCCGCCGACGCCCGCACTTGCTGCAGCCGTCCCCGAGCTGAAAAAACGGGGCTGTTGTGCGGTCTTAGTGAAAGAGACAGTTCTGCTTGAAGAAAGGAGAATGGATCTCATCGTCGTCCAAGGAAGCGAAGCGGGCGGCCGCAAGGGAACTTTCTGCAGACGAAAGGAGAGCCGGCCGGCGGCTCGACGGCCTTGATTCTGCAAGCTGCCGATCATGTGTCTGTGCCGCTCATTGCGGCCGGCGGCAGGAAAACAACCGTAAAGGAACTGCTGGATCAGCTTGTGCCGTCCGAGCTATCTAACCATCTGGTATAACGCCGGAATATCAACCCGCGTGGTTTGGGCAAGAAGGTGGGCGGACGTCTGTGCACCGGGCTTTCTCAGCCGGTTCAGCTTTTCAATGATGCTTCCCGCACTCAAAATGCCTAAGCCGTGTGCCGCATATTGGTCATTGCCTAAAAAAATGGCGTTTTCCCCGCGCCATTGGGGTCTTGACGGGTCGAAATCGGGATTTTGGAAATACAGGCAGTCTCCCGGAAGAAAATCGTTTCCTTTTTCGGTGAAGATCGGCAGCTTCTCATAATGCCAATCATATAGAATGATCCTGTCATAATGCCTGTCAAAAGCCTGATCGCCGATCGTCCTGACCAGCGCCATATAAAAGATGATGACGATCGCGGTCGCACATTCAAACGCGTAAAGAGAACCGCTTCCAAAAATGTTTTTAATCGCATTGGAAGCGGACGCTCTGTACCTCAATTCTAACGCTCCTTCCGGCGTCACCCTCCAGAACGCCTCATTGCCATACGTCTTTGAAAAAGTGGCAAACTTTGCTCCGCTGTTGATCAGCGCTTTAGCCGATTCGACGGTATGTTCCCTGAAGCTGAGTTCGAACAGCAGCTCGCGAACCGCATCATATCTATACTGTGCAGGCATTGAAATCATCTGATTGACGATGTTCTTTTGCATTTGGCTGATGTTCAGTTTCTCCGCGTCTTCCGGGCGAAGCCAATATCCTGAAATATTGATCATAAAAAGCACCCTTTTTCCTTTTTTATTATCGTATGCCTAAAGCTTGGGCAGGGGAAACGGCGGCATCGATTCGCGAAAGGGCTGTTTTTTGAAAATTACTTTTTTTCTTTTTCGATGTAAAAACGGGCCCCTTCTCCGATATTAAATGAGTAAATCGATGAAAAGGGGTAAGGAAAATGAAAAGGGTATTGGATTGGATCAAGCGTCCGTCTATTTCAAAAAGATTAATTTTCTCATTTATTCTGGTTTTGACAGTTCCGATTCTCGTACTTGCGGCAAGTTCGTATTATACGGCCAGCAGCACGCTTAAAGAAGAAATCATGAGAAACGCGAAAGCCAATGTCGATGAGTTAAATGATATTATCAACCAAACTGTCGGGAGCAAGGAAACCGATGTGTCTTATTTTAGTGAATGGATCAATAAAAAGGCCTATACCGAAAAAGGACAGGCTTCTTTAAAAGAAAAATTCGAACAGTACATTAAGCAAAACAAAGATGTCGAGCTTGTATACACAGGATCTAAGGAAAGCGCCTATACTCAATATCCGAATGCAAAACTGCCTAGCGGCTATAACCCGGTTGAGAGAGATTGGTATAAGCAGGCCGTTGAGAAAAAAGGCGAGACGATCGTCACTGAACCTTACAAGTCTGCTTCAACAGGCCATATGGTCATAACAATCGCCAAGCAAAACGACGATGGCTCAGGCGTTGTCGCGCTTGACATGAACATCGACCAGCTGATTGAATCGGCAAACAGCGTCAGCATCGGAAAAAGGGGATTTGCCTTTATTTCAAGCGCTGAAAAAAAATACGTAGCCAACCCGAAAATCGAGGCCGGAACCGAAGTCGAATCAAGCTTGTCAGAGCAGATGTACGGCAAGGAAAAAGGTATGCTCACATACAATGATCAGGATAAGGAGATGCAGACGGTTTATACGACAAACAAGCTGACAGGCTGGAAAATCGGCGGAACGATGTTTACGGATGAAATAACAGATGCGGCACAGCCCGTTTTCAACATGGCGGCAATCGTTTTGGCCGCCGCAATTGTCCTTGGCGGCATTCTTGTATACTTCATCGTCCGTGCCATCAGCAAGCCTTTGAATCAGCTCGTATCATCGGCGAAAAGCATCAGCAACGGCGATCTGACGCAGAAAATCGACGTCCGCTCAAATGATGAGCTCGGACAGCTCGGCACAAGCTTTAATGAGATGGCTGAATCGCTGCGCTCTCTGATCAGCGCCATTCAGGAATCGGTCGAGCATGTGGCGTCTTCTTCAGAACAGTTGACGGCAAGCGCAGATCAGACGAGCAAGGCGACGGAGCACATCACACTGGCCATCGAGCAATTCTCCAACGGGGCTGAAAGCCAAAGCGAAAAAGTCGAGGCGAGCTCGCACAGATTAAGAAACATGGATGACAGGTTAAAGGATATGACCCGGGTATCAGAAGAGATAACAGATTCCTCGGTACAATCGACAAAAATGGCCGAAACGGGCGGGAAGCTCGTGCAAAAAACCGTCGGCCAGATGAATTCAATCGATCGCTCAGTCAAACAGGCCGAAGGCGTCATTAAAGGGCTTGAAGCCAAATCAAAGGATATTACGGCAATCTTGCGCGTCATCAACGGCATCGCCGATCAGACGAATTTGCTGGCGCTGAACGCTGCAATCGAAGCCGCACGCGCCGGGGAGTCGGGCCGCGGATTTTCCGTCGTTGCTGAAGAGGTGCGGAAGCTGGCCGCCCAATCGGCAGGCTCTGCTAAAGAGATCGAAGATTTAATACAGAAAATCGTCAAAGAAATCGAACATTCCCTTACGATGTTCCAGTCGGTCAATCATGAAGTGCAGTCAGGTTTGAAAATCACCGAAGAAACCGAGTCCAGCTTCAAACATATTTATGAAATGACAAATGAGATTGCCGGCAAGCTGCAAACGATGAACGCAGCGGTCGAACATCTGTCAAAAGGCTCGCAGGACGTATCGGAAGCTGTCGGGGACATCGCCGAAGTCTCAAGAGAAAATACCGCCGGCATTCAGGACATCGCCGCATCTGCGGAGGAACAGCTGGCATCGATGGAAGAGATCAGCTCGTCCGCGGCGACGCTTGAGCAAATGGCTGAAGAACTCCGCGACCTGACGAGAAAATTTAAGATTGAATAATAGAAGGAGCTGCCTGGCATCTTCTTTTTGTTGTTTATTTTTAGAATATTTCAAAACGCTTAAAAAAGTTTTTTTATATACATAAATATGATAAAGGTCCGATATTAATTTCATGAATTTGAAAGCTAAAAGGAGTTATATCATATGAACAAACTATTGGAATGGATCAAACGTCCGTCAATTTCCAAAAAGCTGTTTTTAAGTTTTCTATTGGTTTTGACGGTTCCGATTTTGGCGCTCTCCTTCAGCGCCTATCAAACCGCGGGAAGCACCCTTGAAAGCGAAATTATGAGAAGCGCCCGCGACAATGTTGAACAGTTGAATGAAATCATTGATCAAAATATCGAAAAAAAAGAAAATGCAGTTTCATATTTCGGCGACTGGATTAATGAAAAGCTCTATAAAGAAAAGGGAAACGCTACGTTGAAGGAAAAGTTTGAGCAATACGCAAAGCTCAACCAGGATGTTGAAGCCATCTATACAGGCTCAAAAGACGGCCTGTTCGTCCGCTATCCTGAAGAAAAGATGTCAAGCGATTATAATCCTGTTGAAAGAGACTGGTATAAAAAAGCCGTTGAGAAAAAAGGCGAAGTGGTCGTTACAGATCCTTATAAGACCGCTTCAACAGGAACGACGGTTGTCACGATTGCAAAACAAACGGCAGACGGCTCAGGGGTCGTCGCGGTCAACATGAAAATAGATGATCTGATTAAAACGACGAAGCGTGTCAATATCGGAAAAGACGGGTTTGCATTTATTGCAAGCGCGGATAAAAAATATATCGCCCACCCGACAATCAAAGCCGGAACGGAAGGCCAGGGCGATTGGGTTACACAGATGTACGGCAAAGAAAACGGTTCGTTTAAGTACACCTTTGAAGGCAAAGAAAAGCAGATGGCTTTCACAACAAATAAATTAACCGGCTGGAAAATCGGCGGAACGATGTTCACAGATGAAATAACACAAGCGGCGCAGCCGGTCTTCAACATGGCCGTAATCATTTTAGCCGTCGCGATTGTGCTTGGCGCCATCCTCGTCTACTTCATCGTCCGCGGCATCAGCAAGCCTTTAAATCAGCTCGTATCATCGGCGAAAAGCATCAGCAGCGGCGATTTGACGCAGCAGATCGAAGTGAAGTCAAAAGACGAATTCGGTCAGCTCGGCACGAGCTTTAACGAAATGGCCGAATCATTGCGCTCATTGATCAGCGTCATTCAATCGTCGGTTGACAATGTGGCCGCATCTTCTGAAGAACTCCACGCAAGCGCTGCGCAGACAAGCAAGGCGACTGAGCACATTACTATGGCGATCGAACAATTTTCGGACGGAAACGAAAGCCAGAAAGAAAAAGTGGAAGCAAGCGCGCATCAGCTAAATAAAATGAATCACGGGATTCATGACATGACAAAAACATCGGCTGCCATTACCGATGTCTCCGTAAAATCAACCGAGATCGCCGGAAAAGGCGAGGAGCTCGTTCAGCGGACGGTCGGCCAAATGAATTCGATCGACCGGTCAGTCAAACAGGCAGAATCTGTTGTCAAAGGGCTTGAAGCCAAGTCAAAAGACATCACAAGCATACTGCGCGTCATCAACGGAATTGCCGACCAGACGAACCTGCTGGCGCTGAACGCCGCAATCGAAGCAGCGCGCGCCGGAGAATCCGGCAGAGGCTTTTCAGTCGTTGCCGAAGAAGTGCGGAAGCTGGCTGCACAGTCGGCAGGCTCTGCTAAAGAGATCGAAGACTTGATTCAGGAAATCGTCAAAGAAATCGACAACTCGCTGAATATGTTTAAATCGGTCAATCATGAAGTTCAGTCAGGGCTTGAAATAACCGATGAAACACAGTCAAGCTTCAGAACGATTTACGATATGACAAATGAGATCGCCGGCAAGCTGCAAACGATGAATGCAGCGGTCGAACAGTTGTCAAAAGGCTCTCAGGAAGTATCCGGCGCCGTCGAAGAGATAGCGGACGTTTCCAGAGAGAGTTCGGCAAGCATCCAGGATATCGCCGCTTCAGCGGAAGAGCAGCTTGCCTCAATGGAAGAGATCAGCGCATCCTCTACGACCTTGGCGGAGCTTGCTGAAGAACTTCGCGATCTGACAATGAAATTTAAAATCGAATAATGAAAGCACCCGGGCGTTCCCCGGGTGTTTTTTTGGCGATCTGCTATTATAAAAAATTAAAAAATCAATAAAAAATTTTTTATAAGAATCCGATATTAAAAATATAAAAGAAAAGGGGTCAACTAGAATATGTCAAAAATGATAAATTGGATCAAACGTCCCTCAATTGTAAAGAAATTAATTCTTTCATTTTTGTTAATTTTAACCGTTCCTATTATCGTGCTCTCTTACAGCGCCTATCATACGGCCAGCAGTACGCTTGATACAGAAATCATGAGCAATGCGCAGGAAAACGTAAAACAGCTCAATGACATTATCGATCAGAATATCAGCCAGAAATCGACGGCTATATCCTACTTCAGCGACTGGATTAAAGAAAGTGCGTTTAAAGAGAAAGGCAACGCCACTTTAAAAGCAAAGTTTGAACAGTACGCCAAGCTGAATCAAGATGTTGAAGGCATTTTCGCCGGATCAAAAGACGGGCTGTTCGTCCGCTATCCGTTTCAGGAGATGCCGAGCGGATATAATCCGGTTGATCGGGACTGGTATAAGCAAGCCGTTGAAAATAAAGGAAAAGTGATCGTTACAAATCCATATAAGACAGCTTCAACCGGAACGCTGGTCGTCACAATCGCCAAGCAAACGTCAGACGGCTCCGGGGTTGTGGCGGTCAACATGAAGATTGAAGCGCTGATTAAAGCAACCGACCGCGTCAAGATCGGGAAAAAAGGCTACGCCTTTATCACAAGTGCCGACAAAAAGTTCGTTGCCCATCCGACAAAGGAAGCGGGCACAGATATTGGAGACAGCAGCTGGTCCAAGCAAATGTATGCAAAAGATGAAGGCATCGCTAAATTTAACCTGGACGGCGACAAGCAGATGGCTTTTGCAACAAACAAGCTGACGGGCTGGAAGATCGGCGGTACGATGTATGCGAATGAAATCGAAGAAGCGTCCCAGCCTGTTTTGTATGCCGCTCTCATCACGCTGGCCGTTAGCATCGCAGCGGGCGTGATCCTGATGTTCTTCATTATCAGATCGATCACAGGACCGTTAAGCGAGCTCGTTTCTTCGGCGAAAAGCATCAGCGCCGGCGATCTCACGCAAAACATCAACGTCCGCTCCAAAAACGAAATTGGACAGCTCGGCATGAGCTTTAATGAAATGGCTGAATCATTGCGCTCGCTGATCGGCGTTATCCAAACGTCCGTGGAAAATGTGGCGTCTTCTTCAGAACAGCTGACCGCAAGCGCGGATCAGACAAGCAAAGCGACCGAGCACATTACAATGGCGATCGAACAATTTTCAAACGGAAATGAAAGCCAAAGCGAGAAAGTCGAAACAAGCTCCCAGCAGCTGACTCAGATGAACAAGAGACTGCTTGAAATGTCTAAAGTTTCCGCTGCGATTACTGATTCGTCCGCACAATCGACGCAAATCGCCGGTACGGGAGGAGATCTCGTCCAGCAAACGGTCGGACAGATGAATTCAATCGATCAGTCCGTGAAACAGGCGGAATCTGTCGTCAAAGGACTTGAAGGAAAGTCAAAAGATATTACGGCCATTCTCAGAGTGATCAACGGCATTGCAGATCAAACGAATTTATTGGCGCTTAATGCCGCGATTGAAGCGGCAAGGGCCGGCGAAGCGGGACGCGGCTTCTCGGTCGTAGCTGAAGAAGTGCGCAAGCTGGCAGAACAATCGGCATCCTCTGCGAAGGAAATCGAAGGCCTCATTCAGGAAATCGTTCAGGAGATCGGAAAATCGCTTGACATGTTCCAGGCCGTCAACCGCGAAGTTCAGTCCGGGCTTACGATTACGGACGAAACGGACAAAAGCTTTAAGCAAATCTACAATATGACGAACGAAATCGCGGAAAAGCTAAAGGACATGAACGCGGCTGTTGAACAGCTCTCAGCAGGGTCTGAGGAAGTCGCAGAAGCCGTTGAGGAGATTGCCGATGTTTCAAGGGAAAGCTCGGGCAGCATTCAGGATATCGCTGCCTCGGCGGAAGAACAGCTCGCTTCAATGGAAGAGATCAGCTCGTCCGCGGCAACGCTTGAACAAATGGCGGAAGAGCTCCGCGATTTAACGACAAAATTTAAAATTGAATAGCAAAAAGGGCTGCCGGACTTTTTCTGAAGTGACCCCCAAAAGTTAGACAGCTTATTTTCTCAAGTAACATGACTGGCATGAATCCGGTATTGTACTGGGCTCATGCCTTTTAATTTTGCCTTGATCCGTTTGTGATTATAGTAATCGATATATGTTACGAGCTCTTGTTTAAAATGCTCGATGCTTTGAAATTCGTTGAAATGGATAAACTCTGATTTTAAAATACCAAAGAAACTTTCAATGACCGCGTTATCGTAACAGTTTCCCTTACGAGACATACTTTGAATAATATTTCGTTCCTTTAGGGCGTGGCGATACTGTTTCATTTGATAGTGCCAGCCCTGATCGGAGTGAATCAACAGATTTTCTTTATCTGTCAGCTGTTCAAATGATTTTTCCAACATCTCGGATACCAATGAATACGTTGGCCTGGATCCAATTGTATAAGCAATGATTTCGCCATTAAATAAATCAAGCATTGGCGATAAATAGAGCTTCTCCCCAAATAATTTAAATTCCGTGATATCTGTTACCCATTTCATCTTCGGCTTTTCCGCCTTGAAATTCCGCTCTAGCCTGTTTGGTGCCACCGTGCCGGTTTCTCCTTTATACGAACGGTATTTTTTCATCCGTACGAGACATTTCAACCCCAGTTCCTTCATGAGGCGATATATTTTTTTATGATTCATTTGATATCCCCGGTTTTTAAGCTCGTCGCGTATCCGGCGGTACCCGTAACGGCCTTTATGTTCATGATAAATCGATTGAATCAGTGTTTTTAATTTGGCATCTTTGTCTGGAAGACCGAAGGTTTTGACCCAGTAATAATACGTACTGCGCGGAATTCCAGCCAGTTTAAGCAGGGCTTTTACCGGAAATTCAGTCCTTAGTTCAAATACTACTTGGGCCTTTTCTTGTTTTGTAATTTTTCCTTGTTTTGAACTAAGGTATTCAACTTTTTTAAGTAGGCATTCTCCATTCGCAGACGTTCAATTTCAGCCTGCATGGCTTCCACTGATCCTTCTTGCGGTGTTTGTTTCTTCGTTCTTTTTTGATTTTTCTTTGTCATTGACGGCCGCCCCTTTTTCATCGGTTTTAGGGCATCGATTCCTCCGGTTTCGAACAGTTTCTGCCATTGAGCCACCGTAGAAGGTGCTTGAATATTGAAGATGGCGGCTGTTTCACGGATCGACGTCCCATTTTCGATCATATAGTGAAGTACCTTCAGTTTATCTTCTACAGAATAGGTTGTATAGAGTTTTTGAAACGCACTTTCTCCATGGTAATGGTATTTGCGAATCCATACCTGAAACACACCTGACGAAACACCGATCTCTCTGGCGATTGTTTTATGCCCTTCCCTACCCGCAAGATACCTTTTGACCGCTTGTATTTTTTCCTCAGCTGTAAATTTAGCCATAAAAAACTGCACCTCCGATTGTTAGATGGTGTCTAACAATTGGGGTGCAGTTCATTCCGGCAGCCTTTTCTTCAGGCTGATCATGCTTGATCGGCGGGGAAAACGAGGCCGATCTGTTTCCGTGCTTCATCCATGACGGATAACGTGTCAAGGGAGCGTTCGAACGTATTCAGCCGGGATTCAAGCCGTCCCTGTTTGATTAGAGTGATGAACTCCTCAATTTCGTAAAACATGGCCGGTTTTTCGTCCGGAACCGTAATATCTTCGACTCTTCCGTCGCGGTAGCGGATTTCGACTTTTTCAGGGCGGTGAATCTTATCGATGACGATTGACCCGTCTTCCCCTTGAATTTCGGCCGGCATGAAGGAATTGGATATTTTCGAATGCATCAGAACGGCTTCATGCTCCGGATATGTTAACAGAATCGTCCCTTCCCCGTCGGCGCCTGACTCGAGAATCAGACCATTCGCTTTGACTTCAAGCGGCTTTCCGAACAGGACAACTGCCGGATGGACGCAATAAACGCCGATATCCATCAGCGAGCCGTTTGAAAAAGCGGGGTTAAACGCATTTAACACGGTTCCGCTTTTATACGCGTCATACCGTGAAGAATATTGGCAATAGCTGGCTGTAAAGCGGCGGATCTTTCCGATTCGCGGCAAATGGCTGATGATGTTTGTAAAGTTTGGCAGAAATGTCGTTTTCATCGCTTCCATAAAAGCGACTTTTTGGATCTTTGCGGTTTTCACCATTGCTTCGGCTTCTTTCATATTGGATGCCAGCGGCTTTTCGCATAACACGTGCTTTCCGTTTTCCATGAACATGATCGCTTGTTCTTTATGTAAAGAATTAGGACTTGCGATATAGACAGCGTCAATCAGATCGCTTTTCGCCATCTCTTCTGCATCTGTAAAAACCGCCGTAACGCCGTATTTTTGGGCGAACGCCCGGCCGCGCTCCTCAGACCTGGAATACACGGAGGTGAACTGAAAACCGTCCGCCATTCCGGCAGCTTCAAGAAAGCGGTCTGTAATCCAATTGGTTCCGATAACCCCAAACCGTACCATATCAAATCTCTCCCTTTCGCATGGTTATACTTCATATTATACCGTAAATGCCGGGACAAGCGCGGGCAAAGGGAGCGGCAAAAATGAAAAAGCGCTGTCGTATATGTATAAAGGTAAAAGCGGAAAAAAAGACCAAAATACATACGGATTTTATTTTTCAGTATAGGAGGAATAGTGTACAATTTATAAAAAAGATCAAATATAATGGAGGATCGCCATGAACTCTTTACATATGTGGGGCGGCAGGTTTAAACAGTTCTTTTTAGACAACAAATTCGTACTGTTTTTGCTCGTCCTGCTGCTGATCGGTTTGAACATCTTAGTATTTACGAAAGCGTCTTTTATTTTCACCCCTTTTATCGTTTTGGTTGAAACGGTCGGCCTGCCCGTTGTGCTGACGGGTGTCGCCTATTATCTGCTGAATCCGATCGTCGATTTTCTGGAACGGAAAAAGGTAAAAAGGATTTATTCGATCCTTCTTCTGTATATCGTGATCATCGGGCTTATTACGATCTCGATCGTCTCGGTGATTCCGCTTTTGAAAGAACAGATCACGAGCCTTGTCGACAATTTTCCAAGGTATGTCCATATTGTCGAAGACCAAATGAAACAGCTGATCGGAAGCCAGTTTTTCAACCAGGCCCAGCAAACGCTGAACATCAACTTGACGGATTTGGCCAGCAAAGTATCCGATCAGGCGAGCACGATATTAAACAATACTTTTACAGGCGTCGGAACCTTCATCGGCGCCGTGACGGAAATCGTGATTTCCATTGTGACGGTACCGTTTATCCTGTTTTACTTATTAAAAGACGGCAAAAAGCTGCCGCTGTTTATCTTAAAATTTGTCCCGACCCGTCTGCGGGAGCAGACGTATGTCGTCATGTCCGAAATGAATCACCGCCTGAGCTCCTATATCAGGGGACAGATCATTGTCAGCTTCTGCATCGGATGCCTGTTGTTCATCGGTTATTTGATTATCGGCCTTGATTATGCTTCACTGCTTGCACTTGTTGCTGCCTGTACGAGCATCGTCCCGTATTTGGGCCCGACGATCGCAATTACGCCGGCGATTATTATCGCTTTGGTCACATCTCCGTTCATGCTCGTGAAACTGATCATCGTCTGGACCGTTGTCCAGCTGTTTGAAGGGAAATTCATTTCTCCGCAGATTATGGGAAAAAATCTGCACATCCATCCAGTCACGATCATTTTCGTGCTTTTGACGTCAGCCAAGCTGTTCGGCGTCATCGGCGTGATCCTAGCCATTCCGGGATATGCCGTCATCAAAGTGGTGATCACGCATTTGTTTGACTGGTTTAAACAGCGTTCAGACCTTTATGAAAAAACGAACGAGAACAACGCATAATTCATCGGCATAAACGCCGTTCAAACATATATAAATGCCTATAAGAGACAAGTTTTAAAAATTTCGGCACAAAGAAGCGTGTCAAGCGAAGGGAAGGACTTATGAACATTTGGCATATCATTGTTGCAGTCATTTTAGGAATCGTTGAAGGTTTGACGGAATATGCGCCCGTTTCTTCTACGGGCCATATGATCATCGTCGATGATCTCTGGCTGAAGTCAAAGGAGATCTTGACTCCGGAAGCGGCGAATACCTTTAAAGTCGTCATTCAGCTCGGCTCGATTCTGGCCGTCGCCATCGTGTTTAAAGACAGGATTCTGAATCTGCTTGGAATGAAGAAAAACATAACGGAAGCCCAAAAAGAAGGCAGCCGCCTGACGATCGCCCAAATCGCGGTCGGACTCGTTCCCGCGGCGGTATTAGGATTTCTATTCGAAGATTATATTGACGAGCACCTGTTCTCCGTCAAGACGGTGGCGTTCGGCCTGATCGCAGGGGCCGTGCTGATGCTTGCCGCCGACTGGATCAACAAAAGAAAACCTGCCACAGATTCAGTCGACCGGATCACCTATAAACAGGCGTTCGGCATCGGACTCTTCCAATGTCTCGCCCTTTGGCCGGGCTTTTCAAGGTCAGGCTCGACGATTTCCGGCGGCGTCATCTTCGGATTAAACCACAGGGCGGCCTCAGATTTTACGTTTATTATGGCGATGCCGATCATGGCGGGGGCAAGCCTGCTGTCATTGGTCAAAAACTGGGAATATCTCAGCACGGATCTTCTGCCGTTTTTTATCGCCGGGTTTATCAGCGCTTTTATTGTTGCTCTGTTTGTCGTCCGTTTTTTCCTTAAATTGATCAACAAAATTAAGCTTGTTCCGTTTGCCATCTATCGGATCATTTTAGGGATCGTATTATTTGCTTTATTTCTGTAAGAGGTGGAAGATCATTCCGCGTCAGGCTGTAAGAAGAACGCTGATGCGGCAGGCTTTCTTCGCATGCAAAACCGATTTCGCTGACGAAATCGGTTTTTATATAGGTCAATAGATTTACATCCTAATATTTCCCACTGTTAAACAGCCTCCTGACTTACTATACTGGTAGGAGGGAGGAGATATTGAAATGTTTTTTGCTGTTGTTTTTTTATTGTTGTTCATAGGATTCGTTCCTTTTTTATATAAAGCAAATCACAATACGAAAGATGTGAAAGTCAACACCATATCTGTCGATCGTGCGAAAGGCGACACTTTCAAGAAGAAGCTCAACATTCTTCATCTGTCAGATCTTCATTTAGAAAACATTTCGATTTCACCGAAACAGATTCTTGACCTTGCAAAGAAAAAACAAGTCGATCTTATCGCGTTAACCGGCGATTTTCTCGACCGAAAAAGAAATATTCCTAAACTCGCAAACTACTTGAAAGCTCTTCAGGAGCTCAAACCCGCCTATGGCATGTACGCTGTATTCGGAAATCACGACTATATCCTGAAAGGCGAACACTTCGAAAAGCTGAAACGCGTATTGGAGGAAAACGGGTGTATCACCCTTCAAAACAAAAATGTCTCCGTTCAAGTCGGCGGCGAGACGCTGAACATTATCGGCATCGATGATTACAGTACGAACAGAAGCAATATAACCGACTCCTACAAAGGGGTAAAGGATGGCTACCGTCTCGTACTGACGCATGATCCAAACGTTGTCCTCGAGATGAAGGATTTTCATTTTGACTATCTTCTATCAGGACATTTTCACGGCGGACAGATCCATTGGCCGAAGCCTTATCACCTTGTCAAAATGGGGAAGCTCGTCCGCATGAACATGATCAAAGGGCTTCACTATCTTCATAACAAACCGTTTTACATCAGTGAAGGGCTGGGCCAGACCGGGGCGAATATCCGAATTGGCAGCCGTCCTGAAGTGACGTTCCACCATATTTCATAAAAAAAGAGGCTGGAGTATCAGTCTCTTTTTTTATTTATGCAGATAGGAATTGAACAGCTTTTCTTTAGAGATAAACAAATAGCGGGAAGGGGGAATGCCGCGGAAAGAAAATTGAGAAGTCGTTAAATATAAAATCGGGATTTGCGTCAGCTTTTTAAAAAACCGGTAAAACCGATTTGCAGGCTCAACAGCTTCGAAACCGAGTCTCTCCACACCTTTATGCAGCGTCGTAATGCCGATAATGCCTTTAATTTGATCCGATTTCCGATGGTTGTTGACATATTCCGCCAATGCCGGCATTGAAATACACGTCTTTTGATAAATGAGAATGCCTCTTCTGACAGCGCTCTCAATATGTTGCATCTCCTTGATCAGTTTAATATTATGCAGATGAATTTTAATCAGAACATCATTCTTTTTAATCACCGTTCCATCGCTTAATACCACATCGATCCCTTTGTATTTCGTTAAGCGGACGCGAAAAATGTTTGATTGGCTTTTATCGATGAGCGTCAGTCTTGAAAAAAAATAATAAAAAGGGTCAATCACGCTCCAAATTGACAAAAAACAGCTTCTCAAGTCGTCACCTTCCTTTTATTTCAGAAAATGCACTTATATTTTGCCTTGATTATTTGAAAAATATAAATGGAAAACAATTTCATGGAGGATAGAGATGACAACGATTCTGATTTTTCCTTTTCTCAGCATTTCGACCGGCCATCACCACGTTGCCGATTCGCTTCATACAAATCCTGGCATCCAAGGGCACCAATGCGAAAAAATCGATATTTTTTCATATGCGTACGGTCGCGTCGAACGGATGTCCTCCTCAGCATACTTGAAGTGGATCCAATATTTCCCGAAAGTGTACAGCGCCGTCTATCATCTTCTGGCGTGCGGGAATCATCGCCCGAAGAAACGCCATTACATATATGAGCTGATGTTTTTAAAGAACATGCAGAAGATCATTGCCGAAAAAAAACCCGATATTGTATTTTGCACGCATGCGCTGCCTTCCTATTTGCTCAATCGGCTAAAAGCCCAATATCCCGGGCTGATCGTTGTGAATGTCTATACGGACTTTTTCGTTAACCGAATATGGGGAAGGGAACATATCGATTATCATTTTGCGCCGATCAAAGACATAAAAGACCAGCTCATATCTGAAGGAGTTGATGAAGGAAAAATCTTTTTAACCGGCATTCCGATCCACCATTCGTACAAGACGGCTGCGGCGTTTATGGAAGAAGAGGGAACGCAACCGCACTACAACATTCTCATCACCGGAGGAAGCATGGGAGTAGGCGGCATTTTTAAACTGGTGAGGGAGCTCTCGCCTAAAGGGCGTGCCGTATACCACATATTATGCGGAAAAAACGAAAAGCTCTACCGCTATGTGAAAAGGGCAAACGATCCTTTCATCAAACCGCTGCCTTATATCGAAAGCAAAGCCGAAATGAACCGATTATACGAGCAGGCCTCGGGAATCATTACAAAACCGGGGGGCGTGACAATCAGCGAATGTATTGAAAAAAGGCTGCCGGTTTTCATTTATGATGCGCTGCCTGGTCAGGAGGAAATGAACCTGAACATTCTCAAGAAAAAAAGGCTTGTCATGGAGCTGAAAAAGGGAAAAGATGAACCGATTGAAAAACAGCTGCTATCCTTTTTAAGCTCGAGAGACGGAACCGTCCGCCATTCCTTAAACATCAGCCGATACATGCACGAAACGTCTGAACGGGACGTCGAGGAAATACTGGAAAAGATCATGACGGCGGCCAAATAGATAGAATGGCTGCGAGAGAAAGGAGATAAGGGTTATGAAAGCGGAAGACAATAAGAAATCTGTCATCATGCTGCTGATCGATTCGCTTATGCACGAGCCCCTCAGCCGGGCGATTAATAGCGGACAGGCTCCAGCCATGAAATTTTTGCTAGAAAACGGCCATTATGAACCGAATGTCATCAGCCCGTTTCCGACAATGTCCGTCACCGTCGACAGCTCGCTGTTAACGGGCGTATACAGCGACCGCCACAAGGTGCCGGCCCTCGTCTGGTTCAACAAGAAAGAAAACCGGATCATCAACTACGGCAGCCATATCCGCGAGCTGATCAAGCTGGGCATCAAACAATCATCACGCGACATCTTCTATAATTTGAACCAAACGCACTTGAATCAGCAGGTGAAAACGATTCATGAAGAGCTTGCCGAAAACGGCATTGAAACATGCTCGATCAATGCGCTCATTCACAGGGGAAGCAGGGACGGCTATCTGCATGTTCCCGTACTTGCTTCCTGGGTGACGGGGCTGAATCATACCGTGAAAATCAATGCGCCGCAGCTGTTTTCTTACGGAGGTTTTTCAAAAATAAATCCGGGAAACCTTTCCCTTTTGAAAAAATTCGGATTCAATGACCGCTTTTCAGCGAACGAATTGAGCCACCTGATCCGATTAAATCAAGTCCCTCCGCTCGTTCTCGCATATTTTCCCGACCTTGACCAGCATGTACATAAAAACGGGAGAAACGACGTAAAAGGAATCGCAAAAGCCGACAGGCATGTACAAAAGATTTTGAACAGCTTTCGGTCATGGGAAGACGCGCTAAAGCAAAACATCTGGATCGTGTTGGGGGACAACGGCCAATCGTGGATCAGCGAAAAGAAGCAAGAAGCGCTGATTGACTTAAGGGGTCTTTTGGATCGCTACCGAATCGTAAAGCTGAAAAAAGGCGTGACATCTGATGATGAAATCGTTCTGGCCGTGAATGAACGGATGGCGTTCATCTACACGCTGGATCAAAAAAAGCTGCCGCTGCAACAGGTTGCCGAACAGCTTAAAAAAGACGAAAGAATCGACATTATCGCCTGGAAAAATGAAGAGAATGCCGTAGAGGTGATATCAGGCGGACGGGATGGAAAGCTGATATTCAAGCAGGGGGGCGATAGAACGGACGAATACGGGCAATCGTGGACATTGGAAGGCGACGGCAAATTGCTCGATTTGACGGTTGCAGAGACAAGCGTAGCTTACGGGAAATTTCCGGATGCTTTGGCAAGGCTGTACAGCTCATGTTTTTCACATGAAGGCGACTATTTGATCGTCAGCGCAAAGCCAGGCTGCGAATTCATCGGCGAGGGGTCACCGACGCACATCGGCGGCGCGAGCCACGGAGCCCTCCACGAGCAGGATTCGCTCGTATCCATGATCATCTCCGGAATCGATTCAAAGCCAAAATACAAGCGGATCATCGATGTGAAGGAATGGATAAAGCAGATCGTGGAATCACAAAGCGGGGGATAAGCGGATCTCCCGCCTTATGACGGCTGCTTCAGGCTTTTGGCAAACGCTCCAACACCTGCAGCGACCATCACAACTAAAGATACCGTTTTGACGGCCGTTTGAAGCAGAGGATTTTCCAAGATGATATTTGAATGGACGCATAAAGCGAAAATGAATACAGCAATAAATAAGCCGTACTTTTCCATCATGCCGATTCATCCTTTCTAATCATCCAAAGAATAAGTCGATATTGTTTCCGGCTTTGGATGATTCTTTATTATAAAGCTCCGAATAACCGCAGTTTTTGCAATACACGACGAGAAAACGGTTGTGCTGGACATCAAACAATTTAGACAAGCCGGTTCCGGTCGTTGCGATTTCTTTTTGTCCTGCATCTGTACTGCCGCATTTGATACATCCCGGTCATCTCCTTGGCTTCTATGATACAGTTTATTATACACGAATTTTTTGAAAAGAGCTGCCTCAGAAGGGGATGCTGAAGCAGCTTAAGCAACACGCGGATAACGGATTAGTCGTAATACACTACTGCATTGCCTTTTAAAGACACAGGCGCGGATGTGTTATTGACCGCCTGGAGCACATACGTTTTGCCCGCCGTCAAAATATTGGTGGCGAACTCCCTTGAGAAATAGCCGTTCACATTTGTGACGTCAATAAAGCCCAAAACAGGACCCACTTCGCTGCTGTTGACTCTTTCGCGGATTTGATATCTGACTCTTGCAGCCGTCCCTTGCGCCTCCTGATAGCCGCTGATCGACATGACCGTATTGTACTTGTAGAGGACCGTATCCAGGATGATTTCTCCGCCGGTGGTTGAAATCGATTTGTTCCACTCCCCGACCGTTTCGATTCCCATCAGTTTAACATTTGACACTTGCAGCGGTTTTGAAGGCGCCTGCTCCGCGGCGGAAGCTGCACCGCCGATCGAAAGGGCAAGTGCTGAAGCAGACAGAAGGGAAACGCCCGCTTGTTTTAACTTCATTTTAAACACTCCTTTGAATATTTGGATACATTTGTAATTATTAAACGCTGCCTGAAAGATTTCCTCTGTTTTAAATGTTAAAGATTTGTGTCTGGAATGCCGAAACAGACAGGATAAAAATACCGGTCTTTTTCCTTTCTAATAAGACTTATGACTTATACATCTCCTGTCCACTCTCTGAAAAACAATCCATTTCACCTATTCATTCGTCCGGGACCTTCCTGTAACATTAACATATTAGCCCTATTACAAATTCATCCACGAGAGGAAAATAGTTTGTATTGACTAGGAGAATGGAAAGGAGCCGCTGTGTGTGAGCGAAGGATTTTGGGATTCAGTAGGTAACTTTTTTCATATTTCTTATACAGAGTATGAACGGAAGCGCGATCAGTACAAAAATCTATATGACTATTTATCTGATAAGGAAAGCGATGTCAAATCAAAACTATCAGAGGTCAAATCGGCAAAGAATTCATATAAAACAAGCAACCTCCCGGACATGAAAATTCCTTCTCACGAATTCGAGGATACGCGTCATATAAAGGATGCCGAACTAAAGACGCTGATCATACATTTTGACGACATGCTGGACGATATTCAGCAGGCAAAGACGAAGGCCAAAAGCAAATGGGAGCATTACAAGGCAAAAGCGGAAGCTGAAGAAAAAAAAGCATAGAGGAGGGGCAGCCGAATCATGGACGGATATGGCTATTACAATTACGGCTACAGCGCCGCTGAATCGAAAGTAGGCGGACAGACTGTTGACATTTCACTAAATGAAACGAGTAAGGCTCTTTCCCATGCAAAGGCAATCGAAAAGCATGTCAGCGACTCGCTAAGTCAGGCGAAAGAGTTAAAAGCGTTTATCGAGAGCGGAAAATGGAGCGGGAAAACCCGTGATGCATTTTTAAGCTATCTTGAACTGATAATCGATTTGAATGCAGATATGAAAGACGCATTGAAAGAGCATACCTCCGCACTGGATGCGCTGGAGAAAAGCATCAGCGATTTTTCAAAGCTCAGCGAAGTGAAAGAAATACAAAATCTATGAGGGGGAACGACATGCAGGTGAAAATAGATGCGCTGACGGCGGCAGAGCTCTATGTGCTGGCGGGAGCGGCCGGGGTGAACTACATCTTCGGCCTTCCGGAGCGTGAACAGCTCGCTCTGATCGAGCCTGATTGTGCAACAGAAGCAAAAAACAGCCTGATCAAAAAAGGAATCCTGACAGTAGAAGGCAAGCTGACGCGTGCCGCTTATTTCTTAACGGAAATGCTGAAACGCTATCAAGAAAGCAAAGAATACGTCCGCTTTAATAACGTTTTGTGCGCTTTTCTTCCGGAGGATGAGGAACGCGTGCTCGTCCTGACTGAAATAAACAAAGGCAAAGAATACACATTTGACTATCTGGAAAAACGAGAAGTCTATTTGTCGATCATTTCTAACGTGTCATTTTTAAGAAGAAGACCAAGTGAAAAAGACCGCGCTTTCTTGACAAAACCGATGAATCCGGAAGAAAAAGCGGAAGTTCGGGAAATGGATTTGGACAAAAAAGAGATTCTCGCTGTGGAAACGTTCAACCTTGCTTCAGTTCCAAGCTTGACAAACCCCGGATTTCAGACGACAAATTTGTACTTCACAAAGGGCGAAGACTTTATCTGCATCGATCCGCTGCAGGACCGTTATGAATGGGTCAGCCTTTATATAATGAACAACCGGATTTATGACGCGCTGCACATTAACTTCAGAGCAGGGAGGGCGATGATATGAATGCCGAAGGCGGAGCAGGAGGCGGAGGTACAAACATCCAGCTTCAGTTTGAAGAAATGATCACCATTGCAAATAAACTGCAAACCATTTGTAACCTCTATGCGGAAGGGGTTCAGCCCGAAATCAAAAAGCTCACAGATACCCATTTTTATAAAGCCGGACAAGCCATGAAAACGATGAAAAGCTATCCGGAGATACTCGGAAAAACGATGGAGCTGTTTGATAATTATTCGATGGCCGCTCAAATTGTCAACTATGCGATGGAAAAAATGTATGAAACAGATAAAGAGCTCCAAAAACTCTACACGATCCAGAAATAGAGAGGTGTTCACCTGATGGATGTAAAATACAGTCCCGAAGACTGGCAAGGCATGAAAGACGGCCTTGATACACTAACGGGAGGAAAGTACGGGGGCGGAGCGAAATCGGGCCTTTTGCAGCTCAATGACCTCCTGGAAGACATCGAATCAAAAATCAATGACAAAGACAGCGACGGCAGCATCAGCTTCAGCCATTCAAGCCAAAAAAGCAAAATCGATGAGCTGTTTAGCGATTATCAAAAACTGTCTGATTTCTGCCTGAAAGCAGGCACCTTAGTAGAAGACCACATCGACAATCCTTTTTACAAAAAGCTCGACGCTTTTGCAGACAAGATGGAAGGCATGTCAATCCACAACTACAAAACGAAAAACCGCATCGGCTCCAAAGAAACGACCTATGTCGGCTACGGCATGAACAAGACGGCCGTCCAGCAAGATAAAGAAGAAATCACCGTAAACGATATTTTCAAAGACGCGGCAGCGTTTGATCATGTGCTGAGCGAAGAATATAAAGCGTTTAAAGAACAAAATCCCGACATTGATTTAAACTATGAAGACTATTCGAAGGCGATCTTTTCCGCCCGCGGCTTTGAGTACGAATCGGTCAGCGACGTCCAAAAGAGTCAGGAACTGTGGCGGGATCTGATCATCGGCGGAGGCATTATCGTCCTCACCGTCTTTTGCGCGCCGGCAGGCATTGTCGCAGCAGGCGCATACGGAACAGCCCAAATCACAAGCGCAGCCACAGGAAAAGACTGGATGACGAAGCGCGAGCTAAACACTGGCGAACGCTTTGAAAGAGGCGCGTTCGGCGCACTTGACATGCTTCCGGCCGCCGGTTTAGCCGGAAAAGCCTTCAAAAGTACTGCAACAATCGGCGAAATAGCAGCCGCAGGCAAAGCGAAAAATGTGGTACAATCTCTTAAAGAAAGCAAGAACACCTGGTCAAACCGCATGAGGGTCAACAGCCTGAAAGCCCAGGACAAACTCAACGACGCAGGCTACGCCATCAAAAAACAATTCGCAAAAAGCGCAGACGCCTTGAGCGACATCGCCCGGGGATCGGAAGTAGGAGCCGGAGGTACTCTTGCACGGAAAGGCACTGATTTTTACGGGCATGTTAATGATGCTCATCAAGCTTCGAAAGCGAAGATACAGGAGTCGATTCAGCGGGTTGAGAAGGGGATTGAGACTGGGAAGGGTGGGGAAAATATCCGTCATCCAGTACTCGACACTACACGTTCCGGAAGTGCTTTGAAAAAACCCGACGGTCAGCATGGATTTAATGATATAATAGACAATTACACTCAGTATGCTACTGAATTTGAGATCGTTGGTGGTGACGGAATAAAAAGAGAGTTATATCAAATTGAAGGCGGAATGAAGTATTACGATTATAAAGACGTTTACAATAAAGATTTAAGGATTAAGGAAAGAATAACAACTGTTAAAGACCAAGATGGAATATTCGAGTGGATTGTCGATCCTACTAAAGGAGTTACACACAGGAGATTTATTCCAAATGGAGTAATCACAGGTTATCCAAATCAAAGACCATAAGTTAAGGTGATTATATGAGTTATTCAATGACTATTTTAAAGCAAAATAATATAAATTATGATTGGAAAACGCTTTATGTAGGAGTAAGGCTTGGCTTAATCGAACAAGATGACATAACTAATTATGCAGTTGAGTTTTTAACTGCTCATCCAGATTCTAATAATAATGATATAATTCAACTCGCTTGGGGAGAAAGTGATAATGATTACGAAAGAAAGTTAGAGAACATATTAAAAGAGTCAGATGTTGATGACATATTTCCGGAATCTGATGTTTGGCAATATGAAAAAAGAAAATGGAGATTTGCTATTCTGATACATTTTAAAAAAATACATCAGGATGATTTTGAGGGATTACTAAATAAGGTTGCTGAAGTGTATGCTGATATGGATTATCCAGAAGACATGGAAAGCTTCATCAATTATTTAACCCCTAAAGATGGCTATAATCCATCATTGCATTCACCAGAGGAAAATGTCGCTAGATTGATTAATTTATTTAATATCTTTTTAAAAAAGGAACAACAATACTTGAAAAACGATCTAACCTTTTAATGAGTAAAACCTTGATTAGAAAAGCTAGTCAAGGTTTTTATTTATACAAGTATTATCCGTTTTAGATTAAACGAAAAAAGAAGTTCACGATTGAAGGAGAATATATTAGAAACGTTTAAAAATACTTTCTCAAAATCAAAGGTGATAGAGTAGGAGTCAATTTGTTATCTGCCTTGCCAGTTCTCTTATTTCATGCAACAGCAGTAACTTGATAAGATTAATTTAATGACAATTTAAAGGTAATATTGTTTACGGTACGTACGGCAGTCTAGAAGCCACATGAAAAAAATCTATGTGTTTTCTTGGAATTTTAACTACAAGCAGATTAGCAGACTAAAAGTCCATGGCACTTAATGACGAGGCTTTTCAAAGAAACAATTCGCAAAAAGCGCAGACGCCTTGAGCGACATTGCCCGGGGATCGGAAGTAGGAGCCGGAGGCACCCTTGCACGGAAAGGCTCCGATTTCTCTGGGCATGTTAACGATGCTCATAAAGCTTCGAAAGCGAAGATACAGGAGTCGATTCAGCGGGTTGAGAAGGGGATTGAGACTGGGAAGGGTGTTAGAAAAGGAAATATTAGGTCAGATGTTGAGAAGACGAATAAAGCAGAAAGGGTAATTTCTGAAACAGATAGGGCAAAGCTAAATGGTTGGAAGTATGCTCCAAGTGATGAACTCTATTTAAAATACAAACATGTTTATGATAACCCTAAATATTTCAAGCAAGAAACTGGTGAAATAAATTGGCCTGGAACTAATGGGGATCCAAATATAGACGGTTTTGTAAATGGAGAATATAAAATAGAAACTCTTAAACCTGGCTTGGAAATTGATAGATTTGGAAGTAATCCTGGAGGACAGTATTTTTCTCCAGCAGGATCAAGTTATGAAAGTAGAGCGTTGCCACCACACATGTCGGAACAACCTTACACAAAATACCGTGTCGTCAAAGAATTTCAAGTTAGGTCTGGGAAAATAGCTCCATGGTTTGACGAAGTTGGAGAAGGCATTCAGTACAATTCACAATTAGAGATCGTAGATGACTTTGGTAACATGCAAAAGGCAACTGTGAAAAACCTGTTGGATTTTGGCTATATTGAAATAATAGAATGAAAGGGAGATACTGTTGAATAGGGATCAATTAAGGCATATTTTTAACGAATTAGGCATAAAAATCAGTGTTAATGATAACCTAATAAAAGAAGAAAGCGGATATTATGAAAATTATAATCAGATAGAGAATGATGGGGTAAATTGGGTTTATTCTGAAATGAATTTTGAGATAAGACCACTACCAGAAAAAGAAGACATAAAAAAATTTGATGATGAAAAAGAAGCTATTAAATATTTTTTTATAAAAACTTTAAGAAAGTTTTATTTCAATAAAATTCATACAACCAATAATCCTATTAGACAAATCGACACGATTGAAGAAGCAAAGATGTTTTTTCAGAATCTAGGCATTGAGGATGATTACTATAGCTTTAAAGTGATTAGGCCGCATGAAGTGTATGCTGAAATTGTTGATGATAAAATAAAAGTTAGCTTTATAGATGAAAAAAAACAAAAGAAATTTACTACACTGCCATTAGATATAAAAAGAGGGCTTTTTGTTATGTATAGATTAAGTTATTCTCTACATTTATTAAAGATGGTAGAGAAAGAGTTTCTCCGAAGGGGAATTTTAACAGAAAAATTTAATAATAATGATATAGAATTATTTATAAAATAAAGTATTTTAATCTATTAATCTATTTCGTTGAATGAAGATTCAACATGAGGAGTACAAAAAAGCAAATAGAATGTCCGCTATAATGACTTGTATATGGTTTAAAACAAAAACGTATGGAGAGGTTAGGCTCCATACGTTTTTGTATGCAAATCCGAGCTGGATTTGTTTTGAAAAATTACTGTAGGTCAGCAGCATCCCATCATGAAACAAAATAAGAGAGTGACTAAATCCATTTAAGATGAATATAGCATCAGTTAAACCGCATACGAGTCAACAACCTGAAAGCCCAGGACAAACTCAACGACGCAGGCTACGCCATCAAAAAACAATTCGCAAAAAGCGCAGACGCCTTGAGCGACATCGCCCGGGGATCGGAAGCAGGCGCCGGCACCCTTGCACGGAAAGGCTCCGATTTCTATGGGCATGTTAACGATGCTCATAAGGCTTCGAAGGCGAAGATTCAGGAGTCGATTCAGCGGGTTGAGAAGGGATCCAGTAAAACTGTTAAAGAAATCAGTGAAGCCGATAAAGCAAAATTAGAAGGCAGGGTCTACCCTCCTAGCGAGGAGAAATATTTAAAATATAAAGAGGTATATGATAACCCTAAATACTACAATCAAGAAACAGGGGATATTAACTGGCCGCCACACAATGGGTTTGAGGGCGAGCCGGTGAAAATGAAATTAGAAAAGGGCATGTTAATTGATAGATTTGGGGGACCAGGTGGGAGCTTCTTTTCTCCAGAAGGAATTCCGTATGAACAAAGAGCGCTTGCGTTACACAGTGACGAGGCAGATTATTATGTTTATGAAGTGTTAAGGCCTTTTGAAGTAGATGGAGGAAAAATTGCTCCTTGGTTTGATAGACCTGGTGGGGGAACCAATATATTAAATATCATGAAAATGGAGAAGCATATTCCCTAAACCAATTAATAGACGAAGGATATATAAAGGAAGTCTCAGTTAAAAAAGGTGGTATTGGAAATGGATAAATTACAAGAGAAGCTCGGTCAAGATTTTGTGGTTCAAAATCAAAATCTGCATACGGAAAATAAAATAAGGGTATATAAAAAGGTAGGCAATGACGTTTCTCAAGAAGTGTTTGTGGAGCTTCAAAATAATCATGAAAATAAAATATATAATTTAATTTTAAATCAAAGAGGAAATGAATTTAATAAGGAACAATTTATTGATAGAGAAGAGGCAATTTGTGCGTTAGGAATATATGCAGTATCGGTATTAAGTGATCGAGTACGAGATACTGAAACACAAAACAAGATATTAGAGATTGAGGATAATGATTTTGATTTCCTAAAGAACTTATTAAATTTAAAAGTAGGAGAAAGCTATTTTTCAATTTTAAAAGAAAAAAGGATAGCTATCAACTTAGAACAATCAAAAGATGATTTATATAATATTTGCTATATAAATCCTGACCTGCAAAAAATTGATTTAGTTAAAGATAGAGAAGCCCCAAGTGCATTTCTTGTTTTGTATAATTTTACTCAAAAATTAAAAGAATTCACTTCTATTTTGAATGAATGGAAAAAATCCACGAATATCAGTTTGCATTCAGAAGAAAAAATCCGACGATTATTTTTGGGGAAATAAGGTTCTTTGATTAATACGATTCATAATCCTTCAAGAACTCAAAAATAAACTAGGTGTTAAAAATGAACAGAAAAATAATGGTTGATAGATCAGTTGAAAATGATGAATGTGTATATCTAGATTTATCTATAAAAGAAAAACTCCTCCCAAAACCATCCTCGGCGGAATCATCGGCGACGCGTTGGGAGTTCCGGTCGAATTTAAAGCCAGGAGTCTGTGTAATATACAAGAAATGACCGGCTACGGGACTTACAACCAGCCGCCTGGAACCTGGTCTGATGATACTTCGCTAACGCTGTGTTTGATGGAGAATTTGATTGAGGGACAAGCTGAAATCGGATAGATGAAAAAGTTTATAGCCTATCGTGAAGGGGATTGGACGCCTTATGGCCGCATGTTTGATATCGGGAGAGCGACCGATGAGGCGATTGAGCGCTTTCAGAGGGGCGCTTCAATTGATGAATGCGGCGGAAAGACCGAGTTTGACAACGGAAACGGAGCATTGATGCGAATCGCCCCGTTGGCTTTTACGTTATGTATTGAGCCTGATTTTTCAAAGAGGAAAACTGAGGTCGAGCGCTGGGCGATGATAACGCACTGCCATCCTCGTTCAACGCTCGGATACATTATTTATATATAGTTTTTGATCAGATTATTTTACGATGATACACCTTCCGATGCATATCGGAAAGCAGTGGATCTGTGTGTAAGGCATTTGGCGGGAACGGAATACGAAGATGAATATGAGGCTTATGAAAGAATCATCAGCCGCGAGCTGCCGGATCTTCAGAAAAAAGACATCTTTTCTGACGGCTATGTCGTTCATTCTTTGGAAGCGGCTCTGTGGTGTTTTCTCAACCATGATGATTATGCGGAGGCCGTACTCTCAGCTGTCAACTTGGGCGAGGACACAGACACAATCTCATTTTTAACAGGAACGATGGCAGGCATGCATCATTGCATGAACGGCATCCCGGAAGAATGGATCAACGCCTTGGCTCGAAAAGAGGACATTTTTGATTTATGTGAAAGGTTTCTTCAATTTTGTGTGAAAAAATGAAGAGCGGTTCACCTATACAACTAAGGAAAACGCCAGACCCGGGGTCAGCGTTTTCTTTTGGTTGCGATGCAGAAAAAAGAAAGAAGACATGAAAACACCATCAATGGTATGATAGAGAAAGCGATAAAAATATTGTCATCGGCAACCATCCAGACAAACATGAAGGAGATGCGGCAGCATGGCTGATAAAATAACGATTCTGAGAGAAACATTCGAAAATGGAGAAACGGGGCAGGAAGTCGAAGGATTGACTCTTATGATAGACGGTAAGATGAAGGACGTGTTTGACATTCTCATCAGCCAAAACGATGATTACAATGATTATACAGAAATCATGAGAGATATTGTGATTGCGGGTGTCAATCATATCATCAGCAAATAATGTCCGGATGATCTTTCGAGAACATCTTTTCCCCGGCTGAGTCAAAAAAGCACTTGCTTTTATTCAAAATACCATCTATAATAAATCATGTCTCAAACAAACGGGGCATTAGCTCAGCTGGGAGAGCGCTACACTGGCAGTGTAGAGGTCAGCGGTTCGAGCCCGCTATGCTCCATCTCGGGAACCCTTGATTTATCAAGGGTTCCTTTTTTATTGTTTTTCTTAAAATCGGCCAGATTACTGAGTTGTTGGCGAATTGTTGGCAAACCCTTTTTTCAATGGTCGATACCAATGTACTTAGGATTTAAATTGATCAAAATACCCGACGGTTTCACTTTTAAGTTTTCCCCTGCTTCTATAAGATAATGCTACGATAGTGTACGGAAGATCATGTAACCTTCCTTTAGTTTAAACTTCGACCGCTTTCTTGTTGATTGGTATGGCATAATAATACGGCTTTCCTTTTCCGCTAATGAGGTCATTAGAAAATCAAAAGAACCGCAAAAAAACACCGGTAATGAAGTGACCCCCAAAAGTTAGACAGCTTATTTTCTCAAGTAACATGACTGGCATGAATCCGGTATTGTACTGGGCTCATGCCTTTTAATTTTGCCTTGATCCGTTTGTGATTATAGTAATCGATATATGTTACGAGCTCTTGTTTAAAATGCTCGATGCTTTGAAATTCGTTGAAATGGATAAACTCTGATTTTAAAATACCAAAGAAACTTTCAATGACCGCGTTATCGTAACAGTTTCCCTTACGAGACATACTTTGAATAATATTTCGTTCCTTTAGGGCGTGGCGATACTGTTTCATTTGATAGTGCCAGCCCTGATCGGAGTGAATCAACAGATTTTCTTTATCTGTCAGCTGTTCAAATGATTTTTCCAACATCTCGGATACCAATGAATACGTTGGCCTGGATCCAATTGTATAAGCAATGATTTCGCCATTAAATAAATCAAGCATTGGCGATAAATAGAGCTTCTCCCCAAATAATTTAAATTCCGTGATATCTGTTACCCATTTCATCTTCGGCTTTTCCGCCTTGAAATTCCGCTCTAGCCTGTTTGGTGCCACCGTGCCGGTTTCTCCTTTATACGAACGGTATTTTTTCATCCGTACGAGACATTTCAACCCCAGTTCCTTCATGAGGCGATATATTTTTTTATGATTCATTTGATATCCCCGGTTTTTAAGCTCGTCGCGTATCCGGCGGTACCCGTAACGGCCTTTATGTTCATGATAAATCGATTGAATCAGTGTTTTTAATTTGGCATCTTTGTCTGGAAGACCGAAGGTTTTGACCCAGTAATAATACGTACTGCGCGGAATTCCAGCCAGTTTAAGCAGGGCTTTTACCGGAAATTCAGTCCTTAGTTCAAATACTACTTGGGCCTTTTCTTGTTTTGTAATTTTTCCTTGTTTTGAACTAAGGTATTCAACTTTTTTAAGTAGGCATTCTCCATTCGCAGACGTTCAATTTCAGCCTGCATGGCTTCCACTGATCCTTCTTGCGGTGTTTGTTTCTTCGTTCTTTTTTGATTTTTCTTTGTCATTGACGGCCGCCCCTTTTTCATCGGTTTTAGGGCATCGATTCCTCCGGTTTCGAACAGTTTCTGCCATTGAGCCACCGTAGAAGGTGCTTGAATATTGAAGATGGCGGCTGTTTCACGGATCGACGTCCCATTTTCGATCATATAGTGAAGTACCTTCAGTTTATCTTCTACAGAATAGGTTGTATAGAGTTTTTGAAACGCACTTTCTCCATGGTAATGGTATTTGCGAATCCATACCTGAAACACACCTGACGAAACACCGATCTCTCTGGCGATTGTTTTATGCCCTTCCCTACCCGCAAGATACCTTTTGACCGCTTGTATTTTTTCCTCAGCTGTAAATTTAGCCATAAAAAACTGCACCTCCGATTGTTAGATGGTGTCTAACAATTGGGGTGCAGTTCATAATGCCGGTGTTTTTCTAAAAAATATTGACAGTAATTACAACCCAAGCAATAACCAGCAATATAGGGTTTTTCTCTTTTCTATCTAAATATCCGGACATGAAGAATCCGAGACTAAGCATGATATAAGATGCAAATTTAAATATGACTTGAACGGATTCAGGTGTCGCTGCCCAAACCAGCACAAATACGAGGGATAGAAAATAAGCGGCCTTTTCTATAATTCTAGAGTCTATCTTCATCCATCATATGACCTCCTTTTCGTTCTTATCCTCCAATCTAATTCTGTTTCTTTTCTTTATATGAAGCAAGCTGTACGACAAAACCAGTCAAAAACATCATCAAAAAAGTCCTGTTATCATTGATCTATCATATCGTAAGGAAGCGGATCGCGCCTCTCATTTTGGTAGTTTAGATTGATCTGAAGATAATCGTTTTGGATCATTGTTACCTGCTGAAAAATTTGTATACTAAGCTCAAAGAAAGGAGGGGAAAGAAGAGAAAAACAAAGTTGTTTATCTGATCCTGCATGACAAATTAATATGAAGGAGGCAATGAAAAAACGCTTACGAAAAGAACAATGATGGTGCCATAATAACCAATCCATAACTGTTTTTTCGCAAACGTTCAATGTGTATTTCTTTATTATAAACGATATTTCAAGAAAATTCCGCAAAAAAATATTGAGAGGAAGCTGAAAAAGTGAAAAAATTGATATGTTTAATATGTTTGGCGTTTTTTGCTTCTGTCATTTTTGTGCCGACAGCTGACGCTGCAGTTAAAAATCATGATGAAATTGTAGGCTTCAAAGAAGTAACGCCTACAACTGTTACCCAAAAAGCGGCTAAACGTTTTCAGCCGTATTTGAAGGTTGCTCACGGATGTGTGCCATTTCCTGCAGTAGATGCACAGGGGAACACAAGCGGAGGACTGGAGCCGACCGGTGCGCCTGAAGGACATTGCAGCAAAAGCACCGGACAAGTATATTCCCGTTCTGCGTGGCATAATGGGGTATGGGCCATTATGTATGCTTGGTATTTTCCTAAAGATTCCCCGCTTCCTGGGTTAGGCCATAGACACGATTGGGAAGCCATTGTCGTTTGGATTGACAACCCTGCGAATCAAAATCCGAAAGTTCTGTCAATTGCATATTCAGGGCACGGAAAATTTGAAAAGGTAACCCCAACTCCAAATAGTGTGATCATGGAAGGCGATCATCCTAAAATTAGATATGATGCACCTCAAGCGCCATTAAACCACAGCTTGTTTGTTGATAGCGCAAAAGGCGGGATGCAGCCGTTAATCGGATGGGAAGATTTAACCCCTGCTGCGAGAGACGCATTAAATACGACAAAATTTGGTGCGGCAAATGTTCCTTTTAATCAGGATAATTTTGCGAATAATCTAAATAAAGCTTGGTTTAAATAAAAAAATATCTTTAGAAGAGTACAGTTTCGGCTGTACTCTTACTTTTTTAAAGTTGTTTTTAGCATTTGCTTAAGCCTGTAATTAAACCGGATCAAGATAATACTATAAATCCGAGCCGTAACCGTTATTTCCGCCTGCGATCACCGCACGCGTTTCAACCTCCCAAACCTCCGCGAAAACCGAAAAAGCTCCATAACGAGGACATTCAGGCTTAACCAGACGCCGCCGAACGCATAGCCGGCGATGACGTCGCTTGGGAGCTGCTGCCGCAAATAAATACGGCTTAAGCCGATCAGAACTAAAATGATAGCAAAGCACAGGAAGGCGAGTGTGTGCAGCTGCGCTTTTTTGGAGTGCCGGACCAGAAGGTAGGCTGAAAAACCAAACAACACAAAAGCCGTTAATGTTTGCTCGCTCGGAAATGGGTACAGGACATGCTTTGATAACGGAGGGTGTACCGGGTGAAGATGCTGAAAGATGCGCCTGATTCCCTCCTCGTAGATTTCTCCGCCGACTGCCGTGAAGAATAAGAAAAACACTTCAATCCTCCGATCCTTTCCTTTCCACACAATCCATAAAAGGGTTAAAACGATCAGGGGGATCAGTACATATACAGATGCCAAAAAGCCGAAACACGCCATCCAATACGCCCAGCGTTCGTTAAATAGTAATGGAACCAACGTCATCACAACATGATCGAATTGCTGCAATTCGTTGTTTAAATAGCCTTCTGTCAAGTTCGCCATAAACAGGACAAAACCGAGAAACAGAATGGCAATGCAGGCGATCAGCAGCCTTAATCTGAGGAGGGAGTGAAAGCGGTGTGCTCCTTTGCCGATTCCTTTGATGATCCATTTTTTCATCTGTGCTTTGTAAGCCCTTAGAAAGTACAGTGCGATCAGAATGAGAACGGCGATCACGCCTCCGATCAAAAGGTATTTCTTGATGGATGCATGGAACTGATCCCATTTCGGCCCCAGTATGTTCCCAAGAAAAATAAATGTCCCTGTCCAAAGAAAAGCGCCGCAATAGGAAAATAGCATATATGTACGAAAAGGGATTTGCGTAATGCCTGAAAAATAGCCGGTAATATGGCGGACGCCCGGGATGAAATAGGCAAACAGCAGCAGTTTGTTTCCGTACGTTTCAAACCAGCGGGACGTTTTTTCGAGCTGTTCGGGACCGAAATGAATGCGGCGGCCGTATTTGTGTAAAAAAGGGGTACCCAGTTTATATCCTGTCCAATATGAAAGCGTCATCCCTAAACAGCCGCCGGCACCTGACAGAAGGATGCTCAGGATCCAATTCAGCTTGTCCTCATAGACCAGCACGCCTGCATATCCCAGGAGAAAGTCTCCCGGCAATGGAAGGCCGAGGAGCTCTGCCATAAGGGAGAAAAATAATACAGCATATCCGTATTTCCCAATTAATCCTGTGAGAAACTGCAAATCGATGTCCCCTTATTCTTCTTCTAAAATCGCAACCGGGTTAAACACTTCATAATGGATGTTGTTTTTCGGCACACCCCATTCTTTCAGCGCCCCGTTGACGGCTTTCATAAAGGGAATCGGGCCGCAAAAGTAAAAATCCGCATCCCTTCCCGGGAGGATGGATTGCAGCCACTCTAAGTCGATAAAGCCCTCCTTATCAAAGTTTTGCAAGTAACGATCTTCTGAAGAAGGCGCTTCATAGCATACAAAAGACCGGATATTTTCGTTCTTTTCAGCCAAATCGGCCACATGTTTTTTAAAGGCGTGAAATTCGCTGTTCTTTGCTGAGTGAATAAATGTCACTTGTCTGTTGGGCTGTTGTTCAGCAGTCGTGTTTAACATGCTTAACAGCGGCGTAATGCCGACGCCGCCGCTGATCAATACAAGCGGCAAATCGGTGCTGCTGATCACGAAATCGCCTGCCGGAGCGGAAAATGTAAGAATATCGCCTGTTTGCACCTGCTGATGCAAGTACGTTGAGACGATGCCTGCCGGTGCATCACCATGCGCATCTTCGCGCTTGACGGAGATTCTGTAATACTCTTTGCCAGGGGCGTCGGAAAGGCTGTAATGCCTGATGTGCGTATACGCCTCGCCTTCGATTTCCGCCTTTATCGTCAAATACTGTCCTGCCTCATATGAAGCGATCGGCTTACCATCCTCAGGCTTTAAGTAAAACGATGTAATCAGACTGCTCTCTTTCACCTTTTGATCCACGCGAAATTCCCGGTAGCCTTCCCATCCTCCGGGTAGCTGCTCGGTTTCTTGATAAAGCTTTTGTTCAATATTGATAAAGGCTTTTGCAATTTCGCCGTAAGCTTTTTTCCAGGCTTCAAGTACTTCTTCGGTTGCAGCATCGCCTAATACATCTTTCACCGCTGCGAGCAGCGTCTCGCCGACGATTGGATATTGTTCAGGCTTTACGCCGATTGCCCGATGCTTTTCGGTAATTCTTTTAATGACGGGCTCTAAAGCCTCCAGATGATCGATGTTTTCGCCGGCGGCATATACCGCATAAGCCAAAGCTTCCTGCTGTATTCCGCGTTTTTGATTGGTCTGGTTGAACATATTATGCAGTTCAGGGACTTTTGAAAATAGCAGTTCATAGAACCGCTTGCCGATTTCTTGGCTGTGCTCCTTCAGAATGGGGGCTGTCGACTTTACGATCTGGATCGTTTCTTTATCAAGCATAAGGGATCATCCTCCTTTCCTTTAGTCTTTTGCTCAGAATCGGAATTATGCGTAAAAAAAGGTTTTTAGCCGCTCTTTTGACAGGGCAGCTAAAAACCTTTTATTTTTTGTCTTCAATCGGAATGAACTTGAATATCTCTCCGGACTGCACTGATTGTGCGAGTCTCATCAGCCAATCGTAATAAGTCTTTGACTGTTCGAGCTGCTCGTAAAGCGCCTTCGCTTCTTCTTTTACGCTTTGTTCCAGTCCGCTGTCTTCTGCGACATTCTGCAATGCCTGCTGGGCATCTTGAATGGCAGCCAGATTGACCTTTACTTCTCTCTCCCATTTTTGCGGAAAAAAGCTTGTGAAAAATGTAAAGAAATCTTTTTCAGCCACAAAGCTGTGTTTTCTTCTTCCTCTGTGAAACGTTTTTTTCACAATGTTTAAATCCTGGAGCTTTTTAACGCTCGTGCTCATGCTCGGCTTGCTCATCTGCAGCTCTTCCCGCATTTCGTCCAGCGTCATTTCATCTGAAAGGTACATCGTTCCGTACAAAATGCCCGCACTCCGGGTGATGCCGTACAGATCCATCGTTTCTGCAATCGAATCGATGACTAAATCTTTCGCTTGTGCGATCGCTTCTTTTGCCGAAAGATCACGTGGCTCGTCCATCATTATCCTCCTTTCAAAGGAGCGGAAACATCAATGAAAAAGACCCAATCCCCATAAAAATCGGGACCGGTCCTGAAATCCGCGTTAAATTTGTTAAGTAATTTCTTTATGTTCTTTATCTTAACGAAAGATATCAAAAAGTCAAAATTAAATTTTTTTTTGAAAACGGCTCAGTCCGCATGAGGCTTGAGATCACATAAAATTCAAACAAATCGTCCGGCCGATTTTTCTTTGACACGGTTTTATACGCGTGTTAAATTCAAAGTGTTAAAAACGTTAAATTTTTATTTAACAAACTTTGCGTGATCGGGAGGGTGCTTTTATGAGTCAAACACTTTTCATTGACGGAAAATGGGTGAGCGCTGAAAAAGGCGGCACTCGCAAGATTATCAATCCCTTTAATCAGGAGCATATCGAAACCGTCAGTGAAGGAGGCAGAGAAGACGCTGTTAAGGCCATAGCCGCTGCGCACCGTGCCTTTGATGCAGGCGAATGGTCAAATACAACCGGTCTTGAGCGCGGCAATATTGTATTGAAGATCGCGGAGCTCATAAGGCGGGACCATGATGAGCTTGCGGAGCTTGAATCGCTCGATACCGGTAAAACGCTGGAAGAAAGCAAAGCCGACATGGATGATATTGCAAACGTATTTCAATATTATGCGGGGCTTGCGGATAAGGATGGGGGAGAGATCATATCCTCGCCGATTCCGAATTCAAAAAGCGAAATCGTCAGGGAGCCAGTCGGAGTCTGCGGACAAATCACGCCATGGAATTATCCGCTTTTGCAAGCCAGCTGGAAAATCGCTCCCGCTTTGGCGGCAGGCAATACAATCGTTGTAAAGCCGAGCGAGATCACGCCTCTGACAACGATTAAAGTATTTAAATTAATGGAAGAAGCTGGCGTGCCAAAAGGCGTTGCCAACCTTGTCCTCGGACCGGGAGATACCGTAGGCGATGAGCTTGCCAGAAATACGGACGTCGATCTGATCTCATTCACAGGCGGAATTGAAACAGGGAAGAAAATCATGCAGGCAGCAAGCACGAATGTCAAGAAAATCGCCCTTGAGCTCGGCGGAAAAAATCCGAATATTGTGTTTAAAGACGCTGATTTCGATGCTGCGGTTGACCAGGCGCTAAACGCCGTGTTTTTCCACGCCGGCCAAGTCTGCTCTGCCGGTTCACGGCTGCTCGTGGAAGAATCGCTACACGACGAATTCCTGGAAGAACTTATTAAGCGTACGAAAAATATTAAGCTTGGCAACGGATTCGCTCAAGAAACGCAGAGCGGTCCGCTCATTTCCGCTGAACACCGAAGCAAAGTGGAACAATACGTGGAAATCGGTCTGAGGGAAGGCGCTAAGCTTGAAACGGGAGGCAAGCGTCCAGAAGATCAAGAGCTGCAGGACGGTTTCTTCTACTTGCCGACGATTTTCTCAGGGTGCCGGTCGGATATGAGAATCGTGCAGGAAGAGGTGTTTGGGCCTGTTTTGACTGTTGAAACATTCCGTACCGAAGAAGAAGCTGCCGCGCTTGCAAATGACACGATCTACGGCCTTGCCGGGGCGGTTTGGACAAACGATATTGAAAAAGCGGAGCGCGTCGCTTCCAAGCTGAGAATGGGTACGGTGTGGATCAATGACTTCCATCCATACTTTGCTCAGGCGCCGTGGGGCGGATACAAGCAGTCAGGGATCGGCCGCGAGCTTGGCCGCATGGGTCTTGATGAATACACGGAAGTGAAGCACGTTTACCGCAATACAAAACCTGCGGCTGTCAATTGGTTTAAAGCATAAGAGGAGGAGAATCGCGAATGACTTTAAATATGAAAGTAGAAGCCATGAACAAATTCCATACGTTTGAAATTCCGACCGTTATTAAGCACGGAATCGGAGCCGTAAAGCATGTCGGGGAAGAAGTGAAAAAGCTTGGCGTAACGAAAGCGCTGCTTGTCACAGACCCGGGCATTCACAATGCCGGTGTTACAAAACCTGTCGTTGAATCATTGCAAGAAGCCGGCATTGAAGTCGTCGTCTTCAATAAAGTCGAACCAAATCCGCCCGTGCGTCTTGTAGCAGAAGGCTCAAAGCTTTACGCTGAAGAAAACTGCAACGGTCTTGTGGCGGTCGGCGGAGGAAGCTCAATGGACACGGCCAAAGCGATCGGAGTTGAAGCGACCCACGAGGGTACGGTGCTTGATTATGAAGCGGCAGAAGGAAAAAAACCGCTTGAAAACCGGATTCCTCCGCTAACGACGATTCCGACGACAGCAGGTACAGGTTCAGAGGTTACGCAATGGGCAGTTATTACGGATGAAGAGCGCGAATTCAAATTCAATACGGGAGGACCGCTGATCGCGGCGCATTTGACAATCATCGATCCTGAACTGCACGTATCGATGCCTCCCCATGTCACGGCGATGACGGGAGTCGACGCTTTGGCCCATGCGATCGAATGCTATACGATGAAGTTTGCGCAGCCGATTACCGATGCTGTTGCACTGCTTGCGATTGAATATGCCGCACATTATATCCGCAGGGCGTTTGCGGACGGTGAAGATCTTGAAGCAAGATACGGAATGGCTCAGGCGGCAATGCTTGCAGGCCTTTCCTACGGCAGCGAATCAGCGGGTGCGGCTCACGCGATGAGCCAGACGCTCGGCGGCATCATCCCGGTTGCCCACGGCCAATGCGTGGCGGCTATGATGGGACCTGTGATGGAATACAATTGGAAAGGCTACCCTGAAAAATTTGCGCGCATCGCAAAAGCATTCGGCATTGATACAAGCGGCATGACGACGGAAGAAGCGGCAAAAGCCTCCGTCAATTGGATGTATCAGCTTGTAGAGGATTTAGAGATTCCGGGCCTTGAAGAACAAGGCGTATCACCTGAGATGATCGAACGCCTTGCAAAAGAGGCGATGAAAGACCCGCAGACGGTCGGAAATCCGAGAGACCTAAATGAACAAGCCTACATTTGGATTTACAAACGCTGTTTTAATAAAACGCCGAAAACTGTATAAGCCCATCCCGGAAACCCGCGTGTGCTTCTAAGCACAGCGGGTTTTAAACCGATTTGAAGAAAAAAAGGAAGCATTGTAAAATAATTCTCATATTCAAAAAAGGAGATGGGTTGAATGTGGGAAAGGCGGAAAGCGACGGCGGAGAACGTATACATCGCCGATACCCCGTCATTTGTGACGGAGAAAAAAGAAGAAATTTCGATTGACTATGGAGGAATTCCCGGTGATCTGCATTTCGGCCTGACAAAGACGGCCGGCGCCAGGGAACCGATGTATAAAAAAGGTACGGAGATTTTTAACAGACGGCAGATTTCGATCGTCTCTGTCGAAGAATGCCTGGCGATTGCCGAAAGGCTAAACATCCCTGCTGTACTTCCGGAATGGCTCGGAGCCAATATCGCATTAAGCGGGTTGCCTCAATTGACGCATGTCAGGGAAGGAAGCAGACTCATCTTTCCGAGCGGTGCCGCGCTTTTGTGCGAAGGTGAGAATGAACCCTGCATCCAGCCCGGCGAGGTCATTCAAAAACAGTTTCCGGACAAGCCGAAGCTCGCTTCCCGTTTTGTACGCCATGCCATGGGCAGAAGGGGGATCGTTTGTGTCGTTGAACGGCCGGGAGTGATTGCACAAGGCGATCAGGTTGACGTATGGTCGTACTCACCGAACGCCGTAAAAGACGCAAGATCGTTCGCATAAGAAAGAAGGGGAGGTATGGAAATCCTGATCGAACATGCCTCCCGAATGTCTTTTCACGACAATTTCTTTTTGATCTCCTGAATTTGTTTGACATGTCTTTTTTCATGATGGCCGATAAAATCGATCCATTGTCTTACTGTAAGCTCTTTAAAGACGGAATGAGGAAGCACCCTTTCAAAATCCTCCTCCTGAAGCGTGGCGATTACCGTTGTAAGCTGTGAGCGGGCATGGTCCAGTTCGGCTTTGATTGCCAGCAAATCCGTCGTTTTTCTCTCGGGCTCCAAAGAATCTGGAGCTTTTCGTTTGACAGACCGGTCTTCAGACACATGGACCGGCTTGGCTTCAATCGTTCGAAAAGGAGCGCTTCTGATTCGTTCCCTGAATAACCGGGCTGCCTGCAAATCGAGTTTTTTTAGGTGGTCAAGGACTTCCTGAATGCTCCATTCATCTTTTTCAGGCCTTTTGTTGATGTCATCGTCTGACAACTCCCGTATTTCGCTCCATGTTTCTTTTCTGGCCTCATTAAAAATGCTCATCATATCCCCTCCTATTGTCATGTTATTATTGTGAAACCTGGTAAAATAACCAAAATATCTCTTGGGGATAACCGCAGGGAGATTGCCAATACGCAGCGGTACGATCCGACTCATCCGCCGGAGCTCGAATCAGTCGAGTGAACCGCCTTGTTCGCGGATATCGGTTTCATGGTTGGCAGCCGTTAATGCCGCGATGCGCAGCGCTTCGACGATCACGTCAAGGCTAAGGCTCGGTTCTTTTTTATCGATGGTTTGTTCAGGAAGATAGGGAATATGGATAAATCCGCCCCTCGCACCTGATGATGAAAGGGCTAAATGGTGCATCAACCGGTAAAATAAATGATTGCAGACAAAAGTGCCTGCTGAATTTGAGACAGATGCGGGAATCCCGTTGTGTCTCAAGTTTTGTACGATGCGTTTGATCGGGAGAGTCGACCAATAAGCGGCAGGGCCGTCTTGTGCAATGTTTTCATCTATAGGCATCATGCCTTCATTATCGGCGATTCTGGCGTCATCGATATTAATCGCTACCCGTTCGGGTGTGATATGCGGCCGCCCGCCGGCTTGTCCCGTACAAATGATAATGTCGGGCTGATGTTTCTCGATCGCTTTCTCCAAAACGACAGCCGATTTGCCGAAAACGGTCGGGATTTTTTCAGCTGCAATGGAAATGTCACCGGCCGTTTCACCATGAAGCCGCTTAACCGCCTCCCAAGCTGGATTGACGGATTCTCCGCCAAAAGGGTCAAAACCTGTCAGCAGCACTTTCTTTTTCATATGAATCGCTCCTGAAAAATTGGAATGGTATAGGCAATAGCCAGACTTTTTATAAGGTGCAAAATCCCCATTCAGCTATGCAGTGAATGGGGATTTTGAAGGAAATGTTTAACCGCCTGCTCCGCGGGAAGCCAGAAGGATATTGTCGCTCTTTGAAACCGCTTCGGATGGATGGTTTGCCAACGAAAAGCTCAGTACCGCCCCTAAAACAGCGGCTGCTAATAAAAACTTTTTCATTTATTCTCCTCCTCTTCCGGCAAGCTTGCTCGCCTTATCAGTTTTAATGTAGAAGTATATGGCTTCTTCATATAGCTTCTTTTCCCTATAATAATTCGCCACGTCCATTAATAATTCCTCTAGATCAACCCATGCTTTTTCAGTTTCTAGCTGGTGAACAAAGTCCTTGATCATTTCCATTTTATTCGGCGGGCTTGTGTATAATGTATGTAAAATTTTGAATTTCAGCTCGAATATTTTGCTGTTCATTTCGCGGGACTTTTTGAAACCTACATCGATCCATTGAAAAGCTTTGTCCTGTGAATTTGTTTTCAAAAGCGATCTTACGGTTTCGTACACACAGAGGAGATAAGCATATTGGGCCTTTGATTCAAAATCCTTGATGGCAAAAGCTTTATTGTAATATTTAAGCGCTTCCTCATGCTTTTCTTCCTTGCTTTTTAAAAAGCCCATATTATAGTAGGTGTAAGGTAGAAGAAATTGATCGCCGATTTTTTCCGTTCTATCGATCGCTTCATTTAATAAGGCTTCGCTTTCGGAAAATTTAAATTGGTCTATATAATTTAATCCTATCAGCATTTTGCAGTTGATAACCCGCTTGGTATACCCTTCATAGCCCTGAAAAATTCCGGCTGCGATATTGATATGGTGGATCGACAGCCAGGTCGCTTTTAAATTGTAGTACAGCACTCCGATTTTATAATGGAATTCAGCTTTTTCGATTTCGTTTTGAATCGCTCCGAGCCTTTTTTCCGCTATTCTGAAAAAATTGAGCGCTTCTGTGTGGTTTTGCTTATAATCTTCATAAATCCCTTTAAACAGATAAAAATAATAGTTCAGTTTATCATCCGTGCTCTTCGGATCATTGTCGTGAAACTCGATGGCTTCCAGCTTTTCGGTAGCAGATTGGCTGATATCTTCAAGTAGAAGCCGCAAGCGGAAATCAAGCATTTGATAATAAACAAGGACGTCCTGGTCTTCCTCCATCTCTTCAATTGCTTTATCTATGTCATCTTTCATTTCGATTGAGCGTGAAATGTCTCGTTTCTTCATCAGTATGTACCAGTCGTTCAGCATGTTGGCGACTTCTTGTGAAGCCACGGCTTTGCCCATTCTCTTCCCTCCAATCTTTTGTGAATTTTTTGTAAATTGAAGTTCTATTTATCATAGCATAAATTGCCGTCCTCTGTGAATAACGCCAAAGTGAGAGCTTTTCTTTTTTTGAGGATGATTGGCAGCGGAAAAACGGCAATTGTATACGAAATTTAAGCGTTTTGCCCCATTTTTACGGGTGATGAGCCCTTTTGGAACGGGGAAGCAAATGACATTCGAATCGTTTCCCCGGTCTAAATGGTCATTTTCCAGAAGAAATGCGAAAAGAAAGCAAAAACAACGCCCAACGGAATACAGGAGATCATAACGGTTCCGTCGACGAGTCCGTCAGCTCCGCTTATTTTCAGGGCTTCTCTGTAACCGATCAGGAAATGGATGATCGACAGAACGTAGCAAAAGAGCATCATATAGTAAGGATTCACGTTTATACCTCCTCTATTTCGCTTTACTATATTACATTCAGCGAGAGCAAAGATTATGACTTTTTTTAAATAGAGAAAACGATTTTAAATTTAATGCATGTATTTTAAAAAATTTCTATTATAATCAAAAGGTAACATATAAATAGGGGGTCAATTTTATGAAGAAAAGGATGATGGCGTTTTTGATATGCGCGCTGTTTCTGGTGCCGTCCGCAGAAGCTTTCGCCGCACCGAAACAGTCCGAGCTGAACGAGTATCTTGGAGAAATAGGGATGACAGAAAAAGAATTGGAAGCCTATTTGCAAGATACATATGATGAAAGTTTGAAAGGATTTGAATCGGCGGAGGAATTAAGAGATTTTCTTGGAGAAAGGCTCGATGAAAAACGGCTTGCTTCATATTTAAAAGATTACGGCTTAAATGAAAAAGAAGCGGTCAAACTTCTCGTTGATAATGGTTATATGGAAGAAGGGCAAAGCATCCTCGATGCCTTCATGTTTGAGTATGAGCTGGATGATGCGCTTTGGAACGTGACAACTGACGAAGGCGACGCGGCAATCGAAAATCCGTTTCAGGAGCTTGGCGTAGACGATCAGGAATGGGAAAGGCTAATAAAGCATCTTAGGAGCGTCCGTGAAAAAAATCCGAATCTTGAAGATGAGTTGATGGCGATTGGGGAGCGACTTGAAGCGGTTGCCGATTTTGAGACGGTAACGGAGCTGAAAGCGAAAGATATCGCTCAAATGCTGTCTATTTTACACGATCTTCAGCAAACCCTTGAGGTGAAAACGAAATATTATTTAGTCAAAGACGGCAAGAAAAAGGAAGTATCACTGACGACGCCTGTCAGCGCAGATGAACTGAAAGGGGCAAGCTTGCTTGTACAAGTTTACGATCTTGAAGGAAATTTCATTTTGGACGTTTTGCTGACGCCTGACATGATTGGATCAGATTTATTTCATGAAACAGGAGCAAAAGTGAAGCAAACCCAAACAGCCGTTCAACATGATACAAAGAAGCAGCATGTGAAAAAGACGGTAAGGGGGGCAAAACTTCCAAAAACGGCCGGGCATTATGCGGAATGGTCGATCCTCGGTTTCGTGCTAATCCTCAGCGGATTTTTCTTGATCAGAAGGCTTCGCAAAGCGGCGTAGACAAAGAGGTGAATTGACATTAGAGCATCCCGTAAAAAAAGGGTGATTTGGCTTTTGGCGATCGCCATGATAACGGCCGGGCTGTATGTTGCAGCTACCAATGCGTTTAAGCTTTTTCAAGGACGCACACTTTCCGCTCAGCAGCCGGCTGAGAAGAAGCCGGCTGAAAAGCCGTCTGTTCAAACCGGAAAAAAACAAAAAGCCGAGACAGTGCGAACGTTTGAAACCGGTGAAAAAATCGGCGACCTTGTGATCCCGAAAATGAAGGCGCGGCTTCCGATTTACCACGGAACAGACGAAGACGAGCTTCAAAAGGGAGTGGGGCATTTTGCAGGTTCCGTGCTGCCGGGCGAAGATGACAACTCGGTCCTGTCCGGCCACCGCGACACGGTTTTCAGAAGGCTTGGTGAAGTCGGCAAAGGAGACCGGTTAATTGTTGAAGCTGAATATGGAACTTTTACATATAAAGTGAAAAAGGTGAGGATCGTCGATGCTGATGACAGGACCGTTATCGTTCCAAAACCCAGGGCGACATTAACCGTTTCGACCTGCTACCCGTTCGACTTTATAGGCTCTGCCCCGGAGCGGTACGTATTGGTTGCAGAATTAATAAAAACGCAAAAAAAGCGGAACCTATAAGGTGTCCGCTTTTTTTCATCTCTTATCAATGCTCCGTTCCAAAAGCCTCGGAGCCGTCAGCAGCAACAGGCACAGCACGATTGCGCAAATGATGAACGACGGGAGCATATATGTTGCATTATACGTTAATGTATAAATCCAGACCGGCGTCCCTTTGGGTGCGTAATTTCCAAAAAAGACGGCGCCGCTAATGACGTGGGCGAGAAATTTCAGTCCGCTTCCGAAAAAGACGGCAACCGTAACATATGATACCAGCTTTCCCTTTGCTTTCGCCGCGGCAGCTTTTCGGATCGGACCGGCAAATAAACCGCCGATTCCTGCAGCTGTTGGTGCGATAAAATAATCAAGGAGAAACTGTACGGGGTGCACCGCATAAAGCCCCCCGGTGACAAACTGCAGCAATCCTGCTAAAAAACCGGTAATCAGTCCGGCTTTCAGCCCCCATCGAAAAGAAATTAAAAAGAGCGGGATCATCATGATGGCGATGGAGCCGCCTTGCGGCATTTTCAAAAACATTCCTGAAGCTATATCCAATACGATTGCGATGCCTGTCATGACGGCGATTTCAATAAGCCGGACAAGTTGTTTTGATTGATTCATTGTAACCCTCACTTTTGATGAACAAAGGGGTACTGGACTTCTTTCCCAATAAAAAAGCAATGCGAGGAAGGAATAGGATAGTTTCCACGCACTGCTTTGGATGCAATAAGTTTTACTTTGCCACATCCCTACGCCAGCGTTAACTAACAGGTTCAAAGGGTCAGAACGGTTTGTTCACTCTCAGCCTGAGGCTCCCCTTGTGGTCATCAAGATTATTTAGTTATTTTCTACTATACTAAAAAAAGAAACGAACGACAAGCCGTATTTTTCAAATTTTTTTGCTTGATTTCTCCAATAAGTAGCAATAATTGAAGATTTTCCTTTATAATAGAAATTATTCGTACGTACAAGATGGGGTTGATCTGATGAGTGAACATACAAAATACAGCATGGTCAAAAACCAAATTAAATCGTGGATATATGAGGGGAAAGTTAAGCCCGGGGAAAAAATTCATTCGGAAAATGAATTGATGAAAATTTTCGATGTCAGCAGACATACGATCCGCCAGGCGATCGGCGACTTGGTTCACGAAGGTCTCCTGTATAGGGAGCAGGGGTCGGGAACATACTGTTCACAACGCCTCAGGCCTTCGGAAAAAGGCAGGGAAAGACATAAAATGATCGGCGTGATCACGACCTATTTGTCCGATTATATTTTTCCCCACATTATAAGAGGGATCGAATCGACGCTGTCGAATGAAGGGTACACGCTTATCGTAGCGAGCACGAATAATGACATTGAAAAAGAAAAGCAGTGCCTTGTAAACATGCTTGATAAAGACATTGACGGATTGATCGTTGAGCCGACGAAAACAGGAAGCATTAATCCGAATTTAAACTATTACTTGACGCTTGAGCAGCACCACATCCCGTACCTGATGATCAATCAGTTTTACCAGGAGCTGAACCCGCCCCACTTTATTTTGGATGATGAATACGGCGGGTTTATAGCGACTGACCATTTGATCAAGCTCGGCCATGAAAGGGTCTTTGGCCTTTTTAAACAGGACGATATGCAAGGCGTCAACAGGATGAAAGGATTTATCCGCGCCTTCAGGGAAAACGGTCTGTCATTTTATCCGGAAATGGTTGTTACCTATGAGACGGAGAACAAAGAGGAAAAGACGATCACTGAAGTGAGAAAGCGTCTGTCTTCACAAGAGCCACCGACCGCCATTTTCTGCTATAATGATCAGATCGCTCTTTTAGTGCTTGACGTGATCAGGGAATTCGGGCTGAAAATACCTGAGGACATATCGATTGTCGGCTATGATGATTCGCATTTAAGCCAGGCGTCGGAGGTTAAGCTGACGTCGGTAACCCATCCGAAGATGCAGATGGGAATCGAAGCGGCAAAATGGATGATCGCGAAAGTGGAAGGAAGGAATATGGATCAGCTGGAACACTCTAAGGTATACAAGCCGGAATTGATCGTCAGACAATCGACCGCAAAATTAAAGAACGGTTAAAATACTAAATGAAAGGCTGGATCACTGTCTTGAATCTTTACGATGGTGATCTTTTTAAATGCGTGACGATAATAATAAGAAACGCGGCCGGATATAATAAAGAAGAAATGATCTCGGCAAAGCGGAGCGCCTGTCATATAAAACGGCGGTACATTAGAAAAGGACCATTTGCCAACGGCAGCGAGCGGGATTCAGCCGGCAGCATGAATTGTAAAGCGTATGACCCGATGTTATTGTGTTCACGCTGATGACTTTATTATTTTTTTAAAAACTATTGTGTTAAATGAAAATAGATGATATATTAATATTCGTCCTTAAAAAGACGGCTTTATAAAACAGCTGATTCATATTTTTTTAAAAAGTTGTTGACATTCACCTTGCTAGAATGTTATATTGATAAAGTTGCTTCTAACCGAAGTAAAAATGATCTTTGAAAACTAAACAAGACAAAACGTACCTGTTAATTCAAATAAATCGCACATAAACGTGCGTAGTCATTTTCAAACAGGCCTGCACGATGCAGGTCATGCAGATGTCGTCACAGGATGTGACGAACTTAATCTGCGTTCCATTTTATGGAGAGTTTGATCCTGGCTCAGGACGAACGCTGGCGGCGTGCCTAATACATGCAAGTCGAGCGGACCGACGGGAGCTTGCTCCCTTAGGTCAGCGGCGGACGGGTGAGTAACACGTGGGTAACCTGCCTGTAAGACTGGGATAACTCCGGGAAACCGGGGCTAATACCGGATGCTTGTTTGAACCGCATGGTTCAAACATAAAAGGTGGCTTTTCGCTACCACTTACAGATGGACCCGCGGCGCATTAGCTAGTTGGTGGGGTAACGGCTCACCAAGGCAACGATGCGTAGCCGACCTGAGAGGGTGATCGGCCACACTGGGACTGAGACACGGCCCAGACTCCTACGGGAGGCAGCAGTAGGGAATCTTCCGCAATGGACGAAAGTCTGACGGAGCAACGCCGCGTGAGTGATGAAGGTTTTCGGATCGTAAAACTCTGTTGTTAGGGAAGAACAAGTACCGTTCGAACAGGGCGGTACCTTGACGGTACCTAACCAGAAAGCCACGGCTAACTACGTGCCAGCAGCCGCGGTAATACGTAGGTGGCAAGCGTTGTCCGGAATTATTGGGCGTAAAGCGCGCGCAGGCGGTTTCTTAAGTCTGATGTGAAAGCCCCCGGCTCAACCGGGGAGGGTCATTGGAAACTGGGGAACTTGAGTGCAGAAGAGGAGAGTGGAATTCCACGTGTAGCGGTGAAATGCGTAGAGATGTGGAGGAACACCAGTGGCGAAGGCGACTCTCTGGTCTGTAACTGACGCTGAGGCGCGAAAGCGTGGGGAGCGAACAGGATTAGATACCCTGGTAGTCCACGCCGTAAACGATGAGTGCTAAGTGTTAGAGGGTTTCCGCCCTTTAGTGCTGCAGCAAACGCATTAAGCACTCCGCCTGGGGAGTACGGTCGCAAGACTGAAACTCAAAGGAATTGACGGGGGCCCGCACAAGCGGTGGAGCATGTGGTTTAATTCGAAGCAACGCGAAGAACCTTACCAGGTCTTGACATCCTCTGACAACCCTAGAGATAGGGCTTCCCCTTCGGGGGCAGAGTGACAGGTGGTGCATGGTTGTCGTCAGCTCGTGTCGTGAGATGTTGGGTTAAGTCCCGCAACGAGCGCAACCCTTGATCTTAGTTGCCAGCATTCAGTTGGGCACTCTAAGGTGACTGCCGGTGACAAACCGGAGGAAGGTGGGGATGACGTCAAATCATCATGCCCCTTATGACCTGGGCTACACACGTGCTACAATGGGCAGAACAAAGGGCAGCGAAGCCGCGAGGCTAAGCCAATCCCACAAATCTGTTCTCAGTTCGGATCGCAGTCTGCAACTCGACTGCGTGAAGCTGGAATCGCTAGTAATCGCGGATCAGCATGCCGCGGTGAATACGTTCCCGGGCCTTGTACACACCGCCCGTCACACCACGAGAGTTTGTAACACCCGAAGTCGGTGAGGTAACCTTTTGGAGCCAGCCGCCGAAGGTGGGACAGATGATTGGGGTGAAGTCGTAACAAGGTAGCCGTATCGGAAGGTGCGGCTGGATCACCTCCTTTCTAAGGATATTATACGGAATGCAAGACCTTGCGGTCTTGCAGGCAGGTGCGTTTAGTTCTTGTTTAGTTTTGAAGGATCATTTGATTCTTCGACATAGGAGACACCTGCTAAAGACGCCACGTCCTGTGGCAACGCATGTGTTAGCACATCCTGTGCGTTGTTCTTTGAAAACTAGATAACGATAGCAAGACATTCACATTCAATTGTAATGCAAGATATCACGTAGTGATTCTTTTTAACGGTTAAGTTAGAAAGGGCGCACGGTGGATGCCTTGGCACTAGGAGCCGATGAAGGACGGGACGAACACCGATATGCTTCGGGGAGCTGTAAGCAAGCTTTGATCCGGAGATTTCCGAATGGGGAAACCCACTGCTCGTAATGGAGCAGTATCCATATCTGAATCCATAGGATATGTGAAGGCAGACCCGGGGAACTGAAACATCTAAGTACCCGGAGGAAGAGAAAGCAAATGCGATTCCCTGAGTAGCGGCGAGCGAAACGGGAACAGCCCAAACCAAGAGGCTTGCCTCTTGGGGTTGTAGGACACTCTATACGGAGTTACAAAAGAACGAGGTAGACGAAGAGGTCTGGAAAGGCCCGCCATAGGAGGTAACAGCCCTGTAGTCAAAACTTCGTTCTCTCCTGAGTGGATCCTGAGTACGGCGGAACACGTGAAATTCCGTCGGAATCCGGGAGGACCATCTCCCAAGGCTAAATACTCCCTAGTGACCGATAGTGAACCAGTACCGTGAGGGAAAGGTGAAAAGCACCCCGGAAGGGGAGTGAAAGAGATCCTGAAACCGTGTGCCTACAAGTAGTCAGAGCCCGTTAACGGGTGATGGCGTGCCTTTTGTAGAATGAACCGGCGAGTTACGATCCCGTGCAAGGTTAAGTTTGAAAAGACGGAGCCGCAGCGAAAGCGAGTCTGAATAGGGCGCATGAGTACGTGGTCGTAGACCCGAAACCAGGTGATCTACCCATGTCCAGGGTGAAGTTCAGGTAACACTGAATGGAGGCCCGAACCCACGCACGTTGAAAAGTGCGGGGATGAGGTGTGGGTAGGGGTGAAATGCCAATCGAACCTGGAGATA